>CAWCQI010000039.1:0-54783 GCA_963797625.1 uncultured Acidobacteriota bacterium
TGGGCTCTCCGCTCCGGGGACGTCTTAGCTCACTACCGTGTGCTGTCGCCGCTCGGATCCGGCGGCATGGCGCAGGTGTATCTGGCCGAGGACGTCCGTCTGGGCCGCCAACTTGCGCTGAAAGTGCTCTCGCCGCGCGCGCTCCGCGACGAGGAACGGCTGCTGCGATTCGAGCGCGAAGCCCGCACGATCTCGGCGCTCAACCACCCGAACATTCTGACGGTCTACGACGTCGGCCACGCCGCCGGGATGCAGTTCCTCGCCACGGAGTACATCGACGGGGTCACGCTGCGGACCGTGCTCGAGCGCGGCCGCGTCGAGGTGCGTGAGGCGCTGACCATCGGCATCCAGATCGCCCAGGCGGTCTCGGCGGCGCACGACGCCGGAATCATCCACCGCGACCTGAAGCCCGAGAACGTCATGATCCGTGGCGACGGGTACGTGAAGGTGTTGGACTTCGGGCTGGCAAAGCTCACTGGCCGGGAATCGTTCGCCGACGCCGAGGCTGCGACGCGTCTCGTCGATACGAAAGACGGCGTCGTGATGGGCACGTTCACCTACATGGCGCCCGAACAAGCGCGCGGAACGGAGCTCGATCTGCGCGCCGATCTGTTTGCGATCGGCGTTCTTCTTTACGAGATGGTCGCGGGCCGGCCTCCATTCCAGGGCTCAACCGCCGCCGACATCGTCGGCGCCGTCCTCTTTCTCGATCCGGAACCGCTGGCACGGGCCGCCGCCGTCCCCACTGAGTTCGACCGGATCGTGATGAACGCGCTTCGCAAGGACCCCGCCGAGCGGTATCAGACCTGTGAATTGTTGCTTCAGGACCTGCGGGCCCTTGCGCGAGCGATGGACGCGGGAGACGTCGATCGTTCGACATTCATGGGCACCGGTGTGGCGCCATCCACCAGCCCTATCGAGCCGCCGGTGACGGTCACGACCCACACCGGTCTCGCAACTGGAGCAGCAGGGAAGACCGCCGCGCCGCCGTCGCGCGCGCCACGTGATCCAGTCGCTTGCCGTGCTTCCGCTGGTGAATCGCAGCGGCGACGCCGAGCTCGATTACTTCAGCGACGGTCTCACCGAGAGCCTCATCAACAACCTCTCGCAGATTCCTCGACTGCGCGTCATGGCGCGCAGCACCGTCTTCCGTTACAAGGGAGAGCACGTCGATCCGCAGGACGTCGGCCGGCAGCTCGGCGTGCAGGCCGTGCTCACGGGCCACGTCGTCGAGCGGGCTGGCGCCTTTGTCGTCGCCGCCGAGCTCGTCGATGTCGACGATGGGTCGCAGCTGTGGGGAACGGCGCTGAATCGCCGCGTCGCCGACGGGTTCGCCCTTCAGGCTGAGATGTCGGAGGAGCTCGCCAACGCTCTGCGCTTGCGTCTGAGCCGCAACCAGCGGAAGCGGCTGGGCAAGCAGCACACGGCCAACGCCGACGCCTACCAGCTCTATCTCCGCGGCCGATATTTCTTGAACGACCGGACGGGCGACGCGTTGAAGCTCGCGCGAACGCTCTTCGAACGGGCGGTGGCGGAAGATCCCGAGTACGCCCTGGCGCACGCCGGGCTGGCGGATTGCTGCTCGCTCATCGCCGTGAGCCTGCGCGCCTCATCGGGCAGCAGCTTGATCGATCAGGCGCGCGCGGCCGCATTCAGGGCTCTACAGCTGGACGAGGGGCTCGCCGAGGCGCATGCGTCGCTCGCATTCATCAAGTTCCGCTTCGAATGGGACTGGATCGGTGCGGAGGCCGAGTTCAACTGGGCACTGGCACTCAACCCGGGTCATGCGCCATCGCGCCAGTGGCTGGCGATGTTCCTGGCGTCCCGCTCACGGTTCGACGAGGCACTCGCCGAGATGAAACGGGCGCTCGAACTCGATCCGCTGTCGCTCATCATTCAAAGCGGCATCGGGCGCATCCTCCACTTCGCCGGACGCCTGGACGAGGCCATCGGCGAGTACCAGCGCGTGCTCCAGACCAACCCCCGGTTTGCGCAGGCGCGGATCGACCTGGCGCTGACGAGAATGGCCCGTGGCGAGCTGGTGGCCGCGCGAACCGAGTTGGGGCGCGCGCGCGAGATTCTGGGTGGGGTCTCGACGATCGTCCTCCTCGAGGGGTGTTGCGCCGCTCGTGAAGGACGCCACGACGACGCGCAGGCGGCGTTTCGAGCGCTGCGGGAGAGCTACGACAGCAACGCGGCCGGAGCGGACGATCTCGCCATGTTGGCGGCCGTGCTCGGCGAGTTCGACGCGGCGTTGCAGTGGCTCACCGAAGCGTGTGCGCAGCGGGCGCCGTTCCTCGGGTACGTCGACGTCGAGCCGGCGATGGCGCCGCTCCTTCGAGATCCCGCCTGCCGTGCGCTGCTTCGCCGGCACGGTTTCCGCGCGGGCGGATGAACTGACGCCATCCCCAAGAGCGAATCGTCTGGTGATCGTTGACGCGGCGTATCGTCAGCGACTGGTCAGGACGAGCCGCTTCAATTCTTCGACCCAGTTCTTCACGACGACAACGCTGGCGAGCGTCGCACCACCGTCGTTGCCGACGACCGGTTTGATCATCAGAAACTGCTTCCCGTCGGCCGCGACGTTGTACGTGCGCGGGGTGTAGGGTCCCGTGCCGCGGTAGTACGACGATGCGGCGAACCTTTGCGGGCTCGCGAACGGCCGGACGTATATCTCCGTCTCCGGTCCGGCCTCATTCGATTCATAGGCCAGCCATCGACCGTCAGGTGAGACTTCGCCGTTTCGCTCAGAAGTGGCACCTCGCAGGAGCGCGATGCCGCTATCGGCCCCGGGCGTCAGCGTCAGGATATCGGCCGACGACGGACCGCGCCGAGCGCGGACAGGACTTCATAAGGACCGAGTCGGTCGCCGCATCGTCAGCGACTGGTCGAGCACGAGCCGCTTCAACTCTTCGAACCAGTTCTGCACGACGACAACGGTGATCGGTGCGCTCGGATCCAGCGCCCGGCTTGATCCGTAGAAACCGTTTGCCATCCAGCGCCACATCGTAGGTACGCGCGATTATGAGTCCGGCCAGCCGTAGATACGACGCATCCATCACTTTGGTAGGCGTGCCCGGCGCCCAGTTGTTGTCCGGCCGTACTGCTACGCTCATCAGGGCCCCGTCGGGCGCGATGTAGAAGAGTTCTTTGCCGTCCCGCGCCCAGACGGGCTGCGTTCCGCCGCCTTCGCCCGACAGCCGCCATTTCTGTTTGGTGACGTCTGGAAACGGTCGCACGAACACTTCAGTCGGACCGGCATCATTGGACTCATATGCCAGCCACTGCCCGTCTGGCGAGATCTCACCGTTCCGCTCGGCGGTTGGCGACTCGAGCAGCGGTTGGCTCCTCCAGTCCTTGTCGAAGGTCAGCGTCATGATGTCGACCGCCGTCGTGCCCCGACCTTCCGAGAACAGTATCGTGCCGCTCTTTGCGATCGCTGAGGCACGCTGGACATTCGAAGTTGGAGGAGTCAGGCGCTCCGCGTTGCCCGACCCGTCGACCGACTGCCAGAAAAGACTTCCCGGGCTTCCTCCTGCTTCGGAGGTGAAGACGACGCGACCTCCATCCGGGGTCCAGACCGGTCCCTGGTCAATGCCTGGGTCGGTCGTCAGCCGATCGAGAGTTCCGCGGGCAAAGTCCCAGAGCCAGATATCGTTCTCCCGATCGCGGATCTCGAGCGCCACGCGGGTGCCATCCGGTGACAATCGCGGCCCGACAAACGATCGCGCCGGCAGCCCCTTGATAGGTTCCTCACGCCCCTGCCGATCGACCCACACGAGGGTCCGCAGAGGCGCCACGCCGACTCCACCCGACACGTACACCAGCGTGCCGTTACGTGCGACATCGAACTCGGCGGTACCGTTCGCCAGCGTCACGACGTTTTGCACGACCGGAACCGACGTGCCGATCGTTTCCAGGCGATCGAGGTCAAACGCGACGGCTCGCAGCGTGCCGGCATGGGCGTACACCAGGTGTCCGCTCGGCACATAGAACGCCTGACTGCCGCCAGTCACCAGAATCTTTGGCGCGGCGGCCAGATTTCGGAGGTCGAGGACGGCTACGCGCGCGGCGTCGATACCGCCAGTTGTCGCTGTGATGGTAAAAAGGACGGCCTGACCACCGGGCAGGAATTTCGGCCAGAGGTGGTCGCTTTCCCCGCGCTCGCGGTTCGGCGTTGTCAGGACAGACGGCTCGCCGCCGTTCGACGACACCCGCAGCAGTCCCGTTGTCGGCGCGACCGTTGCGAAGACGATCGTGCCCCTCTCATCCCAGTCGAAGCCACGACTTGCACCATCGAGAGGCGCGAGGGGCACGACCGCGCCGCCGGTAATGGCGACTTTCTTGAGGGTGACCGGGTTAATCTCAACGAAACCTATCCATGTTCCATCCGGCGAGGCAAACGGGGCGCGTGGTGTACCGGGCATCGTCAGCGGTGTCGGTTCGAGCGCGTCGAGCGCGCGCACGAACAACTGCGTGCCGGCCGGTCTGCTGCCGGCCGCCCCCTTATAGACGATGTGCGTTCCGTCAGGGGTGATTGCGAGATCGCGAGATTGTGGGTCGACGGCGAGCGCCGCCCCGGTTTGCGGCAATGCCAGGCGGGTGACGCGCGGAGGGCTGGGACGAGTGGCGAGCCAGACCGTCGCGGCAGCCAACGCGCTGGCGACGACGGCCGCAGCGATCGGGACCACGAGCCGGTGCCACAACGGCCGCCGCGGCGATGGTTGGAGTGGGGCAGGCTCGGCCGGTTCGGTGTCGTCCGAAAGGATGTAGAGGACGACGGACATGTCGGCCAGGCGCGCACGGCGATCTCTTGTCAGGCAGCGCTTCAGCAGAATCTGGACCGAGCGCGGTGTCGTTGCTGGCAGCGCGCTCCAGTCCGGCTCACCCCTGAGCACCAACGCCAGCGTGTCGGACACGTCGTCGCCACTGAACGCGCGCCGGCCCGACAGCATCTCGTAAAGCACCGCCCCGAACGCCCAGACGTCGCTTCGCTTGTCCGCCGGCTGCCCCTTGGCCTGCTCGGGGCTCATGTAGGCGGCCGTGCCAAGGATGATGCCCATAGCGGTCATCGCCGGGCTGGTAATCGTCGGTGAGGCCGCGGCGTCGCCGGATCTTCCAACGGCCGGCTCGAGACTCTTTGCGAGGCCGAAGTCGAGCACCTTTACGGTACCGTCAGGCCGCAGCTTCACATTTGCCGGCTTGAGGTCACGGTGGACGATCCCCTGCTCGTGGGCCGCTTCGAGCGCCTCGGCGATCTGCCGGGCGATGGGGATGGCTTCGTTGACGGGAATCGGTCCGAGCCCTATGCGATCGGCGAGCGTCGGACCTTCGACGAGCTCCAGCACGAGCGCCTGAAATCCATTGGCTTCTTCGAAGCCGTAAATCGCGGCGATGTTCAGGTGATTGAGCGAGGCGAGAACTTGCGCCTCGCGCTTGAAGCGGGCGAGCCGCTCCTGATCGAGGGCGAAGCCGTCGGGCAGGATCTTGAGCGCGACGTCGCGCTTGAGCGTCGCGTCGCGCGCGCGATACACCTCGCCCATACCGCCCGCGCCGAGTGCGGACAGAACTTCGTACGGGCCGAGCCGATCGCCGACGGCGAGACTCATATCGACGGAAGTTGCTCATTATAGATGGTGGGGTGCTGAGAACGCCCGCCGCTGTGAGCCGTGTTGTCCGTGTCATCCGTGGCTTAGTTGATCTTGAGCTCTGGTCACCGCGACGCGTGCTGTGGGCTGACTCCGCGGAAGCGTTTAGCGGTAGAATGACGCGTTTGACCCCTGATGTTTTCCTAGCGAGGTTGACCATGACGGAACGAGACAAAGCTCAGCCGGACGCCGAATCGGCAGGAGTTTCGCGGCGTGATTTTGTGACCCGGACAGCGGCGGCAGGAGCGGGGCTGGTCATCGTGCCGAGGCATGTGCTCGGGCGTGGCTTCCAGGCGCCCAGCGACACCGTGAACATCGCGACGGTCGGCGTCAGCGGCATGGGCAGCAGCAACACCAACGCCGTCATGAGCCAGAACATCGTCGCCTTCTGCGACGTGGACTTCGCGCTGCTCGACGCGAGAATCGAGCAGTGGAAGAAGCAGGCGGCCGCCATCGCCAGCCAGGGCGCCAAGCCGCCCCTTCCAGAGAAGCGTCCGCCGACCGCGGCGCAGCTCGCGGCGAATGAAAAGCGCCCGCGTGGCAACCAGGCCGAGAACCTCACGAAGTTCGTCGATCAACAGCTGCCGAAGATCCAGAAATACCGCGACTACCGGGAGATGCTGGAAAAGCAGAAGGACATCGACGCGGTGATCGTCGCGACGCCCGACCACATGCACGCCGCGATCGCGACGGCGGCGATGGACGTGGGCAAGCATGTCTACGTCCAGAAGCCGCTCTGCTGGTCGGTCGACGAAGCGCGCCACCTGGCGAAGAAGGCCAAGGAGCATCCGAAGGTCATCACCCAGATGGGCAACCAGGGCCACTCGCGCGATGAGGCCCGGCTCGGCTACGAGTACATCACGTCTGGCGCGATCGGCGACGTGCGCGAAGTGCACGTCTGGACGAACCGGCCGCTCGGCTACTGGCCGCAGGGCGTGCCGCGGCCGGCGCCGCTTCCCGCGCGCCTGCAGGATCCGGCGACGGCAGCCTCGAGGTGGCGTGGCGAAGATGTCATCGCGAGGCTGGCTGCGGCGATGGTTGGGCCGTATACGCCTTCCGATCAGCTCTCATGGGATCTGTTCCTCGGCGTTGCGCCGCAGGTTGATTACCACCCGATCTACCATCCGTTCAACTGGCGCGGCTGGGTCGACTGGGGCCAGGGCGCACTCGGCGACATGGGCGCGCACCTCATCGATCACCCGTTCTGGTCGTTGAAGCTCGGTCTCCCGACCGTCATCGAGACCAAGTCGACGCCCTTCAACGGCGCGTCGTTCCCGCTCGCGACCTCGACCTACTACGAGTTCCCGGCGCGCGGCAGCATGCCGGCCGTCAAGCTCACGTGGTACGACGGTGGGCTCACGCCACCCAAGCCCGCCGAGATCGGCGACGAGAACCTGAATGGCGAAGGCGGGATTCTCTACATCGGCAGCAAGGGGAAGATGCTGCAGGAAACCTACGGCGCTCAACCCGCGCCTGCTGCCCGACTCGCGTCACGCGTCACAACCCAAACCCAAACAGACGCTGCCGCGGATTCCGCATGAAGCGCACGAGATGAACTGGGTCGACACGATCAAAGGACAGCAGGAGATTTCCTGCCCGTTCGAATACGCCACCCAGCTGACCGAAGTCATGCTGCTCGGGATCGTCTCGCTGCGTGCCGGCGGGAAGATCCTCTACGACGGGGCGAACCGCCGCGTGACCAACAAGGTCACGTCCGAGAACAACCGCGACGGCGGGGTTGATCCCAACCAGTTCCTGTCGCGCGAGTATCGCACCGGCTGGACGCTCTAGCTTTCGCACGCCCGGGGGCACTCCTCGACGAGTGCCCCCGGCGCTTCTGCTTAACCACCTGCTTCCTAGGAATTGAAACCGTCGGGCCGCTTCAGGGGACAGTGTCGTCCTCAGAATTGGTCGCAGCCGGGCTTTGTGAAACGACGAACGGCTGTCGTATCTTATGGTTTTCTCGGCAATACCCGTGCGACCCACGGCATATCCGTTGCTATAGCGAGACCATATGAACGGTTATTCCACGCTCGTCGCGACAGCCCTGTGCATTCTGCTGGGGCTGCCTTCGGTTTCCCATGCCCAGGGCGGCTACTTCGGCCGCAATAAGGTTCAGTACCCGGGAATTCGATTTCAAAGGTACTGAAGACCGACCACTTCGACATCTATTACTACCCGGAGGAAGAGCCCGCGGCCCAGATGGCCTCGCGGATGGCCGAGCGCTGGTACACGCGCCTTTCGCAGCTGCTCAATCATCAGCTGAGCACACGTCAGCCGCTCATCCTTTACGCGAGTGGGTCGCATTTCCGGCAGACCAACGCCATCCAGGGCGATCTCGGCGAGGGCACCGGCGGCGTCACGGAAGCCTACAAGCGACGTATCGTTCTTCCCTTTGCCGGCCCCATCGAAGCGAGCGACCACGTGCTTGGCCACGAGCTCGTGCACGCCTTCCAGTACGACATCACCGGCACGAACGTCAACGCGGGCACTGCCGGAGCGCTCGGCCTGCCGTTATGGTTCATCGAGGGCATGGCGGAATACCTGTCGGTGGGCCCAGTGGATCCGCTGACGGCGATGTGGATGCGCGAGGCCACGCGCCGCGAGTCGCTGCCCGACATCGACAAGCTCGACAATCCGAAGTACTTCCCCTACCGCTACGGCCAGGCGCTCTGGGCGTTCATCGCCGGCAAGTACGGCGACGGCGCGGTGGCGAACATGCTGCGCGCCGCCGCCGGGCGAGACGCGACCTACGCCTCCGCGATCGAGTCCGTCCTCCAGATCAGCACCAAGGAACTGACGAGGGAGTGGCACAACGCGGAGTTCGAGGCCTTCAGGCCGATCGCCGAAGCGACGAAGATGCCGGCATCGTTTGCCAGGCCACTCATCACCAGCGAAAAACAGCGGGGCGAGCTCAATATCGGACCGGAACTGAGCCCGGACGGCTCGCGGCTGGTGTTCTTCTCGGAAAAGGATCTGTTCTCGATCGACATGTTCGTCGCCGACGCGCGCACGGGCGAAGTCATCAAGAAAATCACCAACACCGCCACCAACACCCATTACGAGAGCCTGTCCTTCCTGACCTCGGCTGGCGCCTGGGATCAGGCGGGCAAGCGCTTTGTCTTCCCGGGCCTCAGCAAGGGTGACCCGGTCCTCACCATCGTCGACGTCGATAAAGGGCGCACCGAGCGCGAGATTCGGTTGAGCGAGGTGAACGAGGTTGTCAACCCTGCCTGGTCGCCAGACGGCAAGCAGATTGTGTTCTCGGCTCTGATCGGTGGCTTCACGGACCTCTTCGTGTTCGACCTCGAGAAGGACGACAAGAGCGGTCTGCGCCGGCTCACGACCGACGCCTACGCCGAGATCGATCCGGCGTGGTCGCCCGATGGACAGCGGATTGCTTTCAGCACCGATCGTTTCACGACGAACCTCGAGACCATCAAGCCCGGGCACTTGCGGCTGGCGCTGATGGACGTGTCGACCGGGACCGTGCGCGAGCTCGGAGGTTTTCCAGAGGCCAAGAACATCAGCCCGCAATGGGCCGCCGATGGCCGCTCGATCTATTTCCTGTCCGATCGCCAGGGCATCACGAACATCTATCGCACGCAGGTCGACGGTGCCAAGACGACACAGCTGACCAACATGCTGACCGGCGCGAGCGGGATCACGGCGCTCAGCCCGGCGATGTCGTTCGCCGGCGGACGCCTCGTCTTCAGCGCCTACGAGAACGACGGCTACAACATCTACGCGCTCGACACCGCCGAGCAACTCGCAGGCGAACCGTCAGTCGATCTTCCGCGCAATGCCGCAGTGCTGCCGCCGCGCAGCGAGGCGGGCGGCCTCGTCGTCGAAGCGTTGCAGGACGCGACGTGGGGCCTGCCGGCCAGCACCGAGGTGCCGATCCCCGAGCCGTACAAGCCGAAGTGGGGCTTGGATTTCGCGGGGCAGCCGTCGTTCGGCGTCGGCGTCGACCCTTTCGGAACGTATGCGTCGGGCGGCGTCTCGTTCCTCTTCAGCGACATGCTCGGCAATCACGTGATCGGCACGGCCGCTCAAGTGACGAGCCGCTTCGATGAGTTCGGCGGCACGATCTTCTACCTGAACCGGACGCATCGCTGGAATTGGGGCCTGTCGCTCGATCAGACGCCGTACGTGCAGCGCGCCTTCCAGGCCGGGTTCACCGGCAACACCTACGTCGAGCAGGAGTATCGCTACCTCCAGCGCGATCAGTCGGCCAGCGGTTTCCTGACCTATCCATTCAGTCGGTCGTGGCGCGTGGAGTTCTCCGGCGGCTATCGCCGCATCGGCCAGAGCTACGACCTGACGGAGCGGACCTACACGCTGGACGGCCGGCAGCTGACCGAAGAGGAGACGCCGCTTCAGACCTTTCCGACGCTGAACCTGGGTGAAGGCTCGACGGCGCTCGTCTACGACACGTCGATTTTCGGCGCGACCAGTCCGATTCGCGGCAGCCGATACCGCATGGAGCTCTCGCAGAGCGCCGGGTCGTTGCTCTACTCAGGCGTGCTGGCGGACATGCGCACGTACCTGATGCCGGTCAAGCCGTACACGATCGCGCTTCGCGGGATGTACTACGGGCGGTTCGGCCAGGACGCCGAGGATCCGATGTTGCCCGCGCTCTTCCTCGGCTATCCGGGTCTCGTGCGCGGCTACGATCAGTACTCCTTCGAGTCGACCGAATGCGTCGGGGGTGGGCCCAATGCGTGCCCGGCGTTCGATCGGCTGGTCGGCAGCCGCGTCGCGATTGCGAACGCCGAGCTCCGGTTCCCGATCTGGGGCGCGTTCGGCGGCAATCAGTTCTATGGACCGCTTCCGATCGAAGGCGCGTTCTTCACCGACGCTGGCGTCGCCTGGGGTCAGAGCCTGCGTGCCGGCACGCCCGCCGGCGACAACCAGCCGGTCTTCAGCGTCGGCGCCGCGGTTCGCGTCAACGTGTTCAACTTCGCGGTTGCTGAGATCGACTTCGTCAAGCCGCTCGACCGCCCGACGCGCGGGTGGATGTGGCAGTTCCAGCTGAGGCCGGGGTTCTAAGATCGGCTCACGGCTCAGAGGCTCAGGGCTCGAGGCTCAGGCGCTGGCACGGCTCAGGGCTCAAGCTAAGAACCTTCGAACTCATGACACGAAGATCTTGCCTGAGCCTTGAGCCCTGAGCCTTGACCTCGACTTCTACTCCGCTTTCAACGCCCCCAACGGATCGATCCTCGCGGCCCGCAGCGCCGGGAACGCGCTTGCGGCGAGAGTCGTTCCCACTACGAGCACCGTCGTTCCAGCCAGCGTCAGCGGGTCCATAGCAGAAACGCCGACGACAAAGCCGGCGAGCGCGCGAGCGCCAAGAATTCCGAGGGCGAGGCCGCCGATGAGTCCGATGGCCACCGGACGCGCAGTGCCAGCAACGATGAGCGCGACGATCGCGGACGTGCTGGCGCCGACGGCCTTGCGGATGCCGATCTCGCGCGTGCGTTGAGCGACGGTAAACGCCACGAGACCGTAGATGCCCATCATCGCGAGGATCGCGCCGAGCGCGCCAAAGCCGCTCGTCACCGCGGCGCCGGCCTGCGCGGGCACGAGCGATGGACTCAGGGCGTCGGTCATCGGCTTGATGTCCGCGTAGAGCGTCGGATCCAGCCGCCCGATGTCGGCGCGGAGCGCCTTGGTGGCGGCGGCCAGGTTCGAGGTGCGCAGGAAGATCGTGATCTCCCGCTCGGGTCGCTGATAGTACGCGGTGTACACGGTGGGCCGGATCTCCTCGCCGAGGCTCCAGTACTTGCTGTCGGCCACGATACCGATGACTTCGGCGTCGTGGATGCGCTTGCCGAGGGCATCACCATTCCAGAACTGACGCGCGGCCGTGTCGTTCACGACGGCAACTCGCGGCGCGCCGGCGCCGGTCGTCGAACGTGAAATCGCGTCCGACGAGGATGGGGATCCGCACCGTCCGAAACCATCCTGGGCCGACCCGATTGACCAGCACCCAGCGGCCCGGTTGATCGCGCGGATCGCTCTCGGTGTGCATCCGCATCTCCTCGCGTCCAGAAAACGCCAGCGGGACGACCTTGGCAAGTCCCTGCGTTTCCACTCCGGGCATGCCTTCGATCCGCTCGTGGAGGCCCCTCAGAACGGCGCGATCGCGCCCGACCTGGCCGACTTCTTCCTCGAACTCGAGCCGCGCGATGAGCACGCCACTCGGATCCATGCCGATGTTGACGTTTTGAGCATTCGACAGGCTCCGCAGGAAGAGGCCTCCCCAGAGCAGCAGCGCGCAGGAGAGCCCGACCTGCCCGACGACGAGCCAGTGGCGAAGGCGCTGGCGTTCTGGCGTCGGGTTGTCGTCCTTGAGAGCAGGCACGACCGCCATACGCGTGGCGCGGCGCGCTGGAGCGAGGCCGCAGAGGAGCGATGTCAGCAGCGATAGCGCCAGTGTGTAGAACAGCACTCGCGGGTCGAGCGACAAGTCGAGCTCGATCGGCGCCGACATCCGGGTGGCGAACGAGTTCATGCTGCCAGTGAGCCAGACCGCCAGGACCGTTCCGAGCGCGCCGCCGAGAATGGCGAGAAGCAGACTCTCGGTCAGCAGCTGTCGAACCAGTCGCGAGCGTCCGGCGCCGAGCGCCAGCCGGACGCCGATTTCGCGCCGGCGCGCGGCACCGCGCCCGAGTAAGAGTCCGGCGATGTTCGCGCAGCCAACCAGCAGCACGATGCCGGCGATGATCGTCAACAGCCCGATGAACGCAAAGAGCGGCGCCAGCGTTTTTGTCACCCCGCGGAACCCCGCGACGCCGTCGATCCGGAACACCTCGGTCTGTCCGAAACGCTCTCCAAGCTCCGGATATTCGCGGGCGAGTTGCAGAGCAACGATCCGCGTGGCTGCCTGCGCCTGCGCCGCGTTGACGCCGGGCTTGAGCCTCGCGGCGATCTGGAACGCAACCTTGCCGCGGTCCTGCATCATGCTGCCCATCTTCGGCAAATCGATCGGGATCCAGAAATCAGAGAAGAAGCCCGCCGGCCGCGCGCCGCGGAATCCTCGTGGCATCACACCGAGCACCTCGAACGGACGACCGCTGAGCATCACCGTGCGGCCGACGATCGAAGGATCGCTCGCGAACCGCGTCCGCCAGGTTCGCTCTCCGAGCACGACGATGTCGGTGCGAGCGTCAGAGGGCAGATAGACGCGGCCGAGCTGCGCGGGGACGCCGAACATCGCAAGATAGTTGGCCGAGGTCATTTCGCCTGAGATCCGGCTGGTGTTGTCGGCCGTCGCAAGCGCACGGGTCGCGCCGGTATGGGCGGCTACGTCACTGAAGACTTCGCTGCGCGCCGCGATGTCCTGGTAGTTGGGCCAGGACGTGAGGCTTTCGGCAGTGTAGATGCGGACGATTTCCTCGGGATTGCGAGCCGGCAGCGGCTTGAGCGCGAGCGCGTTCACGACGCTGAAGATCGCCGTGTTGCCGCCGATGGACAGCGCGAGCGTCAGGACGGCGACGATTGAGAACCCCGGGCTTCGGCTCAGCAGTCGAGCGCCAAACGTCGCATCCTGCCGGAATTCGCTCACGAGTCGCGAGAGTGTCCTTTGCCGCTCCATCGTCGTGTCCCTCTCTTGCGCACGCCTGTGTGCCGTCCGAGTAGCTGCCAAATTCCCGAAGCGCCTGGGCTCTCGCGTCCGAATGCGACAGCCCCAATTTCACGAGATCCTCGACGCGCATGTCGATGTGAAAGGCGAACTCGTCTTCCACGTCGCCACGAATGTCGTTCGGTGAGCGGACGACGAATCGAAAGAGCCGGTTTGCGCTGGGAGGTCTGATTCGGTGTGTCATCGGCGCCTGCCGCCACTCAGGCCGGCTCGATCACCTTGAAAACGGCCGCCGCGTATCTCTTCCACAACGACACTTCGCTGCGGACCTGCTGACGGCCGGCCACGGTCAGCGCGTAGTACTTGGCCTTGCGGTTGTTCTCGGACAGCCCCCACTCCGCCTCGATCCAGCCGCGCGCCTCGAGGCGATGGAGCGCCTGATACAGAGCGGCGTCCTCGATGGCCAGCACGCCCTCGGTGCGTTCGCGCACCCAGCGCGAGATCGCGTAGCCATGGGCCGCGCCGCCCTGGAGCGCGCGGAGGATCAGGAGGTCAGCCGTGCCTTGCAGCAGGCCGAGCGCGGTCGTTGGGCTCATTGCTGTCCTTAGACTGCGGCACCGGCAGAAATGTTCCCCTAAGAATGTGAGTGGTGAGGGGCTCAAGGCTCACGGCTCAAGGCTCAAGGCTCAGGGCTCAGGCAAAACCTTGAGCTAATCTCTCGAAGATCTTGCTCTGAGCCCTGAGCCTTGAGCCCTGAGCCGCCTTGAACCTGAGCCTTGAGCCTTGAGCCCTGAGCCGTCATAATCGGGATTGTCCAATATGGCCGTCGCCAACCCGTATGGTGAGGATCTCGGCGAGCGTCGACCGCTCGACGCCCTCGTCGAAACGCCCGGCATGATTCGACAGCTCGTCGAGCGCTGGGACGAAAAGGACTTCGAGAGTACCTACGCTCCCGGTAAGTGGAGCTTCCGCAAAGTCCTCGTGCACCTGGCGCAGACCGAGATCGCGCTGACGACCCGGGCTCGCTTTGCGTTGTCGGAGGATGCGTATCAGGCGCAGGCGTTTTCCCAGGACGACTGGATGCTGATCGACAATCAGGCGTCCGCTCGGGTCGCGCTCGATGCGTATGTAACGCTGCGTCAGTTCAATCTGGCAATGTGGCGTGCCCTCACGCCCGAGCAGCTCGATCGGCGTTTCACCCACCCGGAGTACGGAGAGTTGACGGTCGGATGGATCATGGCTCAGATGGCCGGACACGATATTCACCATCTGAAGCAGTTTCGGCAGGGGCGCTTCGACGTGCCCCCCAATCAACGGTGATTGTGATGCGTTACCTGCAACTCGCGGCGTTGATGCTCGTCGGCACCGTGGCAGTGTCTGTATGCCTGCTGGTCAACGATGCTCCGGCTCGGCGGTCCAGGAATCAACAGGTCCCCAACGAGACGCCGCTCCTCTTGCCATCGTCGCTCGAGCGGACGTTGCTCGAGCTCAAGGACCCGGCGGGCGAGGCGGAGACGCTGCCGTCGTATCCGTCCGATCCGAACGTCCCGAGCGGTTTGCCGCCGGCACTCGAGGAGCTTCGCCAGCTCGAGCTCGGCGCCAGGAGCATGCTGCTTTATTGAACGGTTGCGCGCAGCGGCAGCCGAACCGTGAAGCGCGCGCCGCCGTCAGGGCCAGCGGGGGCGCCGGACACCGACCCGCCGTGGAGCCGCACGAGCTGGTGCACGAGCGCCAACCCGAGACCCAGCCCGCCGTACCGGCGCGTCGATCCAGTTTCTCCCTGACGGAACGGCTCGAAGAGGTGTGGAGCGAACTCCGGCTGAATACCCTCGCCAGTGTTGGTGACGACGAGCTCCGCCGTTCCATTGTTGCGCCCAAGTGTCACGCCGATCTGGCCGCCCGCGGGCGCGAACTTGATGGCGTTCGAGAGCAGGTGCCCGGTGATCTGCTGCAGGCGTTCGAGATCGCCCCACACGGTGAGCGGTCCCTCCTCGCTGGTCATCGAGATCGCGATGTGGCGCGCGGCGGCGGACTTTCGCGAGGATTCGACGACGCCGCGCACGGTGGTGTTCAGATCGATGGCACTAGCGTCGAGCTCGATCTGACCAGTGAGGCTGCGGGCGATGTCGAGCAGGTCGGTCACCAGCTTGGCTTGCGCGTTGGCGTTCTTCTCGATGATTTCGAGCGCGTAGGGCGAGCGCTCCGGCGGCACCGCGCCGCTGCGGAGCAGCGCGACCCATCCGATGATCGCATTCAGCGGTGTTCGCAGCTCGTGGGAGACGAGCGCCAGGAACTCGTCCTTGAGCCGATTGGCTCCTTCGGCGCTTGCGCGCGCCGCTTCGAGCGCGGCCTCGACCCGACGGCGCTCGTCGATTTCTCGCCGGGCATCGAGGATGCGTTCTTCGAGCGCGCGGCGATCTTCGCGCATCCGATCCAGAATGACGCTCGTTCCGACGACGAAGCCGGCGTAGAGCGTCAGCCGAACCATCTCTTCCCACGTGTACGGTAGTTGGCCAGGTCCCGGGGGGAGTCGAAGTAGAGTCGGGTGGCTAAACCAACCGCCCCGGTGAGGATCGCCGGGCCCTTGCCCACCTGCCACGCCGTCACGACCGTGGCAAACATGAAGAGCGCGAAAGGTGCAGTGGTCTCCCAGAGGGGGGCCATCACCATGCGCAGGAGTAGCGCGGTAAGGCTGATGAGAATCGCGAGAGAATACCGGTGCGCCGTAGACAGGGTAGCGACTTCCCTTTTTCGGAAGTGTAACGTGAAAAACGATGGCAGAAGCTCAGCCTTACTCATCAGACACGATCGAGTTTGCAAGCGCCGTGCTCGGTCTGTCGCGACGGATCACCGTGTGGATACCAGACGGTGCGCGATCGCTTGCGCGTGGGCCGGTGCTCTATCTCAACGATGGACAGAACCTCTTCGACTCATCGCGCGCCTACACGGGCGTGACCTGGCGCGTCGCCGAAACCGCTGCCTGGCTCATCGAGCGCCGCCTGATTCCTCCGCTCGTCATCGTCGGCATCGATCACGGCGAGCTTCGGCGGGCGCGCGAATACTTGCCGGTCGAGGACGATCGCAATCCATTCGCGCGCGATCCGCTGGCGCCTGAATATGCGTCGTTCGTGACGAGCGAGCTGATGCCGTTCATCGAGCGCGAGTACCCGGTCGCGCGCGGCGCGTCGAACACCGCGTTTGGAGGGTCGTCCTATGGCGCCGTCGCGGCGCTCTTCACGGCGATGAAAAATCCTGGACGATTCGGCCGGCTGCTGCTGGAGAGTCCGTCGCTCTACGTCGGAGGCGGCGCGTTGTTGCGGCAGGCGCGCAGGGTCCGGCGCTGGCCGCAGCGCGTCTATCTCGGCGTCGGAACAGCCGAGACGTGGCGGGACGACTGGAATCGGGAAACGGTCCTCAACGTGCGCCGGCTCGAGACGATCCTGCGGAAGTCAGGGCTGGGGGCACGCCGGCTCCGGATGACGGTCGAGGCCGGCGCGGCACACTCGGAGGCCGCCTGGGCGGGGCGATTTCCGCAGGCGCTGGAGTTTCTGTTCGGCGCTCTGCTACGCCCCTTCTTGAGCCAGCGGCGCCCGTGAATACTGAAGTCGACGAGATCGGCGACGGTCATGTTCTTGAACCCCGCCGCGTTGACGTCGCGGATGAACTCGGGTGTCACGCCGTGGATGCGCATCCGCACGAGATCGTCGACCGACACGTTGTTGTAGCCGAGGTCGCGCAGTTCCTTGACGTACTGCGCAGTGACGCCGTGGATGCGCATGCGCACGACATCGTTCAGCGCAAGGTTCTTGTACCCAAGATCGCCCATCTCCCGAATGAACGTCGGAGAGGCACCGTGGATGCGCAGCTTGACGACCTCGTCGACGCGCAGATCTTTGTAGCCGAGGTCTTTCAGCTCGCGCACGAACTCCGGCGTGACGCCGTGAATGCGCATCTTGACGAGGTCGTCGATCGACACTTTGTCGAAGCCAGCGGCGCTGACTTCCTGCGCAAAGGCCGGCGTGGCTCCGTGGATGCGCGTCTTGACGAGCTCGCCGACGGTCAGGTTGCTGTAGCCTGCTTTCCTCAGCCCCTGGACGTAGCCAGCATCGACGCCGTGGATACGCATCTTGGTCAATTCGTCCAGCGACGGACGGACGTAGCCTTCCTGACTCATCGCCGCGATGAAGCTGCGGCTCACGTCGTGAATCGCGAGCCTGAAGACCTGGTCGGACGACAAATCCGGGTAGGTTTTGCGCATGGTCGAGACGAACTCGGCGTTCGGTACGAAACGCCACGTTCCGCTGCCGCGCCCGTCTGAAAAACTGCCCTGAAAATCAACGGTGCCGGCATCGCGCCGGACATTGAAGCGGACGTCGCTCGCAGTCCAACGGTCCCCGCGCGCGCCGAGACCTTCGAGCTCTTCCATCGGGATCGAAAAACCGAAGTTGCGGTCGCTATCCATGTTCGAGCTGCAGGGACACCCATCGCTCGCCGTCTTTCCTGGTCCAGGTGTCCTGCAGACGGGCGCGCCAGGTCCCATCGAGCGTTTGCGGCTGTTCAATCGTGACCGGAGGCGCCATCGGGGGCGTCCCCGCGGCCGAGAGCAGCGAAGCCGTCAGCACAAGAGTCTTCATGAATTCGTTCCTCGAGTGGGTTGGACGGGCGAGGGGGGAGGAGGGTTGGAATCAGGGATCGGGGATCAGGGATCAGGAAGAGCTCCGTCACATCCTCGAAGGACTCTGAATCCTCGATTCCTAGCTGCGAGTTTATTCTGATCCCTGAGCCCTGATCCCTGGATCAAGAATGCGCGCAGCGCGCCAAACGCCTTACCCCTGTGGCTGACGGCGGCTTTTCGATCGAGGTCGAGCTCGGCCAGGGTGCACTGAAACGGCGGGTAGTAGAAGATCGGGTCGTAGCCGAAACCATTGGTGCCGCGCGGTTCCGGCGCGATCTCGCCGTTGACGATGCCGGTGGATTCGTAGACGACGCGGCCATCTGCGGCGAGCGCGACGTGACAGACGAACCGGGCCGCGCTGCCGCGGGCGCCGCGCTCTTTCAGGAGCTCGTAGATCTTCTGAAACTTCACCGCGTAGTCGGTGCCATGCCAGCGCGCCGAGTGGACGCCGGGGGCGTTGTCGAGCGCGGCAATCTCGAGGCCCGAGTCGTCGGCGACGCACGGCAACCCGGTGGCTGCCGCGTAGTAGAGCGCCTTCAGCCGCGCGTTCTCGGCAAACGTCGCACCGGTCTCCTCTGGCTCGTCGAGGCCGGGAAACCGGTCGAGCGGAACGAGCTCGATGCCGGCGGCGCCCGAGAGGATGCCGGTGATCTCGCGGACCTTCCCGGGATTGGTCGTGGCCACGACCAGCGTCTTCATTCCGTTCGCGCGCCGGCCTGGGGGAGGAGGGCGCCGACGATGGCGTGCTGCAGCGCCACGAGCTCGCGAATGCCCTTGTCGCCGAGGGCCATCAGGTCGTCGAGCGCCTGACGCTCGAATGGAGGGCCCTCGGCCGTTCCCTGAAGCTCGATGAACCGGCCATCACCGGTTTTGACGATGTTCATGTCGACGTCGGCGCGGGAATCTTCCTCGTAAGCGAGGTCGAGCATCGGCATGCCGCCGACCACGCCGACGCTCGTCGCCGCGACGTAGTCGTTCACGGGGATCGACTTGATCTGTCCCGATTCGCGCATCCGCTGCATGGCGAGCACCATCGCGACAAACCCGCCGGTGATCGAGGCGGTGCGCGTACCCCCGTCCGCCTGGATGACGTCGCAGTCGACCCAGATGGTGCGCTCGCCAAGTTCCGGCAGGCGCGTGACCGATCGCAACGAGCGGCCAATCAGCCGTTGGATCTCCTGAGTGCGTCCGCCAACTTTGCCTGCCGAGGCCTCGCGTTGGGTGCGCGTCGAGGTGGCGCGCGGCAGCATGCCGTATTCGGCAGTGACCCAACCCTTCCCCGTGTTCCGGAGGAACGGCGGCACGCGGTCCTCGACGCTCGCCGCGCAGACGACGCGGGTCCGTCCGACTTCGATGAGGACCGAGCCTTCTGCGTGAAGGAGGAATCCCGGTGTGAGCTTCGTCGGCCGCAGTTCCGCCGACATCCGTCCGTCGCTACGTGTCATGTATCGCCCTTATCCGTCCTGACCCATTTCAGGTTTTTCTGCAGGGGATGCCGGAGGTCGACGTGTCCGGCCAGCGTGTCGACCTCCTTGCCCTCGATGAGGATCTGCACGCGCTTGACCGCCGGCAGGTTGGTCGTGAGCGCGTTGACGATCGAGTAGACCGTGAAGAGCTCGTCGAGGGCGCCGCCGGTGTGCGCGGTTCGAGCGGTGGCGCTCAAGTCGACGAACGCATCGCCGCGCTCCGTCAGATAGATCGCCCGCAAGGTCGTGCTGGGCGGGATCGCCGAGACGAGCGGCGCGGGTCCGGCGGCCAGTTGCGCCGTCACGATCTGCTTCGCCTGCTCGAGGACCGTCTCGCCGAACGCAACTTCGCGCTGGACGCCGACGAGCGACATCCCGTCCTCCGACACGAAATAGAGCGTCGCGGTGATTTTCCTGGCGTCGGCCGTGGTTGGCGCGAGCGGCGTCGTGGCGGTCGGGCCACTCGACGCACGACGAGACGACGACCAGAGCCACCAGCCCCCAGCGATCGCGATTGCTGCGATCGCACCGAGCAAGACAGTGCGGCGGGCCATCAGGGACGCATGCCGCCGCCAGGGCGAGCGGGCGCAGCCGTCGCGGGACTCGCCGGGCTGGCCGTCCGGTCACGAAAGCGCGTGATG
Source organism: uncultured Acidobacteriota bacterium (assembly GCA_963797625.1). Lineage (GTDB taxonomy): Bacteria > Acidobacteriota > Vicinamibacteria > Vicinamibacterales > 2-12-FULL-66-21 > DATBJJ01. The sequence continues at coordinate 20,019 of CAWCQI010000039.1, forward strand.
CTCTCGACGAGCGACTGCACGATCAAGCCCTGGAACGGTTCGGAGGTGAGCAGCCGCTCCTGATCAGCGTTGGTGATGAACCCCATTTCGACGAGCACCGCCGGCATGTTCGCGCCGACGAGCACGCGAAACGGCGCCTGCTGGATCGCGCGCGGGCTCATCGGGACACGCTCGCGCAGCGCGCTCTCGACTTCCTTGGCGAGCGCGGCCGACGCCTCGATGTAACGCGCCTGCGCCATTTCCCAGAGGATGACCTCGATGTCGCGCGTGCCTCCGCCAAATACCGGCAGCGCTTCGGTCTCGCCCTTGGCCACGCGTTGTGCCTGATCGCCGTACTCCTCGAGGCTCAGATAGAACACCTCGGCTCCGGTCGCGGATGCGCGAACCGACGCGTTGGCGTGAAGGCTGACGAAGAGGTCCGCCTTGTTGTTGTTGGCGACCGCCGCTCGTTCGTCGAGATCGACGGTGGCGTCAGCGTCGCGCGTCAGGATCACGCGCACGCCCAGCCGGGCTTCGAGCGCGGACTTCAGCCGCCGCGCCACGCTGAGCGTGACGTGTTTTTCAAGCGTGCCGCCGGGCCCATGCGCGCCATCTTCGGTGCCGCCGTGGCCGGCGTCGACAACGATCGTCCGGATGCCACCGGAAGGGGGGAGGTCGAGGACCGGCGGCGGGGCAGTCGCCGGGGCCGTTGGCGGTGGAGCGGCGGTCGGCGCTGGCGCGGTCGTCGACGCGATGAGGTCGATGACGATGCGGCCGGCGCCGCGATCGCCAGGCAGATCCGACGACCGGAACGATCCAAACCGCGGACCGAGGTCGATGACGAGGCTCGCGGCGTCTCCCGGCCGGATGTTTTGCATCAGATCGGGCGCCGACGGAGTGGGGAGTGCGGCGTCGAGCGCATCGGCCTCGAACTTGATGGTGAGGCGGGTGCCTTCCTGAGCGATTGAGTGCGGCGTCGGCGGCGCCACGTCGAGCGTCAGCCGCGTGATCGGACCGATCACTTCGATGTTTCCGCCGATCCGCGGCACACGCACGTTGCCGACGAGAATCAGCCGGGACGGTTTCCGCAACTCGAGGGGGGTCCCCATCGCAGCGGCCAGCGCGCGCGGGACGAAGTCAACCGGGACGAACCAGGAGCGCCCGTCGCGCGCCGGCGGCGCGGGCAGCGAAATCAACCGCCCGCCGACCGACGCGAGGCTCTGGCCGGGCGTCAGCACGATCGATTGCGTGCGCGCGGTGACGGTCAGTCCGCCGGCCAACGTGTCTTCGCGCACCGTCAGCTCGAAGAGTTTCGTCAGGTCATCGAGCGCGAACATCTCCTGACCACTGATGAGCCTGGTGGCGAGAGGACGCCGTCCTTCGGCGGACAGCACGGTGTAGGGGGCCGGTGTGGGCGGCGCCTGCGCGCCGATCGACCCAAGCGCGACGAGCAGCGCGCCTGTTCGTAGTGAGAACACGACGCTTTCAATGATACCCGCATTCCGGCGTTCGGCGGTCGGCGCTCGGAAGACCTTCGAGCGCGTCTCGAAGCCTTTTTCTCATACCGAACGCCGAGCGCCGCAGCGCCGACCGTCCGTGCTGCGCTCTGGCCTCTTCAATCAACTCCACGTTCCGTTCGTACGACAGATCCACGCGCGGCGCGCCCGGATGCATACCCGGCGGATAGCGGTGCGCCGCGTAGACGGGGTAGGCCTCGGTCCGCAGATGAGCCAGCATGTGGTGGCCACGTCGCGTCGCGCGTTCGTGACGCAGCGCCGTGATGTCGATAGGCGCCACGACGATCCGTTCGCCTGGACCTGGTGACGCCTCGGCGAGCATCCTTCCGTCAAAGTCCACGATTTGGCTCCCGCCAGGCCACGAGTACGGCGGATAGTGGCGCAGGCTCGCGCCCTGGTTGGCCGCGACGACATACGCGGTGTTCTCGAGCGCTCGGCATCGGTTGACGATCGTCCACCAGTTCATCGGCTCAGTGGCGCCCCACGGGTCCATGTAGGCCGAGACTCGAACGAGCACCTCGGCGCCGTTCGCCGTCAGCTGGCGGATCGCCTCGGGGAACAGCCAGTCGTAGCAGATCGCGCAGCCGATCCGGCCGATCGGCGTGTCGGCCACCGGAAACAGCGGTTCGTCGTAGCCCTCGAGCTCGTGCGGGCTCGAGTGGACCTCGTAGGGGATCCACGTATTCACTTTCCGGTACTTGTAGAGGAGGCCCTCGGGTCCAATCAGGCACGTCGTGTTGAAGACGACCCGTGGCCACCGCGCATCGACTTCGATCATCGATCCGCTCTGGATATAGATCTGATGCCGCCGCGCGGCGCGCGCGAGGCGATCGGTGTGCTCGTTGGGAATCGGCACGGCCAGCCGGTCGAGCAACTCGGCGACCGTGGCGTAGGCGGGCGCGGCGTGCGCGAACTCCGGAAACACGACCAGGCGAACCGGCAGGAACGGCGCGCTTCCGGCCACCGCCGCGTCGATCATCTCCAGCATGCGGTCGGTGTTCGCGCGCATCTCGCTGCGATCCTTGGGATTCGGCAAATCCGTCTGGCATGCGGCGGCAGCGTAGCGGATGGGCTCCATATTGTTCCAGGAGTTATCTCACAAACATTGAACGGCCGACCGCGCTGACGGCCATGGGCTCACGATGGGCACGATGACTCGATGAACTCCAGAATCCTCCAGGATTCCATCGGGCACACGTGAACAACGCGACGAGTTCGTGACAGCGAATCGTGTGACCGCGGCCTAGCGGTCGAGGTTCTCATCCAGTGACGGGATGCTGCGTGGCACGATTCGCGTGTTGTAGCGCTCGATGTAGTCACGGTGCGCCGGCGTCGACGGGTAGGCTTCAGGCGCGACGTACGGATACTGCGTCATGCCATGGAACGGCAGTGGCAGGAGCGCGTCCGGGCTCGCGGAGCTCAGATTCATTTCCTTGCTGAAGCCGTCGGCATAGAGAAGGAACGTGCGCGTCCACCCATCGGGCAGCGCCGGCAGCGCGGCCGCATCGAAGCTCAAGGCGATTTCATCCCCCGCGCGCGAGACGACAAACATGTCGTCGCTGTGCAGGAGCAGAGCGCCGACCCCGCCTTCGCGAGTGTAGCGGCCGGGCAGGAGCTTCCACGGCGATCGCGCCGAGACACGCGCGTAGTCGTAGCCGTAGGGCTCACGGCCATCAGGCGTGGTTTCCGCCGAGAAGCCGCGCCACCGGAGGTCCGCAGTCACCGGGTCGAGCCGTGAGATCGTGTACGGCGCCTTCCCGTCGGACGTATCGACGAGGACCTGGTCCCAGTAAATCCGCATCGTGGTCCTGATCCGGACCTCGCGCGCGGTCGAAGGGATCGCGCGGCTCAGGTCGACGGCAACCGTTTGCGGCCGTCCGACCGGCATCCCGATATCGGCGATGGCGACGGACCAGCGTCCATCTGGTCCCTTGGCCTCGAGCGACGGCGGGAGCAGTTGCAGGCCCGCCTGGTGCGCCGCCACGTTGTCGCCAGAGAACGCATAGTCCGTCCACCCCGTCATCAGCAGCACCCGTCGTCCGGCAGGCCCGGGAGGCGGCAACGTCAAGGTGAGCGTGTGTTCGGCGGCGTAGCCGCGAACGCGTTCGAGGGTGAATCCATCCGGATACTGACGATCGATGCGCCTGATCCGGTCGAGCACGTCTCGACCCGCCTGGTCGGTCGCGGCTGAAGGCGGTTGCGGCTGCTGGGCTGTATACAGCTTGAACGGTCGCGGCTCAGGGACGAGACCCTCGTTGGGGTGCACGTCGATGCCGAGCGGATGGTCGACGGCGACGAGCTGCACGCGATCGAGGAACAGCGACTCTTCGAGCTCGTTGGTAATCCTCAACTCGTACCGCCCGTTCCTGGCGCGAAGCCGGTCTGGAGCGATGCGGACGTACTCGTCGGGATCGGGTGTGTTGCGCGCGCCTGGCGCCAGCCAGTACCCCATCTCGCCGCCGCCAAGGAAATCGGTGATGAACTCGAACCGCTCGCCATTCCACGTATACAGGTATGGACACGACGAGGGTTTCCGATCGAGCTCTTCGAGCTTCAACACGCCTTTCAAGACATCGGCCGGCGTGGCCCCGCCGGTCTCTGCCTGCAGGATCCCCGACGGCCAGAGCACGCGCACGACGTCGGCGCCGTCGCGGTCGCCGAGACCGAAGCGGATATCGGCGGGCGCCGGGGCGGGCGTCGCCGCATAGGTCTCGTGCTGCTGCCTGAGGCTGCCGGCGCGCATCTCGATCTTCGCGCCGACGGCCGAGCGGTTGCTGACGCGCGACGTCAGTCGGACGGTCAGCGTCCGGACACTGGATTTGCCCTGGTTGCGCCAGACCACCACGCCAGACGGCGCGCGCGCGACGATATCGACGCGGCCGTCGCCATCCAGATCGCCGGTTGCGAGCGACGTGGCATCGGCAAGCGACGTGGACATGGCCGGCGGAATGGCCCTCGCGGTGACGTCGCTCCATTCGCGACCGAGATTCCGAAGCAGCCGAGGTCCGCGCGCTGTGAGGAGGAACAGATCGATTAAGCCATCGCTGTCGTAGTCGATGAACTGCGCGGCGCGGGCATCGGCGGTTTCGGCCGGCGCGGGAGCTGTCGTGAAGCGGCCCAGGCCGTCGCTTGACGCCATCACGCCGACGCCGTTTCGGCGCGGGAAGAAGAAGTCCGGATAGCCATCCTTGTTCACGTCGCCGATCGCGGCCATCGCCGCAGTCTCGGTTGACGTGAGCCCGACGTCGCTCGCGACGTCGCGAAACGTGCCGTCGCGGAAGTTGCGAAAGAGCAGCGCATTGCCCGTGGCCGGGACCAGCAGGAGATCGATATCGCGCCGGTTGTCGTAGTCGGTCGGGACGACCGCCAGCACCGGCCTCGCCACACCGAGTCCGGACGCGGACGTGATGTCGGTAAACCGGCCGTTGCCGTTATTGCGCAGCAGTTGCGTGCCGGACGGACTGGCGGCGTCGCCGGACCCGCTGGCGACAAAGAGATCGAGGTCGCCATCGTGATCGGCGTCGAGCCAGGCGGCCGACGTTGGCGCGCCCGGCGTCGGGCCCAGTTCGGCTGCGGTGGTGACGTCGACAAAGCCGCCGGCCGGATTGCGCCGCAGGAGGCTGACGCCGCCAGGACGGAGGATCAGGAGGTCGGCATGTCCGTCGTTGTCGAAGTCGCCAGCCAGCGCTCCCGTCGCTTCGCCCGCCGCGGCGCTGCCGAGCATCTCGGCAGTCACGTCGGCGAAGCGGCCGTCGGTGTTTCTCCAGATCCGCACGCCTGTCCGGCTGCCGTCCGCGAGATCGAGATCGCCGTCGCCATCCAGATCGAACGCCGCGACACGTCCCGCAGCGGGTCCGCTGGAGGCAGCTGCGGATTGCACACTCGCCGTGGCATCCGTGAACGACACGTCAGGCACTCGGGTGTCGACGAGCGGTGCCTCGGCTCCCGTCGAGGTGATGGCCTCGGCGTAGCGGCCCTGCTCGAGGTAGGTCTGGGAGTAGGTGATCGCGTAGCTGCTCTCGCTTAGTTTCTGGAAGCTGGCCATCGCGGCGCGGCCTTCGTCTCCACGGCCCCCGAGGATCAAGGTGTTGGCCAGGCCATAGGCGGCCGTTGCGTTGTACGGCGCGGCCTCCATCGCGCGCCGAAACGCATCGATGGCCTCAGGAAACCGGCGCTCCTGCCGGTACAGCTGGCCCAGGTTGATGGCCGTGCCGGCATCGCGCGGATCCATGGCCTGCACCCGTCCGAACGCTTCGAGTGCTTCATCGGTTCGCCCCGCGCCACGGGCGATGAGGCCGAGCAGGTAATCCGGCTGCGGCCGATCTGGCAGGTCGGCCCGGGCCGCTTCGATTTCGCGACGTGCCGACTCTGGATCGCCGCCATAGAAGAGGGCGATGCCAAGGTTCAGGCGTGCAATCGACAGGCGTGGATCGATCTCGAGCGCTCGGCGAAAAGACGCCGCCGCCGCCCCGAAGTCGTATTGTTCCAGCCGCGTCACGCCGATGTTGTTGGCGCGGTAGGCGTCTTCGCGCGCGGCGACGGCGCGAGACGGCGTGGGCTGCGATGCCGCAGCCGCGACGAGCGCGATCGCGGCGCAGGCGACGAGCACAGACGTGCGGATAGTCAGGCGTGCGCTCACGGTTCCTTGATCACCAGGATTTGGTTCACGGCCACGTCTTTCAGCGTCTGCTTCGTGCCGCTCGGCCACAACACGTCAATCTGCTGAATGCTTTTTGCTGCGCCGAGACCGACGTGCAGCCGGATATCGTTGGCGCTGAGATAGCTGGCCACGTTGTTGATCTCTCGCACCTGCACTCCGTTCGAAGTCTGCACCCGAACTGTGGCGCCCAGGCCGAAGCCATTGCTCTTGGTGCCCTGCGCGCGGATCACGATCCAGTTGCCTCGGGCCGGTCCCTGGTTCTTCAGCAGGACCGCCGGCCGTCCAACACTCGAGATGACGACGTCCAGGTTGCCATCGTTGTCGAAGTCCGCGACCGCCAGCCCGCGCCCGACGCGCTCTGCCTGGAGCGCCGGGCCGCTCTGCGCCGAGACATCGCGGAACCGTCCGCCCACATTTTCGTACAGCAGGTCCTTCTGCGCGTACGACAGATTGGGTTGATAGAGCTTGACGTTGTCGATGACGTGCCCGTTCGTGACGTGCAGATCGAGGTCGCCGTCGTTGTCGAGGTCGAACATCTTCGTTCCGAAGCCCAGCGGGATGAATCCCGAGCCCAGGCCCGCTTTGGTCGTGACATCTTCGAAGAGGCCCTCGCCGAGATTGCTGTAGAGCGTGTTCAGCTCTTCTGAGAAGTTGGTGACGAAGATGTCAGGAAAGCCATTCGCATCGACGTCGCCGCAATCGACGCCCATGCCGGCCTGCGGTTTTCCGTTGCCGTCGAAGCCGACGCCTGCGGCATAGGCGACGTCGACAAACGTGCCGTTCCCGTTATTGCGGTAGAGAAAATTCCGGACCATATCGTTCGCGATGTAAATATCCGGGTCGCCATCGCGGTCGAAATCGCAGACCGTCACTCCCAGACCTTTGCCCGCCGGGTTGGCGATGCCGGCATCTTTCGACACGTCGGTGAACGTCCCATTGCCGTTGTTGCGAAACAGCCGGTCCGCCACGCCATCGAACATCGTCGGATGGCAGTACATGCGGTATCCGTCCTTGCGGAGCCCGCAGTACGGATTGTCGTCGCGCCGGAAGTCGAGGTAGTTGGTGACGTAGAGGTCGAGGTCGCCGTCGCGGTCGAAATCGAGAAAGCCGGTGCTGGTGCTCCACTCCGACGGACCACCCGCCACGCCGGCCGCCGCTGTCACATCCGCGAACGTGCCGTCGCCGTTGTTCTTGTACAGGAGGTTGGGGCCAAAGCTGGTGACGTAGAGGTCGAGATAGCCATTTCCGTCGTAGTCGCCGACGGCGACGCCAGTCTTGTACGCGTTCTTGCCCGCGCCGCCGCCGTCCACGCGTGCCTGCGCGGTCGTGTCGCTGAACGTGCCGTCACGGTTGTTCCGATAGAGCACGTTTGCCGCCCCAGGCGCGCCGTTGACGAAGTACAGGTCCTGAAACCCGTCGTTGTCGTAGTCGATCCACGCGACCCCCGAGCCGAAGGTCTCGACCATGTATTTTTCGGGGGAGGCGCCGGACTTGTGCACGAAATCGATTTTTGCCCGCGCGGTGACATCGACAAACAGCGCCGGACGATCGGCTTTTGCTCCATTCGCCTGTCCAGATATAGATGATGGGGCGATCGCAAGGCCCAGGCCGACACAGAGAAGGGCAGTTGCGAGCCACCGACGCTCGTTCATTTCTGAGCCCCGGCTTCCTTCTTCTGTTTCTGCAGTTGATCCTGCAGCAGCTTGCGTTTGTCGTCGGGCAGCGGGAAACCGAGCTTCTCGGCGCGACCGGCGTACTCGAGTGCCCGCGAGTACTGGCCCTGCCGCAGGAAGACTTCGGCGAGTTGGCGGTTTGTCGGCCCGTGATCCGGATCGATCTCCAGCACTTTCCGGAAAGCGGAGACCGCCGCCGTGAGCTGACCCTGCTGCAGCCTGAGGAGCCCCAACTCCATGTAGAGGTTGAATTCCACCTGGCGCTGCTGAGCAAAGGGCGACGCGACGTTCGCCGGCCCCTTTGGCATGCCTTTCATCAGCTGCGCGTCGGCTTTCACGAGCTGACCTTTCAGGCGATACGCGCGGGCGAGCTGAATCTGGATGTCCGGCCTCGCCGGATCAATCTGCGAGGCCGTCGTGAGTGTCTGGAGTCCCTCGTCGAAGCGGCCGGCATCGAGATACGACGCGCCAAGACTGACATACACGTCCGCCCGTTTCTCGCCCGATCGAACGACGCCTTCGAGCTCCTTGATCGCCTCGTCCGTCTGCCCGAGATCCAGGAGCGTCAGGCCCAGATAGTAATGCGCCTGGGCCGACGTCCCATCGATTTGAAGCGCTTGTGTCAGCACTTCGAGCGCCCGCTTGGGATTTTTCAGCTGCCGCTCGACCTCGCCGAGCAGGGCCAGGAACTGCGGACTGCGCGGCGCCAGAGCGAGGGCCGCGTCGAGCTCCTCGCGCGCGCGTTCGTTCCTGCCGAGTTCGAAATAGATGTGCGCCAGAAAGTAGCGGGCCGGGACAGACGATGGGTCGAGCGCCAATGCCTGGCGGAACTCGGCGACCGCCTCGCCCATGAGATCCGGCGAGCCAACCGTGCGGTAGGCGATGCCGAGGAGCATGTGTGCTTCCGCCGAGCCAGGATCGACAGCCAGGATTTCCTTGAGCTCGCGCACCGCGTCGTCCGGCCGGTTCGTGCCCGCAAAGAGCTCGGCTCTGATACGCGCCAGCCGCTCCTGATTTCCGGGCTTGGTTGCCGCAGCCTGAGACGCGACCGGCGCCTGGCTTGCGTCGATCGAGGCGCCAACAAGTGCTCCGGCCAGAACTATGAGCGCTGCGCGACAGCGGATCAATTCCATTGAAACTACGCCATGATTGGCTTGCCTCGCCAAACGTGTCAAATCCCGCGGCTCGCGGGGAGCAACTTCTGTGGCTTCCGCCTTCAGCTGGGTGCTGAAAGCCGCACTGTCGGCTAGAGAGCAGATCTCCGATCAAGGGGACGCTGATCACACGGATCGCGCGGATCACCGAAACAGGATTGACGGTCCCACTCGGACTGGGCGACCGGCAGCCTGGCGGAGCCAGGCTGGTGAGAAGCAGGACGGTAGGATCGAGGCCGGATGACCGGGCCTTCTGATCACCGTCCTGTCTTTTACCCGCGCGTCGCGCGGCCGGTCGCGCGCTGGATCCCGCAGCAGTTCGCTTGATCCGTGTCATCTGCGTCCCGTGAAAATCAAAAACCACTTATCTCTCTCTCTTTAGGGCGGAAGGAGAGATTTCTCAGATACTCTTCCCTCGTGCCGCCAGGCTCTCAACACGGTCGCTCTCCGACGTCGGGCCTCTTGATTGGCCTCATCCTGACGCTCGCGGCCGTCGTCGCATACTCGCTCTACATCGAGCGCCAGATTGTCGGCTTGCGGGCGCTCCAGAGTGACCTGGTCGAGCGGAATCGCAAGGATTCGCTGCAGCTCCTGCGCATTCAGAACAATCTGAACCAGTTGGGGCTGGCGATGCGCGACATGCTGGATGACGACCGCGCCTACCCGATGGTGGCCTGGTCCAAGCAGTTCGAGCGCATCAGGGGAGACCTCGACGACGCCCTGGCCCGGCAGGCGGAGCTCGCGACGGCGAGCCGCGCGCCCGCCGATCGGGATCGGTTGTCTGATTCGCTGGCGCAGTTCTGGGGCGCGGTCGATCGCACGTTCGCGCTGGCCGCCGATGGGCATGAGGACGCGGCGCGCGCGCAAGTCTCGGTGTCGCTGCAAGCATGGCAGACGGCGCTGAGCACGTCGGTTGCGCGCCTCCTCATCGAGAACAACGAGGCCGAAGAGCAGACGGCGCAGCGCGTCGAGGCGATCTACGATCAGGTCCAGCGCCAGGTCTATTGGTTCCTCACGGCTACGCTGGTGGCGATTGCCGCGACGAGCTTGTATGTGATTCGCGCCAACCGGCGGCTGTTCGCCGAGATGGCGTCGCTCTCCGACGGCCGTCGCGAGCTCGCCCAGCAGCTCATCGCCACGCGCGAATCGACGTTGCGGCACTTGTCGCGCGAGCTGCACGACGAAGTCGGCCAGATTCTGACCGCGATCGGCTCGATGCTCGGCCGGGCCGAGAGGCAGACGCCCGACGGCTCGGCACTCCGCGGCGACCTGCGAGAGATCGGCGAAATGGCGCAAGGCACGCTCAACAGCGTGCGAAGCCTGTCACAGACGCTGCACCCATCGATCCTCGAGGAGCTCGGCCTCGAAAGCACGTTCGACTGGTATCTCGGGACCGTCGAGAAGCAGCTGGGGATCGCTGTCTCTTACGAGCGGACCGGCGCCGTTGTGCCGGTGGATACGACGATCGGCATTCACGTTTACCGCGTCCTGCAGGAAGCGCTCAGCAACGTGGCCAGGCACTCCGGGGCAGACCGGGCCTGGGTACGCCTGCGCTACCTCCCCGGCGCGCTCGAGCTCGAGGTGGAGGATCATGGTTCGGGTCTGGGCGCACGTACATCCCGCCGTGGACTCGGGCTGATTGCCATGCGCGAGCGGGCCGAGCTCGTCGGCGGTACGATCGAGTTCGCGCGTCCGAACGAAGGCGGCACGCTGGTTCGGCTGCGCGTTCCGCTCGAGGAGCCGGAAGCGCACGACGCGAACCCCGAGAGGCAGTAACGATATTCGCGTAGTGTCCGCCTTGAGGCGGACGTGTCTACGGTCCGGCTAAAGGCGGACACTACGAACGTGAGAGTTAACGATGGATAAGATCACCGTGCTGCTGGCCGACGATCACCATCTGGTGCGCCGCGGCTTCCGCCGGATTCTCGAAGACGACCCGGAGCTGGCGGTCGTCGGGGAAGCCAGCGACGGGGAAGAGGCCATTCGCATGGCGCTCAGCCTCAGTCCGCGTGTCGTCGTGATGGACTGCGCCATGCCTGGCACGAGCGGCCTCGTGGCGACGAGGCGAATCCTCGAAGCGCGCGACGACGTGGCGATCCTGATGCTCAGCATGCACGCCGAACAGACGCTCGTCTCGCAGGCGCTCGAAGCTGGCGCGCGTGGCTACATCCTCAAGAACGCGCTGGACCTCGATCTTGCCTCGGCAGTGAAGAAAGTTGCGGCAGGCGAGACCGTCCTCGACCCGACGGTGACGCCGGCGACGGCGCTCAAAGGCGAGCGCAATCATGGCCTCAGCGCGAGAGAGCTCGAAGTACTTCAGCTCATCTGCCAGGGACACTCGAATCGCGCCATTGCCGCGCGGCTCAATCTGAGCGTCAACACCGTGAGCGTCCATCGCGCGAACATCATGGGACGGTTGGGTGTGCACAAGACCGCCGAGTTGGTGGTGTACGCGCTTCGGCATGGGCTCGTCGGCCCACTATGAACCGTCGCGATTTCATCCGTTGCATGGGTTCGGGCGCGGCGACGGCGCTGGCGTTACCCGAGGTGCTGGCCGCTCAGCAGCAGCGAGCGCCGGGACTACGTCTGGCGGATGTGACGGCCGCCGCGGGCCTGCAGTTTCGCCACAACAGCGGCGCCTTCGGCGGCAAGCTCCTGCCCGAAACCATGGGCGCCGGTTGCGCGTTCCTCGATTACGACGCGGACGGCTGGCAGGATGTCCTGCTCGTCAACGGCATGGACTGGCCAGGGCACAAACGGGAGCGCTCGACCCTGCGCCTCTATCGCAACAACCGCAACGGCACGTTTACCGACGTGACGCGGGCCGCCGGCCTCGACATCGAGCTCTACGGGATGGGCGTCGCCGTCGGCGACTGGAACAACGACGGCTTCCCCGATCTGCTCGTGACCTGTGTCGGGCAGAACCGGCTGTTCCGCAACACCGGCAAGGGAACGTTTGTGGACGTCACCAAGACGAGCGGCCTCGGCGGCCGGTCGGCTTTCAGCACGTCCGCGCTCTGGTTCGACTTCGACCGCGATGGTCTGCTCGATCTGTTCGTGTGCAACTACGTCAGGTGGTCGGCCGAGCACGATGTCTTCTGCAGCGCCGACGGCAAGCAGAAGTCGTACTGCACGCCTGAAGCCTACCGCGGCGATACGTGCTGGCTATTTCGCAACCGCGGCAACGGCACCTTCGAGGACGTGACCGCCACAAGCGGCATCTTCGACTCGAGCTCGAAGTCGCTCGGGGTGACGATGCTCGACGACGATCAGGATGGGTGGCCGGATCTGATGGTCGCCAACGACACCCAGCCGAACAAGCTTTACCGCAACCTCCGCAACGGCACGTTCAAGGAAGTTGGCGTCCAGGCGGGCGTCGCGTTCAGCGCCGACGGACGGGCCCGCGCCGGCATGGGGATCGACGCGGCCGACTTCGACAATTCCGGCCGGATGGGCGTTGCCGTCACCAACTTCGACAACGAGATGGCCGGACTCTATCGTTCGCTCGGTCCAGGGCTGTACGAGGACGTGGCGAAAGCCGCCGGTGTCGGCATGGCGTCACGAAACCGGCTCGGATTCGGCTGCCTGTTCGTGGACCTCGACCTCGACGGGGCGGTCGATCTCGTCATCGCCAACGGTCATATCGACGAGGCGGTGCGGACGATGCGTACGGGCGCCGGGCATGCGCAGCCGCCGCTCCTGTTCCAGAACCTCGGCAACGGCAAATTCCAGGACGTCGCCGCCGCTGCCGGCGAGGAGTTCGCTCGCCCGCGCGTCGGCAGGGGGCTCGCGTATGGCGATTTCGACCGCGACGGCGACCTCGATCTGCTGATGACGACCAACAATGGTCCTGCCGTCCTCTTTCGCAACGATCAGGCGTCGGGCAACCGCAGCGTCAGGTTCACGCTCGTCGGGACCAAATCGAATCGTGACGGCATTGGCGCGCGCGTGCGGGTGTTCCTCGGCGGCACGTCGCAGTCGCGGATGGTCAAGACCGGGTCGAGCTACCTCTCCCAGTCGGAGCTGCCGGTGACGTTCGGGGTTGGAAGGCGCGACGCTGTCGATCGGGTGGTGATCGACTGGCCGAGCGGCCGGACGGAGGAGTTCAAGAGCGTTCAGGCTGGCCGTGCCTACGAGTGCACCGAAGGCAAGGGCATCGGCCCGGCCCGCTGACCCTGAGCGTTAGAACCGCTCTCATAAAATCGGCAGGTCGGTTTGAGCAGTGCGAGCGAGCGCCGCGAGCGAGCCACGCGACCGGAGCGTGCCGGCGAAGCGGCGCGCGAGAGCGTGTCGGGGAGTCCGAGGGGCAAAGCCCCTCGGGAAAGACTAGTGCTTCCATACTATTGCTGCCATCGCCGGCACCTCCATACAGTGCCTACAAGTCGACTCACGTGTGGTGTCCGCCTTTCAGCCTTCGCGCGAAGCGCTTCGGCGGACGCGCCGTAGCCTTGGCGAAGGCGGGCTGGCGGACACAGTAAAGTCCGGCTAAAGCCGGACGCTACGTCTGATTCTGAGGAGGAGGGTGCGCCGATGGCGCATATCAAGCTTCCTGACGGCCTGCCAGGTATCCGGGGGCTCCTGACCTACAGCCCGGCGACAGCGAAGCCGATTGGCGAACTCGCTGAAGTGCTCCTGCGCGGTCCAAGCACGCTGACGCGCGCGGAACGCGAATTGATCGCCACGCACGTGTCGTTCAGGAACGAGTGTCACTATTGCCAGAGCGTACACGGCGCTATCGCGGCCGAGTACATGGGGGGCGCCCCTGTCGACTACGTTCTCGTCGAGCACGTGAAGAAGGACGCCGAGAGTGCTGAGATATCCGCGAAGATGAAGGCGCTGCTCGCAATCGCCGGTCACGTGCAGCAGAACGGCAAGCACGTGACGGCTGAGGACGTGGCCCGAGCGCGGAACGAAGGTGCGACCGACCAGGAAATTCACGACGTCGTCCTGATTGCGGCGGCGTTCTGCATGTTCAATCGCTACGTCGACGGCCTTGGGACCTGGCAGCCGAAGAACCCGTCCTTCTACACGGAGGCCGGCAAACGGACAACGGAACTGGGCTACGTCAACCGGGACTACTCGACGCCGGTTCGCGAATGACGCCTACGCGGAAGCTCTGGGTGGTTCGTCGCCTTGACGCTCGCAGTCGTGGCCGGGCTCGCCAGCTACGTTGCGGTCAAGCGGCGCGCTGGGCTTCCGTCGCCGGGTTCGGAGGCGTACGAGCAGACGACGCGGCGGTTCTTCCGCGGCCTGGCGGCGCTGCAGGTGGGCCTGGTCGACGCTGCCAAGCAGGAGTTCACGCAGGCGACTGCCCTTGCGCCGGGTGAGCCGGCCTCGTGGGCGAACCTGGGGCTGGCGCACTTGCGGCTCGGTGAGCTCGACGCCGCAGGTCCGGCGCTCGAACGCGCAGCGGCCCTTGCACCCTCGTCGAGCGAGGTCAGGTTTCTGATCGGCCGGCTCGAAACGTCACGCGGACGGCGTGACGAGGCGATCGCCGAACTCCGCCGCGCCGTCGAGCTCGACCCTCGAAGTCTTTACGCTCGCACGGCGCTCATTCAGGAGGTCGAGAACGCCGCCGGGGCTGATGCCGACGCCGAGGCGCAGCGCCTGCTCGAGGAGTTGTTCGCGCTTCAACCCGAGAACCCCGCGGTGCTCGTCGAGCGTGCCAGGCTGGCCGCCAAACGCGGCGACGCGGCGATGGTACGGGACTCCGTCAGCCGGCTCGAGAAGTTCGTTGGCACCTGGCCGCCCGAAGTCGCGGAGCGATACCGCGCCCTGCAGCAGACGCTCGGCGCCGCGAATGCGTCCGACACGACGCGCGCGATCGCGTTTCTTCGCAATGTCCTCGCCCGCGTACCCACGTTCCGGGAGAGCCGTCAGCTCGTTACCCCATCGGCCGAGCTCATTGCCGAGCCGTTCACGACGTTCCTGCGATTGGCCACGCCGGTCGCGACACCGTCCGCCGCAGACACCGCGCTCACGTTTACACCCGAAGTCATCGGCGACGCGCCGACGTCGCTCAGTACGCTGACGGCTTTTGCGCTCGACGGTGAGCAGCGTCCGGTCCTGTTCGCCGCCGATCCTCAACAGGTGCATCGGCTGGAACCAGCGGCGGCATCGCCGCCGTTTCCGGGAGTCGCGGCGGGCATCACGAGCCTGCTCGCACTCGACTGGAATCACGATTTCAAGATGGACCTCGTCGCCGCGGGTCCCGCTGGCGTGCGCCTGTTCATCCAGTCCGCCGACGGCGCGTTCACCGACGAGACTTCGCGCGCCTCGGGGGCCGGCGGGCCGGCCGCGGTGGATGCGACAGGAGTCTGGGCCGCCGACGTCGAGATGGACGGTGACCTGGACATTGTCGTTGGTGTTCGCGCGGCGACGACGCTCGTGCTCAGGAACAACGGCGATGGGACGTGGCGGCCGCTCCAGCCGTTTCCCGACGCGACCGGCGTTCGGGCGTTCGTGTGGGGCGACATCGACGGCGACGGCGATCCCGATGCGGCGTCGATCGACGAGAGCGGTGCGCTTCAGGTGTTCGCCAACCTCCAGGCTGGACAGTTCAAGCGGTTCGCGGGGCCCCCGAGCCGTGAGAAGGGCTATCTGGCTCTTGCAATCGGAGATGTCAACGCCGACGGCGCACTTGATCTCGTCACGCTCGAGACCCTGGGGGCGATTCGACGCGCGTCGCTCGTCTCCCAAAGGTGGAACCAGGAGCCGTGGACCGCGTGGCCGGAACTGGAGGCGGGAAAGTCCTCGAGCCCGGCGCGGCTATTTCTCGCCGATCTCGACAACAACGGCGCCCTCGATCTCGTGGTGTCCGGTCCGGCTCCTACTGCCATCTGGCTTTCGAAAGAGAGTCGAACGCTCCAGCGGTTGAACACCGTCATCGACGCTGACGTCTGGAACGTTCTCGACCTTTCCGCCGACGGTCAACTCGACCTCGTTGGATTGTCAGCGGGTCGCGCGGTGCGCTTGAACGGCCGGGGGACGCGCGGGTATCACCATCAGGTCGTTCGTCCACGCGCGCAGACGGCGGCCGGCGATCAGCGGATCAACTCGTTCGGCATCGGCGGGGAAGTCGAGGTGCGATCGGGGCTGCTCGTTCAAAAACAAACGATTGCCGCGGCAACCGTCCACGTCGGGTTGGGCACGCGCACGAGCATCGATGTGACGCGCATCGTCTGGCCGAACGGCGTGCCCCAGGCCGAGTTCGATCCAGCGGTCGATCGACCGATCGTCGCGCAGCAGCGGCTCAAGGGATCGTGCCCGTGGATCTTTGCCGACGATGGGAACGGGATGCGGTTCGTGACGGATTTTCTGTGGCGATCGCCGCTCGGGTTGCGGATCAACGCGCAGGATACTGCCGGCGTCACGCAGACCGAGGATTGGGTGAAGATCCGCGGCGATCAGCTCGTCGCGCGCGATGGCGCGTACGACGTGAGGATTACAGCGGAGCTGTGGGAAACCCATTTCGTGGATCACGTATCGCTGATGGTGGTCGATCGGCCCGAGGAGATCGCGGTGTTCGTCGACGAACGGTTCGCGCGCGAGTCGCCCGCGCTGGCGGTCCGGGCGACGCGTCCCGTTCAGCCGGTCAAGCACGCCTGGGACGAGACCGGTCGCGACGTGACCGATCTCGTCAGCCGGCAGGACGGGCGCTATCTGGGGACGTTCGAGCGCGGCCCCTATCAAGGTGTGGCAGTCGATCATTTCGTGGAGTTCGAGCTCGGCGCCGAGATGTCTCAGCATGCGACGACGTGGCTCGTCGCTCACGGGTTCGTGTATCCGACCGACAGCAGCATCAACGTGGCGATTGCTCAAGGCGAACAGCAGAAACCTCGCGGGCTGTCTCTGGAAGCA
This sequence comes from uncultured Acidobacteriota bacterium, assembly GCA_963797625.1. Classification (GTDB taxonomy): domain Bacteria; phylum Acidobacteriota; class Vicinamibacteria; order Vicinamibacterales; family 2-12-FULL-66-21; genus DATBJJ01. The sequence continues at coordinate 36,862 of CAWCQI010000039.1, forward strand.
CAGGATGCTACTGGCCGCTGGATCGTCGTGGCGCCGGATCTTGGGTTTCCGGCCGGAAAGAACAAAACAATCCTGATCGATCTCGGTCGCGTCGCGCGCGCCGGCGTTTCGGGCGGGCGCCGGTTGCGGCTGCGCACCAATCTGGAGATCTACTGGGACTCACTCGGATTTGCCGTCGGCGTGAGCGATGCGCCGCTCAAGAGCCTGCGGCTCGATCCGGCCACGGGCCGACCTTGCGTTATCGAGGTTTCTCGGTGACCCGGAGCGAGAAGCGTGACGAGCCCGAAATCCCGATCTACGATCGGATCGCCAACACCGTCCCGCGCTGGCGTGACCTGGTCGGCTACTACACGAAGTTTGGCGATGTCCGCGAGCTCCTGGCCGGCGTCGACGATCGGTACGTGATCATGAACGCGGGCGACGAATTGCGGCTGGCGTTCTCGGCCTTGCCACCACCGCCGAAGGGCTGGGCCAGAGATTTCGTGCTCATCGGGGACGGCTGGGTCAAGGACGGCGACTACAACACCAGCTTCTCGAAGACCGTGCTGCCGCTTCCAGCCCACGGGCACCCCGACTACAAGGCCGCATCGGCGACGCCGACACTCGAAGAGGATCCGGTGTACCAACGCCATCGCGACGATTGGCAGACTTTCCACACGCGGTTCGTGTCGCCCGAAGCGTTTCTGAACGGGCTGGCGCTGGCAGGGGATGCGAGGCATCGATGAAGACTCGCGCTTAACCCCGGCGGTTGTCGCTGGGAAAGCTTCTCACCGCAGAGGGCGCCGAGGACGCAGAGAAACCACGAGTATGGCTCTGCGGCCTCTGCGTCCTCAGCGGTGAAAGGCTTTTTGCACGCGAGGAATGTGAGTTGAGCATGACCAACCCGACCCGCCAACGCGCGCTCTGGGTGGTGTGGACGATGCTGTTTGTGGCATCGCTGGCCGCGGTCGTGGCGCTCAACCGCTCGACGGCCCGTGTGCGCGCGAGCGACGTGAATCGAGAAGATGTCGCGCGTCACGGCTTTCGACTCGAGGAATCGGCCAAGCGCGTAGGGATCGATTTCGTGCACCAGGCGCCGACGTTCGACAAGCGTCTCGATCACATCATGCCGCAAATCGCCGCGATGGGTGCGGCAGTCGCCGTCGGCGACTTCGACCGCGACGGGTGGCAGGACCTCTACGTCACGAACAGCGCCGAGGGCAGCCTCAATCGGCTCTATCGCAACAAGGGCGACGGAACGTTCATCGATGTCGCTGGAGCGATGGGTGTGGCCGACGTCAACCGCGAAGGCACCGGCGTTTCGATGGGCGCCCTTTGGGGCGACTTCGACAACGATGGCTACGAGGATCTGTTTCTCTACAAGTACGGCCGGCCCGAGCTGTTCCGAAACGACGCTGGGCGGGGTTTCGTGCGCGTTTCTGAACGCGCCGGCTTCCCCGCCTGGGTCAACGCCAACGCGGCGATCTGGTGGGACTACGATGCCGACGGGTGGCTCGATCTGTTTCTCTCGGGCTACTGGTCCGAGGACATCGATCTCTGGCACTTGAAGACCACGCGCATCATGCCCGAGAGCTTCGAGTACGCGGAGAATGGCGGGCGCAAGTACGTATTCCGGAATCGCCACGATGGGACGTTCGAGGAGACCTCGGCGGCGCTCGGGATCCAGTCGCGGCGTTGGACGCTAGCCGCGGCGGCCGCCGATCTCTCGGGAACCGGGTATCCGGATTTGTTTCTCGCCAACGACTACGGGATCGCCCAGCTCTATATCAACCAGGGCGGCCGGAAGTTCGTGGAGGTCGGTCCGGAGAGCGGCGTTGGCCGCACGCCGAAGAGCGGCATGAACGCGTCCTTCGGCGATATCTTCAACGACGGCCGGTTATCGATTTACAAGACGAATATCTCCGAACCCGGCGTGCTGGTGCAGGCAAACGATCTGTGGGTGCCTAAGGCACGCGCCGCGGGCGCAGGGCTCGAGTTCGAGAATCTCGCGTCGACGCTCGGCGTCGACCTCGGCGGCTGGAGCTGGGGCGCGCAGTTCGGTGACCTGAACAACGATGGCACGCTCGACATGTACCTCGTCAACGGTTACGTGTCGGCTGGCGAGCGCACCAGCTACTGGTACGACTTCGCAGAGATTGCCGTCGGCCACAAGCGGATCATCGCCGACGCCAGCAACTGGCCGCCGATGCGGGGACGGAGCCTGTCCGGGTATCAGCAAAAACGGTTGTGGATAAACGACGGCGCAGGCCGGTTCTCCGAGGTCGCGCAGGACGTCGGCGCGCGCGACACGCACGACGGGCGCGCGGTCGCGCTCGCGGATTTGTCGAACCGCGGCACCCTCGACGTGATTGTCGCGAATCAGCGTGGCCCGCTCCTCGTCTATGCGAACACGGTCAGCCCTGGCCGGCACTGGATTGCGTTCGAGCTCGAGGGCACCGTCAGCAATCGCAGCGCAATCGGCGCCCGCGTTGAAGTCGAGTGGAACGGCCAGCGGCAGGTGCAGGAGGTCAGCGGTGGGAGCGGCTTCAGTGCCCAGAATCAACGCCGGCTCCACTTCGGTCTCGGATCGACCGCCGAGGTCGGTAAAGTCACGATTCGGTGGCCGTCAGGTCGCACCGAGACGATCGAACGCCCTGCGGCCGACCGTCTTCATCGCGTGAAGGAATCCCGATGAATTTGAAGCTCGATAACCGGTTGCTGCCGCCGATCCTCATCACGTGCATCCTGATCACGGCGCACCTCAATTTCGGCATCCTCGAAGCGTATGAGCGGACCGCCCTCGCCATCGTCACGGCCATCGGCGCCGAGCTCGTCCTGGGGCGGATCACGTACGGCACGTGGCTGCACCCGGCGAGCGCGTACATCTCGGGCATCAGCGTCGGCATCCTGGTCAGATCGCCGTTTTTGTGGCCGTACTTCTTTGCGAGCCTGATTTCGATCCTCTCAAAGTACGTGCTGAGGGTGAACGGCCGGCATTTGTGGAATCCGTCGAATCTCGGCGTCAGCGCCGTGCTCTTTCTCGCGCCGCAAACGGTGTCGCTTCTCAGCATTCAGTGGGGCAACAACCTGTGGCCGATGGCGGTCATCTGGCTGCTGGGATTCGTGATCGTCTGGCGCGTCGGCCGGCTCCACGTCAGCGCCTCGTATGTCGTCGCTTTTGTCGTGTTCGCGTTCGTTCGCAGCGCCATCACAGGCAACCCATGGCAGTCGACGCTCGCGCCAGTCACCGGCCCGATGTATCAGCTCTTCATTTTCTTCATGGTGACGGACCCCAAGGTCTCCGTCCGGCCGCGGTGGGGTCAGATCGTGGTTGTCGTGGCAGTTGCGTTCGTGGAAATGTTGCTGCGCCTCAACGAGGTCATCTACGCGCCGTTTTATGCCCTGTTCCTGGTCGGACCCTCGGCGCTTCTGATTGAGATGGCCCATAGCGCGACGGTTGGGGCGGCTCAGGGCTCAAAGGTTGGAGCGGCCCAGGAGCTCAGGGCTCAGGGCTCAGGCTCAGAACCGGCTCAGGGCTCAAGGCTCAGGGCTCAGGTAAAACCGTAGGGATCCTTCTCTGCAAGATTTTGCCTGAGCCCTGAGCCCTGAGCCTCTGAGCCTTGAGCCTAGTTCATTCACGTTATTGCCCGCTCCGTCCGGGCCTCGAATAATGTCGGCTTAGGGGCAGCGAAAGCATCGATCTTCGGAGGACAGCGAAGCATGCAGGCAGTGCACGCCGGAGCCTACCCGTCGGGTCACAGCGCGCCGTTCATCGAGCGCCTGAATGCCGAGTGGCACGAGGTGGCGCTCCGCACCTTCATGGTGATCGTGCTGGCGCACTGGGGCGAGCACCTCACGCAGGCGTTTCAGATCTACGCGCTTGGCTGGCCTGTTCCGGCATCGCGCGGCCTTCTCGGCCAGTTCTTTCCCTGGCTCGTCAAGTCGGAAACGCTTCACTACGGATACGCGCTGGTCATGCTCGTCGGCCTGTTCGCGCTGCGGAAGGGCTTCACGGACGTCAAGGAGCGCCGGTGGTGGACGATCGCGCTCGGGATCCAGTTTTTCCACCACATCGAACACGGGCTGCTGCAGATTCAGGCCCTCACCGGACACAATTTCTTCGATCGCCCGGTCCCAACGAGCCTCGTTCAGCTCTGGATCCCGCGAGTGGAACTGCACCTCTTCTACAACACGATCGTCTTCATTCCGATGGTGATCGCGATGTACTACCACCTGTTCCCGACCGAGCCGGCCGCGACACCGAAGTGCACGTGTGCATTGCATCGTCGGGCGGGTGCTGCCGCCTGAAACCGCCTTGCGGCGACGCGCTCTGAGGCGCCCCGTCGCCGTCCTGACGTTTGGCTGCCTCCTATGGTCCGCCTGCGGACGAGCCGTTAGTCCGCGCTGATGAAGTAGTGGCGGAGTTGAAGATGATGCCGCTGGCGCCGGTCGTCGATGAGGAGGCGCGTGCGGAGATCACGCTTCGCGACCGGGCAGGGCAGCCCGTGCGCGGGGCGACGCTCCGTGTCGAAGCACACATGTCCCACCCGGGGATGGCACCAGTCATCGAGCGCGCGCACGAACAGGGCGACGGCGTCTACACCGTCCGCCTGCGCCTGACGATGGCTGGAGAGTGGATTCTGTTCGTGCGGGGCACGCGCGCCGACAGTCGATCGATTGATCTGCGTGCGGGAGCGACGACCGCGCGGCGCCTGGGTGGAGGCGGCTGATGGGGTCTGACCCCGGTCTGACCCGCTGAGTCGAGTCTGACCCCTCACTATGTGGCAGATGACGCCGGTTACCGGCGAGGCAACTGCGGGCGCCGACGTTCTCCGCTGGCCGCTCGTCGGCCGGTTGCTCAAGCATCGACACGCGCGCACGTTCCTGCAGGTTCCCCTGCTCATCGCCGCAGGAGTACTCGTCCTGCATGGCCTCGTCGGCCCGCAAGTCGCACCAGGCAATCTTTCGACGGTCCTCACCTGGGTGCACTATCGCGGACTGCTCGTCGTCGCGCTGCTGGCCGCGGGCAATCTCTTCTGCGCGGGATGTCCCTTCGTGCTCGTTCGCGACCTGGGTCGCCACGTTCACCCGCCGGCGCGTCTGTGGCCCAAGAAACTGCGCGGTAAATGGCTCGCCATCGTGCTCTTCGGCGGTGTGCTCTTTTCGTACGAGCTCTTCGATCTGTGGGCACTGCCACGGGCGACGGCGTTCCTGGTCCTCTCGTACTTCGCCGCGGCGCTGGCGATTGACCTCGTCTTCAAAGGCGCCAGCTTCTGCAAGCACCTCTGTCCGGTTGGTCAGTTCAATTTTGTTGCGTCGACGATGTCGCCGCTCGAGCTCGAGATTCGAAAACGGTCAACTTGCGAGTCCTGTCGCACGTCTGACTGCATCGCGGGAAGGCGAGCGCCGGAGGCGCCCGGCCGGCTTGTGCAGCGTGGCTGTGAACTGGGCTTGTATCTACCCGCGAAGGTCGGCAACATCGACTGCACATTCTGCCTGGACTGCGTTCACGCCTGTCCACACGACAACATTGCCATCTCGGTTCGTACGCCAGGCCTCGAGCTGGCCGATGCTCGTCGTCGATCCGGTATTGGGAGGCTGATCAACCGCCCGGATATCGCTGTGCTCGCGGTGCTGTTTGTGTTTGGGGCGCTGTTGAACGCATTCGCGATGGTATCGCCCGCCTACAGCGTCGAAGCGTGGTTGGCCCAGACGCTTGGCAGCAGATCTGAATCTGTGGTGCTCGGATGTCTATTCGTGGTCGGCCTTGGCATTGCGCCACTGGTGTTGCTCGGTAGTGCTGCCAGCCTGACGCGAGCACTTGGCCGCGACAAGACGGTGTCGACAGGTCGAATCGCGCTGCGATACGCCTACGGACTCGTCCCGTTCGGCTTTTCCATGTGGCTTGCGCACTACGGTTTCCATTTCCTGACCGGCGCATTGACGGTCGTTCCCGTCACGCAGAGCGCCGCGATCGATCTGATGGGTTCACCGGTTCTCGGCAATCCGCTTTGGCGTTGGGCGGGGATGCGCCCGGGCGCGGTATTCCCGATTCAACTGGGATGCATCCTGCTCGGCATCGCTGGATCGGTCGCCGTGATGCACGTCATCTCGCGTCGCGACTATCCGAGCCGACCGAATCTGGCGACCGTTCCATGGGCCATCCTTGTCGCCCTTCTTGGGGCCGTCGCGATCTGGATCCTCTTCCAGCCAATGGAGATGAGAGGAATAGGACTGGCGGAGTGAGATCTCACGTTCTCGTTGGTTCGATTGTGGTCCTCTTGTTCACGAGTGGTCCCGTGCTTGGGCATGCGGGTCCGCCAATTCCACTCGTATCGAACCGCATCGTCGGGCCATACAAGGTCTCGATCTGGGCCGATCCCGACAGCACCGACGATGGAACGGCAGCAGGGAGGTTCTGGATCACTTTCGGTACGCCGCCACCGCCGGGCACGCGCGTGCAGGTCGCGATCAGGCCGCTCGACCGCGCTGGTCCGACGATCGGGGCAACGGCTCAATCAGAGGCAAGGAATGCCTCGCAGTGGTTTTCAGCGCTCGTGATGGATCACGAGGGGCGTTTCCAGGTGCGCGTGACGATTGATGGTCCACTCGGTCCGGCAGCGGTCGAGGCCGAAGTGGACGCGACTTACGATCTCCGGCCGCCGCCAGGCCTCGTCGTGGTCTACCTGGTACCGTTCGTCGCCGTAGGGTTCTTGTGGTTGAAGCTGCTGCTGCGACGACCGACCAAGCAAGAGTTAGTGCGAAGACGACGGTGCGTCACCCCGCAGCACTCAGCTCCTCACCAGCCCACACCGCAACAGCAGACGGTTTACATCGTCGGCTGACGCCTCGAGCTTCGCAGCGCTGCCGATGAGATCGTCGGCCAGGACCGGATACCAGTCACGCCGCGATCGATCGAGGAGGCCAGCGGTGTCGAACGGCTCGATCGCGCGATCGATTCGTTCAACGAGGGCGGATCGGTGGTCACCCTTGGGCGCGAGGGCTGCCGCCGCGGCACACTCCCTGAGCTCGACCCCAAATCGAGGATGCGCGTTGAGCAGGAACCCGGGGGCGAGCTGAGGCCGGCCGAGTCGTCGCACCGTCTCGCTATAGCTCGCAGCCGCGAAATAGAGGAGGCTGAGACGCTTGAAGAGTGGCGGGTCGGCCATGCATGCGTAGAGCGCGCCGACGAGCTGTTCGGTGACGTCGAGTTCCCGCTGCGTCGTCTCGGCATATGTCTTCAGGGCGGCCTCGCGCTCAGCGCCGGGAACAGTCGTCTCGAGTACTTCGAGCAGTCGCGACAGGCCAAGCAGCGTCAGCGGGAACCCGGTCGAGAGCAGCGGGTCGATAACTCCGGCGGCCGACGGAAGCAAGGCCCACTTCGCCCCGACGACCTCGTGGCACCGGAATGCGACCCGCGGCGTGTGGATGAACGGGAGCGTGGCGCGGGCCGAGCTGAACTGATCGCGAACCGACGGCAGGCGCTCGAGCAGGCGATCCCACGCTGGCGCGCCCTCGGAAGCTCGAAGGTCGGCCGCGAGTCCATCCGTGAGCGCGGCGCCGGCGCTCGTGATTCCGTTGTTGAAGCGCAGCACCCAGATCCAGCCGCCTGGAAACACGTGGTGGAGCGCGGCCGCGTCCGGCGGGTATGGAGGAGAGCCGTCCGTGGGCGCGATGCCGGCCCAGAGATCCACGCCCTCAAAGTGCGTGAAGAGGCCCTGTGTCGGTGGCAACCATCTCAAAGGCGCGTTGCCGGTGCCGAATGCCGTTGTCAGAAATCCACGTGGGCCGCTGGCATCGATGACGAACCCGGCCTCGATTTCGACCGCCTGCCCGTCGCGCGTGCCTTCGAGCGTCATTCCACAGGCCGTGTCGCGGATGCGCTCGAGACGCGTTTCGTCGAGGTAAATCGCGCCCGCCGACTGCGCCTCTTCGACCAGCGCGAGATCGAATGCCGGGCGGTACCAGTGCGTATCGGCAACCTCGTCGTTCGGGCTCGCCGCGACGAGCAGCTGACGCGTGTGCGCGCCGTCGTCGACGAATCGCTCTGCGTGCTGATGGAAGAGGAAGGTGAACCCGCGTTTGAGGCCGCAGGCGACGTCGGGGCGCGTCCGCTGCCAGGTGCCCCATTTCGAGAACGATCGCACCCGTGGCAAGTCGTATCGGTCGGCGAGCTCTTCGAGCAGGAGGTTGGTGAGGGGTGTCGTTGACTCGCCGATCGCGAACCGCGGGTGGCGGCCCCGTTCGACGAGGGCGACACGGCGGCCGCGTTGCCGGAGGGCGAGCGCGCACAACGCGCCCGCGAATCCCGAGCCGACGATCGCGATATCGACGTCAACGGAGCGTGTCATTGGCATCGAACGAGGCTAGTGCCGTCTCACGAGTCGTAGGTGCCACGCGCACTGTCGGGAGTCCGGGACTCGCGTGCATCGGGTCCGCCGCTAAAGGCGGACACTCACGACTGTTGAAGCGAATGATGTTCACTGATGAATGCCCGCAGCGCGGACAGGACACCAACGGCTGAAGTCGCTGCCCGATGTTCATCGCGCGCAGGCGTTCGCGACGCGCCGTCAGACAGAGCTGACAATCGGCGAAGCGCTCCACATCCCAGAGATCGGCAAACACGCGGGTCTCCCGTCCATCCACGCGCGCCATCGCGAGCGTCAGGCTCCGCTCGAGATCGAGCAGAGAGGGCCGCCGGAAGAGGCCGTTCTCTTCGAGCGCTGTCGAGCGCGCCGTTTCCCGGTCGCGTTGGTATGAGCGACACGGCCGTCGCGCCGGCTTCGCACGCCAGATCGATCGAGCGGAGCAGCCACTCGTCCTGTTCATCCCTCGGGACAAACGGCGGCGACACGAGCAGGAACACTCGAAGCGCGACGCCAAGCGACCGGAGACGGCCGGCGGCGAGAAGAAAATCGCCGGTCGTCATCTTCTTGTTCAGCCGCTCGAGCGCCTCGGGATGTGCCGTCTCGAGCCCGATCGCGACTTCGAGTGTTGGGACGACATCAGCCGCCTGATGGCGGTGCAGCGCCTCGAGAAACCGGCGAGTGCGCTCGCCGACCAGCGCCGGATGTGACTCGACGATCACGCGCGACAGGCCAGCGACCGCGACGGCGACGCCATCGTAGTCGTCGACTGGCACAGCGCGGGGATCAAAGAAGCTGCCGGCGTTGTACAGCTTGATCTGGCTGACCGGCTGGTTCGAGCGATCGAGTGTCTGTCGCGCGTTGGCGACCTGCGCCGCAATCGCTCCGCCAGGCGTGTCGCGTTCCGTGGTGTGCTGCCAGAGGTCGCACATCACGCAGCGCCATGGACACTCGCGACCGGTGAGGAACACGGTGCCCACGCCGCACGACCGTTCGGTCGGCGGCCAGTTCGTCCTCGACGAGTACGGCGTGAGACTGCCAGGGATCGTGCGTCGCGCGCGGTGGGCGCCGTGCGAGAACGAAACGATCTCGCGCGGCGGACCCCGCAGGGTAGAGCGTCATCGCGGCCGGGACACTAGGTGTAGAGGCCGTGAAACGCGCGCCGGTACGTATGTTCGGTGCCGCGAAGTCGCGTGTGCATCGCCTCGGCCGGCATGGCGCCGTGCTGGAATCGCCGCTTCGGGAAGATCGGCATGTCGAGTCCGGTGACCGCCTTCACGCCGCGCCCGACGATCTCGCCTTTGAGCGCGTAGAGCGTCGGCACGTCGTAGCGCGTCAGCGCCGCGAACGGGATGCCTTCGGCGGTCTCGACGACTGCGGGTTGCGCGTAGGGACTGAAGCCATCGAAGCCGTAGCGCCGCGCCGGCGCGTAGGTCCGTACGTAACTGCGGCTGAGTCCACCGCTGTAAGTCAATGAGTGCTTGATGCGCCCCACGCCCCAGCCTTCCTGGTAGAGCATGAGGTTATCGATGACGCTCCTGATCGTGAGCTCGTGGTTTTCCTCGATCGGATAGTCCTTGAGGTTCTCGTCGCCACCATCGCCGTCGGCGAGGTGGCGCCAGGCAGGGTAGCGAGCACGGATACCCCGGCACAGTTCGAGCCCCATCGCCGCGCATTCGACGTCGAGCGGCTTGTAGTCCTCGAGGACGCGTAGCGTTTCGTCAACGCTCAATCGCTCGGCCGACGAGTCGATCTCTTCCAGGAACAGTGAGAGTCCGAGAGAGGACAGGAACGCCCGCGCTTGATCGACGTCGGGTCCAGCGCCGAGGTTCAGCACGAAGGCCTTGAGCCTCGCCGGTGACAGTCCGAGCCGCATCATCGTGTGGTAGGTGACGAGGAAGACCGCCCCGCTATCGATGCCGCCGGAGAACGCGACGCCGATCGGCTCGCCCGCGTCGATGCGTGTCAGCCACTTCTCGATCTCGTTGGCCATCGCGCCGACGTACCGTCGTCCAATCTCGTCGAGCGACGGCGGCAGCGCGTTCGGTGTCGGCGTGAAGAATCGCGTGTAGACCGGATCCGGGTCAGGGCAGCCGACGAGCGCGATCTCGACCACATAGTGCGCGGGGATCATGCGCGTGTAGCTGGGATGGAATTGGTTGTCCAGCCCGTCGGCAGCGAGCGCGTCGCGCAGCCGGTCGATGCGATCCGCGACGTAGAGCGCCGGGCCTTCGTGACGCTTGGCGAGGAAGTACCGCATCGGCCGATCGAGCGAACGGGCCAGCCGGACGTTCACGCCCTCCGCCGCGACGAGCGCAAAGGATCCATCGATGCCGCGAACGTCGGCGGGACTCCCCTCGCGGACCCGGCGCCGCGCCTCGTCCACGCCCATGTTGCAGATGCGGTTCAGCGCGGGATCGAGGAGATCGACGACACGACTGACTGGTTGGAGCATGGCCGGATTGTTCACCACTCGATGCGCGGACGCAAGCCGCTCGCTGGCGGACTCGGACAGATGAGGTCAATCCGGCGGCGGCGATAGCTGTGTCATCCAGATATTGCCGGTATGTTCTCCGAGGTTGAAGACAATCTTGTCCCGCGCGACTGCAATCCCCGGCGCGCCGAGGTAGAGATTCCTCAACGACAGTCCCTTGCGATGAAAGTGCTGGATGCTCAGCGGCGCTCCGACCGGCCGTTTCGTCGCCGGGTCGAGAGGCTGGGCCCACACGCACGGAGACTTGTCGCGATCCGACCAGAAGTACAGGACGCTCGCGTCCGGCGACCAGGCAGGGGCGTCGCCATCCGCGCTCACTGCGATCCAGTCCTTCGAGCCAGCGACCGCCGATCCCTCGATTCTGGCGACAAATACTTGCGCCGGTGCGAGACGATCCCGCCTGCCGTTGAAGGCGACCCACCGACCGTCCGATGACGGGCGCGGGTTGTAGATTCCATAGCCAGGGTTCTTCAGCCACGCATCGTTGTGAGAGGCGCCGATCGTCAAGAGGCCCACCCCTGACGGATCCCCAGCCGTGACATACAGGATCCGATCACCTGCCGGCGCCCAGGCCTCGACTTCACCGCAGTCGTCGCAGACCTTTTCGGGGGCTCCGCCGGAGGCGGCAACGATGAAGATGGGCATCTTGCCGTTCTCCCGATACGAATACGCGACCTTCGTACCATCGCGGCTCAGTGCCGCATAGTGATCCTCGGGCATTCTGGTCAGGACGGTCTCCGCGTTTGTCGCGAGCTTCCTCAGGATGATTCCGAATCGCCCGCCTCGGCGCGAACGGAAGACCAGTGTCGTCCCGTCTTCTGACACCGACGGGTCGTAGTCATCGGCTGCGTCCTGGGTCACGCGTTTGAGATCGCCCTCTTGCTTCCCGCGATTGGCGTCGATTGGCAGGCTCCAGATGTCGGCTCCCATCGTTCGGCTGATGAACACCATCCGTCCGTCGGAGGCGACCGAGGCCGCCGCTTCGTCAGTCGTGCCAAACGTGGCTCGTTGCGGTACCCCGCTGATCTGCCAACTCCCAGGAGCGATCGCCACCTGCCACATGTTCGAGGAGTCGCCGACGCTGCCATGAAACAGAATGCGATTTCCAACCTGGGCCCACGCATCCGGCGACGGCAGTCCCTGAAACGCCTGAAATTTTTCTCGAAGTAACGCTGCGCGCGCTTCTGTCCGGACGGGCGACCCGCCTGGAATCGCCGTCACGTACCAGTCGATGTTGTTTTCCGGCGGCGCGTCGCGGTGGCGCTGCGCCCAGAACAGCAGATGTCGGCCGTCGGGGGACCAGACCGGTGCCTGAGCCCGGTAAAAGCCGCTGGCAATCGAGACGGCCGGGCCGCCAGCGGCTGGGGCCACCTCGATGCGGCTGCCGGTCGGTTCCGCGACGCCATACGCGATCCAGCGTCCGTCTGGCGAAAACCGCGGCGAGAAGCCGCGCGCGGCGAGCAGCCGCTCTTCGCCGCCGAGCGTCGGGATGATGTAGACGCCTCCTCCAAGCCGGCTCGATCGAAACGCGATCCGGCTTCCATCGGCCGAGAACGATGGCTCGACTTCGTCGGCGGTGTCTCGGGTGAGCCTGAACGGGGGGCCGTCTGGAATCTGCTGCACCCAGATATCCAGATTGTCGTCGCCGCTCCGATCGGATGCGTATGCGAGAAACTTTCCATCGAGTGAGATGGCTGGATCGTCGGTCCAGCCGACGTCTGACGTCAGCCTGGTCAGAAAGGGCGCGGGGCCCCCTTCGGGCTGCGTCCGCGTCGCCCGCCACCACCCGCCGAACGCCAGCGCTCCGATTGCGGCGATCGCAGTGAACGCGAGCGCGCTCCATTTCCACACCCGTGCCGGCGCGGATACCGGCGGTGCGGCCACACCTTGCGAGCCGGATTCGTCTCGCACGTCCTCCAGCGCGACTTTCAGATCCGCCATCGATTGCCAACGCCGCTCGGGATTCTTCCGCAGGCAGCGGAGGATCAGCCGCTCGAGATCACGCGGCAGGTGAGGGATCACATCGCTCGGCGGGTCCGGCTCTCGTGTCAGGATTGCCGCGAGGGTCGACATTCTGGTCGCGCCGGTGAACACGCGACGGCCGGTGATCATTTCATAGAGCACCGCGCCAAACGCGAAGACATCCGATCGGGCATCCGCGGGTTTTCCCTCCGCCTGTTCGGGCGACATGTAGGCGGCGGTGCCGAGGATCGCGCCTTCCTCGGTCTGCAGACGCCCGTCTGCGGGCGCGGTTCGCGTCGTCACCCGTTCGTCGATCGCTTGGCTGCCGGCGTCGGTGAGCTTCGCCAATCCGAAGTCGAGCACCTTCAGTGGACCCTTGTCGCTGACCATGATGTTGGCCGGCTTGAGGTCCCGGTGAAGAATACCGGCGGCATGGGCGGTTGCCAGCGCGTCCGCGATCTGAATGGCATAGCCGAGCGCGGCGCTGATATTCAGCCGGCCGCGGCCGATCAGATGAGCGAGCGTGGAGCCCGCCACGTACTCCATCGCGATGAAGTCGACACCGTCGGACTGCCCAATCTCATAAATCGTGATGATGTGCGGATGATTCAGGGCGGAGGCGGCTCTGGCCTCCTGAACGAATCGTTGACGAGTCTCTCCATCGATCGTGCGATCAGGCTTGAGCAGCTTGACCGCGACGGGCCGGCCAAGGCGCGTATCGACCGCGCGGTAGACGACGCCCATCCCGCCTTCGCCGAGCGGCTCCAGGATCTCGTAATGTGAGATCGTTTTTGTGATCATCGGCCAAGCCGCCGTGTCCATGCCGGCTACCGCAGCGGTCGCCGTGCTTACTTCGGCAGCGATCTGATTTCCAGCCTCATTTTGTCGCGGCGGTCGAGGATAGCTTTGATCTGGCTTTCGTCGATCCATGGGCTGAGCGAGCGATTGAGCTCGTCGAGCGTCAGGCCCTCGATCTTCGCCCAAAAGCTTTCGTCAACGCGGTTCAGCTTCTGAAGGAGCTCGGTGCCGGCGGTGAAGCTTCGTGAGTGATCGAGCAAAATGAGGTTCCACGCGCGATCGCGGAGCATGTTTCGCCGATTCCTGTCTCGGTTCCCAATCAGCGAATCGAACATCGTCATGCGCACCAGCTGGGCTTCCCAATGGACCTTCTCTGGCGGGAGTGGCGACGTCGGGTCCGTCGCGTCGACGACGTTCTCTACCCACAATTGGGCGGCACCCTTGTTGCCTTGGATCTGTCGTTCGACCGAGGGCGGCACCATGTCCATCTTGAGAAGCTTGTCGAGCTCGTACGTGGCGATTTCGGTCCGGTAGCTTTCAGAGAAACCGCGATGGACTCCCGGTGGCAGCGCTTTCCATGCCATCCTGGCGAACGGTCCACCGGGCCGCAGCGTGCAGCGTGTCAAAATTGGCTGGAGCGATTCCATGCTCACACACTCGCCGGTCCTCAGATACTCCTCGATCTCCTGGTAGCGACCGACCCAGATCTTGGAGCCGAGACCTTGGGTAAACGCTGCCGGTGCGTGGCAGCCCACGAGTGCGGGCACGCAGACCAGGAAGACGGCAACTCCTCGCAGTCGGATCATAAAGGTCTCCTGTGCCAATATAGGCGCCGGCGGACCACGCTGTCCTCGCGGAGTTCTCATGAAACTCTAATTCTTTCAGGGCCCTCTAATGCGTGTTGTTTTTGGAGAATGCGAGTTCGACTCCGGCCAGCGGGTGCTCCTTCGGCATGGCAGCGCGACGCCGCTTTCCCCGAAGGCCTTCCATTTACTGGAGATTCTGCTCGATCGCCGCCCCGAGGCGGTGGCGAAGTCAGAGCTCCTCGAGCGGTTGTGGCCGGAGACGTTCGTCGCCGACGCGAGCCTGCATAACCTGGTCGCGGAAATCCGTGCCGCGCTTGGCGATGCCCCGCGGGCGTCGCGATACATCCGCACCGTCCCCCGATACGGCTACGCGTTTCATGGTGATGCACGGCCGGCGGCCGCCGTCGACGTTGCCAGACAGGCCGCATCAGGCCAGCGTCTGGTGTCGAAGAGCGGCGAATGGCTCCTGTCCGAAGGCCCGAACGTGGTGGGCCGCGATGGCGACTGTGCCATCCGGATCGATTCGAGCACGCTGTCGCGCCGTCATGCCCGGATCGTCGTGACGGGTCGAGAGGCGGTCGTCGAGGATCTGGGCAGCAAGAACGGCACGATGGTGAACGGGCAGCGCGTCGTCGAGCCCGTCGTGCTCAAGGATAGCGACCAGATCGATGTCGGCTCGCTCACGATGACTTACCGAATCATGGATTCCGGCTCATCGACCATCACGCGGCGGGGAATATGAGGACGCTCGTCGGTCTCCTCCTCGCGGTGTCGGTGGCGTGCGGCGGCGATCCCGCCGCAGCACCGTCCACGCCGTCCCCTGCGCCAACTCAGGGACACCGGCGGGTGGAGCCTCGTCTTCGCGGACGAGTTCGACGCGGCCGGCGCCGTCGACTCCGCGAAGTGGGGCCACGAGCTTGGCTACATCCGCAACAACGAGAGGCAGTACTACACGTCGCGCGTCGAGAACGTGCGCGCTGAAGGCGGAAATCTGGTGATCGAAGGCCGCAAGGAATCCTTCCAGGGCTACGGCTACACGTCGGCCAGCATCAACACCCGCGGGCGCTTCGAGTTTCTCTATGGTCGAGTCGAGGTCCGAGCCAAACTCCCGACCGGCAGGGGTTCGTGGCCGGCCATCTGGATGCTGGGCACCAACATCGGCCAGGTGGGCTGGCCGACCTGCGGCGAGATCGACATCATGGAGAACGTCGGCTTCGATCCGCTGCGCATCCACAGCAGCGTTCACACGGCTGCTTACAACCACACCATCGGCACGCAGAAGTCAGCGAGCGTCGTCATCGCGAATCCGGCCGATGACTTTCACGTCTACGCGATGGAGTGGTACGCCGACCACATCGACGCCTTCGTCGACGGCCAGAAATACTTCACCTTCACGAACGAAGGCAGCGGCGCGCGCGCGTGGCCGTTCGACAGGACACAGTACCTGCTCATCAACCTCGCAATCGGCGGAGCCTGGGGAGGGCAGCAGGGCATCGACGATTCGCGATTCCCGCACCGGTATCTGGTGGACTACGTGAGGATCTACCAGCAGAAATGATCCGGGCATGCGAACTTCCAGCCGAGTCCCGGTTCTCGCTTAGAATGGCACCGGTCGCGCGCCATGCTTACCAACGGCACCGTGCTTCACGGCCGATACCGGATCGTTCGCGAGATCGGTCACGGCGGGATGGGGGCCGTCTACGAAGCGATCGACTCGCGGCTGCAGAACACGGTCGCCGTCAAGGAGTGCCGGCTCCCGGGTGTTGACGCCGACCGCGCGTTCGAGCGCGAGGCGAAGCTTCTGGCGGCACTGCGCCACCCGGCGCTGCCGGTCGTCATCGACTACTTCGTCGAGGGCAAGGCACAGTTCCTGGTCATGCAGTTCATCGAGGGCGATGACCTCGGCAAGCTGCTCGACCATCGTCGGTCTCGTTTTCCACCAGCCGAGGTCGTCGTCTGGGCCGGGACCGTGCTCGACGCGCTGTCCTACCTGCACGACCAGCGAGCCTCCCGTCGTTCACCGGGACATCAAACCCGCAAATCTGAAGCGGACGCCGCGCGGCGAGATCGTCCTTCTGGACTTCGGGCTCGCCAAGGGCCGGCCAGAGGACGCCGACCACGCCACCGGCTGACCGCAGCGTGTTTGGCTACACCCTCGCGTATGCGCCCCTCGAGCAGATTCTGGGGAGAAAGACCGATGCGCGCAGCGACGTGTACGCCGTCGGCGCCACGCTGTACCACCTTCTCACTGGTTACCCGCCGGTGAACGCGCGTGACCGCTCGCGGGCCGTTGCGAGTGGGACGCCAGACCCGCTTCCCGCGGCGCACCTGGTCCGTGCCGACATCCCGGAAAATCTCGGCCGATTGATCGCGCGAGCGATGGCCCTGGACGTGGCCGACCGCTACGCGTCCGCCCGCGATATGCGCGTCGCGTTGAACGACTGCGGCGTGGACCAGACGACGCACGTAGACACGCCGGACCATCATGGCGCGTCCCGGCGGATCGATGTCGCTGCGCCAAGCCGCGCTGAAGTCGGACGCCAGATCGATCTGCTGGTGCAGGTGCGGTTTGCCACCTCCACGCGCCTCGGCCTGGAGGACTGGCCAAGTAAAGCGCGGCCGGCCGAGATTGAACAAGCGTCTGAGGCGCTGCAACTGGCCTACCCGACGGATCCTCAAACCGGCGGTCTTCTGCCGGCGCGGTTGCGCATCAAACTGGTCGCGCCCGATTTCAGAGTCGACAGCCAGGCGGACAGACTGATCGAAGTTCCACCGGACGAGTACTCGAAGCGGCTGGCGTTCCTGCTGACGCCACTGCGAGCCGGTTCCTGTCGAATCAATGTCGAGGTCTACGCGCTCGACGACCTGTTTCTCGGAGCCGTTCCGGTTGAGATCGTGGCGGTCGCCGGCGCAGTCTCAGAACAGGAGATCGGCGTCGGCAACCTGGTTCTCGAAGTGGTGGCTCGCCAGGTGGCGGCGCTTCTGCTGGGCGCCCGCCTCGCGGCTGCGTCTTCGCCGGCTCCACTCGCGGCGGCAGATGCCGGGTCGGGCGCGATCACAATGCCCAGTTCCTCAGTGCCGATAGTGGAGGGGGCAGCATCTCAAATTGCGGCCGCAGCCGGGGCGTCCGCGCGATCGCCAGAGACGCAGACCTTGGGTCGCCTGACGGGTCGCGGCGATCCAGCAGAGCAGCCCCCCAAGAGGCGATTGTCGCGGGTGGCTCGCGTGACAGCACCGCTTGCCGTTGTCGTGGTCGGCGGTCGCAGTGTTGCTGACGATTCGTGGCGGGCGTGAGACCCCGGAGCCCACGGTAGCAGCTCCTGCGTCCGCCCCTGTTCAGACGCCGGCGACCGGGGCATTCGCGGCCTCGGCGGCAGACGCGCTCCCGGTGGCCCCTGTCCCAATCGGAGCCTCCGTCGGCGAACACGGCCAAGGGTCTCATCGCTCAGGGCAATCTCATTGGGGCGGCACGCGCCATTGTCGGAGGCCTCAAAGACAATCCGAAGAATTCCGACCT
>CAWCQI010000040.1:0-158379 GCA_963797625.1 uncultured Acidobacteriota bacterium
ATGCCACGACAGCCGGGCTATCCGGCCACGCGCTACCATCCGACGGCGCTCGTCGACCTGTCGGTGCGATCGGAACGCGAGCGGCTCAGCCCAGCCGCGCTCAGAGCATTCTTCAACATCATGACGCGGTGGCAGGTGCGCGACGAGGACGCGAGGGCGCTCCTCGGCGGCGTCAGCAACGGGCCGTTCTACGAGATGAAGAAGAACCCGGAGCGCGTGCTGGACCCGGACCGCTTGCTCCGGCTCTCGTACGTGATTGGCATCTTCAAGGCGCTGAACCTGCTCTACTCGAGCACCCTTGCCGATGCCTGGATGAGTCGGCCGAACTCCAACGCAATCTTCGCAGGCCAAACGCCGCTCGCATACCTCGTCGCCGGCGGGCTGCCGGCGATGCAGGTCGTCCGCCGGTTGCTCGATGCCCGCCGCGCCGGCTGACCCACGTCTCAGGCTGATCCGACAGCGCGATACGCATCGGCTGGTGCCGTCGCGATATCGCGCGCCTGAGAGCGTGCTCGCGCGGATTGTCGACGACGACCGTGATCTCCGCGCGATCTTCGACCTCGAGCAAGTCACCAACGATCGGCTGCTGGCCGAACAGCAGCGGCTGCCGGAGATCGGGCCGCACGAGCTCGTCTTCGGCGTGCCGTCGTATCACGTCATCAACGCGGCGTTCTGCCACGCCCATCCGCTCGGCGCGCGATTCAGCGGGCCGGACCGCGGCGCGTGGTACGCGGCGTTCGAGTTGCGGACCGCGCAGACAGAAGTCGCATTCCATCGATCAGTCGAATTGGCTGAAATCGAATGGCTCGACGAAGAGGTCGCGACCTACGACGACTACCTGGCGGATTTCGGTGGTGAGTTCCACGACGTCCGACGGGATCGGCGTTTCGCCGACTCTCTCGATCCGGACAGCTACAAGACGTCACAAGCCCTCGGGCAGCGACTCCTCGACCGGGGATCGCTCGGCATCGTCTATCCGAGTGTCCGCCGGTCAGGAGGTACGTGCCTCGTCTGTTTCCGGCCGGCGGTCGTTTCCAACGTCCGCCGCGACGCGCAGTACGCGTTGACGTTTTCGGCGGCCGCGTGGCGATCGGTGAAGCGGGTGGGCTCGTAGAGTAGTCCGCCACTCATCGACGCTGCTGCCGCCCAAGAGCCTTTCACCGCGGAGGCGCTGAGGACGCAGCCAAGGGTTTACTCTGCGCGCTCGGCGATCTCAGCGGTGAAGAGCTCTTGACAGCGAAGCCTGGCGATCTTGTTAGCTCTGGACTGAGCGGCGTCTCACGCGACTCATGACTGACCGCTGACTGCGATCAAGATCGAGCGCCGCTCGAAACGCGAAGTAGATCGCCAGCGCGAACAGCGTGCCCATCAGGACGTTCTCCCACCAGCGATTGCAGTGCTCGCGGCCGATGAGATTCGGGCTCGCGGTGATCCACCACAAGCCTCCGGCCAGCAGCGGTAGCAGCAACACCTGAGCGCTGTTGGCGGCAAGCGTCAGGGCGACGAACCCAGGCATGCCTGGCAACGTCCAGACGAGCGGCGTGACGAGACACGAGAGCGCGATCCAGCGATAACACGCGTGATAGCGGTAGTCGCTCGTGATCGGACCGTTTCCGGCGTGCCAGCGAAGCCACGCATGTGTGCCAAGTCGCCCCAGCCCGGCGGCGTGGCCAATGATTGACGTGTAGATCGCCGAGAAGATCCCCGCATAGAAGAGGATGCGTCCCGGTTCACCGAGGACCGTGCTCAGCAGATTCGGCAAGTCTTCGAGATTCTGAATGTGCTTGTCCGGGAAGAGCAGTTCGGCGCCGAGCACCCAGATCGACAGGTTCAGGACGAGCATCGCGAGCATGCCCAGGCTGAAGTCGTACAGCTGCACGCGTCGATACTGCGGGCCGCGCCAGCCCTTGGCGTCCAGAAAATACGGGTAGACGAGGTTCATCAGCGAGCCGCCGACGGCACCGATCATCGCCAGCGCCACGTGCGTCGGGTCGTAGGCGCCGTGCGTCCCTGGCATCTCCAGACGAACCAGCCCGCGCGCGACTTCAGCGGGATCGAATCCAACCCAGACCGCCGAGCCCACGAACGACACCGACAAGACCGCCAGGAAAAAGAAGAACACGAATTCGAGCGCGCGAAAACTCGGCCTGAACACGAGATAGCACGCGACCGCGTTGCACGCGACCGCCCACTGCCAGATCGCCCCGAACCCGAAGACGTTCCGGCAGACCTCGCCAACGCCGCGAGTCATGTACGAGCCGTAGACGTGCCCCATCACGATTGCGGCGAAGAAGAGCACTGGCGCGTAGATCGGATGGAGACGCGCCAGGCCGTCGAGGACACCCTCACGATGCTGGTTGCACAGGTGATAGCGGACGATGAGCGAAACAAAGAGAAACCGGAATAGAATCGCGACCACGAACACCCAGATGAGCGCATAGCCGTAGTTGGCTCCGGCCGCGCCCATGTCGACGACGTCGCCGGCGCCAAGCCAGGTGAGCACGATGACGATGCCGGGGCCGAAGGAACGGACGTACTCGAGAAACGAATGCGGGACGGGGGCGTCCGGGGGACGATCGGCTGCCCCGCCGGCGCGTGCCTGGCTGTTCGAACGATCCGTGGCGCTGAGCGCGGTAGCGTCGGTCACTGGAAAGAGAAGGCGCGGTATTCTGACATGTTTGAGGGTTCGTCACGACGACTTCCTGCTGCCGCGCTCCTCGGCTACGCGCACGCCCTGCTCGTGGCCGCAGGACTGCCCGACGACCGCGCGCAGGATGTCGCCGAGATCCTCCTCGAGGGCGACCTCCTCGGACATTCCACGCACGGCCTCGCTCTCCTGCCACGCTACCTCCAGGAGATTCGCGGCGGACGCATGACCATCGCCGGTGACCCGCGCGTCGTCGCCGATCATGGCGCGACGCTGACGTGGGACGGCGACTACCTCCCCGGACCGTGGCTCGTCAGGCGCGCGATCGCCGAAGCGCGGGCGCGGCTCTCCCAACATCCGATGGCGACCGTCGTCATCGGTCGGAGCCATCACATTGCCTGCCTGCAGTCGTTCTTGAAGCCGGTCGTCGACGACGGCCTGCTCATCGTCCTTGCATGCTCGGACCCTGCGGCGCGGTGGGTCGCGCCGGCCGGCGCGGTCGAGCCGGTCTACAGCCCCAACCCAATCGCGGCCGGAATTCCAACCGAGCACGAACCGATCCTCATCGACATCAGCGCGTCGACGACCGCAGCAGCGGTATGCGTGCGCGCAGCAAGAGCCGGGGAGCGTCTTCCCGGGCCATGGCTCGTCGCGAGCGACGGCCATCCGAGCGACGATCCGCGGCCGCTCGTCGATGACAAGGCTGGCGCGCTCTATCCGCTCGGTGGCGCCGACCTCGGCTACAAGGGCTTCGCGCTTGGTGTCCTGCTCGAAGCCATCACGAGCGCGCTGGCCGGCCACGGGCGCCACGCGCAGGAGGCCCGCTGGGGCTGTTCCGTTTTCCTGATGCTGATCGATCCCGAGAAGTTCGGCGGCCGCGCCGCGTTCGTCCGCGAGACGACTTACCTGGCCGCCGCGTCGCGATCGGCGGCCGTGGCGCCAGGGCAGCCCGCGGTTCGAATGCCTGGAGATCGCGCGCTCCGCAGCCGGCTGGAGCAATCTCACCCACGGCGTCGCGTTGCACCCCGACATCCTGCCGGCACTCTTGCCGTGCGGCCGCGAACTGAAGGTAGAGATTCCGTCTACTCCTGGAAGGATGACTTACATGAAGAAGACGCCGTTCATCTCTCGATCGATCGGGGCCGCCGCCATGTTGATCACGTTGGTCGTGTCCACGACGCTCCTCGCCCAGACGCCGCCCGAGATTCCACTGTGGCCCGCCGGTGCGCCCGGGTCGGACGGCAAGACTGCCGCAGAGACGGTCACGAAGTCGGCCAGCGGCGAGCTCAGCGTGTCGAGCATTCATCGCCCGAGCATCACGCCGTACCTGCCGGCAAAGGACAAGGCGAATGGCACCGCCATCCTCGTCATCCCCGGCGGCGGTCACCGCATGCTGGCGATCACGCACGAGGGCTACAACGTGGCGGAGTGGCTTCGAGAACACGGAGTCGCGGCGTTTGTGCTGAAGCACCGCCTCGCGCGGGAAGCTGAGTCGACCTACAAGATTGACGTCGAGTCGTTGGCAGATACGCAGCGCGCACTTCGGCTCATCCGCAGCCGGGCGAAGGAGTGGAACATCGATCCCGGCCGCATCGGTGCCCTCGGGTTCTCGGCCGGCGGAGAGCTCGTATCAATGGCCGCGACCCGCTCCGATACGGGCAACGCGTCGGCCGCCGACCCGATCGATCGAGAATCGTCCGCACTAACTTTTCAGGCGCTCATCTATCCCGGCCGGTCGGGAGACATCCAACCGACCAAGGAATCGCCACCGGTGTTCCTCGCTGCGTCCTACACCGATCGTCAGGACATCTCCGAGGGCCTCGCCGAGGCGTATCTCCGCTTCAAGCGCGCCGGCGTCCCCGCCGAGCTCCACATCTACAGCACCGGTGGCCATGGTTTCGGCCTGCGCGCAACCAACAAGCGACCGGTCGGCAACTGGATCGTGCGATTCGAGGAGTGGATGAGGGACAGTGGGTTCGTGAAGTAGTCTGGCCCACGCCGCGATTCGCGTGCCACGAAAAGCCTTTCACCGCTGAGGGCGCAGAGGACGCAGAGCGCGTGTCGAATTCTGCAACGTCGGAGCGCGAAGATCAGTTGTGAAATCTGCGCTTACCTTCCGCCCAACACAACTCAAAAACCTCAGATCGTCGCGCCGGCACGTTGGTTGCCTAGACGCGCCGGATGACAGACCTGGCCGCCATCAACTCGACCACAGACGCCATCATTGGTGAAGCAATCAAGGTTCACCGCGAATTCGGTCCGGGCCTACTCCACTCCGTTTACCTGCCCTGCCTGGCGCAAGGCCTCAAGAAGGCCGGGCGAGAAGTTGTCGTAGAAATGCCAATTCCGCTCGAGTATGGCGATCTCAAGACGGATTGCGCCTACCGTATCGACATGGTTGTCGACGGTCTGGTCGTCGTCGAAGTGAAGTGCGTCGAAAAGCTCGCGCCAATCCACCGCGCGCAGATGCTGACTTACCTGAGATTGACCGGATGTCCCCTTGGATTACTGATCAACTTCAACGTGCCGGTGCTGACGCAGGGCGATACGTCGAGTGGCCAACAATCTCCGCGACGACGAAGGGAACCTTGCGTGATCTTGAGGAGGATGGGTTTGAGAGGCTGCCGCGACGTGTCGTCGAATGCTTCTTTGCTCCGCGGACTCTGCGTGCTCTGCGGTGAAAGGCTTTTGACAGTGAACCAAGCCGCTAAGCTAGCGGCGTCCTCAATCGTGCCTCAACGCGATCGCCGGGTTGACGCGCGCGACACGGAGGGCGGGCATCAGGCAGGCGACGAGCGCGATGACAACGAGCAGCACGAGAATCGCGGCGACGGTCGCGATATCCGGCGCGAAGAAACTCGAGACGCGGCGCATCAGCGGCACTGAGCCGAGCGCCGCCGCGCTGCCTACGACCAGGCCGAGACCAGCCAGGCGAAGCCCTCGTCCCAGCACGAGTTGCGCCACGCGCGATGGATCGGACCCGAGCGCCAGACGGACCGCAAATTCGCGCGTGCGCGAGGTGACGCTGTAGGAGATGACGCCGTAGAGGCCGATCGCTGCCAGCACGAGTGTCAACGCGGCAAAAAGCCCGATCAGCCATCGATACAGTCTGAGCTCCCAGAGCGAGTCCGCGACGACCTGCGCCATCGTCTTGATGTTGAAGAGCGCAACGATCGGATTGACCTCGCGCGTCGCCGCACGAACCGCGGGGACGATCTCCTCGGGCGGCCCGTCCGTGCGCACGACGAGCGTCATGCCGAGATCCGCCGCAACCCCGGCGTCGCGGTTGATGGTCTTGTAGATCTCCGGGACGACCGGGACGATTGAGTCCGGCCTGGCGCACGTCGCCGACGACGCCGACTATCGTGCCTCGATCGGTCGCGCGTCCGACCGGATCTTCTCCGGGGAAATGCAGGCGTGCCAACGTTTCGTTGACGAGGAGTGCGCCCGGATCCAGCAACCCATCCCCCACCGTCAGGTTCCGCCCGCGTCGAACGGGCACGCCCAACGCGGAGAAATACCCTGGCGTGACCGTGCGCAACTCAATCTCCGGACGCTCGTCACGTGGCCGGCCGGTGATGTGGAAATCGCCGATCCAGCCCCAGTTCTGCAGCGGCACCATCTGCGTGAAACCGGCCGCCTCCACACCTGGCAACTGCGCAACGCGATCGGCGATGGCGAAGTAGTCGTTGTCGGGAATGCGCGGCGTCAGGTGAACCGTCAGCACGTTGTCGGTGACCATTCCCGAATCGGCGCGTTCGAGACGGCCGAGCTCACCGACCACGCCGGCGACGCCAAGCGCCAGCACGAATGCCAGTGCAACCTCGACGACGACGAGCCCATCGCGCATCCGGCTGAAGATCAAGGAGCCCGTCGCACGGCCACCAGAGGCTTTCGTGATGTCCTGCGCGTCCGTCCGCGCGACCATCACGGCCGGCGCCAGGCCAAACATCACCGCGACGACGACGCACACGGCCAGCAGGAACGCGAACGCGGTCCAGTCGAGCCCGATTTCGTGCGCTCGCGGGATTTTGGCGGCGCCGACCCTGACGAGAAGGTCGAGCGTCCAGCGCGCGACGACAACGCCGGCCACGCCGCCCGCGAGCGAGAGCAGCAGGCTCTCGACGAGGAACTGGCTGATGAGCCGACGCGGACTCGCGCCGAGCGCGGCACGCGTGACCACTTCGTGCGCGCGCGCGGTCGTGCGAGCGAGGAGCAGGTTGGCGACGTTGGCGCACGCGGCGGCCAGCACCAGTCCGACAGCGCCCATCAGCAGCCAGAGCGACTTGTGAACCTCGCCGAGCACATCGTCGGCGAGCGGCACCAGTTGAACGCCAAGCGCCCGGTACGGCCCGGGTGCGGTCACATCCAGCCGTTTCTCGATGGCATCGAGCTCGGCGGCGGCGGCGCCGACGCTGACGCCTGCCTTCATGCGTCCAGTGAGGTTGCCGAATCGTCCCCCGTTCGAGCGGCCGTCCGGTATCCATATGTCTGTCCGGAACTCGGGTTGCGTCCCGGCAAAGGAAGCGGAGGCGCCGTAGGGAAACTGAAATGCGTCCGGCATGACGCCGATCACCGTGAATTCACGCCGTTCGATCACCGAGCGGCGCTGAACCGGGTCCCATCTATTCCCGCTCAAGGCAACCGGTGCGGCCAATCGCGGAAGGATCGCGGTGGAACTGGCGGTCCCACAGGGCGGCGCTGAGCACTACGACCGACGACGGATCTTCTGCCGCGAACGTCCGGCCGATGAGCGGCCCAACGCCGAGCAGCGGAAAGAACTCTCGATCCGAGATGACCGCCATCACTCGCTCCGATCCGTCGGTCGTCTCGAGCAGCCTGGTCGTCACTTCGTATCCCGAGAACCGCTCAAACGACACACTCTCGGCGCGGAACGCCTGCAGATCGGCGAACGCCACCCAACCCGCGCCGCCGGTCTGGTGAATCTCGGCGACCTGGACGAGACGATCCGGGGCGGCAAACGGCAACGGCCGCAGCAAGCACGCCGTTGACGATGCTGAAGATGGCGGTCGTCGCTCCAGTGGCGAGCGCGAGTGATCCGACGGCAATCGACGCGAATCCCGGGGTGCGACGGAGCGTGCGCGCGGCGAAGCGTAAATCGCGGCCGACGTTGTCGAGCCAGCCCCATCCCCAGACGTCCTGCGCCTCCTCGCGGAGCCGAAGCGTGTTGCCGAAGCGCGCCGGCTGGTCGAGCATCGCTCGGTGTGATTCCATCTCGAGGCGTAACGCCGCGTCGTGACGCCGGCGATTGACGAGGTAAGAGAGGCGTCGAACCCACTCGCCCAGGAAGCTCATCGGATCACCGTGGCCACTAGGCTGTTTCGAGGACCGTCACGATTGCCCGTGACAGACGCCTGAAGTTTTTCTGTTCGAGATCGAGCTGCTTGGCGCCGGCCGGCGTGATGCGGTACTCGCGGACCTGGCGGCCGGTCTCGGACACCGCCGGAGCCGCCTTGACCCAGCCCTTGAGCAGCAGCTTCTGGAGCGCCGGGTACAGCGACCCTTCCTCGACGCTCAGTTCGTCGTGCGAGAGTTGTGAGATGCGTTGCGCGATCGCGTAGCCGTGCAGCGGCTGGCTCGCGAGCACGCGAAGAATCAGCAGCACGAGCGTGCCGGGGGGAAGGCCGTCTTCTCTAGGCATAGTTAACCTATGCCTAGTTTCGAATGGCGACGGCTCGTCTGTCAAGTGGAGTCAGATGTCGCGGTCTTTTGCCGCCGATCATGAGTCTGGACGGCGCTTTCGGTAGACTTGATGCGCAATCATGAGGATCACACTCAGGAAATTCTTCTTTGGGGCCGCGCTGGCTGCCCTTCTGCTGGCCGGCGGGGTGCTCGGAGCCATTCAATTGCGATGGAAGCGCACGTTCGACGCACCATATCCATCGATCGCCGCATCGACCGATCCGGCGATCATCGAACAGGGGCGCTACCTCGCGTTCGGTCCAGCCGCGTGCGCGTACTGCCACCTGCCGCGTGAAGAGTGGTCAACGCTCGCGCGTGGCGCCATGCCACCACTCACGGGCAATCATCTCTTTCGACTCCCGTTCGGCGAGCTTTACTCGCCTAACATCACGCCGGATGCCGAGACGGGCATCGGGCGGCGCACTGACGGGGAGCTCGCTCGGGTGCTTCGACACAACGTGCGCGCCGACGGGCGGGCGGCCTTCCCTCTGATGTCTTACGGTCAGATGAGCGACGCGGACCTCACCGCAGTCATCTCTTTCCTGCGATCGCAGCCGCCTGCGCGGCTTGCCGTACCGGATCACCGGTTGACCATGCTTGGAAAGGCCTTGATGGCCTTCGCAATCGCACCCGAGACCTCGGCCGAGCCGCCGCAACAGGCGAGCCCAGCAGGGCCAAGCGCTGCGCGCGGCGAGTATCTGGCGAACTCGGTATCGTCGTGCGTCGAATGCCACACGGATCGCGATCCGCGGAGCGGAAGCTTCGTCGGGCCGAAGTTCGCCGGCGGACAACGCATGGACCTGGCGGCGGATTCGACCAAGGTTGCCGTACCGCCGAACCTGACGCCGGATCCAAAGACGAGCCCCATCGGACGATGGGATGAGGACGTATTCGTGTCCCGCTTTCGAGTTGGGGAGACTGTGGCGGGAACGCCCATGCCGTGGGGCGCTTACGCGCGCATGAACGAGGGGGACCTGCGCAGCGTCTATCGCTACCTGCGGTCGCTGCCACCGGTCGAACACGAGACCGGGGCACCCCTGCAGGAGAAGTAGCCGGCCTATTCCTCGGCTTCCTTGACGTCGTCGAACTCGTCGCCCCAGGGGGACGGCTGCGGACCGGGGACGATGCCGGCGATGTCCGGATCCTCCTCGCTGCTGTTGGCGGGCCGGGACGCTTTGCGCGAAGCCGCTTCCATCCGCCGCGCGGTTTTCTGCTGCTGCTTTTCCTGGCGCGCGCGCTCCCGTGCACGCTTGTTCTGGGTGGGTCTTGATTTCTGCACCGTAACCTCCAGACCGCGACACCTGAACGGCTGGGTCGCGACGTCACTGATTTCGTGGTCGATCGTCGCTCCCCGCCACCGGGCTGAACGCGACGATTAAAGACTCGGGTCGAAGGCGCCGCCGAACCCTGCGTCGAGTCGTCGAACGCTCGCACCGTCCCCCGGCCAACGTGGCCGTGCGAGGTGGACCGAAGTCTGCAGGGCGTATGGAAAGGACCGCGCTTCGCGCGGCGCTCGGCGAAGCGCCAGCCGCTCCTTCAGTATACTTCCCCGCGCCGCTCGCGTAAATGAGTTCGATCGGCTCTATTCGTCTGCATGACTCTATTCGTCTTGCATGAACGGATACTTGTAGTCCCTGGGCGGCACGAACGTCTCCTTGACGGTCCGCGCGCTGACCCAGCGCACCAGATTCAATTTCGAGCCGGCCTTGTCGTTGGTTCCCGATGCCCGGGCACCACCGAACGGCTGCTGACCGACCACGGCGCCGGTCGGCTTGTCGTTGATGTAGAAGTTCCCGGCGGCGTTGCGCAAGGCGCTCATCGCCTGCCGCACGGCGGCCCGATCTCTGGCAAACACCGCGCCGGTCAACGCATAAGGCGACGTCCGATCGACGACAGCGAGTGTCTCGGCCCACTTCGCGTCCGGATACACGTGCGCGGTGACGACCGGACCAAAGATTTCCTCGCACAGCAGTCGATAGCCGGGGTCGGCGGTTTCGACGAGGGTTGGCTCGATGAAATAGCCCGTCTCGCCCCGAGCGACGCCCCCCTGGATCACCTTGGCATTCTTCTTCGCGTCGTCGAGGTACTCGCTAATGCGTGCAAACGCCTTCTTGTCGATGACCGCGCCCATGAAGTTTCGGAAATCGCGGACGTCTCCGACCTTGATGTCCTTCATCATCGCCACGGTGCGATCGCGAACGTCGTTCCAGAGCGATTGCGGAATATAGACGCGGCTCGCGGCCGAGCACTTCTGCCCCTGATATTCGAACCCGCCGCGCGCGATCGCGACAGCCACTTCCTGCGCATCCGCCGAAGGATGCACGACGATGAAGTCCTTGCCGCCGGTTTCCCCGACCAGCCGCGGGTAGGTCCGGTAGCGGGCGATGTTCTCGCCCACGCGCTTCCACATGCTGTTGAACACCGCCGTGCTGCCAGTGAAGTGGATACCGGCCAATTCGGGAGAATCGATGAGCTGATTGGAGATTTCCTGCGGGTCGCCTGGCAGAAAGTTGATGACGCCAGGCGGGAGACCCGCAGCTTCGAGCACTTTGAGTGTGTAGTACCCGCTCAGCATCGCGGCCGACGCCGGCTTCCAGATGACGGTATTCCCCATCAGCGCCGGAGCAGTAGTCAGGTTGCCGCCGATCGCCGTGAAGTTGAACGGCGTGATGGCGTACACGAACCCCTCGAGGTTGCGGTACTCCATCTGGTTCCACATGCCGGGGCTGCTCACCGGCTGCTCGTTGTAGAGCTCCTGCGCGAACCAGGCGTTGAACCGCCAGAAGTCGATCATCTCGGAGGCGGCGTCGATCTCGGACTGCATCGCCGTCTTCGACTGCCCGAGCATCGTCGCCGCGTTGATCGTGGAGCGCCACGTCGTCGCCAGCAGCTCGGCGGCCCGGAGAACGACGGCCGCGCGGTCTTCCCACGGCCAACTCGCCCACTCGCGACGGGCCTCGGCCGCCGCCGCGATTGCCTGCTGCACGTGCTCCGGCCCGGCCTTGTGATACTCCGCCAGCACGTGCCCATGGTCGTGCGGCATGACCGACTTCTCAATCTTGCCGGTGCGGACTTCCTTGCCGCCAATGACGAGCGGAATCTCGATCTTCTCGGACGCCATTGATTTCAGGCGCGCTTTGAGCTCGACCCGCTCCGGCGATCCCGGCGCATAGGTGCGGTTCGGGTCGTTCGTCGGAGGCGGCACGCGTCGTACGCCGGCGAACGCGGCGGCGTGAGGGGTCGCAGGGATGCCCGCATCGGTCGTCTGGGCCGAAGTCGGTTTCGCGTCTGGTGCAGTAGCGGCAGGGGTTGTCATTGTCTGGCCTCGAAGGATTAGTCCGGACTTTCTATGCTACTCGGTCACGGTGGTTCGTGTTCGTCGTCGCTCGACAAGAGCATACTGCTTTCGCGTTTTGTTCTCCAAGCGCCTGGAGATAAGCTTGCCCGATGCAGGATCTCACCACCGGCTCGATCACCCGTCATCTGCTCAAGACCGCGAGCTTCATGCTGGTGACGATGGTGTTCCAGACGCTGTACTTTCTCGTCGACCTCTACTGGGTCGGCCGGCTCGGCAAGGAAGCGGTCGCGGCGGTCGGCATCGCCGGCAACCTGACGTTCATCGTGCTGGCAATCTCCCAGATGCTCGGCGTCGGGACCACGGCCCTCGTATCGCACGCCGCCGGCCGGAAGGATCACGAGCGCGCGCTGCTCGTTTTCAATCAGTCGCAAGTGCTTTCGGTCCTGGTCGGTGGGATCTTTCTGATCGTCTTCATGGCGCTGCGCGGCTCCTACGCCGCTTCGCTCGGCGCCGACTCCGCAGACGGCGCGGCAGGCCGAGGAGTACCTCACCTGGTTCATCCCGGCGATGGCGCTGCAGTTCGCGATGGTCGCCATGGGATCGGCGCTCCGTGGCACCGGTAATTTCAAGCCTGGGACGATCGTGGCAACCGCGACGGTCATCCTCAACATGGTGCTGGCGCCGTTTCTGATCTTCGGCTGGTGGACGGGCGTGCCTCTTGGCGTCGCGGGCGCGGCGATCTCGTCGCTCGTCGCGGTCGCGGTTGGCGTCGTCTGGCTGGCGATGTACTTCGTGAAGCCTGGTGCGTACCTGCGTTTCGTGCCGTCGCAGTGGGTCCCTCAGACATCGCTCTGGGCTCAGATGCTCAAGATTGGCCTGCCGGCCGGCGCCGAGTTCGCGCTGATTGCCGTGTACCTGTTCGTGGTCTACACGATCAGCCGGCCGTTCGGGGCCGCCGCACAAGCGGGATTCGGCATCGGCTTGCGGATCGTCCAGGCGGGATTCATGCCCGTCGTCGCGCTTGGGTTCTCGGTCGCGCCGGTGGCAGGCCAGAATTTCGGCGCGCGGCTGCCGGAACGGGTGCGGAAAACCTACCTCACGGCGGCAGCCATGGCTGCGGGCGTGATGGCACTCTGGGCCGTCGCGTGCCACTTTGGCGCCGGGCCGATGGTGCGATTCTTCTCTGCCGACCCGCAGGTCATCGACGTCGGTGAAGAGTACCTGCGCATCATCGCGTGGACGTTCGTCGGATCCGGCCTGGTGTTCGTGTCATCGAGCATGTTCCAGGCGCTTGGCAACACGGTGCCGCCGCTGGCCGCGTCGTTCGGGCGGATGCTGCTCACCGCGCTCCCCGCGTTCTACCTCGCGCACATCGCCGGATTCCAGCTGCGCTGGGTCTGGTATCTCTCCGCCTGGACGATCGTGTTTCAGGTCGCGGCGGTGCTGTGGCTACTCAAGCGGGAGTTTCGTCTGCGTCTGGGGCCAATGCTCGGCGCGACGGCGCAGACGTAGATCTCAGCTCCAGCTCTCAGCTCTCAGCTCTCAGCTAGAGCTTTGAGAAGCTAAATCTGCGATTGTGTTTCCAGGTTTAGCTGAAAGCTGAGAGCTGACAGCTGAGAGCTCGTACAAATCCACCCGGCATTCGCGTAATCTTCACAACGGAGGATATATGCGACGCCTTGTGCCCACCCTGATCCTGGTCTGCGCCGGCGCTCCGGCCCTGTTGACCGCCCAACTGACGACGCCAACCGACTGGAAGTGGCGTCAGGACGCCGCCGCGCCGCTCGCGAGCGGGGCGAAGATGGAGCCCGGCTCGTGGGTATTCGTCCAGATGCCACCTGGGTGGCACGTCACGACCGGACCTGGGGTCCTCCTCTACCCTTCCACTCACGGCGACGTCGGCGGCAACTTCTCGCTCGAAGCTGAGATTTTTCTGTTCAGCGGGGAGAGCGCCGACGAATACGGCGTGTTTCTCGGCGGCCAGGATATCGAGGGAGCCGCGACGCCAGACTATTCCGCATTTGTGCTGCGCCGGGACGGCCAGGCCGCGGTGCTACGCCGGCGCGCCGGACAGACGGCCATGGTCGCCGCCTGGCAGCCTCATGAGGCGATCGTTCCAGGCAAGGCCGGCGACAACGTCAAGAACGTCCTGAAGGTCGATCTCGATCCCGCCAACGCCGCGCTCTGGGTGAACGGCACCAAGGTCCTGTCGGTGCCACGAGCCGAGGTCAGCACCGATGGCCGAGTCGGCTTCCGGGTGGGGAAAGACATGAACCTCCACATCACGACGCTCAACGTCACGCGGAAGCTCGCGCCGGTTCCCGTCAAGAAGGAGGAAAAGAAGGAGTAGCCGACGGGACCAGGCTGGCTTCGACAAAAAGCGGCGCCAGATCGCCGGCGTGCGTTTGCCAGACACCAGGGGACATCGACGCGAGCTCACGAAACTCACGCGTCATGTGCGCTTGATCGTAAAAGCCGCAGGCGAGCGCGACGTCAGTCAAGGGTCTCCCCTGACGCACGCGCCGCAGCGCCGATTGCAGGCGGACGATGCGGGAAAACGTCTTCGGCGTCAGCCCGACGTCGTCTTGAAACTGCCGCTCGAGCTGCCGCAGGCTGGTGCCCGCGCGCGCGGCGAGCGAATCGATGGAGACGCGCCCGCCGCTCTGCAGAATCGTCGTGACAGCGGCCTCGACGTGCCGCCGCGGCGGCGGGCAGGCCATCGCCGTCAGCCAGTCCGCCAGCGCCCGGATCCTCTCCACATCGCTCGATGCGTCTGCCAGGCGCTCGCAGAGGCGCCTGACCGACGGAAAGATCAAGTCGAGGTCGAGGAAACGCCCGGACACTTCTTGAAGGGAAAAGCCGAGCAGCGTCCGCGCCGCTGCCGGTCGCAGACGGATCGCGGCAACGCCCGCAGGCCCGTCGGGGGCGAGGACGACCGGCTCGATCATCTGGCCGACCAGCAGCGATACGGGTTGCTTCACCGCGTCGCCGCTGACGCTGTGACGCCAGAAGGGCCCGCCGTAGTGAAAGATCAGCTCGACGCGGCCATCAGGAATGACCGCGTCGGCAGATCCCCCCGTCGACTGCGCAGCACCTTCGAGGAGCCAGAACCGCTCCACGAGCGTCGCCAGGTTGGGCGGAGGCGAGTACTCGGCGTATCGCATCAGACGACTCAATTCTGACCCAACAGCCTATCGCACAGAGGCCGATCCGTGTCATCTGTGTGATCCGTGGCCTTACCGTGTCATCTGTGTGATCCGTGGCCTACTTCCCTGGCGGCGTCGCGGCCGCGTTGAACGTGCCCGTCAGCGGCACGCCCATCGGTCCGACCGGGATATAGACCACGGTGTGATTGGGCGAGTTGACCATCTGCTTCTGCGCCTCGATCGCCTCGTGCTGGATATACATCGGGCTCAACTGGCCGCGGATGATCTCCATCGCGTTCGCGATGCCTTGTGCCTGCACCTCGCGCTTGGTCCGTTCCTTCCGCTCGATTTCAATCTCCGTGTCCTTGCGCTGGAGCTCCTGGGTCGCAGCGAGCTTGCGGGACACCGCGTTGGCGACTTCTTCCGGGTACTGGACGTTCCCCACGACCACGCTCGAAATGACAAACGGACTGCCCTCGGCATACTGGCGGATGCGGCTCAGGACTGCGTCGCCAATCTGTATCAACGCGTCCTTGACTTCGAGACCGTTCCGGCGCTGCACTTCGTCACGCGCGTAGGTCTTGAGCGGCTCGCGCACGAAGTTGCCGTAGGCCACCTGGACGATCGAGTCAGGCTCCTTGTCATGCTGGGCACTCGTCATCGTCGTGCTGAAGCGCTCCATGAAGATCGGGATCCGCGTGTCGTCGATCCGCCAGACGGTGTGGACGCGAAAGGCAATCTTCAGGTTGTCGCGGCTCAGGACTGCGTCCTCGCCGGTGAAGTTCTCGGTATACGTGTACGGCGTCACGCTGACGTTGGTCACGTCGAGCAGCCAGGTGCGTCCTGCCGAGGTCGGACCTTTCTGAATGCCATAGAAGCGCGATTGGCCGATCACCGCGCCTTTGGTCAGGTAGCCGACGTAACCCGCCGGCGTAAACGGGTTGCGCGACCCAGGAACCAAATCACGACGGCGAACATGAAGAGCGCAGCGATACCTACGGCCAAGAGCACCGCGGGCGAGCTCGGCGCTCCGACGCTGATGCAACTTGCAGCGAGGTGAACACGGCAGGCCTCCAAATGAGCCGACGGGGTTAGCTGACGGGCTCGAGGTTGGAGTTCCTCTACCGGATTGCTCCGGATACGCCCCGTGGCGCGGACATCGCGCCGGTGGTTCCCCCGCGCCGCCATTTCGGCGACTTAGGCTTCTGCGGTCGAGCCTACACCCGCCGATCCCGGCTGTCAAAAGCCGTGTGCCCTTCTGGAACACGCCCACACAGCAATTTCGGAGAAGCCGGCGCCCTGCCCGTGATGCAGAATCCGTTCACTGGACGTGACGTGCCGAGTGATTTCGGACCAGCTGAAGCCTGAGAGATCTGATGGCTCCACGGGGCTACGATCGACACTGCGCTGATCGACCCGGGCAAGGCCTGGCAGAATGCCACCGACGAGTCGTTCAAAAGGATGGTCCCATGCGAGTGCTGATGATCACTACGGGTACGTTAATCTTCGCCGCCGGCTTCGTCGCCGGCGGCCGCCTGGAGCCCCCGGTCGGAGCGCAGGGGTTCGCGGTCGTCATGGAGTGCGGCGTGTCGTCTGCCCCGCAACTCCGCACGACGCTCTATTTCGGGCTCGCGCGACCGAAGGGCGCCGTGACCGAGCTCGAGTGGCAGCTATTCTTGCGCGATGAAGTGACCAGGCGGTTTCCCGACGGGCTGACCGTGTGGGAGGCGGAGGGCCAGTGGCGGACACCCGCTGGCAGCATCGATCACGAGCAGTCGAAGGTCCTGCTCCTGGTCCATCCCGATACGGCGGCGGCGCGGCAATCGGTCCTCGCCGTTATCGAGGCGTATCGCAAGACGTTCGAGCAGCAATCCGTTCTGTGGGAAAGCGCGCGCGTGTGTGTCGCGGCTTAGTGCTGGAGGTTTGCCGGTGGGCGCTCTCCGGCAATGCCAGCTCCAGCTGACCCGGAAGATGCTCAGAGCGCGACAATGTTGGAGGCGAGATGGGAAAGACGGACCCCCGTGTTGATCAGTACATTGCAAAATCTGCGGACTTCGCGAAGCCGATCCTGACGCATCTCCGGAAGGTGGTCCATGCCGCCTGTCCGGACGTCGAAGAGACGATGAAGTGGAGCGCGCCGCACTTTGACTACAAGGGCATGATGTGCGGCATGTCGGCGTTCAAGAGCCACTGCGCGTTCGGTTTCTGGAAAAGCAGCCTCGTTCTCGATGGACCGGGATCGCGCGACGCGATGGGACACTTCGGTCGAATTACGTCGGTCCGCGATCTGCCCTCGGATCGTGTGCTGACGGGCTACATCAAGAAAGCGGCGAAGCTGAACGATGCCGGCGTCAAAGTCGCGAGGAAGCCGGCGCAGCCGAAAAAGCCGCTGAGCGTACCCGCCGACTTTGCGGGGGCCCTCAAGAAGACACCCGCCGCGCGGAAGGCCTTCGACGCCTTCAGCCCAAGCCACCGTCGTGAATACGTCGAGTGGATCACCGAA
This sequence comes from uncultured Acidobacteriota bacterium, assembly GCA_963797625.1. Taxonomy (GTDB): domain Bacteria; phylum Acidobacteriota; class Vicinamibacteria; order Vicinamibacterales; family 2-12-FULL-66-21; genus DATBJJ01. Next base: position 17,298 of record CAWCQI010000040.1, read on the forward strand.
GCCAAGACCGACGCCACGCGCCAGAAGCGAATGGCCACCGCGGTCGAATGGCTCGCCGAGGGCAAGAGCCGCAACTGGAAGTACGAGCCGAAGTGAGCCCGGAGTGACCGCGCCAGCGCCCACGACCGTCGTTCTGTACGACGGCGTCTGCGGCCTGTGCAATCGCCTGAACCAGTTCCTGCTGCCTCGGGACGAGCACGCACGTCTTCGCTTCGCGGCGCTTCAAAGTCCAACTGCCCGCCGGCTGCTCGCCCGGTATGGACTCGACCCTTCGGACCTCGACACCGTGTATGTCATCGCGGACTGGGGCGCGCCGACTGAACGCGTGCTCGCGCGCTCGAAGGCGGTCCTCCACGCCGTGAGTCAACTCGATGGCTCGTGGCGCGCGCTGGCCAACATCGGCAGCGTGGTGCCCGGGCCGATCGCCGACCTCGCATATCGTGTCGTCGCCAGAAACCGCTATCGCATCTTCGGCCGCCACGATCACTGCATGGTGCCGCCCGCCAACTGGCGGGAGCGTTTCCTCGATCAGTAGTACCCTTACGGCCCGATGAACGAGATCCTCCATCCCGACGGCCGGGTAGAGCTCCGGGACACCTCGAGGATAGAGCGCAGCCCCCTCTATAACCACGACCTCGCGCCAGTCCCGCTCGCTCGCCGCACGTGGTCGACCTACAACTACGCCGCGCTCTGGATCAGCATGGCGCATTGCATCCCGACTTACATGCTGGCCTCGGGATTGATGGCCAGCGGCATGAACTGGTGGCAGGCGCTCATCACGATTCTCCTGGGCAACACCATCGTCCTCATCCCCATCCTCCTCAACTCCCACCCCGGCACGAAATACGGCATCCCGTTTCCGGTCTTTGCTCGCGTCGCGTACGGAACGATCGGATCGAACCTCCCTGCGTTGATGCGGGCGCTCGTCGCGTGTGGCTGGTTCGGCATTCAGGCCTGGATCGGCGGCGAAGCGCTCCAGACCTTCTTCTCGGCGCTCATGCCCGGCTGGCCCCAGCTCCTCGGCAGCGGGTTCGCCGGACACTCGACGACAGAATGGCTTTCGTTCCTGCTCTTCTGGGGACTCAACGTCTTCATCATCTACCGCGGCATGGATCTGCTGCGATCGGTCGAGAACTGGGCCGCGCCCTTCGTTCTGGTCATGACGGCGGCCTTGCTCGTCTGGGCCGTGCAACGCGCAGATGGACTCGGTCCGCTACTGGCGCAGCCGGGCAAGCTCAATTCGTTCGGCGAGTTCTTCCCCGTGTTCGTTCCGTCGCTGACGGCGATGATCGGCTACTGGGCGACGCTGTCGCTGAACATGCCGGACTTCACGCGCTTCGGCCGCAGCCAGCGCGAGCAGATCGTCGGGCAGGTCGTGGCGCTGCCAACGACGATGGCGGTGTTTGCGGCGATGGGAGTGCTCATCACGAGCGCGACCGTGGTGATTTACGGCGAGGCGATCTGGGATCCGGTCAAGCTGGTCGCGCGCTTCGACGCGCCGCTCGTCATCGCCATCTCGATGTTCACCGCCGTCGTGGCGACGCTGGCCGTCAACATCGCCGCCAACGTGGTGTCGCCGGCCAACGACTTCGCCAACGCCTTCCCGCGGCTCATCGACTTCAAGACCGGCGGGCTCATCACGGGGTTACTGGCAATCGTGATGCAGCCGTGGAAGCTCCTTGCAGACCCCTCGGGCTACATCTTCACGTGGCTGCTTGGATACTCGGGCGGCCTCGGGTCGATCGCTGGTGTGCTGATCGCCGACTACTGGATCGTTCGCCGGACGAAGGTACGTCTCGAAGATCTGTATTTGACAGACGGGAGCTATCGCTACGCCAGCGGCTGGAATGCGAAGGCGGTCATCGCGACGCTCATCGGCTGCGGCCTCGCGTGGGGCGGCCTCGTCGTGCCCCTGCTCGCGCCGCTCTACGACTACGCCTGGTTCGTCGGCTTCGCGGCCGCCTTCGGCGTGTACGTGGCGTTGATGGGTCGTGAACCCTGAACCGGGGATCAGGGATCAGGGGTCCAGGGATCCGGGTTCAATCCGAAACCTTCGAAGTGTGAACCCTGAACCCTGAACCCTGAACCCTGAACCGGCTATCTCTTCCCCGCCAGCCGCAGTCGGTGTCGGCTTCGCGGTCGACCCAGCCAGGTCGTTCCAGTTCAGCACGGAATTGAAGACCATGTTGAACTCGCCGTGGTTCTGCCAGCGATAAATCGGATTGTTCGCGAACAACACGACGCGGCCCTTGCCGGTGAAGCCGCCGGGCACATCGATCGCAAGCGGCCGCTGGCGAATCTCGGATGCGCCCTTCATCAATCCGCTCAGGACGGCGTCGTCTCCGCCCACGTAGCGCGCCAGCACCGCCGACTGGTCCGCGGCGCCGACGCTCATGAGGGGCCCGCCAAGGTACTTCACCGCCATCAGCTTGTCGGTGTAGCCGTAGAAGACCGGGTGATCCAGTTTCAGCACTTCCGCGTTGACGAGCGGACGCGGCGCATAGAAGTCGCTCGACGTCGTCCCAGAGGCGTCGACCGTTCGCGCCAGGCCGAGCTCGGTCGGGAACCGGACAGCGTTCCCCATCGCGATGAGCGTGCCGCCCGCGTCCAGGAACTTCGCAAACGCGTCCACGCCTTCGCCGCCCATGCCGCCGGTGATGTCGGGAGACTCGCCGTACATCCCGAGAAACTTGTACTTCTCGCTCTTCACGTAAGGTACGGGGCGCGCGGCCGGCGCCTGATAGACCGCCTGACGGTTGGCTTGCTGCGTCGGCATGAGGATCACGTCGTAGTCGTTCCGAAGGTTGCCCTTCTTGACGCGCTCCTTGTAGATCAAGTCGTACGGGATGCCGAACTTGTCGAAGGTGAAGCGCACCCAGCCGATCTCCTGCGTGCCGGTCCACGACGAATACATCGCGATGCGCGGCAGGTCGGCGTCGTGAGTGGCGACCGACGGCAGCGCCGTCAGCGCGGCGGCGGTCAAACCAAATCGATCGACCGCGGCGCGGACCGCCGCCATGGCGGACATGTCCGCCGGCGGCGCGATCACGAACGAACCGGCGGGAAACTCGACGCCTTCGGCCGTGAAGCTCTTCTCGGCGATTTTCATCGGCACGTTCGCGAGCGCGTAGCGAAACGCGATCATGTTGTTGGAGCCGAAGTGCGCGACGCCCAGGCCGGCGTTTCCGCTGCCCGCCACTCGTCCCTTGGCAACCGCCTCCTTCACCGCGGTTGTCTTGACCTCGAGAATGGCTTTGTCCTTGATCTCCTTGACGTCGGTCAGCATCGCGAGGCCCATGGTCCAGCCACTGTCGTCGTAGGTCCTGAGACTGGGGTCGGGAAAACTCTGCCGCTCGAGCAGGTTCTTGGCGAGACGTCCGTAGGGCTGATCGCGCTTGATCACGTACGAGCCAGCCGGGAACGTGCCATCGCTGACTTTGATCTCGCTCGTGGCCTGACCGACTTCAATCCGTTGCACGCGCAGGATATTGACCAGTTGCGCGACGCGCGTCATGTCGCGCTGCACCGGGATGACAAACGCGTAGGGCGCCTCGGTCCGTCCCGCCTCGATCGAGTTCCTGGTCTTGCGATAGAAGTTGTCGACGACGAGGTTGGGAAAGGCGGCCGTGAGCTGCAGCGCGCTGAGCACGCCCGTCTGCATGTAGTTGGTGTTGTTGCGACGCGAGAAGTTGTTCGCGGCGCCCGGAGGGATGGGAATGCCCCGGTACCACTCGCGCGGCTGGCCGCCGCCTCGCCCGGTCGGGGGCCCAGTCACGCCACGGCCAGCTGGTGCGCTGCCGGCGTCAGCGGCTGGCGGCGTGCTGGCCGTCGCACCGCGACCTTCGCCGCCGGCGTCGCCTCGTCCTTCTCCTCTTCCTTCTCCTCGTCCCTCACCTCGTCCCTCACCTCTTCCCGCAGCACTTTCTCCCCTACCGGCGCGGCCAGCGCCGCGGCCTTCACCGCGACCTGTTCCTCGCGCGGCCGTAGCCCCGGCTGCTTCCCCCGCCGCGCCGCCCCGGCCGCAGCCCCAGGGCCGCTCTCGCGTCCGGACTGCGTCTCGTACATCCGCATCATGCCGTTGTGGTTGTAGGCGACCGACCCGAGGTAGCCCGGCGACCAGCCGTCCATGAAGGCGTGCGTGTAGACGCCAGGCATGCCCCACTTCGTCATCTGCGAGAGCTCGAAGTTCGAGAAGAATGGCAGTTCGGTGAAGAGGATCGGATCAAGATTGGGGTTCTGTGGGGCGGCGCCGCTGTAGGTATAGAGCAGCGCCAGCGATTCGTGCAGGTCGTGCATGATCGGCGGGTGCGCGGTGAAGTACCAGTCGGCGATCGCCCGCATCGACTTCTGCGAGAGGTTTATGTCTCGGTTGTTATCGTGGTAGACGTACTTCCCCCAGTAGGGCACCGCCGTGCCGCCACGGCCACCGCCACCGCCGCTTCCGGCAGCCTCTCCCGACGCGGCTTCGCTGCCGGCAGCAGCCGGCGCGGCCGCGCCGCGGCCGGTCGCGTTCTGCTCGTCCTGCGTGCGGTAAAACCAGTCGACGTTGCGATCGCGGCCGTCGGGATCGGCCTGCGGCGTCACCGACACGATGACGTTCTCGCGAATCTGACGGATGAGCGGTGAGGTTTCGGTCGCGAGCCGGTAGACCAGTTCCATCAGCATCTCCGAGGGACCGGTCTCGCCGCTATGCAATCCGCCCATCAAGTGATAGTGCGGTCGCGTCGTCGCCACGAGCTGAGTGATCTGCGCGTCGGACAGGCCACGCGGATCGGCGATCCTGGCCAGGTTGTCGCGATTCTGCTGGAGGTTCTTGATGTTCTCGTCGGACGACACCCAGACGACGACCAGCTCGCGGTCTTCGTCGGAGGTGCCGATGGTTTCGATCTTGACGCGCGGCGTCGCCGCGGCGAGCGCGCGGTAGTACTTCAGCGCGTCGGCGTAGTAGGTCAACTTGGCCGGCGCCCCGATGTGATACCCGAGGACATCCTTCGGGGACGGTACGCCGGTGACCTTCGGCAGATGATCGACGAGCGGGCTGATGAAGTAGGGCTGGGTCGTCCATTCCTTGACGAGCTTGGCGAAGTCGTCATCCTGCGCCTGCGCCGGGTCACGCGTTTCGGTGACCATCTGCTGCGCCGGCATCGAGATGGCAGCGAGAAGTATCGCCGCACCAATCATGAAAGTGACGCGCCGCATTGCCGTAACTCCTTGAGCCGGTTGGATTGACGGGGGGATTCTACCAGACTGGGGTTTTTCAGAGGTTCAAGGGTTCAGGGGTTCAAGAGGTTCACAACCGTCCATGAACCTCGTGAACCTCGTACCTTGAACCTCGGTTGAACCTCGCCTTGAACCTACAATTGAGCCCTCATTGACTACAATAGCCGTCACGACGATGACCACCATCGGTAAGGGCATCACGATCACCGGAAGCATTCAGGCGGGCGAGTCGGTGACGATCGCAGGAACGGTCAACGGCGACGTGCTGGCGTCGGACTATGACGTCACGGTCGAGGCCGGCGCGCGCATCGACGGTGCGGTGACGGCGCGAAGCATCACGGTCAAGGGCCGATCGACTGGCCGGTTGATCGCGCGCGACGTCGTGCGCGTGCAGCAGACCGCGGCCGTGAAAGGCGACGTCGCTGCACCGAGGCTCTCGCTCGAAGAAGGCGCGACGTTCAACGGTTCGGTCGAACCGGCGAAGGCGGATGCGGCGATGATCGTGGCCGCATACCGTAACAAGAACGCTCCGGCGCGGCCGGCGTAGTCAATCTGCGCGGCGTGGGCCACTCCTGCCCACACCTGCACGAAATCTTAGTAAAACCGCCGATTCTTCACCCGAGCTCGTCTATTATGGGCCGCCATTATTTGACGGCCGTGAGGCGCGGCGTTAGGATCAGTGCTCCCCCCAGCCTCCCTGCCGATACGCGTGTGTTCAGAGGACAGACTGTGCCACAAGAACCGCTCGTGCTCCTCGTCGAAGACGACCCGCTCGCGCGCGAAGGCTACGCCGAGTTCCTGGAGGGCGGTGGCTTTCGCGTGGCGCAATGCGAAACGGCTGAGGACGCGTACTCCCGATCGCTCGAGCTCGTGCCTGACGTCGTCGTGACCGACATCGCGCTGCCCGGTCGTGATGGCTTCTCGCTCGCGGCCGATCTGCGCGTGCAAACACGCACGCGCAGCATTCCGGTCGTAGCGATGACGGCCTACTGGGCCGCCGACGTCCACGAACGCGCCGACCGCGCCGGCATGACGTCGATTCTGATGAAGCCGTGTCAGCCGGATCATCTGATTGCCGAGTTACACCGCGTGCTGCGGAGCACCCAAGCTGCCCTCCGTGCCGCGCAAAGCGCTGCCGCCGCTGCCTCACGAGACGAAGAAGCCAGAGGTCAAGCCTCATTCCTAGCTCAAGGTCTCAAATCACGCTAGCTCAAGGTCTCAATCACGCCTACTCAGAGTCAGTTCGCCCCGCGCTGGCTGCTCGGCGCGCTCGCGCTCATTGCTGTCGCCGCGGTCGTGCTGCTGTGGATGGGACAGGTCCCGATCTGCAAGTGCGGCTACGTGAAGCTGTGGCACGGCGTCGTCTTCAGCGCCGAGAATTCCCAGCACATCTCCGACTGGTACACCTTCTCGCACATCATTCACGGGTTTGGGTTCTACGGCCTGCTCTGGCTGGTGGGCCGGCGCTGGCCAGTCGGCGCGCGACTGCTGCTGGCGGTGGTGCTCGAATCAGCGTGGGAGATCTTCGAGAACACCGACATGGTGATCAATCGCTACCGCGAGGTGACGATCTCGCTCGACTACTACGGCGACAGCGTCCTCAACTCGGTCTGCGACATCCTCGCCATGGTCGCGGGCTTTCTGATCGCGTCGCGTCTCCCGGTCTGGACGATCGTCGCGCTCACCATCGCGATGGAGCTCTTCGTCCTGTGGTTCATTCGCGACAACCTGACGTTGAACATCATCATGCTCGTCTACCCGCTCGAGAGCATCAAGCACTGGCAGGCCGGCGGGTGAAGGGCTCCGCGGCTCGGCTGTTCGCGGCTCGCGGCTGGCGCTACTTCACCAGCGCCGGCTGACACCACGCGACGCGGCCGTTGCTCTCGATGACCTTGGCCCTGACGTAGCCCTCATCACCACGGAAGACGTACTCGGCCGGGCTGTCGAGCGATTCCTGCACGACGCGCCCACCCTTCCCGATGAACTGAATGCGGTACTTCGACCACGCGTCTTTCTTGACCGTCACGACCATGCTGCGGCTGGTGACGGCGTAGTCCGTGAGCTCCACGCCGGTCGACGAGTAGAACTGTCCAGCCTCGAGCGCCTCGAGAAGCGCGCGCGCCTCGAGGCGCGCGGCGCGGACCATGACCCAGCCTCTGCCAGGCCCCGCCACCGCCGGGTTCCCAGGCTGCTTGAAGGTATGCGCATCGTCGACGGCAATGCCGTACATCAACGTCCCAGCCGAGAGGACTGCGTCCCAGACCTCCTCGAGTCCCGGCACGCCTCCCCCACCCAGATTGTTGACCTGCGGATGGCCGTTGAAGATCTCGAGGAGACGCGTGCTGCGCACCAGCCGCAGCTCGTCGGATGAGAACGCCCATCTGAAATTCGGATGGTTGATGTGCGGCACGCCGCGCGCCAGCCGGATGGCGTCAACATTGCGCTGGAGGACGTCGAGGAGCGACGAGCCTTTCTGCGGATCCACTTTCGCCTCGACATCGAGGCCGTTGATGTGAACCGGCTTGTCGCGGAAGCTGTCCGTGACTTCCTCGCCTTTGATGAGCAGAAACTGATCGTCCTTGCCGTGGAGGGCATTCAGCGCGTCGACCGACGTCAGGACGTTGTGGTCGCTCAGCACGAGAAACTGATATCCGTGCTCGCGATACCACCGCGTCACTACGTCAGGCGTGCTGTCGCCGTCACTCTCGGTCGTGTGCGTGTGGGTATTGCCCTTGTACCACCGCGCGGTCGTCTGCTCCTGACTGGCGAGCGGAGCGCGGGACGCGCGTGGCCGACACGAGCGCGACGAGCAGGATCGCGATGAGAGCGACTCGCGCGTTTGCGTGAGTGAACGATGGCATGGTGAGCGAAAGAATACCCCAGACCTGTCTTTCTCGAAACCTGGCTGAACCTTCTCGATCGTAGTGTCCGGCTGTAGCCGGACCGCCGATCGTCCGGCTACAGCCGGACACTCGCAGATATCAACATCCATACATCCACATACACACATCTTGACATCGGCCGCTTCATTGGCCTACATTCTGGAGGTCCGCACGCGCTGCGGACATTTATCCAGAGTGGCTGAGGGAACAGGCCCGACGACGCCACAGCAACCGGGCCGGAGGCTGAGCAGCAGCCGCCGTGCCAAGGTGCTACTTCCTGCCCGATAACCGGGAGAGATAAAGAGCCTCGGCAGACCGCTCGGTCTTACGACGTTTCTCACTCCCAAGGATTGTCCAGGCGGCGACCACCGTAGTGGTCGCGAACGCCGCAACGCCGGCCGCCCGCGAGGGCTGACCAGCGCGTCGCCGGAGGACCATGATGGCCGTTGTTCCGCAGTTCAGTTCCGAGACGCGCTGCCAGCCGACTGCCGACAGCGGGCGAGGGACGATCCGCATTGGGTTGTTGGGACTCGGTCAGGTCGGCTCGGCGCTCGCGCGGCTGATTCTGGCGCGGCCCCGGACTGGGGATGTCAGGACCGAGATCACAACAGCGCTGGTTCGCGATCCGGTGCGACCACGCGTGACACTCGGGGTCGCTGAAACCTGCGACCCCGACACCGTGTTCGACACGCAGCCGACCGTCATCGTCGAAGCGCTTGGCGGGTTGGAACCTGCGCGGACGCTCGTGCTCGAGGCGATCGCCAGGGGCATCCCTGTCGTCACGGCGAACAAGTCGCTCCTCGCGCATCACGGCGACGAGCTCCTCGAGGCCGCGTCGGTCGCCGGCGTGCCGCTGCGATACGAGGCCAGCGTCATCGCCGGCGTGCCGTTTCTGGGCACGTTCGCGCGACGGCCGTATGCATCGGCTCTCTCCGCCTTCAGCGGCATTCTCAACGGCACGACCAACTTCATCCTGTCGCAAATGGCCGACGGAGGCCGCGACTATGGGGCTGCGTTGTCCGACGCGCAGCGGCGCGGCTTCGCTGAGCCCGACCCGTCGAAGGACGTCGGCGGCGTCGATGCCGTCGAGAAACTGACGATCCTGATTCGGCAGTTCGCGGGATTGCGAGTCGACCCCGGAGCGATCGAGACGACGGGCATCGAACGCATCACGTCAGACGATCTGGCTGGCGCGCGCGGGCTGGGAGGAACGCTGAAACCGGTGGTCCACGCCGAAGGCATCGCGCAGGCGGGCGGAGCTACGCCGATCGCCGCGTTCGCCGGACCCGCGTTCGTGCGTGACGAGCATCCGCTGGCGCGAGTGCATCAAGCCGGCAACGGGCTCTGTCTCCGAGCTATCTCGGGCAGCCAGATGTGCTTCACGGGTCCCGGTGCTGGCCCTGACGCGACCGCGATCACGATGCTCGATGACGTCCTCGAAGCGGCGTCGCCTTCGGCATTTCCCTTGTCACCGGCTGCCGCGCGCCCTGGCCTGGTCGACGCTCCCACGACGGGGTGGCTGCTGCGCGTGACGTCTGCGTCGGCTCTGCCTCCAGCCGTCGACATCGCCGACCTGCTTGGCGCGCATGACGTGTGGGCGGAGCGAACGACGCCCCGCGACACTCGCGATGGCCGGGAGACGCAATCGTGTCTTGTTTACCCGTGCGACCGCCCGCGCATCGAACGCGCAGCGGCCGCGCTCGCGGCCGCTACCCGATCGAACACCCGTGTTTTCAGAGCACTCGAGGCGCTCGCATGATCGCGCCTTCCTCGCCAGGAACCTCTATCGCGGTCGTCAAGATCGGAGGCTCCGTGCTGACCGGTCCGTTGGGGTACCGGCACGCCGCTCGATTCATTGCGAGCCGAGTCGCGGACGAGCCCGGCGTACGGCTGCTGGTAGTGGTTTCGGCCGAGCGCGGCGAAACGGACCGACTTCTCGACACCGCGCGCGCCACATGCGCTTCCCCTGATCCGGCCATGCGCGATCTGCTCTGGTCGACTGGCGAGCTGCGTTCCGTCGCACTCGTCACGCTCAGCCTGCAGGCGCTCGGTGTCGACGCGACAGGCGTCAACGTGCACCAGACGGGACTGCTGGACACGGGTCGCTCGACCGCGACCGCGCGGCCACTCGTCCGTCCCTTGCGCTTGCTCGAACGCCTCGCCACGCACGACGTCGTCGTCGCGCCAGGGTTTTTGGCACGCGGGGACGGCGACACGATCGTGTCGCTCGGCCGAGGTGGGTCGGACCTGACGGCAGTGCTGCTGGCGGTGGGATTGGCCGCCAGCCGCTGTGAGCTCGTCAAGGATGTGCCCGGCTACTTTGCCTCAGATCCCAATCGAGATCGAAACGCCCAACACCTGGCGACGATCGGCTATGCCGCCGCGATCGAGATGGCCGCCAGCGGCTGCGAACTCGTGCAGAAGAGCGCGCTCGAATCAGCGGCCAGGCATGCCATGCCGATCGTAGTCCGATCGCTGACAGGCGAGCTGAAGACAGTAATCGCCGACGACCCCACCCGGAATGACCAGAAAGGATCAGACGATGGAGTTTGCAACGCGCACCATTCATTCGGAACAGCCGTCGGAGCCCGGCACCGGCTCGCTCGTCGCGCCGATTTTCCAGACCTCGACCTACGAGCAGGCGGCGCCCGGCGTTCATCAGGGGTTTGATTACTCCCGGACCAACAACCCGACACGCGCCAGGCTCGAAGCCGTGTTGGCCGACCTCGAGGGCGTCTCGCACGCGGCGCTCTTCGCCTCCGGCCTGGCCGCGGAAAACGCCGTCCTTCAGGCCTGGCTCAAGCCCGGTGACGAGATCGTTATTCCACTCGACGTCTACGGGGGGACATACCGGCTGCTGACCAAGGTGTTCGAGCCGCTCGGCTGTGTCATCCGGCAAATCGACGTCGCGGATCAGGTCACGCTCTGGAGCGCGCTGTCGGATCGCACCCGGCTCGTCTGGATCGAATCGCCCACCAACCCGCGATTGCTCGTCTACGACATCGCGGCTATCGCCGCTTCGGCCCACGCACACGGCGCCCTCGTCGTCGTCGACAACACATTTGCCACGCCACTCTTCCAGCAGCCGTTTCAGTTCGGCGCTGACATCGTCGTGCATAGCGTGACGAAGTACCTGGCGGGCCACTCCGATGTGATTCAGGGCGCAGTCCTGGCGAGAGACGCCAGCGTCTTCGAACCGATCAAGTTCCTGCAGAACGCGACCGGCGCGATTCCGTCGCCGTTCGACTGCTGGCTCACGCTTCGCGGTCTCAAAACAATGGAACTGCGCGTGCTGCGGCACGCGGAGAATGCGGCGGCCATTGCCGAGGCGCTGTGCGGACATCCTCGAGTCCGCAGGGTCTACTATCCTGGCCTTCCGAGCCATCCCGGCCACGACGTGGCTCGACGGCAGATGACAGGGTTTGGCGGCATGATCTCGTTCGAGCTCGAGGGATCGGTCGATGAGGTGGTGTCGTTTGTCTCGTCGCGGCGTTTCTTCGCGCTCGGCGAGAGCCTGGGTGGAGTCAAATCGCTCGTGTGTCACCCGGCGCGGATGACGCACGCCTCGATCCCGGCCGCTGCGCGCGCAACGATCGGTCTGTCTGACACGCTCGTACGGCTGTCGCCGGGGTGTGAGAACCACCGAGACCTGGTGACGGACCTCGTCGATGGCCTCGCCGCGCTGGGGACTGTCCCGCGGACGGACCATCCCGTTGCGCTGGTCGTTTGACCAAGACGGGGCCGAAACCGCCGTCACCAAGCACGCTATGATTGGCGGTCGGACGAGCGCGCGCGAGCGCCGTCCAGCCGCCGACTCATGCCCCTCGCCTCCATCCCCCTCCAGCGCGTCATCGTCGCGGCTGGCATCGCGTACCTCAGCGCGATCGTCGTTCTCGTTGTCTCGAAGGCGCCGCTCGGCTCACGGATCTTCTTTGGAACGATCGCCATCGGGACACTCGCCTACGGGGTGGTGCTGGCCAGAGTGTGGCGCGAACAAGCGGCGCACCGTCTGCTGGTCCTCGCGTTCGCGTTCGCGGTGATGATGCGGCTGCCGATGGCGCTCGCTCCGGTTGGCTACGACAGCGACATGGTTCGCTACTTGTGGGACGGGCGCGTGCAGCTGCTCGGTTACAACCCCTACGGCGTCGTGCCGTCCAACCCGGCCATGGCTCACACCCATACCGAGCAGACGGCGCGGATGCCCAGCCGCCACGATCGCACGCCGTATCCACCTGCGGCCCAGCTCTTCTTCCGGCTCGTGGTCTCGATCAGCGATTCGACGCTCGCGATGAAGCTGGCGCTGCTCATCTGCGATTTGCTGACGATGGTGGTGCTGTGGCGGTGGCTGGTCACGACCGGCCGCTCGGCATGGCTGACGCTGGCGTACGCCTGGAATCCACTCGTCGTGTTCGAGATCGCGCACAGCGGCCACATCGATACGCTCGGGGCGATGTGGACGGTCGCGGCGGCGTTCTGGCTCGCCCGGCGCCGGACCCAGCTCGCGTCAATCGCCTTCGTGCTGGCCATCGCGACCAAGCTCGTGCCAATCGTCCTCGCGCCGCTCTTCCTCGGGCGCGTCAGGAAACGCGATGTGATCGTGGGCACGGTGTTCCTCGTGGCGCTCTATCTACCCTTCGTATCAGGATCCGACGTCCCGCTCGGCGCCGTGCCGAACGTTGTCGATCGGATTCGCTTCAACGGGCCGCTTTTTGCCGGCATCGCTTCGCTGACGTTCCCAAGGTTCGCGGCCGGTGTCGCTGTCGCTGCAGGCCTGTCAGTCGCGGCGTGGGCACGCTGGCGGCTCGACGTAACCGATCCGGCCGCGTGGGCGTGGCCCATGGCCGTCGCGATTGCCTGCGCGCCAGTGATCTACCCGTGGTACCTGCTGTACCTGACGCCGTTTCTCTTCTCGGTCGTCACGCTGCCGCTGACGGCGTGGACCGTCAGCGCACTCTCGGTCTACGAGGTCTGGAACCTGTCACGACTCGGGGCCCGCTGGGTCACGCCGGTGCCGGTGATGGTCTTCGAGTTCGGGGTCCTGGTTGCTGCGATCGTCATCGTGGCGTGGAGACGGAGACGTGCGAAGCGACCCGCGAGGAATGAGGCGACGGAGATCGCGGTGAACTCCTCTCTCCGTCCTCTCCGCCAATCCTCGCTCCTCTTGACAATCTACAAGAATGAACCCTATCCTCTTGTCGATCGTCTAGAGTAACGTCCTGCGCCGCGGGACAGGAAGGCAACCTCATGCAAGCACTCATCCTCGGTGCGCTGATGGTGCTCCTCTCGGCCGCCGGTCCGGCCGGACGAGAAGGGACCCAGAGAGAAGCGCTCGACGCGCTCGATGGTCTCGACCCCGTGTTGTTGGTCGGTGGCAAGGAAGTTCCCGGAAAGTCAGCCTTCAGCGTCACACGCGGCAATTTCGTCTACCTCTTCGCCACCGCCGAAACCAAGGCCACCTTCGAACAAGATCCAGCCCGGTACGAGATTCAGCTCGGCGGGATGTGCGCGAAGATGGGCAGGACCGCCGGCGGCAATCCCGCCGACTTCATCGTGCACGAGGGGAAGATCTACATCTTCGGCAGCGACGACTGCCACAAGAAGTTCCAGGCAAATCCGGCGAAGTACCTGATCACGCCTCCCGCTCCCCTTCCGGCAGACGCAAGCGCGGCAGCGCGCGGACGCAGACTCATCGAGCAGGCGGTGACGGCCATTGGCGGCGCGGCGCGTCTCGATGCGCTGACGAGCTATGTCGAGTCGTTCTCGCAGGTGCAGAATCGGCCGCAGGGTGAAGCGACCATCACGACGAAGACGATCTGGAGTTTTCCCGACCGCGTCCGGCAGGAGCGGACCATGGCGCTCCAAGGCAAGACGATGGCGTCGGCAACGATCGTGGCGCCTGAAGGAATGTGGTTTGTCGGCGGCGCGGGACAGGCGTACCCGATGCCGGCCGTTCGGCCGGCCCAGCCTCGAACAGGAATTCGGACGCCATCCGATCGCGCTGCTTCGGGCCCGGCGCAATCCGGCGTTCAAGGCGGTGGCGCTCGGCACGGCCCAGGTCGACGGCGTGAAGGTCGACGAGGTCCGGATCATCAGCGGCGCTATCGACATCACGCTCGCCCTGGACGCCAGCGGGAACGGCCGAATCCGCGCGGCAACCTTCAGGGATCGAAACAACGAGGGTGAGTACGGCACTTTTACGATTGCGTACTCGGACTTCCGGCCGATTGAAGGCCTGCAGCTGCCATTCACCATCCGGGCGACGTTCAACGGGCAGCCGTATGGACCGCAGTCGGTGACGATCGACTCGATCGCGATCAATGCGCCGATCGACCCGTCGCTCTTCGCGCCGAAGTCCCAGGGTGATCCCCAAGGTGATCAATGACGTCCGCCGCGGTTTGGGCGATCGCGCTCGTGACGTCGCTCCTGCGCCCAATCCCAAACACGAGCGACCCGAGCGCCTGGCCGCAATGGGGCGGGCCATCACGCAATTTCGTCGTCGACGCCCGGGAGCTCGCCTCGAGCTGGCCCGCCGATGGGCCCCGCCGGTTATGGCAGCGGCCGATCGGTGAGGGCTACTCCGCGATCGTCACCGACGGGCGCACGCTCTACACGCTCTTCCGCGACGGCACTGCCGACGTCGCAATCGCGCTCGACGCGACAACCGGCGCCACCATCTGGCAGACCCGATACGAGGCACCGTTTGTCGAGACCTGCTCGGAACGCCTCGGCCCAGTCCCTCGGGCCGCCCCGCTCATTGCTGCCGATCGGCTGGTCACCATGAGCGCGGGCGGGCTGATGACGAGCCTCGACCGGAAGACCGGCCGGCCGCAATGGAGCCTCGACCTGTTGGCCAACACCGCCGACGCCGTCCGCGCCTGCGGTTACGCCGCGAGTCCGCTGGCGTTCGATGACCTCATCATCACAACTGCTGGCGGTACAGGCCGGGGCGTCGTCGCCGTGAAGGCCGCAACTGGCGAGATCGCGTGGCACTCGCAGGACTTTCAGAACGGGTATTCGTCGCCGATCCTCATCGATCTGGACGGCCGGCCGGAAGTGGTCGTGTTCACATACGGCGAGGTCTCGGGGCTCGATCCAAAGACCGGCTCGCTCGAGTGGAGCGTCGCGCACGCCTCGGATCAGGGCGTCAACGTCGCAACGCCGGTCTGGGGAAGCGACAACCTGCTCTTTGTGTCTTCCGCCTACAACGGCGGGAGCCGGGTGCTTCGCTTGTCGCGGCCCGACAGTGGGCCGGCGGAGCGCGGCAAGGTCAAGGTTGAAGAGATCTGGGCGAACCGCCGCGTGCGCGTGCATTTCGGCAACGCCGTGCGGATCGGAACGCGGGTATTTGCCTCGAACGGCGACTTCGGCGCGGCGCCGTTTGCGGCGATCGACATTGCCACCGGGGACATGGTCTGGCGCGACCGGAGTGTGTCGCGTGCGACGCTCATCGCCGTCGGCCGCAGCCTCTTAATCCTCGACGAGGACGGCACCCTCGCGCTTGCCACGCCAAACGACACGGGCTTGATGATTCAGGCAAAGGCCGCCGTGCTCACTGGCCGCGCCTGGACCGCTCCCACGTTGAGCGGCACGACCTTGTACCTCCGCGACCTCAAACAAATCGTGGCGCTCGAGCTGGGGAAATAGCTCGGGGCTCGGGGCTCGGGCGGCTCGGAGCTCGGCTCGGGGCTCGGGAAGAGCTTCGACTATTTGATTAAAGCTTTTCGAATCCCGAGCCCCGAGTCCCGAACTACTCACTCCTCAGCGCGGACAGCGGATCCACCATCGTCGCCCTGCGCGCGGGCAGGTAGCTGGCGGCAAGGCCGACGGCCGCGAGCAGCAGCGCCACGCTAACGAGCGTCAGCGGATCACCAGGCCGAACTTCGAAGAGCAGCGTCTGCAGAAAGCGCGAGGCAGCGACCGCGCCGGCGATACCGGCCACGAGCCCAATCAGCACGACGGTACCGGCTTCACGCAGGACCATCCGTCGAATCGTCGGACCGTCGGCGCCGAGCGCCATGCGCACGCCAATCTCGCGCGTTCGCTGCGTCGTCGTGAAGCTGATAATCCCGTAGATGCCGCTCGCACAGAGCAGCAGCGCAACCAAGGCAAACGCTGACATGACGCTCATGCTGAAGCGCTGGCGCACGACCGACGCCTGGACGAGTCGATCGACGCTCGCGCTGTCGTAGACCGGCTGCATCGCATCTATGGCCCAGATCTGACGTTTCACGCGGTCGATGAGCGCGGCCGGATCGCCGGCCCCCCTGACCACGAACGTCATCGACCCGAACGGGAACTGTGGCAGCGAGAGGAAGACTTCCGGGCGCGGCGCCGTGTCGAGGCCATCGTGTCGAATCTGGCTGACGACGCCCACGACTTCCGCTTCGACCGGCTTCCCCTGCCACGACATGCGGATGCGACGACCGACCGGGCTTTCGTCGGGCCACTCGCGCCGCCGCAGTCCCTCGCTGATGACTGCCACCACCGGAGCAGTCTGCGTATCGCGATCTTCGAGCAGGCGACCCTCACGCAGCGGAATCGACATCGCGCTGAAGTACCCGGGCGTCGCGATGGTGACAAACGCGCTGCGCTGCTCGGCGGCCTGCGCTGCCGGCCGACCGACCACGTCGAGCACGCTCCGGATGTTGATGTTCGACAGCGCGAAGGGCATCGCCGACACCGCGCCGGCGGCCTCTACGCCCGGAAGGACCTGCAGCTGGTCGAGCGTCGATTTGAAGAAGGTTCGCAGGCGGTCTGGACTGCCATGTCGATCCCACGCGAACAGCTGCACCATCACTACGCCCTGGGACGAAAACCCCGGATCCACCGCGAGGAGCCGGCCGAAGCTCTTGACGAGGAGCCCGGCGCCAACGAGCAGCACCAGAGCAATAGCGACCTCGCCCGCCACCAGCCCGCGACGCAGCGCTCCGCGCACCGAGTCGGGCTGACGCTCGCGGAGAACATCGCGGCCCTGTTTCGAGAACTGAAGCGCCGGAATCAATCCAAATACGACCGCAGTCGCAGTCGTCAACGCGGCCGCAAACAGCATCACCCGACCATCGATGGCCGCTTCCTGGAGCCGCAGAAGACCTGCGGGAGCAATCGCGACGATCCCGCGGAGCGTCCAGTGCGCAAGCGCGAGGCCGACGCCAGCGGCGATGGCCGACAGCAAAAGGCTCTCGGTGACGAGCTGTCGCACCAGTCGCCCGCGTCCTGCCCCGAGCGCAGACCGAATGGCGAACTCCCGGCTTCGCTCGATGCCTCGAGCGAGCAGCAGGCTCGCCACGTTCGCGCATCCGATGCCGAGCACGAGCACGACCGCTCCGAGCATCAGGACCAGCGGCAGGCGCACGCCTCCCATCAGGTGTTCGCGCAGCGGGACGACCACGGCGCTACTCGTCGCGTTGGTCCGTGGGTTTTCCCTGGCCAGGGCTGCCGAGATGGTGTCCATCTCGCTCTGCGCCTGTTCGACGGTGACGCCGGGCGACAGCCGCGCGACGACGTTCCACCATCCGCTCGCCCGAATCCGCTTCTCGTGCTCCTGGATGATCTTCGGTGTCCAGACCACGAGCTCTCCGGGACGCGGCAGCAGCTGCGGCGCGAACGATTTCGGCAAGACGCCGACGATCGTCCATGGCTCGCCGTCCATGCTGATCGTTTTGTTGACGACAGTCGGGTCACCGGCATAGCGGGATTGCCAGAAGCCGTAGGTGATGACGACCGCGCGCCGCGCGCCGCGGACGTGCTCATCGGGCAGGAACCCTCGGCCGATCACCGGTGGCATGCCGATGGCGTCGAAGAACCCTTCGGTGACCTGCGCCCCGAACAGGACCTCCGGCTCCGTGCCGCCGGTGAAGTCCATCGAATACGGAATCACCCCGGCCATCACCGAAAACGACCGCGCCCGGTCGCGCCAGTCCAGAAAATCGGCGGGCGATACATCCTCGCGTTCGGCGGGACGCGCGGCCTGCCGCTGCCAGAGCGTGACGACGCGCTCGGCGTCCTGATAGGCCAGCGGCCTGAACTGGAGCGTGTCGAGCAACGCGGCGATCGAAACCGTGCCGCCAATGCCAATCGCCAGAATCAGGACGGCCGACAGCGCGAACGATGGCGATTTGAGGAGCATGCGCGCGCCGTGCTTGACGTCGTGGACGACGTCGGCGTCCTCGGTGAACTGGCGCCGCAGCCACGCGGCGTCGGGCAAGGCGCCAAGGGCGCGGCGGAAGAGGTTCATTCGGGTCCTCCAGTCGAGGTGAGCATCACGGTCGAGCGTCTGCCAGCGGTGACGAATTTCTGCTTCCCATTCCGCGCGCCACTCTCCGCGCGCCGCGCCGGGCACGACGACCGCGACCGCGCCGACAAGCGCAAGGCAGATTCGAACGACGAGCGGATCGCGCCGGGTGGATTTGGTCACGCGCGTGAAGGCTTGAGACGACGCGGGGAGACCGCCTGATCGAGCGCCCGAAACCGTCCGACGGCTTCGGCCAGCATCGCTTCACCCGCCCCGGTGATCTCGTAGTAGCGACGTGCCGGGCGCTGTTCGCGCTGGGCGGCCGCCTGCGATTCCCAGGCGGACTTCAGATATCCCTCGCGATCCAGCCTCCGGAGGATCGGATAGACCGTGCCGCTTGGCAGCCCGGTCGCGTCCATGATGTCGAATCCGTGATGGAACCCCCTGGCCAGAGCCTGCAGCACGAGCGCAGTCGGGTAGGTCAGGTTCAGGCGCGGTGACACAGCCAAACTCCTTGAATCCTACATATGTAGCGTTCTAGTTCAGGTTAGACGGCGGAGGCGGGGGAACGTTGGTTCAGGGTTCAGGGTTCAGGGTTCAGGGTTCGAGATCGGGCGGTTGCATGGTGTCAGATCGGATCTCAAGGCTGGGGTCCAAGTTCGGATCCCGATCCCGATCCCCGGTTCGCGGTCACCGAGATCGTGCAAACTAGCCACTGGGATGCGTGACTCGATTGTGCGGGCGGCCGGACTGACCGGCACGGCGCTCTACGGGGCGGCGATCGTCTGGATGTATGCGGCCCAGCCGCAGACCGTGGCTGAGGTCACGGGAGGGCTGACCTCGACGATCGGCGTCTACCGCGTCGATCAGACGGCATTTGACGACGGGCTGGCGTTCTTCAAGCGGGACCAGTTCGACGAGGCCCGCGCGGCGCTGTCGCGGGCGGATCCGGCCGGCCGCGACCCGCTGACGCAGTACTACATTGCCTACTCCTACTACCGTCAGGGATGGGGGCGGGTCTACAACGACGATGCGCTCTTCAAAAAAGGGTTGGAGGCGGTCGACCGATCGATCGCGCTGGCGCCAAATCACCGGCTCGTGGTGGATGACCCGGACATCGGCATCCATTCCGCCGACGAGCTTCGCGCCGAGCTGCAGCGCGGGCTGACCCGCGACGCTTCGGATTTCAACCCGCTCCGCCTGCTGAGGCCGCGACGATGACCCCGCTGCGGGAGGCGTTGGTCCTTCCCTGCTTGTTCCTCACCGTGGCGCTCCTCGGAGGGCTGCGGCTGGGCGCGGACGTTCGACTCGTCCCTCCACCGCTCATCACGCTCGTGCTGGCGGTCCTGCTCGTCGGGTCGCTCATCCGATCGGGGGTCGTCGTACCCGAACGCCTGCTCAGTCACCGTCGCACCGGCCTCGAGAACGCCTGCGGAGGTGCCGTGTTGCTCGCGCTCGCCGCCGCGTCCGCCCAGGTTTTCAACCTGCTGACGCCAGATACGGGCCTGCTGCACGTGCTCGTTGGGGTGTTTTTCCTCGTGCAGCTCCTGACCACGCTCACCGCCGTCCGCGATCGCATGGCCATGCTCCGCAGCCTCGCGGTACTCCTCGGGTGCGCGTTCTTCCTCAGGTTCATCGCGCTCGAGTCGCTCTACGCCCCCGGGCGAGGGGTGCTCAAGCGGGTCATGACAGCTTTGATGGAAGGCATCACGCTCGGGGCGCTGGACTACGCCCCGAACGGCGCCGCGACAGGCTACGTCGCCTTTCTGGCTCTCTCGCTCTACCTGGTGGGTCTCGTGCTCCTGCCCGCCGGGGGACGTGCCCCGACTTTAGCCCCGGTCCTCTGGCAGCCAGCCGAGGCCGACGAGCTGCACCGAGACCTGACCACGCTTGGGCGCGAGTGACACGCGCTCTATAGCGCTGGCCGCGCTGAACTGCTCGGTGATCTTGCGTGTCTCCTGCCGGATCTCTTCGTCGAGCGCACGCGCGCGTTCCTCGACGGCACCGAGCGTCTCGTTGGCGCGCCGGATATCGTCGGTCTCCTTCATGCTCCTGCCAACGCCTCGAGCCGCCGTCGTCGCGCGGCCGAGGGACCCTACGCCAATCGCTTTGCGGCCAAACAGCGCTCCCAGAATCGTCGCGCCCACCGAGAGTCCGGTCTGGAGCTTTTGCTGAGACGCCTGAGCGGACTCGCGGTCAACGGACGCCGCCGCGCGACGTTTTTGCTCCTCGATCTGCTGCCGCTTGGACGCGTATTTCTTGTTCAGGGCATCGACCGCGGCGTCGCGGGCGACGCGCTGCGCGTCCTGGACCCGAATCTGAAAATCCCGCTCGCTCTCGCCTGGATTCGAGGTGAGCTTGAGGTCGCGCTGGCGCAGCAATTCGAGCTTCTCGGACTGCGACAGCCATTTTCCAAATTCCTTGTTCCACGCGGCGTAGCTCTTGGCCTGCAGGCCCGCCGCTGGCACATCCTCGAAACTTGCGCCGGCCGGAGCGGCGTCCTTCAAATCGGCCGTTGCGACATCGACAGGCGCAGCCGTCGCCCAGTCGACGGCCACCGCGCCTGTCCCGAACGGCGCTGCATAAACGACGTCGCGGACCTCGTCGATCCCAAGCTTGGCATCGCCAAAGCCCACTCGAGCCGCGCCGAGCACAACGGGCCTATACCGCGCGCCCGCGCCAGCCCCGGCCCCGGCGCCCAACACGAAGTACTGCTCGACGCCGGGCGGCACGATCGGGGGCGACGACGTTCCCGGGGACCCGGGCTTCGGGGCTCGGGCTTCGGGGCTCGGAACTCGGGCCTCGACACCGGGGCTTCGCGATTCGGGACTCGCCTGCTTGGTCTCTGGCGTGTCTGGCGTCAAGGCGCGAATCTGATCTCTCGAGAGCGGCCCTCTGAGGTACGAGAGGGTCCATCGCGTCTGGAAGACGACCGGCGCCTGTTCGTGAACGTTGTGCAGGAGAAATACACGCTTATCGAGCGCCGAGAGCAGCCGATCGGTCTCGGCCCGATCCATCGACCCCGCCGCCGCTCCTTCGAGCCCATCGAGCATGCGCGCCTTGTCGCGCTCGGTCTGCAGGCGTCCGAGAAACCAGGTGCCGGTATTGGCGAGCCCCTTGTAGTCGAGATCGACCGGGTTCTGGGTCGCCAGGACCACTCCGAGCCCGAACGCGCGGCCCTGCTTGAGGAGCGTCAAGAGCGGTGCCTTCGAAGGCGGATTGGCGACGGGTGGAAAATACCCGAGGATTTCGTCCATGTAGAGCACGGCGCGGAGGCTCGTCGTGCCAGTTTGCGCGCGCATCCAGGCCACTACCTGGTTGAGCAGCAACGACACGAAAAACATCCGCTCGGCATCTCCCAGGTGGGCGATCGAGAAGACAGCCACGCGCGGCTTGCCCTTGGACGAATACAGGAGGCTGGCCGGGTCGAGCGGCGCACCCTCGAGCCACTGCGCAAACCCTGGCGCGGCCAGCAGTCCATTGAGCTTCATCGCCAGGTCGAACCGCTCCTTGCCTGGAAAAAACGCCTCGAGGTCGACCACACCGACCTTCGCGAACGGCGGCGTTTGGACGTGCTGAATGAGCGTCGCCAGATCCAGAATCTCGTCCCTCGGCCCAGGCCGCCCCGAAGAGGCTGGTGACGAGCGTATGCTCGCGGCTGCGCGGTGGCGCATCGAGCCCGGCCAGGGCCAGCACGCTCGTGGCCGTGCTGCCGGCGCGCTCGGCCAGCAACTCGCCGTCCGCGCGCGCTGCAGCGGGTGGGGCCGCGAACGAGCTCAGGATGGAGACCGGCACGCCGGCGCGGCTGCCGGGTGTGTAGATCGTGAACTCGGCGGCGTTGCGCAGGCGCTCGATGCGGCTGGCGTCCTGGCCCCACTCGGCCAGCCCCTTGCGCCACCGCTCCGCTTCGGCGGCGGCAAACGCGTCGGCCGTCTGGCCGCTGCGACGCGCCTCGTCCTCGTCGACCCACGGCCGGAACTCCGCGGCCGAAAGTTGCGGGAACGTCAGCAGGAGGTTGCCCAGATCGCCTTTCGGGTCGATCGCGATGACCGGAACGCCATCGATTGCTGCCTCTTCGATGAGCGACAGGCACAAGCCCGTCTTGCCGCTGCCGGTCATGCCGACGCAGACGGCGTGGGTCACGAGGTCGCGCGAGTCGTAGAGCACCATCTCGTCGAGCGCGTGCCGGCCTGCCATGTCGTAGCGGCGCCCGAGGTAGAAAAGACCGAGCTTTTCATAGTCCTGCATACGCGTATGTTAATCCTCCGCCCGGCTCACCCACAGTTCCATCGGCACCGACAGCAGCGGGTACTTGCGCCGGAGGGCGACGACGTGGTCGGCGTAGTCCCGCTTGGCGATGTGGCCGTCGAGGAGCGACAAGCGGAGCCGCTTGATTTCGTAGCGGTAGAGGTCCCGGACGGCATCCCGTAACTGCTGCGGCGAGGTGTCTGGGCGCGGGACGAGTCCATGGCCGGCCAGCGCGTCCAGCACCCGTGCTGTTGTATCTGTAGGTTGGCTTCACTTCGTTGCGCTTTTGCGCCGCGTCTTCTGCTAGTATGCGCGACACGCGTTCCGCATTACTGCCGCAGGTGGCCAGTTCATCGTGAAATCCGACGACAACCACGCCAACCATGCACTACGAACGCGACAGCCGTGCCGGTTGCGCCAAAAATATGGTCTGCGAAGGGAGCATCTATGTCCGACGAACGAGATGACACACCGGGAGACGACGCGCTGACGCGCACAGCGGAGGCCGTTGGCAGCGCCATCGGCAGCGCCACGCGCACCGTCACTGACACGGCGCAGGGTGCCGCCGGCGCTGCAGCGAACGTGGCCACGTCGGCGGTTTCGACCGCGAAGTCGGCTGGCTCGGCCACCGTCGCCGCCGTCGGCGGCGCCGCCGAGAAAACCGCCACCGCGGGTCTCGCGGCCAAGGTCGCTGCCGCGCGAGCGATCGTCAAGGTACGGAGGACGGCGAGGAGAGTGAAGAGAGTTGTAAAGAGGGCGGCCCGGACCACCAGCAAGGCGACCGGCGGCGCCCGCAAAACGGTGAGGGTCAAGGTCGCCAAGCGCAGGGTGAAAAGGACCGTCAGGAGGACGGTACGGAGGGTCAAGAGAGCCAAGGCGAAGGCGGTCAGACGGACGGTCAGACGGTCGGTCAGACGGACGAAGCGCGCCGTCAGGAAGACCGCCCGCAAGCGCCGCTGAACAAGACGGCTCAGGGCTTAGGGCTCAAGGCGGTGTCAAGCCTTTCGAGCCCCTGCCCTGAGCCCTGAGCAGGCCTCGTTACCGCGCGCTGTCTGTCGCCGTTCCCGGACCTGGCGCCCGCGCGGCGAGATAGATCCCGTTGAACAGAAACTTGAACGTACCGTGCGGCTGCGCGCGGAACGTAATCTCCGGACCAAAGAGCACGAGCCTGCCCTTCCCGACCGGCGCGTCGACCACGGCGGCGCCGCCTTGCAGATATCCCTGACCATACGCCCACCCGCTTCTGAGCGGAGCCGGGCTGTCGAACCAGGCGACAGGCCGGATGCCCTGCAACGCGGCCCGGGGCTCGAGCTGGAACACGGGACTATTGTCAAAAAAAACGTCGAGGGGGTTGGTGATGCCGTGCGCCACGAGTGATGAATTGTCGACGGTCACGCGGAGCACCGAGCCAGGGACATAGAACTTTTCGGCAGGCAGCGGACGCGACGTGCCATCCGGCGACCGTTCGATCAGGTGGTTATCAACCGGCAGTTCCATCAGCTCCGCCAGGTTCATCGAGGAGCGCCCGACGGCGAGAATCGTGCCTCCGTCCTCGAGGAACTTCTTGAGCGCCGGAACAGTCTGAGCCACCGAGTAGGCTCCGAGCTGACTCTGATACTGGGCCGGAATGCCCGCCACGGCGCCCCCGCCGCGTCCGCCCCCACCGCCACCGCCGCCGCCACGGCCTCCACGCCCAGCGGCAGGAGCAGCCGGGCCCACCCCGGACGGAAAGATGATGACGTCGAAGCGGGCCGCCAGATTACCGGCATCGAGCGCTTGCGGAAACACGACCTCGAACGGGAACTCGAATTGCTCGAGCAGCCAGCGAGTCCAGCCCGAAGGCATCGAGCCGCCGTACTGATCCGCGAGCGCCACGCGAAGCTTGCGGAGCTTGATGGTGTCTCCGGTGGGACGCGATGGCACGCCGTCGAAGTTGAGTCCCAGATCCGTCGCCAGCTTTCCGACGGCCGCCGCGGTTGACGCCTTGGCCGCGACGAAGAACGCTCCCTGCTGCGGCCCTGACGTCACCCACGACACGTCCTCGCCCGCCGCGATCAGCCGGTTGACCGCCGCAAACGAATCATTGGACGGCGTGGCTGAACGTGTACCCTGCCGACGCGCTCGCCGTCACCTTGCCGGGCGCCGGTTTCTGCAGTCCGTTCAGCTTCTCGAACGGGCCCTCGAAGCCCTCGAGCACGCGATCGACCTTGATCCCCATCTGATACGCCAGCGTCCAACCGGCGTTGTCGTAGGGCCGCGTCGGCGCGCCGCCGGGATACGGGATGTCGTCGGGATGGTCCTGCGGCTCGAACATGTCGAGGACATGCGGCCGGAACGCCTGGGCGGATTTGACGACGTAAGAGCCGGCCGGATAGCTCTTGCCAGCGACCGTGAACGGCGCCTGTCGCCCGATGAACCGTGACGCCGGTCTTGATGAGCGCGTTCACGAACTTGGTCGCGGTCGGAAAATCAGGCTGATCGGCAGGAAGGATGAAGCCTCGCGGATCGCGAGTCGCCGGATCCCTCAGAAGCTTCTTGAACTCCTCCGGCGAGCCGACGCGGCCGCCGCGGCCGCCGCCGTCCGGTTCATCACCGCCCGCCGTTGCCGCACCCCGGCCGCGACCGCCGACTGCCGTCTCCGCGGCGATGACCCGTCGCGGCGTCGCGGTCCAGCTGTCGCGGTTGCCGCGCTCGATCGAGTTCTTGCCCATCTGATAGATGTTGTAGAGGAAGTTCTCCTTGTTGCGGGACGCAATGTCGAAGACGGCGTAGTTGGCGGTGACCGAATAGTCGATCGATTGCCGGAAGCGCCAGACCTGCGGCTCGATCGGAAAATGCAGGTTCGAGTCAGGCAGCTGCTTCGCCGGAATGAACGGAATGCTCGTCGGCGTCGGACTCCCAATCGTTTCGGTGAGCAGGCCAATCATGTTGTGGAAGTAGGCCGTCGTCCGCAGCCCGCCATTCCACCACGTCGAATAGCTCGAGCCTTTCTTGCTCGTGACGCCGGGCTTCCCTTCCGCGGCAAAGCGGCTGTGCATGGCTGACGCAACCAGATCGAGCTGGGCAGGAATCAGCGGATCGAAGTTGTAGTTGAAGGGATCGCGGAACGGCGGCGCGAACATCACCGTTCCGGCCGGTCCGGTCTGGTGATGGTTGTACATGATCTGCGGGAACCACTCGATGTACATCGCGCGGTTCATGTTCGTGCTTTCGGGCTGCGTCGACATGTAGAAGTCGCGGTTGTTGTCGTGCCCGATGTACTTCTGGTACAGCCGAGGCAGGAGCGCCGTCGATCGCCTTGCCGGATCCGACTCGCGCATATACCAGCTCGACACGAGCTCCATCCCGTCGGGATTCGCGTGGACGGCGAGGATGACCAGGTCGTTCAGGAATCGCGTCGTTTCGGCATCAGAACGGCTGACGAGCTGATACACCGTTTCGATCAGCTGATGCGCGCCGAGCACTTCGGTGGCGTGCAGACCGCCGTCGAACCAGACCACGCCCTTGCCTTCTTTCGCGAGCGCGTGGGCCTGTTCGTCGGTAAGGCCCTCGGCGAGCGCCAGCCGGCGGGAAATGTCCTTGTAGCGATCGAGTTTCTTGTGGTTTTCGGGAGACGTAATGATGGCCATCAGCTGCGGCCGGTCTTCAGCCGTGCGGCCGATCTCGACCACCTTCATTCGCTCCGATTCCTTGTCGAGCTTCTGCCAGTAGGCGACAAATTGCGTGTAGGTGGCGAGCTGATAGTCGTCGCCGATATCGAAGCCGAAATGCTGTTTCGGTGTGGTGATGGTCTGGGCGGACGCCGCAGCCGCGGTGAACAGCAGAAGAAGCACAGCCGCAAGTAATCGGCAGCCATGCCGGGAACCCATGCGCATCAGTCACCCTCCCCCTCGAGTTGCCATCGCCCGCGTACGCGGGCTCGGTCCATGCCCCGCCAGCGCGGGCGCGACAACGAGTAACGATACCAGAAGAGACAGATGGGAAGGGTTGGTCGGGAAGGTGCTTTGAACGAGCGCGGGGAGCGGCCCCGGCGCTGCGCGCGCCCCTCCAGAGAGCATGCGCGCTACGCCGGGGCCCGTACGGCTTACTTGATGGGCGCGCCTCCGGGAGGCGCCCCCGATTTCAGGCATGGTCGCCAGGTAGCTCGCCAGCGTCCTCGAATATCGTGCCGTCGGCATTCGTTCCGAAGTAGCGCGCCGGTGGCGTGATATCCAGAGGATCGGCCACGAACGCGTAGCCTGCCGCCGTCGCGCCCGCCGCGAGGCCGTTGCACGACGCGGGTGCGCCGGGGACGGCCGTGGCCACCCATGCTGAAGCTGTAGCCGCTCTTGATGAACGTCGGACCGGCCGACAACTCGGGCGCCAGAAACGCCTCCGCTGCCAAGGGCGGTTTCTTGCCGAGCGTTTGCAGATCAGGCGCGTAGAAGCCGAAGCCGCACGTGATCGCGAAGCTCAGTTGCGCGCTGTTCACCACTCGCACGGTCCCGAGTGCCGAGGCGGATTGGGCGGCGCCACGCGCGCGCATCAAACCGGGAATCGCCAGCGTCGAGAGCAACCCGATGATCGCGATCACGAAGAGCATGTCGATCAGCGTGAAGCCCGACTCGCTCCGTGCCTGGCCCGCTTTTAAAGAAGTCATCTCCGCACCTTTATCGATTGACAATTATTGGCAGTCTTGCCATTTTCCGGTTGCCGTAAAGTGGCCCCACCCGACCCGCTGCGGCGAGCTCGCCGCTCGCCAGTTCCCGCTAAGTGTTTGACTCTAAGCTTACTTACCGACTTCGATCAGCCCCGGATTTTCACGGGATGCCTACCAAAGTGCAAGAACAGCACCACAGCCAAAAGCGCCAGGCCAGCGAGGTCCGCTGGCCCTGCGGCATAGCAAAGCAGGGCCCCGGCAACGCCGGCGAGACCGCGCTCGACGCTGGACGCCCGATGGCGAATCCAGCCCCCGAGCGCCACAGCGAGGGCGGCGATTCCGGCCGAAGCGCTGAGGGTCACTCCCGCGATGTCACGCGGCGTTCCGTGCATCAGGATGCCCAGACCCTCGGGCGTCAGCGTGAACATGAACGGCACGAGGAACGCCGGCAGCGTGTACTTCCACGTCAGCATCATCGTCGCGAACGGGTTGCCACCCGTGAGCGCCGCCGCCGCGAACGGCGAGAGAGCGGTCGGCGGACTGACCTCAGACAGCACGGCGTAGTAGAAGATGAACATGTGCGCCGCGGCGTTGGGCACGCCCGCCTGCACGAGTGCCGGCGCGACCATGACCGCCGCGATGATGTAGGAAGCGGTCACCGGCACGGCAAGGCCCAGCATCCAGACCGCGAGGGCCGAGTACACCACGGTCGGAAAGAGGTGGCCTCCGGCGAGCGCGACGATGAGGCCGGACATCTTCAGGCCCAGGCCCGTGAGGGTCACGATGCCGACGATGATGCCGGCGGTTGCGGTGGTGGCGCAGACACCGAGCACGCCAACCGCTCCGCCCTCGAGCGCCGCGGCCAGCCGCTTCGGCGTCAGCGCAGTGTCTCGCCGGAGGAAGCTCAATACGAAGGCCAGCGCCGTGGCCCAGAACACCGCCCGAAACGCAGACAGGCCGGCGATCATGAAGACGGCAATCGCGACGAGCGAAATGAAGTGGTAGCCGTGGGTGCGAAAGAGTGTGCTCGCCCGCTCCGCCTGCGCCATCTCACCGCTGGCGCCAAGGCGGCGCGAATCCGCCTCGATCATCAGCAGGATCGACAGGTAGTACAGGATCGTCGGGATGGTCGCCATCACGAGAACCTGCAGGTAGGAGATTTTCAGGAATTCGGCGATGAGAAACGCCGCCGCGCCGAGCGTTGGCGGCGAGATGAGCGCGCCGATGCCCGCCGCCGACAGCATCGCGCCGGCGACCTCAGGTCGATAGCCCGCGCCTCGCAGCAGTGGCCACGCCACCGATCCGAGCATGACCGTCGTGGCCACGCCGCTCCCCGAGACGGTGCCGAGCAAGAAGCCCGCGACGGTCACGGTCCGTCCGGGCGCTGCGGGCGAACGAGATCTTCCCATCGCGGCCATCGACCAGTCGATAAAGAAGCGGCCGGCCCCAGACTGTTCGAGGACTGCTCCGTAGATAGTAAAGAGGATGATGTAGGTCGACGCGACGTCGAGAGGAACGCCGAAGATTCCCTCGAGCGTCATGTAAAGCGTGCCGATGAGACGATCGAGCTCGTAGCCACGATGAGCGATGAGGCCCAAGCCGATGCGGTCGAACCACGGCCCCGCCCACCCATAGACAATGAAGCCCACTGCGGTCGCCGGCAGGATCCATCCGACCGAGCGGCGCGTGGCCTCGAGGACGAGAAGGATCGTCAGGCCGCCGAGGGCGACATCAACCGGTAGCGGGTCGGCCGCGCGGTAGACGAAGCGGCTGAAGTCAACAATTGGCCAGGCGAGCGCGCCAATCGAGGCGGCGGCAAGGATCCAATCTGATCCACGGACCGCGCCAGAAGCACCGCGCCGCGCGGGAAACAGGATGAAGATCAGAACGAGCGCGACGAGCAGAAAGCTGACGCGATAGACCTGGGGCTGAACGATGAAGAGCACCCAGTAAAGCGAATAGAGCGACAGTCCGATCGCGAGCACCGTCGCGACGCGACGAGGTCGTCCCTGGAGCGCACGTCCCTGCGATTCCTGAAAGGGTTCGAGGGCTTCCGTCACCACGCGCGAGAGAGCGTATCAGGAGTCGGGTGCGGTCCGATTGGGTTTCTGGCAGGTCACTGTCGCGTGGGTTTCTGCTCGGCGTAGTACTTCAACGCCCCCGGATGATACGGGGCTGGAGATCCTGCCGCGCCCCGCTCGAGCGACAACTGAGCGGCCTCGGGGTGAATCGCCGCGAGCTCGGATTTCTTCTCGAACAGCACGCGCGTGATGTCGTGGGCGAGATCGTCAGGCATCGAACGATTGACGACCAGGACATTGGCCACTCCGACGACCGCAATCGCGCCGTCGACGCCGCGATAGGCGCCGGCCGGAATGGTCAGCGGAAAGTACAGCTCGCCGTAGTCCCGCCGAAGCGCTGGAAGGAGGTCGCCACTCGGAATGAGTCGGAGCGTGATGCCGGGACTGTGCGCCAGATCCTGGACGGCGGCCGTCGGCAGGCCGCCGCTGAAGAAGAACGCGGCGAGCTTGCCGTCCTTCAACGCACCAGCCGACTCGGTCGCGCCGAGCGCCTGGCGCGTGACATCACGGTCGGGATCGAGGCCGGCACTCCGTAACAACCTGATGGCAATCACTTCCGTACCGCTGCCCGCCGAGCCGGTCGAGATCGTCTTGCCGCGGAGGTCACCGACTGACGCGACACCACTCGAAGCCGTGGTCACGATGTGGGTGTAGTTGGAATAGAGGACGGCAAGGCTCACTGCCGGGACGGGACGGCCTTCGAACGCTCCTCGGCCCGCGACCGCATCTGCCAGCGTGTCGGCCAGCACGAACGCGATGTCCGCTCGGCCATCACGAATCAGCTTGAGGTTGTCGACCGACGCCGCGGTCACCTCCGCCGTCGCGCGAACCTGCGGCAGATTCTCGTTGAGGATCTTGGCGAGGCCGCCGCCGTACGGGTAGTAGACCCCGCCGGTTCCCCCGGTTGCGATCGAGAGAAAGCGGGCGCCGGGCTGGCCGCTGTCCGAACAGCTCGCGCAGACGAGCAGGAGGAGTGGCAGCAAGCGTGCGGGCTGGGGGCAGACGCACGCTGGCAGATTGTATAGGCTCTGGGCTCTCGGCTTCAGGCTCTAGGAAGATCATTCAGTCCCGAGAGCCTCTCGACTGAGGTCTGTATGCTCTTGCCTAGAGCCTAGAGCCCAGAGCCTAGAGCCGCCTCTACCGCGTCAGCTTCCGGTACTTGATCCGGTGCGGCTGATCGGCCTCCGCGCCGAGGCGGCGATGGCGATCGGCCTCGTAGTCCTGGTAGTTGCCCTCGAACCACACGACCTTGCTGTCGCCTTCGAATGCGAGCATGTGCGTGGCGATGCGATCGAGGAACCAGCGATCGTGGCTGATGACGACCGCGCAGCCGGCAAACGCCAGCAGCGCCTCTTCGAGCGCTCGCAGCGTATCGACGTCCAGGTCATTGGTGGGCTCGTCGAGCAGCAGGAGGTTGCCGCCGGCCTTGAGGAGCTTGGCCAGGTGCACGCGATTGCGCTCGCCGCCCGAAAGGGCGCCGACCTTGCGTTGTTGATCGCGGCCCTTGAAGTTGAACCACGACACATACGCGCGCGACGCGACCTTCCGCTTGCCGAGCTCGACTTCGTCGTTGCCGCCGGTGATCTCGTCCCAGACGCTCTTGTCGGCAGCGAGCGCGTCGCGCGATTGGTCGACATACGCGACCTTGACGGTCTCGCCGAGCCTGAGGGTCCCGCCGTCGGGCTGCTCCTGTCCCGTAATCATCCGGAAGAGCGTCGTCTTACCGGCGCCGTTGGGCCCGATGACGCCGACGATACCGCCGCGAGGCAGCGTGAAGGTGACGTCGTCCATCAGCAGGAGATCGCCATAACCCTTCCGAAGGCCACGCGCTTCGACGACGACGTCGCCGAGACGAGGACCTGATGGGATGTAAATCTCGACTTGTTCGACCTTCTGGGCGGTCTCCTCGGCCAGCAGCTGCTCGTAGGCGTTGAGCCTGGCCTTCCCCTTCGCCTGGCGCGCCCGCGGTGACAGGCGAATCCAGTCGAGTTCCCGCTGCAGCGTCCGCTGCCGCTTGCTTTCGGTCTTTTCCTCGACCTCGAGACGCTTCTGCTTCTGATCGAGCCAGGACGAGTAGTTTCCCTCCCACGGGATACCGGAACCGCGATCGAGCTCGAGAATCCAGCCGGCGACGTTGTCGAGGAAGTAGCGGTCGTGCGTCACAGCGACCACTGTGCCCTGGTAGTCCTTGAGGAACCGCTCGAGCCAGGCGACCGATTCGGCGTCGAGGTGGTTGGTCGGTTCGTCGAGCAGCAGCAGATCGGGCGACTTGAGCAGCAGCCGGCAGAGCGCGACGCGCCGGCGTTCGCCACCCGAGAGCGTCGTCACATCTGCGTCCGCCGGCGGCAGTCGCAGGGCGTCCATCGCCAGCTCGAGGCGCGAGTCGAGATCCCAGCCGTTGGCCGCCTCGATCTGATCCTGAACCTTGCCTTGCTCGGCGAGGACCTTGTCCATCTCGTCTGGCAGACATCTCTTCGCCGAACTTCGCGTTGATTTCGTCGTAGCGCGTCAGCAGCGCGCGGATCTCCGCCACCCCTTCTTCGACGTTGCCGAGAACCGTCTTGGCCGGATCGAGCCGCGGCTCCTGGTGCAGAAACCCGACGCTCGTCCCCTCGGCGGGAAACGCCTCACCGACAAAGCTCTGATCTTCCCCGGCCATGATGCGCAACAGGCTGCTCTTCCCCGCCCCGTTCAGGCCGAGGACGCCGATCTTCGCGCCGGGAAGAAACGAGAGCCAGATGTCCTTGAGAACGACGTGGTCGGGCTGATGGACCTTGCCCAGACCCTTCATGGTGTAGATGAATTGAGGCATTGGAAATTCTGAATGCTGAATGCTGAATGCTGAAGTGAATTCCGAAGTTCGACGTTGAACTTCCCAGTTTAATTCAGAATTCAGCACTCAGCATTCAGCATTGTCAAAGCGCCCGATCCGAGCCGCGTGGCGACCACCGCGCGCGGTTTGGGCGCTTCAGGCGTGAAGTCCTCGCCGGGATTGATGAAGCGGTCGGTCTCGAGGTTGTACTGCCGGTCATAGAGCGTGCGGTAGCGGCCGCCGAGGGCCAGCAGCTCCTGATGCGTGCCACGCTCGACGATCTCGCCGTGCTCGAGGACGAGGATCTGATCGGCGCTGCGGATTGTCGACAGGCGGTGCGCGATGACAAATGTCGTGCGGCCATGGCGCAGCGAGTGCAGGCCGTCCTGGATGAGCGCCTCGCTCTCGCTGTCGAGCGACGACGTGGCTTCGTCGAGGACGAGGATGCGCGGGTCGGCGAGAATCGCGCGGGCAATCGCGACGCGCTGCCGCTGTCCACCCGAGAGCTTGACGCCGCGCTCTCCGACCACCGTGTCGTAGCCCTTCTCGAACCCGTCGATGAACTCGTCGGCGTGGGCGATGCGGCTGACCTCGCGCACCTGCTCGAGGGTCGCCTCGGGGCGACCGTAGCGGATGTTGTCGCCGACGGTCCCATCGAACAGGAAATTGTCCTGGAGGACCACGCCGATCTGGGAGCGGTAATCGCGCAGCCTGATCGTCGTCAGATCGCGCCCGTCGATGAGGATTCGTCCCGACGCGGGACGGTTGAACGCCATCACCAGGCTGATCAGCGTGCTCTTGCCCGATCCGCTCGACCCAACCAGCGCGGTCGTCGTCCCGGCCGGCGCGTCGAAGCTGACATCCTTCAGCACCGGCACGCCGGCGTTGTACTCGAAGCTGACGTGTTCGAAGACCACGGTGCCGTCGAGCGGACCGAGCGGCCGCCTTCGCGCTGTCCTCGTCGTCTTCGGTATGCATCTCGAGGAGCTCGCGAATCCGGTCGAGCCCGGCGAACGCTTCGCTGATCTGCGTCCCGATCGAGGCGATCTGCACGACCGGCGCCGCCATCAGACCGGTCAGGACGAGATAGAAAATGAAGTCGCCGAGCGTCATGGCGCCCGAGAGAATCGACCGGCCGCCGATCACGATCATGATGACGCCGATCACGCCGACGACGACGGTCGAGAACGCGGTGATTGCCGAGACGCCGGTGATCGATTTGGCGATGTTGCGGAAGAGGCGATGCACGCCCTTGGTGAAGACGAGCTCTTCACGCTTCTCGGCGGTGTAGGTCTTGACGATCCGGATCCCGCCGAGCGTCTCGTTCAGCCGGCCAGTCACCTCGGCATTGATCTTCCCGCGCTCGCGGAAGAGCGGCCGGAGGCGGTTGAAGGCGAGCGCCATCGCGCCGCCGAAGGCGGCCAGCGCCCCAAGCGTCGCGAGCGTGAGCCACCAGTTCAGGTAGAAGAGGATCCCGAGCGCGATCACGGCGGTCACGATGCTGCCGGTGAGCTGGACGAGGCCGGTGCCAACGATGTTACGAATGCCCTCAGCGTCCGACATGATCCGCGAGATCAGGACGCCGGCCTGCGTCGAGTCGAAATAGCGTACGGGGAGGCGGGCCACATGCGCCTCGATCCGCCGCCGCATGTCGGTAATCGCCCGCTGCGCGGCAACACCCAGCACTTGCGACAACGCGAACGACGTCACCGCCTGGACGATGGTCGCGGCGCCGGCGGCGAACGCCAGCGGCATGAGCAGATCGGCCCGGCCCTTGCCGATGACGTCGTCAATCAGGTATTTGGACGTGGCGGGCAGGACGAGGCCGACGACGCGGTTGACGAGCATCAATGCCAGGCCGAGCGCGAGCCGACCCTTGCGCGCCAGGATCAGCGCACGCGCCTCGCGCCACGCCGCCTCGGCCGAGAGCTTCTTTTTGGGCGGGCCCGAGGGATCGGCGGCACGAGCCGCGTCGGACCGGCGGCCACGAGCCGCCTCCGATCGCGGCATCCGAAGCCCGCCCCTCAGTCCGCCAGGCATATGCTCATTGCTTTCCCGAGGGGCTTTGCCCCTCGGACTCCCCGACACGGCTCCTCGCGCGGCCGCTTCGCCGGCGCGCTCCGGTCGCGTGGCTCGCTCGCTGCGCTCGCTCGCACTGCTCGACTGCCTTGGGATCATGAGACAGGTTCTAGCCTCGAAGCCATCGCATAAAGCGATCCGTGTTGTCCGTGTGATCCGTGGCACCAGAGAGGCACGTAAACGAGAAAATCGAGATCTGACCCCGGTCACTATGACGCCGCTGCGAAGACGAACGTCTCAATCGCCTTTGCGACGCCGGCCTCATCGTTGGTTGCGGTGCGATTCCAGCCGCGCGTCTGCAGGTCGTCGATAGCGTTTCCCATCACGACCGGCGTGCCGGCAAATTCCAGCATCTCCAGATCGTTGAGGTTGTCGCCGACCGCCATCACCTCGCTCGGCGACAGCCCCTGACGGCTGGCCCAGTCCGCAAGGGCAGCGCCTTTGGAGCAACCCGCCTGCATGACGTCGACCAGCGAGAAGTCGCGATGCTCGTACTCCGTGAGCGCGACCGAGTAGTCAGCCCCATCCTCGGTGGCGGCCGCGCGCAGATCGTCGAACAGCCGTCGCATCGGCAGGCAACAACCCGTGAACATGATCTGCACCGGGTCTTCGGTCAGGGCATCCTCGAGCGGAGACTGCTCGCTGACGAAAGGGCGATTCGCCTCATAGAAGCGCTGGTGCCGGGGATCGTTCCAGTCGATGGATTCGAACACCACCTGCCCTGCCAGCGGGCGGTCGAAGATGAGGGCCGCGCTGGCGCGATGCCCAGGGGCGCGGCCGAGCGCCGCGCGCGCCGCCTGGCGAGGCAGCAGCCGCCGCATCAGCGTCTCGCTGCCAGCCTGACCGTGACGCTTCACGATCGCGCCGTTGCTGAGGATCAGGGTCAGAGGCGCCGGCAACCGCTCGAGAATCGACCGGGCGAACTCGTAGCGCCGCCCGGTCGCAATCGCCACCTCGACGCCGGCGTCGACGGCGCGTGCAATGGCCGCGAAGTTTGCTTCGGGAATCTGGCCGTGGCTGTCGAGAACTGTACCGTCGAGGTCAAGGGCGATGAGGCGGATCATTGTCAGGTTCAAGGGGTTCAGAGGTTCAAGGGTTCAGGGGTTCAGAGGTTCAGGTACAGCTTACTCGAACCTATGAACCTTGAACCCTGAACCTCTGAACCCTGAACCCTGAACCTCCTGAACCGCTCTATCTCGGAAACTGAACCTTAATCTCCCCCACCATCTGAAACTTCGTGACGTCGCCGAACACGTGCTGCTGCACGGACGAATTGGCGAGGTTGACGAACTTGAGCGAGGTCGTGACCTTGTCGTCGAGCCATCGGAATCCGACGCCGGCATTGACGAGGGTGTACGGCTCGGTCGTGCCATGGTACGGATCGTTGAGCACGTCCTGCCAGAACGCTTCGTCGGTATAGGTGATCGAGATGTTCCCCAGAGAAGTGTGTTGTAGGTGAAGTTTCCGCCGACGCTGAAGCGGTTGTTTGGCGGCAGGTTCAGCTCCGACAGCGGAAAGTCTTTCGGATCGGGATCGGTCTGGTACGAGTAGTTGGCGAAGATGCTCGCATACCTGTTGACGTAGGCGTTCACGCCGAGCTCGATGCCCTGGCTCGTGCTCTCGCCGAAGTTCAGATACGTGAATTGCGACGGCAGGAAGATGCCCTGCCTGGGCGAGGCGCCGCGATGAACGATCGGCGGCAACGGCCAGTTCGACGGCGGGTTGGCCGCCGTGTAGACGGCCCCCGGCGGCTGCGTGAAGAGGATGTCGTTCTTCAGCCAGTTCATGTAGTACGCCGCCGATACAATCGCGCGGCCATTTGCCAGCGCGCCCGAATACCCGACCTCGAACGCGTCGAGCGACTGCACCTCGAGCTCGGTGTTGCCGACGATGTTGACCGGAAGCAGGTACGTGCTCGGGAAGGCCGGGTTGAGGGGCGCAGATTGACCGGCTGCGAGATGATCAGGTCGATGAAGTTGTTGATCACCGATGGCGAACGGTAGGCCTTGTTGTAGGAGATGCGGAACGTCTGATTCTTATCCGGCTTGATCAGCACGGCGACGCGCGGGGAGAACACGAAGTCGTCGATGAAATCGAACCGATCGACGCGCCCGCCGGCGACCAGACGGAGGTGGTCGCCCAGGAAGATCTCGTCCTGCCCGTAGATACCAAACTCCGTGCGGTTGTCGGCGTCCGGCGCGATCGACAGATCGTTGCTGTTGAATCGAAGGTTTCCGCCGTAGTTCACCACGTGCTTGCCAAACGTCTGCACGTTCGACAGGTCGAAATCGATCGTCGTCGTGTCGAACTGGAACGTGATCGGCGCGCCGTTGAGGCCGAGCGTCAGCAACTGGTCGGCGTCGCCGCTGAGGATGTTGGTGTAGAACGCTGCGCGCAGGGCCTTCCTGCTGAAGCTGGCCTTCGCGTAGCTCATCACCGATCCGCTGTTGATGTCGAACGGACCGATGCCGGAGTGCATGATGCCGTCGGTGCCAGCGACGCCGCCCGAGAATGAGAGCTGGCGCCCGTCCTGGTAGTCGTAGTCGACGCGCGCGTCGAACTTCGGCTGCGTCGTGCCCTGGTTGGCAAAGGGCGGATAGACCGTGGTGTTCACCGTGCAGACCGACGGAATGTCACACGGGATCTTGCCCGTCGGCCGGGCCAGCGCGTCCTGCGAGTAGCCGCCGCCCGACAGCTTGTAGGACCAACGCTCGTTCGGCGCGTCAGCGTATGTGCCGCTGAGATACCAGAGCGATCCCGCGTCCGCGTCCGGCCGATCGAATCCACCGAATCCGAACGTCGCGCTCGTCCCCTTCAACTCGCGTGGCGACTTGCTGATGACGTTGACGACGCCGTAGAGCGCGTTCGCGCCCCAGATCGCCGACGCCGGCCCGCGGATCACCTCGACCTGCTTGACCTCGTTGAAGTTCACCGGCAGGAAGTCCCACATCACGAACCCGAAGAAATCCTGGTAGAGCGTCCGCCCGTCGAGCAGCGCCAGCTGGCCGGTGGCCAGGGTTCCGGTCGCCGCGCGGCTGGTCACGTTGATGTCGCGAGCCGAGACCTGCGTAATGTTGACGCCGGGGATCGTCCGCAGCAGCTCGGCAAAGTTTGCCGACGGCGCGGTTTCAATCGTCTGGCTGGTGATCACGCTCATCGTCGGCACGGCGTCGACCAGCTTGACCTCGCCCTTCGAGCCAGTGACGACGACGGTCTCGTCGTAGTTGGGGAGCTCGTCAGGCTTCTGCGGAGGAGTCGTCGGCGGTGCGGCCGGCGCTGGTGGCGGCGGTGGCCGGCGGCTGAGTCGTGGGCGGCGGAGCGGTCGGCGGCTGGCTCTGCGTCTGTGGCGCAGCCTGAGCGATTCCTGAGAGCGCGGCACCCACGGCGACGGCGACGACAACACGGCGCACGCGATTCATAAGCCTCCTCGAGAGGTGCGATCGGCGCTGCGGGTATACCACAGCGCCAAGAACGCTGTAAACACGGCCCAGACTTCGAGTTCGGGTCCTCCCCGGATACACTGCTTTACTGCGATGTCTGCCGAGTTGGTCCCCACCCAGTCCCGTCCCCGGAAGCGCCCGGTCGCCGACCGCCTGATTCCACCCGACGAGTGGGCGGGCTGGCCGGATGACAAGCTGCTGGATCTGAAGATTTCCGAGCTCGGCGTTACGATCGAGGGCAGCCCGCTCGAGGCCCGCATTGGCGAACTGCAGGCGGAGCTCGATGCCCGGGGGCTGACGTTTCAGCCGCATTTCTGGTTATCGGCCGAATGGTTCTCCCCCGATGGGGTCCCGGGCGTGGCGATCCCCTTCTATCTGGCCCACCCCCGGCTGGCGCAACTCGAGCGAACCCAGATGCTCGAAGTCGAGGGCGGAACGCCGGAGTGGTGCATGAAGATCCTCCGGCACGAGGCCGGACACGCGATCGACAACGCCTACAAGCTGCGGCAGCGCCGCCGGCGTCAGCAGATCTTCGGTCCGTCGTACATGCAGTACCCGGAGTACTACACGCCGAAGCCGTACAGCAAGAGCTTCGTCCTGCATCTGGACAGCTGGTACGCGCAGAGCCATCCCGACGAAGACTTCGCCGAGAGCTTTG
Organism: uncultured Acidobacteriota bacterium; assembly: GCA_963797625.1. GTDB lineage: Bacteria > Acidobacteriota > Vicinamibacteria > Vicinamibacterales > 2-12-FULL-66-21 > DATBJJ01. Next base: position 55,588 of record CAWCQI010000040.1, read on the forward strand.
CCGTCTGGCTCAATCCGCAGTCCGACTGGCGGAATCGCTACGCCGACTGGCCGGCGCTCAAAAAGCTGGAATATATGGACGCGCTGATGCGTGAGCTCGCCGGGAAACCGACCGTCGTGCGCACGCGCCGCAAAGTCGAACCGTTGCACAGCCTGCGCAAGACCTTGCGCGCGCACTACGAACGCAAGCGGCGTCATTACGGCGTCGACCACCCGCATTTCTACGATCGGGATCTACGCAAGCTGTTCTCGGACGCCCCGGAGTATGCCGGCAACATGAAAGCGGCGCGGTTCATCGCCCGCATCCGCCGTGACGTCCGCCGCATGGTCGCATCGTGGACCGGCGAATACCAGTACACGATCGACCAGGTCATCGAGAACATGATCCGCCGCGCCAATGAGCTGAACCTCAGGCTGCCCGGCCCCGAAGAGCGCAGCAAGGGCGACTTCACCGTCATGCTGACCGTGCAGACGATGAACTACCTCCACAGCGGGTTCCACAGGGTGGCGCTGTGACAAAGACCGGCTCAAGGCTCAAGGCTCAGGGCTCAGGCAAGAGCGCTCCGATCCTAGTCGGACGGCTTGGAGCTCAAGGCTCTTCCCTGAGCCTTGAGCCTTGAGCCTTGAGCCCGTTCCTTACGTCTAATATCCCGAACGGCAACGGCTAGCCGTCCGTTTTCGGCGTTAGAATTGACTATCTCCTTTCTGCAGAGGCTCTAATGAAGACGACTGGCTGGTTCCTGGCGGGCATTGCTGCCCTGTCGCTTGGCGGCTTTGGTCTTTCGGCCGAACAGGCCGCACCGTCCAAACCCACCTATACGAAAGACGTCGCGCCGATTCTCTTTCGCAATTGCACGTCCTGCCACCGCCCCGGCGAAATTGCGCCGATGTCGCTCTTGACCTACGACGACGTCCGGCCGCACGCCAAGGACATCCGCGACGAGGTCAGCGAAGGGCACATGCCGCCCTGGCATGCCGCGGCGCCGAAAGGGACGTTCCTGAACGAGCGCGGGCTGACGCCCGAAGAAAAAGAGGTGCTCGTTCGCTGGGCGGCGGCCGGCGCGCCGAAGGGTGATCCGAAGGACCTGCCGCCCACGCCGGTCTATCCCGACGGCTGGGCGATGGGCAAGCCGGACGTCGTGTTTGAAATGCAGGAGGAGTACGCGGTGCCGGCCGACGGGGTCATCGAGTACCAGGTACTTCTACATTCCGACGAACTTCACCGAAGCGAAGTGGATTCAGGCGATCGAGCTGCGGCCCGGAAACCGTGAAGTGGTGCACCACGCGCTGGCGTTCTATCGGGCCACGCCCGACATGAAGCGTCCGCCTGTTCTTCGGCCCAATCGCGACCAGATGGTCCTGCCGCCGCCCGCCAAACAGGGCACTCGGCCGCAGCGCGAGGATCAGACGCCGAGCCGGATGCTGGCCACCTACGCGCCAGGCACGAATCCGCAGGTCCTCCGTCCGGGCACCGCTATTCGGCTCGAACCCGGCGGCGTGATCGAGCTGCAGATGCATTACACCGCCAACGGCAAGGCGGCGAAGGATCGGACGAAGATCGGGTTCCAGTTCTCGAAGGATCCGTCGCCGAGAGAAGTCCGCGTCACGCATTTCTTCAACGGCACGCTGTCGCTGCCGGCCGGCTCTCCCGACGTCCGTGTCGATGCTGACATTTCGTTTGTGAGCGACGCGGTCGTGTGGGGCATCTTCCCCCACACGCACGTTCGGGGAAAGAAGTGGGAGTACGTCCTCGAGTTGCCGGATGGGACGAAGAAGAACATCCTGTCAGTGCCGACATACGACTTCAACTGGCAGACCTACTACATGTTCACCGAGCCCGCTCGAGATCCCGAAGGGATCGCGGCTCGTGTCGAGCGCGTGGTACGACAACTCGGCGGCGAACAAATCGAACCCGGACCCGAAAGTCACCGTCAAGTGGGGCGATCAGACATGGGAGGAGATGCAGTACACGGGCCTCCTCTTCAGTCCGGCCGTCGCGCCACCTCCGCCGCAGGCGGCTGACCCGATTCGATGACCCTGAGCTCCGGACGCCACGCGATCCGCGCTGCCGGCGCGTCGATCGCGGCGGCGTCCGGGCTCGCCCTCGTCGCCGCGGCCGTCGGCGTCTCCGCCCACGATCCCATCAAGACTCGCGTCACCTGGACGGGCGACATCTCACGCGTGATCGCTGCCCGCTGTGTCAGCTGCCACTACCCCGGCGTTCGCGGCACGATGTCGCTGGCAACGTATGAGGACGCGCGGCCGTGGGCGCGCGCCATCAAGGAAGAGGTCATGACGCGGCGGATGCCAAAATGGCAGGCCGTCCGCGGTTATGGCGACTTCAGCAACGACCCGTCGTTGTCGCCCTTCGACATCGCGCTCGTCGCCGCGTGGGCCGACGGCGGCGCGCCGAAGGGGACTGAGGCGGATACGTCGAAGAACGCGTTGCCCATCATCAAGTCGCGTTCGGCTGACGAAGCGCCCCGACCGTCGCGCGAGGTGACGCTTCCCTGTGGCGATCGACCGGCGCCTGAAGGCACGCTGATCGCGGTTCGCCCGGTTCTCGAGAAAGACGGTACGGTGGGAATTGCCGTGACACAGCCGAACGGCCACCGGGAGATCGTCGTCTGGATCCGCGGCTACGATCCGGAGTTCCCGACCACCTACCGGCTGCGGACGCCTCTCGCCCTCTCGCCCGATGCGATCGTCAGCGCGCAGCCAGCTACACCGGGCTGCCGCGTCACGTTCACAGTTCTTGGATCGTGACCACGAACGAGGCCGTGACGACCTGGCCGCGGCGCTGAAACTGCACCCATAACTTGTACGTACCCGGCGCTGGAAACACTGATCCGAACGTGACGACTTGGCCGCTGGTGCGAGTCCCTTCCGGATGGCCATGGATCGCCGACGAGAGATCGCTGTTGACGATCAGCATGTGGCCGGCCGCGCCAAGATAAGGCTCAAGATCGGTTACGGGAAGTCCGGAATCAGCGTCAGAGAGAAGGAATCGGAGAAGGGATTCGCGACGAGGCCGCAATGCGTCGCTCTCGAGTCGGATCCGAAGCCCGCCGGCGACTTGTTCCTGAGGGGACGCGGATGGGGTCGGCAGCGCCGCCGCCGCAAACAGCGGGCCCGCGTAGCCTGGGGTCACGACCGCACGCTGCACCAGCTGCGCGGTGCCGTCAGCCGGGAGAAAGTCCGCGATCAGCATGTACTCGCCAGCGGCCATGTCGTGTTGCAGCTCGAAGGTTCCGTCTTCTCGGCGCCGCGGGTGCACGTGGGCGAATCGAGTCAGATCGCGACTGATGATAAAGAGGTGCAGCTGACGCTCGTGCACCTCGATGAAACGCGACACGCGCTCACCCGTGTCAGGGTCGCGAACGACCATCGTCAATCCTGACGACCCGCCGCCGGGCCGAGGCAGAAGAGAGACATCCAGGCGGTACTCGCCAACCCGAGGTGGAGGGATACGCACCAGGGCCATCGAACAGATCGGGCACGACCCGCCTGTCGGCGACCGCACGTCGACGTGCATCGGACACCACCACACGTCCGGCAGGGTCGTATCGCGAACGATCTCGACGCCGAGCCCCGAGGCGAGCGTGAAACGAGCGCGATCGGCATTGGCGGTCGAGGGCTTCGTCTTGATCGCGGCAAGCACCAGCGCAGGATCGCTCGCGGCAAAGCCCACGTGATCGAGCGTCCCATCGCTCCATCCGCGGGCCACGGCAGTGTCAGCGAGCGAGGCCGGCTCCACGACAATCCCCTTCCCCGACAGCCACCGAGCCGCCTGGAGGTAGGCGTCCGGGGCGCTGCGGCGGCTGCTGCGCGGGTCGGTCCCGCTCTGGCGATCGAAGAGCACGTACTGGGTGCCGACGCGCACGCCGACACCGAGCCCCTGAAGAATCGTGCGCGTCCCCTCGAACGCCTCCGCCGCGTCGCCCAACGCGTCGCCAGGATCCGGCACACGGTAGTGCAGATGGTGGAATCGAACCGCGATCGGCGGATGGACGCCGAGCGTTCCGAGCGTGGCCAGAAGGCAGAAGGCCGATCGACAGCAGCAGTCTGGATTCATCGGATGCTCGAGCGCTCTAACTCCCTAGCGTCCGGTCTCGTCGTCGACGTTGAGCGCGCCTCGAGCATGCAGGCGGACGACGGCTTCGGCGATGTCGGGATCGAACTGCACGCCCGCGCCCTGGGCGATGAGCTGCACGACATCGCCGAGCGGCTTGGGCTCGCGATACGCGCGCGCCGACGTCAGCGCGTCGAGAAAGTCTGCGACGCCGAGCAACCGTCCGAGAAGTGGGATTCGGCTGCCGCTCAACCCTTCGGGATATCCGGAACCATCCCACTTCTCGTGGTGATACTGGACGCCCGGCAACACCGCCGCCACGAGCGGGCTCTTGATATTGGCGAGGATGCGCGCGCCATGGGCGGGATGCTTCCGCATCTCGGCAAACTCGTCGACCGTCAGGCGGCCGGGCTTGTTGAGAATCGAGTCGGGCACGGCAATCTTGCCGACATCGTGCAGCAGCGCCGAGAGCTCGGCCAGCTCCTGCTGATCGGCGCCGAGGCCTAGTTCGGCGGCGATCCGGCTGGCCAGCGTCGCGACGCGCTCCGAGTGGCGGTGCGTGTATCCATCCTTCGCGTCGATCGTCGCGGCGATGGCGCGGACCGTGTCGAGCAGGAGCCGCTCGATCTCGCCGAGCAGGCGCACGCGGTGCAGCGCCACGCCGGTGTGGTTGCCGATCGCGGCGAGGAGCTCGAGATCCTCCTCGCTGAAGCGGCCGGGGCCGCTCTGGCTATCGACGTAGAGCGCGCCGAGAACCTCGTCGGTCGTCCGGAGCGGCACGCACATCACCGATCGGATGCCCTGTCCGATGACGCTGTCGCCGCTCGCGAACCGTGCGTCGACGCTCGCGTCCCGCGCGAACGTCGAGACGCCCTTCGTAATCGTGTCGGCCACGATGGTGCGGCTCAGCGTGAACGCGCCCGCTCGGGACTCCTCAGACGGACGGCCGCGACGTCGGCCTCTCCGGTTGACGTGCCGTCGCGGCGCAGCACCAGCGCCGCTCGATCGGCGGCGGTGACGTCGAGGATTGTTTCGAGCGCGGCATCGGCCAGGGCTTGAAGATCGCGGGCGCCGGCCAGCACTTCGGACACGCGGTGGAGCGTCTTGAGATGCCGCTGCGCGCGCTGCAGCAGCGAGACGGCAGGAAGCGCGGACGTCGCCGACGACAACCACTCGATAGTCGGCCGGCTCGATCCGCTTCCGGATGACCGACTGCATCTCGCGGTCGGCATCGGCCACGACCCTGGCCGTGCCACGCCCGCGCCGCGCGCCGTCGGGATCGCGGTACTCGAGCACCGTCGAGCCGACGCGAATCAGGTCACCAGGCCGCGCCGTCGCCGACTTGACCGGCTGTTCGTTGAGGAACGTGCCGTTCGCGGATTCGAGATCGGTGACGACCAGCGCCGACTCGCGCACGGTCAGCGTGCAGTGACGCCGCGACACGGCCTGGTCATCGATGTGGATTTCACACTGCGCGACGCGGCCGACGGTCACCGACGCGCCCTCCCCGAGCGCATAGACGATCGCGGTACCACGGACGGCAATCTCGGCGGCCGGAGGCATGGCTATAGAATACCCGTCTGATGTACATCACGCCGACCAAGACGCGGGGGCCGCTGCTGGCTCTCGCTGTTGACCTTGCTCTGCTGCACCGCACCGGCGCCATTCGCGCAATCCTCCAGCTGGCTCGACGACTATCGCGGCAGCGCCGCCCGGCTCGATCTCCGAGTCGCTCTCCAGTCAGTTCGCGTGGGAACGCCTCGCCTGCTCGGCGACACCTTCGGTCACCGGCTGAGTGGATCCGAGGCGCTCGAAAATGCCATCAAGTGGGCCGTGGCGGAAATGAAGAAAGACGGCCTCGACAATGTCCGCGCCGAGCCCGTAAAAGTGCCCCACTGGGTGCGCGGGCACGAGAGCGTCGAGATCACCTCGCCTCATCGATCCGCGCTGGCGATGCTCGGTCTCGGCAACAGCGTCGGCACGCCCGCCGGTGGCGTCGAAGCCGAGGTGCTCGTGGTTCGTTCGTTTGCCGAGCTCGACGCCGCGGGCCCAGGCGTTCGCGGCAAGATCGTGCTGTTCAACGTCCCGTTCACGACCTACGGCGAAACCGTCCAATACCGCGCCGCCGGCCCGTCACGGGCGGCAGCGCTTGGCGCCGTCGCCATGTTGATCCGGGCCGTCGGACCACCCGGCCTGCGCACGCCACACACGGGAGCGCTTCGCTACGCCGACGGCGTGCCGAAGATTCCCGCGGCCTCAATCGCGGTCGAGGACGCCGAGCGCCTCCAGCGCATGCAGAACAGGGGCACGAAAGTGCGCGTCCGGCTGAAAATGGACGCGAAGTTCCTTCCCGACGCCGACTCGGCCAACGTCGTCGCCGAGATCCGCGGTCGCGAACGCCCCGACGAAGTCGTGGTGGTCGGCGGACACTTCGATTCCTGGGACGTCGGGACGGGTTCGACCGACGACGGTGGCGGGTGCGTGGTGACGTGGGAGGCGCTGCGCCTCATGAAGAAGCTGAATCTGCGTCCTCGTCGCACGGTTCGCGCTGGTGCTCTTCACCAACGAGGAGAACGGCCTGGCGGGCGGACGTGCCTATCTCGACCGCTATCGCTCCGAGCTCGGCAAGCACGTCCTGATGCTCGAATCCGACAGCGGCGTCTTCCGTCCGACGGGCTTCGGCTTCACCGGGAGCTCGGCCGCGCGCGCCACCATCGAGCAGATTGCGGGCCTGCTCCGCCCGATTCAGGTCGACCGGATCGGCTCGTCAGGCGGCGGCGCGGACATCGGACCAAGCGTCGAGGCCGGCCAACTGCCAGCGATGTCGCTCGAGGTCGAGGGCAACTACTTTCTGATCCACCACACCGCCGCTGATACCGTCGACAAGATCGATCCGGTCGACATGGCCAAAGCATCCGCGGCGATCGCCGTCATCGCCTACGTCGTCGCCGACATGCCCGATCGGTTGAGGTGAGCGGGATCTACTTCCTGGGTTCCGCGACCGTATACACGAGATAGTCCGCGCGCGCCAGGTCCTCGCCGGCCGGCGCGAGCGCGTCGAGATCCTTGACCGGCAGCACTGAGACGACGGCGACGCGTCGGCCGTTCAGCCGCCGCCGCACGCGCTCGGCAGTCCCCTGGCCGAAGTCGCTGTGGAACGCCCCGTTGACGTGCACGACGAGCTTGCGATTGTACTGGTCGAAGCCAGTGGCAATCGCTTCGGCCATCGTCTCGTCCTTGACGCACTGAGAGAAATAGTAACGCTCGGTCGTCTGTTGCTGCGCATCACCGGCGCCATCGTGCCCGCTCATCGTCTTGGCGAACCGATCGAAGTACGCGTCCCGAGGGCAGCGCAGGTCCGCCGCGACCCATGACCGTTCGGTCGGCGACGAGCGTGTCGAGCGCCGTCAGTCCCGTCTTGGCCACGCTCGACGCATAGCGTCTCGGAACGTTGGCCGCGATCACCGGCCATCCGTTGGCTTTCGCCATCTCTACCAGCATCCGGTAGTCGGTCGCATAGCGGGGCCACGGTCGTGATGACTTGAGAAACTCGTCCTCGGCGATGCCGCCAGAGAGATAGGTGTCGAGGCCGCCCTGCGTGTCCCGCTCGAACATCTCGAGCGACAGCGCCAGCGTCACGCGGCGGCGGCGAAGCCCATCGAGCATCGCCGCTTCGAGGCGGTGCGTGTTGGGATCGTCGTGCTGCTCGCCGACGAAGACGACATCCGCCCGGGCGATGTCGGCGAGCATGCTCTCGAAATCGGCAAAAGCCTGACGGCGCGTGTCGTAGACGCGCTCGGGGACGTAGGCCGCCGCCGGAGCGGCGGTCGTCTGCGCGGATTGGGACAGGAGCAGTAGCCCGAGAAGGAGGCTAACCACGTGCGGTCATTGTACCTAGCGGCGCGGTGGCGGCGCCGTAGACGTGCCGCGTGCGGCGTCCCTGAAGCCAGGCGACTGCCCGCATCTTGCCGGTCTGCCACCTGCGATCCAGAGCCAGCTGGCCATCTGCGACGAATGACTCGCGCTCGAGCGAACCGAGCGATTCGAGCGTGCGGACGACGGCGACGTGGGTGAGCGTGCGACCGCCGTTCTCGCCGCGGCGCACGACCGAGCTCAAATCGTCTTCTGTCAGCGCGACGAGCACGTCAATCGGCTCGGCGCCGTCGGGCGCGGCGGGAAGATCGATCGACAGCCGCACGGCCGCCCCGCGGGCGCGCGCATCGACGCGCAGCGGCAGGTGGGGACGCGCGGCTGCCGCAGCGACGACGCGTCGAACCGCCGCCTCGTCGCTGCCGTTGAACTCGTCGCGGCCGTCAACGACCATTTGCGGCGTGTAGAGGCGACCCTCGCCGAAGATCTTCGAATACGCCTCCTGGCGGCTGGTGAACGTTTTCGAGGCGAACGGATCTTTCCAACCCTGGTGGTCCCAGTAGGTCACGTGCAGCGAGAGCGGAACGATCTCGACGTCGACGACCGGCTGCTCGCGCAGCAGCCGCGTGAGCAGCGCATCAGCCGGAGGACAGCTGGAACAGCCTTCGGAGGTAAAGAGCTCGACGAGAATCGCCGTTTTCGGCGCCGCTGCTGGCGGCTCGAGTGCCAGCAACAGGGCCACCAGCAGTGGCACGAATGACATGGACATATTGGTCATCGTGTCTGATCGGTGTCCGGCTTCAGCCGGATCGGTAATCGCTGTCACTGAACGATGCCGGGCGGTGACGGCCGCCCGATCTCGATATCGATGGTGATGGTCACCTCGTCGCCAACGACCGGACCGGCTTCGACCATCGAGTTGTACTTTAGCCCATACTCGAGACGCTTGATCCGTGTTGTGGCGGTCGTGCCCGTGACCATGCCTCTCATCCCCTTGGTCACCGGCGCCGGGGCCTCGACATCGAGCGTGACCTCTCGAGTCGTGCCGCGAATCGTGAGGTCGCCGATCAGCTTGAACGCACCCTCCGCGCCGGGATCGACACGCTTGGACTTGAACGTGATTGTCGGATATTTGGCGGTGTCGAAGAAGTCGGAACCGCGAAGATCCTGGTCTCGCTGCGTATTCTGCGTATTGATCGCCCTGACGTCGATGGTCACGTCTGCCTTGACCGACCGCACGTCCTTGCCGTCGTATTCGACCGTGCCGGTCATCGGCCCGAGCTGGCCTCGCACGGTCGCGACCATCAGGTGCCGCACGCTGAAGCTGGCGGCCGAGTGGCCGGCATCAATCAGCCATTGGTTGGGTCCCAATGGCACCTGGGCTGATCGGCCAGCCGGCGGCTGAGAACCCTTCGCAGGCGCCTGTGCGGAAAGTTGCACGGAGGCTGCGAGCGCCGCCGCAATCAAAGTCGCCATGCGGGTCATTTCGATGCTCCTCTGGAGTTGGCCTTGGCCTGAGTGGGTTTTGACTCTGGAACTGACACGTACGCTTCGTGAAGATGGACCGGAGCGGCCTTCGGCCTGATGCGAAGGTTGATCGCCTCGACGAACACCGAGAAGCCCATGGCGAAGTAGATGTAGCCCTTTGGAATGTGATGGTCGAACCCTTCGGCGAGGAGCGAGAGCCCGATCAGCAGGAGGAAGCTCAGGGCCAGCATCTTGACGGTCGGATGCCGGTGCACGAAAGCGCTGATCGGTTCCGCCGACCACATCATGATGCCAACCGCGATGATGACCGCGGTGACCATCACCCACAGCTCGTCGACCATGCCAACCGCCGTGATCACCGAATCGAGCGAAAAGACGATGTCGAGCAGCATGATCTGGATGATCACGCTGGTAAACGATGCCGCCACGCGACTCGAGGCGTGGCCTTCCTCGCCTTCCAGCTTCTCGTGGATCTCGTGCGTGCTCTTGGCCATCAGAAAGAGCCCGCCGAGAATCAGGATCAGATCGCGGCCGGAGATGTCCGTGCCGGTCACGGTGAACAACGGCTGGGTCAGCCGGATGATCCACGCGAGCGAGAAGAGGAGCAAGACGCGCGTCACCATGGCCCCCAGCAAGCCGAGCCTTCGGGCCTTCGGCTGCTGCTCCATGGGGAGCTTTCCCGACAGGATGGAGATGAAGATGATGTTGTCGACCCCGAGAACGATCTCGAGGAAGGTCAGCGTGGCGAGGGCAATCCAGATCTGCGGGTCGGCAATCCAATCCATCATTTCCTCTGTATGTCGAAGCGAAGTTCGGCGAATTTTCAGATCGAGTCGAATGAGGGCGAGCATCACACGCCGAACGCTTCCGGCTCCCAGACGAGCCCGAGCTCGGAGGGTGGCGCCATGAAGCCGAGGAGCGCCGATGCGGCGACGACCGCGGGGCTGGCGAGATAGCCTTCGCCGCCGAATCCCATCCGGTTCTGCCAGTTGCGATTGAACGACGTGATCGCGCGCTGCCCTGCGGTCAGCGCGTCCGGTCCCTGCCCGAAACACGGGCCGCACCACGACTGGCGGATGCCGCCACCGACCGATCGGAAGACCTCGGCGATCGATTCGCCGCCGAGCCGCGGATCTGGCCGCTCGATCTGCCGGCCGACGCCACCGGATCCGGGAAAAACTGCCAGCTCACGCTCCACTTTCTTGACGCCGTGGTCGCGCGCCGCCCGGATGCACGAGCGCCGCCTGCAGCAGGTCGTCGTAGCTGCCGTTCGTGCACGACCCGATCATCGCCTTGTCGAACGTGATGCGCTCGCGCGCGACCTCGAGCGCCGGAAACGCGTTCCCGGGACTGAACGGCTTGGCGATCATCGGCTGCACGGCCGTCAGGTCGACGATCTCGTCGATCTCGTAGACGGCCTCCGGGCCTGGCAGTCAGGGCCGGATAGGGCAGCTCGGTGATGCCCTTCTGCCGATACCACGCATAGGTGATGTCATCGGGAGCGAAGATGCCGTTCTGCGCCTCGGCTTCGGCCATCATGTTCGCAATCGTGTTCCGATAGGCGATCGGCAGCTGCCGGTCGGCGTCGACGAGCTCGACGGACATGCCCTGTGATTGTCGGGCCCCCCACTGCCGAAGCAGTTCCAGCACGATGTCCTTGCCGCTGACCCACGGCTGCAGCCGGCCGCGAAACACGACCCGGCGCTGCCTGGCGAGCGTGAAGTAGATGTAGCCGGTCGACCATCCGAACCCGAGCGTCGTCGAACCGACGCCGATCCCGACTGCGCCGTACGCCCCATAGGCGCGACTGTGCGAGTCGGCGCCGGGAATGAACTGCCCGGGCATGACCAGGCCCTGCTCCGGAAAGTAGAAATGGAAAATGCCGTCGCCAGGGGTCGCATAGTAGGGCTTGGCGATGTCGTGCAGGCGCGCGAATTCGCGACCGATGCCCGTCTGCTTGTCGTCGGCGTCGACGCCGGTGAAGACGAAATGATCGTTGGCGATGGCCGCCTGCCGCGGATAGATGGCGCGGCCCCCGGTAATCTGGTTGAACGTGTGAATCGCAAACGGTGCGGTACCGTCCGAGGCCGGGAGGAGATCGGCGTAGACGCGCAGCGTCGCGCCAGGCGTCAGATCGGCCGGCCGAAGATCCTTGTCGACGCGATGCGCCCAGACGATCTGCTCGGTCGTCGTCATTTTCGCGGCGGCGTGCGGCTCGGGCCAGTCCACGACGGGGCGCGTCAGGACGGACTTGCGGAACTCGCGCCGGCCAACCGCGAAGATACCGCCACTTCTGCGGATCTCTTCCTCCTTCGGCGACAGCGGGACCGGATCGTACGCCTTGCCTTGCGTGACGTTTCGCAGCTGCCTCGAGAGCGGATCGAACGTGAACTCGTCCCCATCGCGGGCGTCAGCGACGGCCTCCGGGCTCTGGACGACGTGCAGACCGAGGTTGAAGCTGTTGCGCCGGAAGATGTCGCCCATGTTCTGGCCGCAGACGATGACCATCTGCAGGCCGGCTTCCTCGGCGACGCCCTTGAGGCCCGCCGGGCTCATCTCGCGCGATGATCCAATCGCGAAGCGATCGCCCGCGATGACGAAGTTCTCGCCGCGGTGCACGCGCGCGCGAAAGTCCGGCATCAGGTAGCGGAACGATCCCGCCTTCCAGCGCTCGTCGAGCGTCTCGAGGCTCTCGGACACGCAGTCGGCGGCCGGCGTGATCTGATCGGTATCGATGGCGTCGAGTTTCTTCGCGAACTTTGTGCCTGGGAGGGTCATCGGATCCCAGAAGACGAGCGCGCGTCCGGTGATCAGTGGGGCATGCGACGTCTGCGCGTCGTCTGTCTCGACGGCCGGCGAATCCGCCGGCAAGGAGCGGATCGTCACGTCCGGTTTCAGCCGCGCGGGTTCAATGGCGTGCATACACCTCCCAATGCTAGCAAACCGCGGCGCCATTCACTGGCGTCTAGACGCTTATTCACCCGATCCGTGTTGTCCGTGTGATCCGTGGCTGCATCCGTGCAGTCGTCGTCTTCGGGCGACGGCACGAACCCGGCGCAGAGTCGGACCGGCAGGGGAGGATACTTTGGGAAGCGGGAATCGGTCGCAGACAACCTGCAGAGATAGAAGCGCGAGCCACGGTCGTTGCGAATGACGAGCGCATGCGCACACCGGGCGCACAAACCCGCGCCTTGCTCGTCAGCGTGCGAATCGTTCATGATGCTGAACTATGTTCACATCGGAAGCCACGACGCGGGGCGTACGCGTGCAGGTGGTCGCGCGGTACTCGCCAGAACGATCCCAGCCGTCGGGCAACAAGTGGTTCTTTCTCTATACGGTGACGATCGTCAACGAAGGCAGCGAAACCGTCCAGCTCCTCACCCGGCACTGGACCGCAACCGACAGCGCCGGCCACATCGATGAGGTCCGTGGTCCTGGCGTCGTCGGCAAGCAGCCGACACTTGCGCCGGGCGAATCGTTCGAGTACACGTCCGGCTGGCCATTGCCCACGCCTTTCGGGATCCTCGAAGGCACGTATCAGATGGTGACGGCGCTCGGCGAGCACTTCGATGCCAGGATTGCTCCCGTCACGCTGAGCGAGCCGTACACGGTGCACTAGCCTTCCCAGATAGTGTCTGCCTTCACCGGGCACTCGAAGTCCGGCTAGGCAGACCTACGAGTCCATGAAGTAATCACGCGAGCCGCCTCAGACAAACGCGCAATCGAGTCGCAGGCTCTGCTCGAGCCGTTGCAGATACTCAGCCCTCGGAATCTCCACCGCGCCGAACTGCTCGAGATGCGGGGTGACCCACTGCGTGTCGAGCAGGCGGTAGCCGCGGGCCCGTAGTCTGTCGATCAGCGCGACCAGCGCGACCTTGGACGCGTCGGTTTCGCGGTGGAACATCGATTCGCCGAAAAACGCGCCCCGCAACGCGACGCCGTACAACCCGCCGACCAGCCGATCGTCCCGCCACGCCTCAACCGAGTGCGCGATCCCCTGCTCGTGGAGCGCGGTGTAGCTCTCGATGATCTCGTCGTCAATCCAGCTGCCCGGATCGTCGGGATCGCGATCGTCGGCCGCGCAGGCGCGGATGACGTCGCCAAACGCGCGATCGATCTCGACGCGGAACCTGCCCTGGCGCGCCACCCGAGCCAACCGTCGCGGGATGTGCAGGTCCTCGAGCGGCAGGATACCCCTCGGGTCCGGCGAATACCACCGAATCTCGCCGTCCGCGGCCATCGGAAACCAGCCGCTGGCGTAGGCGGCAGTCAGGAGCTTTGCTGGGATCATGACAGGCGGCGACACAAGTCGGCAGTCGGGAGTCGAGAGTCGGAAGTCACAGTCGTCAGTCTCAGTCGGCAGTCGACAGTCTGAGTCATCAGTCTGAGTCGTCAGTGCTCAGTCGGCAGTCTCAGTCCTTATTATCAGTCATCAGTTCCAGGCGCCAGTCAGGGCAGCATTCGACTGCACAACGTTGCACGAGACTGAAGACTGGGACTGTCGACTGGAACTGTCGACTGCGAGACTGTCGACTGGAACTGTCGACTCAGACTGTCGACTGGAACTGTCGACTCAGACTATCGACTGTGACTCCCGACTGAAGACTGCCGACTGACGACTGTCTTATTGTGTCCGCAGTGCCGTCATCGGATCGATACGCGTCGCGCGGCGGGCAGGAATCAGGCACCCGAGGACGGCGGCGGCGATCAGCAGGACAGGGACCACGATGAAGGTGCCGGGATCGTGGGCGGTGACGCCGAACAATTGGCTCTCGAGGAAGCGCGCGAGCACGAACGCCGTCGTCAACCCCAGCGCGACACCGATTCCCACCAGCCGCAGGCCGTCAGAGAGCACCAGGCCGAGCAGGTTGCGCGGCGTCGCGCCGAGCGCGACTCGAAGCCCGAGTTCGTGGGTTCGCTCGGCGACCGAGAACGAGACGACGGCGTAGAGGCCAACGAGGGACAAGACGAGCGCCAGGGCAGCAAACAGGCCGGCGAGAAACATCGTGAAGCGCTGGCGGGCCACCGCATCGGACACCACTGCCGTCATCGTCCGAATCCGGCCGGCAGGCTGGTTGGCGTCGAGCTCGTGGACGGCGGCGCGCGCGACCGACGCGTAGCCAGCGGGATCGTCTTTCGTCCGCAACAGCACAATCATCTGCAGCGACGGCTCGACGTTCTGGTGGACGTACAGCTGCGGTCGCACGGCGCCGTCGAGTGACGTATGGCGCGTGTCGCCGACCACGCCGGCGATCGTGTACCACGGCGCGTCCTGATCATAGCTGGTCATCTTGAGCCGGCGGCCCACCGGGTTCTCTCCCGAGAATACGGTGTCGGCCATCATCGAGTTGATGAGCAGCACCGGTGGACTGCTGAGAATCGGCTGCCTGCGGCAGCTCGTCGCCCGACACGTGCGGAATACCCATGGTCTTGAAGTAACCGGGCGTGACCACTCGGAAATCTGCGATGACTTCCTTTCCGGGCTCGGGCCGCGGGCGCCCTTCGACAGTCACCTGCCGGAGGTTCTCGGTCCCCGCCAGCGGCACACTCGAGGCCGCTGCAACGCTGTCAACACCAGGCACGGCCGAAAGCCGCCCAACCAACCGCTCGAAGAACTCGGCCGGACGCTGTCCCGCATACACCGTTCTCGGCAACGCCACTTCCATCGTCAACACGCCGTCAGCGCGGAAGCCGGTATCGACGTTCAACAACCGAACGAACGTCTGAATCAGCAACGACGCCAGAATCAGGAGCATCGCCGCCAGAGCGACTTCGACGACCACGAGGAGGTTACGCGTTCGATGGGCGCGGCGACTTCCGATCGAACCGCGCGAGCCTTCTCGGAGCCCTTCACTCGGATCGGTACGCGCTGCCTGAAGCGCGGGAACCATGCCGAAGACAAGGCCGGTCAGCACGGACACGGCCGCCGTGAAGGCCAGCACGCGGCGGTCGAGCACGGCCTCGGCGACCGCCGGCGTTCCCGCCGGCAGCATCGCCAGCAGGCCTTGCAGAGCCCACCACCCGAGCAGGATTCCCAGCACCCCGGCCGCCAGCGACAAGATCAGACTCTCGACAAGCAGCTGCCACAGGATCTGCCAGCGTTCCGCTCCGAGCGCGTAGCGAACAGCCACTTCGCGCTGCCGCGACGCGGCGCGGACGAGCAGCAGATTCGCCACGTTCGTGCACGCGATCAGCAGCACGATGCCGACCGCCGTCAAGAGGACAACGAGGGCGGTTCGCACGCTGCCGACGAGTTGCTCGCGCAACGGGATCACGCGGACGGTCCACCCGGCGTTCGAGGCGGGAAATTCCCGCGCGATGTCTGCGGCGATCGACGCGAGATCGGCTTCGGCCGCCTGCAGGCTGACGCCGTCGCGCAGACGCCCGACGAGCGAGAAGCTCTTGCCGCCGCGGTTGCGGCGCTGTTCCGGCGTCAGCTGATCCAGGCTCCACACTTCCGGCATCGGCGCGTAGCCAAACCCAGCGGGCAGTTCTCCAGCCGCTGGAAAGTGGAACCACGGCGGCATCACGCCGACGATCGTCGCAGGTTCGCCGTTGAGAGAAATCGCGCGCCCCAGGACCTCAGGCGCGCCGCCATATCGACGCTGCCACAAGCCATGGCCGATCAGGATCACCCGGCCCGCGGAACCGTCGCCATCGGCAAAGTCCCGTCCGTGGACCGGCCGCACGCCAAGGGTCGCAAGGAAGTTGCGGCTCACGCGAACGGCGCCGACGCGCTCTGGATCGCCACCGCCAGTCAGATTCACGCGCTCGGCGCGCAGCGACGCAAGCTCGGCGAACGTGGTGTTGCGGCTGATGAAGTCCGTGACGTCAGCCGGAGACGCGGGCAGACGATCGAATCCGGTCCGTTGCTGCACCTCGGCGCTGAACTCCCACGGCATCACCAGCCGATCGGGATCGGCGAACGGCAACGGTCGCAACAGCACGGCGTCGACAACGCTGAAGATTGCGGCGTTGGCGCCAATTCCGAGGGCGAGCGTGATGAGTGCGATGAGGGTGAAGCCAGGGCGGGAGGCGAGCCCCCGCAAGGCGATCCTGATGTCGTGCATCTGTACTGAACGTGTCCGAGATCGCCATCGAGCCCGACCGAGGTGGTCGCCGCCGCGCCTACTCTCCCGTGGCGCCTGGCAAGTGGGACGAGTATATCGTGCGAAGGGACCGTTGACGACTTTCGATATGATGGTTGCGCTCGAGCGCGTGAGCGGTTTCCGCACACGGGCCTCGCGAAGTCAACAGTCACCGTTTTCGATAAGGTCCCGTCAAACATGCCTAAGCTCACCGTAGAAGGTTTCCCGTCCGTGGAAGTCGCGTCCGGAAAGCGGCTCGTGCTCGCGATCGAGCAGGACGCCAAAGTCGACGTGTTGCATGCCTGCGGCGGCAACGCGCGCTGCACCACGTGCCGGGTCGAATTCATCGAAGGCGAGCCGATGACGACGACTGTCGCAGAGCAACAGGTGCTCGCCGCCAAGGGCGTCTCAGGCGCGCGGCTGTCGTGTCAGATTCTCTGCGACCACGACATGACCGTCCGCGCGATCTCGCGGTTGACGGGCTCGGGACGTCCCGATCCGGGTCCAACGCCGGCGGCCGAGATCACGCCGCCTCCCGTGTGGGTGAGCCGGTAGCGCTACGCATACCGTTCCCTGATCCTCGGGATCAGGTAGTCGGTGAAAGCGGTGGCAAAGTCGTAGCGCGGCGCGAACCCCCAGTCACGTCGTGCCGCGCCGTCGTCGACGTCGGCCGGCCACGAATCAACGATGCGCTGGCGCTTCGCGTCGGTCTCCCAGGTGATCTGCGCGTCAGGAAACGATCGCACAACCGCGCTGCGGATCTCGTCGGCCGACGGGTTGAACGCGCTGACGTTGTACTCCGTCCGCGTCAGACGCTCCGCCGGCACCGACGCGAGCTGCAACAGCGCCTCGACGCCATCAGGCATGGCCATGAAAGGAATCCTGGTATCCGGGCGGACGAAGCACGCGTACGGCTGCCCGCGCGCTGCCGCGTGCATCATTTCCGGCGCGTAATCCGACGTGCCGCCCGACGGCACCGTCTGAGCCGAGATCAGTCCCGGGAAGCGGACTGAACGAAAATCCACTCTGCCACTCGCCCGTTCGGCGGCGAGCTGCTTGTAGTAGCGCGCGTAGTAACGGCCAAGCTGCTCGCAATACAGCTTGTTACAGCCGTACATCGTCATCGGGTGCGCCCACTCGTCTTCGCGTACTCGTCCGGCCCGGATCTTCGTCGCCAGATCGGGCAAGCCGTAGGCCGCAATCGACGACGGATACATGAGCACGACCGGGCGTCCGTGCGACTCGGCCTCGTGCTGGGCAAACTCGAGCAGATTCAGCGTCCCTTCGACGTTGACCTGATGAGCGGTGACGGGCGTGAACTCCGCGCGGGTGGACAAGAGCGCCGCGAGGTGAAACACCAGCTCCACCTGGAACTCGGCCAGGATGCGCTCGAGCACGCTCCGGTCGAGGATCGATCCGGTGATCTCGCGGTCGACTTTCGAGGCAATCGACGAATCGAGTCGGGCGACGTCGAGCGTGACGACGGCTCGGGCAGACTGTCCGGCGAGTCGTTCGATGAGACCGTGGCCGATCTCTCCGCCAGCGCCGGTGATGAGCACGACGGGTTTGCGCACGCGCGAATTATACTGGACAGGTGATGATCATCTGGCTCGCGCTGCTCGTCGTTGGTGTGTCTTGGGGTGTTTCCTGGCAGAATCAGTCGTCACAGCCCGCGCCGCTCCCCTCTTCATTTGATTTCGAGAAGACGATGCGCGTGGACTACGTCCACACCGGCGGACCGGCGTCGCAGAGCCGGCGTCGCGAGAGCCGGCGTCCGAGAAATAGTGGCGCTCGATCGGGTCGTCAACGACGGCCCGTGGGCCGGGAGCCGCACGCAGCTTGTCGACACGACCAACCTTGGGAAGTACTTGTTCGAGGTGCGCGACAAAGCAAGCGACCGCGTCCTCTACTCCCGCGGGTTTGCGTCGATCTACGGCGAGTGGGAGACCACCGCCGAAGTCCGGACCGCGCATCGGAGCTTTCACGAGTCGCTGCGATTCCCGTGGCCGAAGCAGCCGGTTCGCGTGACGCTCCAGAAGCGGCAGCCCGACAATCGCTTCGCCAGCATCTGGTCGACTGACGTCGATCCGGCCTCCCGCTTCGTCAACGCCGCGGCTCTCGCCACTCATGCAGGAACGGTCTGGAACGTCTTCGAGAACGGTCCGGCGGCGGTGAAGGTCGATCTGCTCCTCATCAGCGAAGGCTACACGGCGGCCGAGCTGCCGAAGTTTCGCAAGGACGTCGTTCGGCTCATCGACGCGTTGTTCGCCGAAGAGCCGTTCAAGAGCCGCAAACGCGACTTCAATGTCCGCGCCCTCGAGCTGCCGTCGCCGCAGAGCGGGGTGAACCGGCCCAATGCCGGCGTCTTCCGGCGGACGCCGTTGTCGGCCGAGTACAACATCTTCGACTCCGAACGCTACGTGCTGACGCTCGACAACCGCGCGCTGCGCGACGCGGCGTCGATCGCGCCCTACGAGTTCGTCGAAATCCTCGTCAACGAGCGAACGTACGGGGGCGGCGGAATCTTCAACGATCACGCGACGGCGTCAGTCGACAGCGCGTTTGCCGAGTATGTGTTCGTCCACGAATTCGGGCACCACTTCGCGGCGCTGGCCGATGAGTACTACACCTCGGACGTGGCCTACGAGACCGGGCAGAAGGTCGACCAGAAGCCCGAGCCGTGGGAGCCGAACGTGACCGCGCTCGCCGATCCGGCCGCGCTGAAGTGGCGGGATCTCGTGACGCCCGGCACTCCCCTGCCGACGCCATGGCAGAAGGAGGAGTTCGAACGCCACAGCCGTGCCATCCAGGAGAGGCGCCGCGCGATCCGCAAGCGCAATGCGCCCGAAGAGGAGATGGATGCGCTCTTTCGCGAGCAGCGTGAGCAGGAGGAAAAGTTGCTCGGCGGAATGAAGTATTCGGCCGCGGTCGGCGCGTTCGAAGGGGCGTCGTACGAGGCGCGGGGCCTCTACCGCCCGCAAGCCGACTGCATCATGTTCACGCGCGATCGCGTCGATTTCTGCCGCGTCTGCCAGCGGGCGATCAGCCGGATCGTGGATCTCTACTCAAAATGACAGCGTGACGACCGAGGCCACGATCGCGAGCGCCGTCAGCACGAGGCAGAGCGCGGCGCCGACGAGATGATCCATGCGCTCGGGCTTCAGCGGATCGAGCCACATGCCCGCCAGGTAGCCGCCGAGAAATCCGCCGCCGTGCGCGTAGTTGTCGACGTTCGGCAGGATGAAACCCATGATCCCGAGCGTGATCGCGTAACCCATCGCCTCGCTTCGAATGATCGAGCTCCCGCCGCGACGTCCGTAGTAGGCGAGAGCGCCCAGCAGGCCGAAGATGGAAGCGGACGCGCCGACGGTCATGTAGGCGCCCCTCAGGAACGGGATCGGCATCCATCCCATGAAATACCCGCCCAGGCTGCTGAGCGTGAATCCTACCGCGCCGGCAATCGTATAGATGATGACCATCCGGCCGGGCCCATAGATATCGGCGGTCGCGGGCCCCAGCTGCCGAACCCAGAGCATGTTGAACAGGATGTGGAGGACGCCGCCGTGCAGCCAGGACGCGCTGAGGACGGTCCACCACCGGCCACCCGCGAACACCGGCCCGGCCCCGGACGCGCCCAGGAGATACTGGATGTTTGGGTGCGGGGACAACATCATCAGAGGGTTGCCCGTCCCCATGATGTTGCCGCCTAACGCCACGGTGAGCGCGAGGCTGATGATGTAGATCGCCGAGCAGCCGTACACGACGAGCGACACGAAGCCCAGGTCGTTGCCGAACGTGCGCAGCATCGGCCCGAAACCCCACAGTCCGGGATTACGGCGTCCGCAGTTGTAGCAGGTGTCGTCGTTGACACCAACCAGTGACCGGCACGAGGCGCAGACAACAGAACCGGTGGTCTGACGCTTGAACATCGGGCAAGAAGCATATCATCAGGGAATCAGTCGGCCGGCGCGCGCACGGGCGCTCGTTTCGGCGTCTTCAGCCATGAAAGTGCTCGTCACCGGTGGCACCGGCTATGTCGGACGGGCGATCGTGCTCGCGCTCGCGCAAGCGTCACACATGCCGGTCGTGTTTGCGCGCCGAGCCAGCCACAGTCGTCTGCCTGGCCAGCTCTTCGACGGCGACATCCGCGATCGTGACGCGCTCATTCGCGCAGCTGACGGCGTCGACGCGATCTGTCACACCGCCGCGCTCGTGAGCATCTGGCGCGCGCGCCGTGCCGAGTTCGACGAGATCAACATCGACGGGCTTCGGAATGTGATCGACGTGTGCCGGACGCGCCGCCATCACGAGGCTTGTCTACACATCATCTTTTCTGGCGCGTCCACCCGCCGGGGTGACGCAGGCATTGACCGCCAACGACTATCAGCGGACCAAGGTCGTCGCGCTCGAGGTGGCTCGCGCGGCGGCACGCGAGGGCCTGCCCGTCATCTCGATCGTCCCTGGCGTCATCTACGGGCCCGGCGCGGCCACCGAAGGCAACCTGGTCGGCAGGCTCGTCCATGATCACGTGCAGGGTCGGCTGCCGGGGATCATCGGCGCCGATCGCCAGTGGTCCTTCACTCACGTCGACGATGTGGCGGCGGCCCATGTCGCGGCACTGACGCGAGGCGAACCGGGTCAGGAGTACGCGGCCGGCGGCGAGAACGCACCGCAGATGCGCCTCTTCGAGGTCCTGAGCCGCGTGCGCGGAACGCCTCTGCCGCGCCGCATTCCCTACGCCGTCGCGACCGCCCTGGCGTGCGTCGAGGAAGCGAGAGCGACCCTGTCCGGGCGGCCTCCCCTCCTGACCCGTGGCACCGTCGAGATCTTTCGTCATGATTGGCCGCTCGACAGCGGACCCGCCATCGCCGCCCTGGGGTACGTCGTGACCCCCCTCGAGCAGGGTCTCGAGCGCCTCCTGAGTTCTGAGCCGGATTCTGGAGCCCGTGGATGACCTCTCCAGAGGACGACCCCCTCGCCCCCGGGCACACACCCACAAAAGGTGGCTGGCACCTTTCCGGGGAAGGTGCCAGCCACCTTCCGGGTGAGGCGGACCTAACCGGCGCCGACAACCCCCGTCTAAGCAATCGGATGGCGCAAACGGACACCGCCACGGTCGCACTGGCGAGAGGCGGAGACAGCGAGGCGTTTCGGGCGCTCGTGGAGCGCCACAGCCGGGCCGTCTACCGTCTGGCGCATCGCATGACGGGCAACCCCTCAGACGCCGAGGACGTGGTGCAGGAGACCTTTCTCAAGGCGTACCGGCAACTCGGCCGCTTCGAGTCACGGGCGAACTTCAGCACCTGGCTGCACCGGATTGCCGTGAACTGTTCGATTGACCTGATCCGATCCCGGCCGCATCGGGAATCGGGCCACGACTCGGCGGACCTCGAAGTGATGGGCGACCCCGACGCGGCCAACGACAGCGGACATCGCACACCGGAGCGACTCATGTTGAGCACGGAAGTCCAGGAGCGAATCAACTCGGCAATGTCGACCTTGAGCCACCGCGAACGAGCGGCATTCGTCCTGCGCCATTTCGAGGGGAACTCGATCGAAGACATCAGCCGATCGCTCGGCCTCAAAACGAATGCGACGAAGCACAGCATCTTCAGGGCGGTGCGAAAGATGCGCGCGGCACTGGAGCCTTTCGTGGCCACGGAAGAAAACCACGGCTGAATGAGAACCACAGACAACACGGATAACACGGATAACACGGACAACGACAGGGCCATGACCAACCATCTGACCGAAGACGAGCTCGTTCTTCACTACTACGGTGAGCTGACGGCGAGCGACGAGGCTCTGGCAGCGAAACACCTGAGCGCGTGTTCGCAGTGCCACGAAAACCTGCGACGGCTGCAGCGGGTGCTGGCCGTGGTCGATGAAAGCGCCCTCGCGGGTCCCGAGCTGCCCGAGCACTTCGAGCGCACGGTCTGGGCGCGGCTCGAACCCAATCTGCCGCGCGCGCGTGGCGGCTGGCGGTCCTGGTTCGTCCTGTCACCTGGGCGCGTCGCGGCGCTCGCAACGATCGTTCTGCTGATTGGCGCCGCGTTCATGGCTGGCCGTCTGCTGCCCCGCTCGACGCCGGGCACCGTCGCCACAACCGCGGACCAGCTGCGCGAGGGCGTCCTGCTGGTCGATCTTGGCGACCATCTCGACCGCTCGCAGATGATGCTCGTCGAACTCGTGAGCGCCGACGACGAGAGTCCGCTCGACATGTCGGACGAGCGCGCGCGTGCTGAACAGCTCGTCGCGGCCAACCGGCTCTATCGCCAGACGGCAGTGTCGACGGGTGACACGGGCATCGCGGATTTGCTCGACGAGCTCGAACGGCTCCTGGTCGATCTCGCGGCCAGCCCGGAGCAGCTCTCGTCGAAGGATCTCAACGACATGCGTCGTCGAATCGAATCGCGCAGCCTGCTCTTCAAGGTTCGTGTGGTCTCTGCTGACATCCGGCAGCGGCAGAAGGCAATCGTTCAGGCACGGGCGCAGCAGCGGTCATCACTTTAGAAGTTAGAGAGTTAGAGGTTTCGAGACTGTAGAGGAACTTTCATATGAAGCAGATCCTGTCGATTTCATTCGTTGCCGGTCTGGCGATTGCCGCGCCGGCCGGCGCGCAAGTCACCCCCGATGTGCCCGCGAGGATCGGACCGCCCGTTCCGCTGGGACCGATGTCAATCGGACCTGGTCCCATCGGATCCGGTCCAGTCGGTCCCGGTCCAATCGGTCCCGGTCCAATCGGTCCCGGTCCAATCGGCCTGGGCCCAATCGGGCCCGGTCCGATCGGGATCGGCCCGAGCGGACCTTTCCGCTGGAGCCCTGAGAACGAGCAGGATCGCGAGCGCGAGCGCGCCGACCGGGAGCGCGAACAGAAAGACCGCGAGCTTCAGCGGGCGCAGGCCGAGCGCGATCGCCAGGCGCAGCTCTATGAAGAGGGCAACAACGCCCTCTATGAAGGGCGATGGGACCGCGCGGTCACCTACTTCACGCGTCTCGCTGACTTGAAGGGTGCGCGCGCGGACTCGGCGCTCTACTGGAAGTCCTACGCGCAGAACCGTCTCGGCCAGCGCGCCGACTCGCTCGCCACGATCGCGGAACTGACCAAGAGCTATCCGTCCAGCCGCTACATCAAGGAAGCGAGGGCGCTCGAAGTCGAGGTCCGAGGCTCGACCGGGCCGGTCGGCGCCCAGGCGCAGGCCGACGAAGAGCTGAAGCTCATCGCCATCAACGCGCTCGCCCAGAGCGACCCGACGCAGGCCGTCCCGTTGCTGGAGAAACTCCTGGCGGGAACCGCCTCGCCGAGGCTGAAGGGTCGCGCGCTGTATGTGCTGGCCCAGATCAACACGCCGCGCGCTCGTGAGGTCGTGACGAGCATCGCCAAGGGCAGCTCGATCCCTGAGCTTCAGAGCCGCGCGATTCAGTATCTCGGTGCCCAGGGCGGCCGTGAGAGCCGCGCGACCCTGGCCGAGATCTACAGCTCGTCGACCGATGTCGATGTGAAGCGCCGCATCCTGCGCGCCTTCGCCCAGGCCGGCGAAAAAGACCGCGTGCTGGCGGCGGCGCAGACCGAACAGAACCCCGAGCTGCGAGCTGAGGCCGTGCGGCAGCTCGGTCAAATGGGGGCCAACGACGAGCTCTGGCAGATGTATCAGAAGGACACGTCCGTCGATGTGAAGCGACAGATCCTGTCGGCCATGCAGGTCAGCGGCAACACCACCCGGATGGTCGAAATCGCGCGGACCGAGAAGGATCCCGATCTGCGACGGCTCGCAGTCCGGAATCTCGGCGTCATGGGCGGAAAGGCGGCCGGCGACGCGCTGCTCGAGATCTACGCAAACGAGAAGGACCCGGCCATCCGCCGGACCGTGATCAACTCTCTCTTCACCTCGGACAATGCCACCGCGCTCGTCGCCCTCGCCCGCAAAGAGCAGGACATGGCGATGAAGACGGAGATTGTGAAACGGCTGTCGAACATGGACAACAAAGAGGCGCAGGCCTACATGCTCGAGCTGCTGAAGTAGGAGCCCGTCATGCCGAATGCCTGCCGCATCGTCGGAAGCGCGCTCGTTGTCGCGACGGCCGCGACGTCGCGTCGCCGTTGGCGTCGTCATCGCCGCGCAGCAGCCGCGAATCACCAACGGGAAGGTGAGCACCCAGCCAGCCGGGTCGGCGTTCGCGCAATCGTTTCGATCGATGGTGTCGGCCCAGGCCGGCGTGTTCTGGATCGGCTACGCCGTGCCGGTCGTCGACGGCGAACGAATGATGTGCTGCTTCGGCGGCGACACGAACTGGGTCGACGGTCACGTCGTGTCGGACGGCAACGGGTGCTGCCGCGCGTGCCGGCTCGAGCCCGCGGCCGACGGCACGTCGATGGCGACACGCGCGCCGCGCGCGCAGGGGGCCGGGGTCGTCCGGCTCGAAGGCTCGGACCGCATGATCGTGCTCTTCCGCGTCGCCGACCGCGCGATCGATCGGATTCGCGTGTTCTCCGAAGACTGCGAGCTCGACGCCGGCGGCCGGACGATCACATGGCTCGAAGGCGTGCGACCAGCCGATAGCGTGACGCTCCTCGAGTCGTTTGCCGTCCCGGCCGACGGCCGGCGCGATCGCGCGAATGACGGCGCGATCACCGCAATCGCGCTACACAACGATCCAGCGGCAGATGCCGCGCTCGATCGGCTGATGGCGCCGGCTCAGCCCGAAGCGGTGCGCAAGAAAGTGACCTTCTGGCTCGGCAACGCTCGAGGCGCCCACGGCCTGGCGACGCTCCGGCGAGTCCTGAAGGATGACCCGAGCGCCGAAGTGCAGAAGAGCGCCGTCTTCGGCGTCTCTCAGAGTCGGGAAGCCGGCGCATTCGACGTGCTGCTGACTCTCGCACGATCCGACCCGAGCCCGCGCATTCGCGGAGAGGCGCTCTTCTGGCTGGCGCAGAAGGCCGGTCAGAAGGCCGCGGCAACGATCACCGAGCGCATCGACCAGGACCCGGACACCGAGGTCAAGAAGCGAGCGGTATTCGCCCTCAGCCAGCTGCCCAAGGACGAAGGCGTGCCGTTGCTGATCAACATCGCCCGGACGCACACGAATCCGGCCGTGCGAAAGCAGGCGATGTTCTGGCTCGGTCAGTCCAAGGACCCGCGGGCAGTCGAATTCTTTGCTGAGATTCTGAAATAGGCTCAGGGCTCAGGGCTCGAGGCTCAGGCAAGAGCGTCGAACGAGCTCTCGAAGGTTTTGCTTGAGCCCTGAGCCCTGAGCCCTGAGCCGCCCGCAGTCAGTGCACCCCGTGACTCCTCTGCAACGAGGACGGATCGGCGCCCAGCCGGCGGATCGCGGTCTCCCACATCAAGCCGGGCGCGATGTCGAACACGAGGTCGACGTCGATCTTGCCGATGAGCCACGCCGACTCGGCGAGTTCGGCGTCGAGCTGGCCGGGGCCCCAGCCGGCGTAGCCTGCGAGCACACGGGCCCGGGGCGCGGGAGAGGTCGACAGGACCCGCCGCAGTAGAACCGGCGAGGTCGAGAGGTAGACGCCTTCGCAGATCGTGCGGTACTCGGGTTCCTCCGGCGCGTCGGCGAGCAGAATCCAGCCGCGATCGGGCTCGACGGGGCCGCCGATGCAGAGCGGAAGCGCGTTGCCCTCCCCCACCGCCGGCTCCAGCTTCACCATCGTGCTGGCCGGGAGCTCGGTCGGGCGATTCAGCACGAGGCCGAAGGCGCCGTCCGGCATGTAGTCGCAGAGCAGCACCACGGCGCGGGCAAAGTTCGGGTCCTGGAGCTGTGGCATCGATACGAGAAGCGTCGGCTGAAAGGACTCGGTCATCGGCAATCACCCACGAAGTTTCTCGACCGCCCAGGCCACGTGATCGGCAACCAGCGGATCGCGGCAGGTCGGCGTGTCGTGCGCCTCGAGTGGCGCGGCCGCGGCGCGCACGCCGCTGTTGCCGACGGCCACCGCGAGGTTTCTGCGCAGCCGCGTGACACCCGCCCGCTTCATCGCGCTGCCCTTCAACAGCGCGCGCAGGTCATCGTCGCTTCGCTGCCACAATTCCATGAGCGTCGGGCCGTCGAGGCCGGACCTTGGAAGCCAGGCGCCATCGGACGACACTCCCGTCGATGGCGTCAGATTCCAGGGACACACGTCCTGGCAGATGTCACAGCCGTAGACATGGTGCGCAACATCCGCGCGCGCCTTGTCCGGAATCGCGCCCTTGAGCTCGATCGTCAGATACGACAGACACTTCGTCGCGTCCATGACGTGCGGCTCGACGAGCGCGCCGGTCGGGCAGGCGTCGAGACAGCGCGCGCAGGTGCCGCATTGGTCGAGCGCCGGCGAATCGGGCTCGAGCGCAAGGTTGCTGATGACGACTGACAAGAACATCCAGGACCCGAGCTCCTCGTTGATGACGCAAGTGTTCTTGCCAATCCAGCCGATCCCCGCGTACTGCGCATAGACGCGCTCCTGAACCGGCCCGGTGTCGACGTAGGCGCGCGCTTCAAAGCCACTCCCGGCGCGCGAGCGCAGCCACGACATCAGCTGATCCAGCCGTTTTTCGATGACGAGGTGGTAGTCGTCTCCCCAGGCGTAACGCGCGATGGCGGCGCGATCGGATGCGCTCGATTCGTTGGAGTAGGGACGCTCGACGTTGTAGACCGTTGCCAGGACGATGACCGAACGGGCGGACGGAAGAACCGCGCGTACATCCCGGCGACGATCCGCTGATCGATGCAGATAGTGCATCTCGCCCGCATAGCCGCGGTCGAGCCACTCGCGCAGGTACTCGAGCTCAGGAAACGACTCGGCTGGCGCGATGCCGCAGAGATCGAACCCGAGCGCGGTGGCCTGGCGCTTGACGTCCGTCGACAGCGGCATGCCGGGTGCACGCCCGCCTCCAGCGTCGGCCCTCCCGATGCGTTCGGTGATGTCCGTGGCTACCCCTTCGCCAGCTGGCGCAGGACGTACGGCAGGATCCCGCCATTGCGGAATGCGACGAGCTCTTCAGGCGTGTCGATCCGGGCGATCGCCTGTAGGTCCCGCGACACGCCGTCCGCGTCAGTGACGCGGACAATCACGTCGCCCGACGGCCGCAACGACTCTCCCATCCCGATCACGTCGTAGGTCTCCCGGCCGGTCAGCTTCAACGTCGAGGCGTTCTCGCCGCTTTTGAAGCACATCGGCAGAACGCCCATGTTGACCAGGTTGCTGCGATGGATGCGCTCGAAGCTTTCGGCCAGCACGGCCTTGACGCCGAGGAGCAGCGTGCCTTTCGCCGCCCAATCTCTCGACGAGCCTGACCCGTATTCCTTGCCCGCGATCACCAGAAGCGGCACGCCGGCGGCCTGATACCGCATCGACGCATCGTAGATCGTCATCACCTCGTCGTCGGGAAGGAGCGTCGTCCATCCACCTTCGGTCCCCGGCGCCAGCTGATTGCGGAGCCGGATGTTCGCGAACGTGCCGCGCATCATGACCTCGTGATTGCCGCGACGCGCCCCATACGAGTTGAAGTCTGCTGGCACCACGCCCTTGGCAATGAGGTACTTGCCGGCCGGGCTGTCCGCAGGAATCGAACCAGCTGGTGAAATGTGATCGGTCGTCACGCTGTCGCCGAGCACCGCCAGGACCCGCGCGCGACGGATGTCGGCTGGCGGCGCCGGCTCGTGCGTCAGGTTCTCGAAGAAGGGCGGATTGCGAATGTAGGTGGAATCATCGGACCACTCGAAGCGTTCACCGGTCGGCACCGGCAGCGAACGCCAGCGCTCGTCACCATCGAACACCTGCGCGTACTTGTCGCGGAACATGTCAGACCTGACGGCGCGAAGCATCGTCTCCTGGATCTCGCGCTCCGCCGGCCAGATGTCCTTGAGGTACACCGGCTGCCCTTGCAGATCGGTCCCCAATGGCTCCGACGTCAGATCGATCTGCATCTTTCCCGCGAGCGCGTAGGCGACCACCAGAGGCGGCGAGGCCAGATAGTTGGCGCGAACCTGCGCCTGAATCCGTCCTTCGAAATTCCGGTTGCCGCTCAGGACCGACGCGACGACCAGGTTCTGATCCTTGACGATCTTCGACACCGGCTCGGGCAGGGGTCCGCTGTTGCCGATGCACGTCGTGCATCCGTATCCGACGATATTGAAGCCGAGCTCGGCCAGGTACTCGAGGAGGCCGGCCGCCTTGTAGTACTCGGTGACGATGAGCGAGCCCGGCGCGAGGCTGGTCTTGACCCACGGCTTGGTCTTGAGCCCGCGCTTCACGGCGTTCCTGGCGAGGAGACCCGCGCCGATCATCACGCTCGGGTTCGACGTGTTGGTGCAGCTCGTAATCGCGGCCACCACCACCGACCCGTGCGTGAGCCCCTCGAGGCCTGGAGGAATTGCCGCCGGGGCGGCGACCGCCGTGGGCGCCGCAGCAGTCGCGCTTGGTGCCGCCGCGGCAGTCGCGACGACCTTCGACTTGCGCTCGGTCAGCATCACCTCGAGCGCCTGCTCGAAACCGAGCTTCGCCTGGCGAAGCGAGACGCGATCCTGCGGGCGTTTCGGTCCGGCAAGGCTGGGCTCGACCGTTGACAAGTTGAGCTCCACCGTCGAGGTATAGACGGGGTCCACTGAGCTCTCGGTGCGGAAGAGCCCCTGTTCCTTTGCGTACGCCTCGACCAGCCGGATCTGCGCGTCGTCGCGGCCGGTCAGCCGCAGGTAGTCGAGCGTCATGTCGTCGATCGGGCAGATCGCGATGGTCGCGCCGTACTCGGGCGACATGTTCCCAAGCGTCGCGCGGTCGGCAATGGTCAGGTTTTCGAGGCCGGGACCGAAGAACTCGACGAACTTTCCGACCACGCCCAGCTTGCGCAGCCGCTCGGTAATCGTCAGGACGAGGTCGGTCGCGGTCGCTCCTTCCGGCAGGCGATCGACGAGGCGGAAACCGATGACTTCGGGAATCAGCATGGAGATCGGCTGCCCGAGCATCGCGGCTTCGGCCTCGATGCCGCCGACACCCCATCCGACGACGCCAAGGCCGTTCACCATCGTGGTGTGTGAGTCGGTGCCAACGAGCGTATCGGGATAGGCGAGCAGGCGTCCGTCGACCTGCTCCTTGAAGATCACCCGCGCGAGGTACTCGAGATTGACCTGATGGACGATGCCGGTGTCGGGCGGAACGACGCGGAAGTTCTGGAATGCGTCCTGGCCCCAGCGCAGGAACGTGTAGCGTTCGCGGTTGCGCGTGAATTCGAGCCGGGCGTTGAGGTCGGCAGCGTTGGCTTCCGTGTAGTAATCGACCTGAACGGAGTGATCGATGACGAGCTCGACCGGTTGCAGCGGATTGACCTTGCGCGGATCGCCGCCGAGGCGGAGGATCCCGTCGCGCATCGCCGCGAGATCGACGACGGCCGGAACACCGGTGAAGTCCTGAAGCAGCACGCGCGCGGGCGTGAACGCAATCTCCTTCTGAACCTTCGAGGTCACGTCCCAGCCGGCCAGCGCCTGAATGTCTTCGGGATCGACGAAGCGCGCGTCCTCCCGGCGCAGCAGGTTCTCGAGGAGGATTTTCAGCGAGAACGGCAGGCGCCCGAGCGACGGAAAACCCGCCTTTTCGAGCGCCGGAAGGCTGAACATGTCAAAGGTCTGCCCGCCGGAGCTCAGCGAGGTTCGTGTGCCGAACGAATTGTTGGAACCCATCCTTTAATCATTCTCCACAGCGCCGTATCTGTTCAAGGGCCAACCCGAGCAAGGAATCACCGACGCTCGGCCAGGAAGGCGCGGACGACGTCGGCCGGGTCCCGCCGCTCGGTGTCGACAGCACGATTCATTCCGCGCATGTCGGAGAGCGACACGCGTCCGCCGAGTGCCGCCAATGTCTCGCGAACGGCTGGGTGCGCGAGCAGGGTCGTCGTTCGCGAGACCGCTACAGCGTCGTAGGGCGGAAAATACCGCCGGTTATCTTCGAGCATCACCAGATCGAACGCGTCGACCAGGCCGCTCGTGGCATCGCCCGCGACGAGGTCGACCTGTCGATCGGCAAGGGCCCGGTAGATGAGCGAAAGGTCCATGGCGCGGGGCGGCGCCCGAAACCTCAGCCCGTAGGTTCTGGCGAGCCCCGGAAACCCGTCCTCGCGCTGGAGGAACTCGTAGCCAAAACCCGCCTGCCAGCCAGGCGAGTGGGCCGCCGCGTCCTCGATCGTCTTCAACCCCAGCCGCCTGGCATCGTCGCCACGCACCAGAATCGCGAAAGTATTTTCGAAGCCAAGCGGTTCGAGCACCGTCAGGCCGGCGGCGGCGTATCGCCGACGGACGTCTTCGAGCACTCGGCGCGAGTCGTTGTCGGGCGGCTGTCGGAAGATCGCGGTGTACGCCGTGCCTGTGTATTCGACATAGACATCGATGTCGCCCGAACGAATGGCCCGATCGCAGATGAACGTGCCGCCGAGGTTGAGCCGTCGTTCGACCTCCATGCCTCGCGCTTCGAGGGCCTGCGCGAGCAACTCGCCGAGCAGAATCTGCTCGGTGAAGTTCTTCGACCCGACACGGATCGGCGTCGTGGTGCGGATGCTGACGACGGTGATCCAGGCCACCGCGGCAAGCGCAACGGCAATGGCGAGCGTCGTGCGCCACCCGCCGCGCCCGCGCCGGCCCCCGATCCGGGCGCGCACCATGCGTTCGGCGAGCGTCAGCCCACCGTCGAGCGACAGCGCCAACGCCGCGGCAGGGATCGCTCCGGCCAGAATCACAACCGGATCGACCATCGAGAGGCCGCGGAAGATGTACTCGCCGAGCCCACCAGCACCGACGGCGGCGGCAATCGTCGCCGTGCCCACACCAATGACGGCAGCGACGCGAATGCCGGCAACAATCGACGGAAGAGCCAGTGGGAGCTGCACTTGACCGAGGAGTTGTCCTGGCGTCATCCCGAGGGCGGTCCCTGCTTCGACGAGCGCAGGGTCGACCGAGCGGATCCCGGCAATGGTGGTCCTGACAATCGGCAGCAGCGCGTAGACGATGAGAACAGTGATCGCGACGCGCGCGCCAAGCCCGCCGATGAACGGCAGCGGCAGCAGGAATCCAAACATCGCCAGGCTCGGCACGGTTTGGGCCGCGTTGACCAGCCAGACGATTGGCGCGCCGATGCGCGGCCGCCGCGAGGCCAGGATACCGAGGGGAACACCGACTGCCACGGCAACGAGGGTCGAGATGGCGACGAGAAACAGGTGCTGAAGCAGCAACCCGCTGAATTCGGCGCGGTGCGAGGCCCAGAACTGCAGCACTCTCACGGCCGTGGCCGTCCTTGGAGCGCCGCTGCCGCCTCGACGAGCGGCGCGAGCATCGCGCGGACACGCTCGTCGCCGGCCGCGGCAATTGCCGCCGGCGTATCGAGCGCTACCAGCACGCCGTCAGCAAGCACACCGATCCGAGAGGCAAGAGACAACGCCTCTCCCATGTCGTGCGTGACGATGACGATCGTCTTGCGGACCGCTGACTGGATGGCTCGAAACTCGCCGTGGAGTTCGCTGCGGGTGACGGGATCGAGCGCGCCGAATGGCTCGTCCATCAACAGGATCGGCGGATCGGCGGCCAGGGCGCGCGCCACTCCAACGCGCTGGCGCTGCCCACCGGACAGGTTCTCCGGCCGCCGCATCGCGAATTCGCCGGCTGGCAGACCGACGAGCGCGAGCAGCTCGTCGACACGCCGGTCGATCCGCGACTCGTCCCAGTCGAGCAATCGCGGCACGACGGCGATGTTGTCGCGCACGCTCAGGTGCGGAAAAAGGCCGACCTCCTGGAGCACATAGCCGATATGTCGCCTGAGGTCGAACGGGTCCCACGCCGCGACCGGACGATCGCGGACGACGACCTCGCCCGCATCGGGCGCCAACAGTCGATTGATCAGTTTGAGGATGGTGCTCTTGCCGGCACCGCTGCGCCCGACAAGGGCCAGGGTCTCACCCTGCGTGACCTCGAGGTCGAGGCCCTGAAGCACCGGCGTGCTGCCTCGCTGCAGCCGGACTCCGCGGAAGGCAATTTCGGTCACGGTGCAGCCCTTGATGCGAGTGTCCGGCTTCCGCCTTCGCCAAGGCTTCGGCGGACCGCCGTAGCTTCAGCGGAGCTTCGGTCAGCGCGGTCATCGTGAGGGCCGCCCCCGCCTGCGCCAACCCTTGACCTAGAAGGAGTAGAACAAAAACCCGCCGACTGTCGGCACGATGCGTTGGCCATCCTTGAAGTCGAACCCACCATCGCGGATTGAGATGCCGGCTTCACCGCGCACGCCGACCCGACGACGGCCCTGCCCGAACCACCACTTGATGCCGCCCCCGGCGTGATACTCCAGGCCTTCCTCGACGAACGCGTCGTCTTCGTGCAGCTCGCGCAAGTAGCCAGCGCCCCCAAAGAGGTACGGCACTCCCCGGCCGTTGCCAAAGCCCGCGCGCGCGACGTGCCAGACGACTGACCCGTCGAACAGGTACTGACTCAGGGTCTCTTCGGCGGTTGTGTCCGGCGCATTCTCGATGTCCCCGCTGATCCGCACTTCATAGACCGGGCGGGCAAAGCGAAATCCGCCTTCAACAGTGAGCGCGGGTGTCACGACGAACCCGATCCGCGCTTGCAGCCCGAACGCCGGCTTGACTGTGTTGTCGGTCGTAAACTCGTCGAAGCTCGACGAGCCAGTGTTCGGCGTGAGCTCCGCGCTGCGCTCGCCGAGCTCATACCCACCGATGAGGACGCCGCCTCCGGTCAGTTCCCATCTCCCCGGGCCCGAGACCGAAGCTTGCCCTCCCGATTGAGCCACCGCAGGCGCCGCCGCGCTCAGCGCGATCGCCACGTGAATCATGATTCGACGCGCGACCCGCTGCCCGCGCCTGAGCCGCAGCGCGACAGGACCTCGCTCGCGGGCCCACGTCACTTGGCGGTCACCTTGATCTCGACATCCCTCGCCCCGCCGCCCCGCGGTACGGCAACGACGCGCTCGTAGAACGCCACCCGGAAGTCGACATCCACTTCGAAGTCGTCATCGAAGAAGCTATTGACGTCGCCGTCGTCGAGCGGCTCGGCGCGGAGCACGTACGCCCCGGGATCCAGACCAGCGATCACGAAGTCACCGCTCTCGTTCAGGCTGAAACCGCCGACGAGCTTTCCCGTCTTCGGGTTGAATGCGACGACGTGCGCGCCTTGCACGCCGCGGCCGCTTTTGGTGACGCGCCCGCTGATGCTGCCAAACGACCTCGAAAACGTCGTCGTCCCATAGATGTCGGAGATGCCAGCGATGTCGTCGGCCTTGAGCGTGCGATCGGCAATGTTGCCGCGAGTGAACGCGATCGGAAACATCACGGATTCGGCCGCGATGACGCGGCGTCCGCCCGAAATGAGTTCGGTCTCGCCAAGCGCCGAGTGCGACAAGCCGAGCAGATGCCCGATCTCGTGGAGCGCGATCGATTCGACGTCGTAGCGATCTGTGCCGCCGGCCTCAGCAGTGGACCACGGAAAAATCGTATTGAAGTAGATGTCCGACTCGACGATGCGACCGTCGGTCTCGTCGACGGTGAACGTCGTCGCCGCGAGGGTCCGGTCCTGGCTCAAGCGGGAGAGGTATCCGATCACGTTCGCGCCGTCCTCGACAAACGGCGGCGACTGCACGAACCCGACAAAGGTCGAGGAGATCTCGGTGTTCTCCTCGGCCTGCCAGGTGCTGAAGGCACGCGTCACGGCGGCCTGAAACTGCTGTGGCGTGACGCCGGGAGCGCCAGCGTCCGTGATGAAGTAGCGAATCGGAAACTGCCGCCACTGCAGGCTGACGGTCCGGTTGCCGACGCGTGTCCCGAGCTTCAGATACGCCGCCGCTGGAACCGCGAGAACGAAGACGAAGACGACGGCGGCGACCGCCGCTGCCCCGCGCGCGAACCGTGTCATCGCTGCCCTTTACGGGTCGCAGCCATCGCTTCGCGAACCCGGGCGCCGAACGCTTCGAACGCCAGCGGACGGCGGTCGATCGAACCACGCTTGACCGGCTGGGCGTCGACCGATGGCGGCGCTGCCTGCACGGGCGGTGGGACGACCATCCGCTGCCCGGTTCGGACATCGACCTTGACGCGGAACACGCCTTGATTGAGGCCGAAGACGTCGGGGAGGCTTTCGCCGTGCGCCCGGTTGGACTTGAGGAAGAGCACCGCCTCGTCGCCGCGCGCGAACACGGGCGCACCGACGACCACGCTGCGATAGCGGCCGAGCCTGCCACCCGGGACCTTGAACGTGATCGTCTCTTCAGGTCCGCCTTTCAGGTACGACACGACCTCCGCCGTCACGACACTGTCGATCCAGCGGCGGCCGTCGGCCCACTCCGGACGCACATCGACGATTCTCGCGTAAGCGATGATTTCGGAACCGCCAACGATCTCGCTGAACTCCGCCGGCACGAGTACCGTCGCGCTCGCGACCGACGTGACGAGGACAGAGGCAATAAATGGAATGACGCGACCCATCTGAGCAGTCTACCCCAAACGTTGCGGGGTGTTCCTCGCCGCGACGGCGAGTACGGCCTCAGCGGCGCGCCGGCTCGCACCAGGCGTTCCCAATTTCGCTCTCACCGCGCGCAAGTCCGCGCGCATCGCCTCGGCGCGTCCGGCGATCCTCGAGGAGCGGCAGCGCCCGTTCGGCCACCGCGTCCGGCGTGAAATCGTCCTGCATCAACTCGGGCACGACCTGACGACCCGCAACGAGATTGGCCATGGCGAACGTGTCGACACGCACAAAGGGTCGGCCAAGACGGTAGGTCAACGGTGAGAGTCGATAGACGACGACCATCGGGCACTCGCGGAGCGCCGCCTGCACGGTCACCGTGCCCGACGCCACGAGCGCGACGTCGGCAGCGGCGAGAACGTCGTCAGTAGCGTCGGCAATCATCGCAATCGACGGGCCGCGCGCGTTGAGATCGGCGAAGAGCTCGTCCGAGAGGTGCGGCGCGCGCGCGAGCACGAACTGCGCGCCCGGCAAGCGCTCGTGAATGATCCGGGCCGCGCCCACCAGCCCCGGCAGGATCGCGCTCACCTCGTTGATCCGGCTTCCGGGGAGAAGCGCAACGACGGGCTTCGCGGGGTCGAGGCCGAGGCGTCCCAGAAAGGTCGCGCGCGGCTCCACCTCCGCCGACACGTCGAGCAGCGGGTGTCCCACCCATTCGACTGGAACGCCGGCGCGCCGATAAATCTCTTCTTCGAAGGGAAAGATGACCAGCACGCGATCGGCGATGCGCTGCATGGTCTTCATCCGGCCCGGCCGCCACGCCCACAACTGCGGGCTGATGTAGTAGACGACCGGCACGCCGAGCTTGCGCATGGCGTGCGCGAGCCGGAAATTGAAGTCGGGATAATCGACCGCGACGAACACATCGGGTCTCGTCGCGGCGGCGTGGGCCAGCAGCCGACGATAGATCGCGTAGGTGCGCGGAAGGACGCGCGCCACTTCCAGGAGGCCGGTGACCGACAAGCCCTGGAAGTCGTCCACCAGGGTCGCGCCGGCGCTGCGGAGCCGCTGGCTGCCGAAGCCGGTAATCAATGCGGACGGATCGAGTCGAAGGAGTTCGCGGGTCAGCGCGCCGGCGTAGAGGTCCCCGGACGGCTCACCGCAGGAGATCATGACGCGCATGGTTCAGGAGTCGCGCACCGGACTCACGCGAACGCGGTGGGCGGTTCGCGCAACAGGCCCTACACCGGCCTCGTGAAGAGATTCGCGGCGAGCGGGACGTTGTATTCGAAGGTCCGGACCTGGCGAGTGAGCACGGGGACCCCAGCCGCCTGCACGACGGCGGCAAATGCCACCTGAAGACCGTTGACGCTTCGATAGTCGGAGAACTGCTCTTCCACCGTCTCGCGCGCGCCGGTGACCGCGGTGGCATCGTAGCGTTGCGCGCGGATGAGATCCGTCGTGGGGTCCAGCAGCAGGACCACCGACGCGCATCGCGCCGCCGCCGACGCCGATCGCCGTCAGGCTGCGCCCCTGCTCGACCACGTCAGGAAGACGAGTGGCCGGCACTTTGCCGTCGGCGAGCGCCAGCAGCAATCCGATGACGTCACGCTGAATCGTGCCCCGCATCTGATCGGCCTCGGCCGCCGACGCCTGGCGGACGCCACGGCCGTCCTGCACCCAGCACTCGCCGCCGCTGAACACTCGGACGACCGGGCCGGAGGGCATCCGCGCGTCGACGCGGAACGACCCGGGGTACTCGATATACGACGTCGTCTCGATCGCCACCGGACCAGCCGTGCCGACGGGCATCGTGGTCGTGGCGGTCGCCTTGACCGTGCGGATCGATCGGAGTTTTTCAAGACCACCCTTGGCCTTGACGGCGCGGGCGATGACGTCGCGCACCGACGCCGACTGGTCACTGCCGGCGGTGCCGACGGCCGCCGGCGACTGTGGCAGCGGCATCCTGAAGGCCGCGGGCTGAAAACGATTGGTCGGAGGCCCGCGACGCTTGAGGTCCGCGGAGCCGAGATCGAGATCGGCGAGCGGGATCCGTTCGAACTGATCGAAACCCACGCCGGCCAGCTGCTTCGCGAACACCGACGCGTCGCCGACGAGCACGATCGACAGACGATCGGGGCGCAGATACTCGCGCGCGACGCGCTGAATGTCGTCAGGCGTGATCGCGTTGACGCGTTCGCGATACGTCTGCAGGTCGTTCAGATCGAGACCGTAGAACACGGCGTTGAGAACCTGCAGGGCAATCGCGCTCGGCGTTTCGATGGTGAGCGGGAAGCTGCCCGTCAGGTAGGCCTGCGCGTCGGCCAGCTCGCCGTCCTGCACGCGCTGACGCTGCAGCCGCCAGAACTCGTCCACGATTAACCGCAGCGCTTCGCCGGTCACCTCCGAGCGGGTGTCGGTGTCGGCGACGATGTTGCCCGTATCCTTGAGCGCATTCACGTCCGCCGACGCGCCGTAGGTCAGGCCGCGATCGGAGCGCAATACACGATGCAGCCGGTTGCCACCCTCGCCGCCAAGGATGTTGATGGCGAGATCGAGCGCCAGATAGTCCTTGTGCCGGCGCGCCAGGCCGATGTTGCCAACGCGAATCTCGGTCTGCACGGCGCCCGGCCGATCGATGACGACGACCCGCCGGGTCGGCGGCGGCGGGTCGACCGGCTTTGGCGGCGACGCTCTCGGAGTGACCCCACTTGCCAAAGGCCCGCTCGGCGCCGGCAAACGCTTCCTCGTGCGACACGTCGCCGACGATGGCGAGAATCGCGTTGTTGGCGCCGAACCACGCCTTGTGGAACGCGACGAGATCGTTGCGGGTGATGCTGCTGATCGACTGCGGCGTCCCGGAGTCGGGCCGGCCGTACGGATGAAAGCCGTAAACCAGGCGGTCGAACACCATCCCGGCGATGTAGTCCGGATCCTCGTAGCCGACCTTGAGCCCCGAAAGAATCTGCTGCCGCTGCCGCTCGAGCTCCTCGGGCGCGAACGCCGGGTTTCGCGCCAGATCGGACACCATGTCGAGCCCGAATGCGAAGCTGTCCTTCATCACGACGGCGTTGATGAACGACAGATCGCTGCCCGCCCCGGTGCCGACCAGCCCGCCAATCGAATCGATCGACGAGGCAATCTGCTCGGCGTCTTTCGTCGTCGTGCCCTGATCGAGCAACGCGGCGACGAGCGTCGCCACGCCGGACTTGTCGGCGGGGTCCTGCGCGCCGCCGGCGCGAATGATCAGCCGGAGGCTCACGGCCGGCTGCTCGTGATGCGCGACGGCAATCACCTGGAGCCCGTTGGAGAGCGTCCGTATCTGGTAAGGCGGAAACTTCACGTCACGCGCCGGGAGCGGCCGTGGCGGCCGCTCCTCTGGCCAATCCGCGACCTGCGCCCATGCCGTTGACGCGCCGCCGAGCGCGACGGTGACGGCGAGCATGGTGAGCGTCGTAAGCTTGACGAAGGCGGTCCTGGCGCGAACGGTCATTGCGGCAGCTCCCTGCCGCTTCCCGAACCCTTCGGCACGAGGGTGATCACCAGCCGGTTCTCGGCCGTGAAGTACTTCTGCGCCACGCGCTGCACGTCGGCGGCGGTAATGTTCATGAAGATGTCGAACTCGCCATCGGCGGTCGTGATGTCGTTGTGAATGACCGCCGCGTGCGCCAGCTGCTGCGCCTTGTCCTTGTTCGATTCGCGGCTGAGGATATAGTCCCGGGCGAACTGGTTCTTCGCCTGCTGCAGCTCGGCGGCCGAGATCGGTTCGGCCTTCAACCGATCGAGCTCCGCGATGAGCGACTTGGTGGCTTCTTCGGGGGCCCGCCCGCGCTGGACGATCGCCACGGCGTAGAACAGGTTGGGATCCTCGATGATGTTGCCCTGGCCGAACGCCGCGAGAGCCAGCTGCTGCTCGTAAACGAGCTTACGGTAGATTCGCGAGCTCTGACCGTCG
Source organism: uncultured Acidobacteriota bacterium (assembly GCA_963797625.1). Classification (GTDB taxonomy): domain Bacteria; phylum Acidobacteriota; class Vicinamibacteria; order Vicinamibacterales; family 2-12-FULL-66-21; genus DATBJJ01. Next base: position 94,498 of record CAWCQI010000040.1, read on the forward strand.
GACAGCACCTTCGACGCGATGTGCAGCGGATACGAGTCGGGATGCCCGTCGAAGGTGATGTGGTGCGCGACGACGACGGCCGGCAGCGGCACGTTCTCTTCAATCCGCACGCGGCGCTCTTTGGCCTGCGGTGGCTCGGCCGGAATGTCGCGCGGCACCGGCTTGGTCGCCTTCGGCACTCGACCCAGGTAGCGCTTGACCAGATCCATCGCCTCCTTCGGATCGAAATCGCCGACGAGCACGAGCGTCGCATTCTCCGGCACATAGTAGGTCTTGAAGAAGTCGCGCACGTCCTCGATCGAGGCCGCCTCGAGGTCCGCCATGCTGCCGATCGTCGGGTGCTTGTACGGGTGGGTCGTGAACGCCTGGTCGTAGATGATCTCGTTCAGCTTCCCATAGGGCTGATTCTCGACGCGCATGCGCCGCTCTTCCTTGACCACCTCGCGCTCCGTCTCGAACACCTTTTCGTCGATGCGCAGCGTCGCCATTCGATCCGCTTCGAGCCACAGCACCATCGGCAGGTACTGGGCGGGCGTGGTTTCCCAGAAAATGGTCGCGTCTTCGTTGGTCGAGGCGTTGCTCTGACCGCCGACGGCTGAGATGCGCGAGGGGTGCCCCTCGGGCTCGACGTTCTTCGAGCCCTTGAACATCATGTGCTCGAAGAGGTGCGCAAAGCCCGGTGCGCCCCTTCTTCTCGTTCTTCGACCCGACGTGGTACCAGAGCTCGGTGTGCACGATCGGCGTCGAATGGTCCTCGAGCAGCACGACCTTCAGGCCGTTCTCGAGCGTGGTCATCTTGTAGTCGAGTTTGGGGGGCCGCACGGCGGCCCGCGGCGATGGTTCGATCGCGATCCACGCCGCGAGCGCCACGAGCGCAAACACGGTCCTGGACCGGGCGTGCCGGCCGAAAATGGTTGAATGCATGGGAATCTCGATTATGGCATATCCTCCAGCGCCCGGATTCGCCGCTCGAGATCGGCGACGAGCTTCTTGAGCTCGGGCAGCTTCCGGAAGATCGCCGAGGCCCGCAGCCAGTCGCGATTGGGAATCGCCGGGTAGCCCGACACGAACGCGCCAGGGTCGACCGAATTTGGGATGCCCGTTTGAGCGGTGGCGACAACGCCCTTCCCAATGGTGATATGTCCGGCCACGCCGACCTGCCCGGCCAGGGTCACATCGTCCTCAATCGTCACACTGCCCGCCACACCCACTTGCGCCGCCAGGAGCACGTTGCGGCCGAGGGTGACGCCGTGCGCCACCTGCACGAGGTTGTCGATCTTCGTGCCCGCGCCAATCCGGGTCTCGCCAACCGCGGGCCGATCGATGGCCGCGTTGGCGCCGATCTCGACGTCATCTTCGATGACGATGCCGCCGATCTGAGGAATCTTGTGATGGGTGCCGTCGGGGCGCCGCGCAAAGCCAAACCCGTCGCTGCCAATGACGGCGCCGTCCTGCACGATCACGCGGTGTCCGAGGCGCACGCGCTCGCGAATCGAGACGCGCGCGTGCAGCAGGCAGTCCTCGCCGATCTCGACCTCGCGCCCGATGACGACATGAGCGTAAACGACGGAACGGGCACCGATCCGCGTGCCGTCGCCGATCACAGCGAAGGGACCGATCGACACATCGGCACCGAGGCTGACGTCGACACCGACTGCGGCGGTGGGGTGAACGCCGGGCGGCGGCCGCCACGGATCCGCGAAGATCTCAACCGCGCGAGCAAAGGCCAGGTAGGGGTGACGCGCCCTCAGCATCGCGCAGGGAGCCGGCTCAGCGGTCTCGCCGAGAATGACGGCCGAGGCGCGGGTCGTTCGCAGGGACGCGGCGTACTTTGGATTCGTAAAAAAGGTCAGCTCGCCGGGAAGCGCGTCGTCGAGAGCCGCGATGCCGCGAATCTCGAGCTCCGGGTCGCCGTCGAGGCGGCACTCCAGGCGCGCCGCGATGTCCTTCAGTTTCAAAGCGTAGGTGAGTATGTCACAGGCGCTTCGGGGTTCGGGGTTCGGGGTTCGGATCGGGATCAGGGTCGAATAGCTGCTCCGGCGTTCTGCCTGCTCCCGATCCCGGATGCCCGATCCCCGATCCCTGCGTCGCCGAGTCCCGAACCCCGAATCCCGAGGCCGTCAAGAGAGCGGCACCGCGGTCCGCGCGAAGAAACTCGCCAGATGCTCGAGCCGGAGGCGGAGCGCAACGTCTTGCACTTGCCGTTCGCGGGCCGTCGGCTCGAGGGCAATCGCTCGGCGGAGTTCGGCGAGCGGGGCGCTGCGCTCGGCGCGCCACTCGACGCCCGACTGGCCCTGTCGGGCGCCGCGCATCGACAGATAGTGGCCAACGAGGCGAAACGCGAAGTAGTAGGCCACGGCGTTCGGTCCAGGGACAAAGAACAGCAGCCCGGAGAGGACGAAAAGAACGGCGTTGATGGCCAGCCAGAAGCGATGCTTCTCGAAGTCGCGCCGAAGCTGCGCCTGAAGCAGCGAGATCGCGCGTGCCTCGTCGATGTCGTCGGGATAGTGCAAACAAGCGACGGTCTGGCTTCGCAGGTGCCAGAGCAGGCGCTGCTCGGCGATGCTCTCGGCCACCCACCGCATCACGCGCGCCTTTGACGCGCGCCAGCCACCCGTCTTGGGGGCTACTGGCGCGGCCGAGCCGGCGTTCGCGCTCAGCCTCGGCGAGCATCTCGCGGAACCGCGCCCGCAACCGCCGGAAGAAGCCGCCCGGCCACGCGACGACCCGACGGAAAACGCCACGCGGCTGATGCTCGCCCGCATCGTCGGCCGCCTCTCCATCCTCGGTGACGGGCTCGTCCGGCACCTCGCAATAGAGCTCGTAGCGGTCCGTCCCGACGGGAACCAGGTAGACATCCATTACTGAAAATACGATAGCACGCGGTGCTAAGATGCCCCCGATGCGGTGCCGTCTAGCGCTCGCGCTCGTCACCGCGTTTGCGGTGCAGGATCCATCGCCGGGTCAGGAAAAACCCCTCACGCTCGAGCTCCGCACATTCAACGGGACGGAAGAAGTCACCGCACAGACCCGCGCAACTGTCCATCGCGCGGGAGACCGGGGCGAGCCGCTGACCCACGCGAATCCCGCAAACGGCCGGATCGAGCGGCCGCTACCCGCCGGCATCTACGACGTCCAGGCGATTCACGAACGTGATGGCCGCGTGCTCAATATTCGCTGGGCCAACCGCCTCGTCCTCATGGCCTATCCCGACGAGGCGGGCCACCACCTCGAGGTCATCAATTTCAAGAACGGCTTCGGGGCGCTGCAGATTCGCGCGCCTGCCGGCGGCCGTCCGGATGTCGCTGTCTACGAGGCGGGAAAACGTGACAAGCCGGCCGCGGCGCCGCTCCAGTCGTCCACCTATCTGCTCTTCGTTCTGCGGGCGGGCTCCTACGATCTGCTGATGCGGGCGTCGGGCAAGTCCAGCTGGCACGCCAATGTCGAGGTGCCGCTCGACCGGACACGTCTCTGGGTCACGCCGTGATTCCTACCGCCTGACTTTGCGCGGCTGCCTCGGCACCTCGAGGGGCAGGGCCGGCCGGCCCGCATCCTCCCATGCAGCCGCGATGGCGGAGGCGACGGCGGTGATCGAGTCGGCCAGCCGCTGTTCGAGAATCGGCTTCACCTTTCCAAAGAACGCTGCGAAATACTCGTCGTCGTAGAGATCGCGATTGGCCACGGCGGCCTTGTCGGCGTCGAGGACGGCCTGCACCTGCGAGAAGCTCGCGACGAGCGAGTCGAACGCAAAATCGCGCGCGCTCTTCACCGCCACGATCGGCTTCGGCCTGACGTCGAGCGATCCTCGATAACGCTCGAACGTCTCGGTTTCAAAACGCGAATGAATCCCCCACTGGCCGGTGAGCTGCCCGTCGTGGTTGAGCGCCGCGTGGAAGGGCACCTGCGCGTCGGACAGGTAGTGCCCGAGAAAGGCCGAGAAGTACTTGATGTTGTCGCGCGAGTAGGTCGCCTTCTGCGTAAAGGCCTCGACCAGCTTGGCGTGGATTTCCTGCGTTCGCCAGGGCAGCAACCCGTTCTTGACGACAAACTCGCGGCCGTAGCGCTTGACGGCCGCCTCGAAGTCTCGCGGCAACTCCGTGAATGGCGACGGGCCGTAGGCGTCCATGTCGAGGAAGTGCCGCGGCGATTCGTCGGCGTCGAACCCCACGTTCCGCCACAGGTCCGGGTCGATCGCGTGCTCGACGATCGCGGCGCGGTACTCTGACGAAGTACGGCCGAATCTCCGGCGGAAGCAGGTCGATGGCCCGGTCGAGGATGTACTTGTGCGCTTCGAAACCCCATGCGTCCGCGGGCGCAGGGGCGGCAACGACGATGAGCGCGAACAGCCCGGCGATCACTCTGCGCATTGGCGGCTCCAACAGTTTGAACACTTAGGATACCGCCTGCCGCGACCGATCACCGGATGCGAATCGTACCGGTCCACCTCGGGTCGTCGGGGTCGTTGTGATCGTGATAGCCGCACGTGCGGATGGTCACGAGCGCGTCGGTCTCTCTGCCTGGCCCGGCAGCAGCAGCCCGACCGAATTGATCGGCGGGCATGCCGTGTGGTCGGGATGTGGATCAGACGTGATCGTGTGCGGGAGAAAGTCGAGGGACCCGACGAATCTGAATTCGGGCTTACAAACTCGGCACGTCGCCGAATACTTCGGCGACGAAGCGATAGACGGTGGCGCCGTGTTGCCAGGCCTCCGGGGCCAGGCCCGCCTTGACGCAGGTTTGACGGAGGAACTGCTCGTCGGTCCACTCCCGTTCGGTGGCGACCTGCGGCAGCAACAAGCCGCGGCGGCGCCCCTGCTCGACGACCAGCCCGTGCAGGCCAATCGTGATCGATCGCTCCACGCCGTCCTGGCAGGGCTCGATACGCTCGAGCGGCCCGAGCACTGAGACCTCGACCGACAGGTCCTGGAGCTCGGGCGGTGTCACCGGCGGAAAACGGGAATCCTCGCTCGCCGCGTCGGCGGCGCAGCGCGCGACCTCGGCGGCGAGTTCATCGACCCACTCGAGAGTGCCAAGGCATCCGCGGAGCTGTCCGCCGATCTTCAACGTCACGAACACGCCGGATGCCGTTGGGCAGTCGAACCGGGCCGCCGAACCCGCCTGGCTCCCCGACACTCGTGCCACGACTGACTCGCGGGCCGTAGCGAGGAGCCGCCGGCGTTGGTCAGCGTTCAGCATGGGGGTTCAGCATGGGGGTTCAGCATGGGGAGTTAACATCGCGTTCAACACGCGTCGCATCGGGCCGGCGTGGGTCCGCATCGAACGTTCCCATCACTGCGGCGAGGTATCCAACCACGCCATCGAAGTCCCCCGAGACCTCTCCTGAATGCGCGTAGCGCAGCACACGGGCTTCGCGGGCGCCACGCGCTCGCGCAGCCAGCATCACGGCAATCGCCGGTCCGATTCCACAGCCGACGTGACGTCCGCGTTCTCCAGCGGGATAGCGCTCGAACAGATCCTGCAGGCGTTCGGGACTGAAGTCCTCGACGCATCGGCACACCTCGCCGTCGAGCTTCGCGGCCGTCGAGGCGTCGAAGTAGTGCGACAGATCGGTGCTGGCGACGAGCAGCGCGCGGCGCGAGCCGAGGCCGTCAGCAAGCGCGTGCGCCAGTTGTTCGATCGTGCTCGGACGTCTGGTGCCCCATCAGCAGCGGCACGATTGGAAGCCCCGGCAACAGGCGGCCCACAAACGGCAGTTGCATCTCGAGAGAATGCTCGCGCGCATGACGGATCGGTGAACGGGCGGACGATCTCGGCGGCACCGATCGCGGCCGATGCGGCCTCGTCGATGGCGATCGGACCAAACGGGCTGGCGAAGGCGCCTTCGGGAAAGAGCGCCACGCCTTCATAGGCCATGAAATGCGACGGGCCGACCAGCACCGCGACGTCGTACTCGCGGCGAGCGGCGGCCTTGTAGGCAAACGCGGCGACCGGCCCCGAAAACATGATGCCGGCGTGTGGGGCGATGAGGGCCGCGATCGCGCCCGACGGCCCGTCGCCCGCGGCAGCGACATAGCCATCGACCTCGTTGGCCAGCGCGTGCGGGTTTGCCGGATACCACGTGCCTGCGACGGCAGCAGGACGGATAGTCACCGTGAACCTCGTGAACCTCCTGAACCTCGTGAACCTCCTGAACCCTTTGAACCTCTTGAACCTTTGTACCTCCCGTGCATGCTACGATCGCGCGCATGCCGGCTGATTTCACGCGCGAGGACGTCGAGCGAATCGCGCGGCTCGCGAGACTCGAGTTGACCGAACACGAGAAGGACCTCCTCACGCCACAGCTCTCGAACTTCCTGGCGTTCGCCGAGCAGGTGCAGCAGGTCGCGACCGCCGGCGTGCCGCCGACGTCGCATCCGCTCGCCGCGCCGGGCGCGTGGCGCGACGATGTTCCGCGGCCCTCGCTGGACCGTGCCGAGGCCGTGTCCCAGGCGCCCGAAGCGGACGCCGAACGCGGACTCTTCAAGGTACCACGAGTCCTCGCGTGACGCTGCCGTTCGAAAGCGCGCGAGCGATCGCTGAAGCGGTGCGGTCTGGCAAAACCTCGGCTGTTGAGGTCTGCCGGGCTGCGCTGACCCGCATCAACGCCGACAACCCGGCGCTCAACGCGTTTCTGACCGTCCTCGACGATCGTGCGCTCGCGCAGGCGGCCGCGCTCGACGGCCGGCGCGAGGACTGGGCGCGCTTGCCACTGCTCGGAGTGCCGGTCGCGCTCAAGGACAACTTGTGCACGCGAGGTCTGAGGACCACCGCCGGCTCCCGGATCCTCGAGCGCTATGCCCCTCCCTACAGCGCGACGGCCGTCGAACGATTGGTCGCCGCCGGCGCCGTGATCGTCGGGAAGACCAACTGCGACGAGTTTGCGATGGGATCGTCGACCGAGAACTCCGCCTTTGGCCCGACCCGCAATCCGTGGTCACCTGGCAGGACGCCTGGCGGATCGAGCGGCGGATCGGCGGCAGCCGTGGCGGCGCGCATGGTCCCGCTGGCGCTCGGCTCCGACACCGGCGGATCGATCCGGCAGCCCGCGGCACTCTGCGGCGTCATCGGTCTCAAGCCGACCTACGGGCGCGTCTCTCGCTACGGCCTGCTGGCGTTTGCCTCGTCGCTCGATCAGATCGGGCCTTTCAGCACGTCGGTGGCCGACGCTGCGCTCGCCCTGCAAGTGATCGCCGGCGCCGATTCACAGGACGCGACGTGCGCGCCGACGGCGGCAGACGACTATCTGGGAGCGCTGACCGGTCAGATCGACGGGGTGCGTATCGGCGTGCCGCGCGCCCTCGTCTCGGAAGAAGCCGGCGTCGACCCAGAGGTCCGGGTCGCCTTCGACAAGGCCATTGCAACGCTCGCGGAGCACGGCGCAGAGATCGTCGACGTGACGCTGCCGCATAGCGCGCAGGCGATTCCGGTGTACTACCTCGTCGCGACTGCCGAAGCGAGCTCCAACCTCGCCCGCTACGACGGCGTGCGCTACGGCTATCGTGCGCCGGACGCCGCGACGCTCGGGGACATGTACGATCGCACGCGCGACATCGGGTTCGGGCCCGAAGTGAAGCGCCGGATCCTTCTCGGCACCTACGTGCTGAGCGCGGGCTACTACGACGCGTACTATTTGAAGGCCCAGCAGGTGCGCACGCTGATCCGGCGCGACTACGAGATGGCGCTACAGAATGTGAGCCTGATTGCGATGCCGACCAGCCCGACGCCGGCGTTTGCGCTCGGCGAACGCATGGACGATCCGCTGCAGATGTACCTGGCGGACGTCTTCACCGTCTCGGCCAATCTCGCAGGACTTCCCTCGATTTCGCTGCCGTGCGGCTTCACGCGATCGCAACTGCCCTGCGGCCTCCAGCTGACCGGCCGCGCGATGGACGAAGCGACCGTGCTGCGCGTCGCCGACGTCTTCGAGCGCGCCACGCCGTTCGCGCGAGCGCCGCCGATCCCGGCAGGCCGCTTAACGGGTCGCGACCCTACGCACCACCAGCGCGAGCAGCCGGCGACTCGAACGGACGAGGAGCCAGATAACGAAGCCGAGGAACACGAGCGGGAGCAGCGGCACGGCGAGCGCGGCGATGGCCGCGATGAGGCCGACGAGCATCGCGACGAGCATCACCGGGCCAGCCACAAGGAGCAGGACGAGACCGACGACCAGCTTGACGGCGAGGAGCAGGGGAAACAGGACGATCCAGAAGACGATCCGGATCGGCAGCAAGACCGCCCAGAGCACGGCCTTGACGAGGAACGTCACGGCAAGGATACCCGCGAATCCGACCGCAGCAACGACGGCCAGCAACGCCAAGAGTCCTAACATCGCAGCAACTCCTCGCACGCCTGGACAGCGTGTCTACCGGGAAATTACGCGACCGGGTTCGAGAAGTTCCAGGGGTGGGCCTGGTGCGAGGATCACACCTTGCCGACGAGCTCTGCGCGCGTCGGGAGCGTGTAATTGATGAGGCCCTCCCGGACCTCCTCCATCGCCACGCGTTCGAGCTTGTGCGGCGTGTGTCCGATGGCGTGGCGGTCGAGCCGCGGCAACGCGCCTCGCCGAAGCTGCTTGGCGCGCTGGGCCGCTACGTCGACAAAGAGAAAGCGGCTGGTGATTGGGATGACGGCCTGCGCCTCCGCGTCTTCGCCGACGGCGGAGTCCGGCACGCTAACATTCTGCGGCATGGTGGCAAGAGTAGCCGAAAAGATCGGATCTTGGCTACTCTCGCCACCTTCCTTCGCCGCGGTGGCCGTAGTTATTCCACGTTGACGGTGATCTGCCGGGGCTTCGCCTCTTCGCGGCGCGGCAGCCGAATCGTCAGCACGCCGTCCTTGTAGGACGCGGCGATCTGTCCGGCATCGACCGACGTCGGCAGCGTGAAGGAGCGGCTGAAGCTCCCGAAGCGACGCTCGACGCGCTGGAACTGCTCGCGCTTGCTCTGCTCCGGCTTGCGCTCGCCGGTCAGCGTGAGGACGTTGTTCTCGACCGAGACACCGATGTCTTCCTTCTTCACATCCGGCAGCTCCGCCTTGATCACGACCTCGTGCGTGTCGGTCTCGTAGATGTCAACCGCCGGCACCCAGGCCTGATTGAACGCCTCGTGCTCGAGCGCCGAGAACATCCGATTCAGTCGATCGATTTCCATTCCTGCCAGGGTTCCGATGGGATTCCAGCGAACAAGAGCCATGAACCAAACCTCCTAGATTTCACGGGGCGCCTCGCCCCTGTTTTACGTTCCGAGAGCTAATGTAGCGCACATATTAGTTAATGTCAAGCATATTATTTGATTGTATAACACTCATATTATTGCCGGCCCAGCTCTTCCCTCCTAACGTTCTGTACAGATGGGACTTCGTCCCGAGCGGCGTCAGGATTAGAATGGACGCCATCGTGCGGCGAATCTTCATCGATCGGCGCGATGTCGAGACCCTCGGCGCGTTTGCCCAGGACGAGCCGTCCGAAAACCGGCCGCCGGTCGACGTGATCGAAACCGCGGCAGCCATCGAGGTCGTCGTCGACGTCCCAGGTGTGCCGGCAGAGTCCATCCGCATCACGTGCACTGACGGAACGCTCGTCGTCAGCGGACACAAACGCGCGCCCCTGTGCGCGCACCGCCATGCCGCGTTTCACCTCGCCGAGCGCGCCTTCGGTCAGTTCGCGTGCGTGGTCCGATGCGAGGTCGCGGTCGATGCCGGGCGGGCGCGCGCCACCTTGCACGCGGGCGAACTGCGCGTCGTCCTGCCGCGCATCAGCGAGCGCCGGGGACGCGAGATCCCGATCACCATCGAGCCGCACATTCCTTCTCTCGGGCCCTGATGCAGATCCTGTTCATCGGCGACATCTTTGGAAAACCCGGCCGCGAGATCGCCCGGCGCGCGATTCCGGCGCTCGTCGAGCAACGCGGACTCGATTTCGTCATCGCCAACGTCGAGAACTCGGCGGCGGGTTTCGGCGTCACCGGCGACGTGGCGGATACCATCCTCGGCTACGGCGTCGACGTCATGACGTCGGGCAACCACATCTGGGACAAGAAGGAGGTGTTGGAGTATCTGCCGCGCGAGCCTCGGCTTTTGAGGCCCGCGAACTTCCCTGCCGGCGTGCCTGGACGCGGCAGCATCGTCTGGCGCACCCGCACCGGCGAGCCGGTCGGTGTACTGAACCTGATGGGGCGCGTCTTCATGACGCCGCTCGACGATCCGTTCGCGCTCGCGCTCCGCGAAGTCGAAGCGCTTCGCGCCAAGACGAAGGTTATCTTCGTTGATTTCCACGCCGAGGCGACCTCGGAGAAGATCGCGATGGGCTGGCACCTCGACGGCCGGGTGACGGCCGTCGTCGGCACGCACACCCACGTCCAGACCGCCGACGAACGGATCCTGCCCAAGGGCACGGCGTGCCTGACCGACGCCGGCATGACCGGGCCGCACGATTCGATCATCGGCGTGTCCGTCGACGCCGCGCTAGGACGATTCGTCAACGCCATGCCCGCCAAGTTCGAGCCCGCCAACGGCGCCGGCCGGCTGAACGCGGTCATCGTCACGGCCGATCCCAAGACCGGCCGCGCCATCGGCATCGAGCGTCTCAACCTGTCAGCGGCCGAGGTCGAGGCGCTCGCAGCGGCGACGCCAGCTTCGTCGCACGGCTGACAATCGCGGAGAGTTTTTCTTCAGCCGATGTCCGATCTCTTCTCGCAGCCCTTCGAGGACGAACCCGGCGCTCCAGCGCCGCTCGAGCGCCGCGTCGTGACGGTGTCGGAGCTGACCGCGTCGATTCGCGGGCTGCTCGAGTCCGGCTTCGGCGATCTCTGGGTCGAAGGAGAAATCTCCAACTGCCGGCTGTGGAATACGGGCCATCTCTACTTCACGCTCAAGGACGGCGGGGCGCAGATCAAGGCGGTGATGTATCGCTCGGCCGCGCGGTACCTCAAGTTCAAGGCCGAGGACGGACTGCGGGTCGTCGCCCGAGGGCGCCTCGGCGTCTATGAGCCAAAAGGCGAATACCAACTTCTCTGCGATCACCTCCAGCCGCACGGCATGGGCGCGCAGCAGCTGGCCTTCGAACAGTTGAAGAAGAAGCTCCTGGCGGAGGGCCTGTTCGAGTCCTCACGGAAGCGGCCGTTGCCGGCGCTCCCCGCGAAGATCGGCCTCGTGACGTCGCTTGACGGCGCCGCGCTGCGCGACATCATCAAGGTCCTGACGAGACGCCATCCCAACATCCACCTGATCATTCGCCCGACGCGAGTCCAGGGCGAGGGCGCCGCGGCCGAGATCGCCGACGCCGTCCGCGCGATTGGCCGCGTCGATGGCGTCCATGTCGTCATCGTCGGACGCGGGGGCGGTTCGGCTGAAGATCTCTGGCCGTTCAACCAGGAGCCGGTCGCGCGAGCCATTGCCGGCTGCCCCGTGCCCGTCGTGACGGCAATCGGGCACGAAGTGGACGTGACGATTGCCGATTTCGTCGCGGACATGCGCGCTCCCACGCCATCGGCGGCCGCGGAAATGGTCATTGCCGCGAAGGAGGAATTCAGCGCCCGGCTCGATCGGCAGGCCCGTCGCCTCCGGGCCGCGGTTGCGGCCGGCCTCGACCGTCGGCGGACGCGACTTCATCTGCTCGGCAGCCGCCGTGGCCTCGCGGGATTTCCCGCGCGACTCGCGATGCGGGGACGGCATACCGCCGAGCTCACGCACCAGCTCCGCAGCGGTATGCTCGATCTGCTGACCCGTCGCGAACGTGACTTTCGGACCTTGCGGCTGCGTCTCGAGGCGCGCGATCTCCGGCGCCGGCTGGCGGCGGTCCGCGGCAGGCTCGAAAACGCGACCGGCCGTTTGCGGGCCGGCGTCGCCCGCCGACACGATCGCGCCGCGGCGCGGCTCGGCGCGTCAGTCGGGCGGCTCGAATCGCTGAGCCCGCTGGCCGTCCTCGGCCGCGGTTACGCCGTCTGCTGGAACGAAGCGCGTACCGCGATCATTCGTGCCGCGTCGACCGTCACGCCCGGCGATCGCGTCCACGTCACGCTGCACGACGGCGACCTGACGTGTGTAGTGGAGAAGACGGACGGCGAATGAACGCTAGACGGCGCAGGTCCGGCTAAAGCCGGACACTACGACAGACGCCGCTCGACGAAGGTCCGGCACACCGGACCTACGACAGACATCTCGGCAAGCGTAGGTCCGGCTTCGCCTCGCCAAGGCTTCGGCGGACCGCCGTAGCTTTAGCGGAGGCTGGTCAGCCGGACCAACGGGTACGATCGAGCCACGACGCTGATACCCGAGTGATTACGACCATGGATCCAACGATCAAGGACTTCGAATCTGCCGTCGCCGAGCTCGACGGCATCGTCAAGACGCTCGAAGAGGGCGACCTTGCGCTTGAAAAGTCGCTCGAGCTCTACGAGCGCGGGGTGCAGCTCGCGCGCTTTTGCCACTCGAAGCTGGAAGGCGCCGAGCGCCGCATCGAAATGCTGAACGAGCGCGGCGACATCAAGCCCGCCCCGGCCGGACTCGGACTCGGCGGCGACCCGACCGGAACAAAGTGAGCGTCGCGCGATTCCCGGACTTGCGCACCTGGCTCGACGCGCGCCGGCGCGACGTCGACGCTGGGCTCGATCGGTGGCTGCCCTCGCCGCCGCTGGCGCCGCTCGTCGTCTCCGATGCCATGCGCTACAGCGTCATGGCCGGTGGCAAGCGGCTGCGGCCGCTCCTGGTACTGGCCGCTGCGGAGGCCGTGGCCGAACGCGCCGGGTCTCCCGCGCTGGCGGACCTGGCGCTGCCGGCGGCCTGTGCCGTCGAGATGATTCACACCTATTCGCTCGTCCATGACGACCTGCCGGCCATGGACAACGACACGTTGCGGCGCGGGCGTCCGACCGCGCACGTGGTCTTCGGGGACGGCATGGCGATTCTCTCGGGCGATGGACTGCTGACGGAGGCGTTTGCGCTGATGGCGCGGGAGCCGGCCGAATCTCCGCTCGTCCATCCGGCCGAGCTCGCGCGGCGGAAGCTTCGGGCGCTCGCCATCATCGCCGATGCCGCTGGCGCATCAGGAATGGTGGGCGGCCAGGCGCTCGATCTCCAGGCCGCAACGCCCGGCGGAACACCGCTCGATGGCGAGGCGTTGACCCGCATGCACGCGCGAAAGACGGGCGCGCTCATCCGCGGTTCGTCAGTGGCCGGCGCGGTGCTGGCGGGCGCGTCTCCGGCCGACGAGGCCGCGATTGACGCCTACGGCGAGGCGCTCGGGCTGGCCTTTCAAATCGTCGACGACATTCTCGACGTCGAGGGCGCGTCTGCCGACCTTGGAAAGACTGCGGGGAAGGATGCCGCAGCCGGAAAGCCGACCTACCCGGCGCTCTTCGGCCTGGACGAGTCGCGCCGACTGGCCGCGGAGTGCGCGGACCGCGCCCGCAGCGCCCTGAGCAGCGTCGCGCTCGGCGGGCAACTGCCAGCCATCGTCGGCTGGGTCATCGCCCGCACCAGTTGAAGAAGACCCTTCGCCTCGATACGCTGCTCGTCGAGCGCGGACTCGCGGCATCGCGCGAACGCGCGCGCGCCTTAATCCTCGCGGGCCAGGTGCGCGTCGACGGTCAGCCCGCCGGCAAGGCAGGCACACCGGTCGGCGTGGACGCGGCGGTCACGCTCGCTCGAGCCCGATCATCCGTACGTCGGCCGGGGCGGGCTCAAACTCGAACACGCGCTCCGCGCCTTCGGCATCGCCGTCGAAGGCCGCCTGGCACTCGACATCGGCGCCTCGACCGGGGGATTCACCGATGTGCTGCTCCGCCACGGCGCGGCCCGCGTCGTCGCGCTCGACGTCGGTCATGGGCAGCTCGACTGGCGGCTGCGCTCCGATCCACGAGTGATCGTCCTCGAGAAAACCAACGCCCGAGCGTTGACGCCCGAGATGCTGCCCGCCGACGCGCGGCGCTTCGACATCGTCACGATCGACGTCTCGTTCATCTCTCTTCGACAGATTCTTCCGGTCGTCCCTCCGCTCGTCGCGCCCGGCGGCGACATCGTTGCGCTCGTCAAGCCCCAGTTCGAAGCCGGCCGCGGCGAGGTCGGCAAGGGCGGCATCGTCCGGGACGACGGCGTGCGCGCGCGGGTCGTGGAAGAGATCGTTCAGCACGCACTTGCGCTAGGATTGACGCGCGCCGGGCTGTCCGAGTCACCTATCACCGGCATGGAAGGAAATCGCGAATTCCTGCTGCACCTGACAAGGCCGGACGCATGAACAGCCCGATTCGCCGGGTCGGGCTCGTCGCGAAACACAATCTCGACGCCGCCGCCGGCGTGCTTGCCGAGCTGGCGGGCTGGCTCGAAGCACGGGCTGTCGAACCCGTCTTCGAAACGCACACCGCGGCACTCGTCGGTCTGCCGCCGGGGCGGCCGACGAGCACGCCCGACAACCTGCCGACGGCCTGCGACCTCGTCGTCGTTCTCGGCGGCGACGGGACGCTCATCGGGATGGCCGGTCGCATTGCTCAGGCCGGCGCGAACGTGCCGATTCTCGGCGTGAACTTCGGCAGCCTCGGGTTCCTCACCGAAATCCAGCTGCCGGAACTCTACGAGTCGCTCGAGTCGGTGCTCGACGGCGAGGCGGGCATCGACGAACGCATGATGCTTCGCGCCCGGACGATGCGGAACGGAACCGCGTTCGCCGATCGTCTGGTGCTCAACGACGTCGTGATCACGAAGGCGGCGCTCTCGCGGATCATCGACTTGTCGGTTTCGATCGGCTCGGAGCTGGTCATGCGGGTGCGCGCCGACGGCCTCATCGTCGCCACACCGACCGGCTCGTCTGCGTATAACCTCGCGGCTGGCGGGCCGATCGTGCATCCGTCAGTCGACGCCCTGCTCCTGACGCCGATCGCTCCGCACATGTTGACCAACCGGCCGGTTGTTCTGCCAGGATCCTCGGAGGTGCGCGTCGAGCCGATGATGAATGGCGCGGAAGAGGTCTACGTGACGTTCGACGGCCAGTCCGGTCATCCGCTGCAGCCAGACGACGTGATCGAGATCACTCGGGGCGCGAGCCCGTTGCGGCTCGTGCGCGCCCCGCAGCGGACCTACTTCGACGTGCTTCGACAGAAGTTGAAGTGGGGCGCGCGCTGAAGGCGGAGTCTCGATGCTCTGAGGCGCAGCGGCTCACGTGAGTCCGCCTGAAGGCGGCACTCCCATTGGAATCGTCTAGAACCTGATCAGGTACTTGACCGATACCCCGACGCCTGGCGCGTCGATCCCCCAGCTGATGCCGCGGTAGTTCTCGTCGTTGACATTCTCGAGATCGACAACGACTTCGTGCGGCGCTTTCCGCAGGCCGGCGCGCACGCCAAAAGTGGCGTAACCGGGAACGGCCGTGTAGAGCGGCGCCGAATTCACACCGACGCCGAGCACACGATTCTGAATCTGCGCGACCGTCTCGCCGGTCGCAATCAGGACGTCGTCCGAATTCCCGGCGACGTTGTCGGCGCCTGGACCGATCCACCCCCGCGCGCGCGCGCCGTTGTTGAAGAATGCCGCGATGTTGTTCCGGCTGCGGCCGGCACCGGTGCGGCGATCGCCGAGGTCCAGCGTCGACAGGTTCGACTGCTCCCAGGCGAAATGGGTGTACGGTTCGACCCACCATCGGCCATTCGACGATGTCCAGCGAAGCGTGATGTAGGCATCGGGCGCGGGAGTGCCACCCTCGATGTTGGGCGGCAGGTCCGTCGTCGTGTCTCGCGCGTGAAGATAGGTGAAGGCGGTGTGTAGAGAGATGTTGGCGCCGAGCAGGGCTTGCGCGCTGTGCTCGATCCCCCAAATCCGCGCTTCGTCGAAGTTCGCGCGCACCAGCACGGGGACGGTTGAGATTGGCACGAACACCACGCCGTTTGCGTTCTGCGACGTGATGGTCTGACCGCCGATGACGGTGCCGACGGCGCCCGGAGGCAGAATCAACGACTGCTTCTGAATATTGGCGTGGACGTTGTTGACGAAGAACGTGAGATCGGTCCGCCAGACGCGATTGCGATAGCCGATACCGGCCTCGTACTGGAGGCTCGTTTCTGGTTCGAGTTGGGCCACGGCGCGTCCGGTCGATATCGCGGACGCGTCGGCGGTCGTGCCGACAAAGCCGCCGAGTCCGGCAACGTCTGGCGCCGCGACCTCGAATCCGGAGCCGGTCAGACCGAGCGTGCCGAGGTCGGTCATGTGCGGCGCCCTGAATCCGCGGCTCACCGAGAGCAGGATGGTCCAGGGCTCCTGCGGTGTGAGCACGCCGGCCAGCCGAAACGTGACGTCGCCGGTCGTGAGGGAATCGTCCGGCCATAGCGGTTGCCCGCCAACCAGCGGGCTGTCCGCCGCCCGGGCTTCGTAGCTCGCGCCACCGGCTCGCAGCGAGCCGAGGAGACGCACGCGATCGGGCCGCACGTCATACGCCGACTGGACGAACACGCCGCCCTGGGTGAACGTCGCGCCGTCGGGCACGCGAGGACGACGCGGCGAGACGGCCCCGGTCGTCGGGTTCACGTTGAACGCTTCCGACGTCAGCTGCTCGAAGTGAACATCGCCGCCGACTGAAAACGAGAGGCGCGGCGACAACTGCTTCGACAGCACGGCCTGCAGACCGTTGACGGTCGTGCGCTCCGGCTCATGACCGATCGTCGCGGTTGGATTGCCGTTGCCACCCTGGTTCACGCGCTCCTCGCGCTGGCTGTTGAGCGAGTAAGTGAACGATGCGTGGTCGAATCCAATCAGGCCAAGCGTCTCCAGCCGTGCCGAAAAGATGTCGAGAGAGAGCTTGTTCAACTCGGAGATCAGGTTGCCGTCCCCGCCGAGCAGCTGATCGTAGCGATCCCCGTCATCCTGGAACGTGCGCATGTAGCTGAACGTCGTGCGTGTCGCGGTCGACGGTGCCCATTGCGCGCGCACCGACCCACCGATCTGGTGAAAGCCCGTATCGGGCAGGCGATCGTCCATCAACAGATCCGACGGTACTCCCAGAAACCTGGTCACCGCGGCGTGCGAATCGATGCCCCCACCGGGCCTCGCGAGGCCAACTCCTCGGCCGGAAAGCGATCCGGCAATGCCGAGCGATGGTCCCATGTACGAGAGAAACGTCTGGCCGCCGCCGTACTCGTGAGCGGTGCCAAAGCTCGCGCCCGCCGACCCACCCCAGCGCGGGCCGCCTGCAACGCCGAGCCGTGGTGGTTTCGTCAGGAACTGAACGCTCCCGCCGAGCGCGTCGCTGCCGTACTGCGCGCTCGACGGACCGCGCACGACCTCGATGGTATCGACCGAGCCGGGCTCGATCAGGTCGAGGAACGTATTGACGCCGCCGCGTTGTGCGCCGTTCGAGTAGCGAACACCGTCAATGAAGACGTTGACCTTGTTCCCCGTCAGCCCGCGCACGAAGATCCCGGCCATCGTCGGGCTCGTCTGCTGGAGGGTCACGCCAGTCTCGCCCTCGACGGCCTGCGCGACGACCGTCGTCACACGAGTGGCGATGTCCTCAGAATCGATGACGTTGACTCGCTGGCCGGCTCGACGGACGTCCTCGACGACACTGGGCGACGCGGTGACCGTCACGTCCTCGCGGAGCGCGTTGACCTGCATCGTGATGTCGACGGTCAGGGGGCCCTGCTCGACGACGGTCAGCGGGATTCGCGTCTCGCCGAGACCCTCCTTGCGGGCGACGAGCAGGTAGCGTCCCGGACTCGGAACGTCCAGCGTGAACCGGCCTTGCGCATCGGTCTGTCCGACGCTGACCGCCGTCTGCTCGGCAGTCATGGACGAGCACGGTGGCTCCGGCGACAATCGCACCCGACGGGTCTTTGACCGCGCCGGTGATGCCGATGGCAGCCGACGCCGCGACCGCCGTGAGCACCCAAACGGCGAGCGCGCACGCCGCGATCCGACCTCGCATGGAACTCCTCCCAGGCCGACGCCGCGCGTCAGCGATCCCTCGACGGCAAAACTGATCCGTATGGATGACTCTACCGGCGGGTGGTGATTACTACCAGACGTAGTACTCCTACCGCCTGTCTTGCTGGGCCTGCCGCCGGCGATCCCGGAAGTACTGAATCTGGTACTGGAAGACATTTCGATTGTGCTCGTCGAGCGTCGCCGCAAACGCGTGTGTACCGTCGTTGCGGCTCACGAAATAGAGGTAGGGGACGTCAGCCGGATTCGCGGCGGCCTCGAGAGAGGCCTGACCCGGCGCGGCGATCGGGCCCGGCGGCAGGCCGGCATAGCGGTAGGTGTTGTACGGCGAGTCGAATTGCAAGTCCGCGCGGGTCAGGTTGCCCGTGTAGCGTCCCGCTCGCTCGAGCGCGTAGATAACAGTGGGATCGCACTGCATGCCGATACCCGCCTTGAGGCGATTGGCGTAGACCGCCGCGACGAGCGGCCGCTCCTCCGCGCTGGCGGTTTCCTTCTCGACCAGCGACGCGAGCGTGACGAGCTGCCTGACGCTCAATCCCCTCGACGCCGCCTGTTGCCTGATTTCGGGAGTGAGCGTCTTCTCGAAGCGAGACAGCATCCGCTCGACGAGGTCATCGGCGGTCGTACGGCGCGGCAGTGTGTAGGTGTCGGGAAAGAGATAACCCTCGAGATCTTGCGCCAACGGGTCGAGCTCTCGAATCAGCTCTGATTTCCCGGCGGCCTTCACGAATTCACTCTGCGGCCCGAATCCCCGCTCCTCGAAGATGGCCGCCATCTGACGGATCGTCAGACCTTCACGAAACGTGACCGGCCGAAGGAAGACGTCGCCTCGCACGATCTTGTCGACAACGGCCCTCGGAGACAGCGGTGCGTCGAAGCGGTACTCGCCCGCCTGCAACCGCCGCCCGGCACCCTCGACCCAGACGGCGATCCGAAAAGCGATGGGACTCGCGACGACGCCAGCATCGACGAGCGCTCGGCCCATGGTTTGTGGGTTGCTGCCCGGTGGAATCTCGACAAACACCTCAGCATCCTGGTAGCCCTTGTACGGGCGCTCGACCAGGAAATACCCCCACACCGCCGTGGCGATGCCGCCCAGCACGACGAGGATGAGCGACGCGGCCAGCAGTCGCTTCAAGAGAAATCGTCCTCGAGCAGGGCGTCACCGGAATCCAGGGATGATCCGCGACGGGTGTCGAGGAAGTCCTGCAGAATCACGGCGGCCGAAGCGGCGTCGAGCAATGGCTTGCGATCTCTCCAGTTCTTATGTCGGCGCGCGAGCAGGCTTTCGGCCTCTCGACTGCTCAGCCGCTCGTCCTGAAGCACCAGCGGCACTGTGATCTGGGCCCGCAGAGTCTCTGCCAACGCCATGACGGCGGCCGTCTGATCGGTGGCCTCACCACCAAGCGCTCGTGGATACCCGAGCACCACACCCGCCAGCCCGTCGTCCTCGGAGACGAGCCCGTTCACTTCAGCGGCAAGTGTCGCGGCTACTGCCGCGCGGTTGCCGCGGCAAACGATCGTCTTCCACGGCCGCGACAACATCGCGGACGGATCCGAGAGCGCCAGGCCAATCCGGCGCCGGCCGTAGTCGATGCCAAGGAAGCGGACGGACGCCGGCGCGGACGGACACATCTAAGAAGAGTACCGTACCCGTATAATCCCCTCATCGATGTTCCACAATCTTGCGCGCGTGCTGCTGTGTGCGCTCGCGCTGTCGGCCGGCGTGGTCGCCACGGCCTGCCGTCCCGGATCGCCGGGTAATGTCGTTCGTCCCAAGCTGCTGATTCTCGGCTTCGATGGCATGGATCCGAGCCTGCTGGATCGGTGGATGAAGGCGGGCCAGCTTCCCAACCTCTCGCGGCTGGCCTCCACCGGCGCCGTCCGTCCGCTCGCGACGACGCATTCGCCAGAGTCGCCCACGGCCTGGGCGTCTTTCGCAACCGGCGTCAATCCAGGAAAGCACAACATCTACGACTTCCTGGTGCGCGACACCGCCACCTACCTGCCCGATCTCGGCATGGTGCGCCGCGAGCCGGCGCGCTTTTTTCTCGGCTACGTTCCCATCGCCAAGCCGAAGCTCCACTCCATCCGCGGTGGCACGTCGTTCTGGGTCACCGCCGGACAGGCCGGGGTTCGGTCGAGCATCCTGACGGTACCCGTCACGTTTCCTCCGGAAGAGGTCCCAAATGGCGAGCTGCTCTCGGGACTCCCCCTTCCCGACATCCGCGGAACCATGGGGACGTTCTACTACTTCGCAACCGACCTGAGTCGGTACGAAGAGGGGAACACCGAGTTCGGCGGGATTCTCAAGCGGCTCGTGATGGAGAACGACGTCGCGACGGACGGAGCTCATCGGACCCCCAAACCCGATCGTGCGATCCGAAATCCAGGCGATTCGCGCCAAAGCCCCGACGCTCAGCGACGCCGACCGCGCGGCCGTCGCCGCGCTCCAGACAAAGGAAGACGTCCGCGTACCGCTCACGATTCGCTGGAACCGCGCCGCGGGGACCGCGACCGTCGAAGTCCAGGATCAGTCGCTGCTGCTCGAACCGGGAAAGATGAGCCGGTGGATCGACCTCGAGTTCCGCGTAAACTTCCTGGTCCGCCTTCACGGGATGGCGCAGCTGCTCCTGATGAAAGGCGACACTGAGCTTCAGCTCTACATCTCACCGGTCAACTGGAAGCCGGACGCGCCGCCTCTCCCCATCTCCTCGCCGGCGTCGTTTGCCGGTGACCTGGCACATCGCCTCGATTACTACCGAACGCTCGGCTGGGCCGAAGCCACGTGGCCGCTCAACGAGGGGCGGATGGACGAGCGAACCTTCATGGAAGACCTGTATCAGGCCTTCGACGATCGCGCGCGGGTGATTCTCAGCCGAATCAATGCCGGCAATTGGGACCTGCTGGTTGGCGTCGTCGAGTCGACCGACCGCGTCCAGCACATGATGTGGCGGCTGCACGACCCGAAGCATCCGATGTACGACGCGACGCTCGCCGAAAAATTCGGCGACTCGATTCTGCGCGTCTATCGGCGCGCCGATCAGCTCGTCGGGGAAGCCCTCGAGCGGATTGATCCCGGCACCACGGTGCTGGTCGTGTCCGACCACGGCTTCCATTCCTGGCGAAAGTCGGTCAACCTCAACACCTGGCTCGTGCAACAGGGCTACCTCGTGCTCAACTCGCAGGGCGGCCAGGCGCCGGGCGAGAAGAAGCTCGACGACCTCTTCGGCGGCGGCGAGTTCTGGGAAAACGTCGACTGGTCGCGCACCCGCGCCTATGCGATGGGACTCGGCCAGATCTATTTCAACCTGCGCGGGCGTGAAGCCCGCGGGATCGTCAGCCCGGGCGCTGAAGCCAAGCAGCTCTCCGAAGAACTGAGCGCGCGTCTCCTGACGATGACGGATCCCGACGATGGGGCTCGAATCGTCCGGTCCGTCTACCAGCGCGACGATGTCTATTCGGGCGAGTTTCTGCACAACGCGTCCGAGCTGCAGGTCGGCATGGAAGACGGCTACCGGGTCTCCTGGCAGACCACGCTCGGCGGATCGCCGCCCGGCATCGTCTACGCGAACATGAAGAAGTGGAGCGGCGATCATGGAGGGTATGATTTCGCCACGACGGCCGGCGTGTTGATCTCGAACAAGCGGCTCGTATCCGAAACTCCGTCGATCATGGACATCGCGCCGACCGTGTTGAAGTTCTTTGGAGTGCAGATTCCTGGGTCTCTCGATGGCAAACCGCTGTTCTAATTCTGGGACGGGGACGCTCGCGGGACTCGGCCTCGTTGGCCTCCTGAGCCTGGCGCTCGTTGCGCAGGAAGCACCCGCCCGCCGCGCCCAGACGCCGGCCGAACGCGCCACCGAACGGATCCGGACGTTGCAGCGCGAGGCGGAGGCGCTCGTTGCGAAGGAAAGCCAGCTGCTGGTGGAGTTGCGAAAGCTCGAACTCGACCGGCAGATCAAAGTAGAGGAACTTGCCTCGATCGACCGGCAGCAGCAGGACACGTCGCGCCAGTTGAACGACTCGGCGGCGCGTGCCGAGACGCTGAAAAAGGTCGCCGACGCGGATCGTCCCGACATCGAGGCCCGTCTGGTCCATCTCTACCGGCTGGGCCGGGCCGGCTACTGGCGTCTTCTGCTCGATGTCGACGACCTGCGGTCGCTCGGACGCGTCTACCGGACGGCGGCGGCGATGACCCACCTCGATCGCGAGCGGATTCAGTCGCACAAGCGGACACTCGACGCGCTCGCGGAGGAGCGACGTACGTTGCAGGCGCGATCGCTCCAGCTTGCGACGCTCGAGGAGCAGGCGACTCGAGCCCGCGCGGCGCTCGACCGGGCGGTGCAGAGTCGGACGTCGCTCGTCGCGTCGATCGACGCGCGCCGCGACCTCAACGCGCAGTGGACGAGCGAGCTCGAAGCCGCGCAGCAGCGGCTGCAAACATCGGTCTCAGCGCTCGACGGCAATGCCACGCTCCCGCTCCGGCCATTTCAGGGCGCCTTGCCATGGCCGGTTCGTGGCGCGGTCAGCTCCCGGTTCGGCCGTCAGCCGAGCAGCCGGTTCGGCACATCAATCGTCCGAAACGGCGTTGAAGTGAGTTGCCCCGAAGGACAGGTCGTCAGAGTCGTGCACGAGGGCGTCGTCGCATTCGCAGGCCAGTTCACGGGCTACGGTAACCTGGTCATCGTCGAGCACGGCGAGCGCGCATTCTCGCTCTATGGCCACCTGAGCTCGATCCAGGTCGCGCAGGGCGAGCACCTCCCTGCTCAGGCGCCAATCGGGCGGTCGGGCCTCAACCCCAACGGCACGGCCGCGCTCTACTTCGAGCTCCGCGTCGACGGCAAGCCGGTCGATCCCTTACAATGGCTACAGCTGAAAGGGATTCCATGACCTTCAAGACCCGCATGTCCGTGCTGGTGCTGTCGACGCCGGTTCTCGCCTTCGTTCTGGTCGGCGGGCTCATGGGCGCGGGGAACAACGCGCAGAGCTCCGGGCAACAGACTTATCAGCACCTGCGGATGTTCGACGACGTAGTCGACCTGGTGATGAACAACTACGTCGGCGACGTGCCTGTCGACAAAGTCATGGATGGCGCGATGCGGGGCCTCGCCGATGGGCTCGACCCTGACAGCGCGTTTCTGAACGCCGGCCAGGTGAAGGCGGTCGAATCGGGCGAAGCCGCGCCCGACGGCGACGTCGGCATCGAGCTGACGCGCCGCTACTACCTCTACATCATTGCCGCCCGCGATGGCTCAGCGGCTCAGAAGGCGGGGCTACGCACCGCCGACACGATCAGGGCGATCGATGGCAAGCCGACCCGGGACATGTCCGTGTTCGAAGGGACGCGCGCGTTGCGCGGCAAAGCCGGCACCAAGGTCACGCTGACGATCATCCGCGGCAACGCGGCCGATCCGCACGAAGTCGTGCTGGTCAGGGAAAAGGTCGCCGGGCCGATCGTCACGAGCCGGTTGATCGGTACCACCGGCTACCTCCGTATCGTCTCGTTCAGGAACGGCGTCGTCGAAGAGTTGCGCAAGCACGCGGCCGATCTCACCAAGGGCGGCGCCAAGAACCTCATCGTCGACGTCCGCCGAACGGCCGAGGGCCCGCTCGAAAACGGCATCGCGGCCGCGCGCGTCTTCATCAAGTCTGGAACGCTCGCGATCAAGGCGGGGCGTGGCAAGCCCGAGCCGCGTGAGCCAGTCGCCGCGAAAGCTGGAGACGGCGCCGTCGAACTGCCCGCCAGCGTTCTCGTCACGACTGGCACATCCGGTCCTGGAGAACTCTTCGTGGCGGCGATGAACGACAACGACCGCGCGGAGTTGATTGGCGAGCGGACGCTCGGTCGCGCCGGCATTCAGAAACTCGTCAAGCTCCCCGAAGGCCGCGGCCTGTGGCTCACCTACGCGCGGTATCTCACGCCGAAGGGCAATCCGATTCAGGGACGCGGACTCGAGCCCGACGTCGCCGTCGACGAGCCCGACGTCGAGTTCGGCGCGCCCGCGCCGGAGAAAGATGCCATCCTCGACGCGGCACTCGAACGCGTGAAAGTGAAAGTCGCCGCCTAAGCGCCCATCAACATCAGCAGGCGCGCTCAATCACTGCGATCGTGCGAGGCGGAGCCTCGCAAGGTATTGACAGTGCGTACTCAGCGGCGTATAACCGCTCCACACCTCTCGCGAACCTTGGCCGCACTTGGGCAGCACGGGTTCCCGCGATTTTCTTCCTTACCGGAGGCGTTCATGAACAAGCAGGAACTCATTTCCAAAATCGCTGAAGACACCGGGCTCACGAAGACCACTGCGTCGGCGGCGGTCGAGTCGTTCATCGCTGGCGTGACCAGGTCGCTCAAGAAGGGGCAGCCGATCACCTTCGTCGGTTTCGGCACGTTCAAGACGGCGCAGCGCAAAGCGCGAACGGCGCGCAATCCGCAGACCGGCGCCGCGATCAAGATTCCGAAGCGCCGCGTGGTTCGCTTCACGGCCGGCAAGGCGCTCAAGACGGCCGTCAACTAGCCGCCACGGCGCATAAGGGACAAGGGAGAAGGCGGCCTGCGCCGCGTCTGCCTCGTCCCTTTTGCCTTTCCCGCCGCCGCTTGCCTTACCCCTTGTCCCGTTTCCCCTGATCTTGGTAAACTACCTGTTCCGGTAAGGCCAGTGTTTTCAAGACATAGGCGCGTAGCTCAGTTGGTTAGAGCGCCTGCTTGACACGCAGGAGGTCGGCAGTTCGAGTCTGCCCGTGCCTACCACTTCCCCCATCGCCGGGGGTCCACTGCCACCGACAGAACTGAATGTCCGAGATCACCGTCACGTTACCCGACGGATCCAGCCGTCGCGTGCGCGCGGGCACTACTGCCCGCGACGTGGCGGCACTCGTGTCGCCGGGGCTCGCGAAAGCAGCGCTGGCGGCGACCGTCGATGGCCGGCTCGTCGATCTGACGTATCCGTTGAACGACGACGCGCGCCTGACGATCGTCACCGACCGGAATCCGGAGGCGTTGCCGCTCCACCGGCATAGCACGGCGCACTTGCTCGCCGCGGCCGTCACCGCGCTCTTTCCGGGCGCGCAATGCGGTATCGGTCCGGCCACCGATGAAGGGTTCTTCTACGACTTCATCGTCGATCGCCCGTTCGTTCCCGAAGATCTCGCGGCCATCGAGCAGAAGATGAAAGAGCTCGCCGGCCAGGACCTGGTCTACGAGCGGCAGATGTGGCCTCGTGACGAAGCGCTCCAGTTCTTCGCCGCGAAGGGTGAGCCGCTCAAGGTGCAGCTGATCGAGGAGAAGACTGAAGGACAGTCGGACGTGTCCGTTTACACGATCAAGGACCGCGAGACGTTCGTCGACTTCTGCGTCGGCCCGCATGTCCCTTCGACCGGCCGCCTCAAGGCGTTCAAGCTGCTGACCACGTCGAACGCGTATTGGAAGGGCGACGCGCGCAATCAGCCGATGCAGCGAATCTCGGGAACCGCGTTCCTGAGCGAGGCGGAGCTGAAGGCGCACTTGCAGCGCGTCGAAGAGGCCAAGAAACGCGACCACCGGAAAGTCGGCAAGGACCTCGGCCTGTTCATCTTTCACCCGTGGGCGCCGGGCGCGACGTTCTGGCTGGACAAAGGCACGACGCTCTACAACCTCCTCGCCAATTACATGCGCGAGGTGCTCTTCCCGGCCGGCTACGTCGAGATCAAGACGCCGCTCGTCTTCAACAAGGCGCTCTGGGAGACGTCGGGGCACTGGCAGCACTATCGCGAGAACATGTTCCTCATCGAATCCGAGGGGGAGCAGATGGCCATGAAGGCGATGAACTGTCCGGGCCACATGCTCGTCTTCGGCAGCCAGATGCGCAGTTACCGCGATCTGCCGCTGCGATTCCACGAACAGACGCCGCTCCATCGGAACGAAGCGTCCGGCGTGCTCGCAGGGTTGACGCGCGTCCGGCAGTTCGCGCAGGACGATGCGCACTGCTTCGTGACCGAAGATCAGATCGGCGACGAGGTCGACCGGCTGTTGCGCCTGGTGCAGCGCGTCTACAACGACCTCGGGCTGACGTTCCAGGCCAAGCTGGCGACCCGTCCGGCCGACCGCCTGGGCGACGACGCGACGTGGGATCACGCCGAGGGTCAGCTCAAGCTGGCGCTCGACAAGGCGGAACAGCCGTATCTGCTCGACGCTGGCGGCGGGAACTTCTACGGGCCGAAGATTGACTTCGACGTGACCGACGCCATCGGCCGGCGATGGCAGTGCGCGACGATCCAGCTCGACTACCAGATTCCGCAGCGCTTCGGCCTGAAATACATCGGCTCCGACAACGCCGAACACCAGCCGATCGTCATCCACCGGGCCATTTTTGGCAGTTTCGAGCGGTTCATCGCGCTGTTGATCGAGCACTACGCCGGGGCGTTTCCGCTCTGGCTGGCGCCGGTGCAGGTGGCCGTTCTTCCCATTGCCGATCGCCATAATGAGTACGCGCGGTCGGTGCGGGACCGCCTGGTGGCGGCCGGGCTCCGGGTCGAGCTCGACGAGCGGTTCGAGAAGATTGGATATAAGATCCGCGAAGCCCAGTTGCAGAAGATCCCATACATGCTGGTGACTGGCGACCGCGAGGCGGCAGAGTCGACTGTCGCGGTGCGAAGCCGATTGGGGGGCGATCTGGGCGCGAAGGCCCTCGACGCGTTCATAGAGGACGCGATCGGCGAGGTGAAGAGGAAGCAAGGCTAGGAGGCACGCTATCGCTTTCGAACGAGGTCCGCGCCGGGACGACCGCACGCGGGTAAACGAACGGATCAGGGTTCGCGAGGTCCGCGTCATCGACGACACGGGCGCGCAGCTCGGCATCATGGCGCCGCAGCAGGCGCTGACTATCGCACGACAGAAAGGCCTCGACCTGGTCGAGATTGCCGCCACCGCGGTGCCCCCTGTCTGCCGGATCATGGACTTCGGACGCTATCAGTATCAGGAGCAGAAGCGCGCCCGGCAGGCCAAGAAGCACCAGAAGATCATCGAGGTCAAGGAGATCAAGTTTCGGCCCAAGGTCGACGAGCACGACTATCAGTTCAAGAAGAAGCACATCGAGCGCTTCCTCGCCGATGGCGACAAGGTCAAAGCGACGATCTTCTTCCGCGGTCGTGAAATGGCGCATCCCGAAATCGGGCGGCGCATCCTCGAGCGGCTGATTGACGACCTCGGCGAAGTGGCCGTGGCCGAAAACGCCCCGCGGCAGGAGGGCAATCAGATGCACACGATCCTCGCGCAGCGCGCGGGGGCGAAGCGTCCGGTCGCGAAGCGGGAATCGGAAAAAGCGACGGAGTAACAGTACCAGTGCGAGCGAGCACCGCGAGCGAGCCACGCGAGCGGAGCGGGGCCTCGGGGTCCCCGCGAGCGCCCGCCTTCGCGCCGTAGGCAATTCGGCGAGGTCGCGACGTAGCTTTAGCGGAGTCGGAAGCGAATGAGGGGGTCCGGGGGACGAAGTCCCCCGGATGATGTAGACAACGTATGCCGAAACTGAAAACACATCGAGGCGCGGCGAAGCGGTTCAAGCGAACGGGAACCGGCAAGATCGTCCGCAGCAAGGCGTTCAAGCAGCACATCCTGACGAGCAAGACGCGCAGCCGCAAGCGCAAGCTGCGCGGCACGGTCGAAGTGTCCGACGGGGATTACAAGAAGCTCGATCGGATGCTGCCCAGGAAGTAGAGCCACGGATTACACGGATTACACGGACCGCGATGACACGGGCCATAGAGCCACGGACGACACGGGCGATAGAGCCACGGATTACACGGATCACACAGATTACAAAGTCATGCCTAGAGTAAAACGAGGAAACGTCCGGCGCGCCAAGCGCAAGAAGCTCCTGTCGCGCGCCAAGGGTTTTTACCAGACCAAGAGCAAGCTGTATCGATCCGCGAAGGAATCGGTCGACACGGCGCTCAAGTACGCCTTCGTCGGCCGCCGTCGCAAGAAGCGTGATTTCCGGCGGCTGTGGGTCGTCCGAATCAACGCCGCGGCGCGCGAAAACGGCTTGACCTACGGTCAGCTGATTGCCGGCCTGAAGGCGGCGGGCAACCCGATCGATCGCAAGGCGCTGGCGGATCTCGCGGTGACGAGCCCGACGGCGTTCGCCGTGCTGGCCAAAGCCGCCGCCGCTGCCAAGCCCGCTGCGCGCGCCTGAGTGCGGTGTCTGCCGATCCCAGCCTCGAAGTTGACGCCCTCCGGGCTCGATTCGATCGCGATCTCGCGGACGCGCGGAGCGAGGCGGAGGTGCGCGGCGTTCGCGACCGCTACCTCGCCCGCAAGGGCGGGCTCGTGTCGGGGCTTCTCAAGGCGCTCGGCCAGGCGCCGCCGGCCGATCGGCCGCGCCTCGGTCAGCTCGCCAACCACCTGAAAACCGAGATCGAAACCCGGCTGGCCGAGCGCCTGGCCTCGGCGAGCGCCGCGCGCCCGCCGGCCGGAGCCGTCGACATCACGCTGCCGGGCCGCGTGCCCCCGATCGGACACCGTCATCCCCTGACCATCCTGCGCGAGCGCATCGAAGCGATCTTCACGCGCTTCGGGTTCCTGATCATCGAAGGGGCCGAGCTCGAAGACGACTATCACAACTTCGAAGCGCTCAATATGCCGCCCGAGCATCCGGCTCGCGACATGCAGGACACGCTCTACCTGGCGGCACCGGTACGGTCGGCTTCAGGCACGCCGGCCACGCTGCTCCGAACGCACACGTCGGGAATGCAGATCCGCTACATGGAGACGCATCCGCCGCCGGTCCGGTTGATCGCGCCCGGCCGCGTCTACCGTCGCGACAACTTCGACCTGTCGCACACGCCCATGTTCACGCAGGTCGAAGGCCTGGTCGTCGGCGAAGACGTGTCGCTGGCAGACCTCAAAGGCACGCTCACGGCATTCGTGCACGAGCTCTTCGGACCCGAGCGCCGCGTACGCTTCAGGCCAAGCTTCTTCCCCTATACCGAGCCGAGCGCGGAGCTGGACATCAGCTGCGGCGCGTGCAACGGAACAGGAATCGACTGTGGGATGTGCAAACGCTCCGGCTGGCTCGAGATCCTTGGCAGCGGCATGGTGCACCCGGCGGTGTTCGAGGCGGTGGGCTACGACCCGGAGCGGTACACCGGTTTTGCGTTTGGCATGGGAATCGAGCGCGTCGCCCTGCTCAAGTGGGGCGTCGAGGACATTCGGCTGTTCTACGAGAACGACCTGCGCTTCCTGGAGCAGTTCCCGCTGTGAGGATCGTCTACCCCTGGCTCTGCGATCTCGTGCGCGTGCCCGGTAGCGCCGAGAGCATCGCCCACGAAATCAGCCTGCGTGGTTTCGAGGTGGCGTCGGTCGAGCCCGGTGCCAACCCGGTCGTCGACTTCGAGATCACGGCGAACCGGCCCGACTGCATGAGCCACATCGGGATCGCGCGCGAGGCGGCGGCGATTTGGAACCTGCCGCTGCAGATGCCGGATCTGACGGTGCCGGAGGCCGGCCCTGCCGAGCCTCTCGAGGTCACCATTGCGGACCCGGATCTCTGCCCGCGGTACTGCGCGCAGGTGTTCGATGTGCGCGTCGGGCCCTCTCCGCAGTGGCTCGCCGACCGACTGATGGCTGCCGGCGTCCGCCCGATCAGCAATATCGTCGACGTCACCAACTACGTGCTGCTCGAGCTCGGTCAGCCGATGCATGCCTTCGATTACGACCGGCTCGCCGGGCGGCAGATCGTGGTGCGGCGGGCACGCGCAGGCGAGCGGCTTCGGACGCTCGACGGCGTCGACCGCGCGCTCGAGCCGGACATGCTCGTGATTGCCGACGGCGAACGAGCCAGCGCCGTGGGTGGCGTCATGGGCGGCCACGACTCGGAAATCGGCGCGTCGACTCGGCGCATCGTGCTCGAGAGCGCGTACTTCCACCCGCCGTCGATCCGGCGGACCAGCAAGAAGCTCGGGCTCAAGACCGAAGCGTCGGTTCGCTTCGAACGCGGCGGCGACATCGGCGCGGCACCGCTCGGCATCGCCCGCGCGGCGGCGCTCTTTCAGGCGATCGGGGCCGGTCGACCGCTGGGATCACTCGTCGACGTCTACCCCTCGCCACGTCCGCGCGGACGCGTCCGGCTCCGGGCCTCGCGGATCGTTCGGCTGCTCGGCCAGGACGTCCCCGCCGCCGACGTCGAGCGGATTCTCGGCGCGCTTGGCTTCACGATCGAGCGTGAACCCATGGCCGAGGACACGAGCTGGCAGGTCACGGTCCCGACGTTCCGCGTCGATGTCGCGCGCGAGGCCGATCTCATCGAAGAGGTCGGTCGTCATTTTGGGTTCGACCGGCTGCCGATCACCTTCCCCGCGCTGACGGCGCCGCAAGCGCCCCCGCCGGCCCAACTCGGCCGCGACCGCCTCGTCCGCCAGGTACTGACGGCGGCCGGTTTTTCGGAATCGGCGACGTTCGCGTTTCTCGAAAAGGATGCGAGCACACCTTTTCTCGAACCGCACACCGAGGCCGCGGCCATCGCCAATCCGTTGTCGGAGAAGTTTGCCGTGCTCAGGCCATCGCTCCTGCCCGGGCTGGTCGACGCCTGCGCCCACAACCGCCGTCGCGAGCGGAAGGACATCCGGCTGTTCGAAGCGGGCAGCCGTTTTACGAGCGACGGCGAGGGACGGGCAGTGGCGTTTGTCTGGTCCGGCGCGGCGGATGCGCCGCACTGGTCGGCGCCATCACGAAACGTCGACTTTTTCGACGCCAAAGGCGTCGTCGAAGGCATCTGCGATGCGGTCGGGATCGCCCCCGAGTTCGCGCCGGCGCAGGTCGGATTCCTCGTGCCTGGCCAGGCCGCCGAGCTGCGAGTGCCCGGCACAACAACCGCGCTCGGCGTCGTCGGCAAACTGGTTCCGGCGATTGTCGAAGCGCGCGGCTTCCCCGCCGCGGAAAGCGTCTTCGCTGCCGAGATCGATCTTCGCGCGCTGACGATCGCGAGCGGCGCGTCCGATCGACTTGTCGACGCGCTGCCGCGCTACCCGTCGATCGTGCGCGACATCTCGATGCTCGTCGACGATACCTTGCCTGCTGCCACTGTTCGTGGCACTATCCGTTCGGCGGCGCCTTCGACGCTGGTGGCAATTGCCGAGTTCGATCGCTATCAGGGCAAAGGCGTCCCCGATGGTCGCGTCAGCCTGTCGCTGCGGCTCACGTTCCGGTCGCCGGATCGGACGATGACCGACGACGAAGTGCAGATGGCGACGGAGAAAATCGTCGACGCGCTGCGCATGGCGCACGGCGCGGAGCAGAGATAGATTTGGCTCTAGGCTTTTGGCTCTAGGCTCTCGCAAGATCGTCGAGTGTGCGGTCGAAGGTTTTGCCAGAGCCCAGAGCCGAGAGCCTAAAGCCCTTCAGCGTAAGGAGTCATAAGTGGCTAAAGCGGTTGCAACGCGGTCGATCGATCTGGAATCCATCGACCGGCTCGAGGAGAAGATCAAGCTGCTCGTCAGTCTGGTCGAGCGGCTGCGGGCCAGTGAAGGACGCCTGTCGGACGAGAACGCCCGCCTGGTGCGCGAGCTCGACACGGCGCTGGCGCGTCTGACGGCAGCCGAAGGCTCGGGCGCCGAGATCACCGCGCTCCGCGAAGAGCGGGAAGTCATCAAGTCGCGCGTCGAAGACATGCTCGCGCAGATCGAAGCGCTCAATCTTTAGTGGCTTCGCCCTGGAGCCGCTCGCGCTGTAGCGCGCGCTCCCGGCCAGGCGCGCGATTCTCGAAGCGGACGGAGGAAGGGGCGGTTCGCTCACATGGAACAGACCAGTCGCATCATCACCGTCGACATCCACGGCCAGCGTTATCCGATCAAGAGCTCACTTGACGCGGCTTACGTCGCCGAGCTCGCCGCCTACGTAGATGAGAAGATGCGGTTGGCGCTCAAGGAATGCCCGTCTGGCGACACCTTGAAGGTCGCGGTGCTCGCGGCGCTCAACATTGCCGACGAGTATTTCCGCGCCGGCGACGACGTCCAGGATCGCCAGGCCGGCTTCGCGCATCGCGCGCGCGAGCTCGAACGGATGCTCGACCTGGCGCTGGCCTCCGGGCAAGAGCGGCTGGCGGCGGGCTAATACCGCCGCCGAATCTGCGATCTCGACCTGTCCTGC
The DNA here is from genome assembly GCA_963797625.1 of uncultured Acidobacteriota bacterium. Taxonomy (GTDB): domain Bacteria; phylum Acidobacteriota; class Vicinamibacteria; order Vicinamibacterales; family 2-12-FULL-66-21; genus DATBJJ01. Next base: position 126,536 of record CAWCQI010000040.1, read on the forward strand.
GCCGGTGCAGTACAATACTGGTCAGGAGTTCAAGTTCCCTGCTTTGCGCGTGATGGTTCGGAGGCTCGTTTGAGCCGATGTTCTAACAACAAGTGAATCGCGACGCTGCGTGGTGTGCATGCCTCTGCGAGAGGAAGCCTGAAGCGCGGCTTGTGCAGCGGTTCCACCTGCTCTAGCAGGTTCATCCGACCTCCCCACACGGCAAAGCGGGGGCCATTCCTTTTCGATCGCCCTCGCCGGAGGACCTCGTGGCACCGACGCCCTGAGTCCAACGCAGGGCTTCATATACAGGGCGGTGACACGCATGGGTCTACCGGCCGTTTCCTCAGTCGTTCCATTTCTCTCCATCCTCTTTGCCCTTGTTGCAGCCGTCAGCATAGTGTTCTGGTGGCTGGCCAGCCGCCGCCGGATTGCTGCCGCCGAAACAGTTGACCGCGCCCGAGCCGAGGCCGACCGCCTGGTCCGGCAGGCCGAACGGGATGCCGAGACGCTGCGCAAGGAGGCGGCGCTCGAAGCCCGCGAGAAAGCGCACGAAGCTGCCGCCGAGTCGGACCGGCTGGTCCGCCAGCGGCGCGACGAAATCCTGAGCCTCGAACAGACCCTCTCGGACAAGACTCGCGCGCTGACCGATCGGCTCGCCACCTGCGATCGCGTCGAGCAGGATCTGCGCGCGAAAGCGCAGACAATCGCCCAGCATGAAGCCGCCGCCGCTGCGGCTCGGGCACGCGCCGATCAGCTGGTTGCCGAACGGCACCGCGAGCTGCAACGGGTCGCCGGCCTCACCGCCGACGAGGCACGCGAGCTGCTGCTGAAGCAAATCGAAACCGACGCGCGGCGTGACGCAGCCAACCTCGTCAAGCGTCTCGAGACAGAAGCGCGCGAAACCGCCGCCGTCCGCGCGCAGCAGATCATTGCGGACGCGATCCAGCGGAGCGCCGCCGAGCACGCCATCGAAACGACGGTGTCGGTCGTCGACCTGCCGAGCGATGACCTCAAGGGACGAATCATCGGCCGCGAAGGCCGCAACATCCGCGCGCTCGAGACCGCCACCGGCGTCGAGCTCATCGTCGACGACACGCCGGGCGCGATCATCCTCTCGAGCTTCGACCCCTTCCGGCGCGAGGTGGCGCGCCAGGCGATCGAGCGGCTGATCGCCGACGGCCGGATCCACCCGGCCCGAATCGAGGAGGTCGTCGAGAAAGTCAAAGTCGAGATGGAGGACTCGGTCCGCAAGGAGGGCGAGGCGGCCGCGTTCGAGCTCGGATTGTTCGATCTCCATCCCGAGATTCTCCGGTTGATGGGGCGGTTGAAGTTCAGGACCAGCTACGGGCAGAACGTGCTCAACCACTCGAAGGAAGTCGCGTTCCTCGCCGGGATCATGGCGAAGGAGCTCGGACTGAACGGGCACGTCGCCGCCCGCGCGGCCTTCATCCACGACATCGGCAAGGCGATCGATCGCGACCTGCAGGGAACGCACCTCGAGCTCGGCCTCGATTTCCTGCGCAAGCACGGCGAGAGCGAACCGGTGCTCCAGGCGGTCGCCGCCCACCACATGGACATCGACTGGCCATCGCTCGAAGCGATGATCGTCCAGGCGGCCGACGCCATCTCGGCGGCGCGTCCGGGCGCCCGTCGAGACATCCTCGAGTCGTACGTCAAGCGGCTCGAGAAGCTCGAAGGCATCGCCGATTCGTTCCAGGGCGTGTCGAAGGCGTTCGCGCTGCAGGCCGGCCGGGAAATCCGGATCATGGTCGAAAGCGATCACGTCTCGGACGAGGAAACCGTCTGGCTGTCCAAGGACATCGCCCGCCGCATCGAGAACGAGCTCGAATACCCCGGTCAGATCAAGGTGACCGTCATCCGCGAGACCCGGGCCGTTGACTACGCCCGGTAGCCACGAGTCCCCTGCCCGTTCCGACGATGTCGTGAGCGTCGGCGAACGCAGGCTCATCGATCACATCCGCCGCCGGCTTCCGGCGCCGCCAGCCTCGCTCGTCGTCGGCATCGGCGACGATGCGGCGGTCGCGATCGTCGACCGCGGAGCGATGCAGGTGCTCACCACTGACGCGGTCGTCGAGGGCGTGCACTTCGACCGTCGTTTCTCGACGACCGCCGACATCGGCTACAAGGCGGTCGCCGTGAACGTCAGCGATGTCGCGGCAATGGGCGGCGCGCCGCGGCTCGCGCTGTTGTCCCTCATCCTTCCACCCACGCTTCTGATGACCGACGTCGATGGTCTGTTGGACGGCGTGCTGGAGGCCGCGGCCGGAACCGGCGTCACGCTGGCAGGCGGCAATATCACGCGATCCCCTGGGCCGCTTGTGGTGGACGTGACAATCGTCGGGTCGGTGAGGCCCCGCCGGATTCTGACGCGGAGCGGGGGACGCCCGGGCGACACCCTGTTTGTCAGCGGAACGATCGGCGCCGCGTCTGCGGGGCTCGGCTGGCTGAGACGACACGGAGCGTCGGGCACAGAACTGCCACAGGATCATGCCCTCGCAGACTGTGTGGCCCGGCACCGCCGACCCGAGCCGCGCGCGCGCCTTGGCGCGCTTCTGGGCCGAACCAGGACGGCGAGCGCCTGCATGGATCTGAGCGACGGTCTGGCAGACGCCGTCCGTCAAATCGCCGAGTCGAGCGGCGTCGGCGCCCGACTTTCCGCCGGTGAGCTCCCAATCCATCCCGGCGCCGCGAGCTGGTTTCGCGCCGAGGGCGTCGATCCCGTGGTGGCCAGCCTCTCAGGGGGCGATGACTACGAATTGTTGTTCGCGCTCTCGAGCCGCTCGCGCGGCCGGCTCCGTCTCGTGGAACGCCAGGCCAGGGGTCTGCGGCTGACTCGAATCGGCGAGCTCACACGGGAGCGGGGACTGGTCGTCGAACGCGGCGGCGCCATCGAACCCCTGCCCGCCGGCTTCGTCCATTTTTAGACTGCGCTCGATGCCTGGTTTTCCCCGTCTTCGGTCGTGGCTCGAGCAGCTTCTCCACACGCACGACACCCCTCACCGCACCGCCGGGGCATACGCGCTCGGCGTCTTTCTGGCGTTCTCGCCGATGCTCGGGCTCCACGCAGTGCTCGGGCTTGCCCTGGCGTTCGTTTTCCGGCTGAACCGGGTGGCCGTGATCCTGGGGGTGTACACCAACCTGCCCTGGGTGGTCCCCGCGTACTACACCTTGGCAACCATCGCCGGCGCGGCGATTCTCGGCGTCGACGTCCAGCCGAGGGCGCTCGAGGAGGGCATCCGGGCGATTTCCTCTACGCCTTGGGGGCAGTACTCGGCCCTTGCCCGGAGCCTGGCGCCCCTGATTTGGGCCTTCGTCCTCGGGTCGACGATCGGCGCAGTGGTACTCGCGGCCGTGGCGTACCGGGTCTCGCTCGTCATGATTCTCGCCCACCGCAAACGGATCTCTCAGCGAAGCGGTGAAATTGGCTGATTCTCATTAGTTTCGCCTGGACACCCCCCACCAGTATCGAGCCGGAACCCTTTGACCTGGAGGGCCCCGGTGGGTATAGTGGACTCGCCCCCCAGCGCCAGATCGAACCAATGTTTCTGTCGCGATCGACCGGCCGAAAGATCGTGGCGACCACTACGGCCGCCGTCACCTTCGCCCTTCTATATGAGGTGACCACGCTGGATTCCCGCTACGCGGCCCGGCAGGCCGAGGTCCGCGAGTCGACGGCCACTCCGACCCCCGGCGCCAGGTTGAGGTTTACGGCGACCGCCTACTGCAAGGGCACGACGACCGCCTCCGGGGTGAACGTCCGAACCGGCATTGCCGCCGCCGACCCGGACATCCTGCCGGTCGGCTCGGTCATCCAGGTCGACCGGCTCGGCGAGAAGTACAACGGTATCTACACGATCATGGATACCGGCCCCAAGGTCCAGGGCCGCCACATCGACATCTACATGTGGAGCTGTCACGAAGCGCTCGCCCTGGGCCGGCGGACGATGCAGATCGTCGTCCTGCGTATGGGCTGGAACCCCCGCGCCAGCAGCCCGCGGCTCATCGATCGCCTCTTCCGGCAGCGGGAACAGGCGCAAATCCCTCCGACTCCGCCTCCGGCCCCACGGCTGATCAGCGCCGCATAGCGGCTCGATCAGAACGCGAACGCTAGCCAGGCTACCGCCCGAGGGGACCTCGACCGTCTCCAGGCATCTCGGGCCGCGATTCCTGATCCTTGTATTGCAGCTGATACAGCTTGAAGTAAAGCCCGCGAGCTGCCAGCAGCTCCTGATGCGACCCGGACTCGCGCAGCTCGCCGCGGTGGAGGACGAGGATCTTGTCCATGTCCTGAATCGTCGACAAACGGTGGGCAATGGCGATGGTCGTGCGTCCCGCCATCAGCAGGTGCAGCGCATCTCGGATGAGGACCTCTGTTTCAGTGTCGACGCTGGACGTGGCTTCGTCGAGCACGAGGACCTTGGGGTCGAACGCGAGCGCCCTGGCGAACGAGAGGAGCTGTTTCTGTCCCACCGATAGCGTCGCGCCGCGTTCCGCCACCGGGCTGTCGTACCCCAGGGGCATCGGCTCGATGAAGCGGTCGGCATGCACGGTCGCCGCGGCCCGCCGCACGTCGGCGTCAGTAATGCCGACATTGCCGAGCCGGATATTCTCGGCGATCGTGCCCGAGAAGAGATACACGTCCTGCAATACCAGGCTGAAGAGCCGCCGGAGCGCATCGAGCGGCAGCTCGCGGATGTCGACGCCATCGATGAGGATCCTGCCGCGCGTCACGTCGTAGAAACGCAACAGCAGGTTGATGATCGTCGACTTCCCCGCCCCGGTGGCGCCGACCACCGCGACCCGCTCGCCCGGGTGCACCTCGAACGAGACATCCTTGAGAACGTAGTCGCTCCCGTTGTACGCGAACCACACGTGGTCGAAGATGATGTGGCCTCGGATCGTTCCTCGGGGCTCGAAATTCGGGACTCGGGGTTCGGGGCTCGGGGTTCGGAGGTCGGAGCTCGAAGCTCGCGGGTCGAGGCGGAATGTTCACTGTAAGAGGCTGGGCCTTCGAATCCCGAACCCCGAGTCCCGAGTCCCGGATGCGATCTTGATCGGCGTGTCGAGCAGCTTGAAAATACGCTCGGACGACGCCATGGCCGCCTGGAGCACGTTGAACTTCTCCGACATGTCACTGATCGGCCGGAAGAAGCGCTGGGAGTAGAGCAGGAATGCGACCAGGGACCCGAGCGTCAGCGTCCCCTGCATCGTCCAGCCGCCGCCGAACCAGATGAGGAGCGCCGCCGCGAGCGCGCCGATGACTTCGATCGCCGGGTAGAACACCGCGTAGTAGAAGATCGATTCCACGTTGGCGTCGCGGTGGCGGCGATTAATCTCGTCGAAGCGCGCGTAGCTCAGGCGCTCGCGCCGGAAGAGCTGCACCGTCGCCATGCCAGTGATGTGTTCCTGCAGGAACGCGTTGATGCGGGCGATCCAAAGCCGAACGGTCCGATAGGACTCGCGCACGTGCGTCCGGAACCATTGGGTCACGAGCACGATCAGCGGCAGCACCGAGAAGGCGAGCAGCGCGAGCCGCCAGTCCATCACGACCAGCACGATCATGATGCCAACGAGCGTGAAGATGTCGCCGAAGATCGAGACGACGCCGGCGGTGAAGAGATCGTTCAGGACATCGACGTCGGTCGTCACCCGAGTCATCAAACGGCCGACGGGATTGCGATCGTAGAACTGCAAATCGAGCCGCTGCAGATGCTCGTAGATCTCGGTCCGCATGTCGAACATGATCCGCTGCCCGGTCATCTGGAGCACCCAGGTCTGGAGGTACTCGAGCGCGAACGAGGCCAGCAGAATCGCCAGGAAGCCGACCGCGATGGTATCGAGGCCGCGCAGGTCACCCGTTGCGATATGACGATCGATCGCCACTTTCATCAGGTATGGTTGGGCCAGCTGAAGAACGGACGCGCAGATGATCGACGCCAGCGCCACTGCCACCTGCAGCCGGTACGGCCACAGATAGCGAAGCAGCCGGCGCATCAGCACCGCGTCGTAGGCCTTGCCCAGAACTTCTTCGTCGTGGATGGACATCGTGTTAATCGGCTCTCAGCTTAGCGGCTCCAGGTCTCAGTCATGCTCTTCGAGCAAGACTTCCGCCTTCCAGTTTCTTCCTTCAGCTTCAGCATTCAGCACTCGAGCATTCAGCATTGCAAGTATCAACTAGCCGCCAGCTCCTCTTCCAGCAGCTGGCGGCGATGTAGCGTCGCGTAGAGGCCACCGAGCGCGACCAGCTCCTCGTGCCGGCCGGCTTCAACGATCCGGCCCCGAGCGAGAACGAAGATGCGATCCGCGTCCCGGACCGTCGACACTCGGTGCGACACGATGAGCGACGTCCGCTGACGCATGACTTGGCGCAACCCGGTCAGAATCTCTTCCTCGGTGTAGGTATCCACGGCCGACAGGGCATCGTCGAGGATGAGCAGCCGCGGGTCCACCATCAGGGCGCGGGCGAGCGCGGTCCGCTGCTTCTGCCCGCCCGACAGCGTAATGCCGCGTTCCCCAACCAGCGTTTCGTAGCCGCGGGGGAACGTCTCGACATCCTTGTCCAGCCGCGCGATTGCGGCCGCGGCGCGAATCCGCTCGTCGAACACTTGAACTGCCTCATTCGGTCGACCGTGTTCCGCATCCGCGCCCGGCGGCTGGACGCCGAAGGCGATGTTCTCGCCGATGGTGTCGGAAAAGAGGAACGGCTCCTGTGGCACGAAGCCGATCGCGCCGCGGAGCGTGGCCAGCGGAATCTCGCGCACGTCGACACCGTCGAGGAATACGGTGCCCGGCGGCGGCTCGTGGAGTCTGGGCAGCAGGTTGATCAGAGTCGACTTGCCCGAACCAGTGGCGCCGACAAACGCCGCCGTCTCGCCGGCCTCGATACGAAGCGAGACTCGGTCAAGGGCTGGGTGACTCGCGCCCGGATACGTGAAGGTCAAGTTGCGGAGCTCGATCGCTCCCCTGATAACCGCCGCGCGACCGGCGGCCGTCACCGCGCCGTCGTCGATGTCGGGCACGGCATCGAGCACGTCGAGCATGCGCTTCCACGACGCCATCCCGCGCTGCAGGATATTGGTAACCCAGCCGAACGCAATCATCGGCCAACTCAACATCACGAGATACGCGTTGAACGCGACGAACTCGCCGACCGAAATCCGGCCCTGAATGGCGGCGCGACTCCCCAACCAGAGCACCAGCAGGGATCCGAATCCGAGAAACAGGGTCATGCTCGGAAAAAACAGTCCCTGGAGCCGGATCAACCCGCGGTTACGTCGGACGTACTCCTGGTTTGCTGCCCGGAACCGCGCGATTTCATGTGGTTCCTGGTTGTAGGCGCGGACGACCCGCACACCGGAGAGGGCCTCCTGCACGACCGCGCTGAGGTCGGCGAGTTGCGCCTGGATCGCCTCGAACCGGGTATGAATCGCGCTCCCGAAATACTTCACGCTGATCGACACGAGTGGCAGCGGCAGCAAGGCGATGAGCGTCAGCTTCAGATCGATTGACGCCATCAGGATGATCGCCACGACGAACACGATGACGGTGTTTGCCGTGTACATGACCGCCGGCCCGATCATCGTGCGGACCGCATTCAGATCGTTGGTCGCGCGCGACATCAGATCGCCGGTCCGCCGCGCTTGATAGTAGCCGAGCGGCATCTGCTGCAGCCGCGCGAAGAAGGCGTTGCGCAGGTCGTACTCGATGTCTCTCGAGGCGCCAATCAGGATGCGCCGCATCAGGAACCGGAACGCTCCGCCGACGACGGCAATGGCGAGCAGCAACGCCGCATAAGTGGCGAGCTTCCCGCGCGTGACGCCGGCGTTGAGATCGTCGATGGCAAGCTTCAGCACCCAGGGCGACAGCAATTGGATCGCAGTCGTGGTGACAACGCAGGCCAGACCGAGAAGAAAGGCGCGCTTGTAACGGAAAAGAAACGGGAAGAGGCGTGCGAAGGCCAGGGACATCCTCTTTGAGTATATAAAGGCCAGCGCGATGTCGGAGCCGCGACGGAGCAGGGCTTGTCACGGCCTCGGATCGGCAGCGCCTGCGGCCCGAGCGAGGCGCGAAGTTCCGCCTTCGCCAAGGCTACGGCGAGACCTCGCCGAAGCTCGAAGAGCGTAGGCGGGCGCCGAGCGAGAACTCGTGGGGGGTGGGGCCCACGAGCACTGAAGAAAGAAAAGGGGGCCCGACCTTTCGGCCGGGACCCCCTCCTCCTCCCACTCGAGAAACCCGAATTGACTACCGGTAGGGCTGCGCAATTCGCGGCCGCGCCGGTCAAATAGTCCGAAAATCCGTATCGCCAGGTTTCAGAATCTTGGATTCGACCGGGTCGCCCCTAAGATTCGTGCGCGTTTCGGTGCATTCGCGATACGAAACCGCGCACGCCATCCATAGTGAGCAAGCGGGATGCCGAACTCGACCGGCTGAGCGACCGGTCGAGTTCGGCCTGATGACCTGCGGCGTTTAGAAGACGAAGCGCGCCCCGAACTGCGCCGTCCGCGGCGTGGTGCTGGTCGAGTATCCGGTCAGCAGCAGAAAGTTGGTGTTGGCCTGATTCCCGGCGGGGTTCGCAAAGTTCACCCGATTGGTGACGTTGAAGACCTCACCAAAGATCTCGAGCCGCCGACCCGTCAGGTTGATGCTGTAGCCAACCCGCATGTCGAGCTTGAAGAAGCCCGGACCTCGCGCGCCATTGCGCTCGCTTCGATAGCCGTCGACCGTATACGCATCAGCGCCCGTGCCCGAGTAGGTTCCGGCTGCGAGCGGCTCCGAGAGCGAGCCGTTCAGATCGGGGTCGAGCGTCCCGTTGGTCAGGCTGAAGGGCGTGCCGCTCAAGGCGCGCGCGACCCAGCTGACCGTCAGCCCGCCGGTGCGCGGCACGCGCGCCATGCCGCTGACGACGAGGTTGTTCGGGATGTCCTGCGCGGTCACGCCTTCGTTGAGGTCCAGGTTCATATCGTCGAGCACCTGGAAACCACTCGCCGGCACACCATTGCCGCTGGTGTTGCCGGTCGAGTGCGCCCACGTATAGGACACTCGCACGCTGTAGTTGTTGCTGTATCGCTTCTCGAGCGCCAGGAGCACTGCGTCGTAGTCGGTGGCACCGAGGTTGACGGGAATCGTCACGCCGGTCGTGAACGGCACGAACCCGGGGTAGGTCGCCTGGAGTTCCGCCGTCGCCTGCCGCAGAGTATCGCTCCCCTGCCGCACATTCGGAGACGTGGCAACGACCGGCGTCGCGCGAAGCGTCGGGTTCAGCTCCTGAGACATCAGCAGATCTCGCGAGAACGCGTGGACGTAGTCGGCGCTGACCGACATGTTGCCGGCAAGCTGGCGCTCGTACCCGGCCGTGATCTGATCGGTGTACGGCATGATGCGATCGGGGTTGTCCCAAGTCGCGCCGGTGTTGCGGACCGTCTGGCCGGGCGGGAACTGCGCCGCCAGCGCCGCGCGCATTTGATCGGTAATCACCGGGCCGTTGACCAGGAACGGATCGGTCGGGAACTGGCCGTTGCGTGGTCCCGGATCGAAATTGTTCAACGGGAAACTCCGGTTGAACGAGGTCGCGAACACGGTCCCCGTGTAGATGCCTCCGATCAACTCGAAGTGCGTCTTGTCGAAGAACCTGCCGTAGCCACCGCGAATGACGCTGATTCCGTCGACGTCGTAGGCCAGGCCGACGCGCGGCTGGAAGTTGTTCTTGTCGACAGGATAGTCGCTGGGGCTCCCGAAGAGCGGGTTGTCGATCTCGTTGATCGCAATGACCTCGAGGTCGTAACGCAGGCCCAGGCTGAGCGTCAGCCGGTCATTGAGCTTCCATTTGTCCTGCGCAAACGCGGCAAAGTAATTCGACTTGTTGAAGCTGCCGCCTTTCCCAGGGACGCGAATCGTGAAGCGCTCGGGATATGTCCGCGGATTGGCCGAATTGAAGGCGATGTCATTCAGGCCGAAGCTGAACGAGCCGTTCAACCCGTCCTGGGTGTCGTTGCGCGACTGCGAGTATTGCCACTGCACGCCGACCTTGAGGTCATGGTCGCCCTTCTTGTTTGGCAGGAACCACGACAAGGTGTCTTCGACCTGGACGGCGTCGTTGACGCGCGCCTGCGCGGTCCCATTCTGCTGGTCTGTATAGGTCCCGTAGACCAGCGACGGCGGGCATGCGCCCTGGTCGCGCCCGTTGCCGTTGAAGCACGGGTTGCCGAACGACACGTCCTCCTGCGTCCAGCCGACGCGCAGCGTGTTGACCCGGGTGTTGCCGAGCACCGAATTGAGCGAGGTCACGACCGTCTGATCGACGTCGTTCTCTTCGCGCGACGCCGCCAGCGTGGCCGCGTTGGTGGCCGACGGGTTGATGATCTGGTTGTACTGCGGCGAGTCCTCGCGCAGCCACCGGACGCCCCAGGTGTGGTTGGCGTTGAACTGCTGATCGAAGCGCGCGATGGTATTCCACACGCGGGTCTCGGTGACGGTCGTGGTATTGAATTCGGGACGGGCCGGAATATTGATCGTGATGCCCGAATCGATGCTGACCCGCTCGAGGCTACCGAAGAAATTCGCCTTGTCCTTGACGATCGGACCGCCGAGCGTGCCGCCCCACTGCCACTGCGACGTGTCGGGCTTCGCGCTGTTGTTCTTCTTGGCGAAATAGTCCTTGGCGGTCAGGCTGGCGTCCTGTCCGAACACGAAGGCGCTGCCGCGGAACACGTTCGAACCCTGCTTGGTTACCGCATTGATGATCGCGCCGGCCGTTCGCCCGAATTCGGCGTCGAACTGGTTCGTGATGACCTGGAACTCCGCGACCGCCTCAATCGGCGTCCGCGCCTGCGTGCCCGCCCGCTGCCCGATCACGTCGTCGTTGTTGTTGGCGCCGTCGAGCATGTAGTTGTTGTTGCGCGGGTCTTGCCCGTTGACGGTGATCGAATCGCTGCCGAACGACTCGGTGCTGATCGACGGAATGATGCCGGGCAGCAGGCCGACGAAGCCAACGAAGTTTCGGTTGACCGATGGCAGCTCGACCAGTTCGCGAGCCGTCACGGTGCCGCCGACTTCTTTCGAGGTGATGTCGACGATCGGCGACTCGGAGGTGACCGAGACGACCTCTTCGAGCGAGCCGACGGCAAGTTCGATGTCAATCGTCGTCGTCTTGCCGACCTCGAGTCGGACGTCCTTGCGCTGGTATTTCCTGAACGACTGCAGTTCGGCGGTCAGTTCATACACGCCCGGCACGATGCCGCTCACGAAATACGTGCCGTCGGGGTTGCTGACGGTTTCGCGGAACATGCCGGTGTCCTGATTGCGCACGGTGATCGAGACGCCGGGCAACGCGCCTCCCTGCGCGTCGGCCAGGCGCCCGCGAATCTCGCTGGTTCCCTGCTGTGCGAACACGCTCACGGCACACATCAGCAGGCCGACGATCAGGCTGCCACACACACGTACTTTCATGATGACGTCTCCTCCCGAGCACGGCCGCCGCGCGATTGCGGCGACCTGGATCTCCCGCGCGGCGTCAGCCGCACTCGTCCCACCGTTCATCCCATCTCTCCAACTCCTCCGGAAACTCGTATGACGCATTTCCGGATCTTGAATCCCGACTGGTTGTCCGGACAAAAACACGCCGAACTTCAACTGGTGCTCGCCAGCACCAGCCCGACCGCCTACCGATGAGCAACCGGAGTGCCGGAACCGTCAGACGACGCCGACGTGGGTCAGCTGGCCGCGCAGGAGCGCCTCTTTCATCAGGCGACTACCGCGGTCGAGGTGCTCTTCCATGCGCGTGCGCGCCGCGATTGGATCGCGGCGCTCGATAGCGTGAACGATCGCGAGGTGGGCTTCCGTCGCGCCCTGCTGGAACGGACCGAAGTGCACCCCGAGCGACATGAAGCGATCGACTTTCGCGAGACAGCGATCGATGAGTTCCATCGCCAGGGTATTGCGCGCGGCCGCGGCGATGGCGAGATGGAAACGGACGTTGGCCGCCTCCGCGTCGCGATACTCGGCCGGCGCGTCACTCCGGCGGTGACGCGCATCGGCGGGAATCGTCTGCGGGAGCGAGGCGAGATGACGAAGCTGCGCGATCTCCTCGTCGGTGGCGCGCTCTGCCGCCCACGCGGCGGCCGCGCCCTCGAGCACTCGCCGCACGTCGAAGGTTTCGTGGATCAACTGGACGGTGACGCGCGCGACGAAGTAGCCGTGGCCGGCCACGCGGTCGAGGTACTGTTCCTGCCACAGCCGGGTCAACCCTTCGCGCACCGGCGTACGGCTCATGCGATGCGCCCGCGCCAGCATGACTTCCGACAGCGGCGCGCCAGGCCGATAGCGGCCGTCGACAATGCCGGCCTTGATTTCGCGATAGGCGCGTTCGACCTGAGAGGCGTCTGACGACGAGGAAATGGGTTGGGCGCTCATGGTATACGACTTGAGTCCTGCCAGTATACAACCGATTCCCGGCCTCGCAACCGAGTGCCCGTGGTATTCTTAGCCTGCCTTTCCCAGAAGGCTCGGGTTCCCAGCCCGGTTCAAGCCGATCAGTCCATCCGGGGCGAGATTTGGGTTCATGCCAACACGTAAAGCCGTAGTGTGTGTGTGCGCAGCTCTGGTGATGCTCGGGTTCGCTGACTCCGCCTCAGCCCAATCGAGCGCCCCTCTGACGTCCAACCGGGCGACCGGCGAGAACTACCACATCGAGATCTCCGGGTCGCTCTGGGATCCGGCGCCCTCGATCTTCATCAACAGCGAGTCGATTGAGGGCATCCTCGGCAGCCGCATCGACTTCGTCGAAGACCTCGGGATCGAGAAGAGCTGGTTCAAGCAGCTGCGAGTGGTGGCGCGGCCGGGAGAGAAGCACAAGTTCCGCTTCGAGTACACGCCGATCAAGTATCAAGCCGAAACGGTGTTGAACCGCACCCTCATCTTCAACGGCATCGCGTTCCCCGTCTCGATACCGATCGAGAGCGAAATGATCTGGCGTGCCTACCGCTTCAGCTACGAGTGGGACTTCGTCTACAAAGACCGCGGGTTCGTCGGACTGGTCCTCGAAGCGAAGTACACCGATGTCAGCGCGACCCTGACCAACATCTTCGACACCGAGTTCGTGCACGCGCGCGCGCCGATTCCGGCGGTCGGCATCATCGGACGCGGGTACGTCGCGCCGAACATCTCGATCACGAGCGAGTTCTCGTTCTTCAAGGTGCCGGACATCGACGAAGACTACGGCGGCAGCTACTTCGACTTCGACATCTACGGCACGGTCAACTTCAACGACTATGTCGGCGCACAGGGCGGCTACCGGTCCTTTGACGTCTTCTACAAGATCGAACAGGACACGGGCGACATGCAGGTTCGCGGGCCTGTACTTTGGAGGGGTCGGTTCGGTTCTAGGTTCAAGAGGTTCCAGGCTTTGAACCTCCTGAACCTCCTGAACCTCTTGAACCATCAGGATCCGGTTTACCCAGACTCCCAGAAACCGATCATCCTTACTCCCTGGCGTCGCCTCGGACGGACGGAATCCGGAGCGTGGTCGTCGCGGTGACCAGCGCGGCTCGCTGGCCGGGCGCAACGGGCACCTGGACTCGCCGCTCCTCGCCTGGCGCCAGCGTCAGCTCCTCCCGCCACTGACCGGCTTCGAGCGTCAGCCGATTGTCGACGGGCGCGTTGCGCAGCAACAGATCGATTGACGGTCGCGGCCGGTCGGATTGCACGACAAACGTCGACTGCCGGCTTCCGCCGATCCAGAACGCCTCGGGTTCGGCGAAGCTGCGATCGTCGAGAAAGAACACGGCGGCGCCCTCGTACTTGACCGCTCGACGGGCAACGAGATCGGTCAGGCGTGCGCTCGATGGCACGATCGACAGTGGTTCGACAATCACCTTGCGGATTGCCCGGCGCGCGTCTTCGTCTCCCCGGACGATGAGCGCGCGAACCGCCACTGGAAACTCGATATCGATCGGCGCGTGCGGCCAGACGAGCGCCTCGCTCCGAAGCGCGAACTGATCCTGCCCGATCCCGAGCATCAGCCACCCCGCCGAACCACCACCTTCAAGCCGCACGCGATAGCGGCCTGCCGGCATCGACGGAAATACCGAGACCGTCGGATCATTCGATCTCACGGTTCGCGGCTGCGATCGCACCGCCGATTCAAGGGTCAGCATCTCGAGCAGGCGGGCGGTGGCAAGCCGGCGAGGTGGCGACACCTGAAACGCAATCGCACGCGGTTCGGCGGCCACGACGCGCAGCATGTCGAGTTCGGCAGGGGCCGCCAACACCCCGTCGACTCGGTGAATCCGCCAGACCGTCGTAACTGCGAGCATCGCGGCCGTCAGGTGAACGGCCGCGACGGCGGTCAACAGGCGGCCGCGGTCACGGAATCTCTCGGCGGCCGCGATTCGTCGCGCGCACCACCACGCCAGCGCAAGGGCGGCCACCCACACGACGACGTCTACGGCGAACCCGGCCTCTCGGTCCCTGTACCACACCGGCATCCCCTCGCCGAGCGAGGTCAGCCTCGACGCCCAATCCAACCACTGCGCCGTCGACTCGCGCGAGTTGTAGGCGAGTCGCCCGCCGCCGACGACCACCAGCACCGACGACAGAAAGCCCGTCAGCGCCAGCGACCCGGCGGCGATGACCCGCGTCCCGCGGTTCCGGATCAACTGCCACGCCACCGCGCAGGGAATCGCGAGGATGAGAACCGCAGGGCTGGCAAACCGCGCCGGCGCGCTCGACCCGGCCCACCACATCGCGTAACTGGTCGCCGTCAACAGGTACGGAACCATGACGAAGAGCAGCTCGATCGCCAGGCGACGATCGGCGCGTCCCGGTGATACCGCCGGCGCCGACGCCTTTGGCAGGCGCAGCATCATCACCAGTCCGGCGACGCCAACGGCGAGGACGGGCGCATTGGCGAGAAGGCCGAACCTCTGGTCGAAGAGCAACCCGGTGAGCCCGCCTGGAATGAACGCGATCGAGAAGTCGCGGCCAGTGCCGTATGGCGCCGAAGGATCCGCGACGCCATAGATCGCGACGAAAAAGCCCATCCAGCCGATCGCGCTGACTGCCGGAATCGACAGAAACGCCACCGCCTTCCCCGCGGGATTCTTCGTCGACGACAGACGCAACAGGACGAGCGCTCCGAGGCTGCCCGCGAGCAATGCAAAGCGGCTGTGAAGCCAGGGAAGGAGCGCCAGCGCCGCTCCATGCAGGAACCAGGGCCACACCCTGGCCTCACCGGTTCTGCGCTCGTCGTCCGCGCGCAGGAGCGCCCACACGCCGGTCAGCGCGATCACTCCGCCGACCGCATCAGGATAGACGGCGAAACTGTGAAAGATGGTCGTCGCCGACAGCGTGACCGCCGCCCATCCGAACCAGGCCGCCGACGGCTGCCCCGACGCCAGCCAGGCAACGTGCCATGCGAGCGCGCTGCCGCACGCGGCGATCACGAGCAGGAACAGCACGGCGCCGCGGTATCCCCCAACCGCAAATGCCGGAGCGACGAGCGCGGACACACCAGGGGCGTGAATGGAATAGATCTCGCCGTTCGCGCCACGGCGGACGTAGTGGGGCGCCAGTCGTCCTGCGTAGTAGACCTGGTAATCGCCGCGCGTGTGATTGTTCTCGATCTTCAGGTCGCCATCGAGCAGCAGGCTCTGGGTGATGACGAGGTAGTGCGGCTCGTCGCCGCCGGGCACGGAGGGCGACACCTGCCACGCGGCGAACGCGAAGATCGCAAAGGCGAGCGCGCCGGCCATTGAGCGCGGCCGGTCGCGCACCAACGCGACAAGGGCAGGACAACCGTTGCGCCAGCCGCCGACGACGGTCGCGGTCCGCGACAACCGTGACGAGCATCGCGATGGCGACCGCCGTCCAGATCAGCCAGCGGATAGGACCGCTCCAGACGAGAAACGCCGCCGGCACGGGCAACGGCAACCACGGAAAGACGATGAACGCCAGCAGCCAGATCGGCGCGAGCGAGGCACCCGCGCGCGCGAAGCCGGCGACCGCGGCGCCAGCGGCGAGCGCAGTGACCCACGCAAACGGCGAAACCGGAAGGAGTCCAATGCGTGAGCCGTCAAGACTCGAGACGGCGAGCGTGCCCTGCGACAGCCACGCGGCCGCGGTCGTCACGAGCGCGGCCGCGGCCAAACCAGAACGGGTCATGTAGAATGCTGGTCATTCTACAAACAAACCTAAGGAGAGCTACAAACAAACCTCAAGGAGAGCTACAAACAAACCTAAAGAGAGCTACAAACAAACCCCAAGAGAGCTACAAACAAACTTGAAGAGAGCTCGAACCACAATCGAGGGAACCTGCAGACGACTGAACGACCGCTGACCGCGCGCGGCCGTAACGCGATCGTGCTCGTCGCCGCCGCGCTGGCGGTAAGCGTGCTGATGACGTGGCCGCTGGCGTCGGGCATGGGCCACCTCGGACGAACGCAGAACTCTGGCGACGGACGATTCTCGGTGTGGAACGTCGCGTGGGTCGCGCATGCGCTCACCACCAGCCCGGCGGATCTCTTCGACGCCAACATCTTCTATCCGCATCGACGCGCGCTCGCCTTCTCCGAGCCCAACATCGGCGCGGGCACGCTCGCCGTGCCGATCTGGGCAGCCACGCACAATCCTTTCGCGGCGCACAACTCAGTCGTCCTGATGGCGTTTTCCGCGTCGGTCATCTTCACGTGGCTCCTCGTCCGTCGGCTGACTGGAGACGGCGCCGCCGCCGCAACCGCGTCGATCCTGTTCGCGTTCTGCCCGTACGTCTTCGCCCACACCGCCCACATCCAGCTGCTGATGGTCGCGGGCATTCCGCTCAGCCTGCTCGCCTTTCATCGCCTGGTCGATGCGCCGTCTCCCCAGCGCGGCGTGGCGCTCGGTTTCGCGCTCGCGGCGCAAGCGATGTCGTGCGCGTATTACGGCGTCTCGGTCGGCCTGACCATCGGGTATGCCACGCTTTTCTACGCGTGGTCGCGGCGCCTCTGGACGACGACACGCTATTGGATCGCGATCGCCATCGCCGCGGCGTCGTCGCTCGTCATCGTGGTGCCGTTCTTCCTGCCGTTCCTGGCGATCCAGGAAGAGACCGGCTTCGCGCGCTCGCTCGACGATGCGCGGCAGTGGTCGGCGTACGTGCGGTCGTACCTGGCGTCGGGATCGCACGCGCACGCCTGGCTGCTGCCGCTCATCCGCGAATGGAACGCGGCCGTGCTCTTTCCCGGTTTCCTCTCGATCGGCCTGGGACTCGCCGGCGCCGCGATCGCGCTTCGCGAGCCGAGCGTCCCCGCCGCGACGCTGCGGCTTTCCCGCGACCGCGAAACGGCGATGCTCTATGGCTCGATCGCGATCCTGACGTTCTGGGCGTCGCTCGGTCCGCGAGCCGGTTTGTACAGCCTCTTCTACGCCACGATTCCGATCTTTTCGTTTCTGCGCGCGCCCGAGCGCATGGGCATTGTCGTCATGCTCTGCCTCGCCGTTCTCGCGGCGTTTGCCGTCCGCGAGCTCTGCCGGCGCTTTCCGGCCCGCCGGCGCGCCATCGCCATCATCGCGTGCGCGGCCGCGATCCTGGAGCTGAACGATCTGCCGTTTGACTGGCGCAGCGACAGCGTTCGATCGACCTATCGTGTGCTGGCCGCAATGCCGCGCGGACCGGTGGCCGAATTCCCCTTCTTCGATCGCCGAATCGATTTTCACATCCACACGCGGTACATGCTCAATTCAACCGCGCATTGGCAGCCGCTGCTGAACGGCTACAGCGATCACATCCCCGCCGACTTTCGAGAGCTGGCGCCGGTTCTGGCGACGTTTCCCTCACAGGACAGCTTCAACGCGCTGAAGGAGCGTCGGGTGCGCTACGTGACGCTCAACCGCGGCCGCCAGGGCTACGGCGGAGGGGCATGGCCGGACATCGAGCGGCGGCTGCAGCCGTATCTGCCGCACCTCAAGATCGTGGCCGATGATGGTGAGCTGGTGATTTACGAGATTGTCAGCTGGCCAAAGTGAGCGGCTACTCGGCCGTTGCCAGCTATCAGCTGTCAGCTGAGAGTTCGAGTCTTGGTCTGCAGCTGAAGCTCGAACCTGAGCTCGAAGCTGAGCTCGAGAGCTTACTCTCCCACCGCCCGCTTCGAGGCATCGGCTGGAACCGGGAGGGGACGTCCGCCGCCCTTGCCGTACAGCTGACGATAATCCTCGGCCGTCCCCAGAATCCGTTTGACGTAGTTCTGTGTTTCCGGAAACGGAATGTCGTCGATGAACTCGTCCTCATCGAGGCCCGGGCGTTCCGCCTTCCAACGCACCACCCGGTTCTCGCCGGCGTTGTAGCTCGCGAGCGCGTAGTAGGTCCCGCCGAACTGTTGGACCAGCCTCGAGAAGTACAACGTGCCCATCCGCACGTTGATTTCCGGATTGGTCAACATCTTCGTCGTGAAGCGCCGAATGCCCAGCGATCGCGCGAGCTGACGGCCGGTTGACGGAACGATCTGCATCAGGCCCCAGGCATTCGCGCTCGAGCGAATCTCGGGATCGAAAGTCGATTCCTGCCCGATAAGCGCGGCGACGAGATACGGATCGAGATTCCGAACGGCGGCGTGCTTTCGGATCAGATCCCAGTAGGTCAGCGGAAAGATCACCTGCAGGATTTCCTTCGGCAGGGACTGATCGGCGGTCAGGTGCTGGGGATACGCGCGGCGCATCAACGTGATGGCCCGGCGCAGCTCTCCCTTCCGGTAATACGCCCACGCAATCGTCGCGTCGATGACCGGCGACGAACCGCTGCTTCGCTGCGCGAAGCGCAGCTCGTTCAACGCGTCGTCGTAGAGCTCGCTGGCGAGAAGCAGCCGGATGATGCCGGCATTGGCCGGATCGGCGGGTCTTGGCGGGGATTGCCGGGCCGCCGGAACGGCGTCGGCGACGAGCGTGGTCTGGGCGCTCCGTGATAGATGGCGCCCCGCCAGGCGTCCGTAGTACGAGTTGCCGTAGTCGGTCACGATGAGGCGCAGCCGGGACTGCGCGTCTCCGCCCGCGCCCAGTTTGGCGTGCGACCGCGCCGACCAGTACAGGAACAGCGGCCGGTAGTCCGACCGCGGGAACGAGGCCGCGGCCTTCTCGAACACGCGGACCGTTTCTCCGTATTCGGCGTTCTTGTAGGCCCACCATCCCGACTTCCACGCCGCGCGCTCGGCACGCTGGCCCCCGGGGAACTTCTCGTAGAGCTCGGTGAACGCCTGAGCAGCCTCCGCGTCGTCGTTCTTGAGGATGTAGTAGGTGCCCAGATTGTTGAGCGCCTCTTCAGCCCACGAACTCGACGGAAAATCGCGAACGAGGGCCTGTGTCTGCGCGAGAAACGCCTCGTCGCGACCGAGACCGCGGAGCGCGCTGGCCTGGAAGAAACGCGCCTCGGCCTGCCGCGAGCCGCGATCGAGCCACGGTTGTAACTCGTCGAGCGCGGCCTGATGCCGCTGCAGGAAGTAATCGCATTCCGCGACGCGTAGATCGACGAGCTCGCGATCGTCGCCGCTGACCTCGCCCTGCAAGGCGGCAAAGGCGGCGCGCGCATCCGAATAGCGGCGCGCCCCATACAGCTGGATCGCCCGCCCGAGATCGAGCTTGTAGCCCTGCCGAACGGTGATGTCGCGCAGCGGCTCGAGCTCGGCGGCGGCAGCGACCGCCGCGTCGGTGAGCGGAAACTCGTAGTAGATCCGCAGCAGGCTCTCTGCGGTCTTGCGGCGATCGCCGAGGACTCGTGCCGCCTCCGCCTGCCTGGCGAGAATCTGCTCGTTGACCGCGGTCTTGTCCGACGTCAGCTTCTCGTAGATGGCGAGCGCGTCGGCGTGATCGCCCAGCGCGGCGGCCGCCTCAGCTTCGCCAAGCGACGTCGCGATCGCCAGATACCCCGTGAGCTTGCGCTCCTGCAGCGCATCGAACGTGGCGCGCGCGTCCGCAGCGCGGTCGAGTCGAAGCTGGGCGAGGCCCTTGTAGTACGAGGCGTAGTCGGCAAGCGCGCTGCCGGCAAGTGAGGGTCGGCTCGCAAGAGACAGCGCGCTGTCGTATCGACCCGCGGCGAGCTCTGTGGCGGCATCTGCGAGCGGCTGATACTGCGTCGCGGCGCGCGCGGTCGCCGCCGTCTCCGACGGCACCAGCCACATGTCACTCGCGGTCGCCGGCAACGGCGGATGCGCCGTTGGCGCAAGTTGACCGGAACCAGGAGCGCTCGCGCTCACGAACGCCGCGAGGACCACCAGGAGGCCGCAGGACAGGATCGCCGCTAGCCCTCGAGACGTCGCGCGGCCGTGACGTGTGTTCATAGCGCTCCGCCGAGGAGCGCCGAGTCGCCGTCCGCCAGGGTGTGTACGAGTTCCTGCTGAAAGTACGTCGCCCGCGCCCCGACCGAAGGCGACACGCGTTCTTCGTAGAGGCGTCTGGCGCGCTCGATCTCGGGCGCCAGCCGGTTGAGGAGGTCTCTTTTTTCGCGGCCGGTGCGCACCGCCGCCTCGTTATAGAGCTTGATCTCCGATACCAGCAACCGCGCATATCGGCGAGCACTGCTGTCTTCGGCGCCGGCTCCCGCCACAGGTCGGGCTGCAGCCGCGCCGGACATCTGCTGCATGGCTTGCGTGGTGCGCACCGCGGTGATCTCGGTCAGACAGGCTGATGCGTGAGCCGCGAGCACCTGAGCCGCCTCGGGCCAGGAGGCCGGCGCCTCAGATTCCTCCCCCACCCCATCGTCGACATACAGAACTGCGACGCAGTAGCCGCCAACTGTTATCGGCACTGCGAGCCCGGCACGATCGGCCGGCAGCTTGGCGAATGCCGGGGCGGGCCCAGCCGCCGTTGACACAGTACGACCGGTCGTGACGGCGACATCGAGAACGCCGAGAGCAGAACCGTCCCCTCCCCGCTGGGTCGGCAGGGCACCGTCGCCAAAACCCGCCGCTTTCCACGGCTGCAGATCCTGGCGGTTTGCGGCATGGTCGACGATGAAGAGCGCCGACTCGGGGAGCCACCGATCCAGCTGCTTCCGTCAAGGCGGTCAGCGTATCGCTGAGCGATCGGGCCGCATCGATCGTGCGGACCGCATGAAGCAACCGTTCAACGACGGCCAACTGGGCCTGACGCTCGGTGGCGCGCGCATCGACGACCGCGCGCGCCTCGGTCGTGGCCCGCTCACGCTCCTCGACGAGGAGCGCTTCCACACGTGCCCGCTCGCGGTCGATCTCGGACGCGCGCTCCCGTTCGGCCGCAAGCGCCTGGTTCATCTCCTCTCGCAACCGCGTCGTCGGGCGCGCGGCCTGTTCCAATTCGGCGCGCAGGCTCGTCGTCGATTGCGCGGCCGCGTGCTCGACCTCGCGACGAATGCGATCGGTCTCCGCGATGACGCGGCGATCGGCATCGGCCGTCGCATCGGCCAGACCAGCCTGAAGCCGGCCCTGCCATTCGTCGCGGACGGCCTCGATGCCTTTGCGGTGACGTTCCTCGGCTTCGGCCGCGGCTTTCATGAGGTTCTCGATCTCGACGCCGCGCCCGTTCCGACTCGGCGGCAAACCGTCGCTCGGCTTCGGCCGCCGCATCGGCAAGTCCGGCCTGGAGCCTTCCCTGCCATTCCTGGCGGACTGCCTCGACCTTTCCTGCCCAGACCTCGGCGGTTTTCGCCTCCGCCTCGCGTCTGGCGGCTTCTCGTTCTTCTGTGAACCGATCGGCCACCTGAGCGACCTGCGCCTGAAGGTCCGACTGCAGCCGGGCACAGAGTGCGTCGATGGTCGGTACGAAGATCGTGATCGGGCATTTCAGGCATTATCGGCATTATCGGGACGGCCCCGTAGGCAAGTCAAGCCTCAGCCGAGCGTGCAAACCCAACCACCACAATGGTTTGACCAACGTGTGAGGAGCCGGCTACAATAGAAGGTCTGTCTCTCGAAGGGGGCGACCTAGATTCGACGGAGATATGGTTTCGCAGGATGCGTGCCGAGGACCATCACCCTCGTAAATCAGATGGAAACAAACCTAACTGCGGACACGCAGCTCGCTCTCGCAGCCTAAACCCCTGTGAGCGTCCCTTCCGGTCAGCCTGCGGGCCGGAAACGGATGTCATTTTAGCAGGCTGGCGGCTACCGGTTGCCCTGGACGGTAGCGGCGAGACTTCTCTGGGGCTGGCTTCCGGCGGTTCAGGCCGCGGCTTCACGTCGGGAGCGAGATTTCAGACGCGGATACGCATCGTAGATTCCTGCGAGGATGTATTTTCGGACCCGGGTGCGAATCCCGGCGCCTCCACCAACCTTCGCTCCCATGTCAGGCGAGGTTGGTACCCGCCGTAGCCTTGGCGACTTGTCCGCCGAAGCGGAGCACACGAACCGGAATTGCCTTGGATGCCGCCCTGCCGTCGTGGATCCTTCACAAGTCGATCTGGCATCTAGGTTGCGCAGCACACTCGTGTCGAGGTTCCCACCATGCGAGCTCGACTGCCCCGTGTACGGCTGATTGCGTTGATCGTCACCGCGAGCTGCGCCGGCCTTCTGGTTAGCGACGCCTGCGCTCAGACTCGCGAGGCGGTGACCATTCGCGGCCGGAGTCAGTCGCTGAGGTTGTACGGCACGCGCGGCGGAATCCCGGTCATTGTTTCGAGCGGCGACGGCGGCTGGATGCACCTGGCGCCGCACGTGGCCGAGCTTCTCGCCGCCAAGGGCTATTTCGTCGTCGGATTCGACGTCAAGGCCTACCTTGAAAGCTTCACGTCCGGCAAGACGACGCTGCGGACCGACGACGAGCCGAATGACTACCAAGTCATCACCGAGTTTGCCGCACGCGGGGCAAGCAGCAAGCCGATCCTGATCGGTGTCTCTGAAGGCGCGGGATTATCTGTGCTTGCGGCAACCGATGCACACGTGAAGACCGCGATCGCGGGAGTGATCGGCCTGGGTTTGCCAGACTTCAATGAGCTCGCCTGGCGCTGGAGGGACATGTCGATCTACTTGACTCACGGCACAGCGGACGAGCCAAGGTTCCGCGTCACGTCCATCGTCGACCGCGTGGCACCGCTTCCGCTCGCCGCGATTCATGCCACACAGGACGAATTCGTGCCGGTTTCCGAGATTCAACAGGTGATGGCACACGCGAAGGAACCGAAGAAGCTCTGGATCATCAAGGCCGCAAACCATCGTTTCAGCGACAACCTGGCGGAGTTCGACCAGTGCCTCCTCGACGCCATCAACTGGATTGGCAGGCAGGACATCGGGAAGTGACACACGCCCCCACCCAGCCCACGGCTTCGATGAGCGCTCGCGGCAAAGGCCGACTCGCCGCCGCTGAAGCGGTGATTGCGCGCGCCGATCGCCACCAGCCGTTTCGTCGTCGTGTCGGCGCCGAACAGTTCGCGTGCGCGCGCCGCGGGCAAGAAGCCGTCTCCGGAGGCCTGAACGACGACGACGCGTCGCGGAGCGAGCGTCGATAAGAGCGGAAAGAGCGCAATCGGACGGGCGGGCGCGGCGCCGGAGAGGAAGGCTCCCTGAGCAGCGTCGCCGTCGTCATCGGTCTCGCCCTCGATGTCCAAATGCTCTTCCGCGGCAAGTCCTATCGCCACCAGTCCAACGACACGGGAATCGGCCTCGAGCCTGCCCGCTACGAGGACAGCGAGCGCGGCGCCGCGCGACCAGCCTGTGAGCACGACGGGAGTCTCCGGTGGCAGTCGCAGCTGCGCGCGAGCGGCATCGATGATCTGCTGATAGCCCTCTGCTACTTGTGCAACGCCGAGCGGCCGGGACCGTTTGTGCTCGATCCTCATGAGTTCCTTCGAGCTGAAGCCCACGGCGGGATACCCGTTGCTGGCGATCGTGTGAAACATTCCCACGGCGGCGCCGAACCATCCGCCGTCGCCGCTGGCGTACAGCACGAGCGGCGTGGATGCCGACACTGGTGTCTGCGGCGAGGCGAGATGCAGGGTCAGCGATTCGCCGTGCACGGCGACCTCTGCCGAGCGCTCCCGGACGTCGTGCGGTAGCGGGACGCCAGTCGACAGGACGGCGCTGCAGCCACCGTTCAGGACGGCCGTTACGAGCGCGCCGAATGCAATGGTGACCGCCCCTCCCAGGAAGCGTCGCGAACGCGTCTCTTCAACTTGTGCAGAGAGCAGACCCATCCGCTGGGAACGATCGCGCCGTTGGGACATGGTCCGGTCCTTCCGGTATCTCGACTAATTCATTTTGCGAAGATCCGACGGTAGCCACCGGCGATGAGGGCCGAGACGTCCGCCAGAATCCGAGGCAGCCGGAGGCCCCCCGGATACACGAGGTATCGCGGCTCCCAGGCCGGATTGAATTTCTCTTTGTAGGCGCGCAGCCCCTGGAAGCGATACAGCGCTTCGCCGTGCTTGTAGAAAAAGGCGCCGAGGCGGCTCCACAGCGGCGCGACGGGCGACTGCTCGAAGCCCGAAAGCGGTGCCATTCCGAGCGCGAACCAGTGATAGCCATGCGCTTTTCCCCAGCCGAAGAGGTGCACGAACAGGGCTTCCATGACTCCGCTGGGCGCATCGTGGTGGTAGCGCATCAGGTCGACGCACATCTCTTCACCGTCCGCTCCGAGCCAGATGTTCGCGAAGGCGACGATGTGTCCGTCCCGCTCGATGACGGCGACCGGGAAACGCGAGAGGTACGCCTCATCGAAGAAGCCCATCGAGAATCCCTTCTCGGCCCCGGCCTTCTCGTTCAGCCAGTCGTCGGAGACCCGCCGCAGGTCCTCCGTGATCGCCGGCGCGGCGTCGGCCTCGACCACACGGAACGTCGCGCCTGCTTTGGCGATTCGATTCACCGCCTGACGGAACTTCGCCGCACGGGGGCCTTCGAGCGAGAACGCGCGGAGGTCGACGCAGGCGCGCTCGCCCAGCTTGACGAATGCCAGCCCGAAATCGGCGTAGTGATGCAGATACTCCTTCGCGACCTCGTAGAACACCGGAGTGCCGTCGAAGTCGTCACAACGTTCGAGGAAGCTCCGCACGAGGTCGCGCAGGACCTCCGGTGGCCCGACGGGATCGCCGAGCGCCACCCACGTGCGCCCCTCGACGCCGTACATGACGAATCCTGTCTTGTCATCGTTGAAGAGCAGCGCCTTGTCCCGCAGGTACACGAGGTTGGGCATTGTCGTCGACTGCTTCGCGATCACGCTGCGCGCCCGGTCGAGGTCTGCCTCGTCTGGCAGTTCGGCCTCGTGTGGCGCGGGGGCGACCAGCCGCGCCACTCCGAAGATGAGCAGGACGAGCGCCGCGCCCACAGACGCCCGCAGGGAGCGCGACGCGCCGGCGCTGAAGGCGAACTGCCACCAGAGCTCGTGCGAATACGCCACGTGCCGGTGTGCGAAGAGCGTCAGCCAGATGGATGCGCCCAGGGCGGCGATGGTCGCCGCGATTCTGTCGGGAGAAGGGCGCGTGTCGAAGAACGCGGTGCGCCGATAGAACGCCGGTCTGGCGCGCCGGAGAACGAGGAGCACGCCGACGAGCAGGACGGCTTCCTCGAAGTCGAGTCCCTTCAGGATCGAAGCGACCGCTCCCGCGACGATCGCCACGACGGCGAAGTAGTAGGCGCCATCGAGCCGCCGCGACAGGCCCTGAGAGATCACCAGCAGTACGGCTCCAGCCACGCTTCCGAGAAAGTGCGAACCCTCGACGACGGCGAGCGGGAGCACGCGCTCGAATCCAGCTCAATCGGCCCGGCGACGGAGGAATCGCGCCCGACAGCAGGAGGACGACGCCAGCGAGGAACGTGAGCGCGGCCAGCACCTTCGGCGTCAGCTTTTCGGTCAGCGGCCCGAGCGCGCCACCGACCTGCGCGACACTCGACCGCGGCTGACCGAGCTCGTCCACAAGCAGCAGGACCAGCGCGACGGTGAGGGGAATCAGATAGTAGACCGCACGGAAAACGACGAGGGCAGGCAGAAGCTGTTCGGTCGTCAGGAACGGATGGAGGAACACCACCATCAAACCCTCGAAGACACCGACCCCGCCCGGGACGTGGCTGGCCAGGCCGAGGACCGTCGCCGCCAGGAAAGCGCCCAGGAAGCCCAGGAACGAAAGGTGGCTCGTCGGCAGCAACACGTAGAGCACGGCGGCAAAGAGTGTCCACTCGACGCACGAGAGCGCAAGTTGGGCGGAGGCCAGGCGAAGCGACGGCAGCGGCACGTCGAACCGCCAGAGGCGAACAGGCGTGCGCCTGACCTTCGCGGCGACGAGGTACGCCACTGTCAAAACGACAAGCAGCCATCCGACAAGTTTGATCAACCATGGCGTCGGCAGCCCTGGGGGAGACGACAGCGGGTCGAGTGCGAGGCTCAGCCCTCCGAGCGCGAATAACCCCACCCAGAACGTCAGCGAGTACCGAGAAGGCCAGGCGCGAGAGCTCTTCAACGGTGACGCCGCGACGCGTGTAGAAGCGATAGCGCACCGAAAAACCCGCAAGCGCCAGCCCTCCGATCGTGTTGGCAATGGCGTACGCGAGAAACGCAGTCCTCGCGATCTCTGACGCTGGCAGGCGCTTGCCGAGATACGCGAACGCCAGAAAGTCGTAGCCCGTCAGGACCGCGTAGTTCAGCACCGTCAAGACGGCCGCGAGCACGAGAGGCAGCACCGGTGTGTGTCGGATATCCAGCGTCAGTTCGCGCCAGCTCACTGTGCGAAGCTCGACGCGCAGCACTTCGAGCGCGATGGCAAAGAGGATGAGGCCAAGGATGGCGGGAAGCGCGCGACGGAAGCGGTCGGCCATGCTAGTCGTCAACGTCGAAGAGCGTCGGCACGCGGCAGGTCCGCCCTGGTCCAGCCGCCGCCGAGCGCTTTGATCAGCAGGACACTGGCCATCAGGCGACGGGTAGACACGTTGGCCGCCGTGATCTGATTCGCGAGCGCGGCCGCCTGTGCCGTGAGGACCTCGAGGTAGGTCGTCACGCCGCCGACGTATCGATTGTTCGCGAGCTCGGGGATAGTCCGGACGTTCTGGGAGGCTGTCTCAGCTTCGACCATCGGCGTGACCGATGAGGTGGGCCGCGGCGAACGTCGAGGCCACGCCCATCGTTCAGGCCGCGTGTGACGGTTCATACTCGCCGCAGCAACCTTGACAAGCCGACCAGCGTGATGCCATCGATCGCGCCCACCAAGACATGGACGAGCCACGTCGTCTCCGTGACGGAAGCGCAGTCAACCCTGCCCTTGGACAGGATAGTCCACTAGCCGACCGCGTCGCCAATCTGCGACTCGACGTAGGGCGCCTCGTTCACGCGTGGCATCTTCTGCCGCGTCGCAATCAGGTACCACTCTCGCGCCGACGCGACGATGATCACCCCGACGACTGCCATGAAGAAGAGCGCGAGCGCGGCATCGAGTCGGTCGTTGAAGATTAGCCGCGACGCGTTGGGCACGCTGGAGTTTTCGAGTGCCCGCGCGTGTGCCAGGAAGCCGAGCTTCGGATCTGGCGAGAGCACCTTCTGCCATCCCGCGGTCAGCGTCGCGGTCGCCAGCCAGGCCAGCGGCACCAGCGTGACCCACGAATACCGCATGCGACCCATCTTGATGAGCACCGTCGTGGCCACGCAGAGCGCGACGGCCGCCAGGAGCTGATTCGCTATCCCAAAGAGCGGCCAGAGCGAGTTGATGCCACCGAGTGGATCGACGACGCCCTGATAGAGGAAGTAACCCCACCCGGCCACAACCAGAAACGACGAGAGCAGGATGCTCGGATACCAGGACGTTCGACCGAGCGGCGCCCACACATGGCCGAGCAGCTCCTGCAGCATGAAGCGCCCGACACGCGTGCCGGCGTCGATGGTGGTGAGGATGAACACCGCCTCGAACATGATCGCGAAGTGGTACCAGATCGCCAGCCCTGCGCCGCTGAACAGGCCACTGAAGATGCCGGCCATGCCGACCGCCAGGCTCGGGGCACCGCCTGTGCGCGACAGGAGGGTGGCCTCCCCCATCTGCGCGGCGAGGGCATCGAGCTCGGCGGGCTGCACGGTGAAGCCCCACTGCGCAATCGCCCGCGCCGCGGTCTCGGAAGTTGTGCCAAGCGCGGCAGGACCGACGTTCATCGCGAAGTAGACGCCGGGCTCGAGCGTCGCGGCGGCAATCATCGCCATCACGCCCACGAGCGATTCCGTCAGCATGCTGCCGTAGCCAACGAGTCGCGCGTCGGGCTCACGCCGAATCATCTTCGGCGTCGTGCCGCTTGAGACGAGCGCGTGGAACCCCGAGATTGCGCCGCACGCAATCGTGATGAACGCAAACGGAAACAGCTTGCCCGCGAAGACGGGACCCGTCCCGTCGATGAACTGGGTCACGGCCGGCATGCGCAGCGGCGGAAGCACGAGCAGGATCGCCACGCCCAGCACGAGTATCGTGCCGATTTTCATGAACGCCGACAGGTAGTCGCGCGGCGCCAGGAGCAGCCAGACCGGCAGGACCGACGCGACGAAGCCGTAGATAACCACCGCCCATGTGAGGTTCGTGCCCGACCACGTGAAGGCCGGCGCCCACGCGGGACTCTGGGAGATCCACTGGCCGCCCATGAGCGCGGCAAACAGCAGCGCGATTCCTATCACCGTAGCCTCGGCGACCTTCCCCGGCCGGATGTAGTTCATCCAGAGGCCCATGAGCAGGGCAATCGGAATCGTGCACGCGATGGTGAAAAGGCCCCACGGGCTGTCGCGCAGCGCGTTGACGACCACGAGCGCGAGCACGGCGAGCAGGATGATCATGATCGCGAAGATCGCGATCATCGCGGCCAGGCCGGCAACAGGATTGACCTCCTCCTTCGCGATCTGGCCGAGCGATTTGCCGTCGCGGCGCACCGAAGCGCACAGAATCAAGAAGTCCTGCACCGCCCCGCCCAGCACGACACCAGCGATGAGCCACAAGGTGCCAGGCAGGAACCCGAACTGCGCGGCGAGGGTTGGACCGACCAACGGGCCAGCGCCGGAGATGGCCGAAAAGTGGTGGCCGAAGAGCACCCACTTCGACGTGACGACGAAGTCGCGCCCGTTGTTCAGCCGCTCAGCTGGCGTCGCCCGGCACGGGTCGAGGCCAAAGACCCTGTCGGCGATGAAGCGCGAGTAGAACCGATAAGCCACCAGGTAGGAGCAAACCGCCGCGACCAGCAGCCACGCGGCGCTGATTGTCTCGCCTCGAGAGAGCGCGATGAAGCCCAGGGCGCCTCCCCCGACCACGGCGACGGCAAGCCAGACGATGGCGGACAGAAGAGAGGGCATGGCTGTGTTGGCCGAAGCGCTGGCGTCTCAGCCATTGAGAAGGTAAGCAAGGCTACCCTATTTGCCCCGAATTCCGTGAGCCGCGCGGGTCCTCATTACCCATAAAGTATTGACGAGCTGGTCCCATTGGGAACATACTCCGCCGTCGTCCTACTGCTCAGTTTGGAGACCGTCAGTCGGTTTTAGTTACTTTCCGGAGGGAGTGCCTATGAAATCGTGGAAAGCATCGTCAATTCGTGCTGCTCGTGCTGGTCTGGTCGGGAGCCGCGCTCGCGCAGGACGCGGTGAAAGTTGATCCCGCGCACTACAAGGTGGTCTTCGAAAACGAGAGCGTCCGCGTGTTGAAGATTGGTTACGCCCCAGGCGGGAAGAGCACGATGCATCAGCATCCGGATTCCATCGTGATTCCGCTGTCGCCCTCCAAGGTCCGCTTCGGCTTGCCCGACGGCAAGACGCAGGACAGCGAGCTGGCGAACGAGATGCCTCAGTACATGCCCGCCGGCACGCATAACCCGACCAACGTCGGCACGGGAGCCGTCGATGCGTTGTTGATCGAATTCAAGACGGCGGCGCCCGGCAAGGCGGCGCTTCCGACCTCTCGTCCCGGCCTGGAGCTGAAAGTGCTCGCCGAAGGTCCGCGCGCGATCGCCTATCGTTCGACGGCGAGCCCGACGTTCGCGGAACCGGCTGGAAGCAAGCACGACTTCGATCAGGTCGTTGTTGCGCTCGGTCCTGGCTCGTTGTCGCTCTCGATCGACGGCAAGCCCGCGAAAACGAGTTGGGCGCGCGGCGACGTGCAGTTCATCGGCCGCGGCGTGGCGCATGAAGCCAAGAACACCGGCGGGAAGCCGGTGGACATGATGATCGTCGCGATTAAGTAGGATCGTCAGGCGGCGAGGCGGGGATACATCCCGCCTCGTCGCCAACAATCGTCAGCCGCCGCACTACCGAACGCCTGCTACCGGCAACCTCACGACGAACGGCTCGAAACGAGCCAGATCACCGGTAATCGCGCTCCCGCTCGACTATTCGAGGAGGATCCAGGCGTCGCCTTTTCGTTGGGCCCGCCACGTGAGCTTCGAGGCGGGGGGGGAGCTCGCACCTGGCATCGCGCCCTTCTTATAGGTGTTCCTATACTGAGCGGTTAAGGTCACCCTGGCGGTCTGCCGATCGGGACTCAGCACGATGCGGATGTCCGAAATAGTCAGCTGCGTTGAGCTCAGATCCCTGGGGAAATCAGTGAAGGACGGCTTGAAGCGCCGCACGC
The DNA here is from genome assembly GCA_963797625.1 of uncultured Acidobacteriota bacterium. Taxonomy (GTDB): domain Bacteria; phylum Acidobacteriota; class Vicinamibacteria; order Vicinamibacterales; family 2-12-FULL-66-21; genus DATBJJ01. The sequence continues at coordinate 157,032 of CAWCQI010000040.1, forward strand.
GTCTGCACGTCCATGCTGTTGTAAGCCTCCACGTAGTCCGCCAGCAGTTTGCTGATAGCGAACTCATCGAGCGCGCGGGGATCGGTCGGGCCGTCTTGACTCTCGCGGCAGCAGCCCTGTACAGGTCCGCGGCCGCGCCGAATTCACGAACGATTGCCTCCGCGTTCTCCGGTCCAGCGGTACGAGTCGAGTTGCGTGCTGTCTGAAGGCGCGCGTTGCCATCGGCGTACTCGGGCCGGTCTTTCGCTCCCGCAGCATCCGCCGCCTTTCTCGCGTTAGTCGCCTCGGCTTCGGCGGCGCGATAGAGCTGCAGAATCGTTCCAGTGAGTTCGGAATTCTTCGGATTGTCTTTGAGGCCCCCGACAATGGCGCGTGCCGCCCCAATGAGATTGCCTTGAGCGATGAGACCCTTGGCGGTGTTCACGATGGGTCCCACCCCGACAGGCGGTGGGGGCGAGGGCGGCGCCACTGCTGCATCTCTGAGGAGTTTCTCCGCAGCCCCGTACTCCCGCACGGCCGCCTCTGCATCTCCGGGGCGACCCGAGCGTCTGTAGTCGGCCGCCGAGCCAAGGCGTGCCGTGGCGTTGACGTACTCGGATCGGCTCGAAGCGCCAGCAACGACATCCGCCGACCGCTTTGCGGCAGTGGCCCCGCCTTCTGCCGCGTCAAGAATCTCCTGAAGGGTCTTCTGGAACTCGCGGTTGCCAGGAATCACGCCAAGACCGGCGACGATGGCGCGTGCCGCTCCGGCAAGATTGCCCTGTTTCATCACGCCTTGGACATGCCTGTTCACGGCAGCCGTATACAGTTCCGACGCGGCCACGTAGTCGCGCAGCGCGTCCTCATCGCCGGAACTGCCCGAGCGACGCGAGGTGTCAGCAGATTTCAGGCGCGCACTGCCGTCGCCGTACTCCGGCCGGCTGGAAGCACCCGACGCATCAGCCGCCAGCTTCGCAGTAGTTGCAGAGGCCTCGGCTCCGCTGAGAATCTCCTGAAGCGTCTTCCGAAGGTCAGCGTGGCCGGGCGCGGCAGCCAAACCGGTGGTCACGGCGCGTGCCGCGCCGTTCAGGTTGCCTTGCTTGAACATCGCCAGGGCGTGTGAGTTCACAGAGTCGATGTACTTTTGCGCGGCAGTTACGTAGTGTTCGACCGCTGACGCTTTGTCTTCGGATCGATCCGAGGCTCCAGCGCTGACTGCAGACTTGAACTGCGCGTCAGCGTCGGCGTACTCGCGCTGGCTGGAGGCGCCCTCGGATCGGCTCGAAGCGCCAGCAACAACATCCGCCGACCGCTTTGCGGCAGTGGCCTCGGCTTCTGCAGCGTCAAGAATCTCCTGAAGTGTCTTAAT
>CAWCQI010000041.1:0-295241 GCA_963797625.1 uncultured Acidobacteriota bacterium
GGACCTTGTCGCCGGATGGCAAGGCGTCGCCGTTGCGCGTCACGCGATTCAACGAAATAGCCGCGCAATTCTCGCCCGTCCGGGATGGCGCGCCGCGCTGGATCGCGTACGCGTCCGACGAGTCGGGGCGAAGCGAGATCTACGTGCAGTCCTATCCCGGTGACGAGCGCCGAGTGCCGGTCTCGGCTGGCGGCGGCGTTCGACCCGTGTGGTCGCCGGATGGCAATGAGCTGTTCTATGTGGCTGGCGACGCCATGATGGCGGTGGCGATGCAGCCAAACGGGACGTTTGGTGCGCCGCGCAGGTTGTTTGACCGGTCGAGTTTTCTCGTCAACGATCGGTTTCAGAGCTACAGCGTTGCGCCCGATGGGAAACGCTTCCTGATGATTCAGCGCGAACCTGATTCGGTGCCGCGCCACCTCAACGTGATCCTCAACTGGTTTGACGACCCCGAGGCCTCAGGCGCGGGCCACTCGGCCCGTCGGTAGGCAGTGCTCTCGTGCGATCCGCACGACGGGAATGCTGCAGATGTACCCCGAAGACGAAACCACTCATGGCCGGTCACGCCTGACCCGAACATTTTCGGCGTCGGCATCCGCGCCCGGATCCGTTCGAGCTCTTCGACGGTCACGCGGTCGAGGCCGGCCTTGCGGCAGGACTCCTCAACGGCCCTGACGACCATGCCCCGCACGAACGCCGGGATCTTCTTCATGCGCGCGGCCGCCGCATCGTCCCACGCGATCGTCGTCGTCGATTCGGCGCCGTAATGGATCGCGGAAGTCCCCGACGGACGCACGGCTCTGGATGGCGAGAAGCGGGACCCGACGAACTTGCCCGGGGTGTGGGTGCAGAGGGGATCTTCGGCCATCAGATCGCCGGTCATCCCGTAGGCCCGGGCGCGGCAGCCCCCGCAGTGGCCGTTCATCTCGCACTCCCCGCATCGCCCGCCGAGCGAGGTACGGCGGCGAATGTCGGTAAACAGCTCCGAGGACGTCCAGAGGTCCGCGAGACTCGAGTTGCGAAGAGTCCCCGCGAAGACCGGGAGGTAGGGGCAAGGGGTGACATCCCCGTTCGGCCGGATCCCCATGTAATGCGTTCCTGCCGGGCACCCGCCGGCCCCTCCGGAGTAGGTCCTGATCGGAGATGAACCGGGCCACGAGGGCCTGCCCGAGCCGCGTCGAAGGGCGCCTTCGCCGGTTCGTCAGCCGCCTGGATCGCGATCGGCATGCTCCAGAACGGTCTTGATGTAGTGCGGAGCGCACTTCGCGTTCACGAGCATCCGGCGGTCGTACTTCCTCTGGATTCGGTAGAGCGAGGCGAGAACCTCGTCGTACTGCGCGGGGGTCATGTCCGACACGAACTGCCCGCGGCCCGTCGGCACGAGGAAGTAGAGGTTCCAGACCTTGGCGGCGAGGCGATCGTGCGCGAAGTCGGCGATCGCGTCGAGCTCGCCGAGATTGTGCGAGCCCGCGGTCGTCTGCACGATGAAGGGGAGCCCGGTCCGGTTGAGGATCTCCGCTCCCTCCACCGTGTTTTGCCAGGCGCCACGCACCTTCCTGAAGCGGTCGTGACGATCGGGATCGAGCGCATCGAGAGAAAGCGAGAGCCCCCGTGCTCCGGCCTCCGCCAGGCGCCGCGCCAGGTTCTCCGTGATGCGCACGCCGTTGGTGCCGACGACGACCCAGAGTTCACGCTCCGCCGCGCGCCGGACGATCTCGAGGATGTCGCGCCGCAGGAGCGGCTCGCCGCCCGTCAGGATCGTCACGCATTCAGGCGCGAAGGCGGCGATTTCGTCGATGACCCTGAAGCATTCCTCGGTGCCGAGCTCGCTGCGGTCGGCGAAGTTCTCCGTGCCGACCTGAGGCGTGCCGCCGGCGTCGAGATAGCAGTGCTCGCAGGCGAGGTTGCAGCGGTAGGTGAGGTTCCAGGAGACGACGTAGGGTCTTGCGAATGAGTTCATCGCGTCGGGGCTCGGCGGTTCGGGACTCGGGCCTCACATGCCGAAGAACTCGCGGGCCGCGTCGAGGATCTTCTCGTCCACTTCCAGCGCCCCCTTCTCGCGCGCGAATCTCTCGATGCCGGTCCGCGCCATAGGGCGAACGAACTCGGGAATGTTCGCGAGCCGCGCTTCGGCGGCGGCAGTCCACCGGACCGGGATTGGTTCTGCGCGTCCCGCACCCTCGACGGCTCCTTCCATGCCAGGAATCATCGCCGGGAACGGGCACTTGGCTCGCGCCGCTCGACGCGGCCTCCGCCATCGTCGGGGCCGATCCGCACGCCGAGTGACTGGACGACCTGTGTTTCGTACGCATTGGTCAGCATCGCCATCTCGTAGCCGCACTCAGGACAGGAGTAGACGACCGAGAGCGAGCCGCGCTCGGGCGGGCCGACGGTTTGCAGCTTCATCGGGCTGTCGCAGGGGACGCAGAGGAACTTCATCGTGAGGCTCCTGCCGGCCGTAGCTCACGCGAGCATGAGCGGAGGCTGGCGTTGTCGATTCGAGGCTGTCCAGAAGTTGCTGTGCAACATGTTCCAGGGCCCGGCCAACGGGTGTTTCGGGCAGATCCGCGAGAGGGATCCCCCGATCGCAGTGCCGCGCAAGCTCGGGATCGAATGGGACGGTCCCGAGGCAGGGGATCTCCAGGCCCGATGGTTCGGATGAGACGCCGAGGATTCGGGTGAATCAAAGAGCGGCTTGATGGCGTTGCAGTCGCGGCAGTAGTAGCCGCTCATGTTCTCGACGTAACCGAGGAGGCGATTGGGTCCCTTCGACAGGGCTGCCACCGAGCGCGCGACCACGCCCCGCGACACCTCGGAAGGGATCGTCACGAGCAGGAACGAAGTCCGCGGCCCGAGAAAATCGGCGTACTGCACGGTCCGCTCGGCTCCCGGCGGCAGATCGAACATCAGCAGATCGAGCGCTCCCCACTCGAAGGACCTGAGGATCTCGCCGAGGAGAGCGAACTCCCTCGTGGCGCGCCACGTCTGAGACTCTCCTTGCGCGGCGCTCTCGAACTCGAGCGCCTCCGACTCCGGAATCAGCGAGCCCATCGAGAAGACCCCGATCCCGTTCCGGGTCCGCGGGAGCGCGACCTTGTCGCTGCCGGGAACGAACAGCGCCCCCTGGACGCCTGCCATGCGCGCCTGGGAGGGGCCGTTGAAGTCCGCGTCCAGGATCGCAATCCGGAGCCCCCGGGCGCGCAGAGCGCCCGCGAGATGCAGCGTCAAGGTGCTCTTGCCGACTCCCCCCTTGCCGGAGCCCACGGCGACGAGATGGCGCACCCCGGCGAGCCCGTCGGTGATGCGGGTGCGCTGCTCGGCAACCTGCTCGAGGACTCTGGAGCCTCCGTCGCCGACGATGTCGTGGTAGCGCTTCACGTTGTTGACGTTCCGAGGTGCGATAGCTTACACCGTCCCGCGCCGGCCGCGAAGGATGATGTCTCGGCGGAGCCCAAGCGTCGCCCTACAAGCGGAATCGAGATCAGAATCGAAACACGAGCCCCGCTTGCGCGTTGATGATGACCGGCTCGAAGCGGACGGGATCGAGTCCCTCGAGCAGGTCTTCGACGATGGGCGGAGCGTCCGCGACGCCGAAGCGCAGCTCGTACTCGCGAAAGTAGAAAACACGCACTTCGCCCATAATCGCAACCCGGCCGCCGCCGATGCGGAGCCCGGCGCCACCGTTGACGCCAAATCTATGCTCCGATTCTCCCGGGGCAACCTCCAGGCGCAAGCGCGGCGCGAGGCCACTGACGATCGGGAAGCCCGCCACCTCCGCCGACAACGGAACTGAGCCTGTGATGGTGATGTTCGGCAGGTAGCTGAAACCTCCAGACACGACGAGACAGATGGGCCCCGGCGTTCGCAGCCGTGCATTAATCGACAGGAGCTGAAACCGGTCGGCGTCGAACTGCCCGTCGCCAACGGTGACCGATCCCGTCAGGCCCTGGAAAGGGCCAGACGATGCGCGGACGTCGTATCGAGCTCCGGTCAGATCGAATGCCACCGCCGTCGAATCGATGCGCCCTTCGATGCCGAGCACGCCGGCCTCGAACGCCAGCGCGCCGCCGACGACCAGGCCTCCGTTGGCGGTGATCTCCGGGCTACCCGAGACGGTCACCTCGGCGCCCGGCAGCGAAGGCACCGATGGCCGGAGGGTGAGCCGCTCGTCGTACACCGGGTACGCCGAGCCGACGAAGATCGTCAGGTCGACCTGGGCAGAGACGCGCTCCGCAGTGGACAGAAACACGAGAAAAACAAGAAGAAGGCTGCTCGCCGTTCGTCGCTCCACGCTCGTTGACCTCCTTGGTGAGCATAACGCACCGGCCTAGCCGGACTGCGCCCTTGCGGCGTAGAGTCGATGCCCGATCAGATGAGGCGTTCGACTGAGCGCTCCCAGAACGCCTACCGAAGGCCGTTCGACTGCGGCGACATACCGCAGTGTGAAGCGACTTCGAGTATCGTGGTCGCTATGCGTCAGCGGCTGGTTCTTTTCCTCCTTCTTTCCCTGTGTATGGCACTTGGCGCGGCTCAGTCCGCGCACGGCACGGCTCCCTTCAACGACTCGATCCGAGTCGCCGACCTCAAGGCCGACCTGTTTTTCCTGGCGGGCGATGGCTTCAAGGGCCGGCTCGTCGGCACGCCCGAGAACGCGTTGGCGGCCGAGTTCGTGCGATCGCGCTTCGAGCGCGCCGGTTTGAAACCGGGCGCGCCCAACGGCTCGTTCATCCAGGCCACCAACCTGATGATCGCCACGCTTGGCAGTAAGAACCTGCTCGAGCTGGCCTCGGCGGACGGCACGCGACTCGAATTGAAGCCGGAGCAGGACTTCTACCCGCAGCGCTTCAGCGCCAGCGGCTCGGTCCGCGCGCCGCTGGTCTACGCAGGATTCGGTATCCACGCGCCGAAGCTCGGCTACGACGACTACGGCGACCGCGCGAAGGGACGCATCGCCCTCATCCTCGAGCACGAGCCCGGCGAGCGTGACCCGAACAGCCCGTTTGACGGCGTCGTCACGGCCGAAGCTGCCGTGCCAATCAAGAAGGTGCTGGCGGCTCAGGAGAAGGGCGTGATCGGCGTGCTCTTCGTGACTGACGTCCACAATCATCCCGACCCGGTGAATTTCGAAGCGGCGGCCCGCGCATTCTGGCCAGCGCAGCCGCCGCGCATCGATCGCTTCACCCTGGCGAGCTGGGCGGACCGCGTGCGCATTCCGGTCGGGCAGGTATCACCGGCAATCGCAGAAATCCTGGTCCGCGGGACGGGGCGCCGGCTCGCGGACTTGTCGAAAGCCGCCGAAACGGCGCGCGGCTTCCAATCCATCCCGCTCGACGGCGTCGAAGTCACGTTGAGCACGGAGGTCGATCGTCACATCGTGGCCGACCGCAACGTCCTCGGGTACATCGAAGGAGCCGACCCGAAACTGAAAGATGAGGTCATCATCGTCTCGGCGCACTACGACCATGAGGGCGCCGATGGCGACACCATCCTCAATGGCGCTGACGATGACGGGTCTGGCACGGTGGCGCTTCTGGAGATTGCGGAAGCCTATGCAATGGCCGCGGCGGCCAACACAGCGTCCGCGACGCTCGGTGCTGTTTGCCTGCTGGGGATCGGAGGAGCGCGGGCCGCTCCTGGGTTCATGGGCGTATACGGAAGCGCCTACTTTCCCGCTCGAGCGCACGGTGGCCGTGCTCAACATGGACATGGTGGGCCGCAACGAGGAAGTGCCGGTCGGTGGCGGGCCGCGCTTCAACGGCCTCGAGGTACAAACGGCGGAATCGAACCGCAACGCGACGAACATTCTCGGCTACAGCCGGCATCCTGAACTGAGCGCCGTCGTCGAACGCGTGAACAGCTGGCTATGGGCTCGAGTTGAAGATGCGCTACGACAACAACAGGTCCAATCTGCTGCGACGCAGCGATCAGTGGCCGTTTCTACAGAACGGTGTGCCTGCGCTGTGGTTCCACACCGGCCTTCATCCCGACTACCACACCCAGTACGACCGGCCCGAGCGGATCAACTACGAGAAGATGGAGAAGATCGCGCGCCTGGTGCATCACGTTAGCTGGGTGCTGGCGAACCAGGACGCACGGCCCAAGTAGCGGTCCCAGGAGCTCCTTTGAAATCTCCGCCCGGTGGACCTTCGGAAACTGAAGCGCCACAAATGATGTTTCAAGTCCGATAGACTTGCCGCGGCCGGTGCGGCGACATGGGAGCATTCCGTGATGTCAAATGGACCACAATTGTCCTGGCGCGGGTCCCTGCGAAGGCGTGGGTGGATGCCGCTGCGAGAGTTGGAAGCCAGGCAAGGAATTGGGTCACCGGGCCTTCGGCGGCGGCAGTGACGGCCCTCGAGAAAGATTGAGGCGTGAAGTGTCAAGTCACAAGTCGGCTCCTGAAATCGTCATGTTCGTTCGCCATGGCGAAAAACCCGCCCACGGCTCGCCACCGCACGGGGTCAATCATCACGGCGAGCCGGACGAGCACTCACTGTCCGTGCGGGGCTGGACCCGCGCCGGCGCGCTCGCCGGTCTGTTCGCCCACGCCCCCGCGAAGTCCCATCCCCATATCGTGCAACCGGGCCGAGTATTCGCAACCCGGCCGACCCACGAGGCGAAAAGCAAGCGGGAGAAGTACACCGCGACGCCGGTGGCCGAGCGCCTGAAGGTTCACGTGATGGACTCTTACGCACACGGCGATGAGAAGGACCTGGCCAAGGAAGTGCTCGGCCAGCCGGAATCAACGTTGATCGTCTGGCATCACGGCACCCTGTCGAAACTCGTGCGCCACTTCCCCATCGCCAACATGGACGACGTGCCGAAGCACTGGCCCGAGGAGCGGTTTGACCTGATCTGGGTGCTGGTGCGTCAGCCTGGCGCGGAACCCAAGTACCGCTTCGTCGTCGTGCCGCAAATGCTCCTGGTCGATGACCAGGAAAGCGTCTGAGCAGATGCGCGATGTCTGAAGCACTCCCGGATGAGCCGCGTAAGGCTCAGGAGCGATCGCCCGAGGAGCAAGCCGCACACCTGCTGAAAAAGGCGGCGAAACAACAGGAGAAGGCCGAGAAGCGCGCGAAGCGTCGACTGAGCCTCGTCGCAATCACGCTGTCCGTGTTTCTTTCGTGGTTGGGCAGCACGGTGTTCGTGACGATTCACGGCATGCTGGCCAGCGAACTCGGCGTGTCGCACGCGCGGGTCAAGCTCGCCCTGGCGAGTTATTCGGTGGCGCTCATCATGACCGCTGTCGCGGGTGGACGCATGGCGGACATTCTCGGCCGCAAGCGCATGTTCATCATCGGCGGCCTGGCCTTTTCCGCTGCTGCGCTCCTCGGCTTGACGGTGACCAACCTGTGGTCGCTCGTTGCGGTTCGCGCGTTCACGGGCTTGAGTGCCGCCCTGGTCCTCACCGCTACCGGCGGCGTCCTCGTATCGACCGTCCACGGCACGACACGCCATGACGGATGGCTGTTGTGGCGCGGCGCGGGCATGGCTGGCATGGTGCTCGGTCCAGTCATCGGCCCGCTCGTCGCTTCCGGGTCAAGCTGGAGGTCGCTGTTCGTTGCCGATGCCGTTTTCATGCTGATTGCGGTTGGGCTCGGGGCGTACGCGATGAAGGAGCGTCGTGACAAGGACAGTGTGTTCACGTTCGCCCTTCTGCTGCCTGCCGTCCTTCTCGGCCTCGGCCTGTTGAGCCCCTACCTGGCGTTGCTCATGGGAAAGGAAGGCGTGGCATCCTGGCCGCTGAGCGTGGCCATTGTGGTGGCGGGCATCGCCTGCCTGTGGGGATTCGCCGTTCTCAACCGGAGATCATTGCACCCGCTGTTCGACACGAACGTCGTCCTGCACAATCGGCGCATGTGGGTTACCGACCTCTTTGGCGCGATCCACGTCGGCGCGCTTGTCGTTGTCGTCTCAGCTTTCCCGGTGATACTCGATGCCGACGCGCATCTCTCGTCGGCCGAAAACGGCATTCACATGCTGGCGCTGACGATCCCATTGATCACATTGCATCTGCTCGCCCATCGCCTCCGCACGCAATACGCACTCACCCGGCCGAGAGAGACACTGATCGGGTGCAGCCTGATCGTCCTCAGCATGGCATGGTGGTTTGCGGCCGCTTCCCGGAACCCGACGTATCTCATGATCTTGCCGTCGCTCCTGCTGATGGGCACCGGATTCGGCCTCATCCGCCTCTTCGGCCATATGGGCGTCATCAAGCAGACCGGCAAACGGTGGGCATCCACGCTCTTCGGCACACGGACTTTCAGCAACCACGTGGGCACCGCCGTCGGTGCGGTTCTTGTCGGGTATGTTCTGCCGGCGGCGTCGAGGAGCGCGCTGCCGAATGATCCACAAATCGCTCAGCACGCAGCCATTGTCGCTGCCGCGGCCGTTGCCGTCGTGGTCGTCTCGTCGACGATTTTCGCCGCGTTCAAGGATGAGTATCTGGGCGTTGAGGATCCACACTGGCACAAGCCCAAGAAGCAGTCACCGGACCCCCCTGCCGCGGCATCAACCACCACCTCCTAGTGAGGGTTTCGACCGAGCGCTACCCAGCACGCCTGCTAAGGTAGTGCCAACCCTTGTTAGCGTGATTGCGGGAACTTGAACCGCGCGAGCAATTGTGCATACCTGGGGTCGTCCTTGAAACGCACGATTGCAGGCTCGGCGCAGACCCAGGGCGCAAACGCATGGTGGGGTGTGAACGCAATCGACGAGAAGAATCCATCCGCGTCGCCGAGATACAGATACAACATCGACCGCGCCCACATGCTGTAGGCCGTTACCGGACGCTTCAGCATGGTCTGCATCACGGCCCGCGCCTCGTCCAACCGGCCGGCTCGGGCGTAGGCAATACCCAGCGTGAACGTCCAGGGTGGCGCATATTCGGCGGCGCGCCCGTTGGCGGCGATGGCGTCGTCATGTCTGCCCATTGCGCTGTACGTGAACCCCAATGCCTGCCAGGCGACGCCGGACCGCGGATTCATCTCGAGGGCCTTCTTCGCGGCGGCGATCGCATCGTCGTAGCGACGGGCGGTTGCGTATACGATGCCAAGCCATGCGGTATTAGCGGGCGTCATGGGATCCAGGTCCCGGGCCTGCTCGTGTTCGACGATTGCCTCGTCGAGCCGACCGTGGAGCATCAGGTACCAGGCATAGTGGTAGTGGTTCTGCGCCAAATTCGGGTTCAGCTCGTTGGCGCGCCGAAACTCGCGCTCCGCGCCGGCCCAATCCCACTCGTAATACATTTTTACTTCAGCCATCGCCGCATGGGCATCTGCGAGGTCCGGCGCGAGGGTCAGGGCACGTTCGGCCGCCGCGCGAGCACGAATCCACGCATCCTCAGGTGCCGTCGGACTGTGTCCAAGCGTGACGTAACCCTTCGCCAGGCCCGCGTAGGCGTGCGGATCGCCAGGGTCGCTGTCGATGGCCGCCTGGAGGTACTTGAGCCCCGCCTGCCGATCGCCGCCTTCCTGAACGCTCGCGAACTCGTGCATGGCGCGCAGGTAGAGCTCGTACGTCGCCGGATTGATTGTGGCTCGCGCGGCGAGCCGCTGACGATCCGCGGGCCTGAGTCGCACTGCGATCGCCTGCGCGGTGGCAATCGCGACGTCGTTCTGGAGGGCCGCGACATCCCTCGCTGGGCGTTCGAAGTCCCCGCCCCAGACCTGGTGTCCATCCGTGCCGTCGACGAGCTGCGCAGCGATCTTCACCGTGTCGCCTGTTCGGACGACGGACCCCGTGACGAGCGCCTTCACGCCGAGCATCCGCGCAATCTCAGCGGGTGCCGCACTGGAGTCTCCGAACCGCCGGCTTGACGCGGCAGAAATCACCTTCCTGAATCCGGGGATCAGCGCCAACTCGTTGATGAGTCCCTGCTGAATGCCGCTCGCAAGGTATCTGTGGTCTTGATCGCTGGACACGTACTCGAAGGGCAGGACCGCGATCGAATCGAACAAGGGCGGCGGATTCAGGAGCCGATCGCGGATGCCACCGATATTCAGCACGACAACCCCCGTGGCCGCAACCAATAGCAGCGCTGCCGCGGCGCCAAGAATCGTGCGCCTGGTCACCTGCAGCGGCGGCCTCGCTAACGCGCTCCCTGCCTTGACGGCCTCCAGGGCTTCACATGCTTCCTCCGCGCTCTGAAAGCGTTCGTCAGGATTCTTCTCAAGGCACCGCGCGATGACCGACTGCACGCCAGGCGGTACGTGTGCGGGGAGCTTGGGCGGTGGCGAGCCCAGGATGGCGGCGCTCAGTTCGTACGGCGTCTTTCCCGCGAAGGGTCTCGCGCCAGCGGCCATCTCGTGCAGCACGACGCCCATGGCCCAGACGTCACTGCGCGCGTCGGCGGGCAGCCCGCGCAGCTGCTCGGGCGACATGTAGGCCGGCGTGCCCGCAAGCGTGCCTGGTCCGGTGAACTGACTCACCGCCTCCGTCGTCACGTCAACCTGGCTGAGGATGCGCTTGGCAAGGCCGAAGTCGAGCACCTTCGCCCGGCCTGCCTTCGTGATGACGATGTTCGGTGTCTTCAGGTCCCGGTGCAGCACGCCACGTTCGTGGGCGTGCGCCAGTGCGTCGGCGACCTGCACGCCGTACTCGAGCATCCGATCGACAGGTAGGCCGGTGCCGGCGGGAATGACGTGATCGAGCGCCTCTCCATCGACAAGCTCCATGGCGAGAAACGCCTGGCCGTCGTGCTCGCCGACTTCGTGAATCGTGCAGATGTTGGGATGGTTGAGTGCCGCCGCCGCTCGGGCCTCCCGGAGAAGACGGACACGGCCTGCCTGCGTCATCCCCGTCCGACGAACGCAGCACCTTGATCGCGACCTCGCGATGGAGCTTCTCGTCGTAGGCTCGATACACCTCGCCCATCCCGCCTGTGCCGAGGAGCGAGACGATCCGGTACGAGCTGAGCTGACGCCCTTCCATCATCGTGAGCCTGTCAACTTGGCCGCTGGGAGAGTCCTTGCTGCGGTGGCAGGAGGCATTCTACACGGCGAGAGCGAAACTCGTCAGTGGCTCGGTCGGTTTCCGCGGGGTGCGCAGCGGGGCCGCCCGCCGCGCTCGGGCCTTCGACGTGAGAAGCCGGGGTCCCCGGCGCGCGGTCGATGCGCGATGGGTGGATGCGGTGGGTCGAAGCGCCCCGGTCTAGTCGGACCGCGCCCTTGCCGCGTAGAGTACATGCCCGCCGGCTGGGCGGAAACCGAGCGTCTCCAAGAGCTCCTTTGAGATCTCCGCCGGGTGGACCTTTGGGAACCTGAAAGTGGTCATGCCCTGTGCGCCGAGTCGAAACATCAGTTGCTTCAGACGGGCTCCACCGTCGTCGATGAACGAGCGGAGCGACAGGATCTCTCCGTCCTTTATATAAAGGATGTAGGCTTCGATTCGCTCGTCGGAGGCGACGGCAAGGCCGGCGATGTCCTCCTTCCTGGCCGTGAGCGTCTCGACCGAGCGCTCCCAGCACGTCTGCGGATGAGCCGCTCCCAGGAGATCATTCGCGGCAAGATCGTCGACCGTAACAGGGATTACGAACCGTTCTGCCAGTTCCGGCACGGCCTCGTCTTCACACGTCAACACGTAGTCTGTCAGGACCGCTTCCTCGACGTATTCGCATGCGCTGAACAGCCCGCAGGCAGCGGCGAGCGTCTCGGGGACTTCGACAGCGATTCGCGGAGGGCCGAGAATCGCGAGCTTCGAGCCGAGCGACGTCAGCAGATGACGGCCGTGACCCTGCCGCCGATGATCGGGATGGACGGCGATCTTGTGGACAAGCGTCCCGTGAGGCCTTTTGGCGCCGATCAGGACGCCGATCGGATCGGCGCCCGAGAAGGCGACCATGCAGCTGCTGCACCAGACCTGAAGGTCACGGATCGCTCGCTTGAACGCCGCCGGCGTCATCGGCGGCTCGTCTGGAAAGTACGGCGTCCAGCATCGATTCAGCGCGTCGACGAGCAGCCCGATGTCGTCCGTGCGGCAGAAGCGATATGAGGACATCGCTTAGACCGGGGGGCTTCGCCCCGCCGGACCCCCATCGCCGTCGCTCGCGGGGCCCCTTTGCCCCGCTCCGCTCCGGCGGGGCGCGCCTGTGGCGCGCCCCAGGGCATCACTCGACAGGCCTCGCGGTCAGCGGGCTCACTTCGTTGAGGTAGCCGTGCCCGTTACCGGAAGGGGCCGTCGAGTCCGCGGACGGCCGCGCCGGCGGCGCCGTCACCGGGCTCTTGCCCGGTGCCTGGTAGTTCGCGATCATCTCGGCCATCATCTTCTTGCCGATCTCGATCCCGTCTTCGACGAGTGCCAGATCGATCGCCACTGCGGCGCGCTCTCGCGCAAGCTCCTCGACTCGCTCCTGCGTCTGGTTCCGCATGAACCCGGCCGGGACCCGGAGGATCCGCTGCGCGGCCTCGCTGGTCCAGTCGAACGTCGAGATCAGCGGGTTCTTCTTGTCGTCGCGGGCGATCAGGCGCGCCTCTCCGCCGTCATCGGCGCGCGCTTCGCCCGGTCTCGCCGTAGCGCCGTGCGCAGGCTCGGCGCGCCGAGGCGGAGACGCCGATCTCCAGCGGCGATCCCGTCTCCTCTTCGATCACCTGTCGTGCGAATTCGAGCGTGATCGCGTCGAGCTTCTTCATGCGCGCGCGCTTTTCGACACGCGCCTTGACGCGACGGCGCTGATAGGCGTTCTTCATGGTCCAGAGGCCCTTCCTGGCGTCCTCCGACCAACGCAGCTTGCGCCCGTCGTAGGTGGTCTCCTCCTGGAGACCTCCTTCCACCGCCGCGATCTTCTCGATCATCTCCAGGGAAATTACCTCGAAGTCAGTGGCTCCGCAGACGGTGCACTTGACGGCGCCGCTCTGCGTGGCCGTGACGCCGCACGCCCGGCACATCGACACGGGGCCGGACTTCGCCCGCTCGAGCGCCACGGCTTCGGCCAGCGCCTTGGTAGCGGCCGAGGCGCTCTTCGGCATGAACCGATCCATCGCTTCGTCGATCACCGCGTTCGTGATCACCGAATGTCCCTTCTCGAGCGCCAGGCGAAGGACGCCGGTACGGGCGATCCCTTTGACCTGCTCGGGAACGTGCGTCATGCGCTGCTCGGCCTCAGGCGTCCATCGGATGGTCTCCTCGGCGCGCACGTCGAGGCGTGGTACTTCGATGCGCGTGGAGAGGAGGACATCGCAAGGTGCGCCGCGAAGAATGTTCTCCGTGTTGCTCCCCAGCGCCGTCTCGTCCTTCGGGCTGTGGACGCCGATCCGTCCCAGCACGATGAGCCAGGGACTCGTCTTGCGCGCGTGGTCGATGATCTTCTGGAAGGGCTTGCCGTCGAGGAGCGTTTTCTTGATCGCGACGCCCGCCTCGGTTCCCATCCGCTCGCCGATCTCGAGATGAGACTGATAGATCTGCGCGAGCCCGGTGTCGATGATCTCCTCGTGGAGCTGATTCTGCTCCTCGAAGCGAAAAACCTTCGCCGCCTGCTCGGTGAGGACGTTGACGATGCCGTTGAAGACGGAGTAGTGCAGATAGGGGTCGTAGACGGCGATCGCTTCGACCTTCTTGCCGAACGTGCGTGCCAGGTCGATTGCGGTCATGAGCGCGCCGAATGACTGGGGGCTGCCGTCGACGCCGACCAGGATCGTGTCCCGATCCGGCTCGCCCGGCTCGGGGACGTGCTTGACCACCCAGATATCGCGGTCGGATTGGCGGGCGACGCGTTCGCAGACCGAGCCGATGACGCTGTCCCTGGCGCGCCCGATCCCCAGGGCGCCGATCACGACCAGGTCGTGCTGTGAGCCGGCCAGATCCTTCAGGATCTCGGCGTGATGCTTCCCGTCCATCATCCGCGGCTCGAACTCAAGGCCCGACTCCCCACAGAGGCGCGACATGCCGTCGAGATAGCTGTCGGAGATGAGCTTGAGGCCCATCGTGATCAGGCTGTCGTGGATCTTGCGCTGGCGCTCGAGTTCCACCTCGTCGATGTACTCCTCGGGCAGGGTGTACTCCATCTGCCTGAAGCGATAGTCGTGCAGTTTTGCCGCGTAGACATGGCAGCCGACCAGTTTCGCCGAATACGCCTTGCCCAGCGCGAGGGCGCTGGCGACGGCGCGATTGGAGTGGTCTGAGTTATCGACGGGAACGTAGATGCTCTTGTACATTGTTTTCTCCAGATAGCTCACGACGGCTCATGCTCTCGTAGCTGCAGGCTGCGTCGGCTGACCGCCGGGCTCCCCGCGCGCGCCAGAGCCGTAACGCCATCGCACCCAACCGATCACGGCCAGCTCGATGGCGAGAATGAGCAACGCCGTCTTCACCATCGGACCGACGGCCGATGGGACGACTTGTGGCTCGACGTAGATGGAGTTCCAAACCGTGAGACCTCGCCGGTTGCCACGCTCGCGCGAGAACCCATCCCAGACCGAGAAGGCGATCGGCAGGAACTGTCCGGGCAAGAACGCTGCGCCCGAGTTTGCGCGAATGGGCCGCTTGAAGATGACCGACCATTCTCCCTGGTCGTAGCTCGCGACACCAGTGAGATCGCCCGTCTGGTTGGGAGCGATGTCCGCGCTTCCCTCGTCCGGTGAATTGAAGAGGATCGGGCCGGGCCAGATCGAAGAACCAGAGATCCACGGAATTCTGGTTGTCGCCAAAGATGAAGTAGGGCTTGCGGGCGCCCGTCGGCGCCTGCGTAGGAATCTGGATCGAGACTGCGTCGGAGAACTCGGATGGCTGGCCGGCCGGCGCCGCTTCCGCTTCTGCAAAGGGGTCCGCTGCGGCCGGCTGGGCCCCTCCTGGCTTCTGCCCGGCCGGGGCCGGGGCGACTTCCTCCTCGCCAAAAACGCCCCCCTTCGACGCGCCGCCGCTGCCCGAGGCTGCGCCGACCGCCGGCTCTTCCTCTTCCTCCGCGGGCACGGGAAGGGATGGCCCGTTCTTCCCCGTTTTCTGCGCGCTCATGTCGTGCCATCGCACGAGGAAGGCGATCGACTCGGTATCGTAGATTGCCTGAACGGTCACAGACGTCGCGGGAGGATGGAACGCGCGGCCGGGCTCCATGATCTGCCCGATGATCGGAAAGCGCGCGACACGAGCCGATTCGAAGCTCGCGGCCCCCTTCTTCAGATCGATCGGATCCTGAACGTACTTGGCGACGACGAGGTTGGAATAGCGAGGCCCGTTGGTCCCAGAGAGAGAGACGATGAAGTCTGTGATCGCCCATCGTTGCTCGGGCTGGAGGGCGTCGAGGAACGACGGCATGGGCGTGCCGTTCAACCCCGTGCTCATCGTCCTGAAGATATCCTCGCGAGACGAGCCTCCCCGGAAGGTCCAACTCTGCGCGAGGTCCGCCGCGCGTATCGGATAGCCCCAGTCATCCGTCAAGGTTGGAGCCGAAGGTCCGTCGCCCCGACCGAGCGTGCCGTGACACTTTACGCAGCCGTTCTCCTCGTAGAGTTTCTTCCCGAGCTCGATGGACTCGTTCGTGCTGGCCGGCGCGCTCGGGAGCGGCACAGGCTTGGGGACATTCTCGGGGTTCGTGAAGTCGGGCGAGAAGGTTGTAAGGAAGTGCGCGAGATCCGACACTTCCTGGTCGGAGAGGGTCGGCCAGGCGGGCATCGAGGTGTAGGGCATGCCGCGCCTGATGATGCTGACGAGGTCCTGATGCGTCGGGAGCGCTCCGTTGGGAGTCGTCCGAACTTTGTACTTGCCCGTCGTGAAGTTGCGGGGCCTGGGGCGGAGATGCGGGGACGCATATCCTTCACCGTCCCCCTTCTCGCCGTGGCACTGCGAACAGTACTTAAGGTAGAGCCTCTTGCCCGACTCCCGCTGCGCCTCTGTTCCGACGTCGGGAGCCTGCGCGCGCACCGATCCCGTCGGCGCGGCACACAACATGACGATGAGGACAGCGAGACATCCGAGCGCGCGCGGACCAATCAGACAGGAGGTCATTTCGCGTGGGCCTCCTCCTTCGCCCGAGGCTTCTGGCCGGTGAAATCGTAGAGAAAGAGGATCGCGTCCCAGATCTCGTCTTCCTTCAGGAGCTTCTCCCAGGCCGGCATGGCCGTGTCCCAGGGAGCCCCTTCCTCGGGAAGGCCCGGGCCCCCCTTGGCAATCCGCCAGAAGAGAAACGAGTCGCGCAACATCGCGATCGCGCCCTGGTCGCTGAAGTTCGTCGGGATCGGGTCCAGCCCGTGCACGAACATGCCGTTGCCGGTCATGTTGTCACCGTGGCAGAAGACGCAGTTGCGATAGTAGACGCGCCGCCCGTTCTCGACATGTTTGCGGAACTCTTCCGGGTTCGACGTCTGGAGAGGGAGGAAGGGGTTCTCTCCGGCGTCGAGATCGATCTTCTTGTCGTGAACCGTGATCTCGGAAGGCGATGCAGGATGGATCGTTCGCGAGAAGAGCGGAGGCTCGAGGGGAACGTTCATCTTCACATAGACGTTCGCAGCCGCGAGCGCCGGAATCGCGACGACCGTAGCGCCGAGGAGTGCCGTGTACCGCTTCTCCGTCATGAACCGGACGAGCGGTCGAGAGACTTCGTCGCGGCGCTCTTCGCTGGAGGACATGTACGCCACGATCGCAAGGGTGACGATTCCCATGTAGAGCGAGACGACGGAGGCGGGAATCGGGACCGTGAATCCGAACCGGAGCAGGACGTAGATCCCCACCCACCAGGCGAGGGCCCACAACAGCAGGTTGGCCCGGCGGAAGCGAAGGAGCCCGAACACCGCGACGACGGCAAGGACGACCAGGATGTTCATCGTGCTGCTCCATCGAGCTCGGTCGACGCCTGATGGGCGGCAACCGGCTGGAGAAACGCGACGGCGCCCCGACACTCCGTAACAGCTGCGCGCCCTTCTTTGGAGATGACGGGGGCTGCGCCCCTGGGGCAGCAGCTGGAGGCTGCGCTCCGCCCGGAGTGGCCGCCCCGCCCAAATAGCGGTGAGTCGTCTTCATTGTGACCGTCGGCGTGCCGCCAAGCGTCTGGAGGGCCGCGATCACGCAGAGGATCTCCTGATCGGTCAGGCCGATCGGCGGCTGGTTGACGGGTGGCATCGCCGGAGGGAATCCCGGCACGACGAAGGCGGTGGGCTCGTACATCGACTGGGCCAGGTAGTCGACATCGCTGAGCCCCGGGACGCGGCTGCCCGCCCGGGCGCCGATTCCCCCGAGGTCGGGGAACCGGAGCGCGCCGGTCTTGCCGACCGTGTGGCAGGTCAGGCAGATTCCCTTGCCCGCCATGATCTCCTGGCCGACCTTCACCATCTCGGCCGTGGTCATGTCGCTTCCCAGGGCGGTCTCCTGGGGAGGCTGAACTTCCTTCTGCGGCACCATCTGGCCGACATAGGTATAGAACCCGGTCGTCGCAAGCACGAGAGCGCCGATCCGGACTAAGAGCGGGACTCTCATGACGTCCGCCCGTGTTCGCCGGGGTTCGCCACCGCGAACTCCGGCGGCACCTCACCGGAGCCGCGCGCGGAGGCGCTTTGGTCCGCCTCTCGAAATCGGGCTGGTCGTGCAGGTTCGTGATCCAGAACACTAAGCCGATCAGGAGGAAGAACGCGAGCACGGTCACCGAGACGACTTGCGTCGCGAAGCCAAGGGTGGGCGTGAACGCATCGGCCGACTGATCCCGAATGACACCGTAGACATGCCAGTGCTGCCGGAGCCCGGAGCGAACGTAGCCCATCAGTCCCATGAGCCAGGTGAAGGTGACCGCAATGAAGATCAGCACGTACTGCGAGATCGCCGGGATCCTGCCCCAGCGCAACTCGCCCGTCTTCTTCGCCCCGCGGAAGAGGAAGATGTCGATCGCGGTGATCGACACCATGGCGAACAGGACCGAAAGGACCTGGGGCACTGAGAGCCCGATCCGGACCGTCGCCTCGACGAAGTACCCGTAGACGCCGAGGAAGATGACGAATATCGCGACGGCCGCGAAGATCGAGAGCTGCGCCACGTGGCCTGTTTTCGCCCACGCCACCGACGCGACTTTTCCCGTCCGGCGATAGAGGAGGAAGCTCATGAAGGTCGTGAGGATCAGGATGTTCACGGCGGTGTTCTTCGCGGACATGACGCCGAGGAAGCCGAGAACCGGGTGCGCCGATCCTCGCATCGCCCGGACTTCGGAGACCGTCGCGATGATCGACCGGGGCGTGGCCCAGACCATGAAGCAGAGCACGATCGTGATGAGCAGGTACTTGATGAACTTCTGGAACGACTGCCCCCCCTCGACCCGCCCCATGCCCAGCCAGAGATAGTAGTTGGCCGCGAGGAAGAGATTCCCGATCAGGACCGCCTGAATGATGAAGAGCCACGAGAAAGCCCCGCCCATCATCGTCAGCCCGAGCGTCTGCGAGTAGGCGTAGATTTCCTTCGCGAGCCAGTAGCCGGCGAAGGGAAGCGGCAGGAAAGCGCTGATGGCGACGAAGTTCCCGATGTAACCCATCCAGTCGTAGTGCGCGCGCTCCTCGTCGGTTTTCGCCTGAAGGAACTTGAATGCGGCGTAGGCGGCGGCGATCGATCCGCCAAAGGCGACGTTCGCGATGACTCGATGGACGTTGATTGGCATCCAGGTGAAGTTGTCGATCGCGTCCCAGACGGAGATGACGGCCCCTTTGCTCGAGATCCCGGCCGGCGACATCATGAACGTGAGCCAGGCATTGGCGATGAGCATGATCCCCGTGCCGACGAGGTTGAGGCCAAGCCCCAGACCAAGATGCACCAGGGGATGGAACTTCCCCCAGCCGTAGTAGTAGGTGTAGAGGAAGAAGGCCTCGAAGAAGAAGAGCAGGACGTACGGGAGGAAGGTGGGAGAGAACACGCTCATCAGGTAGTTCGTGAACTTCGGATACAGGATGATGAGCATGAACGTCAGGAATGCTCCGAACGTCGCCGTGAGCGAGAAGGAGACGGAGAGGAGCCTCGTGAACTCGTGTGCCAGCCGGTCGTATCGCAGATCTCCAGTCTTGTAGCCGATCGCTTCGACGATGAACGCGAAGATTGGGACGGCCAGGACGAACGCCGCGAACAGCAGGTGAAGCTGCGCGACTACCCAGATGGCCACGCGGCTTCCGACGACGGGGAACCTCCGATACTCCGCTTCCTCGTAGGGCTTGTCCTGGAGCTTTTTGGCCGCGGCGGCCGCCTCGTCGGTTTGTCCCGCGGCGCGGGGCGTTTGGTCCACGGTCGCGGCAGGGGCCTGGTAAGGCTCCTTGTACTCGCGGCTCATGAGCGTCGAGGCCATCCAGACCGCCCCACCGAACATCACGATTGCGGCGACGGGACCGAGAAGGATCAGGCGTTTGCGGTTCATGAGGCGGTTCCGTTTACTTGACGCCCGCGGGCGCGCCCGTGGCGCTTGCCAGCCGCTTGCGCTCGAGATCTCGCACGTAGGCGACGATCGCCCACCTGTCCGCTGGAGGGATCGGCCACCGGTACCCGGCCATCAGCCCCACCCCGTTCGTAATGACGTCGAAGATCTGCCCGTCCGGGTACTTCAGGATCCTGTCCTGGTGGAAAGAGGCGGTGGGGACGTTGGCGCGCTGAAACAGGATCCCCTTGCCGTCCCCCCGGGCGTCGTGGCAAGGCTGACAATAGATCACATACCGCTGTCGGCCGCGCTCGAGGACCGCCTCGTCCACGGTCACGGGGATCGTCGCGACGAACTGCCCGTCTGCTCCCTTGCCCGTGAAGAACGCCGTGTCCTCTTTCAGCCCGCCGATCGGAACCGTTCCTGGAACGGGCTGGCGCATGGACGCGCCGTCGTAGAAGAACCTGCTCGCCGTCTGGGGGCGCACCTTCGGCTGGTCGTCCATGCTCGGATTGATCTGGATGGGAGGACGGCTCGACGTGCAGCCGCGCACGCAGCCGGTGCAGGCGACAAGAGAGGTGAGCGCGAGCGTGGCCAGGACGCGCCCGCTAGGCTCCCTCTCTGCCTAGCTGCGGAGGCTGGCCGGCGGACAAGCCGCGTGCGGGCGATCATGCAACGGGCCTCTCTTCCTTCCCTGACTCGAGGTCCGGATTCGGGTTGCGCACCTTGGCCAGATAGGTCGTCCGTGGCTTGGTGTTCAGCTCGTCGAGGAGCGCGTAGTTACGCGGATCGGCCTTCGCCTTCACGACCCGGCTCGATTGGTCCCGAAGATCTCCGAACTCGATTGCCGAGGCCGGGCAGGCCTGCTGGCAGGCCGTTTTGACGTCGCCGTCACGAATCTCGCGTCCAGCGAGCCGCGCATCGATCTTGACCCGGTTGATCCTTTGAACGCAGTAGGTGCACTTCTCCATGACGCCCCTCGCGCGAACCGTGACGTCGGGGTTCATCGCGAGCTTGAGGATGTCGGGCGTGTCCTTGGTGAAGTTGAAGAAGTTGAAGCGGCGCACCTTATAGGGACAATTGTTCGAGCAGTAGCGGGTCCCGATGCACCGGTTGTAGACCATCACGTTGAGGCCCTGCGCGTCGTGGACGGTGGCTGCCACGGGGCAGACCTGCTCGCAGGGAGCGTCCTCGCAGTGCATGCAGGGAACCGGCTGGAAAACGACCTCCGGGCTGCCGGAAGGCTCGCCGGAGAAGTACCGGTCGACCCGGAGCCACTGCATCTCGCGCCCCTTCGCGACCTGGACCTTGCCGACGACCGGCACGTTGTTCTCGCTCTGACAGGCGACCATGCACGCGTTGCACCCGATGCACGCGTTCAGGTCGATCGTCATCCCCCACTGGTGGCCTTGATCGTAGGCATGCTCCTTCCAGAGGGAGAAGTGATGCGGATCTTTTTCGTAGACGCCGAGCGGGCTGATGGCTTCTCCTCCGTCGGGCCGGCCGGCCTCAGGAGACCCGCCCCCATGCGAGTTCTCGGCTCCCTCCGCGCCGGCAGCCGGCTTCGCGTCGCTCGCTCGAAGCGCGGTCAGGGTCGACTCGCGCACGACCGGGCGCCCTTCCATGCTGCCGTGCTCCTGGGTCGCCGCGAGCGAGTAAGTGCGCGCGAGCTTCGTGAGTTTGACCCCGCTGTCGAAGCCAGGTGCCGTGGAGCCTCGGACCTTGAACGCATCGAACCCGACCCCCGAGCCAATCCGACCCGCGTGCGAACGGCCGTAGCCGAGCGTCAGGGCGACCACGCCGTCCGACATTCCGGGGAGAACCCAAACCGGGAGCTCGAGCGAGCGGCCGGCATAGTCGAGGCGGACCCAGTCCTCGTTTGCGAGGCCGAGCGGTTCGGCCGTCTTCGGGCTGACGAGCGCGGGGTTGTCCCAGGTCAGCTTGGTCAGGGGATCGGGAAGCTCCTGCAGCCACCCGTCGTTCGCGAAGCGCCCGTCGTGAAGCGAGGCGGAGGGGAGGAACACGACCTCCAGACTCACCCGGAGATTGCGGCGCGGCCTGGCTCGCCGAAGCGCCTTCGGCGCGAAGGCGGCCGAGCTCCGCCAGGGGCTGCCCGGCGAGAGCGGGGACAACTTCCGGAAGTTCGCTGCCGGAAAGGAGTCCATCATGCAGGACGCGGTTCCACTTCCTCTCGAACTCGGCCTCGCCCAGGATCGGCTTCCAGGTTTCCTGCACGATGTCGTAGCCGGGACGATCCTGGCCCTCCGGCAATCAGCCCGAGCACCTCGACTGGGCTTCGTCCGCCGAACAGCGGGAGGATCAGCGGCTGGACGACGCTGAGCGTGCCTCCGACTGCGCGCGCGTCTCCCCACGATTCGAGGTAATGCGCGCGGGGAATGTGCCAGGTCGCCTTGACGGACGTTTCGTCGACCGTGTGCCCGAGCGCGATCGACTGAGGGACTTTCGCCATCGCCGAGGCGAAGTCGAGATCCGCGGGCGCATCGAAGACAGGATTGCCGCCAAGCACGACGAGCGTCTTTATCGCACCCGCCTTCATCGTGGAGACGAGTGAAGCGAGCGAGCTGACGCTCGGAAGCGCCGCATCCTTCGTCTCGTAATAGCTGACCGTCTTACCGGTGTTGCCGAGATACGTGTTCAGCGCGCAGACGGCGGCGTGGACGGCCGCGGGCTGGCGTTCCCCAGCCACGATCAACCCTTTGCCGCGGTTCGCCAGCAGATCCTTCGCCAGGGCGTCGATCCAGCGCGAGTCGACATTTGGGACGCCCGCTCCCGCAAGGCTCGCGGCTCCGGCTTCGGGAGGAGCAAGGCGTGCAGCAAGCGCCGCCACGAAGGGTGCGATCTGTCGGCTCTCCAGACGGAGCCGATGATCCGCCATCGCTCCCGTCAGCGAGTAGACCCCTTCAACAGCGTAAAGTCGGTTCATCTCGCCACCGGAGGCTCCCGCCCGTCTTCCGGCCGCGAAGCCTCGCGCGTGACGGATCATCTCCGGGTCGGTGAGAAGCGGGTCGGCGTCGAGGGCGAGAATCACCGAGGCTCGATCGAGCCGGAGCATGAGATCGAGGTCGCGCCCCGTGGCGTGCCGCAGTCCCGCGACCCGGCTCTCGTCGCTGACGGCGTCGTAGGTCGCCCACTGCACCTTGGGGTAGCGGACACGGAGCTCGGAAACCAGGCGCGCCAGGGTCGGAGAAGAGAACGACTCGGACAGCACCGCAAGGCTGGCGCCGCCGTCCGCGGCATGAGCCTCGGAGAGCGGCCCCCAGGCCGTCACGAAATCGCTCCATGACTTTCGCGTTCCCTGCAGCGTGATCGATTGCGAGCGGTCGGGATCGTAGAGGCCGAGCACGGACGCCTGGACGCGCGAGCTCGAGGCCCCGAGGGTCGAGGGATGCGATGGGTTTCCCTCGACCTTGGTGGGGCGCCCTTCGTGGCTCTCGACGATCAGGCCGTACGCGCTCCGCCGGAACGGCATGGTCGTCGCGTAGTAACGGGGGATCCCAGGGACGACCTCTTCGGGAGCCGTGACATAGGGAACAATCTCTTCGACTGGGCGACGGCACCCGGCGACCCCCGCGAGCGACAGCGAGGCGCCGAGGAGCATTATCATCTCGCGCCGGGTGACCCCCTCGGGAAGCTCCGAGGCTCCTTCGGGAAACTCCCGCTCGAGAAAGGCGCGCGATTCGGGTCGCTCCTCGAGCTGCGCGAGACTTCGCCAATAGGTCGGTGTCACCGGTGGCACCCCGAACAATCAGTCGGCGGATTGACCGGTCGGTCGCGCTCGAGCTCCGCCGCGAGCATCGTGGCGTCCCGGGGAGGAGTCCACTTCATGTTGGTGACCTCCGACACGGGGCGTCTGTTGGGACCGGGGTTGCGGTGGCAGTCGAGGCACCAGCTCATGCTGAGGGGCGTCATCTGGGTGACCGTTTCCATCTCGTCGATGCGGCCGTGACAGGTGACGCAGCCGATTCCCGCCGCCACGTGCACGTTGTGCGCGAAGTAGGCGAAGTCGGGAAGTTTGTGGACGCGAATCCAGCGCATCGGCCGGCCGCTGGCGACGCTGTCCCGAATCGGTGCGAGCAACTCGCTGTCCTTCTTCACGAGCTGATGGCAGTTCATGCAGGTCTTCGTGGGCGGAACGTTCGCGACGGCGGAAATCTCGATCGAGGCGTGACAGTATCGGCAATCGAGACCAAGTTCGCCGACGTGGAGCTTGTGGCTGTAGGGGACGGGCTGACCGGGACGGTAGCCCACGTCTGTGTACCACGGGGAAAGGCAGTACCAGACACCCGCGATCGCGAGGATCGGGCCGAGGCGCCCGCGAGGGCGGCCACGATCGGGAGCTTGTTCCACCAAGGGGGAAAGATCTGGCCCACAGACTACGGCTCCGGGGCTCTGGACAAGAGGTGCCCCGGCCGCGAGTCTACGCGCGAGTCCACGATGGAACCGTGATGCCACATCCTCGCGCCCCCAGAAAGATATGCGTCGCAGAGGAACGACCGAAGTCCCGCCGATTGAGGCCGCATCTTATCCACGAACTGGACGAGGGTCAAGCGCGCCGCGGCTGTTTCGATCACGTCATGCCGCTTGAGGTGCGGGGATCGTTCGTCGGCGGCGCTACGAAGCAGGGTGATGCGACCAACAAAAGGGTGTGGGATTCCGCAGCGTGACGCGAAGCGCGCGCCGCATCGCAGCGCGCCGACTCGATCGGGTTTCGCTGTCGGGCGTTCGCGAGATCTACGCGGTCGCGAGAAAGGGCCGCTTCGGCCCGCCTCATCACCGGACAGCGCCGGGCTTTTGCTCGCCGAGCGAGCGCACGTACGCGATGAGCTGCAGCAGCTGTTCTTCTGTCACCAGTCCCTGGAACGTCGGCATGATGGGCTGGTAGCCGGCGGCGATCTTCGCTTGCGGATTCACGATCGACTCGCGCACGTAAGACTCATCCACGATGACGGTCCCGCCGCCCTGCAGCTCGATCGTCTTGCCGAAGAGTCCCGCGAGCGCCGGACCGCGAGCCTGGGGACCCTCCTGGTGGCACGTGTTGCACACGAGATCAGAAAAGAGCTTCTCACCGGCAGCCACGGGCGACATCGTCGCCGGACCTCCGGCCAGCCAGGCCTGATAGTCGGCCGGTTCCATCGCCGTGATCCAGCCGATCATGCCCGAGTGTTTCGTGCCGCAGTACTCGGCGCAGAACAGGTGATAGCGGCCGGGCTTGGTGGCCGTGAACCACATCGAGTTGTAACGTCCTGGGATGACGTCGGCCTTCACGCGAAACGCCGGAATGTAGTAGCTGTGGATGACGTCTTCCGAACCCATCACGAGCTTGACCGGGCGGCCGATCGGGACGTGGAGCTCGTTGATCTCGCGCTGGCCGTCGGCGTGCTGCGCCTTCCACATCCACTGCTTGCCGACGATGAAGATCTCCATCGCCCCTGCCGGTGGCCGGTACAAATCGAAGAACACTTTCGCGCCCCACACGAACATCACCATCGCGATGCCAAGTGGGATGAACGTCCAGAGCAGCTCGAGCGCCAGCGACCCGTGAATCGCCACGCCGATCTCGTCGTCGCTGCGGCGCCGATACTTGACCGAGAAGAGCACCACGAGCGCGGCGATTAACAGCGAGAAGAAGGCCGTGACCGCGACCATGAAAAAGTAGATCGCGTCGACCTGCGCCGCCTGCGCCGACGCTTGCTGTGGAAAGAACGGAAGGTTCGTGAACATCGTTAAGTTCGGTGACCGGGAGATGAGTTGACCGGCCCGGATCCGGCGACCGCATGATCCCGGCGCAGGCTGAGCGTCAGGAATATCGCGAACGCCAGCACGGTGAGGACGCCTCCGGCGCGAACCATCCTGAGGATGCTCGTCCCATACTTTCCAGACGACGGGTCGTAGTGGTAGCAGAAGAGCAGTACGTCGTCTACGACAGACCCGATCCGTTCGTCGGACGCCTCGATGAGCCCGAGCCGGAGGTCGCGGGGCGAGGTACTCGATCCCGTAGAAGTACTTGGCGATGGCGCCCTTCGGCGTCAGGACCTCAATCGCGGCGCCGTGGGCGAACTGTCCGATCTTCTCGTCGTACTCATAGCGGAAACCGACGGCGTCGGTCAGCCGATCGATCGAGGCCTGCGATCCGGTCAGGAAATGCCAGCCCGCGGCGGACTGGGGCCGTCCGTATCGTTCGAGGTAGGCGGCCTTCTTCTGTGACGCCAGGCCAGGGCCTTCCTTCGGGTTGAAGCTGACCGCGACGACGTCGAACTCCCGGCCCGCCTCGAAGTTCAACACGCCGAGCGCCGAGACCAGCCCGTTGAGCACCTGCGTGCACAACATCGGGCACTCGTAGTAAACGAGGGCCAGGACCACTGGACGCTTGCCGAAGTAGTCGCCGAGCGTGACGTCTCGGCCGTTTTCGTCGACAAACGGAATGTCGGATGGCACCTGATGGCCGATTCGCTGATCGATCGCGATTCTGCTGAGAATGCCAGGCCGGGCCGACGTGGGATCACCAGGCTCGACCAGGTTGCCAGGATTCTGCGCGTACGTCCGCGTGCTGGCGGCGAGAGCCAGCACGGCGACGAACGCGATCAGAAGTCTGTTGCTCATCCGTGAACCCTGAACCTTGAACCCTTGAACCCTGAACCTTGAACCTTGAACTACTTATGCCCGCTTCGTGCGCCGGCCGGCGCCGGCGCCGGTGCTGACGCGGCCGCGGGCGCCAGTGTGCGGGTGACGTTGCGACCCGACGACGATTCGCCACTCGCCGGCCGGCGTGTGCCGAGGTGCTCGTCAGTCAGCGGATCCTGCCGCACCACGAGCCCCCGCTCGATCGTCAGTTTCTTGGCCTCGTCGATCGGAATATGCGCGACGCCAGCCTTCTCGTCCGTCCAGCCGTAGGCGTGGAGCAGCGACTGCTCGGAAGTCCGGACCTCGTTCAGCCGCTTCGCCTCGTCGGTCATCAGCTTCGGCTCCGGGGCGCCACCGAAAAATGGCGACGCGGTCGTCGTCGGCGGCATCGCCGTCGACGGCATCGCCAGCGGAGAAAGCTTGGGATCCCTGGCGGCGGCCCGGGGCTCGAGCACACCCCAGAACAGCCCGTACATCAGGACTGCGGTACCGATCACCGTCCCGAACATGATGACCATCGACCACACCAGCGCAGTGATATTGACGTCGACGTGCTCGTGCGCAACGTCCTCGTTGTGCATCTCCTCCGGCGTGTAGTGGTGAGCCGGTTCTGCCGAGGCTTTAGTGGGCTTCATGCGCGAACGCCTCCCTGAAGTAGGGGTCGTTGACCGGCAGGATCGCGCGGCTGCGGAGATTGCGCGCGAACATGAACATCCAGACGCCGGTCAGGCCGACCAGCAGCGTGACATCCAGCCAATGGATCGGGAACGCGGTTCCGGGCCGGAAATTCGGCTCGACGAGCCAGATGAGGTCGATCATCCGCATGCAGATGATGAACAGGGCCACGCGCGCGAGCATCCCGCTGCGCTTCTTGAGATCCTGCGATAGGAGAAGCAGGAACGGCAGCATGAAGTGCCCGACGACGAGCGCGATGGCGACGTAGCCCCACGATCCCGTCGTTCTCCTTACGTACCACGGAATCTCTTCCGGCAAGTTGCCGGACCAGATGATCAGGAACTGCGAGAAGTTCAGGTAAGCCCACAGCATCGTGAAGGCGAGGAGCAGCTTGCCGAGGTCGTGAAAATGCCGCGGCTTGAGGATGTCGGTCGCGACACCCGAGCGTTCCAGCATCGCCAGGACGATGACCGTAAACGCGAATGCCGTCAGCCCCCAGCCGGCGATCGTCAGGAAGCCGAAGATCGTCGAGAACCACTCGGCGTCGAGGGACATGATCCAGTCGACCGACGCAAAGGTGACGGTGAGGACGAGGAAGAGCAACCCGGGCGCGCTGAGGGTCCGGAAGCGCACGCTGTCTGCAGGGGTGGTCGCGCGGCCGCTGTCCTGTTCGGCGGACCAGCGGTTGAGCAGCACCATGCACGTCATCCAGAACGCGAAGTAGAGAAGCGCGCGGACGATGAAGAATCCCTGGTTCAGGTAACCGGCCTTGGCCTGGATGATGGCGTTGTCCACGGCTTCCGGCCGCGCCCACTCGAAGATCACGGGCAGGCGCAGAACAACGGGGATGAAGAGGAGCGCGACGATCGGCAGATTGCGCGTCGCCGCTTCGAACACCCGGCGGCTGACGAGTCCCCACTGGCCGCCTGACAAGTGCTGCAGCATCAGCAGCGCCATCGAGCCGAGCGAGAGTCCCAGGCAGAACAGGAACCCAATCAGCCACGAGCGAATGAACTGATCGAAGTCCATGGCGGCGCCGATCGCGCTCACCAGGAGCGCGACGACGGCGATGATGAGCGCCCGCTGCTGAAACCGCGCCAGCGCTGGAGAATCGGTGATGACTGCCTGGGTAGACATAAACGCGTTCAATGCTTCACTGGTTCGTGCCCGGCCGCCGCCGGCTTGGCCAGCTTCGTCGGGTCGCCGCCCGGCACATCGGAGGCGGCCGCGTGCTGGCTCAATTGCAGCGCGCGGATGTAGGCGACGATGTTCCAGCGATCGCGCGGCGTGAGCTGCGCCCGGTAGTCCGGCATCCTGCCGAAACCGTTGGTCATGACGTCGAAAAAGTACCCCGCCTCGATCTTCCGGAGCCGATCGCTGTGATACGTCTGCGGCTTGGGATATCCGCGCTGCACGACCAGGCCATTGCCGCTGCCGGTCGCGTCGTGGCAAGGCGTGCAATAGATGTTGAAGCGCTCCTGCCCGCGATCGAGAACCGCCTGCGTGACCGGAAACGGCAGCTCGCTGGCAAACAGGGCGCCGTTCTTCCCCGTAAAGAAGGCGGCATCGGTCTGCAGCGTTCCGCGCGCGATCGTGCCGTCGACGAGGGGCCGCGCGCTCGACGTGTTTTCGAAGAACGCACTCGCGCGCAGCGGCCGGTACTTCGGCTGGTCATGCATGTCCTGGCGGCACCCGCTCGCCAGGAACAGGCTTGCCGTGATCGCGAGCAGTGAGCCGCGAGCCGCCCGCCTTCGCGCTTGGGTTCGAGCGCGCTTCGGCGAGGTCGCGCCGAAGCCTTGGCGGAGGCGGATACGCGACTTAGTTCTCGACTTCATTGATTTCTAGCGCTCCGAGATTCTTCAGGAATTCGAACGTGCGCGTGCGGTCGAACTTCGGGTCGGTGGCCTCGATCGCCAGGAAGAACTTGTCCTGGCTCGCGCGCGCGAATGACGGCACGTTGAACACCGGATGGTACGGCATCGGCAGGCCGTTCAACGCGATCATCGAGATCACCGCGGCAAACGACGCAATCAGGATCGTCAGCTCGAAGGTCACCGGGATGAACGACGGCCAGCTGTTCATCGGCCGGCCACCGACGTTCAGCGGGTACGCGATCGTCGATACCCAGTAGCAGAGCCCGAAACCGGCAAACATGCCGAGAATGCCGCCGCAGAGAACGAAGAAGGAGACCGGCCGATCGTGGACGCCCAACGCCTCCCAGACATGCTCGATGGGGAAGGGCGAATAGGCATCTGTCTTCCGGTAGCCCTCGGCGTAAGTCCGTTTCGCGGCTTCCGTGAGGGCCTGAGGATCCTCGAACTCAGCCAGCAGGCCGTAGAGCTGTGGAGCAACCGGCTCGCGTTGCATGGCTCAGACTCCCTCCGCATCGTCGATGTGCGCCTGCGGCAGCAGTGTGTCGTGGCCTTTGATGCTCGCCTTCGGCAGCAGCATGCGCACTTCGAAGATCGAAATCATCGGCAGCACGCGGACGAACAGGAACATCAGCGTGACGAACATCCCGATCGTGCCGAAGAAGGTCGAGAAATCCCAGAACGTCGGGTAGTACATCCCCCACGACGAGGGCAGGAAGTCGCGGTGGAGCGAGGTCACGATGATCACGAAGCGCTCGAGCCACATGCCGACGCTGACGATGAGCGACATGATGAAGAGCCAGATCGGTGTTGGTGCGCAGGCTCTTGATCCACAGCGTCTGCGGGACGATGCCATTGCAGAAGATCAGCATCCAGTACGACCACGCATACGGCCCGAACATGCGGTTGTGAATCATGTACTTCTGGTACTGATTCGCGCTGTAGTAGCCGAAGAAGATTTCCATCGCGTAGCCGTAAGTCACCATCAGGCCGGTGACGAGCGTCACCTTCGCCATGTTCTCCAGGTGGCGCATCGTGATGAAGTCCTCGAGCCCGAACATCCGGCGCAACGGAATGGCGAGTGTGAGGACCATCGCGAAGCCGGCGTAGATCGCTCCGGCGACGAAGTAGGGCGGGAAGATCGTGGTGTGCCAGCCCGGAATGATGCCGACCGAGAAGTCGAAGCTCACCACCGTGTGGACCGAGAGCACCAGAGGCGTCGACATGCCGGCGAGCAGGAGATAGGCGTTCTCGTAGCGCTGCCAGTGACGTGCTGACCCGCGCCAGCCGAGCGCCAGCGCCCCATAGATGTACCTCGTGATCTTGTGCTTCGCCCGATCGCGGAACGTCGCCAGGTCGGGAATGAGGCCGGTGTACCAGAAGAGCGCCGAGACCGTGCCATAGGTGCTGACCGCGAACACGTCCCAGATGAGCGGGCTGCGGAACTGCGGCCAGATGCTCATGCCGTTCGGGTACGGCAACAGCCAGTACGCCGCCAGCCACGGCCGGCCGGTGTGAATCAGCGGGAACAACAACGCGCAGGCGACAGCGAAGAGCGTCATCGCCTCGGCGAAACGGTTGATCGAGGTGCGCCAGTCCTGCTTGAGCAGCAGCAGGATCGCCGAGATCAGCGTCCCGGCATGCCCGATACCGATCCACCAGACGAAGTTGATGATGTCGAACGCCCACCCGACCGGGACGTTGTTGCCCCAGATGCCGATGCCCTTCAAGAACAGGTAGGCGACCGAGACGAACAGCATGTTCAAGAACATGAACGCGATCGCGGTCGTGACCACCCACGAGAACGGCTGGTACTTCGTCAGGACGACCGACGAGATCTTGCTCGTCACCGACTCGAACGTGTGGCCGGGCTCGATGACCGGCGGGGGCGCCTTGTAAGGCGAGCGCTGGACCTTTGTCGAATCCATCAGTGTCCCGTCGTTCGCTCGCCCCGCAGATGTCGTGGCCGGTTCGAGCTCAGGATTGGGGTTACGCAGCGACGCCAGATACGTCGTCCGCGGGCGCGTATTGAGATCTTCGAGCATCCCGTAGTTGCGTTGCTGCGCCTTCAGCTTGTTCACGCGGCTGTTCGGATCGTTCATGTTCCCGAACACGATCGCGTCCGCCGGGCACACGGCCTCGCACGCCGTGACGATTTCTCCGTCACGGATCTCGCGGTTGTTGTCTTTCTTGGCGTCGATGCGCGCGTGGTTGATGCGCTGCACGCAGTAGGTGCATTTTTCCATCACGCCACGGCTCCGCACCGTGACGTCCGGGTTCCGCAGCGGGTAGTAGCTCTCGGTGTTCCAGTCGGAGTAGAGCAGGAAGTTGAAACGGCGAACCTTGTACGGACAGTTGTTCGAACAGTAGCGCGTGCCCACGCAGCGGTTGTAGACCATGTCGTTCAGGCCTTCCGAGCTGTGCGTGGTCGCGGCGACCGGGCACACCACCTCGCACGGCGCGTTTTCGCACTGTTGACACGGCACCGGCTGGTGGACCGCCTGCACCGACTCGGGTGTGTCGATGCTGCCCGTGAAGTAGTGGTCGACGCGGATCCAGTGCATCTCGCGGTTGACGCTGACTTGCGCCTTGCCGACGACCGGGATGTTGTTCTCGGCGACGCACGCGACGACGCAGGCGCCACAGCCGGTGCACGACGTGAGGTCGATCGCCATGCCCCACTTGTTGCCGGTGTACTCGTGGTCCGGGTAGAGCGTGAGCGTCTTCGGAAACGAGTGGGTCATGTGCGAGACGACCGTCGGCTCGTGCGTGTACTCCGCGAGCGTGACCACGCGCGCAGGATGCCGGCCTTCCATGGCGTGGTGATCCTGGGTCGTCGCGAGCAGATACCGATCGCCGGTCTTGACGATCTCGAGGCCGGTGCCGAACCAGGGCGCGTCAGACGTGCGCAGCCGATAGGCGTTGAACGCCTGGGCTTCCTCGCTCGCAGTGCCGACGCGTCCGGCCATGCGGCGGCCGTAACCGAGAAACACGGTGACCGATTGATCGGGCTGGCCCGGCACGATGAAGACCGGCATGCGGGCGGTGACGCCGCGATAGCGCAGCTCGATGATGTCGCCGCGATCGAGGCTCTTTTCTTCCGCAAGCCTCGGGCTGATCCACGCGGCGGTGTCCCACGTCAATTTCGTGAGCGGTTTCGGTGCTTCCTGGAGCCAGCCGTTGTTGGCGAAGCGCCCGTCCCACACTGTTGGATCGGGCCGGAAGACGAGTTCGAGTCCCGCTGCCGCGGGCGGTGGTGTCAGCGGCGTCGGCGCGGCCGGCGCCGGCGCGGCCGTGACCGGTGCGGCCTGGGGTGTCGGAACAGGAACTGCCGTCGCAGCCGGGGCAGCGGTGGGCGCAGCTGGAGGAGCGGCCGGCGCCGCCTTGAACGGCGTCGCTTGACCGCCGCTCGGCCGTGGCCGTGCCGCGAATGAACCCGTCGTGCACGGCCTGCTTCCAGAAGGCGTCGGCGTTGGGAAACGTCTCGCCGTCGGCGTTGCGCACCGTCCATCCCGTTGCCCCGCCGAAGCCGCGCGTCCAGTAGTCCTTGACGAGCTCGAGCGTCTTTCGTGTTGGCTGGCTCGTGAGAGTCGCGAGAACCTCGTGGGCCGAGTGCGCGTCGTAGAGCGGCGCGATGAGCGGCTGCATCAGCGTGACGGTGCCGTCGTACGCGCGCGGATCGCCCCACGTCTCGAGCGGGTGCGTGTCGGGGATGTTCCAGTGAGCCAGCTCCGAGGTCTCGTCCAGGTAGAGGCTGTGGTAGACCACGAGGCTCACCTTGGCGAGCCGTTCGGCAAATTTCACGTCGGCTGGCGCCGTGAAGACCGGGTTGTTCCCGAGGATCAGGAGCAGCTGGACCTGCCCCGCTTCCATGGCCGTCGAGAGCTCTGCAAGCGACGCATGCTGGCTCACCGGCTGTGGCTCGATGGATCCACCGTAGGTCACCGTCGTGCCGACGTTGCCGAGCGCCTGATTGATGGCGTGCGCGAGCGCGTGTACGGCGGCCGGCTGGAACTCGCCTGCCATAACAACCGATCGGCCGCGATGGTCCTGCAGGTCTTTGGCGATGGCAGCCAGCCATTTTTCAGCCAGGGGGCTGGTAGCAGCGGCTGCTTGTCCACCGCCGGCGCCAAGCGCCGCGGCGAGACTGCGCGCGAACCCTTCGATGTCGGACGAACGGATCGGCAACCGGTGCTCCGCCTTCGCTCCGGTCAGCGTCGGCGAGCTCTCGATTACGTAAAGCCGATTCATCCGCTTCGCGTCGTCGGTCACCCGCCGGCGGTCGGCAAAGTCCCGGGTGTAGCGGACCATCGACGGGCCGACACCGAGAAAATCGGCGTCGAGCGATACAACGACGTCGGCCTTGTCGAGGTGGTAGATGGCGTGGCTGGCCGAGCCGGTCGCCTGACGCAGGCCCAGCCGTCCTCCATCGGACGCGACCGGATCATATTGATGCCAATGGGCTTGCGGGTAGTCCTGGAGAACTGTTGCGACGAGTTCCGAGAGCGACGGCGAGGTAATCGGTTCGGTCAGAATCCGCAGCCCCGCCCCCTTGGTCGCCTTCTGCACGGCAAGCGACGCCTGGATGGCGGCCTGAAAGGTGCTCCAGGGACGTACCTCGCCGCGATAGGTCACGGTCTGCGACCGATCGGGATCGTAGAGGCCGAGGACGGCGGCCTGCGTGAGCATGTCGGTCGCCCCAAGGCTCGCCGGATGCTCAGGATTTCCTTCAATTTTGGTCGGTCGGCCCATATGGCTTTCGACCAAAACAGGTCGCGCGACGCCGCCGAGCGGAATCGCGCTCGCAAAGAACAGCGGCCGGCCAGGCACCAGATCCTCTGGCTGCCGGACATACGGAACGATCTGCTCGGGCGGCTGTCTCGTGCACGCCCCGACGCCCGCGAGCGCGAGCGACGCGCTCATCAACTTGAGGAAGTTGCGACGGCCCTTCGGATCGTTCCACTCCGAGGCCTGTTCCGGGAATTCCCGATGCAGGTACTCGCGAAAGTCCGGGGTATCAGCCAGTTCGCTCAGGCTCCGCCAGTAGAGGCGGCCTCCCGAATCGGCCAGACGCGATCGAATTGCAGCGAAGTCCATATGGAGTCAATCAGCTATCCAGCTACCAGCTTCCGGCTTCCAGCTCTCGAGTCTCCTGCATCTCCGTCGGCTCCCGACTGGAAGCTGGGAGCTGGAGGCTGGAAGCCTACCTGTGACACGTCGAGCAGCTCGTGAGCTGCTCGACCGCGCCGATCTTGTATTCCCTGACCAGACGGGACCCGAGGTCTGGATCGTCGGACGGACGTTCCCAGTTCATGTTGAAGACCTGGTCACGCGGCCGGACGTATTTCTCCGGATTGCGGTGGCAATCGAGACACCAGTTCATCATCAGCGTCGACTGCTGATACACGAGCGGCATCTTGTCGACCTGCCCGTGGCAGGTGACGCAGCCGACGCCCTTGTTCACATGGATGCCGTGGTTGAAGTACACGAAATCCGGCAGATCGTGGACGCGGACCCAGGTCAGGGGCTTGTCGTCGCGAAAACTGGCCCGCACCGGCTCCAGAATGGGCGCGTTATTCCAGATCTGCGAGTGGCAGTTCATGCACGTCTTGGTCGGGGGGATGTTGGCGAAGGCGGATTCCTCGACCGACGTGTGGCAATACCGGCAATCGAGTCCCATGCCGCCGACGTGATGGGCGTGGCTGAACTGGATCGGCTGTTCGACGAAATCGCCCTGTTTCGTGTGGTACCCGGAGAGGTACAGCATGGCGATGACCCAGCCGAGGAACCCCAGGAACGCCAGGACCGCGACGATGCTGACCCGAGAGTAGATATTGGTGTTGCGATGGAAAAGCTGGCTCATCGTGTCGACATCCGCCGTCCCTGATCCAGCGCGACGGCCCTTGGCAGCGCTCGCTCGACGTTCGAGAGGGCGGCTGCGGCGACGGTTCGGTGGGACTGGTCGTGCCGCTGCGGAATTCGGTCCATTTCGGCGTCCCGAGGGCTCTTTACCGTGTCACCTGGCCTCGCGCCCCCAAGAGCGTACTCGAAACAGGGCTGCGAGCAGAAGTGCGACAGCGGAAGTCGCCATTTGTCCAAGACGCCTCGGTCCGCCGACGGCGACCTCCTAAATAATGTGAAATCTTTCACAAAGTGTCAAACCGTCACAAACCGAGGAGTTCGGCGGCATTCCGGCTGAAGATTTTCTCTTTGACTGCGGCCGGCGCGTCGCAGCCACGGATGGTGTCGAGCATCAGCGGAATGCTGCCGATCTGATGGGGATAGTCACTGCCCGCCACGATGCGATCCTCTCCCGCGAAGTCGAGCGCCAGGCGGAGCGCGGCCGGATTGAAGTTGACCGTGTCGAAATAGAAGTGGCGGAGGTACTCGCTCGGCGGCCGATCGATGTGCTGCCGGCACTCCGCAAACGCCCGGTACCCGCGATCGAGCCGCTCTGCCAGATAAGGGATCGCGCCCCCCATGTGGGTCAGGACCCATCGTATCCGCGGATACCGCGCCACCACGCCGCTGAAGACGAGCGTCGACGCCGCGAGCGTGGTGTCAAAGAGGAAGCCGACGAGCGGCATCAGCCAGTAGTCGAGCATCGCGTCGACGCCAAGCGGATCGGTCGGATGGATGTAGACCACCGCCCCGAGCTCGTTCGCCTTGCGCCAGAGCGGCTCGAACCGCGCATCGGCGAGCGCGACGTGATTGACGTTGCTGAAAACCATCGCCCCCGGTAGTCCCAAGGTCGACATCGCGCGTTCGAGTTCGGCGACCGACGCGCCCGGATCGTTGAGCGGAAGCGTCGCCAGCGCGGCGAAGCGTCCCGGACGCTCGCCGACCACGCGCGCGAACGCGTCGTTGACCGTGCGCGCCCACGCGACCGAAATCTCTGGCGGTTCGACGTGAACACCCGGCGTCGTGAAGGTGAGGAGCTGCGTCGTGACGCCGTGCTCGTCCAGGACCCGCTGCCGGTAGTCGATGTCGCGGTGCCCGGGGACGAGGATGTTGTAGTCGCCCGGGTAGTGCACGCACGGATTGCCATCGTGGTCGTAGGTCACCTTGATCACCGACTTCGACGATCTCAACGCGTCGACGTACTCGGGCGGGTAGTAGTGGTTGTGGAAGTCAATGATGCGCATTGAGAAGGCTCAGGGCTCAAGACTCAGGGCTCAGGGGCTCAGGCAAGAGCGTTCAGACCACAGCCGCGCGGCTAGGATCGAATGCTCTGCCTGAGCCTTGAGCCCTGAGCCTTGAGCCCCTCAGATAATAGACCGGCACCCCCAAAGCCACGATGCCGAGACCGGTCAGCGCTTCGACCGGCGTTCGCACGACCTGGTTGATCACGATGACGAGCGACGCCACGATGAACACCGCCGGGACGACCGGATATCCCCAGGTTCGATACGGCGGCCTGTAGCCGGGACGTCGTCGGAGCACGAACACGCCGAGCCCCATCAGGGCGAAGAACAGCCATTCGGTATAGATGACGCGCGTGAACAGCTCGCGATATGCCCCGGTGGCAGCAAGGGCGCTCGCCCAGATGGCCTGGACCACGATCGCCCGCGACGGCGTGCGGTAGACCGGGTGCACGTAATGGAGCCAGCGGAACGCCAGTCCGTCTCCCGCCATCGAGTAATAGACACGCGGGCCGGTGAGCACGATTCCCGTGAGTCCGCCAAGCGACGACATCATGACGAGGACGGCCATGACCGAGGCGCCGCCACTGCCGACCACAACATCTGCCGCGTCGGCGGCTATGCGCGTCGACGACCGAACGGTATCCAGGGGGAGCGCGACCAGGTAGAGGACGTTCATCGCCATATAGCACGTCGTCACGATTGCGACACCCGCGATGAGTGCCAGCGGAATCGTGCGCGTCGGCATGACCGTCTCGCCGGCGGTGTAGGTGACCATGTGCCACCCGCCGTAGGCAAAGAGTCCCGCGACCATGGCAAGGAGGAATTCGCTATAGCCGGTCGGGGTCAGATCTCGATTTTCTCCCGCGACGAGAAGATCGAGATCTGACCCCGCGAGAAGGAGGCCCGCGCCGACGGCGAGGGCGATCGCGAGGACCTTGGCGACGGTGAGTGCCGTCTGGACCCGACTGCCGGCGCGGACACCGACATAGTTGAGCGCGGAAAGCGCAAGAATCACCGCAACGGCGATGAGCCGCACGCTCGCGTTACCGGCGTCGACAAAGTACGCGGTGTAGCGCGCGAAGACCGTCGCGATGGCCGCGATGATCCCGGTGTGCACGCTCCAGAACATCGCCCAGCCCCAGAGAAACCCGGCGAGCGGCGAGAACGTCTCGCGCAAGAACACGTAGAGACCGCCTGTCTGCGGGAAGGCCGAGGCGAGCTCGGCGCAGACGAAGGCGCCAAAGAGGGTGAGAATGCCGCACGCGAGCCACACGAGCATGATGTCGAGCGGCGTTGCGAGGTGGCGCGCGATCTCCGAGGGCTGAACGAAGATGGACGCGCCGATGATCGTCCCCACGACCATCGCCACGGCGTTGGTCCGCGTCAGCGCCGGCGACAGCTGGGCCACGCGGGTGATATTACTGGGTCAGGCACTGCGCGATGGATACCTTTTCTCACGCTGCGTGGGGCTATGCGGCGCTCTATCGCCAGCCGCGTCTGCGGTGGTGGGGCGCGCTGGCCGGCGCGGCGCCCGATCTCCTCTGGTTCATTCCCAGCACGATCGAGCGGGTCATCGAGCGCGGCTGGGGAGCGATGACCGTCGGGAGCGACCGAGGCATCTGGCGCGCGGATGGCCCGCCGTTGCCGCCGGAACTCGTCGAGTCGTACTTCCGCTACTACATCTATACGCACAGCCTGGTGCTGCTCGCGGTCGTGGTCGCAATACTCCTGGTGACCCGCTGGCGGGGTTATGCCTGGTTAGCCATTCCCTACGCGTTGCACATCGTGATGGACATCCCCACGCACGAGCGCTACCAGACCCGTCCGTTCTATCCGCTGTCGTCCTGGCAGTACGAGGGCCTCAGTTGGGCCGATCCACGAATCTTCTGGCCGAACGTCGTCGCGCTCATCCTGGTGTATGCGTGGATTCTGGTACTCGGCGCGCCGAGCACGCGGATGATTTTCACGGGACGCGGATCTCGCGGATCACTCACGGGACGCGGATCTCGCGGATCGCGCACGATTCAGGACGCGGCAGTCTGGCGGGCCAGCGGACTCGTCGGGTATCATCGGGATCGACGCGCGGCCGCCGTGCCGATTCCGACGATCTCGACCAGCCGGCTCGCCAGGATGGCTTGTGCGATCCGCGAGATCCGCGTCCCGTGAGTAATGTTCGCGATCCCTTCGGCGGAAATCCGCGTGCTCGGAAGCAGCATGCTACGATCCGAGTTTTCGAGAGGACCACTCATGCGTCGTGCGGCCAGGCTCCTGCCGTCTGTTCTCGTAGGTCTCAGCATCGTCAGCGCCGCGCTGCCGGCGTTGGCGCAGGCGCCCGTCACCTACCGCGTCGCCTTTCCTGCGCCGGAACATCACTACGCGCAGATCGAGGTGATATTCCCCAACCTGCCCGCCGGGACGCTCGAGGCGCGCATGAGTCGATCGTCGCCGGGCCGGTACGCGCTGCACGAATACGCCAAGAACGTCTTCGAGCTGCAGGCGTTCGACGGCAAGGGAAAGGCGCTGACGGCGACGAGGCCGAGCCCCTATCAGTGGGACATCGCCGGCCACGACGGCACGGTACGAATCGTCTACAAGATTTACGGCGATCATGTCGACGGCACCTATCTCGGCATCGATCCGACGCACGCGCACATGAACATGCCGGCGACGCTGCTGTGGGCCCGCGGGCTCGACCGTCGCGCTGTGCGCATCACGTTCGAGCCGCCGAAAGGATCATCGTGGGTGCCGGCGACACAGCTGTTTCCCACGAGCGATCCGTTGACGTTCACGGCGCCCAACCTGCAGTACCTGATGGACAGCCCGACCGAGCTGAGCGCCCAGGCCATCCGCAGCTTCAAGGTCCGCAATCCCGACGGCAAGGAATTCACGATTCGGACCGCGGTTCATCACGATGCCGGCGATGCGGAAGTGAATGAGTATGTGAAGGGCGCGGAGAAGATCGTTCGCGAGCAGGGGGCGGTGTTCGGCGAGTTTCCCGAGTTCGACGCCGGCACCTATACGTTCCTCGGCGACTACGTTCCGTGGGGCGGCGGGGATGGGATGGAGCATCGGAACAGCACTGTTGTCGCCGCGCCGGTCTCGCTGCGAACGCCGGGCATGGTCGCCGACGTGCTCGATACCGTGTCGCACGAGTTCTTCCACTGCTGGAACGTCGAGCGCATCCGTCCCAAAACGCTCGAGCCATTCAATTTCGAAGAGGCCAACATCTCGGGCGAGCTCTGGCTCGCGGAAGGCTTCACGCAGGTACTACGGCGACCTGATCATGACGAGAACGGGGCTGTCCCCTCGCGAGCGGGGAGCGGCCGGGCTCGCGCGTGCCGCAATCTCGGTCATCAACAACCCCGGGCGTCAGTTTCGATCGGCGGTTGAGATGAGTCAGATGGCCCCGTTTACCGACGCGGCCCGTGCCGTCGACAAGACCAATTTCTCGACGACTTTCATCTCGTACTACACGTACGGGTCGGCCATTGCGCTGGCGCTCGATCTGAGCCTGCGCGATCGATCGAATGGAAAGATTTCGCTCGACGATTACATGCGCGCGATGTGGCGCGTGCACGGCAAGCCAGGTGGGCCGGAGCCGGGCCTGGTGGGCAAGCCCTACACGCTCGCGGATGCGCGCGCGCGGCTGGCGGAAGTCTCGGGCGATCGCGCATTCGCCGACGAGTTCTTCGACAAGTACGTCGAAGGCCGGGAGGTGGCCGACTATGCGCGCCTGCTACTGCGCGCCGGCCTGGTGTTGCGCAAACGCAGCCCCGGCGCGGCATGGATCGGACCGGCGAATCTCATCGACGCGAGCGGAACGATCAACAACCTGATGCCGTGGGGTTCGCCGGCGTTCGACGCCGGGCTCGATCAGGGAGACGTGATCGTCGACGTCGATGGCAAGGCGATGGCGGCTGGCGTGCTGCAGGCGGCGCTCAAGTCACGGAAGCCTGGTGACCGGCTGACGATCACCTTCAAGCGCCGCGGCGGCGCGACCGGCACCGCGACGATCACCCTCAAGGAAGATCCATCGCTCGAAGCGGTGACGCTCGAGTCCACAGGCGGCACGCTGACAGCCGAGCAGAAACAGTTTCGCGAGTCGTGGCTTGGATCCAAGGTGAAGCCCTGACTGTCGACTGACGATTGCCGACTGTCGACTACCGTATCGTGGTCATGGTCATGTCCATCATCCGAGTCAGGCTTCCCATCGGCGCCGGCGGACGGACGCTGACGAAGACGTGAAATGACACGGGACTGTCGCCGTAATACGGTCGCAGTGCCGTCGGCACGCCGTAGAACGTGACATCCGCGCCGACGCCAAGGTCCCAGCCCCGCGGCTTCGCGAGCGTCCGGGTGGCACCGAGTGTCAGCGTATTCAGCAGGTCGCGGCCCTCGCCGCTTTCGGGAACGTGCTGGTGCGCGAGGATCTTCGAGCTTCCGACGAACGTGTGGTCGCCGAAGCGCAGCACGTCAGTCTCGACCTGGAGCGATTCGAACCGTCCATACACGCTGTTGGCGCCGAAGGTGTGCGTGGCCTCGGCGAGAAACGCGTTGAAGTCGCCGCCGAGCTTGTTGTTGCGACCGTAGATCGCCGTGGCAGCGGTCCAGCCGCGCGAATGTCGACGCATCCAGGACGCCGAGGCGCTCGTGCGCCTGACGTCTCCCGGTTCGTGCGCTTCCGGTGTCTTCAGGAATCCGTGGGACGCCTGCAGGGTCCATGCGCTCGTCGGACGGTACCATCCCCGCACCGACCAGGAATCGAGGACACCTGGGTCCATGAGATCCCACCGCTGCTCGTCAGGCTCGCCGCCGTGAAAGAGCGACCCCTCGACCTGCCAGGGGCCGCGGTCGAGCCCGGCAGTGAGGACGCCCATCGAAATGTGCGTCGAATCAACCGTGTGATGCGAGAGCGGCGCTGTCGGATTCTCGAACGCAGACGAGCGGTGCATGAAGGCGACGGGCCCAAGCGCCGGTTCACCGACTGGCGCGCCGGCGAGCGTGAGTGAATAGCCGCGCCCGAGCGGTGTCCGCCAGACCACGGCGGCCTGCATCAGGAAGTCGTGCGGGTGCTGCCGGTCGATGAGCGGCATGCCGTCGAGCGTCTCGCCGACCTGAAAGATCTCCCGGTAGCCGTCTTCGCCAAGTGTCGCGGGTTCGAGGCTGAGCATCAGCGAGAATCGCAGCCGGCCCGCCTCCGGCGCGCCGCTCGGCCATGCCCATCCACCAGTTCTGAACCGCGAGCTCCTCGCCGCCCCGAGGACTTCCCTGATCGTTGAAGTTGAAGAAAACCACGCCGTCCTGCATCAAGTGCCAAGACGACGATGGCATGGCTGCATGGTCGTGTTGGGGAGGGGCAGACGTCTGTGCGGACGTCGGAGTGCGGCTGAGCACCAGGAAGCCGATCAGGGTAATGCCGACCCGAAATCGGGCGAATGCCGTCATACGCTAGGAGATAGACCCTGACACGGAAGGAAGGTCAACCGACTGCTGGAACGTTGGCAAGGGCAGGCGCGTCGTAAGATAGTGAGTCGCGTCGTCTCGGCGGGCACTCCAGCTGTGAATAGCCCGGTGAACACCCTGATTGGATCGACCGTTCAACATTATCGCATCGGCGAGCGCCTTGGCGCCGGCGGCATGGGGGAAGTGTATCGAGCGGAAGACGTCCGCCTTGGCCGATCTGTTGCGCTCAAGTTCCTGCCATCCGAGCTGAAGGCCGATCCGGAGAGCCGGGCGCGGTTGCTCAACGAGGCGCGCGCCGCGTCGCTGCTGCGCTCGCCCAATATCGCCGTGACCTACGACATCGGCGAGTCGAGCGGCGTCGACTTCATCGTGATGGAGTATGTCGAGGGCGAGCTGCTGTCGTCTCGAGTGGCGAAGGGACCGCTCGCGATCCGGGAAGTCGTCGAGATCGGCCTGCAGGTCACCGACGCGCTCGATGAGGCGCACGCGCGGGGCATCGTCCACCGCGACGTCAAGAGCGCGAACCTGATGCGAACCGAGCGCGGCCTGGTCAAGGTGCTCGACTTCGGCCTGGCCAAGTTCCTCAAGCCGCCTGACGTCGAAGGCGCACGCGTTACTCAGCCGCAGGTCACGATTGCCGGCATGGTCGTCGGCACCGTGTCCTACATGGCGCCTGAACAGGCGCTTGGACGAGCGGTCGATTCCCGGACGGACCTGTTTTCGCTTGGCGTCGTGCTCTTCGAACTCGCCACGGGCCGGATCCCATTCACTGGCGGATCGCCCACCGAGATCATCGATCACATTCTCCACGAGATTCCGCCGGCCCCCTCGCGATTTGCGCCGTCCATTCCGCCGTCCTTCGACACCATTGTCGGGCGGGCCCTGGAAAAGTCGCCGACCTTCCGTTATCAATCCGCGCGTGACATGCATCAGGATCTGCGCGACGTCGCGAGCGAGCTCGACACGGCGCCGCGCGGCACGACCAGCCGTGTCGCCGCAAACGCATCGACATCAGCCGCGATCGAACGATCGGTCGCGGTGATGACGTTTGCGAACATCACGCGCGAGCCGGCGGATGATTGGATCGGCACCGGCATCGCCGAGACGGTGAGTTCGGATCTCAAGAACATTCACGGCCTGACGGTGATTGGGCGGGCGCGCGTCTTCGACGCCCTCCGCAATCTGGCCTCAGGCGCGCATCTCGACGAGTCGCTCGCCATCGATGTCGGACGTCGACTCGGCGCGACCTGGGTCGTGGTCGGCGGGTTCCAGCGGCTCAACGAGCTCGTCCGCATTACCGCAAATTTCGTCGACGTTGGCACCGGCGAAGTGCGGCGCACGGTCAAGCTCGACGGCCGGATTGGCGACATCTTCGCGCTCCAGGACAAGATTGTCTTCGAGCTCAGTCAGGGACTGAACGTCGCCCTGCGCGGCACCGAGATCGCCGACATCGAGAAGCGTGAGACGAAGTCGGTCGAGGCCTACGAGAGCTACGCGCGCGGAATGATGAACCTGCGCCTGGCGACGCGCGACTCGATCGAGCGCGCCATCTCGGCTTTCGAGGACGCGACTCGTCACGATCAGGAGTACGCGATGGCCTGGGCCGCGCTCGGCAGCGCGTATGCGCTCAAGGGATCGTTTTTGTCGATCGGCGATCTGGTGCGCAAGGGCGTCGAAATGGAACGCCGGGCGGTCGCGATCGATCCCGACCTGTCTGACGCGCACAGTTGGCTCGGCAGCGCCCTCCTCACGCTCGGTCAGGTCGACGAGGCGATTGCGGCGATCAACGAAGCGATCAGGCTGGAGCCCGAGAACGGCCAGGCGTATCAAGCGCTGGGGCGCGCGTACTGGGCCGGTAAGGGGGATTTCGCCGCCGCGATCCCCGCCTTCCGCCGCGCTATCGAGCTCAATCCCGAGGCCGGCTACTCCTATCTGCAGCTCGGCCTGCTGCTCGCCTGGGAGGGCCAGTACGAGGAAGCCGAGGCGGTCTGCCGCCGCGCGGTCGAGCTCCAGGACCAGTACATTTCCGGCAACGCCGGATTGCAGGTCGTCGGCGCGAACGCGAGGCTCGGCTACGTCTTCTACCTGCAGGGTCGATACGACGAGGCGATCCGCGAGTACGAGCGCGGGCTCGCCTTC
Organism: uncultured Acidobacteriota bacterium; assembly: GCA_963797625.1. Taxonomy (GTDB): domain Bacteria; phylum Acidobacteriota; class Vicinamibacteria; order Vicinamibacterales; family 2-12-FULL-66-21; genus DATBJJ01. The sequence continues at coordinate 43,242 of CAWCQI010000041.1, forward strand.
GTTTCGTCGAGCGATCACGCGCTCAAGGAACGCACCAGCATCGAGATCACGATCAAGATCGGCGCGACATACTTCCGAATGGGAAGAAGTGAGGAGGCCGCTCGATTCTTCGACCGCGCGCTCAAGAATTTCGAGGCGCGCGTCGCCAAGGGCGCCGACGATCCCTACACGCGCTACTACATCGCCTGCCTGCTGGCGCTACGCGGCCGCGAGGGCGACGCCGACAAGGCGCTCGACGCGCTCGAACGCGTCTACGCGTCGCTGCCAGCGTTGACCGCCGCCCGCGCCAGACGGGATCCAGACCTCGAAAGCCTGCGCGGCCGTCCCAGGTTCGAAGCCATCGCCAACGGCTGAACCTGTTTCTCTTGGCCGCCGTCCGTCATTGGACCCTTCCGAACGGCCATTGGTCCCAGTCCAGTCTTAAGCTCGACCGAAGAATATTCGGCAAATTCACTGATTGTTATGGCGGTTCCACAAGCCAAGCGGCGATTGGCTACCTCCTTGCGCCAAAGCCGGTCAATACTGCGCACTGAAGGTGGCTGGCACCTTTCCGGGGAAGGTGCCAGCCACCTTTGGGTTGGAGGCCTCATGATTCAGCAGATCGAACGGCAGTTTGTCCGGACCACACGACCCCTCTACGGACACCTGGTCAGTCTTCTGGAATCGGCGATTTCGCGCGGCGACCTGCCGTCGGGATCGCGCGTGCCGCCGGAGCGTGAGCTCGCCCACCGCCTCCAGATCAGCCGCACGACCGTCGTCAGCGCGTACCGCGAGCTCGAGTCGCGCGGGTTGCTGCGCGGCTACGTCGGCCGCGGCACGTTCGTCTGCGCGGCCCCCGACCCGACCGGCGCGCCGTTTGCGTGGCGCGGCAAGATCGCCGCCGCGGCGCTGCGATCGAGCGACTCGACGCTGCGCGACACCCTCCGCCACTCGTCGAATGCCAAGGTTCTCTCGCTCGCCGCCGGCGAGCCGGCCATCGACTGCTTTCCCGTCGAGGCCTTTCAACAGGCGATCGACTACGCGATCAAGCGGGAGCGCCTGGCGATCTGGCGACACGGACCAACCGAAGGCCAGCCCGTGCTTCGCGAGGCGATTGCGGAGCGGTTCGGCGTCCCCGCCGAGAGTGTTCTGGTGCTGGCGGGCGCGCAGCAAGGGCTCGATCTCCTCGCCAGGTGTCTCATCGATCCCGGCGATGCGGTCATCGTCGATCGGCCGGGGTATCTCGGCGCGATTCAGTCGTTCAATGCCGCCGGGGCAAAGTTGATCGGCTGGGATGTGACGAGGGCCGACATGGACGAGCTCGAGGACGTGCTCGTGCGCTATCGTCCGAAGTTGATCTACACCAACCCGACGTTCCAGAACCCGACCGGCGTCACGGTACCGATCCGCGCGAGGCGCGAGCTGCTCAGGCTGGCCGAGCGCTATCGCGTGCCGATTGTCGAGGACGCGACCTACCGCGAGCTCTACTTCAACGAGGTGCCGCCGCCGTCGCTCCGCGAGCTCGACGCGCAGAACATCGTCATTTACCTCAACAGCTTTTCGAAGGTGCTCGCGCCGGGGCTGCGGCTTGGCTGGTTGTCGGCAGCGCCGTCGATCGTCGATCAGATCGCGATCATCAAGCAGCGGCTCGATCCGCACACTCAGAATCTCGGGCAGTTCGCGATGGCGAGGTTCATCCGCGACGGCAACTTCGATGCGCACCTGAAGACGCTCAGGGCCGAGCACGCGCGCCGCTGCGCGATGATGATTTCGTCGATCCAGCGGCACGTGCCGGCGGGCTCGCTGCGCTTCGCACGCCCGCAAGGCGGCTTGTATCTCTGGTGCCGGGTTCCAGCCGGCGTGAGCTCGCGCGCGCTGCGCGATCAGGCTCTCGCCGCCGGCGTCGCGTTCGTGCCTGGCTACGCGTTCTATCCCGATCCGGCGGGCGAGTCGGAGTTGCGCCTGTGCTTCTCGAGCGTGCTGCCGGGCGCGATTGACGATGCGGTGCAGAGGCTGGCGGGGTGTCTCGCGCGCGCGGTGCCGATGCGGTCGGTGGCTGTCTAGAAGCCGTCTCATACATGCTGTTGCGAACCCACGTTCCAACACGATGCGCACGATGGCACGATGTTCACGATGGATCTCTCGAGGATCTCTTCGTGTTCATCGGGTCATCGTGTTCATCGTGAACGATGGCCGTCGGCGTAGGCTCTGAGAATCACGCGCCCACCCGCTTGGCCAGAAAAATGTCAGGCTTGCCGCGGCCGTTGGCGTCCGGCAGCACGCCGGCAATCCGGAACCCGAGCCGAAGATAGAACTCGTACGGATGCTGGCCAAGGTTCCTGATACTGCGAAGCGCGCCTGGAATGTCTGGATAGAGATCGGTTGCGCTCAGTGTCGTCTCGTTGTTCTCGTCGTCGCTGCCGACCCACAGCGTCAATGCGCCTCGACTCGCGACCAGTTGTTCCAGGTCTTCGACGAGCGCCCGCCCGATGCCTCGACGGCGGTGCGATTCGCTGACGACCAGCGGGTGGATTTCCCAAACCCGGCTTGCGTAGGTCGAAATTGCACCGATCCAGCCGAGGACGGTTCGTGACTCGTCTAAGAAAACACGACTGATTCGATCTGGAGCGAACGACTCCAGGACCTCCTGCCGAGCGGACTCGGCATCCTGCCAGTCCTCGCTTCTGTTTCGGAAGGCGTTCTGAAGAAGGACCGCGGCCTGATCGACGAGGTCTTCGTTGTCAGGCCTCAGGTCGACAATCGGGACGGCCATTTGCAATCACGCCTGACGCTCGAGATAGCGTTCTCGCAGGATCTTCGCGTGGTGAGTCACGTGCCCGACCCCAATGTAGGCGAGCGCGCGAACCGTGAACTCATAGCCGCTGGCGACGCCGCGTCGCGACCATGCCTCGGCCGGCAGCGCCCGAAAGAACGCGACCGTCGCGAGCCGAACGGCCTGAAATTCCTCCACGAGGCTGGACCAGGTTCGTTCATTCGCGCCCGCGGTGGATATTGCGACATTCTGGTCGAAGCTGGGTAAAGGACTGTCAAACCCACGCGCGAACCACCACGCCCGGAAGACAAACAACCGCTCGGTGTCGTTCAGGTGGCCGAGGACCTCTCGAATGCTCCACTTGTCCGGAGCATAGCGAAGGAGCGATTGTTCTTCGGAGATCTCGCGCAGGAGCGCGAGCATCTCCGGCAGCTGGGCTTCGAGGAGTGCGCAAATCTCTCCGGCCCCGACCTGATCGATGTAGGTGAAGTAGTACTCCGCTGCCTCGGTCCGATCAGGAGCCGATATGGTAGTCATGTTCGAAACCTCCTCGGCAGCGCTGTTCGAACGTCGCCATGCCACGTGACCACCAATCTACCGCAACGCCGCCACTACGGACGCACGTAGATCGTTGCAGATCGCGAGTGCCGACAGGGCGGTCGTGATGGTGGATTGAGAAAGTATGAAAAAGGATGTGCGGTGCCCTGGGCGGAGGTGCGCCGCTCAGGGCAACCAGCCTCGTCCGACGATTCCGCCTCCGGAGCCCGTGAGCTGAAACGCCAGGCGGCGGCCGTCCTCGAGCGTCAACGTCAAAGTGCCTGGACCTGCGAGCACGACGGCCTCGGCGATTCCCTTGATGTCGATGTGCCCTTCGATGCGCGCGACCGTCTTTGGATCCTCGCCGGACGCAGGTGGCGTCTCATCGGACCAGACCTTGACCTCGTAGGCGGTCCGGCGGAGCAGCAGCTCACCGGTATGGATCGCACCGACACCGCTCAGTGTCTCGAGGAGACGTTTCGTCATCAAGCCCCAGCCTGGCGAGATTCTACTCTCGCTCGGTTCGTTGGCAAACCGAAACGGGATCTACTTCACCGACTCCCGTCCCGCGGCGAGCCATCCGACGCGGGTCAGCACGGAGCCGACGATCGTTGAGGCAGCCGCGATGCGCCGCGCGGTGATTGAGCGCCCACCCATCACCCGTAACGCCAGCGGCACGGGTCCTGACAGCACGCCACCGAGCCGCGTGACGTCGCCCGACCATCCGTATTTGATCGGGTCGAGCGCGGGATCGTCGTCCGTCTCGAGCGCGATCCCGATGGCTGTCTCGACGGCGGCCGCGCCGATGCCGAGCACGTTCAGCGCCCGATCGCGATGTCCCCTCAGTTCGAGGATCGACACCGCCGCGCCGAGACCCGCGGCGCCGAAGTGGATCGGGAGGAGTGACACGCTTCGCGACCAGACCGGCACAGCCGTCGCGCCGATGAGCACGCCGGTGTAGGTCGACAGCACCAGCCCCGTGGCCGCGGACAGGACCTCAGCGGCATCAGCGACGATCTTGATCGGCAGCCGACCATGGCTCGTTTTCGTCAGCGCGTTTGCGAAGGCGCTGGCGCCAGCCGCGTTCGAGAACGCGACGAGCGTCCAGGCGCCGACCGACATCGGGCTGCGCAGCTTGAAGACCCGCAGCATGTTGAGAAACCGCTCCGGCCGGCCGAGGTCCGAGACGAGGAGCGCCGGCGATACCGCGCCGCCGACCGCAGCCAGCCATCGAGCGTCGCGGACGAGCGCGGGATTCGCGCCCGCCACGCGCGCGACTGCGCCGACGACTGCCGCCGCGCCGGCCGCGCCACCGACGAAGAAGTACGCCGGGATCTCCCATGTCCAGACGGGAGGCTTCAGGAGCGGGAGACCGTAGTAGTCGCTCAGTCGAGTGGCCCTTCTCCGGCGAGCGCCGCCAGCGCTTCGAGATCGTCTGCCCCGACGAAAAGACCGGTCTTCGGCGCGAATGCGCGCCAGCCGGTCATCAGGAGCACTTCCTTGACCAGCGCCACGCCGGCTTCACCTCGCGCCTCAACCACGACCGTTGGCACAGGGTCCGAGCGCCCGAGATCGACTTTGACGGATCCATCGGGCCGCGACAAGACACTCTGCCGCTCGTCACCGGTCAAATCCGAAATGACGCCGCGCAGCATCGCCGCGACGTCCGCGCGCGAGCCGAGCGGCGGCGCGCTTTCGATCGCCTCGGGTCCAGACGAAACATCGATCGCGAGGAGGAGCAGCCGCGGCAACGCCACCGCGCTCGAGTGCGCGCGCGGACTCGTCGGGAATTCGCGTAATTCGGACAGCTCGTCGAATGCGTGTTCCGGGTCGTACTGACTGGACTCGAGCGAGGCAGGTTCGAAACCGATCGGCAACGCTTGAGACGTCGCCGCGGGCTCGGCGGCCGCGGTGGCCGGCAGACCGTGTCGCGGCGGCCAGAACGCAAGCAGCGCGAGCAACGCTCCGGCCAGGAGCGCCAGGCCGGGCGTCAGGAAGTCCGGAGTGCCATCAAGGTCGACGACGGGCGCGTTCTCGGCGATGGGCGGAGCCAGCCCTGACAGGATTCGCCGCGAACGAAGCCGCTCGATGATGCCGGTCCGGACCAGACCGTCGATCGCATCTGTCAGTCGCAACTGCGCAACGACCGTCTGCATGGCGCCGAGCGATTGCTCGCTGGTCGCGCGGCGGCCTCCGCCGAGCACCGTCCGGACCAGCGCGATCGCCGCCGGATCCCGTGTCGCGACGACGAACGGCGCCGCCACGGCTTGATTGCCAGCGGGCCGAGCCGGCAGATACAACTCCTCGACCTGTCCCGACGATTCTCGATAGCCTGCACCCGCGAAGTTGATGTCGCACCCGGTGACGAGGACCCGCGGAGACGCAGGTCGAGCGCGCCGGAATTCGTCGCACGACACAGCGACCTGCTGACGGCTGGCGACCGCGTAGTAGATCCCCTCGCCCGCGAGCATCAGCGCCGCGGCGGCAGGAACGAGCAGGCTCAGTTTGAACATCAATCGGCTGACGATCGACGTGTGAAGAAAGCGGCGGCGACGGCCGCGAACATCAGGCCCGCGGCTGCAGCGGCTGACGTCCAACCTGCTTGCAAGTGGACAGTCGGCACCTCCGGCGACGACGGGAGATTGTACTCCTCCGGTTCGCCGCGGAAGATGAAGATCGCGTGGGTGCCGCCGACGCTGCTGTCGCGAGGATCGTAGACCCGCGCGTCGTCGATGCCGCGCGCGCGCAGGTCGTCGACGCGTCGCGCGGCTCGCTCGCGGAGGTCGCTCAGCTCGCCGAACTGAATGGACTGCGTCGGACACGCCGTCGCGCAGGCCGGCTGCAGGCCCGCTTTCTGGCGGTCGTAGCAGAACGTGCACTTGAACGCGCGACCATCGTCAGGCCGCCGGTCGACAACGCCGAATGGGCAGGCGACGATGCAGTAGCCGCAGCCGTTGCAGACGTCGGGCTGGATGAAGACGCCACCAAACTCGGTGCGGACGATCGATCCGGTCGGGCAGGCCTCGAGGCAGCCGGCGTTCTCGCAGTGCTTGCAGACATCGGACGAGAAATCCCACCGGAACGTATTGCTCCGGTAGCCGCCGTCGGCGGCGTGCGCAGGCCGTTCGCCGCGCTCGATGAACTTCACGTGCCGCCAGGTGGAGTGGCCCAGGCTCGCCGGTGTTGTCGTACGAGAACCCGGTCAGTGCAAAGCCGTCGTCGGGGACGCCGTTCCACTCCTTGCACGCGACTTCGCAGGCTTTGCAGCCGATGCAGAGCGTCGAGTCGGTGAGAAAGGCGGTGGTGGTCATCGGTCCCGCGCCGTCACGTTGCAGAGGAGGCCCTTGGCTTCCATGATCCGGACGTTTGGCTCTTCGGAGATCGCCACGAGGTCATTGACGACGTCGCCGCGGATGAGTCCGCGCCCGCCGAAATGATACGGCAGGCCAACCTGGTGAACGACGAGACCGTGGATCGTGAGCGGCTGCAGGCGTGGCGTGACGAGCGCGCGCGCCTCGATCGCGCCGCGTGGCGTCGAGACGCGTACCCACGCGCCATTCTCGACGCCGATCTCGCCCGCGAGGGCGGGTGAGATCTCGCAGAAGAGTTCGGGTTGGAGCTCGGCGAGATGCGAAAGCGTTCGCGACATGCCTCCGGCCGTGTGATGTTCGGTCAGCCGGTAGGTCGTGAGCACGTGCGGATACCGCGGATCGCCCGGCGACCGCGCGTATTCGTTGTCGGACCGCTCTTTCCGATCCGCGACCGGATTGACCTGCTGGCGATACAGACGGTTCGGAACCGGAGACTCGAGCGGTTCGTAGTGCGCCGGCAGCGGTCCGTCGCGGAGGCCAACCGGCACCCAGATCCAGCCGAGCCCGTCGGAATGCATGATGAACGGCGCATCGCCGCGAATCGCCGCATCGCCGCCGGCACCGGGTGGCGGCACGTAGTCCGGAGCCTTGTTCTTCGTGAAGTCGGGCGTGTCGAGACCGGTCCATGCGTGCGATTCGGCATCCCACCAGACCAGCTTCTTGCGTTCGCTCCACGGCGTGCCGTCGGGTCGCGCGGAGGCGCGGTTATAGAGGATGCGTCGATCCGCCGGCCAGGCAAATCCCCATCCGTGTCCGTACGGACCCGACGCGTCCCGTTCGGCGGCCCGATTGCGGTCAGCTGCCGGATAGACGCCCGAGTAGATCCAGCAGCCGCACGCGGTGCTGCCGTCCGCTGACAGATCGCTGAAGCCCTCGACCTGCGCACCGTCGCGAGTCCATCGCCCGTTGATCTCCTGCAGCACGTGCTCGATCTCGGGCTCGCGTCGTGGCCCGGAGGTCGGGTAGTTCCAGGTCAGGGCGTTCAGGCCGCGATTGCGACGACTGAGATCGCCGGAGGCGCGCGCCTTGAGTCGACGGCCGAGATGATAGATGAACCAGGCCTCGCTTCTTGCGTCGCCGGGTGGATCGATCGCCGTCTCGTGCCATTGCAGTAGCCGCTGCGTATTGGTGAAGCAGCCTGACTTTTCTGCGTGCGCGGCAGCGGGGAAGAAGAACACTTCAGTCCGAATGTCCTCGGTGCGCAGCTCGCCCCGTTGCACCTCTGGAGAGTCCTGCCAGAACGTCGCCGTTTCGGTCTCGACCATATCGCGCACGACGAGCCATTGAAGATTGGCGAGCGCTCGTCGCTCGAGCCGCGAGTTTGGCGCACCGACCGCAGGGTTCTGCCCCATGACGAAGAGCCCTTCCAGGCGATTCGCGCGTCGGTCGATCGATTCTACGCGCAGGTCGGCGCGACGTCAGGGAAATCGAGTCCGTCAGCCATGTCGAGCCAGTAGCCGAAGTGCGAATGATCGCCGCTCGTTCGCGGGAGCCAGCCGAAGCCGAACTCGTTCTCCGCCGTCGCGAGCTCGCCGTACCACGCCTTCAACAGCGAGACTGCGTACTTGTCGAAGTTCGCCCACCAACCGTCTTTCGAGCGATGCGACGCGAGGTAACCGGCCAGGGTCGAGTCGGTGTCACCGAACGTCGGCATTGGCAGGTAACCAGGCAGAAGGTCGTAGAGCGTCGGGATGTCGGTGGATCCCTGAATGGAGGCGTGGCCGCGAAGCGCGAGAATCCCGCCTCCCGGGCGGCCGATGTTTCCGAGCAGCAGTTGGAGAATCGCGGCAGTCCGGACGATCTGCACGCCCGCCGAGTGCTGCGTCAAGCCGACGGCGTAGCAGATGGCGGCCGTCCGTTCAGGGCCGGAGGCGCGGCAGAACGCGTCGGCGATCCGCACGAACGAATCGGCGGGCACGCCGCACACCTCCGCTACCATCGCCGGCGTGTAGCGAGCGAAGTGCCGCCCGATGATCTGAAACACCGAGCGCGGATGAAGAAGCGTCGGGTCGCGCGCCTCGTCCGGCGCGTAGGCCCAGGAATCCGTTGTGTAGCGTCCGGCCTCCGCGTCCCATCCTGAGAACAGGCCATCGAGGTCCTCTGGGCCGACGAACCTGTCGTCGATGATCGTCGACGCGTTGGTGTAGGCGACGACGTAGTCTCGAAACTCGAGTCGATTGGTCAGAACGTAGTTGACCATCGCGCCGAGGAAGGCCGCGTCGGTCCCGGCGCGCAGCGGCACCCACATGTCGGCCATCGCCGAGGTCCTGGTGAACCGCGGATCGACGTGGATGATTGTCGCGCCCCGTTCGCGGGCCTCGATGACCCACCTGAACCCGACCGGGTGGTTCTCGGCCATCGACGACCCAATAATCAGGATCGCGTCGGCATTCTGCAGGTCCTGCAGCGCCGTCGTCGCGCCGCCCCTCCCGAACGAAGTGCCCAGACCGGGCACCGTGGAGCTATGTCATATGCGGGCCTGATTGCTGATCGCGACCATGCCGAGGCCGCCCGTGAAGAGCTTCTTGATCAGGTAGTTCTCTTCGTTAGTCCAGAGTGGCTCCGCCGAGGTGCGCGATCGACGCGCACTGCATCAGCGTTCGCTGAGTACCGCCGATCTCGCGCTCCTCCTCGAAGTGTCGTTCGCGCGACGCCCAGACGCGCTCGGCGACCATGTCCATCGCCGTTTCGAGGTCGATGTCAGTCCAGGCTGTTGCGCCCGGTGCCCGGTGCTTCACCCGCGTGGCTCTGCCAGCGTGAGTGAGGAGCTCGTGCGTCGCTGCGCCCTTTGGGCAGAGCCGTCCTTCCGAGATCGGCGATTCCGGATCGCCTTCGACCGAGATCACCTTCCCATCTTTGTGGAAGATGAGTTGCCCGCAGCCCACCGCGCAGTAAGGGCAGACGGACCGCGCGACGTCTGCCATTTCGTGACGAGGCCGGAGCTGGAGCGTTAGCGCCGACATCGCCTCCGTGCCGGTTCCATCGCCGCCGGTCGCGATTTGAGTCAGGAGCGGCCACTGGGACCGGGTTCGGGGTTCGGATGTTCGGGGTTCGCGGTTCGGGTTGTTGCTTCATGTGCTCATAGCCCCAAGTTCTTTCCCACGCGCAAAGCCTCTCACCGCAGAGGACCGCGGAGCGACGCAGAGACGAACACTCTTCTTTCTGCGTGCTCTGCGCGCTCTGCGGTGAAAGCTTTTGACAGTCGAACGTCCGTGACTTGTGCAGGACAGGCACTCACTCGTGCGCTGCGTTCTCATACCGGAAAGATTACTCCCGGCGCGAGGCGATTCCCAGGATCGAGCGCCTGTTTGACGGCGCGCATCTCGTCAAGGCCGGCGTCTCCGTAGAGCTGGCGAAGCAGGGCCTGCTTGACGGGATTTCTGCCGACGCCATGCTCGGCGAGCGGACAGCCACCGAGCCGGGCGACGTGACGGCCGAACTCCAGCATTGCCTCTTTGCCCTTGACCACGTCGTCGAAAGAACGGGCGATGACGTTGGGATGGACGTTGCCGTCAGAGAGGTGTCCCCAGATCGCATAGTCGAGCCCGCGACTCTCGAAGCCCCGGCGGTAGATGTCCATCATGTCGGCGCAACGGTCGAAGGGCACGATCATGTCTCCGGCCGTCTTTTCGATCCGTGCATCGATGGTCCGCTTCGCCGTGCTGATGCGCTGGTTCACGCCGGCCGGTACGGACTCGCGCACGGCGAGGAGCTCCGCCGCGCGACGGCGGTCCCCGGGGAGTGCCAGTTCTGTGTCCGCCAGCAGGCCGATCCGATCGAGCGCGCGGCAGAAACGTCCGAGCGCGCCGCGACGCGTCGAGCCGGCGAACGATTCGTCCGCATCGTCGAGCGATCGTTGAATCTCGTCGAACGCCGCGCTGGCATCCGTGTGCGCGCCGAGCTCCAGCTGCACGAGGAGCGCGAGGCACGCTCCCTCGGGCACGCGAGACGTTATTCCGCGAGCCGGCGCCGTCTTCTTTCACGATCTCGAGCGATCGCCGATCCATGTGCTCGATCGCGGACGCGTCGATTCCCTGCGGCGTGCCGGATTGCCACGTCGCCATCGAGGCATCGCGCAGCTCCCTGGCGAGCTCGAGGCCCTGCGGCTCTGACCTGCACGGGATCCAGGCGAGCACGGTATTCGGCGCCGGCGACAGCGTTCTGAATGTGATCCGGGTGATGACGCCGAGCGTGCCTTCGGATCCGATGAAGAGATCGACGAGGTCCATGCCGGGCGCGGCGTGGTATCCCGCCGAACGCTTCGCAACCTGCGGCATCTGATAGGTTGGGACCGGAACCGCGACACGGCCCCTGGTGGTCTCGACTTCAAAGCGCCCGTTGACGGCATGTCTGGCGCCTCGTTCCAACTCGAGCACCGTGCCGTCAGCGAGGACGACCGTCAGCGCCTCCACCCAGTCGCGCGTGCTGCCGTACTTGAAGGTTGCTGCGCCGGCCGCGTTGGTGGCGACGATGCCGCCCGCGCAGGCGCCGGTGAACGTCGGTGCAGGCGGGAACCACGCGCCCGCCTCGCCGAGCCGTTCCTGCATCGCGGCAACCGTGACGCCCGGCTCGACGGTAATGCGCCCTGGCCGAACATCGACGATCCCGTTCATCTTGGTGGTCGCGAGAATGACCTCGCCCATCGGGGTCGCGCCGCCGGTCAGCGACGATTGCGCGCCGACCGCCAGCACCGACGCCGAGCTGGCCAGAATGTCGACGACGTCGGCGGTCGTGCGGGGAAAGACGAGGCCAGTCGCGTGGCCGCCTGGGTAGTTGGCGGCGTCGACAAGCCAGTCGTCAGTCGGGAGTCGGGAGTCGGCAGTCACAGTCGTTAGTCTCAGTCGGCAGTCCCAGTCGGCAGTCGGAGTCGGTAGTCCAGTCGCCAGTCGGTCGCAGTCCGCAGTCGGTAGTCCGAGTCTGTCCGCCTACCGGCGTTTGGCCCGCTGATCAGGGCCGAGCCCTCGATCTCGGCGGTCGCTCTTGACCAAGTACTTGATGAGTCCTGTCGTCATCCGCGCCACTTCATCGCTGACCTCGTTACAGGCGGCAAGTTCTGTGTCCGTAATGTAGCCTTGATCGCAGGCGAGCAGTAGCCTTGTTCGAGCCTCTGCGTTGGAGGCCTTCGAGATGTACAAAAATCTGGCGAATGCGCGGTCGGTTGGCTGCGCGAATCCCTCGGCAATGTTAGAAATCACCGAGTCCACGGCGTCTGGACAGCTGCTCCTTCAGCTTCCTGTCGCGTTGGAAGCCAGCTCGCCCGAGGAGCGCATTAACTGCAACACAGAATTCCCGCGCACGTTGCCAAACCTTCAGATCTTCCACCTGCTTGGCCATCTTTCCCTCCTGGACTGCATCTAGCAGTGCCAGGGCAGAGCCGACGACTAGAGTCGACTCCAGGACTGACTGACTGCCGACTCGATGCGACTCGACTGCCGACTCAGACTGCCGACTCGGACTGACGACTGTCGACTGCGACTGCCGACTCCGAGACTGTCGACTGAAGTATTATCAGTCCCGTGTCCTTCACTCTCGGCGTCGAGGAAGAATTCCAGATCGTCGACCCCCAGAGCGGAGACCTGCGTTCGCACGTGTCCGAGCTCCTGGCTTCGAGCGCGCCGATGCTGGGCGAGCAGATCAAGCGTGAAATGCACCAGTCGATCGTCGAGGTGGGCACGAAGATCTGCGCCGATGTCAACGAGCTGAGCGACGAGATCTATCGCAACCGACGCGAACTCGCGAGCGCCGCCGAGCGCGTCGGTCTGGCGGTGGCCGCGGCCGGCACGCATCCGTTCTCACGCTGGGAAGATCAGATCATCTCGCCCGGCGTTCGCTACGACAACATCGTCGAGGAGCTGCAGCAGCTGGCGCGGTCGCTCCTGATCTTCGGCCTGCACGTTCACGTCGGCCTGCCGGATCGGTCGGTGATGATCGACTTGATGAACGAGGTGCGCTACTTCCTGCCGCACCTGCTGGCGCTGTCGACGAGCTCGCCCTTCTGGATGGGGCGCGACACGGGCCTGAAGTCGTATCGGACGACCATCTTCCGGCGCTTTCCGCGGACCGGCGTTCCCGATCACTTCGATTCCTGGAGCGAATACGAGAACTACATTCAGCTCCTCGTCGATTTGCACAGCATCGACGACGCGAAGAAGATCTGGTGGGACGTGCGGCCGCATCCGACCTTCGGGACGCTGGAGTTTCGCGTCTGCGACGTGCCCACGCGCCCCGAGACGGCGGTGATGCTGGGCGCGCTGGTGCAGGCGATCGTCGTCAAGCTCTATCGGCTCCGGGTCCGTAATCAGGGCTTCAGGATCTACCGCCGCGCGCTCATCGAGGAGAACAAGTGGCGGGCCGCGCGCTATGGCCTCGACGGCAAGCTCATCGACTTCGGACGCCGCGCCGAGGTGCCGATGCGAGACCTGGCGGTCGAACTGCTCGAGTTCATCGACGACGTGGTCGACGACCTCGGCAGCCGGAAGGCAGTGGAGCACGTCCACGTCGTGCTGCGCGAGGGCACCAGCGCCGACCAGCAACTGGCGGTATTCCGCCAGACCGGCGATCTCAAGGCCGTGGTGCACCATGTGATACGCCAGACGCAGGATGGGGTGCGCTGAGCGGTAACCCGTCAGTGTCCGGCTTTAGCCGGACCTTCAGCGAGTCCGGCTGAAGCCGGACGCTACGTCTGCGAGAGCTGTACAGAGCGGACAGTCGAGGGCTTCATGGAACAGCAGCGGGCGTCACAGGTCGTCGGACTTCTCTGCGGCCGGGAGTACAGTTTTCCGCCAGCCTTCATCAAACGCGTCGACGAGCTTGGCGCGCCGCACGGCATCACCGGCCAGATGGTGAAACTCGGCGGCACCAAGATGGACGAGGCACCGGGCTATCGCGTCATCGTCGATCGCATTTCTCACGAGGTGGAGTATTACCGCGGCGCGATGAAGCACGCCGTGCTCCAGGGCACTTACGTCATCAACAATCCGTTCTGGTGGACCGCCGACGACAAGTATTTCAACTACTCGGTGATGGCGAAGCTGGGCGTCGCGATCCCGCGGACGGTGCTGCTGCCGCAGAAAGGCTACCCGGCCGACATCGACCTGACGTCGGAATCGCTGCACAACCTCGCCTATCCGATCGATTGGGACGGCCTGCTCGACTACGTCGGGCGGCCCGCCATCCTCAAGCCCTACTCGGGCGGCGGATGGAAGCATGTCTACAAGGTGGAGGACAAGCGCGAACTGCTCGAGGCCTACGACCGCACCGCGCCGTACTGCATGACGCTTCAGCAGTTCATCCACTTCGATCATTACGTTCGGTGTTTCACGTTCGGCAAAACCGACATCACGCCGGTCGCCTACGATCCGCGCGAGCGCCGCTACCTCGTCGAGCACGAATACCTTTCGGCAGAGGTGGGCGCGCGTGTCGTCCGGGATGCGCAGCTCATCAACCTCGCGCTCGGGTACGAGATGAACACGATCGAGTTCGCGATCGAGGACGGCGTGCCCTACGCGATCGACTACCTCAATCCCGCGCCCGACTTCGAACGCGATCGCATCACGCCGTTCTACTTCAGCCACGTGGTCGAGAAGATGGCCCACCTGGTCGTCGATCGCGCCCTGAACGGTCATCCCGCGCAGTGCTGGCCGAGATGGGAAGAGATGCTCGGGATTGGTCCGGCATCGGGTTTCACCGGCGCTCCGGGATTGTCTTGATTCGAGCGGATTGACCAGGACATGGATCCGATTGCTGATTGGCACGCGCTGCTCAGGCCCGACGAGGAATTGACGCCGCGGTTCACCAGCGCCCTCACCGCGTCGATGCGCGCCAAGAAGCTGACCTTCGGCCAGCGAGTCCACTGTCCGTTCTTGCGGCCGTTCTTCCTGACCGCCGTCGACGAAGCCCGCATCCGCGTCGCGGCCGAGACCATCGCGGCGCTCGGCGAACGGGTGACGCGCGCGGCGTTCGAGTCCGACGACATCTACGATCAGCTCGGCATCACCGAAGCCGAAGACGCGCTCGTCGACATCGAACCGGGGTATCAGACTGCCAGCACGACCTCGCGGCTCGACGCGTTCCTGCTACCGGACTCGCTGCACTTTGCCGAGTACAACGCCGAATCGCCCGCCGGTATCGGCTACACCCAACGGCTGTGCGAGCTCTTCGACGCGACCGCAGTCATGGGACGATTTCGGACCCAGCGGCAGGTGCGTTTTCACAAGGTCATCGAGGCGCTGCTCGACGCGCTCCTCGCCAGCTACCACGAGTGGGGTGGCACCGCCAGCCCGCCGACGATGGCGATCGTCGACTGGCGCGACGTGCCGACATGGACCGAGTTCGAGATTCTGCGCGACGCATTTGCAGCAGCCGGCGTGCCGACAATCGTCTGTGATCCACGCGAGCTGATGTTCGCAAACGGCGCCTTGACCGCGCAGGGCACCAGGATCGATCTTGTCTACCGTCGCGTGCTCGTCAACGACATCCTCGCCAAGCCGGCCGAGTGCCTCGCGCTCGTCGACGCGTGCGCCGCCCGCGCCGTCTGCATGGCCAATTCGTTTCGTTGCAAGCTTGCGCACAAAAAGGCCTTTTTCGCGGTGCTGACCGATCCTTCGCACGCGACGCTGTTCTCGGCGGAGGAGCGCGCGATTATTCGCGCGCACGTGCCCTGGACGCGCGTCGTCGACGACGTGGAAACCGACAAAGACGATTGGCGCGGAGATCTCCTCGAGCTGACGCGGGCGTGGCGGGAGCACCTGGTGCTCAAGCCGAACGACGAGTATGGTGGCAAGGGCGTCCAGCTGGGGTGGGAGAAGACCGAGAGTGAATGGGAGACCGCAATCGAGGCGGCGCTTGCCGACCCCTACGGCACGTGGGTCGTCCAGGAGCGAATCCCGGTCCGGCGCGAGGTGTTCCCGCAGTTCGATGCGACAGGCCGCATCAGCATGAACGACATGCTGGTCGACTTCGCGCCCTATCTTTTCCGCGGCCGCATGGGCGGCTACCTCACGCGCCTGAGCGCAACCGGCCTCGCGAACGTGACCTCGGGCGGCGGGCAGGTGCCCGCGTTCGTCGTCGACTAGAGCCGCGGACAACACGGATCACACAGCCTGCGAGCCGCGGAAACCACAGACAACACGGATCACTCGGCCCGCGAGCCACGGAAACCACAGACAACACGGATCACACGGCCCGCGAGCCACGGATAACACGGACAACACGCCCGCGAGTGGTCTGGGTTGACCGGGGGCATGATCCGTGTCGTCCGTGTTGTCCGTGGCTCTGATCGGTGTCGTCTGTGTGATCCGTGGCTCAGACCGTAAGCTCGCCCCGTCCGACGAGAACCGAGACGCCGCCGATTCGCACGCGGGTAATCCGATCCTCGTCGCTGTCGATCGAGATGTGGACGCGGCTCGGTCGTCCCATCGCCACGCCCTGCAGGCTGAGCATGCGGCGCGCCACGTCGGGCGTCACGAGCCGGTGATGCAGCAGGTACGCACCGAGTGGACCGCTGGCGGCGCCCGTGGCCGGATCTTCCGAAATCCCAAAGCCAGGGGCCAGCATCCGGCTGTAGACCGTCTCGTCGCCGCCGCCGGCGCGCTCGGGTGTAAAGAAGAAGGCCGGCAGGTTGGCAAGACCCGCCGCATGGGCGCAGCGTGCCAGCGCCTTCCGGTCGATCGCCACGGCGTCGACCGCAGCGCGAGTGGCGAGCGGCGCGAAGAGAAACGGAACGCCGCACGACACGCTCTGCACGGGCAGGCCCTGAAGAAGGTCGTGCGGTGATATGCCGACCGCCGCGGCAAACGCGTCCCGGTCAGCGACAACGGTCCCGAAGGTCGGCAGCGGCTGCGTCATCCAGGCGAACGCCAGGCCTGTGTGATCCCATTCGAGCGAGACCGGTGTCGGGCCAACGCCGAGCTCGAACACGAACCCTTCCCGCCCTGGTGAGATGACGCCCTCGATCGCGAGCGCAAACGTGCTGCCGATCGTCGGATGGCCGGCCATCGGCAGCTCTTCGGCGGGCGTGAAGATCCGCATCCGGACGTCGCCGCCACGCTCGGGTGGCAAGATGAACGTCGACTCGGAGAAGTTCATCTCTTTGGCGATGAGCTGCATTTGCTGCGCCGTCAGGTTCGCCGGGCTCGGGGAAGACGGCCAGCTGATTGCCTTCGAAGCGGCGATCGGTGAAGACGTCGAGGTGGAGGTAGCGGTACATATCGGTCGGTCGAGAATGACAGAGTGCCGCGGGCCGTGCACGCGCCAATCAAGGAGTGGTCTGGATGAGCGCCTCTCGCGGTCCTTGGTGGCAGCGGTCCTCGGATGGCGAGGGCCCTGGAGCGAGCCGACGCAGTGCGAAGCAGGAACGCGCGCGCAGCGATTCCTCGTGTCGCCTTCCGTCCCTGTGATCCTCCAAGCGAGTAGCAGCACTGGCGGGCCGAGAGCGCTTGATGACTGTCGTTATTGGAAGTACTAGGCGACGCGGCGGTCGGAAGAGTATGAGCGCAGCGTGCGTTCCCGGCGAGCGGAGAGGGCCCTCGCCAGCCGAGGATTGCTGCCGCTGAGGACCGTTAGCGCGTATCCGGGTTCCGTCGCGTACGCTATCCTGTCGACACACGGAGGACTCTCGTTGGCGAAACGGAAGAAGGGTGGCGCGTCGCTGTTCGATGACGGCGGCGCAGGTGTGATCGATGCAGGAGGTCCGGGCAGTGGCGGTGGGCCGGAGGTGGTGGCCCTTCACGAGGCCGCGCAGACGCGGTATCTCAACTACGCGCTGTCGGTCATCACGTCACGCGCGCTTCCCGACGTCAGGGACGGACTGAAGCCGGTGCAACGCCGCATCCTTTACACGATGTGGCAGCAGAACCTGACCGCCGACGTCAAGCACCGCAAGTGCGCGAAGGTCGTCGGCGACGTGATGGGCAACTACCACCCGCACGGCGACACCGCGCTCTACGAGACGCTGGTTCGCATGGCGCAGCCCTTCTCGCTTCGCTATCCGCTCGTCGATGGTTCCGGCAACTTCGGCTCGCTCGATGGTGACAGCGCCGCGGCGATGCGATACACCGAGTGCCGACTGGCCCGAGTGAGCGATGAGCTCCTGACCGAGATTGACCAGTCCACAGTGCCGTTCCGTCCGAACTACGACGGCACCAAGACCGAGCCGGTCGTGCTGCCGTCGCGCGTGCCCAACCTGCTGATCAACGGGGCGACGGGCATTGCCGTCGGCATGGCGACCAACATCCCGCCGCACAACCTCAACGAAGTCTGCACGGCGCTCGTGAAACTGCTCGACAACCCGGATCTGAGCAGCGTCCAGCTCTGCCGCTACGTGAAGGGCCCCGATTTTCCCACCGGCGCCCAGATGCTCAACTCGCCGGAGGAGATCAAAGAAATCTACAAAACCGGCTCCGGGGCGATCAGGCTGCGAGCGACGTGGGAGGAGGGGCCGGCGACGCGTTCGGGAAAGACGATTTACATCACCAGCGTGCCCTACACGGTCAACAAGTCGGCGCTCGTCGAGCGAATTGGTGATATCGCCGCCGGCCGGAGTCTCCCGCCGCTTCTCGATGTGAAGGACGTCTCGACCGACGACGTGCGAATCGCGCTCGAGTTGAAGAAGGACGCCGACGAGAAGATGGTGATGGCGTATCTCTTCAAGCACACGCCGCTCCAGACCAGCTTCATCGTCAATCTGACCTGTCTCATCCCGACTGAGAATCCCGAGATCGGCCGCCCGGAACGGCTCGACCTGCATTCGATTCTCTGGCACTTCCTTCATTTCCGGCTCGAGGTCGTCACCAAGCGGCTCGAGCACGAACTGCAGGCCATCAGGAAGCGCGTCCACATCCTCGAGGGCTTCGAGAAGGTGTTCGATGCGCTCGACGAGATCCTGAAGATTGTCAGGAAGTCGGAGGGGAAGGCCGACGCAGCGCAACAGATCATGAAGCGCTTCGCGCTCGACGCGGACCAGACCGACGCCATCCTCGAGTTGAAGATCTACCGTTTGGCCAGGCTCGAGATCCTGATCATCCGCAAGGAGCTCGAGGACAAGCGCCGCCGGGCGCGCCAAATCAACACGCTCCTCAAGGACGAGGAGGGACGTTGGGGCGTCGTCAAGGTGGAAATCGAGGAGATCCAGAAGAAGTACGGCGACCCTCGACGAACCGCGATCGCGTCGGATGCCGACGAGGCCGAGTACACCGCCGAGGACTTCATCGTCGAAGAGGACAACGTCGTCATCGTGTCGCGCGATGGCTGGGTCAAGCGGCAGAAGGAGGTCAAGGACGTGTCCTCGACCCGCGTGCGCGAGGGCGACGCGGTCCTCGCCGTGCTGCCCGGCAGCACGCGCGCGTCGGCGGTGTTCTTCAGCAATTTCGGCGTTGCCTATTCCGCGCGGCTCATCGACATCCCGGCGTCGACAGGCTATGGCGAGCCGATCCAGCGATTTTTCAAGTTGAAGGACGGCGAGAAGATCGTCGCGGCGCTCAGCCTGGATCCACGCGTGGTTGGCACGATCACCGCGAAGAAAGAAGGCGACGAACCACCGGTCCACGCCGTTGCCGTCACGAGCGATGGCTACTCGATGCGCTTCGGCCTCGAGCCGTTCGTCGAGCCAAGCACGCGCACCGGCCGGCGTTACGCGCGAACCGCCGACGGCGCCGAGGTGGTTGGCGTGTCGAGGGTCAGCGGCGGCGAGATTCTCATCGCCGCCACGCGGGAAGCGCGGGCAATCCTCTGCAAGGCCGAGGAGGTCAATTTCCTCTCGGGCCCTGGCCGCGGCGTCATCCTGATCAAGCTGGACGCGAAAAACGATCGAGTCCTGGGCTTTATTGCCTCGGCGGGCGATCGCGATCTCATGACGGTTGAAACGAGCCGCGGCGCCGAGCAGACGATCAGCACGGCCAAGTACGAGGTGACCGGCCGCGGCGGAAAGGGCCGCGAGTTGCTGCAGCGGGGGCAGTTCACTCGGATTGTGCCGACGGTTCCCGACGCGCCGCCGCCGCTGTCTGAATGAGCGAGTGAGAGTGAGTAAGTAAGGAGAGCAAGCTATGCCGGCCGCTGACGCGTATCTCGACGACGTCCGCCTGCAGTTCCGGAAGCTGAAGAAGCTCGCCGAAGACGCGCTCGCGCAGGTCAAAGACGAAGAGCTCAACGTGACGCTCGACGCCGAGTCGAACAGTCTCGCGGTCATCATGAAGCACATGGCCGGGAACCTGCGCTCGCGGTTCACCGACTTCCTGACGACCGACGGCGAGAAGCCGGATCGAAACCGCGATGGCGAGTTCGAAATCGAGGGGCAACCCGGGCCGCGCCACGACCTTCACGGATTGGGAGAGCGGTTGGACGCGGCTCTTCGAGACGCTGAACGCGCTGACGCCTGCCGACCTGCTCAAGGACGTGCACGTTCGAGGTGAGCGGCTGTCGGTCATCCAGGCGCTCGATCGCCAGATGACCCACCACGCCTACCACGTCGGCCAGATAGTCTTTCTTGCCAAGCACTTGCGGTCGGCCGACTGGAAGAATCTGAGCATGCCCAGGCGGCGATAGCCACGGGCTCGGGACTCGGGGCTCGAGGACTCGAGGCAAGAGTCTCACTGCCCTCAGTAGCTCGGATGACTCCTCCCTGAGCCCTGAGCCCTGAGCCCCGAGCCAGTAAACTTCACACGCCACACATATCGTCTAACGACACGTCTATGGCACGTGTCAAGCCGCCATCTCTTCCAGTTCTCCACATCATGCTGGTCCTCGCCGACGGGGCGCGGCATGGATACGCCATCAAACAGGCGGTCGAGCAGAGAACCGATGGCGCCATCCGGCTCGGGCCAGGCACCCTGTACGAGGCGATTCAACGGCTCGAAGAGGCCGGACTGATCGCGGAAACGGCTGCTGACGGGCTCGAGCCGGCCAATGGGCAGGAAGCGCAGCGCCGCTACTATCGGCTAACCGAGCGTGGATGGTCGACGCTTCGGAAAGATCTGCAGGCATTCGGGCAACTCATCGAGGTCGCGCGCGCGAACCCGCGACTGCGCAAGGGCCTCGCGTGATCTGGCTGGCCCACGCGCTCCTCCGGCTCTATCCGCGATCCTTCCGCCACCGCTACGTGAGCGAGATCGTCGCATTCATCGCGTCCGAACGGGACGCGCTTCGGCATCGCGGTTTCACCGACGGCGTTCGAATGACGCTCGGCCTCGTTGTCGATGTCTTCCTCACCGCGCTTCGACTGCGTTATCGCCAGGCCGCGCTCGCCCTGTCGCGAGCCGGCAACGGCGACGTTCCCCGGCTACCGCAACCGAGAAAGAGGACCGAGATGGATACGCTCTTCCAGGACCTGCGCTACGCGCTCCGGCAGTTCGTTCGTCGTCCGGGGTTCACGGCGATCGCAGTCGTCTCGCTTGGACTCGCCATCGGTGGGAACAGTCTCATCTACGGAATGCTCGACGGTTTCGTGTTCCGGCCGTTTCCGTATCCGCAGCCGGATCGGCTGGTGGCGGTCGGCGTCGCCTTTCCGAAGCTCTCGTCCGAAACGAACTACGTCGAGGCGCTGTCGCCCGCCGAATACATCGACATCCGGAGCAGCCGGAGCTTCGCGCACGCTGGTTCGTTCGATCTCGGCAACCGTAACATCTCGGGTGGCGACGTGCCGGAGCGAGTCTTCACGGCGCTCCTGCTCGACGACTTGTTTCCAGTGATTGGGATGGCGCCGCATCTCGGCCGCGGCTTCACGGCGGAGGAGCTCGGACCGAACGGCCCACCGGCCGCCATCATCAGCCATCGCCTCTGGCAGACGCGGTTCGCGGGCGATCCCGCGATCATCAATCGCGCGATTCGAATCAGCGGCCGGGCCGCGTCTGTCGTCGGCGTCATGCCGCCGGGCCTGGTGCTCATCGGCACCGATCTCTGGATTCCGTGGGGCGGCGATCCGCTGACCGTCCCGCGCAACGTCCGGCAATTCAACGTTCTGGCGCGGCTTGCGCCGGACGCGTCGCTCGCGCAAGCGAATGCGGAGCTCGACGCGATCGCCCGGCGCGTGGAGCAAACCGAGAAGGCGCAGTTTGCGGAGTACGAGAACTGGCGGCTCACGGCGACGCCATGGGCGGCGGCGCTGCTCAGGGATGTGCGTCCCGCGGCGTTCGTGCTGCTCGGGGCCGTCGGCCTGGTCCTTTTTATCGCCTGCGCAAATCTCACGAATCTGTTTCTCGCGCGGTCGTCGACGCGGCAACGCGAGCTGGCCGTGCGCCTGGCCCTCGGCGCGGCTCCCTGGCGCGTGACCCGGCTGCTGCTGGCAGAGAGCCTTCTGCTTGCGACGGCCGGCGCGGCGGTCGGGGCTCGTCATCGCCTGGCTGGGGCTACAGGTCGCCGGCGCGATCATTCCCGCCCAGTTCCAGATGCTCGGTCTCGAGGCGTCGGTCAACCTCAGAGTGCTCGGATGGAGCCTGGTGCTCGCCGTGGTGTGTGGCTTCCTGATCGGCGTGCTGCCAGCCGTGCAGGCCACGCGCACCGATCCGCACGAGTCGCTCAAGGCTGACGCGCGAACGGGCGGATCGCGTGGTGGGCAGTATCTGCGTCAGGCCCTGGTGGTCGCGGAGCTCGCGCTGTCTGTCGTCCTCTTGCTCGGAGCCGGGTTGTTGATGCGGAGCTTCCTCAACATCCAGCGCATCGACCGTGGCTTCGACCCGCGCGGTGTGTTGACCATGCGTCTGACGCTGCCGCGAGAGCGCTATCCGGGCGATGCCGCCGGAGCGTTCTTCGATCGCCTCGCCGAGCGGCTCGCCGCCCTCCCGGGCGTGCGCGCCGTTTCGGCCGCGTCACAGTTCCCGCCGTCGGGCACCTTCGGCACGCAGTTCCGGTTGGAGCGAGGCCAGGCCGAGAGCACGACCCTCCCGACGGCGCAGATCACCACGGCGACGCCGAGCTACTTTGAAACCTTAGGCGTGCCGATTCGGGCGGGACGCGGGTTCCATGCGACCGATCGCCTCGACACGCCGCTCGTGGCGATGGTCAACCAGGCATTCGCGAACCGGTATCTCGGCGGAAGCGACCCCATCGGGCAACGACTCTCGCTCGGCAGTCCGGATCAGGCTCGACCCTGGATGACGATCGTCGGTGTCGTCGCCGACTATCGAAACAACGGCATCACCCAACCCGTGCGCCCCGAGGTGTACACACCGGTCCGTCAGCAGACCGCGTGGAACCAGCTGTTCATGCTCATCCGAACCGACGGATGGCCAGCGAGCCTGGTGTCGTCCGCGCGCCAGACGGTCTCGTCGCTCGATCCCGAGCAACCCGTCTACATGATTCAAACGCTCGACGACGCTCTGGCCACGTCGTCGTTTCAGCAGCGGCTGTCTGCTGTCCTCGTCAGCATCTTTGCCGGCGTTGCGCTGGTGCTGGCGGCGATTGGCATCTACGGCGTCATGTCCTATGCGGTCAGCGCGCGGACGCAGGAGATGGGCGTGCGGCTTGCCGTTGGCGCACAGCGCCGCGATGTGATCTGGCTCGTGCTGGGCCAGGTGCTCCGGCTGTCGGCCATCGGGTTGTCGATCGGAATACTCGTGCTCGTCCTCGCCGGCCGGGCGCTCGAAGGCCTGCTCTTCGGCGTTCGCTCGATCGACCCCGTCACGATCGCGGCGGTCGCGGTCATTCTCGGCACTGTGGCGCTCGTCGCGGCGTGGGCGCCCGCATCGCGCGCGAGCAAGGTCGATCCGATTAGGGCGTTACGGACTGAATAGTGGTCGGTTCAGAGGTTCAGGGTTCAAGGTTCAGGGTTCAAGGTTCACAGAGTTCATGAGGTTCACGGTGCGACGTTGCCGAACTGGGCAATCGGCGATGACGACTGTGAACCGCGAACCTCGTGAACCGCTGAACCTTGAACCTCTGAACCTCTTGAACCCTTGAACCCTGAACCAGCTGAACCCAATCAATTAGGGGTGGGTTAAAATCTAATGGGGTTATGTCAGGCTGGCAGGAGTTCACCGGGCTCAATCGCGGGTATGTTCTCGAGCTGTACGAGAAGTACCGCCAGAACCCTTCCTCTGTAGATCCCGAAGCGCGGGCTTTCTTCGAGCGGTGGACGCCATCGCTCCAGGACGAGGCGCCTGCCGGGGTAAGCGGATCGATTCCCCTCGAAAAAGTTGTCGGCGCGGTCAACCTCGCCGAATCGATTCGCCGGTACGGACACCTGGCCGCGCGGCTCGATCCGCTCGGCGGCCGTCCTCCGATCGGTGATCCCTCGCTCCTTGCGTCGACACACGGCGTGACAGACGACGATCTCCGGAGTATTCCGGCGAATCTCGTCGCCGGCACGCTCGAGGGCGTCACGACTGCCTACGACGCCATTGAGTTGCTCCGCCGCATCTATTGCTCGACGACCGGCTACGACTACGCGCATGTGTTTGTCCCGGACGAGCGTGAATGGTTGCGGCAGGCGGCCGAGCGCGGCCGCTTCCGTGCCCCCGCCGATCCGATCGATCCAGTCAAGCTGCTCGACCGGCTGTCCGAGGTCGAGGCGTTCGAGCGCTTTCTTCAGCGGACGTTTCCGGGCAAGACGCGTTTTTCGATCGAGGGGCTCGACATGCTCGTGCCGGTCCTCGACGAAGTGATTGCCGAGGCCGGTGAGGCCGGCATCCGTCAGATTCTCGTCGGGATGGCGCACCGCGGCCGGTTGAATGTCATGGCGCACGTGCTGAACAAGCCGTACGCCCAGATCCTCGCCGAGTTCAAGGATCCGGTCTCCCGCAACTTCCGCGAGGACATGGCGTGGACCGGCGACGTCAAGTACCACGCCGGCGCGCATCGCGCGATCAAGGGTGGCGCGGCGATGGACCTGGTCGTGTCGATGCCGCCCAATCCGAGCCATCTCGAGGCGGTCGATCCAATTGTCGAGGGCATGGCGCGCGCGGCGGGCACGAGCGTGGACGGCCCCGGCGCGCCGAAGTTCGATCCCACCCGCAGCGTGCCGATCCTGATCCACGGCGACGCGGCATTCCCTGGCCAGGGTGTCGTCGCCGAGACGCTCAACCTGAGTCGCCTGCCCGGCTATTCGACCGGTGGCACGATCCACGTGATCGTCAACAACCAGCTGGGGTTCACGACCGGGCCCGAGGACGTCTACAGCACGTCGTACGCGAGCGGGCTCGCGCGCGGCTTCAAGATTCCGATCGTCCATGTGAATGCCGACGACCCTGAAGCGTGCGTCGAGGCGGCGCGGCTGGCCTTCGCCTACCGCGAGCGATTCCAGCGCGACTTTCTGATCGATCTCATCGGCTACCGTCGATACGGCCACAACGAGGGCGACGAACCGGCGTTTACCCAGCCGCTGATGTATCAGAAGATCGGCTGGCACCCCACGGTCAGGGAGATCTGGGCGACGAGCCTCGTCGAGCGCGGGATCATCACGGCCGAAAAGGCCGAGGCGATCTTCCAGGCGCGGTCGGCGGAGATGCAGGCCGCTTACGAAGCGCTGCGCCCGGAACAGGATCTCGTCGAGCCAGAGCCCGAAGCGCCACCACCCGGCGCGGCCGCGAAGGCGAACACGACCGTCTCGCTCGAGCGGCTGCGCGAGTTGAACGCATCGCTCCTGACGCTGCCGCCGGACTTTGCCATCCACAAGAAGCTCGAGCGAGGCCGCGAGAAGCGCGTGCGGATGCTCGAAGCCGTCGACGAGCGATCGGTCGATTGGGCATCGGCTGAGGAGCTGGCGCTCGCCTCGATTCTCAGTGACGGCATCAGCATCCGCTTGACCGGCGAGGATGTCGAGCGCGGCACGTTCAGCCACCGCCACGCGGTGCTGCACGACATGACGACCGGCCGCACGCACGTGCCGCTGCAGACGTTGCCACAGGCGCGCGCTGCCTTCGAGATTCACAACAGCCCGCTCACCGAGAACGCGGTCCTCGGATTCGAGTACGGCTATAACGTGCAGGAGCCGTCACGACTGGTGATCTGGGAAGCGCAGTACGGCGACTTCATCAACGGCGCGCAGGTCGTCATCGACGAATTCCTCGTCTCGGCGCGCGGTAAGTGGGGGCAGCGGCCGTCGCTCGTCCTCCTGCTCCCGCATGCGCACGAAGGTCAGGGACCGGACCACGCCAGCGCGCGTCCGGAGCGCTTCCTCCAGCTGGCGGCCGACATCAACATCCGCGTCGCCAACTGCACGAGCGCCGCGCAATACTTCCATCTCCTCAGGCGACAGGCGGCGTTGCTGATCGTCGATCCGCTGCCGCTCGTCGTGCTGACGCCGAAGAGCCTGCTGCGGCATCCGATGGTGGCGTCGGCGCCGCGCGAGCTCGCGGAAGGACGCTTCCGGATGGTCATCCAGGACCACGAAGCCGAGGCCCGAGCCGCCGAGATTCGCCGCGTGATCGTCTGCAGCGGCAAGGTCTACATGGATCTCGCCGCCGCCGAACAGAAGGCGGCGAGGCCAGACATCGCGATCTGCAGGCTGGAGCAGCTCTATCCAGTGC
The DNA here is from genome assembly GCA_963797625.1 of uncultured Acidobacteriota bacterium. Lineage (GTDB taxonomy): Bacteria > Acidobacteriota > Vicinamibacteria > Vicinamibacterales > 2-12-FULL-66-21 > DATBJJ01. The sequence goes on from CAWCQI010000041.1 coordinate 69,356, forward strand.
CGATGCGCGACCTCCGCGCGGCGATCGATGCGTTCCCCGAAGCCGGGGAAGTGGTCTGGGTTCAGGAAGAGCCCGAGAACATGGGCGCGTGGGAGTTCATCCGTCCGCACCTCCAGGAGGTCTCGGACGGCCGCACGGTGCGCCGCGTCGCGCGCCCGCGCAGCGCGAGTCCGGCCGAGGGGTCGGCGTCGCGTCACGCCCACCATCAACAGATGCTCATCGCGCAGGCGTTCGGCGGGAAGCCGGTCGCGCGGCCAAGGCCGGCCGTCGACGTCACCGCTCCTCAGCCGCGTTAGCTTTCACATTCATATGTCGTCAAACATCCTCGTCCCCGAAGTCGGTGAGTCCATCGTCGACGCGCGTGTCGCCAAATGGCTGCGCAAGGAAGGCGATGCCGTCGCGGCCGGCGATCCGCTCGTCGAGCTCGAGACCGACAAGATCGACGTCGAGGTCAGCGCGCCGCACGCCGGTGTTTTGAGCCGCATCGACCGCAAGGATGGTGACGACGTCAAGGTCGGCGAAGTCCTGGGGGTCCTCGACGAGTCAGCGATCCTTCGACAGGCTCCGGGCGGCGAGGGCGCTGCGGCGCCGGTTGCCGGAGGCCAGGCGCCGAAAGGGCGAGCCGGCGCGGACTCCGCGAGCGACGCCGACCGCGCGGAAGGCTGCCGAGGCGAACGAGGTCGATCTGTCTCGCGTGCGCGGCAGCGGCGACGGCGGGCGCGTCATGCGCCGCGACGTTGAAAAAGCCGCTGGCGCCGCCGAGAAAACCGCTGGCACCGCGGTGAAAACGGCCGACAGCGCGAGCGTTGCGCCGCTCACTCCGCAGACCGACAAGGCGAAGCCGGTGCCGCCGGTTGCCGAAGACCGCCGCCGTCCCGACGGCGATCGCACCGAAGAGCGCGTCCGGATGTCGAAGCGGCGCGCGACGATCGCGAGGCGGCTCGTCGAGGCCCAGAGCACCGCGGCGATGCTGACGACCTTCAACGAGGTCGACATGACCGCCGTGATGGCGCTGCGCGAGCGTCACAAGCAGGCGTTCAAGGACCGCCATGGTGTCGGCCTCGGGATCGCGTCGTTCTTCGTCAAAGGCTCGATTGGCGCGCTCAGGAGCTTCCCTCGCATCAACGCCGAGATCCAGGGCGACGAGATGGTGCTGAAGCACTACTACGACATCGGCGTTGCGGTCGGCGCGAGCGAGGGACTCGTCGTCCCAGTGCTTCGCGATGCCGACCGGATGACGTTTGCCGAGATCGAGAAGGGCATCCGCGAGTTCGCGAAGCGCGCCGAAGACGGCTCGTTGTCGCTGGCCGATCTCAAGGGCGGCACCTTTACGATCACCAACGGCGGCGTCTTCGGCTCGTTGCTCAGTACACCCATCCTCAACCCGCCGCAGGTCGGCATTCTCGGCCTGCACAAGATTCAGGATCGCCCGATGGCCGTCAACGGCCAGGTGTCGATCCGCCCGATGATGTACGTCGCCCTTACCTACGACCATCGGATTGTCGATGGCGCGGAGGCCGTGCGGTTCCTCGTCCGCGTCAAGGAGCTCGTCGAAGATCCCGGGGCGCTGCTGCTCGATTAACGCGGAAGCCACCGACGCGCCATGAGAGCGGCTGGCGGCTTCGTCGGGTTGTGCGCGCTTGCGATTCCGGGCTGGTGGCTCGCGCTGTTCTTTTCCCCCGAAGTACGTCAGTTGTTTGTCCCGTCGGCCGCGTGGCCAGCGTTTCAATGACCGATGAACGAGCCATTTCTGTCTGATCAGGCGAGCCAGCCGAGCGCCGGAGCGTTCTTCAAGCGATCTTGTCCGAGACCGCCGCGCTCGGTTTCACCATGGCATCCGAACCGAAGACAGGTGCGCTCCTCGCTGCGCTCGCAGCGTCGAAGCCGGGCGGTCGGCTGTTGGAGCTCGGCACCGGTACCGGCATCGGTACAGCCTGGCTGCTATCGGGCATGGACGGCGACGCACGGCTCGACACCGTCGACGTCGATGAGCAGGTCACGGCCATCGCGCGGCGGCACCTTTCGTCCGATCCGCGGCTCGCGTTTCATCTCGCGGACGGCGCCGCGTTTCTCAGCCGCTCGCCCAAGGCCCACTACGATCTCATCTATGCCGATGCGTGGCCTGGCAAGTTCTCGCATCTCGACGACGCGTTGTCGCTTCTGACCGTCGGCGGTATCTACTTCATCGACGATCTTCTGCCCCAACCGAACTGGCCGGACGGACATGCGCCAAAAGTGACAGCGCTCATCGAGACGCTCGAGCGGAAAGCCGGTTTCGTGACGGGGAAGCTTGCGTGGGCCTCCGGCCTGATGATGGTCGTGCGGACGCGCAGCCTTAGCGTATCTCATAAATCGGCCAGGTGGTGAGCAGCGCGAGCGTGCGCCGCGAGCGGACGGACTAGAGTCCCTTCTTCAGAATCGCAATCTGGCCGGCGTGGTAGACGTCGTGCTGGACGATGCCGTGGAGGAGGACGTAGTACGACACGCCGGTCCCCAGCGGTGCGCTGCGTGTGTCGTTGGTTGGTTCGTAGAGTTTGTTCTCTGGCAGCGCCTTCACAGCGGCGATCAAGTTGACGTGCGCGGATTCGAGTCGGGCCAGCGCCTCGTGCCAACGCTTGTCCGTTGGATCTCCAACCTCCGGCCAGTCACCCTCGATCGGCATGCAGGCGACGGCGCCGGCCAGCCGCCTGGCGGTTTCGTTCTTCCAGGCGGTCATGTGAAGGACGAGCTCCCAGACCGAATGGGCACCCGGGATGGGTCGCGCGTTGGCGTGGGTCGAGTCGATGCCCTCGAGAATCGCCTGCAACGGCGAGCCGTGCCAGGGATCGCCGTCGTGCTCGCGTTGCAGCTCGTCGACGATGCGGGCGATCTCGGTTGTGACCGGAGGTGTTGTTGGGACGGCTTTCACGGCAGGGCCTTTCGTGCCTCGATCGGCGAGCAGACGCTCAGTGCGACAACGCGTAGAGCAGCACGTTGATGCCGAACGCGTAGCCGTCGACCGAGAATTTGTAGAAATAGTTCGGGTCGTCGGCTTCACGCTCCCACGAGTCGCCGAAGTCGGTGTTGTGCGTCATCAGGACCATCAGGTGGCCCTGGCTATCCGCGATGCCCATCGCATGCGGCACCGCGCTGTCCTCGTACCGTTCGGAGGTGCCGCCGCCGCTTCCCATCCAGAAGTTGATCGAGGCGATCTGGGGAACCTTTGAGATCTGAAACTGCTGCCGGAAGAGCGGATGATCCTTCGGCAGCTCGAAAATCTTGTACTCGTTGGGCGGCAGCACCTTGCCAATTTCCTGCGACCAGTGCTCCCACGCATACGAGCCCCAGAAGTCGTCCGCCCACAGGAAGCCGCCCTTTTTCAGGTACTCGCGGAGCTTCACGGCCTCTTCAGGGCTGATGTAGGCGCGACCGACCTCGGTCATCATCACGAACGGGCACTCGAAGAGCGCCGGGTCGGTCAGGCCGATGACGACGTGATCCGGCTCGCCCGAGGCATCGGTGCTGATGCGCGTCTTGGTGAGCTCGGACAGCCTGATGGAGAGATTGACGTCCGCCCGCGGGTAGTCGACCGCCCAGTTTCCACCGAAGCCGTCGTAGGCTTGCGAAAACATCACGCGGCAGAAGTTGAACGATCCCTGGAACGTGTCAGGGGTCGGGCTCTTGATCGGTTCGAAGAAACGTCCGCGGCCACGCCGCTGCGCGCTCGCTGCCGCAGTGCCGAGCGCAACGAGCAGCATCGCTACGGCGAGTCGATTCAGCCAACGGCTCCGCGCCATCTCAGTATTGTATGCGCCGACTACACAAAGGCGGCGTCAGCATCTCGGCGACGCCGACGCGACATGCTAACATGCTGATACACAATCAGTTGACCCAGAATGCCGACCACGTATACCGCTAAAGACATCACCGTTCTCGAAGGCCTCGAACCCGTCCGCAAACGCCCGGGCATGTACATCGGCGGCGTCAGCAGCGCCGGCCTTCACCACCTCGTCTGGGAGATCCTCGACAACTCGATCGACGAGGCGATGAACGGCTACGCCTCGAACATCGTCGTCACGCTGCACAAAGATGGCAGCTCGATCACCATCGCCGACGACGGGCGAGGGATCCCCGTTGACAAGCACCCGAAGACGAAGAAGAGCGCGCTCGAAGTGATCTTTTCGACGCTCCATGCCGGCGGAAAGTTCGACGCTGGCAACTACAAGACAGCCGGCGGTCTGCACGGCGTCGGCGCAAGCGTCGTCAACGCCCTCTCGAAAGAACTGGTCGCGACGGTGCGGCGGGACGGCGCCCAATGGGAGATGCGCTTCAAGCAGGGCGCGATGGTCGGCGCGCTCAAGAAGACCGGGCCCGCGCGCGGCACGGGCACGACCGTCTTCTTTCGCCCGGACACGACGATCTTCCCGAAAGTCGAGTTCGATGCGGATCTGATCCGTCAGCGGCTGGAAGTCTCGAGCTACCTCCACAAGGGCGTGAAGATCGTCTTCGAGAACGAGGAGACCGGCACCAAGGAAGTATTCCAGCACTCCGAGGGGCTCGCCGACTATCTGAAGAAGATTCTCGCGGAGCGCTCGTCGGTTCCGGTCCACGACGCGCCGTTTGCAATAGCGAAGGAAAGCGACGAGAGCGGGCTGCGCCTGGATCTCGCGCTTCAGTGGACCCAGTCGACCGACGAGCACGTGCGGAGCTACGTCAATGGCATCCCGACTGGTTCCGGCGGCACGCACGAGAACGGCTTCCGGGCAGGTCTGGGCAAGGCGGTGCGGAACTTCATCGAAACGCACAACCTTTCGCCGAAGGGCGTGACGCTCACGGCCGAGGACATTCGCGAAGGCATGGTCGTCGTGCTGAGCGTGTTCGTGCAGGAGCCGCAGTTTCAGGGCCAGACCAAGGATCGCCTGAACAATCCCGAGGTGATGTCGGCCGTCGATTCGCAGGTGCGCCCCGCGCTCGAGCACTGGCTGAACACGAACATCAGCATCGCCGAATCGATTATCGCGCGCGTGATCCTCGCCGCCCGCGCGCGCGAGGCCAGCCGCGCCGCGCAGCAAGAAGTCGCGCGCAAGTCGGCGACGTCGAGCCGCCTGACGCTTCCCGGCAAGCTCAGCGACTGCAGCTCCTCGGACCGCGACGACAGCGAGATCTTCATCGTCGAAGGCGATTCCGCCGGCGGGTCGGCGAAGCAGGGCCGCGATCGAACGCGACAGGCGATCCTGCCGCTACGCGGGAAGGTGCTGAACACCGAGAGCGCCTCGTTGGCGAAGGTGCTCGAGAACAAGGAGCTGACCGATCTCGTCACCGCGCTTGGCAGCGGGCTCGGGAAGAACTTCGACCTGGCGCGTCTGCGCTACGGGCGGGTCATCATCCTGGCCGACGCCGACTCCGACGGTCATCACATCGCCACGCTGCTGTTGACGTTCATCTACCGCCACATGCCCGGGCTCATTTCGGCCGGCCGCGTATTCCTCGCGCAGCCGCCGCTCTACCGGCTCGACATCGGCAAGGAGACGTTCTGGGCGCTCGACGATGCGCACCGCGACCGGCTCTTGAAGCAGCACGGCAACGGCCGCGGCAGTCCTGAGATCACGCGGTTCAAGGGGCTTGGCGAGATGATGCCGAAAGTCCTGTGGGAGACGACGCTCAATCCCAAGACGCGGCGACTCCTGCGCGTCGAGATCTCGGACCACATCGTCACGGATCGCGTGATCAACGAGCTGATGGGCAAGGATCCGTCGGCGCGCTTCCGCTTCATCATGGAACGTGCTGAAGAGGCCGAGGAGCTGGACGTCTGAGATCAGCGAGACGCGAAGTGCCCGTGGCGGGTCCTGTCCGCGAACAGCCCCACTTCGTGCTCGGGCCCAAAAGCCTTGTCACGAGAAAGGGCCCTGCACGGTCGCCTGCAAGAAATCCCCACCCTCCCCGTTCTAAAGACACTGGCGCCCGATCCGGCCAACCGGGACGGGATGGTGTCTAAACACGCGACAAGACATTACCCCTCCGGCCGGATGGGCACACACGCCAGCGACGTTCCACGCGCGTACGCGGAGGTAGTGCCATGCGACTGTTCGTATCCGCCCTTCTTGTCGGTTTCGTTGCTGTCGGCTACATCGCGGTAGGTTCGCCGCAGATCGCCAATCCGACGACGGCGGGGATTCTGGTTGGCCAGGTCGTCGACAACTCCGGGGCTGCCGTGGCCGGCGCGAACGTCGAGCTCTGGGTCGGCTCGCGCGCCGAACGGACGACGACGACCGACTCCGGCGGCCGCTTCCGGTTCGAACGCGTTGCTGCCGGCAGCTACGAGGTCCGTGTGTCGATGACCGGGTTTCGGCCCGTGTCGGCGAGCGTTGTCGTAGTCAAGGACCGTCCGATTCCCGCGTTGAGGCTGGCGCTCTCGGTGCCGTCTCCAAACTGCGGCGTTGGCTGAGGCGTCGAGGGAAGTCGCAATGCCGGACGCGCCTGGCGCCGATGTCTGCCCCGGCCCCTGCATCCCCAGCATCGTCCGCCGGTGCGAGTGGGCGGCGCCATCGCGGGGCAGATGAGCATCCACCGGACGCGCGACTTCAACACCGAAGCCTACGACAAGATCGACGAGAACCGGTTTCATCGCGTGACCAACGATCCGCTGTCGACGTTCTCGATCGACGTCGACACGGCCTCGTACTCCAACGTTCGCCGGTTCCTCAACCAGGGCACGCTCCCGCCCGCCGACGCGGTGCGAATCGAGGAGCTCATCAACTACTTCCGCTTCTCGTACAAGGACTCCCAGGAAGGCGCGCCGTTTTCGGTGACGACCGAAGTGTCCACCTGTCCGTGGAACCCGCGTCATCGGCTCGCGCTCATCGGGCTGCAGGCACGCCGCATGAGCGCCGAGCGGACACCGCCGCGCAATCTGGTCTTCCTGATCGATGTCTCGGGTTCGATGGACTCGCCCGACAAGCTGCCGCTCGTCAAGACCGCGATGCGGATGCTGGCCGACACGCTGACGCCGAATGACCGCGTCGGCATCGTCGTCTACGCCGGCGCGAGCGGCCTCGTCCTGCCGTCGACGCCCGGCGGCCGCAAAGCCGAGATCCAGAAGGCGATCGCCGACCTGCAGCCCGGCGGATCGACCAACGGCGCTGCCGGCATCCAGCTGGCGTACGACATCGCCAGCCAGGCGTTCCTCAAGGAGGGCATCAACCGCGTCATCCTCGCGACCGACGGCGACTTCAACGTTGGCGTGACGAGCCAGGGAGAACTCATCCGTCTGATCGAAGAGAAGCGCGAGAAGGGCATCTTCCTGTCGGTTCTGGGGGTCGGCACGGGCAACCTCAAGGACTCGACGATGGAGAAACTGGCGGATAAGGGGAACGGCAACTACGCGTACCTCGATTCGCTGCACGAGGCTCGGCGCGTGTTGATCGCCGAGGCCGGCGCGACGCTCGTGACGGTGGCGAAGGACGTGAAGATTCAGGTCGAGTTCAACCCGAGGACCGTTGGCGCGTACAAGTTGATCGGCTACGAGAACCGGATCCTGCAGCATCAGGACTTCAACAACGACAAGAAAGATGCGGGAGAGATTGGCGCCGGCCACACCGTGACTGCGCTCTACGAGATCATCCCTCCGGGTGAGCCGATCGAGGGCGGCACGATCGATCCACTGAAATATCAGGACGGGTCGAAAGCGAACGCGACGGCGACGTCGGACGAGCTGATGACCGTCAAGCTCCGCTACAAGCAACCCGATGGCGACACCAGCAAGCTCATCTCCGTGGCGGTGCGCGATCGCGTCGGCGAGCTGACGCCCAACCTCGGTTTTGCGTCCGCGGTCGCCGAGTTCGGCATGCTGCTGCGGGGGTCGGAGTTCAAGGGCCAGGCGACGTGGTCCTCGGCGCAGGAGCTCGCGCGTCGCTACCGCGGCGACGATCCCGACGGCTATCGCGCCGAGTTCGTGCGGCTCGTCGAGCTGGCGTCAGCGCTCGAGGCGCAGAACCTGACGTCTCCTCAGAGCAGGCGGTAGCTTACACTTCGCGAGTGCGCCGTGGATGGCTGCTGCTCTTGTGCGTGACGCTGCTCGTCTGGCGGCCGCTCGATTTCGCGATTGAGTTTCCGTCGACCCTGTCGTCGCTCGGCCGGCGTGGTCTGCCGGCGATGATTGAGTTGCTCTTCCACGGTGTCGTGGCGGCGCTGGCGGTCGCCGCGGTTCGAGCGCTCTCGGGCGCGCAGCCCTCGGGAGTTCTGCTGGCTCGGTTGGCGCTTCTCGCGTCAGTCGCCGCCACGGTTCAATCGTTCTACTGGTCGGCACTGCCGCACCAGACGATGCCCGGTGACAAGCTGCCGCTCTCGATACTCGCGATTGTCGTCGCCGGGTGCTGGTTGCTGTATCTGCGCCGGGCGCGGGAGGTCTGAGCGATCTGGAACTCTACGGCACGAGCACGATCTTTCCGATCACCTCGCCCGACTCGAGCAGCCGATGCGCCTCGGCCGCGTCGCCGAGCGGCAGCGTGCGATCGATGAGGGGAGCGACCTGTCGGGAGGCCAGAAGCGGCCAGACCCTGGCCTCGAGATCTCTTGCGATCGCACCCTTTTCGGCAACGCTTCGCGTCCTCAATGTCGATCCCGTGAGCGTGAGCCGCTTTTGCATCAGGGGTCGGAGGTTGATCTCGGCGCGGGAGCCGCCGAGCAGGCCGATCTGGATCAGGCGGCCGTGCATCGCGAGGCACTCGATGTTTTTCTGCAGATAGTCTCCACCGACGATGTCGAGGATGACGTCGACGCCTTTGGCGCCGGTGAATTCGCGAGTGACTTGAACGAAGTCGGCAGTGCGATAGTTGATGGCGCGTGCGCCGAGCCGCTCGCACGCGGCACACTTCGCGTCCGAACCGGCCGTCGCCAAGACCGTCGCCCCGAATGCCCGCGCCAGCTGAATCGCCGTCGTACCGATGCCGCTCGAGCCCCCGTGGATGAGGACGGTCTCGCCTTCGGTGAGCTTCCCGCGATCGAAGAGGTTGGTCCAGACCGTGAAGAACGTCTCTGGAATCGCGGCGGCCTCGCCAGGGCGGAACCCGCGGGGCAGCGGTAGTGCCTGCGGTTCCGGCACGACGCAGTACTCGGCGTAGCCGCCGCCGGCGACGAGCGCGCAGACGCTGTCGCCTTCGCGCCAGCGCGAGACGTCTGGACCAACAGCCGATACGGTGCCCGCAACTTCGAGACCCGGCAAATCAGAAATGCCTGGTGGTGGCGGGTACTGGCCGAGCCGCTGCAGAATGTCAGGACGGTTGACACCCGCCGCTTCGACGCGCACCAGAAGCTCTCCCGAGCCAGGCGCGGGTGTCGGCCGTTCGACCATGCGAAGCACTTCTGGTCCACCCGGAGTAGAGATCTCAATCGCTCGCATTGACGTGTCGCACTACCTCCCGACGTCCTCATCGTCTGTCAGAGCTTGAGCACCGTCGCCCAATGAAAGAGGCGGCGCGTCGCGATGGCGGTAGATCCGAATCGTGGGTCCGGGTCGTCTGACCGTGCTGAATCCTGACACAGGCATGAAGAACGCGTCCTGCGGATCGTAGACGGCCGAGCCCGGCCGTCGCATCGTGGCTGGAATCATACGGACCAGGTGGTAGCGGGACTTGGCAAGTCGCTCAATTATGGCCGGAACCGACGTGTACATCGGCAGCGGAGATTCGTGGAGCACCAGCCAGTCCGGCGTCCGCCCTTCTGGATGCCCGAATGACTCGGTATGCGGATCGTACGCCCAAGGGATGAAAATCGACCTGAGCCAGGTCGAGCCGCGTGTACACGCCGCCAGAATCCCACAGCGAATCCTCAGGTCGAAGGCGCGGGGCCAGCCAGCGTGCGGCCAGTACGCGGGAATCAGTCCTCGACAGAATCACGTCGAACGAAACGCTGTTCACGAGTCCCATCCCTCCTATCACTAGACCCAGGACCGCTGCGGCCGCCAGAGGAGTGACCGCCGTGCGCGACGCGACCCAGCGCGCAGCCCGCTCGGCGGCAACCGCCGCCGAGAGGCACAAGATCGGCACGAGCGGCAGAACGTAGCGAAAGAAGACCGTCTGTCCGCTGCCAATCAGTCCATAAAAGGCCGCCGCGAAAGCTCCCAGGACGATCGCTTGTCTGGGGAAGTACCTCGCGGTGGGCCAAATCCCCGCAAGCGCAGCGACAAACAGCGGCACGCCAAGGCCGTACGGCAGCGAGTTGGTCAGATGGTATTGCCATCCGCGGCCGAGATTGACTCCGTGACCGACCGAGAGATGCATCACGTCAAAACGGAGATCCGCCTCGAATGCCGGGAAGTCCAGGAGCGCATAGGGCGTCGCCACAACGAAACCGAGGAGGAAAGTCGTTCCAAAGGCTGCGGAGGGCAGCCATGTCCTTGGCCACCAGACCGGCGTTCCGCAACGGACGAGCCAGTACAACTGCGCGGCCCCAAGCGCGGCGAGGACCGCCGCGGCGCTGTATTTGGTCGATGTGGCGAGTCCGCCAACGAACCCCGCCGCCGCAAACCATCGGATCGCGCTCGACCGGGATTCAGCCGATTCAGCCGCCGGGTCCATGTCGATCGCGCGCAGGAGGAGCGCGAGTGACGCGGTCAGCAACAACGTCATCAGTGCGTCCGTCATCGCGAAGTGCGATTCTCGGACGTGGAGAATCGACACCGCCAGAAAAAACGCCGCCAGCAACCCCGTTGTGGTGTTGGCCATGCGCCGCGCCATCCTGAAGAGAACGACGAGGGTGAGCGTGCCGGCGCCGGCGACGAAAGCGCGCGCGACAACTACCTGATCGGCAAATGTCAATCCGGGATCGACGTTGAGCGCGCGACGGATCGCGGATGCGGCTAGCGTTGAGCGCGGCGAAGACATAGATCGTCAGAGAGGGCCAGTGGAAGAAATGCGGATTGAGGTCGCCTCCCCGCACTGACGTAGCGAGCGCCAAGGCGACAGGTTCGTCGGGACGCGCGTAATGAAATGGCAGCCCGAACCAGATCGGCACGAACCGAAGAGCTGCGCCAAAGACCACGATCACCGCGAGCCATCGTCGGGACGTCATGGAATTACAAAGTGAATCATGGCTACGCCAACCGCCGTCTGCAGGGCCGTCGTGACAAGAACGAGTGCGAGCGCGGCGCGTCCGCCCAGTGTCGAGCAGACGTAGGCGGCAGGAATCTGAAAGAAGCAGGCGAGAAAGATCCACAGCCGGATGACTTCGCCGCGATTCACGCCAATCACGTCGACGGCAATTACGACGGCAAGTAGTCCGAGACAAAGGGCGGTGATCGGCCGCGTCAAGCGTTCGCGCCAGGGGCTCGCTCCCCGCAGAGCGGACCACACCAAAACGCAAAAACTCGTCGCCTGACAGAACCCGATACCAAATACGAACTCCCAGAGGTTGGCGCGGACCCACACCCAGTAGGGGCGTCCAGTGCTCTCATTGAACTCCACGGCATGAGTGCCGATGCTCCGGAAGGTTCGCACGGCGTCGAAGCCGGACGCCGCCGCCACGGCCTCCGAGGTTCCGATGAAGACAAAAATCACGACGGCCGTCTGGGCGAGGAAACGGTCCCACGCCACCTCGCCCCGTCCAATGGCGGCGAGCACCAGGGCCGCAAAGAGTAGACCCATCACTAGCGGCAATGGTTCGAAGAACACCAGTCCGTACAATCCGAGCCCCATCAGCGCCGCGTAAGCGGTCGCGCCCGTCCGCAACCATCGCACGAGCAGCCATCCACAGGTCAGAATGGCGATCGGGGTCACCGTGTTCAGAAGCGGGAAGAAAAAATGGCGGGCCGGGACAAAGAGGTACAGCGCGCCCGCGACGAACGCGGTCCGGCTGTCGTCGAAGAGATCGCGAACGAACAAGTACACGAGGATCGCGCCCAGGTTCGAGAGACCGATGACCAGCCACGGCAGAACGTCGGTTCTGGTCGACACAAGCTGCAGCGCGTAAAGGAGCATCAGCTTGCCTGGCATATTGCTCTGAACGTGCAGTGGCGCGCTTGCCCGGACCCGGTTGAATTGTCTCAGCACGTCGGTTGGCTCGTGCCGCCTGGTGACGCTGTAAAACGAGTTCGCGTTGTCGCTGACGAATACGGCCTCGAGCGAGGATGGCGCCATCGAGCGCAGAGGCCATTGCAAGCCCGTCGCCAGGATGATCCAGACGAGCAGGAGCAACAACGGCCGAGCGCCCGACCGAGGCACGGGGATGAGCAGAAGCGCCACGGCGCCCGCACTCCACAAGACGCAGCCCACAACCAACTTGAACGTTATGAGCGCGTCATGTGCAGCGTAGGGATACCGCCAGCCGCCTTCCGTAGATCCGATGATGACCGACTGGTCGACGACAGCGCAGCAGACCGACAACGACACCGCGCTTCCGACGAGCAGCGAGAGCCAGAGCCTCCGAGCGTGAATTGGATCAACCGTGGCCGCTGCGACCGACACCCTCACTGCAGGCCCGAGGGCAAGCGGGGCGACGACAAGAGCTTTTCGAACTCCGTCCATCGTCTCGCCGGATTCCCTGACACGCCGGGGCGTGACTCGACGAAACGCCGGACCATGTCTTTGCCCAGGTTGTAGTTGATGACGTAGCTGCGATACTGCTCCATGAACTTGACACGCTGCTTTGCGCGCTCGGGCGAGTACATCGCATATTTCTCGAGATAAGCGGCCGCGTCAGCCGCCGACATTCTGCCGTCGAGGTAGGCGCGTGCGGCCTCGTTGCCCGCATACGCCAGCTCGTCCACGAGTCCCTGGAGCTCGTAGTACTCGGCGGCCCTCGTCGCGTCCAGTCCCGCGGCGGGGAAGAGCACAGTCCGCTCGAAGTCCACGCGCTCCCGCCCGGGGAACGCGACCTCGATGCCGTAGTTCGCGGTGCCCTCCGCAATGAGCGACTGCGGAGAGAAAAGTGGATACACCGTGAACTCCATCCACCCACGGTCGCGCACGAGATGCTTCTCGAGGAGCGCGTTGTAGACGTGATGTCCAGGGTAGCCTTCGTGGCACGCGAGGTCGATCGCGCGGTCGATGTAAATCGGCAAATCGGTATTCACCTGGATCAGGCTTCGATAGTCGCCCTGATACCAGTTGTAGCCGCTCCACGACTTGTTGGTGACGTATTCGACGGTGAAGCGTTCGTTCGCCGGAAGCGTCACGTGCTTCAGGGTTCGTTCGCGGCACGCCGCGATCGCGGTCTGAAATACCGGGTCGAGCTTCTCGCGCGGAATCACGAACGGCCGCCGCCAGGCGTCGTAGCGCGCGGCCAGCGTGCCTTGTCCAGGGAACCGCTGGTCCAGCGTATCGAGGATCTTTTGAAAGTGCGACGCGGGGTGTGTCGGGGCGACTGCGTCGTAGAGCGCTTTGGACTCCTCGTCGAAGGACAGTCGCTCGCCTTTGACGATGCGGATGCGCGCGTCGAGCGAGGCGAGCTGACGGTCGAGATACTGATGTCGGAGGCGGCTCAGCTCGTCAGTGCCTGCCGCCAGCTTCGAGAGCTCTGCACGCACGTCGCGTCCCTGCGCCGCGATCGTGTCGAGATCAGCCTTGCTCGCTTCGGCGTCGCGCTTCCACTCTGTGGGGCCGTAGTAGGCATCGACGTAGTCCTTGTCGTATTGACCGAGGGCGAGGACCGTTTTGACATACCGCTCTGCGAGCCCATCCATCGGCGTCGTGCCTGTCTTTCCCTGATGCGCCTGCAGATTCCACCATCCGGCGGCTGATAGCAGTATCCCGGCGCTGGCAGTAACGATCGTGCGATTCATGTTGGTTGCCCTTGACAGCCTTGGTGAAGGTCCAGCGTCGCATCGAGACGGGCTGGGATGCATCGCCCGTCGGATGCAGCTGGACCTTCACCACGTTAAGATTACTTTGATGTCAATCGCCGGATAGCCGGCGCCGCCTCGGGCATCGTACCGTGAACCCATGGTGAACGAAACTCTACTTTGGAATGCGGTCTCCAATCGCGATGCACATTGGGACGGCGCCTTTGTCTATGCGGTCCCTTCCACGCGAGTGTACTGCCGTCCGACGTGTCCGAGCCGCCGGCCCCGGCGCGACGGCGTGTCGTTTTTTGCCACCACGGCGGCGGCGCGCGCGGCCGGGTTCCGCGCCTGCCGGCGCTGCCATCCCGACGCACCACCGTCGCTCCCGGCGGGCGTCGACCGCGTTCGGCGCGCGTGTGCCGCCATCGCGGCCAACCCCGAGGCGTCGCCGACCCTGGCTGACCTGTCGCGGCTGGTCGGCACCGGTCCGCATCATCTGCTTCGCACCTTCAAGCAACTGCTTGGAATCTCGCCTCGTGAGTACCGCGACGCCTGCCGGGTCGGAGCGCTCAAGGCCGGACTCCGGAACGGGCACGGCGTGGCGGCTGCCACCTATGATGCCGGCTATGGCTCGGGCAGCCGCGTCTACGAGCAGTCGCCTTCGATGCTCGGGATGACTCCGGCGTCTTACGCGCGCGGCGGAAAAGGCGCAACCGTCGGCTACGTGGTCGTCGCGTCGCCGCTCGGACGGTTGCTCGTTGCCGGGACGACGCGCGGCGTCTGCGCGGTGAAGATCGGTGCGAGCGACCGGGCTCTCGAAGCGGAATTGCGAGCTGAGTTTCCCGGACGCGCGTGTCGATCGCGCCGATCGACGTCTCGCGGGGTGGGTGGCCACCATCGTGGCGAGCCTCGAGCGGGGGGCGCCCGATCCGCGCTTGCCGCTCGACGTTCGCGCGACGGCGTTCCAGCGACGCGTGTGGCGCGAGTTGCAACGCATTCCCAGAGGCGCGACCGCGAGCTACGGAGAAGTGGCGCGCCGCGTCGGCCGGCCGTCGGCGGCGCGGGCCGTCGCGCGCGCCTGCGCGACCAATCCAATTGCGCTCGTCGTCCCCTGCCACCGCGTCGTGCGCGGGAACGGCGAGCTCGGCGGCTACCACTGGGGCGTTGACCGGAAGCGACGGCTTCTGGAAGAAGAAGCGGCGGACATCTGAGGTCCGGCTGCCCGCCTCCGCCAAGGCTACGGCGGTCCGCCGACCGCCTCCGCCGAAGGCTTCGGCGAGTCCGCCGTAGCGTTGCGAAGGCGGAAGCCTTGGCGAAGGCGGAAGCGCTTCGCGCGAAGGCGGAAAGCCGGACACTACGTTGGAAGCGAAAGCTGGGCGCGCCGGATAGAATACCCAGCCAGCATGCCTCGTCACGTGCCCATCTGGCTGGATCGCTTCCCGAAGAGTCGCCGCCGGTCCCATCCGCCCTTTCGTGGCGAAGTCGAAACCGACGTGGTCGTCGTCGGTGGGGGCCTGACCGGCTGCGCGTGCGCCTGGTCGTTTGCGTCGGCCGGCGTGAAGGTCGTTCTCCTCGAAGCGGACCGGATCGCTGGAGGCACCACTGCCGCGTCAACCGGGCTCATTCGTGAGGACTTCGACGCCTCGTTTCAGGAAACTTCCGCAGCCCACGGCCTTCGTGCCGCGCGCACGTTATGGCAGGGCGTGCGGCGGGCGTCGCTGGATTTTGCCGCCGCGATCAAACGGCTGAACATCAAGTGCGACTTGGTTCCGCAGGACTTGCTGCAGGTGGTTCGCCGCGACACGGACGCCGTCCGCCGCCTGCGGCGCGAGTACGACGCGCGTCGGGCGGCGGGCTTCGATCACACGTGGATGACGGCAGCGGCCCTGGCGAGGGAGGCGGCCGTCGATGGCGGCGCGGCCATCCGCACGCGCGGCTTTGCCTTCGATCCGTTTCGGGCGTGCATGGGGCTCGCGGACTCGGCGATTGAGCGCGGGGCGACGCTCTTCGAGCGAAGTCCGGTGCGACGTATCCGGGCGGGGCGCAAGCTTGTTGAAATCACGACGGGCGCGGGCAGGGTGCGCGCGCAGGCGGTCGTCATTGCCACCGCCGCCGCGCTTCCGGATCTACGCGCCCTTCGTCGCCACCTCCATCCTCAGCAAGGTTATGTCGTCGTCACCGAGGCGCTTCCCGCCGTCGGTCAGGCGCGAGCTGGGCCGACGTGCTGCGGCACTGCGCGATGGCGCGAGCCCGCCGCACTTTCTGCGCTGGCTGAAGGACGATCGGGTGTTATTCGCCGGTGCCGACCAGGCGCCTGTTCCGGCTCGCGCGCTCGACAAGATTCTCCTCCAGCGCTCGGGTCAGCTGATGTACGAGCTGTCGACGATCTACCCGGCGATCTCCGGCGCGAGGCCTGAATGGTCCTGGGACGTGACCTATGACCTGACGGCCGACGGGCTGCCGTTTGTGGGCCTCCATCGCAACTTTCCGAGGCACCTGTTCGCGCTCGGGCATGGCCGGCACGGCGCCGCTGTCGCGTGGCTCGCGGCCCGGCTCTTGCTCCGGCAATTCCAGGGGTCTGCGGACAAGGGCGATGAACTCTTCAGTTTCAGCCGGATCCTGAGCTAGATCGAAGGTAACCAGGCCGTGGGTCGCACGGTCTAAACCCGCCGGGGCCGCCGCAAGAACGGGCGGCGGCAGACCAAGACTGTAATCGCGTCGTTGCGAACAACGCTCAGGAAGGCTTTGACCTCGGACCGTCGCGGTCATAGGATTTTGCCTGTCGCGCCGAAGCCTTGGCGAAGGCGGGGGAAGCCTGAAGCAGCCCGGAGAAATCGCCCATGCGCAGCGCCCGAGAGCAGGAGATCGACCATCTCTACCGGCGTGCCGGATTCGGCGCAAGTCAGGAAGAGGTCGAGGGCTACACGAGCCTGTCGTTTGCCAGCTACGCCGCGTCGGTTGCGCGGCTCATCGCCTACTCCGACATTCCCGATGACGTCGACAGCCTGATCGGGCGCCCCGGCTATGTCGGCGTGACCGGCCGGAGCGGCAACGGATTTCAGCCCGCCAACAACATCCTCGACGCCCGGCAGCGCTGGCTGTTCCGGATGGTGCACACCAAGCGCCCGCTGCAGGAGAAGATGGCGCTCTTCTGGCACAACCACTTCGCGACCGCGTACACGAAGATCAACGGCGATATCGGCGACGGTGCTTTCGCGACGCGCATGCTCGCCGCCAAGCCCGACGAGGACGCCAGCCGGACGAAGGGCCAGATTGAACTCTTTCGCGAGTACGCGCTCGGGAATTTTCGAGACCTCTTGATCGAGGTGGCGAAGGATCCGGCGATGCTCGTGTGGCTCGACGGCCGGACCAACTTTCGAGCCAGGCCGCAGGAGAACTTCGCCCGTGAGTTGATGGAACTCTTCACCCTGGGCGTGGGCCGCTTCGAAGAAACAGATGTCTACGCCGGCGCCCGCGTGTTCACGGGGTGGAACCTGAACCTCGCCAACCGCAACACGGCGCAGGCGCGCTACGAGTTCTTCTATAACCCCGCGCAGCACGATACCGCTGCCAAGGAATTCTCGTTCCCGATCTATGCCGACGGCCGTCGCACCATACCTCCGCGTTCTGCCGGCGAGGGCATGCAGGACGGCATCGACTTCATCAACGCCGTCGCGAGACACCCCGACACCGGACCCAGGCTGGCCCGAAAGCTCTACGCATTTTTCGTCAACGAAGTGGATCCGCCCGACCAGGCGCTGATTGACGCGCTCGCGCGCTCCTACTACGCCAGGAACTACGAGATCGAGCCAATGGTGCGGATGCTGCTGCTCTCGCCGCAGTTCAAGGATCCCTCGAACTACTACAAACGGTATTCGTGGCCCGTCGAGTTCGTCGTCCGATCCCTGAAGGAAATCGGTTGGAACGGCTACTCGGTGAACAGCGCGCTCAACCCGCTGATCAACATGGGGCAACAGCTCTTCGAGCCGCCCGACGTCAACGGCTGGGAACTCGGGCCGGGCTGGTTTTCGAGCGGCGCGATGCTGGCGCGGATGAACTTCGCCGCGGCGCTTGCCAATAATCAGCGGTTCAACTTGCGCGATCAGGTGCGCGGCAAAGTCGACTCTCCGGACAGCCTGCTGTCGTTCATGCTCGACCGGCTCACCGCGCCGGAGTTCGCGTCCTCCTCGCACGCGGCGCTGCTCGACTTTGTGCGGACGGGCGCGTGGACCGGTTCGGACACTCAGCTCGCGGCGAAGGCCTCAGGCCTGGCGCATCTCATCTCAGGGGCGGGGGATTACCAGTTCGTTTAGGTTCAAGGTTCAAGGTTCAGCGTTCAAGGTTCAGTAGCTATGGCGATGAACAGGCGCGATTTCGTTCGGGGAGGCGTGGCGGCGTTCACCGTCGGCTTCGCAGCGCCGTCGTTTCTGACCGACATCGCGCGCGCCCAGGGACGCTCGCGACGTAACCTTGTGGTCCTCTACCTGAGCGGCGGCAATGATGGCTTGAGCACGCTGATTCCGTACACCGATCCGCAGTACTTCGCGCGCCGGCCGACGCTCGCCATTCCTGCCGCCAACGTCCTGCAGATTGGCTCCGACAGCGCCGGACATCCGCTTGGCCTCAACCCACGATTGACCGACCTTCGCACGATCTTCAACTCCGGTCGGCTCGCGTTGATCCAGCGCACCGGCTATTCGAATTCCAGCCGGTCCCATTTTCAGGGGACCGATATCTGGTCGACTGCGGATCCGAGCGCGCCGCAGGGTGTCGGGTGGCTGGGCAAGTATCTCGATCGGATGCCGGCGCCGGTGGATCCGCTGACCGCCTGGTCCACGGTGCGGGAAACGCCGCGCACGCTGCTTGCCCGCACGGTTGGTGTGGCGGCGATTCCGAGCGTCGCCGAGTACGCCTTTGCCAGCCCGAACACTGGCGCCGACGCGCAGGCCGCTCGGCAAAGCGCGACTCGCATCGCGTCACACGTGCCGGTCGATCAGCCCCACCTCGCGTTCGTCAACTCGACAGCGCAGGCCGCGTTCGCCACGCTCGATCGCGTTGCCCAGGTGGCGACCTACGCGCCGAGCGTGACCTACCCCAATAACGGGTTCGGGCAGGCACTCCAGATGGTTGCCGGCGCGATCTCACGCGGGCTCGGGACGAGCATCTACTGGGTGCAGACCGGCGGCTATGACACCCACGCTGGCCAGAACACCAACGTCGCCAACAGCTCGTACAACAACCTGATGACGACGCTCAACGGGGGACTGTTCGCTTTCTACCGCGACTTGCTCAATCAGGGGCTGCTGTCGGACACGCTGGTGATCCAGTTTTCCGAGTTCGGTCGGCGAATCAGCGAGAACGGCAGCAGTGGAACCGATCATGGCGCCGCCAGCATGATGATGGCGATGGGCGGCAGCGTGCGCGGCGGGATCTACGGAACGGCGCCTGACCTCAGCGCCAACGGCAACCCGACGCTCGAGAACAACAACCAGGACGTCCGCTACGAGACCGACTTCCGGTCGGTGTACGCCAAGGTCATCGACAACTGGCTCGGCTCGGACTCGGCGGCGATTCTCGGCGGGGACTACCGGAATGGACCGGGTTTTGTCTGAATTGTGCTGGTTCAGGGTTCACGGTTCAGGGTTCAAGGTTCTGACTAACGAACTCTGAACCATGAACCTTGAACCGTGAACCCTGAACCGGCCACAACTCAGTCCCCAAATATCCCGCGGAACGCCTGTTCGATTTCCGGATAGCGGAAGTGGTACCCCTCCTTCTGCGCGCGCGCCGGGAGAACGCGCTGGCCGGTCAGCACCGTGGTGGCGAACTCGCCGAGCACGATCTTCACGGCGAAGCCTGGCGCGGGCAGCAGGCTGGGCCGATGCATGGCGCGACCGAGGGCGGTCGAGAGGTGGCGGTTGGTGACGGGATGGGGCGCGGTCGCGTTCACCGGTCCACTGACGCTCGGCGTCTGGACGATCCACCGCACGATCTCGATCCAATCGAGGCGATGGATCCACGACACGTATTGACGTCCTGATCCGATCGGCCCGCCAACGAAGAACTTGAACGGTCGCATCATTTCCGGCAACGCGCCTCCCGATCGTTCGAGGACGACGCCGGTCCTGAGCAGAACGACGCGTGTGCCCGGGCGCTCGGCCTGCTGGGCCTCGCGTTCCCAATCGACGCAGAGCTCGGCGAGGAAATCGCTGCCGGCCGGATCGGTCTCCGTGATCGCTCTGGAATCGGCCGGCCCGTAGAATCCAACTGCGCTGCCGCTCACCAGAACCGCCGGCGGCGACGCGGCGCCTCTGATCGCCATCGCGAGGCTTCGCGTCGCGAGGAGTCGGCTCTCCCGCAACTGCTTCTTCGCCTCGACCGACCAGCGTTTCGAAGCCAGCGACTCGCCCGAGAGATTAATGACCCCGTCGGCGGCTTCGACGACGGTCGCCCATGGTCCGCTCGCGCCGTCTGCTTTCCACCCGACCCGCGTGATGCCAGGGACGCCGGTGCCCGGGTCGTGCCGCGTCTCTCCAGATTGGAGCGAGCGCGTCAGCACGCGGACGTCGTGCCCGTCTTCGGCGTACATCTCGGCCAGCGGGCTGCCGAGGAATCCCGAGCCGCCAGCGATGACGATTTTCATGAAGATGTCCTTGCCGAAAACGTTGCCAGGCCATGCATGGCCCGGCAGAACCGTGCACTTCCGCGCCGGACACTACGGTGGGCCTTCGCCGTGTCGCGCCCTCCCTAGCGTCCGCCTCTTCTTCTTCGGGGCGGACCGGACCCTGTCGTGCGCAGAACCGCGCACGTCGGTATGGTTTGACGAGCGAGACGGCAACTGAGTTTGCACTATAATTGTTGAGGCTTCTCCCCAGATTCCCCTGCTCGCTTCGGGCCGATTCCATGCGCTATTTCCTGCGCGTCGCATTGATTCTGCTCCTGCCCGTGTGCGCGTACGCGCAGGATGTGTCGCTCGCCGTTCCCGATCGCACCAGAGTCGATGGCGTGCCGCCTATTCCGATGTCGATTGTCGACGCCGTGGCGCCTTACGGCCAGTTTCGGCAGGCTCGCTTCCTCGGTTGGCACCCGACCCGGCGCCGCATCCTCATCTCGACCGCCTTCGGTAACGTCGCGCAGATCCACGAGGTACGGAGCCCGGGCGGCGCGCGAACGCAGCTGACCTTCTTCCGTGATGGCGTCACCGGCGGCGCCTCCTACGAGCCGGGCGGACGATACTTCGTGTTCCGCAAAGACACGTCAGGTGGCGGCGAGGCGATGCAGCTTTTCCGGTACGACCTCGACTCGGGCCGCATCACGCTCCTGACCGACGCCAAATCCCGGCATGGTGTCCCCGTCTTTTCCCATCGCCAGGGCCTCATCGCGTACTCGTCCACACGGCGAAACGGCAAGGATCGCGACCTGTGGGTCATGAACCCGCTCGAAGAGGGCAGTGAGCGGGCGCTGGGAGAATTCGATGGCGGCTGGGACGTGCTCGACTGGTCGGCGGACGACCGGGAGCTCCTGGCGCAGGAGTCGATCGTGGGATCCCCGGAGACACGCCTCTGGCGGATCGCCGTCGACTCCGGGCGGCGACGGCTCGTCACGCCGCAGACGGGCCAACCCGCGCGCTGGACAGCGGCGCAGTTCAGCGCCGATGGACGATCTGTGTTTGCGCTGAGCGACCGCGATTCCGAAGTCACGAGAGTCTGGAAGCACAATCTTGCGTCCGGAGCGTGGACGCCGGTGAGTGAAGAGGGCGTCGGCGTCGAGGCCTTCTCCGTATCGCCTGTCGGAAGCCTCATCGCCGTCGTCGCCGACCGGGGCGCCACGAGCGAGTTGCAGCTCGTCGACGCGAACACGCGGACACGACGCCGGGTGCAGGGGATCCCGCCCGGCATCATCTGGAATGTGAGCTGGCATGGTTCGGGAACCGCCCTGGCGATCGAGTTTGCTGGCGCTCGCACGTTCCGCGACGTGTATGTCGTCGACGTCAAGAGCGGCAGGGTGGAACGATGGACGACCAGCGAGATGGGCGGCGTGAGCCAGGACTCGTTGCCGGATGCCGAGATCATTCACTGGAAGAGTTTTGATGGCCGCATGATCCCCGGGATCCTCTACCGTCCGGCGAAGCGGTTCACCGGCCCACGTCCCGTGATGATCAACGTCCACGGCGGACCCGAGACCCGCGAGCGGCCTCGCGCCCTGGGGCGGAGCAACTACTTCCGCAACGAGCTGGGTATGGCGATCATCTACCCCAACATCCGCGGCTCGGGCGGTTTTGGCAAAACCTACGAGCACCTCGACGATGGCCGGAATCGCGAAGATGCGGTCAAGGACATCGGCGCGCTACTCGACTGGATTGGCGCCCACTCCGAGTTCGATACGAACCGCGTGATGATCACGGGTGTCAGCTATGGCGGCTACATCACGTTCGCCTCGGCCATTGCCTACGGGGATCGGATCCGATGCGCCTTCGCGGGTTTTGGCCTGAGCGACTTCGTGGCGTTTCTCGACGGTACCGACCCGGCACGGCAGCGTGATCGGCTGCGCGAGTACGGGAATCCGGCAGATCCGGAGATGCGGGCATTCCTCAAGAGCATTTCGCCGCTGACCCATGCGGCGAAACTGAAGATTCCGCTCTTCGTCGCTCAAGGCGCGAAAGACGTGCGCGTTCCCCTCAATCAGGCCGACGCGATGGTTCGCGCGGTCCGCGCCAACGGCACCCCGGTCTGGTATGTCGTGTACGACGCCGGCCACGAAGAATTCACGCAGACCACGAACGATTTCAACCAGTACGCGTGGGTGCTCTTCGTGCAGAAGTTCCTGCTGAATTGAACCACGGCCAGGAGACCTTGCCTCAATCCTGAACAGGAGATCAGGAGATCAAGAGGACTTCTGGAAAGACCAGTGAACTCCTAACTCCTGAACTCCTGTTCTTATCTGTCGCCATCCTGCCTCGGATTCAGCCACTGGTTGACCTCGTCGAGCAGGTCGGCCAGTTCAGATCGCCGGCGCCGCAGGCGGGCCCGGGTATCGCGATGCGCGCGGCGCAGCAGCCACCACGCACGCACTGCGTCGAGAACTGCCGACTCGCGCTCGAGCGCGAATAGCGCGGCGACTGCGACGGCGGGCACGACGAGCGTCGCCACGACAGCGGCGATTGGTCCGGCCGCCAGCCAGACGAGTGCACCAAGTGCGACGAGCCACGCACCGTAGATGACGAGGCCGGAGAACAACTGGGCGGTGGCGACCACGTCGCGCTCACGGGCGACGCGTCTGGCGATGAACCCGGTCAGTTGATACGGAACGAAGAAGACGACGAGGCCGAGCACGCAGAGGGGCAGCAGGACAATCCCGAGCGCGATCTCGCGCGCGCGCAAACGTCGCGGCGTCGCGCGTCGAGACCTGCCAGTCGAGATGTCGATCGCGAAGCCCGAACCGCTGCAGCCGCTGATCGTAACGGCGCAGCCGCAGCAGGATCCGTTCGTATCGTTCCGGATCGGCGCGGCGGAGCCGCTCCATTCCATCCGCAATCGCCCGGCGTCTGGCGAGGCGCTCGGCAGGATCGGCTGGCCGGGCGCGCGCGGCGGCGTACAGACGATCGACGCGTTCGACGAGGGCGGCGTCGGCGCGAGGGTCGGCTTCGATGAGCAGGCGGCGCATGCGCTCGGCCATGCGCTCAGTCAATTGCCGCACGGCCGTCGCATCACTCGTCGCCTGTTGAGTGGTCGAATCCGTGTCTTCCTGCAGCAGGTCGCGACCTGAGAACGGCTGACCGAAGACAACCGTCACGCGCGAACGAAACGCGGTCTTGCGATCGAAGTTGAGGCCGACCGGGACGAGCATCACCGCTGTCCCGTCACGTTCGGCGGCGAGCGCCATCCGCGCCGCGCCGGTGCGGAGTGGCTCGAGCCGACCCGTCGAATGGCTGATCCCTTCAGGAAATATGCAGATCGCGTCGCCAGCCGCCAGGGCGGCCGAGACGGCGTCGAAGGTCTCGGCGTTCTTCGAGGTGTCGACGCCCGCATCGCGCTTCCGATAAACGGGAATGGCGCCGGCGCCTGCGAGCACGGGCCTGAGTGGAGTGTGGAAGAGCGTCGACTTGGCGAGAAACCTCACGTCGCGCTCGGCCGATGCCCACACGAGCGCAGGGTCGAGCAGCGCGTTCGGGTGATTCGGGAGCAGAAGCACGGCGCCGTGCGGTGGAACTTCTCCGATCCGATCAGTCCGGTAGAAGATCCAGCAGGCGGCTCTGGCGAGCCAGCGGACCGCCGGGTTCGCGCGCGTGCTCATATCACGTTCATGTGATCCGCTACCCGATCTCGGCCTGCCGCGCCGCGCGGCGGCCAGCGTCGACGTCCACGAAGGTGAGAATCGCGCCGCCGATCACGAAAAACCCCAGCACCGCCAGCATCGCGTTCCGGCTCTGTCCAGTCGCGTCGACCATCACGGCAAAGACCAGCGGGCCGAGAACCCCGGCATAACGTTCGAACACGCCAAAGAACGCGAAGAACTCCGACGACTTGTGCCTCGGGATCATGCTCGCGAAGAGCGAACGGCTGAGCGCCTGGGTTCCGCCCTGCACCATGCCAACCATGATGGCGAGCGCGTAGAAATGCGTCGCCGTCGTCATGTTGTAGCCAAGCGTGATGATGAACGCGTAGACGCCGAGACCAACGAAGACGGCTGTCTTGGCGCCGATGCGTCCGGCAACGATCCCGAACAGAAACGCAAAGGGCACGCCGATGAACTGCGTGATGAGCAGCGCCGTGATCATCGCGCCCTGATCGATGCCGATCTGGCTGCCGAACGTCGTCGCCATCCTGATGATGGTCTGGATGCCATCGTTGTAAACGAGAAACGCGACCAGCAGCAGGAACGCCTGTTTGAAGCGCCTCAGTTCCCGGAACGTTTCGACCAGGCGTCGCGCGCCCGTGCCGACGAGGCTGGCGCTCGGTGTTTCGTCGGGCTCGATCCGGCGCGGCGGCTCCGGCACGCGGCGGAACAGCGGGATCGAGAACACCAACCACCAGATCCCCACGCTTGCAAGCGACAGTCGTACGGCCGTTCCGGTGTCGGCGATGCCGAACCAGGCAGGCTGCTGGATCATCAGCAGGTTGATGGCGAGCAGCACGCCGCCTCCGAGATAGCCGATGGCGTATCCAGCCGAGGACACACGGTCGAGCTCCTGCTCGCTCACCAGATGCGGAAGCAGCGACTCGTAAAACACGATGCTGCCGGCCACCGCCACGTTGCCGAGGACGAACAGCGTCAGCGCGAACAGCCAGTCGCCCGCGCGAATCCAGTACATCGCCAGCGTCGCGACGACGCCGATCGCGAGGAAGGCGCCAAGCATCTTCTTCTTCATCGCCGCGTAATCGGCGATCGCGCCGAGTAGCGGCGCCACCAGCGCCACGATCACGATCGCGATCGTCGTCGCCCAGGCGAACCGGCTCGTGGACAGGCGGTCGCCGAGATCAGTGGCGACGACGTTGTGGAAGTAGATGGGGAAGACCGCGGCGATGATGGTCGTCTGGAACGCCGAGTTGGCCCAGTCGTACATGGCCCAGGCCCTGAGCTCCGGGCGGCCAAGCCCGAGACGTTCGAGCAAATGCTTCACAGTGGCGTTCTCCCATCGCTCGCCCGACGCGAACAGGAGATCAGGAGATCAGGAGTTGTTCTGGCCTTCAAATATCAACCTCCTGGTCTCCTGATCTCCTGTGAAAATTCGGGACAGTTGGTGGCCGTGGCCCTAGCTAGAACGTCCGCCGCGCGACCCATTCCCGAAACAGCGAATCCACGACCGCGTAGCGCGTCCCCTCGCGCGTCAGGATATCCTCGCGCACCAGCGCCGCGAGCGAGGCCTGGACAGTCGACGTCCCGCTCAGCCGATGGCGCGCGCGCACGTCTCCCGAGAGAAGCTCCCGTCCATCTTCGAGCACCGCGGCGCGAAGCGCGGCCCGCTGCGTCAGCGTCAGGCGCTGCCACGTGCCCTCGAAGAGCGTTTCGTGCTCGCCGAGCAGTCGCTTCAACGTGCCATGCAGGTCCTCGAGATCCGCGGTCCGTCCCGGTCCAGCCTTCACATCGTCCCAGACCTCGTGCGCCAGACGCTGGACGTCGTAAGGCAGATTGCCGGCGAGGTCGACAATCGCGGCGCCAAGCCCGGCCGCGGGCCGGAAGCCGGTGGCCTTGAACCGGGATTCGATGAACGCGGCAAACCGATCCGCAGGGATCTTCTGCAGGCGCATCACCGGGCCGGCCTTGTAGAACGGCCGGCTCTTGCCGAGCATCCTCTCCATCAGCGTCGGCTCGGAACCGGAGAAGACATAACCCACTTGCCGTTGCTGCTGGACCGCGGCGCGGAGCGCGTGCTCGACGCTGCCGCCGTTGAACGCCGCGATTCCCTGGAATTCGTCGAGCGCGATCGCCATCCGGCGCCGCCTGGATTCCGCGATTCGGCCTGGCAGCGCGAAGACCTGGTGGGCAAGGTGAGACACGTCGCGATCGCTTCGGACCGAGGGGAAGGAGACCGCGATCTGGCCGCGGCCCGTCTCGTCGGGTTCAATCCGCACCTCGGGCCGAACCCCGGTCAGCATCTCGCTCAACCACGATCGGGCGCGTTCCAGCCGCGTTTCGGCCGACGCCAACGCCCGGGCGTAGCCCTCGAGGAACGCGACGTAGGAGCTGTAGCTGCTGACCTGGACTTCGACGGTCAGCGCGCCGCTTCGAGCCGCACTCTTCAAGGCCTGGCGGACCAGCGACGACTTGCCATACCGGCGCGGCGAAATGAGGAAGATCTTCTGGCCGGCATGGAGATCCCGGCCAAGCCGGTCGAGCTCGACTTCGCGGTCGACGAACGCCGTCACCGGCACGATCTCTCCGTAAACGAACGGGTTGGTCAGATTGGCCATGGCGCGCGAGGTCTTGGCTCGGGCAATTACGCCGAATACCGTAACCGCTACGTAGTCTAACGTAGCGGCGGCACAGGCGCAATCGGCAGGGCGAACGGCGCCACGATCCAGAAGGCCTCGACCGTCCAGGCGGTGCGCGATGACGGCAGCCACGACGGCGCCTCCCAGATGGCGCCGTCCGCGGACCCGGCAGCCGTCGCGACGACGCGAAGCTCGCGCAGACGGGCGGCCCCTTCTGGAGTTTGGCGCCCGAAGCTCGCCCGAAACATCAGGCCCTCGGGCGTTGGCGCCCGGTACGTCGCCGTCCAGTGACCGAGCCGGGTCACCCCCGGGAGATTCGACCTGGCGGGCTCGAGGCCCGCTGGCAGCACGAACGAGACGCCAAGGCCGGGACTTGCCGGAAGGACGGTCACCGAAAGCTCGGTGCCCGCTTCGAGCGGCTCGACCGTCGCGGTGGCGATGGTGATCGGCGCCGGACCGAGGTTGGGTCCGTTCGATCGAAAAACGAACGGCTGGGGCAAGCGTCGAAATGGCACGGCGGCGTTCGGCGCGGCTGACGTCGGCATCCACCCCGTCGGAGCGCCTTCGGCGAGGTCGATGCCGGGCTCGATGGATCCCACGTCCCAGATTGCCGGTCCATCGCCCTCCTGGATGGCGCGCGCCGACCGTCGAAGCGGTTGCTCCTCCGTGTAGCCGGGCGCGCCATAGGCGAATCCGGCGGTCGCAGCGACAGCAAAGAGGCACAGAGCGGTCTCGAGCGACGGCCGCACGAAGGGGCGCGACTTGGCGATGGTGGCGACGAGTGGAGGCACGAGCATCAGGCCGGCCACCGTCATGACCGCTGCGTAGACGTATGCCGGCGTGACAATTGGCAGTCGCCCGAACATCGGGACCATGAAATAGAGCAGCGACTTCGCGGTATTCAGCCAGAGCGCGGCGGTGATCACAAAGACGACGGCGGAGACGGCGCGTACCGCGAAGGCGTTCGCCGTGGGGATAATCGAGAGCAGCAAGCCGGCGCTGAGCAGGGGAAGGAGCCACAAGTAAGCGGCGCCGGGCGCGAGCCAGATCGTGACGGCGCCGAGCGCAACCCAGCACGGCAGGGCGATGCTCCACGCGACAAGCGGGTGGCGCACGCCATGTGCCCGTTTCGGCAGCCATTGGCCCAATCGCGCGATGCTCCACCCAACGGTCAGGCCGACGGCGATGAGCAGCAGAAACAGTCGGCCGGGTCTCGCGTACCAGGGGTGATACACCTCGCGCGCCGCGCGCAGAGCCCAGGTCGCGCCGACCATCGACGCGACGACGGCGACCGATCCAACGAGCGTCCAGAGGGTCGTGAGCACCCACCGAAGCAAACCCTCGAGGCGGATCACTGCGCCCATCACTCTTACCCAGGCGACGACGCCGAGGAGCAACGCCGCGCCAGCGGAAACCAGGTTCGCGGTCGGACCGTATGAGAAGGCCGTTCTTCGTGCGATGTCGAAAAACGTTGGATTGACGGTCGAGCGCTGGGTGATGTCGACGGCGTCGAGCGCGGTCATGATCGCGACGACTTGCTCGCCGGCGGTGCGGACGGTCGCCGGCGACAGCCGCTCGGGTGTGTCGCGGGTCGTGTGATACGCGTAACTGTCCTCGACCGCCGCGAAGTTCAGACCGGGAATCCCCTGACGTTTCAAGATTGAAAAATCGGTGTCGTTTGGCAGGCGACGATAGATCTCGAGACCATAAGACGCGCCGGCAGGGTTGGGAGCCAAGCGGGCCCAGGGTGCGACGATCCACGCGTTGCCCGGACCGGTTTCGAAGAGCGTTGGAGTTCCTGCCGAGCCGATCGCCTCCAGGTTGACGTACGCCTGAAGCCGGCTCGTGACCTCGCGGTCGGTGACGAGCGCCGCGGCGCCCATCAGGCCGGCCTCCTCGCCGTCGGTGATGAGGATCATCAACGTCCAGTTGCGATCCGATCGAGCGGCCAGGACGCGAGCGGCCTCGAGAGACACGCCGACGCCGAATGCGTCGTCCGCCGCGCCCGGGCCTTCCGGAACCGAGTCGTAGTGAGAGACGATGGCCATCGCCTCCGGACGCTTTCCTGGGCGTACCGCGATGATGTTGGAGACGCGCGCGGTCAGCCCGATGGGAGCCCGCCGCGCATCGGCCTCCTGTACGCGAACCTCGAAACCGAAGAGCCGAAGCTGGTCGGTGATGTAGGTCCGAGCAGTGGCGTTGGCAGGTGTCCCGACCGCTCGGCTGCCGATTGTGCCGGCGAGCATCCCAATGTGCGCGCGAGCATTTGGCTCGGAGAACAGGCCCGGCGGCCGCCCGCAACCGGCCGAGGTCGCGATCGCGAATGAAACAAGAAGCAGGCTGAGCCTGACGATCGGGAGCCGCATCAGGCCGAAGAGTACTCCAGAAGTCGCTTAGCGCGGCTTCCCAGGGCCGGTCGGCAGGCTCATCCGGCCGGTGTAGATCGCCATGCCGACCACAGCGTCCACGTTGATCGAATCGAGAAACGCCACTTCTTCCAGCGTCGTGATGCCGCCGGCGGCGGTCAGCCTCCGAGTGGTGGCGTTGCGAACGGCCTGGATCGCGGCCATGTCTGTTCCTTGCATCAGCCCTTCGCGATCGACGTGCGTGTACAAGAACTCGCCCGCGTATGGCTCGAGCGCGCGCACTGCTTCAGTGGGGGTCAGGTCGAGCATCGTCCGCCAGCCGTCGACGACGACGTGACCGCTGCGGCTGTCGACGGCGGCAATAAAGCGGTCGGGGGTGACCGCTTCAGACACACGTCGGGCGAACTCGAGATCGACGGCGCCGCCTTTGAAGAGAGAAGACGCGAGGATGACGCCGGAGGCGCCGAGCGCTACGAGCGCCTGCGCTCGTTCGGGTGTGCGGATGCCGCCGCCGACGCGGCAGGGCAGACGCGCGCAGATGGTGGCGATGAGCGCCTCGTTCGCGCCGGCGTTCTTGGCGGCGTCGAGGTCGATGAGCTGCACCTTTGAATAGCCGGTGAAGCGTTCAATCCATCCGTCGACGTCGGTGGTCTCGACGGCCAGGCGTTCGCCCTGGACGAGCTGAACGATTCGCCCGCCTTGAAGATCTATCGATGGTATGAGCATCGTTCAGGACCCCGATTCGACCTGACGCATTGGCACGCCACGAGCGCTCAGAAACTGCTTGAGATCCGCAACCGCGTGCTCGGAGTAGTGGAAGATCGATGCGGCAAGCGCGGCGTCCGCCCTGCCACCCGTGAAGACGTCGAAGAAGTGATCGAACGACCCGGCGCCGCCCGACGCGATCACAGGTATCGAGACCGCGCTCGAGACCGCTGCCGTCAACTGGCAGTCGAACCCGGCCCGCGTGCCGTCGCGATCGATCGAGGTCAGCAGGATCTCTCCGGCGCCGCGCGCCTCGGCTTCGACCGCCCATTCGACGGCATCGCGATCGGTCTGCACCTTGCCGCTCCGCGCGAAGACATCGAACCGATCGCCGTTCTGCTTGGCGTCAATTGCCACGACGACAGCCTGGCTGCCGTAGCGCTCGGCGAGCGTGGTCACGAGTGTCGGGTCCGAAAGGGCGGCCGAATTGATGCTGACCTTGTCGGCGCCCGCGTCGATCGCCGCCGCCGCGTCGGCCTCGACGTCGAATGCCGCCGCCAACTGCCAGGGGGATGAACAGCCGTGCCGAGACCTCACGAATCGTCGCCTCGAGTGCCCGTCGCCCTTCGATTGTCGCCGTCACGTCGAGGATCACGAGCTCGTCGATGCCCTCGGCGTTGTAGCGTTCCGCGAGCTCAGCAGGGTCGCCGGCGCGGCGCAGCCCTTCGAAATTGATGCCCTTGACGACGGAACCGTCGCGCACGTCGAGGCAGGCAATGATGCGTTTCGAGAGCATGTTCTACGGGTTCAAGGTTCAGGGTTCAAGGTTCAGGGTTCAAGGTTCAGGGTTCAAGGTTCGACGTTCACTGACACGAGCCGTGAAGTTTTCCAGGATCTTCAGGCCTGCTCGTCCCGACTTTTCGGGATGGAACTGAACGCCCCAAACGTGATCGCGCTCGACTGCGGCGGCGAATCTTTCTCCGTGCGTTGTCGCGGCGACGCACGCTGCGGTGACGGGTGCTGCGTACCGAGTGCGTAAAGTACACCTGCGTGCCATCGGGAATGCCGTCGAGGAGCGCCGAGGGCCGGGTCACTTCGAGCGAGTTCCAGCCGACGTGCGGCACTTTCACGATCGGCCGCAGCCGCGTGCACTGTCCCGCGATCGCGCCGAGACCGGGCAGCGGTGCTTCCTCGCTGCCGTCGAAGAGCCACTGCAGCCCGAGGCAGATGCCGAGGAGCGGCCGGCCGTCGGCGACCGCAGCCTGAATCTCGCTCCGCCACGCACCGGTCGAGAAACGCCGTCGCCCCGAAATGCCCCACGCCAGGCACGACGATTCCGTCCGCCCGCGCGAGGTCGGCCGCGGCAGAGGGCGTGTAGAGCTCCGCGCCTACCGCCGCAAAACCCTTGCGCACGGACGTCAGATTTCCGGCACGATAGTCGATTAGAGCGATCGCCATTCGCAATTCACTTCAGCATTCAGCACTCAGCATTGCTAGAGCAGCCCCTTGGTGCTCGGCATCACTTTCGAGAGCCGCCTATCCCGTGAACAGGCCATGCGCAAGGCGCGCCCGAAGGCCTTGAAGAGCGCCTCGACCTTGTGGTGATCGGACCGTCCGTACAGCACCTTGAGGTGAACGTTGGCGCGCGCGCCGCGGGCAAAGCCCTCGAAGAAGTCGGTCAGCAGATCTGCCTGTAGATCGCCGACCTTTTGCGTCTTGACGCGTGCGTCGACGACGGCGTGAGCGCGGCCGCCGAGATCGATGGCGACGACGCCAATTGATTCGTCCATCGGCATAACGAAATAGCCGGCCCGGTTGATCCCCCGCCGCGAGCCGAGCGCCGCTTCGACCGCTTCGCCGAGCGCGATGCCGATATCCTCAACCGTATGGTGCTGATCGACGTCGAGGTCACCTTCGGCCCTGATTCGCAGGTCGAAGCCGCCGTGGCGCGTGAAGAGCTCGAGCATGTGGTCGAGAAACCGGATACCGGTCCGCACGTCGTATCGTCCTCGCCCGTCGAGCGCCAGCCGGATCGAGATCGAAGTCTCGGTCGTCTGCCTCTCGATTACTCCTCGCCGCACAGAACCTCCTCGAGCGCGCGAATGCACGCCTGTGTGTGCTCGACCACGCCGGTCGTGATGCGAAGGCATCCCGGGCACGCGGGGTCGCGCGACTTGTCGCGGACGTGTATGCCGCGCGCCGCCAGCCCCTTGACGACGGCGCCGGCGCGATCGCCGAAGGCGGCCAGCACGAAATTGGCGTCGCTCGGCCAGTAGCGAACGCCGGCCTTGTCGAGCGCCGAGTACAGGATCGTTTTCGATGTCCTTGCTTGCTCGAGGTACCACTCGTAATAGGCCAGGTCGGCCAGGCCTGCCGTGAGGGCCACGGTCGCGCAGATGTTGAGGCTGAACGGTGGAACGATGTGCCTGAGCGGCACGAGCGCCTGGGCCTGCCCGACGATCGCGCCGGCGCGCACGCCGGCCAGGCCGTACGCCTTGGCGAACGTGCGCCCGATGAAGATATTGGGAAGCGCGCCCACGTCCGGATCGCCGATCAGAGTGGTGTTCGCGAAGTCAGCATAGGCCTCGTCGACGAGCACCCGCACGTGCGGAGCCGCGCGAGCGATCCGCACGATATCGGCCTTCGGGATCGAAAGGCCGGTCGGATTGTTCGGGCTGGTCAGAAACAGTAATCGCGTATCGGGTCCGATCGCCGCGAGTATCCGGTCAGCCGGAAACGTGAAATCGGGACCGAGCGGTACTTCGACCACGCGCGCGCCCGCCGCCGCCGCCGTCGACGCATACATGTCGAAGGCTGGAACCACGACGATCGCGTCCGGGACGATCGTGCCGCGGACCCGCAGCGCTTCGACCGTAATTGCTAGAATGCCTTCGTCGAGGCCGTTGGTCAGCACCAGTTGCTCGGTCGCGACGCCCAGCCGCCTGGCGCACGCAGAGATGACGGCGTCATAGTCGGGATAGAAACCAACGTCAGTCCGCGTCAGCGCCCGCAGCGCCTCGATGACCTTCGGCGAGCAGCCCGCCGTGTTCTCGTTCAGGTGCAGCCGTAGCCCAGTCGATGGCGTCAGCACTTTCTCGTACTCGTAGGTCATCACCGCGCTCGTTCTGGAGACGATCTGGCCGCCGGCATCCGAATCCTCAGGGAGTCGGCATGCGCCTGGAGTCCCTCGGCGACGGCGAGCGCGATGCCTGACGGGGCGATCCGCCGCAGCCCGGCGGCGGTGACTCGCTGCACCGTGGTGACCCGCGTGAAGTCGGCCGTGCTCAAGCCGCCGCGGGCCGCGGCGGCGCCGCCGGTTGGCAGCACATGGTTCGAACCAGTCACGTAATCGCCTGACGCCTGCGCGCTGTACGGGCCGACAAACACCGTGCCGGCGCGCGTCAGGCGCGCGAGCGACGGCGGCGGAGTCGCACACGGCATGCTCCGGCGCGAGGCGTTGCACGAGGGCGATCGCCTCGTCGAGTGTCCGCGTCACCACGATGCCGCCGTGCGAAGCGAGTGACTGTCGCGCCGGCCCCTCAGACGGCAGCCGTCGCGTTACTTCGCGCGACACTGCCGCTGCGAGGCGGGCACTCGGCGTCACGAGAATCGCTCGTGCCTCAGGGTCGTGCTCGGCCTGAGCGATGAGATCGGCCGCGATCCATGCCGCTCTGCCGGAGCTCGACACAATCGCAATCTCGCTCGGGCCGGCGAAGAAATCGATGGCGCAGTCGCGTGACACCAGGGCCTTGGCGGCGGCGACGTACGCGTTTCCAGGGCCGACGATGCGATCGACGCGCGGGACCCGCCGCGTCCCGTAGGCCATCGCTGCGATCGCGTGGGCGCCGCCCAGCCGGAACAGGCGCGAGACGCCCGCCTCGAGCGCGGCATACATGACAGTCGGATCCGGGCGCGGGCACATGACGATCACTTCGGGTACACCGGCCACTCGCGCCGGGATGACCGCCATCAGCAGCGACGAGGGTAGCGGATATCGTCCCCCAGGCACGTAGCAGCCGACGCGATCGAGCGGCACGACACGCTGACGGATCATCACGCCAGGGACCGGACTCACTTTCCACGGTCGCGGTCGTTGACGCTCGGCGACCGACCTGATGTTTTTTGACGCGAAGGCGATCGCCTTGCGAACGCCGCGGTCGACGAGCGTCGCGCCCTTGTCGAGCTCGCGGCGGGTGACTTCAATCGGTTCGTTGAGACCATCGAACCGGCGAGCGTACCGGGCCAGCGCCGAGTCGCCGTCGCGCCGCACTCGCTCGACAATCGATGCCACGCGCCGCTGGAGCGCGGGGTCCTTTCCCGGGCGCGCATCGAGCAATGACGCGACGGCACGAGCATTCGATGACTGGATGATCTGCATCTGCTGCCTATCTAGTCTTTCCCGAGGGGCTTTGCCCCTCGGACTCCCCGACACGCTCTCTCGCGCGCCGCTTCGCCGGCGCGCTCCGGTCGCGTGGCTCGCTCGCGCGCTCGCTCGCACTACTAAGACGGCCCTCGCGATTTATCGACAGGTTCTAAACTAATGTCCCCTGTCGTCCCGTGATGTCGATCAAAATCCGCGTGATCCGCGTCCCGTGACGTGATCGAAATCCGCGTGCTCAGAGCACAATCTTGTTCAGCGGGTACTCCACGATCCCCTGCGCGCGCGCCGCCTTCAGCTTCGGAATGAGGTCGCGGACGGTCCGTTCCTCGATGATCGTGTTGAGCGCTACCCACGAGGCATCGCTGAGCGGCGAGATCGTCGGCTGTTGCAGCGCGGGCAGAAGCGCCAGCACCGTCTCGAGGTCGTCTTTCCTCACGTTGAGCATGATCCCGACGCGGCCCTGCGCCTCGATGGCGGCTTTCAGGAGCAGCGCGATGTTATCGAGCTTCGTCCTCTTCCACTGATCGTCGAGCGCGCGCGCGTTGGCGATGAGCTGGGTGTTCGACTCCATGACCGTGTCGATCACCCGCAGCCGGTTGGCGCGGAGCGACGACCCGGTCTCGGTGACTTCGACGATCGCGTCGGCCAGCGTCGGCGGCTTGACCTCGGTCGCGCCCCACGAGAACTCGACGTTGACGTTGACCCCAAGCCGGGCGAAGTACGCTTGCGTGGCGCGAACCAGCTCGGTCGCGATGGTTGCGCCTTCGAGATCCTGCGGCGTCCGATAGGTCGACTCCTCGGGGACCGCGAGCACCCACCGCACCTTGCCGAAGCTCTGCTTGGCGTAGACGAGGTCGGCCAGCCGAACAATCGCCGTCGTCTCGCCGGCCCCGCCGTTGCCAGCGGCGTGCTCGGCGATCCAGTCCTGGCCGGTGAGCCCCGCGTCCAACACCCCGTCGGCGACGTAGCGGGCCATCTCCTGCGCGCGGATCAACATGCAGTCGATTTCCGGATCGTCGATCGCCGGGAAATACGATCGTGTGCTGGCGTAGATGTTGAACCCGGCGCGCGCGAAGAGTTGAATCGTCGCGTCCTGCAGCGAGCCTTTTGGAATCCCGAGCTTGATCTTGTTTGGCATGGTTTTCCTACCGGGGACACTCAACCTTGAGTGTCCCCGGACGACGACGGCACGCGGTTTGCGCCCTGCGGCGGCTCTGGTCCCCGCCACTCGCTGAAACACGTTCGCGCGCCTGTATGGCACACGTTCCCATCTCCAAGCCTCGTGACTCGCACGAGCACGGTATCCTCGTCGCAGTCGACAAGAATCCGCTCGACCTGCAGCCGGTTGCCGGAGGTTTCGCCCTTCATCCACAGCTGCCCGCGAGTGCGGCTGAAGAAGGTCGCAAACCCGGTCGCGACGGTGCGATCGAGCGCCTCCTGGTTCATGAAGCCGACCATCAGGACCTCGTTCGACACGTCGTCCTGGATGACGGCGGGAATCAGCCCGTCTAATTTCGAAAAGTTCATAAATAGAGTTTAGTGAAGTCCATAAAGCAAAAAAGCCTCGCCGGGTGTCCGGCGAGGCCTGGTGAATTCGGTTGAGCGCTTCTGAATCGTGACTATGTCGCGCAGAACTCGACCGGCCCGCCGTTCGGGTGGGAATGGTGATGCCGGTGTCCGTGCTGAACGAAGTCCCGAAACATGTGAGCCAACAGCCTACCGTCCCGGCGCAGTCGGTGTCAAACCCTGCGGGATCGATGCCTTCGAGTCAGGCGTACGCCTGTCCTCGACGCCATAGGCCATGCCATCGGGCGCCACCCAAATACTGTGCGCATCGCCCTGCCGGGGGAGCGTCCGACTGTCGCCCTGCCGGGAGAGCGTCCGAACTTCGTGCCCCATCGCCCGCAGCGTCGCCAGAACCTCTGCAGGCACCGCTTTGTCCTCGAGCGTGACGCGATCCGGCAGCCACTGATGATGCATCCGGGCGAGGTCGACTGCCTGGCGCCCGTTGAGGCCGTATTCGACCACGCCGAGCACGATCGTGAAAACGGTGTTGATGATCGTCCGCCCGCCCGGCGATCCTGTCAGAAGCACGAGCCGGCCATCCTTGATGACCATCGTCGGCGTCATCGAGCTCAACATTGTTTTGCGCGGTGCGATGAGGTTCGGAGGCGTGCCGATGTCGCCGGTCAGGTTTGTCTCGCCGGGCTTCCGGTTGAAGTCGCCCATCTCGTTGTTGAGGAGGAACCCTGTCCCTTTGACGACGACGTGTGAACCGTAGCTGCCTTCGAGCGTGTAGGTGCTCGTGACGGCGAGGCCGTTGCGGTCGAGCACCGAGAAGTGCGTCGTCTCATTTGACTCGTCAGCCGGCACGGTCACGATGTCTTTCCCGAGTTCAACGCTGCTCGATGCCTTGTCGGGGGTGATCGTGGCCGCCACGGTGCGGGCGTAGTTTTTCGATGTCAACCTGGTCACTGGAACGTCAACGAAATCCGGATCCCCGAGGTGACGCGCGCGATCGAGGTACGCGCGCCGCATCGCCTCGATCTGCAGGTGCAGCGCCGGCGGAGTCAGGAGCCCCTTGGCCTTGAGATCCAGAGGCTCAACGATATTGAGCATCTCGAGCAGCACGACTCCGCCGGAGCTCGGTGGCGGCATCGAGACGATGTCGTAGCCTTTGTATGTGCCGCGGACCGGCACGCGTTCCTTGGCCTTGTAGCGGGCCAGATCGTCCTTCGTGATGATCCCGCCGTTCGCCTTCATGTCTTCGGCAATGCGGTCGGCTATCCACCCGTTGTAGAACACGTCAGCGCCGTCGTCGGCGATCGCGCGCAGCGTTCTCGAGAGATCGGCCTGGACCAGCCGATCGCCCGCCATCCAGTCGCCGCTGCCAGGTTTGGCGAAGGCGGCAATCGATGCCGGGAACACGCTCATCGGGCCTAATACCTCGCGGTTCAAGCTTCGAGCGAGATCCGCCGAGATCGTGAAGCCATCGGCTAGCGCAACAGCGGGGCTGACGACGTCCTTCCATGGGAGCTTGCCGAATTTCTTGTGCGCAAGCTCGAGGCCTCGCACGGTGCCTGGCACTCCGGGCGCGAGATATCCCGCGTTGGTCAAGCCGCGCTCGATCTTGCCGTCCGCACCGAGATACATCGTCTTGGTCGATTTGAGCGGGGCCTTCTCGCGATACTCGAACGAGGTGACGTCGCCCGCCGGCGTGCGGACGATCATGAACCCACCGCCGCCGATATTGCCGGCGGAAGGATGCGTGACGGCCAGCGCGAACGCCGTCGCGACTGCCGCGTCAACGGCATTCCCGCCCTTGGCCAGGATCGATGCGCCGGCGTCGCAGGCCGGCGCCGACACACACACGACCAGCCCGTCCTTCGAAGGGACGCCGAGGTCGCCTTGCGCGCGCGGGCCTGGTGGCGCGACGAGCGCGATCGCGACAAACGTCAGCAAGACGCGCGCACGCGTCATCGACGGTTCTCGGCCGAAGGCGACGTGGTCTTACGCTCGCCGCCGCGCTTGTACTTGTCGAACCAGTAACGAAGGTAGAGCTGCGTTCGCAAGAAGTTGGAGGGCACGCTCGTCGTCCCGTGCCACTCGTCGTTGAACCGGACCATCGCGGTAGGCACCTTGCGCAGCTTGAGGGCGCTGTAAAACTGTTCGGTCTGCGGCATCGGCGTGCGAAGGTCGTTCACGCCAGTCATCAGCATCGTCGGAGTCTTGACGTTGCCGACGTAGGTCAACGGTGACCGCTTGATGTGTTCGCTCGGGTCTTCCCACGGCAGCTTGGCGAAGTTGTAGTACCAGCTGGCGCCGTCGGTCGTGCCGACGAAACTCAGCCAGTCGATGACCGGGCAGTTGGCCGAGGCCGCTGCGAATCGGTCGGTATGACCGACCGTCCAGGCCGTCAGCACGCCACCACCGCTGCAACCAGTCACAAACAGGTTTTGCGAGTCAACGAAACCTTTCGCGAGCAACGCGTCGACGCCAGCCATGAGGTCGTCGAAATCCTTGCTCGGGTATGCGTTTTTGATCGCGTTGCCAAACGCGCTGCCGTACCCGGTACTGCCGCGAGGATTGGTGTAGAGGATGACGTAGTCGTTGGCGGCATGCTCCTGCCAGCCGAAGTTGAAACCGACGCCGTACATGCTGTGCGGGCCGCCATGGATATGGAGCTGCAGCGGGTACTTGCGGGATGGATTGAACTCTGGCGGCGTGATGTACCAGCCCTGTATTTTCATCCCGTCAGTCGAGGTGTACCAGAGCTCCTTGACCTCGCCGAGCTTGCGACCTACGAGGATGTCCTCGTTGACGGCAGTCAACTGCTTGATTGAGGCGGGCGTTTTCAAATCGAAGGAGACGACATCGCCAGGCTGCGTGAATGTGGAAAGCGTGCCGACCGCGAGGCCCTTGGCCGAGATGTCCGATACCGTCAGCATCTGGGTGCCCTTGGTCACCGGCGTGACCTTGCCTGCGGCGGTGAGCGGGAAGGAAATACAAATTCTGCGAGCCTTCGTTCTGCGCGGTGAAGTAAAGCCCGCCGCCATCGGCGGACCATCGGAGCTCGGACGGCGCGCGATCCCAGTCTCCCGACACGAGGCGCGAATTCGATCCGTCGATGTTCATCACATAGATCTTGCTGTCCACCCAGGTATCGGTCGTCCAGTCGTAACCGGTGTAAGCGACGCGCTTTCCGTCCGGGGAGACCGCGGGATTCCCGTCGGGACCTCTGCGCTTGGTGAGCTGATGGATGGCGCCGTCGGCGACGTCGACCGCGTAGATCTCAGACTCGCGCCACTGATACGAGTCGTCGTCGCTGCGCAGGCCGCTCAGGAGGATCGTGCGGCCGTCCGGAGTCCAGTCGGTGCCGGCGTGATCGAAATTGCCGGACGTGATCTGCCTCGGTGTGCCGCCTGAGGCGGGGACGACAAA
This sequence comes from uncultured Acidobacteriota bacterium, assembly GCA_963797625.1. Taxonomy (GTDB): domain Bacteria; phylum Acidobacteriota; class Vicinamibacteria; order Vicinamibacterales; family 2-12-FULL-66-21; genus DATBJJ01. Next base: position 108,434 of record CAWCQI010000041.1, read on the forward strand.
GAGATGACGATAGCCGTTGTCGGTAAAACCGCTGCGGTCGCGCCGATAGTTCAGCTGCTCGACGATGCGCGGCGCCTCAGTCCACTTGGCGCCGGCGGGCGCCTTCGGCATCTTGATCGGCCAGGTGTTGCGCTCTTCGACGAGCATCGAGAACGAGAGCTGTTTCCCGTCGGGCGACCAGGCGAGCGCCGAGGGCGTCTGTTCGACTCTGGTGATTTGGGAGGTGGCGCCTTCGGCGTCCATCCATCGCACGAAGACCTGGGCCCCTTTTGGCTCACCCTGCGTGATGAAGGCGATGCGATCGCCAGAGGGCGACCAGCGCGCGGCAGATCCCTTCGCGAGGAACCGGTTGCGGCTGCCGTCGACGTTCATGATCCACAGCGCGGACTCGCGCTTGTCGTTGACCTTGTCGATCCAGCCGCGGGTGTAGACGATCTGCGTGCCGTCAGGGGAAATCTGCGGCTCGGCGACCGTCTCCATATCGAGATAGAGATCGAGCGTCAGGCGGTCGGTCCTCGGAGCTTTGTCGCCGGGGTCCTGGGCGCTCTGCGCGGAAGGCACGTCGCCCCTGACCACCACGAGACCGAAAGCAGCACGGCCGAGCGCACTTGTGCGTCTCAACATCAGATCCTCCAACGCGAAGCTTACAGGGTCGACGGCTCACGGCTCAAGGCTCAGGGCTCAGGCAAGACTCTGGGCCAAGCCTGACTTCGAGCATGTGGATCATTCGCCTGAGCCTTGAGCCTTGAGCCCTGAGCCTTGAGCCGTGACCTGAGTGCGCTACCATCTCAGCGCTATGCGGACCTGGCCTGGGCATCACGCGCCGCTCGGCGCGACGTTTGACGGGATTGGCACCAATTTCTCTGTTTTTTCCGAAGCTGCCGAACGCGTCGAGCTGTGTCTCTTTGACGAACAGGGCGCCGAAACACGGCTCGACCTGCCCGAGCGCACGGCACTTTGCTGGCACGGTTACCTGCCTGACGTGAAGCCCGGACAGCGCTACGGTTTCAGGGTGCACGGACCGTGGGCGCCGGAACAGGGTTCGTGGTGCAACCCCGCCAAGCTGCTGCTCGATCCGTACGCGAAGGCGATCGACGGGCCGTGGAACTGGAACGAGGCGGTCTTTCCGTATCACTTCGCGGCGCCGGAGTCCTCGCGCAACGATCTCGACAGCGCGCCCTTCATGCCCAAGAGCGTCGTCGTCAACCCGTTCTTCGACTGGGGACAGGATCGCCGGCCGAGAACGCCCTGGCATCGCACGGTCGTGTACGAGACGCACGTCAAGGGCTTTACCAAGACCCACCCGCTCATCCCCGACGATCTGCGCGGCAGTTATGCAGGAATGGCGCACCCCGAGTCGATCAAGTATCTGCAGCGTCTCGGCGTGACGGCCGTCGAGCTCCTGCCCGTTCATCAGTTCGTGCAGGACTCGACGCTGCGCGACCGCGGGCTGAGCAACTATTGGGGCTACAACTCGATCGGCTACCTCGCGCCGCACAACGAGTACGCCCGCGGCAAGCGCGGTGAGCAGGTCCAGGAATTCAAGCACCTCGTGAAGACCATGCACGAGGCGGGCATCGAAGTGATTCTCGACGTGGTCTACAACCACACTGCCGAGGGCAATCATCTTGGTCCCGTGCTGTCCCTGAAGGGGCTCGACAACGCCGCCTACTATCGTCTGCTGCCGCAGAACCGACGCTACTACGTCGATTACACGGGAACCGGAAACTCGATGAACATGCGGCACCCCCACGTGTTGCAGCTCATCATGGACAGCCTGCGCTACTGGGTCATCGACATGCACGTCGACGGCTTTCGTTTCGATCTGGCCGCGACGCTCGCCCGCGAACTCCATGAGGTCGATCGCCTGTCGTCGTTTTTCGATCTCATTCAGCAGGATCCGATCGTGAGCCAGGTGAAGTTGATTGCAGAGCCCTGGGATATCGGCGAGGGCGGGTATCAGGTGGGCAATTTCCCACCGCTCTGGTCGGAGTGGAACGGCAAGTATCGCGACACCGTGCGGGACTTCTGGCGCGGCACGGATCGGAAGCTTGCCGAGTTCGCGTACCGGTTGACCGGCAGCTCGGATCTTTACGAGGGCACGGCGCGCAGTCCGTATGCGAGCATCAACTTCATCACCGCGCACGACGGGTTCACGCTCCGAGACCTGGTGTCTTACAACGAGAAGCGCAACCAGGCCAACGGTGAAGGCAACCGGGACGGTGAAAGCGACAATCGTTCCTGGAACTGCGGCTTCGAGGGGCCGACGACCAAGACCGACGTCGTGACCCTACGCGCGCGCCAGCAGCGCAACTGTCTCGCGACCCTGATGCTGTCGCAGGGCGTGCCGATGCTGCTCGGCGGCGATGAGCTCGGCCGCACGCAACACGGCAACAACAACGGGTATTGCCAGGACAACGAGGTCTCGTGGTACGACTGGGCGGGCGCCGACGAACGGCTGCTGCAATTCGCGCGTCGACTCATCCGCCTCCGCCAGCGACATCCAGTCTTCTGCCGGCGCCGCTGGTTTCAGGGGCGCGAACCCCACGGGCCGAGCGTTGCGGATATCGGATGGTTCGTGCCAGCCGGCAGCGAAATGTCCGATGCCGACTGGAACGCAGGGTTTGCCAAGTCGCTCGGCGTGTTCCTCAACGGCGACGCGATCCCGACGCCCAACGAACGCGGCGAGCGCGTCGTCGACGACAGCTTCTACATCATGTTCAACGCGCACCATGCGGCGGTCGAGTTCCGGCTGCCTCCCGAGGCATGGGGGCGCCGCTGGACGCAAGTGCTCGATACCTTCAAGAGCGGCGATGAGATGTCGGAGGAGCGGCTCGGCAGAGAGCTCAGCGCCGGCGCCGCGCTGCAAGTGCACGCCTGGTCGCTCGTGCTTTGGCGGCGGATGGGGCCACCTGGCGGGCGATCATGACCTCCGTGGACTTGATGACGGCCAGCGCCTCGTCGCCGCGCCGGAGCTTCAGCTCATCGATCGCATCCCGGGTGATGACGGCGGTCAGCGTTTGATCGCCGATCCTCAGCCGCACCTGGGCGAGCAGTCCTTCGCTCCTCACTTCGTCGACGATGCCATGAAGCTGGTTGCGGCCGCTGAGCGCGACGATCGGCCCGTGTAGCGCCGCTGCCGGTGGCAGAGGCCGCCCCGACGCGGCGAGAAGGCGATCGACCTCCGAGTCGGGAATCCGGTGATGCCCGCCGGCAGTCGGCTGCGTGCGCACGACCCCCTTGTAAATCCACTGCTTGATCGTCGGGTAGCTGACGCCGAGCCGGCGTGCGGCCTCTCTGGGGGTGACGAGTTCCACGGCTCTCAAGAATCGTATTGATACGCTGGAAAATCAAGCTAAATACGCAGTAAATTGTATAGATGATTTCGCGTCTCGCCGCGGTGGCGCTCGTCTGCGCCTTCTTCGGACAGGGGACCGCGCCGTCCGAGCCGATCACCGTTGCGGCGGCGGTCAGCCTGACCGAAGTGCTCGACGAGATTGCCAAAGCGTATGCGGCGGCCGGCGGCGGCCCGGTCAGGTTCAACCTCGCCGGGTCGAACGTGCTCGCGCGTCAGATCGTCAACGGCGCGCCCGCCGACGTCTTCATCAGCGCCGACGAGACGCAGATGGATGTCGTCGAGAAGGCTGGCGCGGTGCTGGCCGGCTCTCGCGTCGATCTCGTCGCGAATCAACTCGCGATCGTCGCCACGCCGGATCGCGTAGAACTGGTGCGCCGTGAGTTTGCGCGGGCGCCGGCGGAGATTCGTCGCCTGGCGATCGGCGATCCGGCGGCGGTGCCCGCCGGAGTCTACGCGCGACGCTACCTCGAGCAGCGGGGATTGTGGGCCGCCTACGAGCCACGGGTGGTGCCGACGACCAACGTCAGAGCCGCGCTCACCGCTGTCGAGACCGGGAGCGTCGACGCGGCGATCGTCTACCTCACCGATCTCGCCGCCGCTCGCACCGCGGTGCTGGCGTTCACCGTGCCCGCCGCAGACGGACCGCGCATCGTCTATCCAGCGGCGATTCTTGCGTCCGCACGAAACCAGGCCGAGGCGAAGAGATTCCTGGCGTTTCTGCGGCGGCCTGAATCTGGAGCGATCTTCGGTCGGTACAAGTTCGTGCCGTTGCCGAACCCGGGACGCTAGTGACACTTCTTCGATCTAGTTCCACGGGGTTGCCAGTGTCGCTTGAACAGGAGTTCAGGAGGTCAGGAGATCTTTTGAGTTTCGATACACCTCCTGATCTCCTGGTCTCCTGTTTCTCTTGTGGCCCGTCAGACGCGCGTGATTCATGGACATCTGGCAGATCACCCGCTTCACACTCCTGACCGCCGTGACGGCCACGGCGCTGATGGTGCCGCCGGGGCTCCTGCTCGCCTGGCTGCTCGCCCGCCGACGGTTTCGCGGGCGTGTGCTCGTCGAAACATTCGTCTCGCTGCCGCTCGTCATGCCCCCTGTTGCCACCGGGCTCATCCTGCTGCTGCTGTTCTCGCCGCGCGGCCCTATCGGCAGTGTCCTTGCCCGACTCGGAATCGACGTCGTCTTCACGTGGCGCGCCGTCGTCCTGGCGATGACCGTGATGGGACTGCCGCTTTTCGTTCGGACGCTGCGGGCCGGCTTCGAGCAGGTCGACCAGCGGTATGAGGCGATCGCCGCCACGCTCGGCGCGCCGCCGCTCCGCGTGTTCTTTTCGATCACGCTGCCGCTGGCGTTCCCGGCGTTGGCGGCTGGTGCGGTGCTGGGTTTTGCGCGGGCGATCGGGGAGTTCGGCGCGACGATCATGATCGCCGGAAGCATTCCGGGCGCGACGAGGACGCTCCCGGTCGCGATCTATACGTTCACCGAAATCGGTCGCGACCGCGATGCCGCCGTGCTGCTGGCCGTTTCGGCCGGCATCGCCTTCGCCGCGCTGTGGGTGTCGAACTATCTCACCTCTCGTGCCGGGCTCCGGACATGATCGCGCTCGACTTCAGGATCGAGCAGGGCAGCTTCACGCTCGACGTGAATCAGCGGTTGGAGGCACGGGTCACCGTGCTCTTTGGTCCGTCCGGCGCGGGCAAGACGACCGTGCTCGATGCGATTGCCGGGTTGCGCACGCCGGTGCGGGGCGTGATCGCGCTCAACGGCCGGACGGTCTACAGCTCCGGCGGCGGCGTCAACCTCCCGCCTCACCAGCGACACGTCGGTTATGTCTCTCAGGACATCGCACTCTTCCCACACCTCGACGTGCGGCGAAATGTCACCTACGGCCAGCGGCCCGGTCAGCGACTGTCGCTGGACTCTGTCGCGTCGATCCTCGAAGTGGGCGGGCTGCTCGATCGGGGTGTGTCGATGCTGTCTGGCGGCGAGCGGCAACGCGTCGCGCTCGCACGCGCGCTGATGTCAGCGCCAGACGTCCTCCTGCTCGACGAGCCGCTGGCGGCCGTTGACCTCGAGCTCCGCCGCCGGATCCTGCCGTATCTCGAGCGCGTGCGCGACGAGTTGGCAGTACCGATTCTCTATGTGACCCACGATCGAGACGAAGCGCGCCGGTTCGCGGATCGAATCGTCGTCTTCGATCGCGGCGTCGTCGTCGAGGCGGGTGCGCCTGGGGACGTGTTGAAGTAGGAGGCAGATGAGCGCAGCTGTTCGGCGAGGGCTGACTGGCACGTCAGATCGGCGCGAGGCTCGCTTCGACGATCACAGTAGGCAACGCTGACAACGCACGATGGATCACGCTGCGACCACGATGAGTCGACGATGACAGTCGCCGACGGATATCGTTGCATCGTCGGCCATCGAGTCAGTCGTATTCGTTCGAATGTCCTCCGTGCGCGTCGTGGCACTATTCGTCGACTCTGATAGTCAGCGGTTCGCGCAGACGCACGGCGAGCGTGGCACCCTGGCCGACTCGAACATCCTTGCCGCGCGTCGACAGCACCACGGCTGTACCCGCGCCGCCACCCACTGCGGCGCCAATCCCCGCACCCTTCTTGCCGTCGACCAACGCGCCAACAACCGCGCCGCCTGCGGCCGGAAGGCCGATCGTCAGCGCGTCCTTCTTCTTGGTTGCCGGCGCCACGGCCACCCATGGATTCGTGCGAAGCGGGTACCAGTCGGACCCGTCGGCCGGCGCGATGCGCGTGAAGCGCACAGCAACGCGTCCGCGGCCTTTGATCTTGCCCGGCCGCGTCGCCTCGGAGACATATCCTGACGCCCGGCTTCCCGCGGGGATCACGGTACGGCCGCCGATCACCAGCGCCCGTGCGAGCGTGGCCGGGACCTGATCTTCAACCCTCGAGATATCAGATCCGAATCCTCGCGAAACGCGAAGCCGAAGAACCGTGCCCGCCGGAATCGTGACCGCGCGATCGCGCGTCACCACAGCCGAGGACGTTCCAGCCGCCGGCGCCGCTGCATTGAATGGCGCGGCCGCGAGCACAATCAACCCAGACAGTATTGCCGTTCGCACCGCAACGGGTTTCAACATGGTGAAACCTCCTGCCCCTGGCTGTGGCAAGGCACGTACCGCGGCGGCACATTGTCTGGCGACTGACCGAACTCCAGTGGCGTCCACACTTACAGCAGCTAACTCAACCATTGACAATTACTCGGGCGCGGTTGAAGATTACCGAGAAGTGGGCACCTGAGCAGCCTCCGCGATAAGCTGGCGACATGTCAGCGGATATTGATCGTACGCGCCGCCCCTTCTTACTGGAGGACGCGATTGGCATTCTCGCTCGAACGCCGGCCACGCTCGATTCGCTGCTTCGTGGCCTGCCAGTCGCCTGGCTGACGGCGAATGAAGGCGGCGATACCTGGAGCCCCTTCGACATCGTCGGTCACCTCATTCATGGCGAACAAACCGACTGGATGCCTCGCGCCAGGATCATTCTCGAGCACGGTGACACGCGCGCCTTCGAGCGGTTCGATCGGCTCGCGCAGTTTGATTCGTCAGCCGGCCCAGACTGTTGAAAGCCGGCTCGACGAGTTTGCGAGTCTGCGTCGACGCAATCTCGAGGAGTTGAAATCACTCGAGCTCACAAGCGCAGATCTCGATCGTGCGGGCCTCCATCCAGAGCTCGGTCCGGTCACGCTGCGGCAGCTCCTGGCGACGTGGACCGCGCACGACCTCGATCACGTCATGCAGATCTCGCGCGTGCTTGGGCGGCAGTATTCAGACGCGGTCGGCCCGTGGCGTGCCTATTTGCGGATCGTCAGCGGCACGCAAGGGTAGTCGCGGATTGCGGTCACGCACGGGACGCGGATTGCGGTCACGCACGGGACGCGGATCGCGGTCAAGCGCGGGACGCGGATCGCGCCGATTACTCCCTGGACGGATGAGCAGATGGACCGAGAACGAGCGATCACAAAATCGTCGACTGGAAGACACGCGACTGGGATACGCAGGACGCTGATCCTTGAGCGCTAGGCGGTGGCGTGCTGCGCAGATTACCTAGCCCAGCGGAAATGAGTGGTGACGACATCGCTATCTCGGCACGGTTCTGGCTTCAAGTTCAGCCGTATGGAGAGCCCTCTTTGAGGCCGCTGAGCTCGTTGCGCCTTGGCACGCTGGCGACTCTGGACCTCTTTCTCACGCTTGGACTGCTGGGCGTCTACCTGAAGGCGGCCCTCCTCGACCAGCATTGGGACGCGGTCATGAGGTTCCTCGGGAAGAAAGACCAGGCCGATCTCTCATTCTTTGCAACGTTTAGGGTTCTTTCATTCCGACATCATCCTGAACCTACTGCTGATTCCGATCGCCGCCACGGCGCTCTTCAGCCTTGTATTTGGCCGGTACAAAGTCGCCGCCGCGACGGTGACGACGGTGACGCTGAGCGTCATCTACTACATCGAGCTGCGCGCGCAGAACCAGGTGGGCCAGTACATCGCCCGCGATGTAGTGAGCGATCTGATTGGGTGGGGCGTCGCTCTGCCGGGCATGACCTGGGACTACGTCGGCCTGGGGAGTGTCGTCGAAATTGCCGCACTGCTCGTCGCGATCCTGGCTATCGCGAGCGTGGCCAGACTCGCCCGAACGGCGGAGCGGTCATCAGCGCCTCGATGCGGCGCGATGGTACGGATTCGCCCTGCGGGTGCCGGCCTTCGTGATTCTCTCCGGCGCCGCGGTGTTAGCCTCGATCGGCTTCGCATCCAGACTGCCGGGTTCGCATCTGAACGACAGTGCGGTTGGCCGGGCGTTTGTCGCGCTCGTGACCGCCGATCGCGAATTGGACTCGTCCAGGCTCTTGACCTACGAGCAGACGCTCGAAGCCACGCGACTTCAGACGAAGAGCCAGCGCTTCGATTCGGGCGATCCGCTCGTTGGACACGAAGCTGACAGCGACCTGCTGATCTTCATGATGGAGACGGGTCCGGCACGCGCGCTCGACGTGGCGAAGGTCGGCGACACCCTGCCTGGCGCTGGTCCGCTGTACGCCCGATCCTTCGTGGCCGAAGAACACTACACCACGCATCCCTACAGCAGCGACGCGATGTACTCAATCCTGTCGGGGCTGTACCCGCAAGGCCGTCGCCGGCTGGTGCGCGGCATCGGTAAGCGTCATGTCAATGCGCTCTTTACCGCCCTGCGGACAGACGTCCCTGTCCGTCGGGTCTACGTGCCCAGCCTCTATGACATCGGTCTCGATGCGCAGATGTACGCAGTCCTGGGCGCGGAACCTGTACGCCTCCGATGAACATTTGTCAGACCCGATGCGGGCGATCGCGATTCGGCGCGCCGACACGCTCGTCGCGGAGCTCGAGTCCGAAGGTAACACTTTGACTCCGCGGATGCTGGAGCTCCTGCGCAGCAGGCTGGTCGCGGATTTCCAGGCGCTCGAGCGCGCCAAGGCTGATGTGACCGAAGCCGTGCGGCGTGGCCAGCGGTATGCCGTGTTGTTCTTCCCGGAGATAGGCCACGGGCCGTGGCTGCCCTTGCACGGGGAAACGGATGTGCAAGACCGCGGGCGCGCCCTGATGCTCCTGCAGGATGCATGGCTGAAAGAGCTCGTCGACACGATTCGTGGCCTTGGCCGGATCGAGCACACGGTGATCGCATTGACCGCCGATCACGGCATCCGAACAAGGACCGAAGATCCGGCGCTGCAGGTCGGGCGAATCAGCGACTTCATGTTTCGCGTGCCGCTACTGATCTACGCGCCGCAGACGCTCGAGCAGACACGCAGGGTCTCGGCGCCGACTTCTCACATCGATTTCGCACCGACGCTGGCGGCTCTACTCGGGAAGGTCGAGACCGCCAGCCTCATGCAGGGCGTGCCGATCTGGCAGCGATCAGGCGCCGAGCGATTGTACCTGCTTGGTTCGGCGTACGGCGGTGCAGATGGGTTCGTGGAGAACGGCACCTACTACATGCTCCAGGGGCTGTCGGGCGCGGTCTACAGCAACACGGTGCTGTCATTTGACGACGAACATCTCGCCAAGCCCGGCGCCCCCGTCATCACGCGCGTGACCGAGGCGCTCGCTGAGGCCAACAAGCTTCAGGACGCGCTCGTGTCCCGTATCCTGCGTGGATCGCGCCCCTGATCGAACGTCCGCGTTCGGCGCTTAACGGCCGGCCACCGCTATTGGTTCAGGGTTCAACCCGGCTTAGAACCCTCCCGCGTTGCGGAAACGCGGGTTCACGACGTTGTTGAAGATCGATCCGAACGAGTAGCTGATCCCGAAGCTGAAGTCGTACTCATATCCCGTCGCCAGCTCCCGTTGCCGGACCAGGATCTCCTCGTTGGTGGCATCGCCGCGCCTGAGCGACAGCTGATCGCGACGGCGTGACGCCTCGCCGAAGAACTCGATCGACAGCCCCTTGAACAGGCGGAGCTCGACGCCGCCGAACGTCGACAGACGGTACTTGTCCGGCTGCGACAGGTACTGCGCTGCTTCGAAGGAGGCTGACGCGCTGCCCCAGGGCTGGCGCAGCTCCAGGGTGGTTTCGAACCGATGGTCCGGGAGGGTCTGCGACGTCTTGTCGTAGATCGTCACTTCCATGTAGTCGGCCGCTTCGACGCCAATCGTGTAGAGCAGCGTCAGGAGGCGGCGCGTGGACTGCGAGTACGGGAAGACGTCGTACTCCACCGCCGGGGCGATACGGGCGCGGACGTCGTAGTTGCTGAAGATCGACGATTCCAGCGCGCCGACGACACCGAGCGACCAGTGCTGGGTGAGGCTCTTTCCGACGAGCGCATCGGCTTCGATGTTGCGCGAGATAGAGGTGAAGATCTCGCCCTCGTCGAGGACGAACTCCTCCTCGCCGTACTCGCCCTCGGCCTCGAAGTTCAGTTTCCAGGCCTCGGTCGTTCGGTTGGCCGACAACGAGGCTCTGACCTGGTTTTCATTGCCGGATTCCTGGCCTTCGAGGTTGCCACTCGCGCCGACGCGGAAGACCCAGAAGTTCCACGGATCGGCCACGGTCGCGGCCGTGGCCTTCGGCGCGTCGAAGGTCACCTTCAGGCTCGACGCAAGCGGCGTTTCCGCGGCATACCGAATCAGCCCGAGACGGAACACTCGCGCGAACCCGATGCGCCGCTGATCCTCGGTATCGGTCTGCGCCGACACGTACGGCAGCGTTTGATCGACTCCCGCGAACCGTCCCAGGCCGATGAATTTGATGGTGTACTCCTGGCCTCCGCCACCGGTGGGCTGAGTGGTGACGAGCACGTGCACATCGGCGTCCGCGCGGTCGCGAACGTAGTTGATGAACGTGATTTCCGTGCGCAGGTAGTTCTCGTCGCACTGCGCGCAATCGAGGAACACTCGAAGCGCGCCGGTGCGGTCGGCCGCCGGCGCATCCTGGGCTGTCGCTGGTGCCGGGCAAAGAACGACCAGGCAGAGCAGGAGTACGAACGTGAAGTAGATGGGTGACATCTCCGGTTTAGACGACGGCCGGCTGGATTTTGCTTAGATGCGATCTTCATTTGACGCGTGTCCCGTCTAGCAGGCAGACCTTCAGCAGTCCGGCTTAAGCTGGCCCGACGTCCGAAGAAGACCAATCTCGCGACTGGGACTCAGTGGCCGCCGCGGCCACGGCCTCGACCACCGGCAGGAGCCGGCGGCTCGGGTTCGACTTTTCTGCCGTCGACAAATACGTGCACGACACGGGTGCGGTCTTCGAACAGATCACCGTCGGTGACGATGACGTTGGCGATCTTGCCCTTCTCGAGCGAGCCGAGCCGATCGGCGGCGCCGGCGATGCGCGCGGCGTTGATCGTCAGCGCTCGCACCGCGGCGTCCGGCGACAGGCCGTCCTTGACTGTTCGGGCGGCGTTGCGCACGAAATCGCGCGGCTGCTGAATGCCGCCCGACGAAAACGCGAACAGGACTCCGGCCTTGTCGAGGCTGCCCGGCGTCTTCGATGCCTGGGCACGGGCCCGCAGCTCGCGGATGGGTTCGTCCGCGTCAGGCGCGAGCGCCCTCGAACGCGCTGGAAAATCAAGGTTGTAGATGACGCGCGCGTTCTGCGCCTTCAGGTCGGCGACCACCTGATCGGCCTCACGCGCCCCGGTGATGACCGGATCCAGGTTGAATGCCTTGGCCATGTTCAACGCGCGCAGAATCTCGCGCGAGAGGTCGGCTTCGAAGGCGACCGGCATGGCGCGCGCCAGCGCCGGCTGGATCGCATCGAGTGACGGGTCGTAGGCGGGCCGCGCGACGCCGGACTTGGCCTTGTCGTAGCGCTGCTTCTCGAGCTGCTGATGTTGCGCGTCCAGGAAGCTCTGACGGACGAACGCGATCGAGCCAAGCAGCGACACCGGGTAGCCACCACCACCGCCGCGGCCGCCCCCCGGTCCGAGCGCCAGCGAGACGTGCAGCGCGACCGGCGTCCGCACGACCTGAAGCCCGCGTCGCGGGTCCGCCACGGCGCCGATCTGAGGTTCGTCAGGCGGCGCCGACACATTGACGAGCGCGCTCTGTCCCTTGAACAGGCCTGCCGTCGGCGTTGCGAGGACGGTCGTCACGCCCGATGCAGCGAGGCGCGCGAGCTCCGGCGCGTCGGGCCGGACCACCCTGGCGGCCTCGAGCTCCGGTCGAAGGATCACGCTCCGCTTCCAGCGCTCGGCGTCCTCGAGCGTGCGGAACGTCGCGGGCGCGGCGGGTGGCGCGGCATCGAGCCCGGCCGCGTTGCCCATGTCGATCAGCCCCGGGTAGACACTCATACCCGCGCCGTCGATGACCGTCGCGTCAGGGGGGACCGCGACGTCAGCGCCGACCGCGTCGATGAGCCCGTTGCGAAGCACGATCGTGCCCGTGGCGATGGGCGCACCACTCGCGGTGACCAGCCGGGCACCACGGATGGCGTAGATCTGCGGCGCCTCGGCGCGCGGCGTGACCGCGAACGCCAGTGCGCCGGCGACGATGCATGCGGCGAGCTGAAGGGAGCGTGTCATGAGCTATGGCCTCGCGATGTACTTTCGATACAGGCGCTCGTGCTTGTTGTCGAGGCCGACGTCCTTGCCGTTGATGAAGACGTTGGTGACGGCCGTTCTGATTTCGAGCGGGTCGCCCTTCGAGATGAAGAGGTTCGCGTCCTTGCCCGGGTCGAGGCTGCCGACCCGGTCGCTGACGCCGAGAATCTCCGCGGCATTGATGGTCAGCGCCTTGAGGGCCTCGTCGCGTTTCATGCCCCAGGCGACCGACATCGCCGCGTGGTAGGGAAGAATCCGGACGTACGCGCTGTCGGCGGTCGAAAACGCGACCTTGACGCCGGCCTGCGCGAGCTCGCCCGCCAGCTGATACGTCGCGGCGTGAAACGCGTCTTCGTTGGCCGGAAGCGACAGGATGTTGCCGAGAATCACCGGCACGTTCTTTTCTTTGAGGAGCGGCGCCACAGCGTTGGCCTCGGTTCCACCGCTGATGACCAGATTGACCTTGACGCGATCGGCAAACGCCACCGCGTCGCGGATTTCCTGAGCGCGATTGGCAGCCGTAACGAGCGGCAGTTTCCGCTCGACGACGGGAATCAGCGCCTCGAGCGTCCAGTCGACGGTCTTGTCGGGACCGGCCTTCGCGTAAGCGCGCACACTATCGAAGAGTCGCGCGAGCTCGTCGAGTCGCCGGTCGCGCGTGCGCTTGAGGTCCTCGTAGGTCGCGCCTTCGGGCCGCGCCGCCGCCGCCACGCCCACCGCCGCCACCGCGGCCGCCCCCGCCACCGATGACCGGGAAGTTGAACGTGATCCCGGCGTTGGCCTTGAGCGTCGCTTCCTCCCAGGTCCAGCCATCCAGATTCATCACGGCCACTTCACCGCCAAACGTGCCGCCGCCAGGCATGACCGCGACCGACGTGACGCCGTTGGTGCGCGCGACCGCGATGGCGTCGCTCTCCGAGTGATACGCCACGCGTGTTCTGAGCTGCGGGTTCAGCTCCAGCATCTCGTTGACGTCTTCGAACCCGCGCGGGCCAGGCTCGTTCAGCCCCATCTGTGTCCGGGCGTTGATGAAGCCCGGATAGACGTCGGCGCCAGCCGCGTCGACGACCGTGGCGCCCGCCGGGACAGGAATGCCGGCGCCGAGCGCTTCGATCTTCGCGCCGCGAAGCACGATCGTGCCTCTCTCGATCGTCGGCCGCGTGATCGGGTGAATCCTGGCGTTCGTGATCGCGACGACCGCCCCGGTGCCTGTGGCGACAGGTTTGGCTCCCTGCGCCGGCTGACCGTTCTGGACTGTCCGGCGTCGAGCCGACTGTGCCCGGTTGACGACGTCGTTCCGTCGTCATCGCCTCGCGGTCCGCCCTGACGGGCACCTTCAGGTGATCCGGCTTCGCCGTCCCGCCCAGTCGCCCTTGGATTCTCCTGGGGAGTGGTCGTGGCGGGCCGGGTGCCATCCTCGGCTGCGGCGAGCGTTGATTTCTCCTTCTTGAGCGCGGTGAGCCGCCCTTCCTCGCCTTTACGGTCGTAGTAGACCGTTCCATCGATGTAGACCCGTTCGGCAATCGCGTAGGAGCTCAGCGGATGGTGATTCCAGATGACGACGTCGGCGTCTTTGCCTGGTTCGAGTGACCCGACCCGGCTGTCGATGCGCAACTGCTTGGCCGGATTGATCGTGACCATCGCAAACGCTTCGTCTTCCGACATGCCGCCCCACTTCATGGTCTTGGCGGCCTCGGTGTTGAGCCGGCGCGCGTGTTCCGCGCTGTCGGAATTGATCGAGACGAGAACGCCCTTGCGCGCCATGATCGCGGCGTTGTGCGGAATGGCGTCGGCCGCTTCGACCTTGTAGGCCCACCAGTCGGAGAAGGTCGAGCCGCCCGCGCCGTGCGCGGCGATCTCCTTCGCGACGATGTAGCCTTCGAGCACGTGCTGGAAGGTTGAAATCTTGAAGCCCATCTCTTCTGCGAGCCGAATGAGCATCAGGATCTCGTCGGCTCGATACGCGTGGGCGTGCACGAGACGGCGGCCCTCGAGGATCTCGACGAGCGGTTCGAGCTGGAGGTCACGGCGCGGTGGGATCGCGGTTCCGCTCGCCTTGTTCTTCTCGTAGTCCTTCCACGCCTTCTGGTAGGCCTTGGCGCGCGTGAAGGCGTCGCGGATGACGAACTCGACGCCCAACCGCGTCATCGGGTAGCGGCGCGGCGCCGGTCTGGGCGCCGATCGGCATGTCCTTGGGGTTCTCGCCGAGCGCGAACTTGATCCCTGGCATCGCGCCCTCGAATGACCAGCTCCTCGGCTCGCGTCTTTCCCCAGCGCAGCTTGATTACCTGGTTCTTGCCACCGATCGGATTCGCGCTGCCGTGGAGCACGTTGGCGACCGTCAAGCCGCCGGCGAGGTCGCGATAAATGTTGATGTCGGTCGCGTCGATGACATCTTCCATGCCGGTCATCGAGCTCACGGTCGTTCCGCCTTCGTTGATCGCGTCGTTGGCGATGTGCGAATGCGCGTCGATGAGTCCTGGTGAGACGAATTGCCCGGTGGTGTCGATGACCTCGGCGCCGGCTGGCACCGCCACGTTCGCGCCGACGGCGGCGATTTTGCCGTCACGGAGCACCACGGTGCCGTTCGGAATCGTGCCGCGTGTCACCGTGAGGACCGTGCCGCCTCTGAGCGCGACGACTCTCCCAGGCGTCGCCTGCCCAGCCTGACCATCGAGGCGCGCCGCTCGAAGCGGCACGAGAACGAGCAGCGCTCCGAGCGCCAGAAAGCGGACGGGGAGCCGCGCTGAAACGAGTCGGCGGATCACAGCAACCTCCAGGTGAAGCCCGAAGGATATCAAAGCCCGAGGGATTTCAAACGATGGACGGTTTTGGTTCGGGTCAGGCCCCGGCCATCATCGCCAGCAGCGCCTTCTGCGTGTGCAGGCGGTTTTCGGACTGATCGAAGACGACCGAGGCCGGTGAATCGATCACCTCGTCGGTGACTTCGTCGCCACGATGCGCTGGCAGGCAGTGCATGAAGAGCGCGTCAGGCGCCGCCTGTGCCATCAGCGCGGCGTTGACCTGATAGGGCGCGAAGATGCGATGGCGGTCGGGCCCCTGAGCTTCCTGACCCATCGACGTCCACACGTCGGTATAGACGGCGTCGGCGCCATGCACCGCCGCTATCGGATCGGTCGTCAGCTCGAGCCGGCCGCCCGACGTTGCCGAGCGCGCGATGCCCGCCTGAATCGACGCCGGGAGCTCGAAGCCTGTCGGCGAGGCGATGCGCACGTTCGCGCCGAGCATGGTGGCGGCCTGGGCGAGCGAGGCGGCCACGTTGTTGCCGTCGCCGACAAACGCAATCGTGCGGCCGCGCAGGCTGCCGAACCGTTCGGTGAGCGTCAGGCAGTCCGCCAGCGCCTGGCACGGATGCTCTTCGTCGGTGAGCGCGTTGACGACGCGCAGCCGCGGCGCGGCGTCGGCAAAGGTCTGGAGCCGGGACTGCGCGAATGTCCGAACCACTGCGGCGGCGACCCATCGCTCGAGGTTGCGCGCCACGTCTTCGATCGATTCCCTCCCGCCAAGCGCGACATCTTCGGGCGGCTCGATGGTATGGCCGCCGAGCTCGCGGACGGCAATCTGGAACGTGGAGCGGGTCCGGAGCGACGGCTTCTCGAAGAGCAGCGCCACATGAAGGCCTTCGAGCGGCCGTTCGTGCGGGCGGTGGGCGGAGCGCGCCGCCTTGAGTTCGCCCGCGCGCGCGAGGCACGCCGACAGCTGCGCCGGACCGAAGTCCAGGATCGACAGGAACTGCGTCGGTGCCGCCGGACCGACAGCCATCTTGAGTGCTGATCGCTTCATGTGATCGTCCTCGAACGTGTCACCAAACGTGTCCCAAAACTTGCTCAAAGTGCCTAGGTCCGGTACTCGGCGTTGATGCGCACGTACTCCGCGCTGAGATCGCACGTCCACATCCGCGACTGACCTTGACCACCAGTGCCGAGATCGACCTCCACATCGATCTCACGTCCTTGCAGGTAGTCGGCCGCCTCGGCCGAGCGTTCGTCGTATGGGGTCCCGTCTGCGAAGAGCGTCAGCGGACCGATTCGAACCACGGCCTTCTCGAGATTGAACGCCGATCCAGCCCGTCCGGCGACGGCGATGAGCCGTCCCCAGTTCGGGTCGCCGCCGTGAATCGCGGTTTTGACCAGCGGGGAATTGGCGATGGCACGCGCGGTTCGCCGCGCGTCCTCCACCGAGGCGGCCCCGGTCACGCGCACAGTCACGAGCTTGGTTGCGCCCTCGCCGCCGCGGACGATGCCAATGGCCAGGGGCTCGCACGCCGCCTTGAGGCTCCCGACGAGGAGCGGCCAGTCGCGCTCGGTCAGCTCGACACCGCTCGCGCCGTTGGCGAGCGCAAACACGCAGTCGTTGGTCGAGCATTCACCGTCGACGGTGATCGCGTTGAACGTGTCATCGACCGCGGCCTTGAGCGCGCGCTGGAGTAGCGCCGGCGCGACGGCGGCGTCGGTCGTCACCACGCCGAGCATGGTCGCCATCAGCGGCTCGATCATGCCGGATCCTTTGGCCATGCCGCCGACCCGGAACGAGCGGCCGTCCCCGCTCGACACCTCGATCGCGGACTCCTTGGGGAATGGATCGGTCGTCATGATCGCGCGCGCAGCGGCGGCCCCGTTGGCCATCGACAACTGCGAGACCGCGTCCACGATCCCGCGTTCGATGTTGCCGATCTTCAGCTTGACGCCGATGACGCCCGTCGAGGCAACCAGCACCGTCGACGGGTCGCAGCCGACCGCGTCGGCCGTGACGGCCGCCATCGCCCGGGCGTGGTCGTGACCGTCCGCGCCCGTGCAGGCATTCGCGCAGCCGCTGTTGATGACGACGGCGCGGCTTCGACCGCCAGACTGCGCGAGGTGATCTTGCGACAGCAGTACCGGTGCGGCTTTCGCCAGGTTCGTCGTGAAGACACCGGCGGCGCTGGCGATCTCGTCGGACACGAGGAGCGAGAGGTCGAGCCCGCCGGACGCCTTGATCCCGCAGGCCACACCTGCGGCACGGAAGCCGCGCGGCGCGGTGATGCCGCCCTCGATCGTCCCGAACCGTACGTCTGGCTGGAGCGCGGTGGTGGTCACGCCGGGATCGCCTCGGTCAGATCAGGTTCGACGCCGATCGGCCGCAGCGCCAGCCGCCTGGTCGTCGTCGAGCGCGTGCCATGAATGATCGCCGCTGGCAGCTCCGGGCCAATCGTGACGCCGGCGCGCAGCGCGAGCATCACCGCGTGCTGGCCGCAGCGCCGGAAGAGCGCGCAGCCCGTGCAGTCGTGGGCGATCTTCTCCGGCACCCAAATGTGCGGCACGATCGTGAACCCCATGCGCACGAAATGCGAGGGCTGGTGCGTGAACGCGCACAGTGTCGAGAATCCGCTGGCAGTGGCGGTCGTCGCGACCTGGGTGACGAGCCTGGGGCCGATGTGCTGGCCGCGGAACGTCTCGTCGACGACGAGCGAGCGCACTTCGGCGACTTTGCCGCTGAGCGGCGCGAGCTCGGCGCAGCCGACCACCACGCCGTCGATCGCCGCGACGACGAATCTGGCCACATGCCGCTCCACGTCCTCGATGCTGCGCGGCAGCAAATGGCCGACTTCGAGGTTGTCCGTGATCAACCGGTGGATTGCCGGTACGTCCGACGGACTCGCGGTCCGCAATGTCACTGACTCGTTCACTTTACTTGTCCCTCCACCTGTCCGATCGCCCGATCCAGCAGGGCACAGGCCTCGTCCACTTCACCGGCCGTGATGACAAACGGCGGCAGCAGCCGCACGACCGTGTCCGACGTGCGATTCACCAACAGCCCCAGGCTGAGCGCCGCTTCAACGACCGGCAGCGCCGGCCGGTCGAGATCGAGCCCCCAGATGAGTCCCGCTCCACGCACCTCCTTGACGATCGCGTGGCGCGCCGCGATCGCGCGCAGGCCGCGCTCGAGGTGCGCGCCGACCGACGCGACGTGCGAGATGAGGTCGCGGTCGATCAGCTCTTCGAGGAAGACAAGCGCCGCGCGGCAGGCCAGCAGGTTGCCGCCGTAGGTGCTCCCGTGGTCGCCAAACGCCGCGGCTTTCGCCACTCGCTCGCTGAAGAGTGCCGCCGCGATCGGCACGCCAGCGCCGAGCGCCTTGCCAACGGCCATCAGATCGGGTTCGAGGCCAAGTACTCCCGAGTAGAAGGGCCGCCCGGTGCGTCCGAGGCCGCACTGGATCTCGTCGGCGATGAGGAGCGCGCCTGTGCGCGCGCACGCCTGTTTGATCGCGTCGGCCATCGGCTGGCTGAAGGGCCGGACCCCGCCCTCACCCTGCAGCGGCTCGAGGATGACCGCGCCAGTTGATTCGGTCACCGCCGCCAGCAGCGCGTCGGGGTCGTGTGGCGACACGAACTGGACGTTCGACAAGAGCGGCGCAAACGGCGCGCGGTAGTGGTCATCCCATGTCACTGACACGGCGCCGATCGTGCGGCCGTGAAACGAATGCTCGAACGCCACCAGGCCGGGCCGGGCCGCCTTCTGCGCATACCAGTAACGGCGCGCGAACTTCAGGCACGCCTCGACCGCTTCCGCGCCGCTGTTGCAGAAGAACGCGCGCGGCAGGCCCGACAGATCCGAGAGCCGCGTCGCAAGTTCTCCCTGGAGCGGGTGATAGTAAAGGTTCGAGGTATGGAGCAGCGTCGCCGCCTGGTCGGCAAGGGCTGCGGCCAGGCGCGGATTCGCGTGGCCGAGCGCCGCCACGCCGACTCCTGAAATCAGATCCAGGTAGCCGCGACCCTCGCCGTCGAACAAGTAACAGCCACGCCCGCGTTCGAAGACCACCGGGTTCCGCTTGTAGACCTGGAGGACATGGTCGGTCTCGATCGCCATCACGTTGCTGGTCGCCGTCGTCATCGTCTGTAGCTCCACGCACTCGTTTCGCGCCGACACTACACCTTTACGAAAGAGCTTCTAAGTCGCGTACCAGGGGCCGTCGCGAAATCGCTCGCCCCTCGGCCCGACACAATTGAGATATCGGTCACGCCGCTCGCGAACGCGAGACGGCAGGCGCCGAGTTTTGCCACCATGCCGGAATGCGCCACCCCGGACGCCAGCATCTCGTCCACCGCATCGACGCGAAGCTCGGGAATCGTCCGCCCCTCGGCGTCGAGCACACCCGGCGTGCCGCCCGCGACGATGAGCCGCGTTGCCGGCACGATGACGGCCAGGTGCGCGGCCAGGACATCAGCGTTGACGTTGAGCAGAACGCCGTCCCGGTCCACACCGATGCTCGCGACGACGGGGATGCAGCCGGCCCTAACCAGATCGGCCAGGAGCGTTGCGTCTGTGCCGTCCGGCTCGCCCACCAGGCCGAGATCGGCGAGCTCGCCCGATACCGTCCGTAGCGGCGCGGCCCGACGCGACAGCCCAATCCTGCCGTCGGCGCCGGTGAGTCCAACGGCGCGGCCACCGGCGGCGCCGATCGCGGCGACGAGCGTCGTGTTCGTTCGTCCGGCGAGCACCGAGACGACCGCGTCGAGCGCCGCCTCGTCGGTGATCCTCAGGCCGTCGACGAAGCGCGGCGACTCGCCCCGCGCGCGTAGCTCGGCGTCAATCGCGCGCCCGCCCCCGTGAACCACGACGAGCGGCGTCGCGGCAGCGAGAGAGACGATGGCCTCAGCGGCGGCGCGGACGGCCGCGCTGTCCTCGAGCAGTTCGCCGCCAAGTTTCAGGACCGTGATCAATTGAGCCCCAGCGTTTCGTCGAAGCCGAACGCCACGTTGAAATTCTGAATCGCCTGGCCGGCCGCACCTTTCACGAGGTTATCGATGCAGGAGACCATGACCAGCTGGCCGCCAGGCCGTTCGACGCGCCAGCCGATGTCGCAATAGTTCGTGTGGGCGACGTGCTTGATCTCGGGCAGATCGCTGCCGGTCAGCCGCACGAACGGCGAGTCGGCATAGGCCGCCTCGAGCGCGCGTTCGATCGCAGCGGCATCCACGCCGTCAGCCAGGCGCACGTAGATCGTTTCGAGGATCCCGCGGTCGAGCGGCACGAGATGCGGAACGAAGGTGACGTCCATCCCGAGTTCCTGCTCGATCTCGGCTTCATGCCGATGCGAGAACACTCCGTACGCCGCGATGCTGCCGTGCACTTCCGAAAAGTGCGTGCGTTCGGTCGGCGTCTTGCCCGCGCCGGAGACCCCCGACTTCGCGTCGATGATCACGCCCGGCTGCACCAGGCCAGCGGCGATCAGGGGCTGCAGGGCAAGGATGGCCGCCGTCGGGTAGCACCCGGGATTCGCGATGAGCGACGCGCCGCCGAGCTCGCTTCCGATAGCGCTCGGTCAATCCGTAGATCACGGGTAGCCCCGGATCCGGCGAATGCGGGTAGAAGTGTGCGCGCTCGGCCTCGCTGTGCAGGCGGAACGCGCCCGACAGATCGATGACTCGCGGGCCTCGACGCGCGAGCGTCGGCCCCACTTCGGCGGCGAGCGTGTCAGGGACTGCCAGGAACACGACGTCGGTTTCAGTGCTGAGGCGGTCGACGTCGAAGGGTTCGACCGGTGCGTCCCAAATCCGTTTGAGCGCGGGCACCCGCCGGGCGCCCCCGCTACTCGAAGTGCTCGACGCCGTGCTCGAGCCCATCGCCAGCCGGACGTCTGCGTGCGGGTGCTGCGCCAGCCGCCTCAGCAGTTCGACGCCCGCATACCCTGTCGCACCAGCGATTCCGACCCTGATTCGCGAATAACTATTCATTCGAACCTGTAGTTATACAGGATATGAATAGCGACGTCAAGAAAAACCCCAACATCAGGTTGGATAGCTATGCATATTCGTGTATACTCATTCGTTGCAACATGGTCATGAAGGCACGACGGAAAGCCGTCATTCTGGAACTCGTTGATCGGGAAGCAATTACGAGCCAGGAACAGCTCCGCGAAAAACTTCGTCAGCGCGACATCGAAGCTACCCAGGCCACTTTGTCCCGAGACATCCGCGAGCTCGGACTGGTCAAGCGGTCCGTCGATGGCGCGTATCGGCGCTCGGGCGGAGACGTTCCAGGCGCCGGCGGGGAGGCCGCACTCAGGCGAGCGGTCGAAGAGTACCTCCGCACGCAGGAGACCATCGAGCAACTCCTGGTGCTGCGGACCGATCCCGGGCAGGCACAGCCGCTGGCGATTGCGATCGACCGGGCCCGTCTGTCTGAAATCGCCGGCACGATCGGCGGTGATGACACGATCCTGGTCATCTGCCGCTCGGCCACGGACGCGTCGTCAATCGCCGAACGCTTCCGATCTATGAGGTGACGTCGCAGAGACTATGGAACGAATCATCCTGGCCTATTCGGGTGGGCTCGACGCGTCTATCGCGATCCCATGGCTGAGGGACACCTTCAGCGCGGAAGTCGTCACCGTGACGCTCGATCTCGGGCACGGCAGCGAGCTCGTCGAGATCCGGCAGCGTGCGCTGGCGCTCGGTGCCGTGCGCTCGCACGTTATCGACGTGCGCGAGGAGTTCGTGCGCGATTACGCGCTTCCGGCTCTTCAGGCCGGCGCGCTCCTCGCCGATCGAGCGCCGATGACGACCGCGCTCACGCGGCCGCTCATCGCCCGCAAGCTCGTCGATGTCGCGCGAATGGAAAACGCCACGGCTGTTGCCCACGGATCTGGAGCCACGAGCGACGATGGTTTGCGGCTCGACGCCCTCGTGTCCGCGCTCGATCCGGCCATGCGGGTGATCGTACCGACGCGGATGTGGGAGATGTCACGCGAGGAGGCGCTGACCTTCGCGCGCGATCGCGGCATTCCGGCTCCGGCGTCAGCCGACGGGCGCTACAGTACCGACGCGAACGTCTGGGGCCGATCCACCTTGTGTTCACCGGCGCAGGACCCGTGGGTTGAGCCGTCGGAGGACCTCTATGCGCTGACCAGATCGCCTCGTGACTGCCCCGATCAGCCGGCCTACGTCGAGATCGAGTTCGCGGCCGGCAAACCCATCCGAGTGAACAGCATCGAGATGCTGCCGCTCGAGATGATCGAGAGCCTCGAGACAATCGCCGGGTTGCACGGCGTTGGACGGGTTGACCTGGTTGCCGCGCGGCTGACCGGCGGCCAGGCGCGCGAGATCTACGAAGCCCCGGCCGCGGTCGTCCTCCACGCGGCGCACAAGGAGCTCCAGCAACTGGTGATGCCTTCCGACCTCGAGCAGGTCGCGCACGCGCTTGGCCGGACCTATGCCGACCTCATCAACGGCGGCCAATGGTTCTCGCCGACGCGGACGGCCATCGACGCGTTCGTCGCTGCCATTCAGCCGCGAGTCACGGGCGCGATTCGGCTGAAGTTGTTCAAGGGTGACTGCCGCGTGGCCGGACGCCGCTCGCCATTCGCTCCAGAAGTCGCGTCGTCGTCATCGCCAGCCGCGGACGCTCGCGCGGCCCGGCCAGCCGACATCACAATCCATTCGTAGGGCAGTATCAGTGGCACATTTGTGGTCCGGACGCTTTGAGGGGAATCCCGACGCGGCGCTCGTCGCGTTTGGCCGTTCGTTTGGCTTCGATCGCCGCCTGTTCGAAGACGACGTGCGAGGAAGCCTGGCGTGGGCAGCAGCGCTTGGCGCGCGCCGGCGTATTGAGCCCGGCAGACGCGGCGGCCATCGAGGCGGGCCTGCAGGAGGTACTCTCACGCGGCCGCGACCAGGCATTCTTCGATTCGCCCGAGGCGCAGGAAGACGAAGACGTGCACGCGTTTGTCGAGCGGGAGCTCGTCGCGCGCGTTGGCGACGCCGGTCGTCGGCTCCATACGGGCCGGTCGCGCAACGAACAGGTCGCGGTCGACCTCCGGCTCTACCTCAAGCGGCGGATCCCGGAGATTCAGCGGTCCATCGTCGGAGTTGTCAAGGTTCTGGCGACGAGCGCCGAGCGCGCGAGCGACGCGCTGATGCCGTCCTACACCCATTTGCGCCGGGCGCAGCCGATTCTGGCCGCGCACTTCTTTCTCGCTCATGCCGCGGCGCTCGTGCGAGACCATGCCCGGTTCGAGAGACTCCTCGACGATGTTGACGAGCTGCCGCTCGGCTCGGGCGCGATTGCCGGCACCAGCTATGACATCGACGTGCACTGGCTGGCCGCGCGTCTCGGGTTTTCGCGCATCGTCCGCAACAGCATCGACGCGACCGGTGACCGCGACGTTGTCGCGTCATTCCTCTACGCGTCGTCGCTATCGATGGTGCACCTCAGCCGGCTGGCCGAGGACATGATTCTGTTCACGTCGGAGGAATTCGGCTTCTTCGAGCTCGCGGATGCAGCGGCGACCGGCAGCAGCCTGATGCCGCAGAAGAAGAATCCCGATCCGATGGAGCTCGTCCGCGGCAAGGCGGGCCGGGTCATCGGACGCCTCACCGGCTGGCTGGCGACGATGAAGGGGTTGCCGATCGGCTACAGCAAAGATCTGCAGGAGGACAAAGAGGCGTTGTTCGAGGCAGAGGATACGCTCTGCGCGTCGCTCGCGGCGACGGCCTCGGTTGTCAGCGGCATCACGATCAATCGCGAGACCACGGCTCGGGCGGCTTCCGGGCTGCTCCTGGCGACCGATGTCGCCGACTACCTGGTGGCGAAAGGTGTGCCGTTCCGTGAGGCGCACGAGATCGTTGGCGCGCTGGTGCGGCGGTTGGTAAAAGAGAAGCGGGCGTTCGAGGATCTCTCGGACGACGAATGGCGATCGCACTCATCGCTCATCGGCCCTGACGTGCGAACGTTCGTCACTGCCGCTGCGTCGGTCGCGAAAAAGCGGACGCCTCAGTCGACTCGTCCCGAGGCCGTCGCCAGGTCGCTCGCGGAACTGCAAGGCTGGTTGAAGGCGTCCGAGTGATCTATCTCGTGCATCACGCCGAGGCGGTCGGCCCGGAAGTCGAGCCGCAGCGGCCGCTGTCGGCCGAGGGCCGAGTCCATGCCGAGGGGCTGGCGGCCGCGGCGGCGGCGCGTGGTGTGAAGCCCGAAGTCATCTGGCACAGCGGCAAGCTCCGCGCGCGGCAAACCGCCGAGCCCTTCCTGCGCCTGTGTAACCCGCTGGCAGAGTTCGCCGCGATCCGCGGCCTCCAGCCGACCGATCCGCCCAGCGCGATCAATGATCTCGTGACCGGCGAAACGCGCGAGATCCTGCTCGTCGGCCATATGCCGAATCTGCCGCGCGTGCTGACCCTGCTCGTCACCGGCGCTGCAGTCACCACTGTTGTCGTTTCCTCTGCACGGCGCGATCGCGCTCGAGGCGACAGGGGAGCGGTGGACTGAGCGCTGGCGGCTGTGAATGCAGTCGGGTCCGGCTGACCAGCCTTGGCTAAAGCTGCGGCGGTCCGCCGAAGCGCTTCGCGCGAAGGCGGAAGCCGGACACTACGAGCGCATTCATTCCTGGACGCTGTCGTAGTGTCCGGCTTTGGCCGGACGCGGCATCAACTCAGAATCTGATCGTCACGCCAAGCGTGCCGCGCCAGAAGCGGAAGTTGGCAAATCCGATGTTGAAGTCGTCAATAGGTTCGACGTCCTCTAACGATCTGAAGTAGCGGACGTCGCCTCGCACGCCAACGTTATCCGAGAAGAAGAACATCGCTCCCGCGCCGACGTTGAAACCCCAGTCCGTCGAGTCAACGT
This sequence comes from uncultured Acidobacteriota bacterium, assembly GCA_963797625.1. GTDB lineage: Bacteria > Acidobacteriota > Vicinamibacteria > Vicinamibacterales > 2-12-FULL-66-21 > DATBJJ01. The sequence continues at coordinate 133,454 of CAWCQI010000041.1, forward strand.
TGAAGAGATCACCCGAGCTGCCAAGTCGACTTTTCACGAGGCCCACGCCACCGACCGCGTAGGGACGGAACCCCACACCGTGCTGGCCGCCAATTGGAACGCCGATGATGAGGTTACCCATCACCGTCGTCAGATTGCTGTCCGCGAATTCGAAGTCGCCTGACCCGCTCGTGTTCTCAAAGAAATTCGGCGAGAACCCGAAGTCCACTTCGAATCCGAATACGCCCGCCCCCATCCACGCGAGCGACGCGCCGAACATGGCCTTCTGTTCGAACTCGTCGTCGAAATCATCGCCCTCGAGAAGGTTGGCGGTGCCGCCCCAGTTCCAGCCGACAAACGGCGTAAGCAGCCAATCAGCCGACGCTTTCGAGGGCGCCGCCACAGTTGTGATCAAGACCAGAGAGGCAATCGCGAAGCACTTGCGCACGGACATGACGTCTCCTCACTCCCGTTGCGGCACGCGCATCCAGAGGCACGGTCCGCTCTATACACGCCGACCAGGCTGACACGCGAGCCGCCTGGTCGCTACGGCGGCTGCAAGCGGTATGCCCGTGAAACTCGACAGGGGAGAGTCGTGCAACGCGTTGGAGTCGAAGTAGTTGTCGTGCGCCGAAGGAGTATCGCGCCGGGCTGGAACGCTCGAAGGTCGGCCGTTAGTACGGTAGCGGCATTCCCCGGGATGGTGAAACGGAACCGTTCGAGCTACTGCTCGCGCTCGACATCGATCGCGACCGGGGACGTCAGTCGAACCGTAACGATCGTGCCCGCCGGGAGCGTCGCGGCGTTGCGATCACCGGCCATCACGACTGCGCTGCCACCCGCAGCACCCGTCGCGCCGCCAATCGCCGCGCCCTTCGCGCCGCCGATGATCGCGCCGATGATCGCGCCGCCCATTGCCGCGCCACCGATCTTGCGGGCACTCTCTGCGCCGGGCGAAGCGCCCTCGCGGAAGATCGCGTCGGTGCGGAAGGGCACCTGATCGCCGTCCGCCAGAACGAGCGTGTGGAAGCGGACGCCGAGCCGTGCCTTGTCTTTCATCTTTCCGCCCCGTTCGACGAGCGTCACGTCGCCGATGACCTTCGTGCCGGCAGGGATTGCGACTCGTCCATCCGCGATCACATCGCGCGTCACGCGCGCTTCGACGCGATCTTCGACCTTTGCCGTCTCGCTCGTGATCGAAGTCGAGACGTGGAGTCCAACGACGGACGACGCCGGCACGACGACCTCGACGAACTGCGGCTTCGCAGGGGACGGCACGTCAGGGACCGGTTCTGGCAGCGGCGGCGTTGCGGCCCCCGTGGGGAGCGGAGTGGCGGGCGGAGCGACCGGTGTCTCGCGCGATGCCGACGGACGTTCCAGGACTGGAGCGGGATCCGGAGCGCTGGGGATTGACGAACGAGGCGACTCGTTGGTTTTCGCAGACGGGCGAGCCGGCGCGCTCGCGCTTTCTTTCCTCGCGCGTGGGCGTTGACGTGCGGTTCGCGGCCGCGGTCTGGGTGGGCGTTCTGGCTGAGCTTTTGGCGACTGCTTCGACTGCTGGAGTCGGAGTGATTACAGCCTCGGTTTCCGCAACCGCGGCTTCACTCTTTCCAGTACGCGACGGCTCGCTCGTTGCCACAGGTGAAGCCGGCGGGTCGGCTCGTTCTGCCGGACTGCCAGGTACGCTCCACCGGCCGAGGCGGCGACACAGGCCGCGGCGACGAGACCGAGCGCGATGGGCTTTGAAATCATGGTGCAAGAGCTCCTGGATCGGTCCCCTAGCCAGCAAGAGACGTACCCCGGGGATTCGCCAAGCAGGCTTGGATTCTGGCCTGTTTTTGCGCGACAGCCTAGTCGGCGCCCGCCTGGCCCTCTCCCGGAGACAGTTCCTGTCCTCGCCTCAGGACCCCCAAACCGACGCGCCTCCGGCGCCGTCAAGTAACGGGGTCCGGCAGTGCAGCGCGCCTGTGATCGTCGCATGAATTCGAGCTGTCCCAGAAGTTCTCGGCATGAGGTCTGGAGTTCAGGAGCTTCACGCTGTCCAGGCAGAGCCCGGTTGAGAACCCGACAGGTCCCTAGCCTCGGGATATTGTGAGATAACTTGTAGTGCCCGCGCTTGCCGCGACAGTCGACCGGCGTCAGGAGGATTCGATGTTCAGATCCAAAGGAGTCGCCGCCAGGCTGCTGATCATGGTCGTTGCCCTGATCGGCGTCTCGATTTCGCGAGCCGAGGCCATCACGCTCCGCGAGATCGTCGAGCTGACACGCGCCGGACTGAGCGACGACGTTCTCCTCGCGCTCATCGAAGTCGATCAACGGGTGTTCGAGATTGATCCCGACACGCTGAAGGGCCTCAAGGATGCTGGCGTGAGCACGCGCGTGATTGTCGCGATCGTCAAGAGCGGGCGCACTCCAGCGCCGCCCGCCGAGCCGGTTGTCGACATCGTGCCCCCGGATCCACCGCCACCGCAGGTCGTCGTCGTCGATCGCCCGGTGGTTCACGAGGTCGCCGTCGCGGTGCCCGTCCCGGTGTATGTGGCAGTCGGCGGCCGCTCGCGCGTGCGCCACCGCGACCTGTCGTACGTTCCGCAATCGCCGTTTGCACCGCTCGAAATCCCAACGGTGTCTCCTGCCGTTCGGCCCGAACGCCACAAGCACGCGGAACCGGTGTATTGGGGCTGGGGCGGGAAGCTCAGGCCGGATGCCTGGCAACCTGCACCGACGCCGCCCAACAAGCGCTAGCCACGATTACTCCGCGATCGCTTGGTCGTGGCCGAGCGGCCGATTTTGTCTGCGGCTACGTCCTTCACCTCTGAGTCCGTCAGAACGCGGATCCTATCGAGTCGTCGTCTGCGCGCTCGGCGTCCTCGCGGCGTGAGAGCCCTCGAAGCGGTCATGGTCTGAGCGTGCCATCGCTATCGTGGCATTCGCCAGATGTGCTATAACGCGAGCTTTCTGCACGTTTTCCAGGAGGATGTATGCGTTCCGTGCCCCTGCGAAGCCCGTGGTTTCGCTTCGCCCTCGCCGTTCTGCTCGTGTTCGTCGCGACGCCTGGAGTCAGATCCGTCGCGCAGTCTCGCTCGCAGCCCGCGAAGCAGAAGCTCGACGAAGAGTACACCGCGAAGATCAAGGAGTACACGCAGGATCCGCGGATCAGCACCGAACTTGTCGATCACCTGCCGGCATCCGACACGATTCCGACACCGCTGAAATTTTTTGGCCGGATGCCAGGCACACCCGGCGAGCTGACCTACGCGAAGGATATTCAGCGCTACTACGAGGCACTCGACAAGGCGTCCGATCGCATCTCGATGTGGACGATTGGCAAGACCGAGGAAGGCCGCGACATGGTGCTGCTCGCGGTTGCGGACGAGGCGACGATCAAGCAGCTCGACAAGTACAAGGGGATGCTCGCCTCGCTGACCGATCCGCGCAAGACGACCGAAGAGCAGGCGCAGCAGTTGATTCGCTCCGCCAAGCCAATCTACTGGGTGACGAGCGGCATGCACTCCGGCGAGACCGGTGGTCCGGAGATGCTGCTCGAACTGCCCTACCGGCTGGCCGTCGAGGAGACGCCCTTCATCCAGGCGATTCGCAATAACGTCATCACGCTCATCACGCCGGTCATCGAAGTCGACGGCCGCGAGAAGCACGTCGACACCTACTACTTCAACAAGAAACGTCCTGCCGCCGAGGCGCGGCTGCCGCTGATGTATTGGGGCAAGTACGTCGCGCACGACAACAACCGCGACGGCATGGGCCAGTTCCTCGCGCTGACGAAGAACACGACCAGGACGTTCCTCGAATGGAAGCCGACCATCCTCCACGATCTGCATGAAGCGCAGATCTATCTTTACGCCTCGACCGGGACCGGGCCCTATAACGAGCAGATCGATCCGATCACGATCGACGAGTGGTGGCTGCTGGCCAAGACCGAAGTGATGGAGATGACCAAGCGCGGCGTGCCGGGCGTCTGGACCTACGGGTTCTACGACGGCTGGGTGCCGAACTACATGTTCTTCATCGCCCACTCGCACAACGCCATTGGTCGGTTCTACGAGGTTGCGTCCTACGGACCGGATTTGCGCGAACAGCCAGGTGGCGGCGTCACCAGCCGCGAGTGGTTCCGCCCCAATCCACCGCTGCCGTCCATCAAATGGGGGCCGCGGAACAACACCAACATTCAGCAGTCGGCACTGCTGATTGCGCTCAACCACGTCGCCAAGAACAAAGACACGTATCTCGAAAACTATTGGATCAAGAACAAGCGCGCAGTCGAGCGCGGCAAGACCGGACCGACCTACGGCTGGATCATTCCGGCCGGTCAACGTCGCAAGCAGGATGCGGCAGATGCCGTCAACGAGCTGCGCCGCCAGGGTCTCGAAGTGCATCGCGCGACGAACGCGTTCAAGGCCGGCACGGTGAGCGTCGAGGCGGGCGATTACGTGATTCGCGGCGACCAGCCGTATCGCACGCTGGCCGAAATGTACTTCTCGGTGCAGAACTATGCGCCGGCCAACCCGAGCCCGTACGACGACACCGGGTGGACGTTCCCGTACATGCGCAACGTGGTGATCAAGGCGGTCAGCGACAAGGCCGTGCTCGACGGCGCCGCGTCCCTCCTCACCGCCGACGCCAAGGCGCCTGGCGGCATCGAGGGCACCGGCCCGGTCGTCATCGTCGATCACACGACTGACAACGTCCTCATGGCCTTCCGCTTCAAGCACGCGGCCGTGAAGATGATGGCCGCGGAAGAGGATTTCGAGGCCGGCGGCCGCAAGTTCCGCGCTGGCGCGTTCGTCATTCCAGCCGCCGACCGCGCGGTGCTCGAACCGACGATGAAGGCGCTCGGGATTGCGGGATTCGGCGCGGCGACCGCGCCGACGGTCGCGATGCACGACCTCGACGTGCCTCGCATCGGCTACGTGCACGCGTGGTCGAACACGCAGAACGAAGGATGGGTGCGCGCGGCGCTCGACACCTACGGCGTGCCGTACACCTACTTCGGCGACATCAAGTTGCGCGAAGGTAACCTGCGTCAGAAGTACGACGTCATCATCTTTCCGCACGTCGGCGGCAACGCGCAGTCGCAGGTCGCGGGGATTCCGAAGACGGGTTCGATGCCGCTGCCGTACAAGAAGACGGCCGAGACGCCGAATCTCGGCGTTCAGGATCAGGCCGACGACATCCGCGGCGGCATGGGATGGGAAGGGCTGATGGAGCTGGTCAAGTTCGTGCGCGAAGGCGGCACGCTCATCACCGAAGGGTCGACGTCGACGATCTTCCCTGATTACAAGATCACGCCGGGCGTCACGGTCGAGACGCCAGAGGGCCTGTTTGTTCGCGGCTCGGTGATGCGCGGCGTGGTCTCCGATCGCCGCAGTCCGATTGCGTATGGGTACGACGCGCAGGTGCCGGTGTACTTCAGCCAGAACCCGGTGCTCAACGCCGGCGGTGGCGGCTTTGGGGGATTCGGCGGCGGGCGAGGCGGTGATTCGTTGCCTGGCGTCGGGATGAATACGCAGCCGATGGCGACAGCCGGTCAGCAGCGGCTGTCGGTGTGGGACCCCGACAATCCGACGTCAACGGCCGCCGGCACAGGCGGACGCGGCGGGCGGGGTGGCGACGATGCAGCAGTTGGCGGGCGTGGTGGTCGCGGCGGTGGTCGCGGTGGGTTTGGTGCGGTCGTCGGCGGTGACGCTGCCGAGACACGCCCGCGAGTCGTCGTCTCGTTCCCCGTCAATGCCGACGACATGTTGCTGTCGGGCGTGCTGGTCGGAGGGCAGGCGCTCTCTGGCCGCGCGCAGGTCGTTGACGCGCCTGTCGGTCAGGGCCACGTCGTCATGTTCGCGATCCGACCGTATTGGCGCTGGCAGACACAGGGCACGTTCTTTTTGGGCTTCAACGCGATCCTGAACTGGAATGATCTGGATGCCGGCCGGCCCGCGCGCTCCGCGACCCGGCACCGCGCAGTAGCCGTTCCGCCGCCCTGTATGATGACGGTGTATGCGCCGCGGCGCGGACGTCATCGTTGTCGGTGGGGGCATCATCGGGTGCGCGATCGCTCGCGAGCTGGCGGCACGGGGGGCGGCCGTACGGATCTTTGAAGGACGGACGGTCGGCGCTGGTGCGACGCAGGCATCGGCGGGGATTCTGGCGCCGTACATCGAGGGCCACGACCGTGGGGCGCTTCTCGACCTGACGCTGCGCAGCCTGACGATGTTCGACGACTTCGTCGCGCGCGCGACCGAGGGGTCTGCGATCGACGTCGAGTACCGTCGCTGCGGCTCGCTCGAGATCGCCGCCGACGAGGCGACGGCTGACACGTTTCGCCGCGCAACTGACGCAGCCAGCGCCGAGCAGCAGTGGCTGACTGCGAGCGAGACCAGACAGCTCGAGCCCGCGCTCCCCGAGTCGATCCACGGCGCGATCCTGATCCCCTCCCACGGCTACGTCGCCGTGTCGTCGCTGACCGAAGCCCTCGTCTGGGCCGCGCTAAGACACGGCGCCGAGCTCGAGACCGGGCGGCACGTGCAGGCGATTCGCCATCAACCGAACGCGCTCGAGGTGACGGCCGACGACGGCGCGACCTGGACGGCACGGCATGTGGTCATCGCGTCAGGCAGCTGGTCGGGCCAACTCGAGCCGCTCGATCCCGCCGCCCGATCGGTGCGACCGGTCCGCGGTCAACTGCTGCGATTGGCGTGGAAGGGCCATCCACTCTCGCACGTGATCTGGGGCAAGGACTGCTACGTCGTGCCGTGGCGTGACGGCACGGTGCTCGTTGGCGCCACGGTGGAAGAGGTGGGATTCGACGAACGCACGACCGCGGCGGGTGTCCGCGATCTGCTTGACGCGGTCTGCGAGCTCCTGCCCGAAGCCTGGGGCGCCACATTCCTCGAGGCGCGCGCGGGACTTCGTCCGGCGACGCCAGACTCGCTGCCGATCATCGGCCCGTCGTCACGTCTCGACGGCGTGGTTTACGCGACCGGCCACTTTCGCAACGGCGTGCTCCTGGCGCCGTTGACGTCGACGATCGTCGCTGACCTGATCCTCGACGGGCGGCGCGATCCGGCGTTGACGCTCACGACGCCGGACCGCTTTCAGGGATAGCGCCGAGACGCGTTACTGCCCGATTATCCTGGTCGAGGTCTGCTGCGACGTTTCGAACGCGATTGCGGCGAGCTGATAGTCGAGCAACGCTTGAAGTTCGTTGTTCCGCGCCACCGCGAGATCGCGCTGTGCTTGAATGACCAGGAAGCTCGTCGACATCCCGACCTCGAACCGACGCTGCTCGGCGTCCAGGCGCTGCTCGGCCAGCTCGCGGCCGGCTTTCGTCGTTTCGATCCGCTGACGGTTCTGCTCGAGACGAAGCGCCGCCGAGCGCACTTCACGGACGGCGAAGACTTCGCTGCTGCGCAGACGCGCCGCGGCCTGATCGCGCTCGAGCCGCGCCCGCGCGAGGTTCGCTTCGGCGGTGCTGTTCCCCAGCGGATAGCTGAACGTGAGGCCGAGCGTCCAAGTCGGAAAATCGTAGCTGAATACTTGTCCGAGGACGCTGCCGAAACTCGTGTCGACCGAACCGACCACGGTTCCCGGAAAACCGCCTTCGCGAATCAGGCGCGTTCCGCCCGCTCCGGTCGGGTTGAGGTTTGCCTGCACCCGCAGGTCGGGCAGGGTCAGGCTCTTCGACAGCGCGACCGTCGTATCGGTGATCTGAATCGTCGACCTCGCCTGCTCGAGATCCGTCCGCTCGCCGAGGGCGCGCCTGACGGCAGCGTCTACGTCCGGCGGCGGGCCGATGACGGGGACGCGATCGGCGGGGTCCAACCGGATGTTCCAGTAGTCCGGGCGATTGGGGTCGATGATGAGCGTGCGCAGGATATCTTCGGTCTGGAGCGCCGCAGTCCGCGCGATGATCAGGTTCTCTTGACGCAGAGCAACCTCGGCGCGAGCCGAAACCAGATCGAGTGGCGGCGCCTGACCGACATCCACGCGCGCGCGATTGTTTCGTTCGAGCTCCTGCGCGAGCTCGAGCGATCGCTGCTGGACGTCGACGAGGGCGAGCGCGGCGACGAGCAACCAGTAGCCCCGCTCGGCGTCGGCCCTGGTGTTGACGGTGCTTTCACGAAACCGGCTGCCGAGAATGTCGCGCGTGCGCTGGCTGATGTCGAGCTGCGCGCGCGGCGCGTCGATCTTGAAATCACGCAAGAGCGGCTGCGAGAAACCGACCGCGAGGCCTGCGCCGAGCTGAGGGTTCAGGCTCGTCAGCAGGCTGTCGGTTGCGGTTCGCGCCGCATCCAGTCCGGCCGTGTAGCTTCCCCCACCCCACGGGAGCAGCTGACCGATCGAGACGTTCGACGACCAGAGATCCGTCTGGATTCCCTGATCGCCGGCGAACAGGTTCGTTGGCGGCTGCTGCTGGCTGTTGCGCAGGACGCCCGACTGCAACGTCGGCATGAACGCGCCGCGGGCGGCAGCGACCTGAGCGTCGCCGATCGAGGGATCGAAGCGGGCGGCGGCAAGCTCCGGGTTGTTCTGAATCGCCAGCCGAATCGCTTCGTCTTTCGTGAGCTTGAGGATGGTGCCCGACGGCTGAAGCGGCGCCGGCGCGGTCAGCCCGGTCGGCGTCTGCGTCGACGGCGGCGTCTGCGCGGCCAACGACGCAGGCAGGAGCGCGATCGCCAGGGCGAGCATGCTCGCGGTCGCCGGCGCGGCGACTCGCCGCCACCGCCAGAACCGGATCTTGGACAGATCGTCAAACAGGGAATACGCGACTGGCGTGGCAACGAGGGTGAGCAGCAGCACGAGCGATTGACCTCCGATAATCACGAATCCGATGGCCCGGTTGGTCGCCGATCCGACGCCGCTCGACAGCACGAGCGGGATCATCCCCGCGACAAACGCCAGCGTCGTCATCAGGATCGGCCGCAACCGGTCCCGGCTCGCCTGCAGCACCGCGGCGTCGCGCTCCATACCCCGCTCGCGGAGCTGATTCGCGTGATCGATCTGCAGAATCGAGTTCTTCTTGACCACGCCAAAGAGCACCAGCAGGCCGAGCGCCGAGAAGATGTTCAGCGACTGGCGAGTGATGATGATCGACAGTAGCGCGAACGGCAGTGTCAGCGGCAACGACAGGAGAATCGTAATCGGGTGCAGCCACGATTCGAACTGCGCTGCCAGAATCAGGTACATGAATACCAGCGAGAGGCCAAAGGCGAGCAGGAAGTTCTGCGCCGCGCGGCCGAGCTCGCGAGAACGGCCGGCAAACCGCGTGCTGTAGCCCGGGCCCATGTTGAGGCCATCGGCAGCGCGCGTCATGGCATCCATCGCCGGGACCTGCGAGTAGCCCTGCAGCAGTCCGGCGAACACGGTCACCTGGCGCTGACGGTTGAGGCGGTTGATTTCCGACGGCGCCGTCCCGGGTGTCAGCTTCGCGATGTTGTTGAGCGGCACGCTGCCGACCGTGCTCGACGGTACAGTCAGCTGACCGATCGCCGCCGCCGTCTGACGGTTGCCTTGGACGGCTCTGATGTGGACCTGGTACTGTTCGCCACTCTCGTTGTAAGTCGTCACCTGATCGCCACCAACGAGCAGACGCAGCGCGTCGGCTGCATCGGAAATCTGCACGCCGAGGTCGGAGGCTTTCAGCCGGTCGAGCTCGACCGACAGCTCCGGCTTGCCGACATTGAGGGAGGTGTCGAGGTCGACGACGCCGGGCTCCTTTTTCACTTCCGTGACGACAGCATTGGCGTATTGCTCTAGCCGCTTCAGGTCTGGACCGTTGATCGTGAACTGAATCTCGGCGTTCTGGTTGCCGCCACCGCCGATGGTGGCGACCGCCCGGACGCCAGTGCGCAGGTTCGGCACGCCAACCGCCGGCAGAATCTCACTGCGCACGACGTTCATCAGCTCGAACTGGTCACGGTCACGCTCGTTGACTGGCTTCAGTCGGACGTAGACTGTTCCGGAGTTCTGGGTATGGGCAGGATCGTCTGCGATCGAGACGAGCGTGTAGCTGACGCCGTCCAGCCGCTGAATCCGGCTCGCGATCCGATTGGCGATGATCTCGGTCGCCTCGAGGCTCGTGCCCTCTGGCGCCCGCACACCAACTTCGAACTCGGCCTGGTCGTCGTTGGGCAGAAAATTCTTGTTCGCGACCATGAAGAGCGGCACGCTGCTCAGCAGCACGAGGACCGCGATGCCTGCGACGATGCCGCGGTGCGCGAGCGACCAGCGCAGGATCGACGTGTAGCCGGAGTCGAGCGCGCTGAAGAAGCGCGCGTCCCGCGACGTCTTCTCCGCCACCACGTGGCCTTCTGCATCCTCGTGCCGCGGCGTCATCTTGATCCAGCGGGCGGCGAGCATCGGCGTCAGCGTGAAACTGACGACCAGCGAGACCATAATCGCGAACGACATCGTAAAGCCGAAGCTGGTCATGAAACGGCCGACGATGCCGCCCATGAAACCAACCGGAACGAAGATCGCCACGAGCGACAGCGTCGTCGCGAGCACGGCGAGTCCGATTTCGCGCGTGGCCTCGACGGCCGCCTGCATCGGCGGACGCCCCTTTTCCTCGACGAACCGGTAGATGTTCTCCAGCACGACGATCGCATCGTCGATGACGATACCTACGGCAAGCGTGAGCGCCAGCATTGTCATCGAGTTGAGCGTGAAACCCTGGTACCAGATCAGCCCGAAGGTCGCGATGATCGAGGTCGGGATGGCGATGGCCGCGATGATCGTCGAGCGCCAGTTCCAGAGGAAGACCAGCACGACGGCCGCGGCCAGAATCGAGCCGAGCACGAGGTGCTCCTCGACGCTGTGGATTGAGGCCTTGATGAACTCCGAAAGATCGCGAACGACGCGAATCTCGTAGCCCTTGGGCGCGAGCGGTGCGACTTCAGCGAGACGCTCCCGGACGGCGTCGACGACTTGGACGGTATTCGTGCCGGACTGGCGTCGAACGGTCAGCATCACACCAGGCTCGCCGTTCAGGCTCGCCGACGTTTCCGGTTCGGCCATACCGTCTTCGATCGTGGCGACGTCGCGCAGCAGAACCTGATGGCCCTCGCGACGGTGAACGACGATGTTGCCAAAGGCTGCCACCGATTCGACACGACCGCGTGTTCTCAGCGTCATGGCGGTGGCGCCCTGCTCGACGCGCCCGCCAGGAATCTCGGTGTTCTGTGCCTGAACGGCGCGCGACACGTCGGTGACTGTAAGGTTCTGTGCGCGCAGCCGATCGGCGTCGAGCAGGATGTTGACCTGACGAGCCCGGCCGCCGACGACCACGACCTGCCCGACGCCGCTCACGCTCTCGAGCTGGCGGCGGAGCGTCTTGTCGGCGTACTCGGTAATGTCGCGGATTGGCGCCGGCGCAGAAACCGCCAGCGTCATCACCGGCGCCGCGTCGGGGTCGAATTTTTCGACGGTCGGCTGCTCGATGGTACGCGGCAGGCGAGGGAGCACGCGATTGACGCGGTCTCGCACTTCCTGGGCAGCCACGTCGCCGTCCTTCTCGAGAAGGAACGCGATGATGACCTGCGAGACGCCTTCAGACGAATTCGAGCGCAGCTCGTCGATCCCGCTGATCGTGTTGACAGCCTCCTCGATTTTGTCGGTGACTTCAGTCTCGACTTCCTCAGGTGCCGCGCCGGGCAGCCTGGTGATGACGACGACCGTCGGAAAATCGACCTTCGGGAACCGGTCGAGCCCGAGCTTCGTGAAGGCAAATGCGCCAACGACGGTCAACGAGAGAGTGATGACCGTGGCAAAAACTGGCCGACGAACGGAGATAGAAGCGAGCCACTGCATGACGGTTACCGGCTCCTGACCTGCTGGCCATCCGAGAGACGCCCTTTAGGCTCGGAGGCAACGATTTCGCCTTTGGCCACACCCGACGTGATCTCGACCTGCGCGTCGATCTTTTCACCGAGCGTAACAATTCGTTCCTCGATGCGGTTGTCCTTCACCGCATAGACCCGGCTCGTGCCGGCGATGGTTTCAACCGCAGTCGCGGGAACGAGGAGAGCCGGGGCGGCGTTGGGTTGACGAAGAAGCGCGGTGGCGAAGAATCCTGGCTTCAGTCGTCCGTCGCCGTTCGCTGCAATCGCCTCGACGGTCAGCGCCCGCTGGTCGGAACGAAGCGAAGGAGAAACGAACTTGACGGTTGCCGCGAACTCCTCGCCCGGATACGCGTCGACGGTGAGCCTGAACCTGCTGGCCAACCTTCACGAGCGAGACATGCTGCTCGGGGATCGTCAGCTCGACTCGCAGAGGGTCAATTCGCACGACGGTGGCGACGCGGGCCCCGCGCGTGACGTAGTCGCCGACACTGACGAGCCGCTCGGCGACGATGCCGGCGAGTGGCGCCCGGACCGACGTGTCAGATACGGCCTTGCGCGCGAGCGCGACCCTGGCGCGCGCGCCCTCGAGCGAGCGATACAACTGATCGGCGAGGTTCTGCTCGGACTGATAGCGTTGTCGCGCAGCTTCGAACTGCGTGCGGCGCTGGTCGAATTCGCTCTGTGAAATGACCTTCTGATCGACGAGCAAGCGCATCCGGTTGAACTCCGCTTCGGCGAGATCGAGGGAGGCCTTGGCGTTCATCACGTCCGGGACCTTCATCCGGTCGAACGGCTGACCCGGTGTCAGGCCGAGCTTGGCTTCGATCTGCGCGGCGTTCGCGTCGGCTTCCTGCAACTGCGCGGCTGTCTCCGAAGGAGAAATGCGGATGAGCATCGCGCCCTGCTCGACGCGCGTACCGCGCTCGACTGGCGTCTCGATCACGCGGCCGGCCGTCTCGGCGCTGACTTCCGCCTGGGCGTCCGCCTTCAGTGACCCCGTGACGCGAAGGTAGCGATCGATCGCGCGGCTCTCGACCGAAGCGGTCGGGATCGTGGTCGGTTCGGCCGCTTTGTCGGCCCCCGGGGCTGTTTCCGCCGTTGTGGAACACGCGGCAGAGAGAAGGGATGCAGCCAGTGCGAAGCTCGCGCCGGCAAGGAAGGACGTGCGTGTGCGTGTCATGACTAACCGTGCCTCACTCAACTACAGACGATTCATTGCAGGAGAACGGATGATACGTAGCGGCGAATCCCGTCCGGAGCCCGGTGAGTGCCGCTTCGAGCGTGTCGCGCGCGAGCGCGTCGGAGTCTTCCCCAGGCGCCACCCGGCCGCACAGCCGAGTCACGGCCGCGCCGAGGATGGCCGCGACGAGAATCCGGAAGACGGCGTGCGGATGCGTGCCCGCAGGAAAATGCCCCGCGTCGATCGCCTTCTGGATGCCAACGGCCAGCTGTGCCTTGCCGTCGCGAACGAACTCGAACCGCTCCCAGTTCCGGGTGATCTGCGGGACGGTCCTATCGAGGAACATCAGCGCGAAGTACTCCGGGTGGGTCTTGCTGAACTCGTAGACGTGCCAGACGACTTTTCGAACCCAGCCCACCAGATCTTCGTCGTCTGGCAGCGTCACCGGGCCCCTGAAAAGCAGCCGGAACCCTTCCTCCGCCAGCGCGAAAAAGATGTCGTCCTTGCTTGGGAAGTAGCTGTAGATCGCTGCGGGGCTGTACTCGATTCGCTCGGCAATCTTGCGGATGGAGACGTTGTGATAGCCCTCGGCGACAAATAGGTCCCGCGCCGCGTCCAGGATCGACCTCGACACAGCCTCCCTCTCCCGTTCCTGACGTTCCTTGACTCCCAAAAACCCTCCAGAAATTGCAAATTGAACAGCGTTCAGTAGTCTAACACCGTTAGACGTCAAAACGCCAGTTTGGTTCCACCCGCGTTCGGAAGGGGAGGTGGCTGGCACCTTTCCGGCGAAGGTGCCAGCCACCTTGGTATAACGTCTGCCTTATGGGGAAAATGACGACCATTGGCGAAGATGAAGCTTTGCAACGTCTCAAAGCGCTGGGTGGCTGGGAGCTCGACGGCCCAGCAATTCGGAGGAAGTTCACGTTCGGCGGCTTTCCCCGACGCCGTCGCCTTCGTCGTCCGGCTCGGCTTCGACGCGGAGCTGGCCGACCATCACCCGGACATCCTGGTGAACTACAAGCGCGTCACGCTCACTTACACGACCCACAGCGCCGGCGGGCTAACCGAAAAGGACTTCGCCGGGGCCGCGCACGCAAGCGATCTTGCGGCGACGATGGGGGGGAAATAGACCGGTTCAAGGTTCAGGGTTCAAGGTTCAGGTTCAGACGCTCGAGGCACGTTCGAAAGGTTCAAAGCGATCGCAGGCGCGCGGAGGCGGATGCAGCTCAAGAACAGCTATAGCGCGAGAGAAGTCGCCGCGATCACCGGACTCTCGGCGCGGCAGCTCCAGTGGTGGGACGATCGCCGGCTGTTCCTGTCCGCAGTCGCGCCGAAACCTACGGCCGCCGGCGGTTTCACTGAACGTCGTTACACGCCGGTCGATCTCCTCGAGCTGATGGTGCTCGCCGATCTGCGCCGACAGGGCATGACGGTGTCGCGCATCCGGCTGCTGCTCGAAACGCTCAGGACTCGCTTTGGCGTGAGGCTCTTCGACGCGATCGGCGGGGCCGGCTCACTGACGCTTCTGACCGACGGTCGCGACGTGTACGCGCGCACGGCCAATGGCCAGTTCTACAACCTGCTGCGCGATCCCGAGCAGCCGCTTCTCGTCATCGAGCCGGAATCCGAGTGGCGGGAGCTCGCGTCGAGAGCTCACGGGATGCGTGGAAGAAAAAGGAAGCGAGTGGCTAAGAGGAAGACGAAGGCGCCGTAGCGTCCGCCTTCACGCGGAAGACAGAAGCGGCTCAGCCTATCGGGAAAATCTTATCGAGGCCATCGGCGGGGCGCGGAATGACGTGGACGCCGACGAGCTCGCCGACGCGTCGCGCCGCTGCTGCACCAGCGTCGGTCGCGGCTTTGACCGACGCGACGTCACCCCGGACAATCGCCGTCACGAGCCCGGCATCGACCTTCTGCCAGCCGACAAACGCCACGTTGGCCGTCTTGACCATCGCGTCGGCGGCCTCAATCATCCCCACGAGGCCGCGGGTCTCGACGAGTCCGAGCGCTTCGCCAGGCAATTCTTTCGGCATGCGGCCTGTATTCTACCTCATCCCTCCGGACGCTGTGTTCGATGCTGTCGCCGGCCTTACGTGATGCGGCCGCGCGCAGCGATCGGGAGCTCGTCGAGGACAGAATCGCCATTCACCAGCCAGACCGAGTCGACGAGATTCGACACGACGCACGAATGGTTGGGCAGGACACGAACGAGATCACCGGTCTTGAGTCCCCGGTCAGCTCCGACCACTCGCACGTTCGCGTGTTCTTCCGACAGCCGTTCAATCAGGAGCGAGTCGTCAGGTCTGGATGCCTCGAGATCCTGAAACACGACCCCGAAGCCCGGGCAACTCGAGAACCCTCGCGCGAGATCGCTCGTCAGTGTCTTGCTTCCGCAGTCCAGGATGATCCGATCCGCTGACGGACGGCTGACGACGCGCGCGAGGACGGTCAGCGCGCAATTGTCCCACGCGGCTGCCCCAAGCCCGACCTGCGTACGGTCGTAATAAATGTAGTTTCCGGGCCGGACTTCGGTGATGCCGTTCTGCTGCAGGCTGAACCGCGTCGTGGGCGTGGCGCCAACGCTAATCTCCTCGACCCGGTGTCCGAGCCGTACGACATCAGCGGCAAGGCGCGTGAGCGTCTCCGCTTCCGCCGCGGCAATCGCCGCCGTTTCGCTTTCGGACGCGGCGCCGTACGCGTGGCCGGCATGGCTCAGCAGACCGCGAAATCGCAGCCCCGGCAACTCGGCGACGCGCGCGACGAGCTCGGCGGCGCCGGCCCGCGCGGGATCGATTCCGCAGCGATGGAAGCCGACGTCGACTTTGACCAGGACATCGACTTCCCGCTGATTGACCCGCATCAACCCCGACCAGCCGCGCGCCACATCGAGATCGTCGACGATGAAGGAGAGCCTCGTGGCATCGAGGAGCTTGAGCACGCGATCGACATTGACCGGATTGATCGGGTAGGGGACACGGATATCTTCGATGCCGGCAGCCGCAAAGACTTCCGCCTCACCAAGCTTGGCGCAACAAATGCCGACGGCGCCACGAGCAATCTGGACGCGGGCGAGATCCGGTGACTTGTGGGTCTTGGCGTGCGGCCTGAGGCGCATGCCGCGACTCGCGGCTGCTGCCTGCATTCGGTCGACGTTCTGCTCGAGACGTGTCTTGTCGACGAGGACGGAGGGCGTGCGCAGATCGCTGAGCTTCACGAACGGAGTTTAGCAGGGCTCAAGGCTCATGGCTCAGGGCTCGAGCAAAACCTTCGAACTCGTACTCGAAGATCTTGCCTGAGCCCTGAGCCCTGAGCCCTGAGCCGAGCATTACCCCACCACTCCCACCGACACCGGCCCACTGAAACCCGGGAAGACGTGCTTCGTGTTGGTGAGGCCGAGGTGCCCGCTCGCGACTTCAGCAAAGATCGTGCGGAAGTCGGTCGTGACCGCCAGGTCACGGCCTTCGTAGCGTTGCTCTCGGGCCAGGCCGGGCCACTTGCCATACACTTTTCCGCCGCGTACGCCGCCACCTATCAGCATCATGGCGTTGCCATGCCCGTGATCGGTGCCGCGATTTCCGTTTTCAGCAACCGTTCGCCCGAACTCCGACATCGTCAGGATCATCACGTCGCTCATCCGATCGCCGAGATCGCGGACGAGCGCCGCCAGTCCGCCGCCGAAATCGGTTAACCGATTCGCCAGCTGTCCGACGGCGGCGCCCTCCTGCGCGTGGTGATCCCAGTTGCCGGTTTCGGCGAAGGCGACCTCGAGCCCGACATCCGCCTTGATCAGCTGGGCAATCTGCCTGAGCGCATCGCCGTAGGGCGATCGTGGGTACTGGGCGCCGTTTTCAGGGGTATACCTGGCTGGATCTGCGTCCTTGAGCATCTTCACAGCATCGAAGGCTTCGCGCCCGGTCCGGTTCAACACGTGTCCCGCGGCCGCGGCGTATTCGGCCTCGAACGACGCCTGCACCATATCGGTCGCCTGTCCGGCGCGGATGCCGAACTGACCGATTTGTCCGATTGCGAGCGCGGGCGCGAGTCCCTGCAGCGCGCGCGGCAGTTGCGGCGCCAGCGCCACGGCGCGGAACGGCGTCGCTTGTTCGTGCTCGCGCGCGTGGAGATAACGATTCAACCAGCCATCAGGCGTGCTCTTGATGCCAGGAGTCGCGCTCTCCATGTAGTCTTGCGCGTCGAAATGAGAGCGCGTGCCGTCAGGAGATCCGCAGGCATGAACGATCGCGAGCTGGCGAGCGTCGTAGAGCGGCTTGAGGGGCGCGAGGCGTGGGTGGAGGCCGAAGAAGCCGTCGAGATCCAGCGCCGCATCGGCTGACGATCCGGGCCGCGCAATCGCAATGCTCGGCCGTGAGGCGTAGTAGTCGCGCTCGCCGAACGGCACGATCATGTTGAGCCCGTCGACAGCGCCGCGCTGGAAGATCGTCACCAGCACCTTGCGCTTTGGCGCCGCTTCGGCGACGGCGCGGGCGAGGAACTGCGGCGCGAACCCAAGGCTCACGAGCGCCAGCCCGCCGTCTTTCATGAATACTCGTCTCGAGATCATGACGACCTACTTTCTCTGGAATTCGGGTGAGCCGAGGACGAGCGCGAGCGCTTGCGGCGGCGTCGTCGCTTTCGCAACCGTCGCGGCAGTCGATTCCGAGAGCTCGCCGGCGAGCGCTGAGGCTACGAGCGCGTCGCTCGTCACCGTTGGCCCGGCGCCGTCACGGTCCTGCGGCGACCGCCGCGCCGCCCGTCGTTCAGAAGTCGACGCGGTCAAAGAGACGGCAAAGTTCATTCGGTTGAGGAGAGCGCCCGAGTTCACCCAGGCCTCAGCCTTGTCCGAGTAGCCGGTCGGGGGCTGGCAGCCGTAGAGCGGCATCCCGAGATTGCGCACCGCCAGCACGAGCGGCATCGCATTGCTCGTGTCGATGCCGGTCGCGCGCACAGCGCTGACGACGAACTCGAAAGGCGTCTTGACCTTGGCGCGGTACGAGTCGGCAGCGAAGAACTCAGGCGACGTGACGATGCTCTTCACCACCTCGCGGATGTTTCCGCCGGTCTCCGTGAAGCGGCGTGCGGCGCGATCGATGAGCGTCTTCGGAGGCTCGTCGGCGACAAAGCGCCGGGCCAGCTTGATCGCGATGAACCGCGCCGTCGCGGGGTGATTCGCAAGAAGATCGAGAACCGCGTCGCCGTCCTTCTTGCCGCCTCCAGCCTTGATCATGTGGCCCAGCACGACCTTCTCGCCATCGTCGTGCATCCGCGGCTCGAATCTGAACGCGCCGCCCTGTCTGGGGTTGGCGATCGTCCAGCCGGTAAAGGCACGCGCGACTTCCTGCACATCTTTCTGCGTATAGCCCCCCTCGACGCCGAGCGTGTGCAGCTCCATCAGCTCGCGCGCATAGTTTTCGTTGAGTCCCGCGCGACGGTTTCGCAGGCCGGGAGGGAGATCGGCCAGGGTGCGCGGACGGGTTGCACCATCGGTCAGTTGTGACATCCGGTTCGGATTGCGTCGAGACATTCGCGCGCCTTCCGTGCGCGGCGCGGCAGTGCGGGCTCCCTCCGGAGCCGAGCTCTGCCAGTTGTCGAGATAGAAGAGCATCGCCGGACTCTCGGCGGTCGCCTGAAGCAACTCACGGAACGTCCCAAGGACGTGCGGGCGAATGGCATCGCGCTCGTACTCATTGAGGTAGACGCGGACCTGCCCCTTTCCTGAGAACACGTTGAAGTGATTGAACCAGAAGTCGACCATGACCTCTTCGAGCTGCCGGTCGCTGTACGCGGCGCGGAGCAGCTTGGCCTGCATGAGCTGAAGCAGGGCCTGTCGTTCCTTGCGTGCGGCCTCGGCCTGGTCAGGGCTCATTTCCCGCCGCGCCGGTGTCATCTCCGCGGGCTCCTGCGCTTGCTGACGCTGCAGCGCCCGCCGGGCCATCTGCGCCGGGAGATAGAACTGTGTGGCCATCTCCTCGGTGCTCTTGGAGAGTGTGTCGAAGGCGGCCAGCCTGGTGGCCACTTCACTGTCGTCAATGCGTTCCGGGTGGAGCTGTTGATCGATGTAGGCGGATAGCCCAAGCGCGCGGACGCGTTCAATGTCGCCGGGCGCGGCGCCAAAACCGATTCGGTTCAAGACATGCACGATCGTGCGATCGTCAGGCTTCTGCGGGACTGCTGACTTGACCTGGCCGGCTTGCCCGGCCGCTCCGGCCGTTGTCGCCACGACGACGACGGCGGCAAAAATACGCGAGTTCTGCAGGCATGAGCGATCTCTCCATCTGGGCGCTCGCATCCGGGGACACTCAAGGTTGACTGTCCCGGGGACTGTCCCGGTTGAGTGTCCCCGAAACTGGTGGGTTAGACCGGGTCGCGGGCGGGCGGGTTGAAAAAGTGAGGGGGTCGATCGGGCAGGAATCGACTATCTCGAATCGGGCCAGTTACTTAGCCATCGCCTTCTGCCACTGGTCGACGAGCGCCTGCTGCGGGCCTTTGGCGGCTGCATAAGCCGAGGCCCACTTCGTGAAGAGGGCCCGGTCTTCGTTCGTCGACTTGATCGGCTTGCCGTCTGCACGCGCCTGGTAGAGCAGGCGCAGCCCGATGAAATGGCGCTCGGTATCTTCCGGGTGACTGTCCAGGTACGGTTCGATTTTCTGTAAGGCCTCGGCGCGCTTGCCGCTCATCGCGAGCGCCGATCCGATCCGGACCTGAACGTCCTGATTGTCCGGCCACTCCTGTGCGGCTTCGTTGAGAATCACGAGCGCCTGATCCACTTCCCGCAATCTGAGCAACGCGTCTCCCAGAAGAGTGAAGATGAATGGAGCCTCGCTTTCCGTCACGAGCGCGAGCTGCCACGCGCCGACAGCCTCTTGATCGCGTCCGCCGGCGGCATAACACGAACCAAGGTAGAACGCGGCGGGAAAGAACTCCGAATCGAGCCGCAGCGCCTCGCGAAATCTCGCCGCCGCGGGTTCGAGCTCGCCGCGTGAATACAACGCCAGGCCGCTCAGGAATGATGCCGGCACCGATGTCGAGCCGGTGCTGAGCGATTTGAGCGCCTCGTCGAAGCGGCCCGCAAGCGCGTGCTCGACGATGGGGGCCGGGTTGGATTCGCCTCGAGCCCCGACATTCAGGCGTTCCATGAAAAAGCCAACGACCTGCGGCGTGAGAACTGACGCCCGGTCGAAACGTTCGGTGGCCGACGTGACCGGAATCGTCAGCCGACCTGGTCGTCGTCAACCTCGGGCCAACCGCCGGCTTCGGCCGGGTGACCGTGACCGTCCGTCCAACCCGGAACGGCCGGGTGACTTGTCCCACCTTCCGCCCGTCGGTGCTGACGACGGCTCGCGCCACGTAATCGCCCGGTGGCAGCAATGCGATTGGGATGGATCCTTCGAGCGCGCGGCGGTTTGGCGCGTCGGCGGTCGCGGGCTGGACTCGGCCGGCCGCGCCATCGAGGGCTCTCGACTGCGCGTCAGCGGCGACCTCGAACATCACCGTTGAGTTTTTGAGCAGGTCGGTCTCATCGGCGTAGAGCTCGATGTACCCGTTCACCATTCCTGATGTGAATTCGCCGCTCACGACCGGTGCCGCGCTCGCAGACGTCTTGCGGTCGTCTGCGAGCAAGAGATCGGCCGCACGAATCTGGCCGGCCTGGGTCAACTCCGCCCGAAACGAATGTTCGACGCTACCCTGACGACCCCGCTCGTCGACGACGGCAATCTTCAGCGTGTGAGTGCCTGTGGCCCCGCTCATGATGAAGCCGGTGTACTTCTGGACGCCTTCCGGAGAGACGGGAGTTTTCACCTCACGGTCGATCTGACTATCGATCAGCCGTCCTCTTTCATCGACAAGGCTATAGGCGAGCGCGAGCCGGCCGTCGCGATTGCTCCCGCGATCGATCTCTGCCGCCATCAGGATGCGGAGCTTGTCGCTCGCGGGGTCGCGCAATGTGTAGGTCGCGAGCTTCAGAGCGATGTCAGTCGCCAGCACCGGGGCTTCGATCGTTTCTTTGAGCAGCGCATCGTCGGTCTTGCTCGACGGTGGTGCGATCGAAAACTGGCTGCGGGCCCTGACGTCTACAGCTGATCGGCCGGGCACGGTGACCTTGATGCGGTGTGGTTTGCCGTCGCGATCGACCGACTCCGGCTCGAAGCCAAGGAGGTAGTAGCCCGACAACTCCAGCGCCAGACGCGCAAAGGCGTTGTCGGCGTTGCCGATCGCCGGCACGACAATTCCACGCGTTGATCCGGCGATGACGCCGAGTCCTTCGTTCGCGAGCGCCTTGTCACGGCCCGCCGTCACCGGCTCTCTCGCCGTCGAGGCGTCGGAGCTGAATACTTCGACTTGAATGGCGTAGAGCGTCACCTGTCCGCGTGCCGCCGCCGCGGCCAGCCAGGCGCCGTCGCCCGGACGTTCGAGGATGAGCCCTTCTGAAATGTAGACGATGGTCTTGGGCGTCGACGTCTGCGACAGGCGTTCGACGATCGAGCGCAGCGTCGCGAGAGCGGTCTGCGTGCGCTCGTTGACACCGCTGTAGATCCCGTTGGCGTCGGTCACGACCTGCCTGCGTGCAGAGATCACGCTCTTCAGGGCTGGGAAGGCTGGCGCACTCCCGCTGTATGACGACGTTGAGGGCGGTCGGGTTGCCCTGGACGATCGCCATCGCTTCCGAGATGCCGATCCGATACTGGTCGGAAACGAGTCGGCGAGCCCGGTCAGGCCCGGTAGCGCTTTCTGGACGATCGCGTGATTCGATGTGAAGTCGATGTTCGGGCCGGCGCCGGGGAAGGCGATGAGCCCGACGCGATCGGCCGGCGTCAGCTTGGCGAGGAATCGACTCGCCGCCTCCGTCACCTGCCGGCCGCGGCCCGGAGCGATGTTGCCCCGATCGACGACGAACAGGATCATCCGGCCGCCGCGTGCGGTGTTGGTGCTGAACGTCGACTGAGAGGGCGAGGCCGGCGCGCCCTCGCTTATCGTCGAGACATACTGCGCCGACACCAGACGGCGCTGACGGCCGTCGACGTCGACCGAGAAATCGGTGGTGGTGAGACCGGTCACGGGCTTGCCGTCATTGCCAATGATGCTGACGTCGACTGGCACGACATCGACGGCAACGCGGACGGACGGCGGTGGTTGTTGTGGCGGGTCTTGCGCGACGGCATCGCCCCGGACGCCCATCGCGATAGCTGCCGTCAGGCTCAGTACGCCGATCGCCTGCGACGACAATCACGCTCGTGATCCTAGTTTTTCGACAGGCGATATCCATCTCTGGCTCGCACGTTGTACTTGCCGTCGGCGACCTCGACGCGAATCTGGTGCCAGCGTCCGTCGCGTTCGTCGTCGGGGTACGAGTAGGAGATCAGGTACTGGTTGCTGAGATCTTCGAGGATTTCCTGGAAGAACTTGTCGAGGCGGCTCGTGTCCTCGGTGAAGAAGGACCGTCCGCCGGTGATCTTGGCAAACCGCTTCAAGATCTCCTGGAGGTCGTGCGCGCGCACGGCCCGCCCCTGCCCGATCACGTAGATGGTCGCGTCGCTCCCTTCGGCGCGCGCGATGGCAGCCTCGAGCGTGGCGTGGCTGGACTGGTCGTCGCCGTCGCTGAAGAGCAACATCGACTTGCGGCCGGGGTGTCGCCCGAGCAGGTTGAGTCCCTTGAGGATGACGTCGTAGAGCGCCGTGCCACCCCAGGCGCGCATCAAGTCGATCGCCTTGACGCGTGCCGCCTGGTCCTTGCTCCTCGGAGCGAGCGTGAAGACGTTGTCGTTGAAGCCGAGCACCGTGACCTGGTCGCCGGCGCGAAGGTCTTCCAGGAACCGCTTCGCGGCCGACTTCACGTACGGAAGCGCCGCGCGCATGCTGGAGCTGACGTCCAGCGCCGCGACGAGCTCGAGCGAGATGTTCTCCGACTCGAAGCTCGTGATCTTCTGCGGTCGATCGTCGTCGTAGACCTTGAAGTCGGACGGCTTCAGGCCGGTGACGAATCGCCCATCGCCGTCGGTCACGACCGCGGTGAACTGAAGGACGTCGACGTCAACCGACTCGCTGAGCGTCAGGCCTTTGGTGTGAACGCTGGCAGCGGTCCTGCCGCCCTTGATCATCTCCACCGTGACCCGGACCGTATGTTCCTCGATGCTGATCCCCGCGTCCCAATCGCACTCGAACGGCAAGCGTGTCAGCGTGCAAATCTTGCGCCCGTCAGCGAAGAACACCACTTCCTTGATCTGTCGCGCGATCGCCGCCGGCTCGACCACCGCCACCATTTTCACCAGTCCACTCAGGAACTCGTTGTCGACTGGCGAGGTGATGCGGACCGTGAGCGGTTGCGGTTGGGCCGCAACGGCGGCGCCACCGATGGCCGCGAGCGCAACGACGATCAAGCGGTTCGGCATAGGCGTCAGCGCTCACGGATGACGGTTTTCGGATCGCGTCGCCGGCAAGAGCGGCCCGCCGGCGGTCTGTGCGGCGATGTAGTCGATGAGATTGTCGCGGCTGAGGGCGCTTGCCGCGCGGCTGAACCCCGACCAGTCGTCGAAATAGGCGGGGCGGGCCTGATCCAACACTTCCTGCATCGCGTAGGCGATCACGCCAGGGGCGATCTGCGCGGGCAGGCCGAGCGCCGCCAACGTGTCAGCCACATGGATAGAGACGTCCGCGCCGCGAGAGGCCAGCAATCCGAGCGAGGGCCGGCCGGCGAGGAATTCCCAGGGCTGCGCCGACGGCATCGCGAGGCACACGCATCCAGTGACCGGCAGGATCGCTGCGCCCCACCCATCCAGGGAGGTGCCAGCGGCCGCTCGCGGCCGTCCAAGCCACATCAGTTCAAGCAGCGACAGCTGTCCTGCCCGCTGAGCGCTGTCGTGCGCGATCGTCCAACGCAGCGACTCGCGCCGCCACGCGCTCAGGCCGGCGTCGTTCGCCGCTGCCGCGATGTCCGACTCGTTGGCGTCGAGCGCGTCAAGGCGCGCCCGGCCGCGCGCCAACGCCGCGGCGATTTCGTCGCGAGCCGCATCGTTCAACGCCAACGGGTTCAGCAGCGATACGGTCACCGCCGCCGTCTGCCGCTCCGACGAAACCATCCGTGGTTCTGGCGGCAGAACGCTATCGTCGAGACGCCTCAACGCCATGCGCGCCAGCGCCACGTCGAGTCCGAGGAGCGATCCGGTGATGCGCCAGCCTTTGCTCGTATGCCCCTCGGTGGGCAACCGCCACGCCGCGCGCGGCCCCATGACGCCGGTCGCGCCAAGATCGTGGCGCAGCGCGACGTTGCCGCCGGCAACCGCCGGGCCCTGCGGATCGCCCAGGTATGCCGCGTAGAGGATGGACGTCAACGTGTCGGCCAGCACGCGCTCCCCGGCGGCGCCCTTTTGAGACTGCGCGCGCTCGAGGGCCACCTGTAACGATGGGCCGCCCTGCCGATGTCGGACGCGGCGCAGCCGGGTCGCTTCAGCCCGAGGGGCACTGACGCGATACCGACGGCCCTCCCACTCGACTTCTCGATCGGATGTTTTGGCGAGAACCCCCGCCATCCCTCCAAGCAGCGTGTCCTCCAGCGCGTCGGGCGAGTCGCTCTGAACCACCGGCAACTTCACCAGCAGATCTTTCTGGATCCATGCCGCGAGGCGCGGGGCGTAACTGCCTTTCGAGTATTCGATCGCAGCCAGTCTGCTCACGAGCCCATCGGCGTCGGACTTCGACAGACTGCCGGCGCGAACGATTCGATCGAGGATGCCGAGCGAGGCCTGGAATTGCTGCAGCGTCAGCGTACGGGCCTGATCGTCGCCGATGTCGCTCATTGCAGCGGCGCGCACAACAGCCGCGTGCATGGTGGCGGCAGACGTCACGCCCGCGCGCTCCAGCGTGGCGAGCAGCGACGGGAACGCCCCGTAGGCAGCGAGCGCGTTCGAGACGAGAGGATCAGGCGAATCGAGCGTTGGAAAGACACGCTGCGCAAACAAGAACGTCTCGAGGCGCCGCCGCCCGACGTCAACTGGCACCTTGTGGATGCGGGAAACGAGCCAGACCGCGTCGATTGGAGTGGGATCGATCGCGTGGGTGTCGCGCGACTTCGACGGCGGCCGCCCGCCTGATTCATCGGCGAACACGCGTTCCCACATCCCGCGCTGGTTCGGGCCTCTCAGGTTGCCGTCCGCGTCAGTGAGAACAATCGCCAGCGTCAACGCCGGATCGTGCGGCCGACGGGTGAACGGCTGCTTTTCAGGTTGCCACTCGTTGCCGACGCGCTCGAAGACGTCGAGCAGCGCGCGCACTCGTTCGATGCGGGCCGGTGTTGCAAGCGATGCGCTGGTGGCGAATCGCAGCCGCGGTTCGTCGAGCTGCGACATCGTGTCGTAGAACCACGACAACACGCCGGAGTCGTCGCTGAACAACCGCCGGACGAATGCCGATGGCTTTGCAGGGTCGGCGCCGATGACCGCCTGCCACATCGGCTCTGCATCCGGCCCCCCGGGTACGACAATCCGGCCGGCCTGGACGCGCACGCTCGGTCCGAAAACCGCAAACGCGCCGGCGTGCCGAAGCAGATGGCGTAGCGTATCGCGCTCGGGTCCGAGCCACGCGAGCGTCTCGTCGTCGAGGCCGGCGAGCCCGTGATAGAGAAGCGCGGTCTGGCGATCGGAGAGGATGGCGCCGACGAGCTGATTGTCGGGAACCGGACGAGGAAGTAGAGTTTCGCGCCAAATAGACGCGTCGAGTGGCAGCGGGACGCTTTCCCCTGGCGTGGCCGGCGTGGCAAGGAGCGCGTTGCGCAGGTGATCGCGCTGCCGCATGTCGCCTTCGGCGAGACCAGTCGTGAAGAGCGTCCGCACGATGTCGAGAACGAAACGGCTGCGATCGACGGACAACATGTCGAGCGCGGTGGCCAGGTCCTGAGCGGGAATTGGCAGCGGCACGGCCATTCGCACCGCGGGCTGCCGGGCGCCGACCGCGCCATACGACAGAAGGAGGACGACGACTACGAGCGCCCTCGCACGCATAGATCAATCGAGCGGCGCGGAGCCGTGGAACCGAAAGTTGACGGCACCTAGGCTGGCATCCATGGGCGTATCCGTCTGAGTAAGCCCCTTATTGTATGCGACGTCTTTGGCCGCGAAGCAACGGAGTCCTGACGCTTTGTACCGTCTTTTCTGAATCTTACGAAGTCCGCCGCGTGCTTACGTGGGACGAAAGACCAAGGGCCCCGGTGGCCCTGGGGTATCGGTCAGTTGAGGCGATCGAGCGCTGCAGCGGCGCTCCGAAGGGCGTCGGCAAGACGACGTGCCTGGGCGCGGGCTCGGCCGCCATCTCCGGCCTCGATGGCCTCCGACACTCCCGGCAGGACCTCTGGCGCATATGTGAATCTGGGCGCGTAGATGAGGTGGCGGTACCAAGGACGTCCCGGGAGGCCGTCGGCATCCAGCAAGGCCCGCTCGATCAATAGCAGTTGCCGGTTCAACGGCTCGAACCCGGACACATCCGATTTGCGCAATGCCGTTTCCCGCCGATGGTTGAATCGCGCCGCGGCGGCCCGCATCACGGCTGCGGCGTCACGGAGATTCGCCAGGGCCTCGGGTCTCTCTGCGCCGGGAAGGCGGTTCCATCGGCGTTCCACCTCGTTTGCGAACTCCTCGATACGCCAGGCATACGGCTCGTAGTCGAGTGGCAAGACATCGGCTCCGGCCAGCCTCAGCGCGACGAGGCCCCACAACTGGACGAGGGCGACGTGATAACGGAAACCTGGATCGCCGATGGTCGCAACCCAGTGGTGGTTGTCGTAAAGCGAATGGTAGACGCCGTAGGGTCCGTCAAACGACAGGTCCGCGACGGGCACGCCGAGAAAGTTCAGAAACACCGTGTAGTCGGATCCGCTGCCCAGGCGATTGTCGATCAAGCTCTCAGCATCACCACCCACGCGCCTGCGGCGATCGCGGGCAGTCGCCGCGAGCGTCAGCCGCGATTCCGGATCGCGCACGATGCGGAGCGCCTCTTCGATGACCTGATTGAGCGCCGGCACCGCGGTCACCGAAAGTCCGGGTCCTGACGCGGCGCTGTCGACGTTGAGGTACGCCACCGCACTCCGGCGCAGCCACGCTTCGTGCTGTTCACCCCACTCGGTCGACGACGTCAACGCAAACTCCTCGGCGTCCCAGCTGGCGAACAGTATCGAGCGCTCGGGCCGCCAGCCGTTGCGGGTCATCGCTCCGAGGACCCGGGCCAGCTCGATGAGGGCGGCCGATCCGCTCGACGGATCGACGCCGCCGTAGACCCAGGCATCGCGGTGATTCCCGACGATGACGATCTCTTCGGGCCGTGTGCTGCCCCGAATCAGACCCGTCACCGTCCAGACGGGACGGATGCGATCGTCGCTCTTCACACGCATGCGGACAATCGTCTCGCCCGATCCGGCGCGATAGGTGAACGTTCCGGCGCCGCGCCACTCACGTGGCACTTCGGGTCCGTCGAGCGATTCGAGAATCACCCGCGCGTCTTTGAAGGAGAGTGGCGCGCTCACGATCGCCGGCAGTGACACGGCGTCGCGGCGAGCGACTCTCGGCGCGCCCGGTACCGACGCCCAGCCCGGCGTCAGCGGGTCGCCCGGAACCATGAAGTCGTAGACGATTCCGCCCCGCTGAATATGAGTGTCCGGGCCCCACGGTCCTTCGGGATACACCTTCCCCTTCGCTGCGCCGTCGTCGGCCGGATCCGAGTAGATGAGGAGGCCAGCGGCGCCTCGTTGCTGCGCGGTGAGCGCTTTGAAGCCGCGGTAGCTGTAGGGTACCGAGTAGCGCACGAGCGCGATCTTGCCGCGCACGTCGATCCCCTGCGCCGACAGCCAGTCGTAGTCTTCGGGGGTCCCGTTGCCGGCATAGACAACGGGTGCCGTGACGTCGCCTGACGCGGAGTAGGCGTGATACGGGAGTGTTCCGTCGGCTGGTTCCGGAGGACGTGTGCGCATCGCCCGTGACAGGTTCTTCGCGCATCGAAGCACGCCACCGCCGCGGCGCGGTCATCTCGACGTTGACCTCGAGCGGCCATGGCAGCAGAACATCATGCGTGGTGATCGCAACTTCTTCGAGGCCGAAGTTCTGGAAACGGTCACGCGTCCACTCAGCCAGTTCGCGATCACGAGCGGTACCGGCCATGTGAGGTTGGTCGGTAAGGACGCGGTGCGCATCCCGGATGAAGCCTGCCGACGGCAATGAGAGAAACTGCCGCTCGACTTTTGCCTGAACCGATGCGCGCGCTCCGCGTGAAACCGAGCGGCGCATCGAGGGGGCGTTGCCAGGCTGCGGTAAGCAGGCCCGCCGTCGCAACGCCCAGCGCAACGATCGCCCTGGTCATTTCTTCAAGGCCTTGAGGATTTCTCTGGCGGCGTTCTGGCCGGATCCTGCGGTAATGCCCCCACCCGGATGGGTGCCGGCCCCGCACAAGTAGAGTCCGGCGATTGGCGTGCGGTACTGACTGCAGCCGAGGACCGGCCGCGTCATGAAGAGTTGATCGAGCGATGGCTCGCCGTGCAGGATGTGGCCGCCGGTCATTCCATACGTCGACTCGAGATCGCGCGGTGTGATCACCTGCTGCGCGACGACGAGCGGCGCAATTCCAGGCGCATACTGGGCCAACGTTCGGAAGACGGTGCGGCCGAGATCGTCTGCCGCGTCAGACCAGGAGCGGCCGCCCGCGAGTGTGTAGGGCGCGTACTGGACGTAGATCGACATGACGTGCGCGCCGGCCGGCGCGAGCGACGGGTCGTTGAGCGTCGGAAGGGTGAAGTCGAGATACGGATCGGAAGAGATCTCGCCGTACTTCGACGAGTCGAAGGCGCGTTCGAGGTAGTCGATGCCCGGTGCGACGAGCGTGCGGCCCCGCAGCAGGCTGGAGTTACTGACGCCGGTGAAGGTCGGCAGCGCACTCAGGGCGAGATTCACCTTCGCGGTGGTTCCCGGACATCGGTAGTTGCGAATCCGGACGAGAAAGCTCGGGTCGAGCTCGACGGGATCGACGAACCCGAGAAACGTGCGCTTCGGATCGACGTTCGAGATGACCGCCCGCGCTCCGATTTCGCGGCCGTCGTCCAGGACGACTCCGGAGGCCCGCCCATCGCGCACCATCACTTGGGCGACCGACGCCCCGGTCCGGATCTCGGCTCCAGCCTCGGTTGCTGCATCGGCCATGGCGCGCGCGAGCGCCCCGGGTCCGCCTCTCACTGTCACGCTGCTGCCGCCGGGCGCCGGATCGACTGCGGCGTTCAGTAGTAACGCTGCGCCGGTGCCGGCGGACCAGGGTCCCTGGGCCACGCCGAAAATGCCGCGGGCGGCGACCGCGGCTTGTAGAAGATCGGCCGAGAACCACTCCGCGACGAGATCCGCGGCAGGCATCGGCATCCATCGAAGCAGCCTGAACGAATCCGAGCGCCCGAGCGCGCGAAACCGCCGGCCAGTCTTCAGCAGATCCCACATCTCGCCGATGCCGGGACCGTCGAGCGATGGCGGCGTCGTTTCGAGGATCTCAGCAAGAAACCCGCCCAGTCGCTCGAGGACATTGCAGAATTGCGGATATGCCGCGGCGTCCGAATCCGAGAACGTGCGGATGGCCTCGACGGTTCGGGCTGATGTCACGCGAAAACGCCAGAACCCTGCCATCAGGCGCAAGCGACACCAGCCGCGGGTCGGGCGCGATGAATTCGACCCCGCGAGCCGCCAGGCGCATGTCGCGGACGACCGAGGGCCGAAGCGGCCCAATCGCGTGCGCGAGGGTCGGGCACTGAAAGCCCGGCGCGATCTCTTCGGTGATGGCGCCACCGCCGACCATCGGCCGACGCTCCAGGACGAGCGGCTTCAGCCCGGCTCTCGCCAGGTAGAAGGCCGTGGTCAATCCGTTGACGCCAGCGCCGATGACTATGACCGACATAGACAGGAGCTAGGAGACAGGAGCTAGGAGCTAGGAGAGTCCTGACGTCACGCACTCAGCAACCTAGCCACGTCGTCCAGCATCTGCGATTTCCTCAAGCCGAGTCCCGCGCGGCTCCGTCTTACGTAGCCCAGATCCCTGGCGAGGATGAAATAGTACCGAAGTTCTTCGAGCGAGCCTTGAGCGATGTTCATGAACCGGGCCTTGTCGGACGTCCTTTCCTCGAAAAACCTTCTGCGATGTTTGCCGCAACAGACACCGCCGCTCGTCGCATCTGGGCCGCGAGTCCAACGTTTCCTGCTTAGGGAACTCGCGTCGTGAAGCGATACACGCGAAGCATCGGTCGATGGCTCTTTTGCCAGACAGATCAGATCCTCGAAGCGCTTGCGCCGGCCTACTGTTCATCCTTTCCTCCTTGTCTCCTATCTTCTAACTTCTAGCTCCTAGCTCCTAGCTCCTGTCTCCTTCAGTATCCTTCTCGCCGCATTCCTTCCCGGTGCGCCCATGATTCCGCCGCCGGGGTGGGTGGCCGAGCCGCACATATAGAGGTTGGCGACGGGCGTCCGGTACTGCGCCCAGCCGGGCGCGGGGCGAAGGAAGAACAGCTGTTCGAGGGTGAGCTCGCCTTGGAAGATGTTGCCCTCGGTGAGTCCCCACTCGCGCTCGAGATCGAGCGGGGTGAGGACCTGGCGGTGAAGAATGATGTCCTTGATGTTTGGCGCGTACTCCGCGAGGGTGCTGATGACCGTCTCGCCGAATGCGTCCTTGTGCTCGTCCCAGGTTCCTTCCTTGAGGTGATAGGGAGCGTACTGCACGAAACACGACATCACGTGTTTGCCTGGCGGTGCGACCGATGGGTCGGTCAGGCTTGGAATCACGACGTCGATGTAGGGCCGCCTCGAGTATCGTCCGTACTTCGCCTCGTCGTAGGCGCGTTCCATGTACTCGATGCTCGGCGAAATCGACATGGCGCCACGCAGGTGGGCTCCGGGGCCCGGAAGGCATGTGAAGTCCGGTAACGCATCGAGGGCAAGGTTGACCTTGCCGGACGATCCCCGAAACTTGTAGCGGCGGACATCGGACACGAACTCATCGGGCAGATGCTCGGCGCCGACCATCTGCAGAAAGGTCAGGTTCGGATCGACGCTCGATGAGACCACCTGGCACGTCAAATAGTCGCCGTCGCCGAGGACGACTCCGACGGCGGTTCCGTCTTTGACGATGATCTTCGAGACGCTCGTTTCGGTGCGGATCTCGACGCCGGCTTCACGGGCGGCGCCGGCGATGGCGTTCGAGATCGCGCCCGTTCCGCCGCGCGAGAGCCCCCACGATCGAAAGGCGCCGTCGATTTCGCCCATGTAGTGATGCAGGAGGACGTAGGCGGTGCCGGGAGAGCGGACGCCAAGAAACGTCCCGATGATCCCCGACGCTGACATCGTCGCCTTCAGAACGTCGGTCTCGAACCACTGATCGAGGAAGTCGACGGCGCTCATGGTCATGAGCTGGATCTGGTTGTACTTGTCGTCGTCAGAGAGCGCCTGGAATCGGCGTCCGAGCGTCAGCAGGTGCATGAGGCCGCGCGGATCGAGCGATGTCGGATCGGGCGGTGTCATGTTCAGGATCGGCTTCACGAACCGACCCATGTCGACCATTGCCTTGCCGTACTCGTCGTAGGCTTCGGCGTCGACTTTCGAGTGGCGCGCGATTTCCCGGCGAGTCTTCGCGTGATCATTGACGCGCCACAGATAGTCGCCGTTCGGCATCGGCGTGAAGGTGCCGTCGAGCGGGAGGATTTCCAGTCCGTGCCTCGGCAAATCGAGTTCCCGGATGATCTCCGGACGAAGCAGCGAGACGACGTATGAACACACCGAGAACTTGAACCCCGGAAAGACTTCCTCGGTCACTGCCGCGCCGCCGACGACGTGCCGGCGCTCGAGTACCAGCACCTTGCGTCCGGCGCGCGCCAGGTAGGCGGCATTGACGAGTCCGTTGTGCCCACCGCCGATAACGATCACGTCATAGTGCGACATTTGCAATGCTGAATGCTGAGTGCTGATTGCTGAAGTAAATGCTGAAATCCAAGGCTGAAGGATGCAATTGTATTCCGGCTTCGACCTTAACCCCTTCAGCATTTACTTCAGCATTCAGCACTCAGCATTCAGAATTGCTATATTCCCCCGTATGCCCGTCGGTACAGCCGTTCACGATCGCACCTTCGCGCTCTGCGAGAGCCTGAACTATCGCGAGTGGTCCGGTTACTTTGCCGTCAGCTCGTACGAGAGCCATCACGAGCACGAGTACAACGCGATCCGCAACGCGGCCGCGCTCATCGATGTGTCGCCGCTCTTCAAATACCTGATTACGGGTCCCGACGCTGCTCGATTGGTCGATCGGTTGATCACCCGCGATGTGTCGAAGCTGGCGGTTGGCCAGGTGTTTTACACGCCGTGGTGCGACGAGCATGGGTACGTGATCGACGACGGAACCGTGTCGCGGCTCGGTGAGCAACGATTCAGATGGACGGCCGCCGATCCCAGCCTGCGATGGTTTCGTCAGAATGCCGCGGGGCTGAGGGTTACTGTCGAGGACATCTCGGAAGAGGTTGCCGCGCTGGCGCTCCAGGGCCCAACCTCCGCCCGGGTGTTGCGAGCTGCGTCCGACGTGGATCTCGATGCGCTGAAATACTTCCGCGTGTCCAGCGGCCGGATTGGTGGCGTGCCTGTCGATGTTTCTCGGACCGGCTACACCGGTGACCTCGGCTACGAGATCTGGATGCCTGCCACGGGTGCCGTGCGCGTGTGGGACGCGCTGATGGAACTTGGTCGGCCGTTCGACATCAAGCCGGCTGGCATGCTCGCGCTCGACGTCGCTCGCGTCGAGGCCGGGCTGCTGTTGATTGAGGTCGATTTCTTCAGCAGCAAGAAAGCTCTCATCGAATCACAGAAATACACGCCGTACGAGATGGGCCTCGGGCGCCTGGTGTCGTCCTCGAAGGGCCGATTCATCGGCGACCGCGCGCTCCGCGCCGAGCGACAGCGCGGTCCGGCGAGGCAAGTTGTTGGTCTGGAGATCGACTGGACTGGCGTCGAGTCGATTTACGAGACGCTCGGGCTGCCGCCGGCGGTGGGTGCGACCGCGTCCCGTGCAGCCGTACCTGTCTACCGTTCCGGCCGGCAAGTCGGGCGGGCAACGACCACCACGTGGTCGCCGATCCTGAAAAAGATGATCGCGCTCGCGACCATCGACCGCCCGCATTTTGCCGAGCGGACCGTGCTCGAGATCGAAGTGACGGTCGAAGCCGTCCGCCACCGGGTCAACGCGACGGTCGTGCCAACGCCGTTCTTCAATCCGGCGAGGAAGCTGGCAACGCCGCCAGCCTGAAGTCCTAGATTCTGTCCGCTGTCTACATTACTCAGTGCTCGCGGGCCCCAATTCTCAATGCGCTTGGGGCCCCACCCCAGCGCTGCGCGCTCGCGCTTCGCGCGCACGGCGGCTCAAGGCTGTCGCTCGCTCGCGCGGCGACTACGCGCCGCGCTCGGGCCGCAGGCGCTTCTCGTGACTAGCGTGCAGTTCCACAATCATCCGGTCGAAGGCATACAGCAGATCTTCTCGGTTCGAGTACGGCCCGGGCGTGTAGGCGCGTGACGAAATCCCGGCCTGCGACAATTCGCACACATGCCAGTCCTGTCGGTTGGTGAGGTCCCAGAACTCGATCGCGTCCGACGCGTTGAAATCCGGGCGGGCGAGCTCGGCGGGATGAAAATGCCACTCGCAGACGTTAAGGGTGCGGTCGGGCGCGATCGGCCAGAGCGTGTGCACCATCATGTAGTCAGGGTGCAGGCTGAGGAGCATGTTCGGAAAGATCGCGTAGTAGTAGACACGGCGCCGATCGTCAGCCCCGAGCTCCGGCAGGAGCGCCCGCCGGCAGATGCCGTCGACCGACAGCGTCTCGACACCGGGTCGCAGATCCATGCGTCCTCCCATGTAGGACGCATGGAGCGGCTCGTTCTCACCGCTCAGATAATGTGACAGCTTGTTGAGCGCGGGATGCAGGTTGGGGCAGTGCAGGCACTCGTTGTAATTCTGGATGATGAGCTTCCAGTTCGCTCTGACGTCGTAGACGATCCGGTGTCCCAGCCGCAAGTCCTCCATCCGCCAGGCTCGGAACTTTGCCGGAAGGTCGGCGAGCTGGGTCGCGAGCGTTGGCGGGTTCGGCGCCACATTCAGGAAGAGATGTCCATCCCAATTGTCGACATGTGCCCGATGCAGGGAGAAGTCCTCCTTGCGAAAATGCGGGACCTCCTCCATGTGAGGCGCGCCCACCAGACGTCCGTCGAGCCCGTAGGTCCACGCGTGGTAGGGGCACTGAATGCTGCCCGGGAACTGGCCGGCCGCTTCCGTGCAGAGGCGAGTGCCTCGATGCCGGCACACGTTGTGGAACGCATGCACGGTCCCATCGTTCGAGCGCGTGATGACGATGCTGTCGCCGGCGACCTCGCGGAGCACGTACTGACCCGGCCGCGCGATTTCCTCAGCTCGACCGGCGCAGATCCACATCGCGCGAAAAAGTGCGTCGAGCTCGCGGCTGAAGTACTCCGCGTCAGTGTAGAACCGAGCGGGTAGGGTTCGGGCTCCCGCGGGCATCACCTCGCGTGGCTTTACGACGACTTCTCGTTCGCCCTCGATCATGTTGAATCCCTGAGCTGTCATGATACAACCCTCGCGATGAGCCGTCCGCCCGAAACCCCGACATCATCACTCGCACTTCTTCGAGAGCTTGGCCGATGGGATTTGACCGCGATCGGGGTCAATCAGGTGATTGGCGGCGCGGTGTTCGCGCAGCCGTCACTCTACGCTGCCAGCGTCGGCGGCTGGAGTCCATGGCTGGTCGCGGCCGCGGGCCTGGCATCGATGCTCATCGCGCTGTCCTTTGCCGAGGTGAGCAGCCGATTCGACGCCACCGGCGGTCCTTACCTGTACACGCGAGCCGCGTTTGGCCGGTTCGCCGCCTTCGAGGTGGGGTGGATGCTGTGGTTCACCCGTGCCGCGAGTTGGGCGGCGGTCATCAACGTGCTCGCCACCGCGGTCGCATTCTACGCGCCGGCCCTGGCGTCTGGCTGGCCGCGCGCGGCCTTCATTGCTTCAATCATCGTCGCGATCGCGGCGATCAACATCCGGGGGATCCGCCAGAGCAGCCTGGTGCTCAACGTGCTGACGGTGGGGAAGCTGCTCCCGCTCGTGGTCTTTGCCGCGGTCGGGATCTTCTTCGTCGACTCGGCGCTGCTCGTGCCAGACCGCGCGCCCACATTTGCCGAGCTGTCGTCGACTGGACTGCTGCTGGTATTTGCGTTTGGCGGATACGAGGTGATTCCAGTGCCGGCGGGCGAAGCCCGCGACCCACGACGCGCGGTGCCGTTTGCCCTGGTCATGACAATCGTCATCGTCACGATCGTCATGACGGTCGTGCAGGTCGTCGCCGTCGGCACGCTACCCGGGCTTGCCGCGTCGAAAACGCCGCTGGCCGACGCCTCACTGCTGTTCTTGGGCGGCGCGGGCGCCGCCCTGTCTGACGCTCGGCGCCGTGCTGTCGACGACCGGTAACAACATGGGCCAGGCGCTGTCGGGGTCGCGCAATCTCTATGCGCTGGCCGAGCAGGGCGACCTGCCGGGGTTGTTCGGGCGAATCCATCCGCAGTTCAGAACACCCATCAACGCCATCCTCGTCACCTCGGCAGTGTCCCTGGTGCTGGCGGTGTCGGGTCGGTACTCCGATCTGGCGCTGGTCAGCGCGATCAGCCGGTTGCTGGTCTACGTCGCGACCTGCGCCTCGACGCTGCGGCTGCGATCGGCGGTGTTCGCCGGACAGGTCAAGCCGCCGACGTTCGTCGTGCCGTTTGGCGCCGTCATTCCCGCCGCGGCGATCGCGATCGCGCTGGCCATGCTGGCCGGCGCGAGGCGCGAGCAGCTCGTCGCGGGCCTCATCTCGCTCATCGTTGGGGGGCTCTTGTATTTGATCGCGGTCCGCCGGTCGTCCGTAGCGGGGCCACTTTGAACAGGAGATCAGGAGATCAGGAGAAAGTAGAATTCAAAATGACCTCCTGATCTCCTG
Source organism: uncultured Acidobacteriota bacterium (assembly GCA_963797625.1). Lineage (GTDB taxonomy): Bacteria > Acidobacteriota > Vicinamibacteria > Vicinamibacterales > 2-12-FULL-66-21 > DATBJJ01. The sequence goes on from CAWCQI010000041.1 coordinate 169,476, forward strand.
GTCTCCTGTTATCTTGAGACTGCGAATCATGCAGATATCAATCGTCCTCGCGTTGCTTGTCGCCGTCCTGAGCGCCGCTCCCGCGGCGGCGCAACCGACCATCTTTCTCGTGCGCCACGCCGAGCGCGCGGATACCGCACCAGGCACCAGCCCGACGATGGCCGCTGACCCCGACCTGTCGGATGCGGGGCGGGCTCGGGCGGATTCGCTCGCGACGGCGCTGAAGGACGCGAAGATCACGGCTATCTACGCCACCGAATTCAAGCGCACGCAGCAGACCGCCGCGCCCCTCGCGAAGGCGCTTGGACTGACCGTCACGATCGTTACCTCCAAGAGTGCGCCGGAGCTCATCGATCACCTCAAGAAGAGCAAGGGCAACGTCCTCGTCGTCGGCCACTCGAACACCGTGCCCGAGATCATCAAGGCCCTGGGCGTCACGACGCCGGTCACGATTGGCGACAACGACTTCGACAACATGTTCCTGGTGACGTTGTCTTCACCTCCTGCGTTGTTGCGGCTGCACTATCGCTGAGTGTCCAACGGGGACGCGGGAGATAATGTCGCGCATGCGCCGTCGCTTGATCTGCCGCTCGATTCGGACGCCGGCCGAAGGCCGGCTTGGCGATCGGCCTCAGCCTGGCTGTGCTCGCTGCCGCGTTCAGCGGACCAACTCAAATTGTCGCCCACACCCAGAACGAATCGCCCGTCTCGATGGCGGAACTTGGCGCGATCTGGGACGCGGAGCACGTGTCGCCGGCGCTCCCGCCGCTCGTCGACCACGCCGAAGTCGTTCGGCGCATCTCCGATCTTGCCGCCCAGACGCCGGATCTGTTCAGGACCGAGAAGATTGGCGAGTCGATCGAAGGGCGCTCAATTCACCACGTCAAGGCGGGCAACGGAGCGTTCGCGGTCCTGTTGTGGTCGCAGATGCACGGCGACGAGTCGACTGCCACATCGGCGCTCTTCGACGTCTTCGAGTACCTTCGCCGCCATCGTCGCGACCCGGCCGTCGAGCGGATTCTGTCGCGTCTTACGCTTCACGTCGTGCCGATGTTGAACCCTGACGGGGCGGAGCGCTTTGAGCGACGCAACGCGCAGAGCATCGACATCAATCGTGACGCGCTGCGGTTGCAGACACCGGAGGGGAAAGCGCTCAAAGCGCTCCGTGACCGGCTCAGCCCGCGAGTTGGCTTCAACCTCCACAACCAGAGTTGGCGAACGTCGGTCGGCCGTCCGCCGAAGCCGGCCTCCATCTCGCTCCTCTCGGTTGCGTACGACGAGCCGCGCTCGGAGAACGCCGGCCGCAAGTTGACCAAACAGCTGTGCGCGATCATCCGAGACGCGCTCGAGCCGTCGGCGCCGGCTCAGATCGGCCGCTATGACGACGAGTTCGAAGTCCGGGCGTTCGGCGACAACATTACGCTCTGGGGCACGCCGGTCGTGCTGATCGAGACTGGTCCCTGGCCGTCACCCGAGCCTGACGCCGCGCTCGTCCGCCTCAACTTTCTCGCGATCGTCGCGGCCCTCGACGCGCTCGCCACTGGCTCGGTCGAACGCGCAGACCCGCAGCGCTACGAGACGCTGCCGTTGAACGAGTCGAGGATGTTCGCCGTGTTGATCAGAAACGCGACGGTCATCAGCGGCAAGGGCATTCCGCCCTTCACCGCCGATATCGGCGTGGTCGCGAACCGCCGCGTGCAGATCGCCGCCGGGCGACGCGAGCTGCAAACATCACTGACGATCGAAGATGTAGGAGATTTGCGGACCATGGGCGGCCTGCGGACGATTGACGCCAGCGGCATGACGGCGATTCCGCTCGCTGACGACGGCGTCGTGGCCGGGCAGACGATTGATCTACCGGAGTGGAAGACACTCGCCAGCGCGCCGATTGTGGTCGGTCAGGCCGCGCGGATTGTGCTGCTGAAGCCGGCGAGCGAGCCCGGCAAGTTCGTTGTCGAGATCGTTCTGCGCTGAGCGTCAGTTCGTCTGGGTGCCGTCGCGGCGATAGACGATGCGTCCATCGAAGATCGTCACGGCGACCCGCGTCGATGCCAGTCTTGGCGCAGGAGCGTCGAAGATGTCCTCAGACAGCACGACGAGATCCGCCAGCATCCCGGGCGCGAGGTGTCCCTTGCGCTGCTCGTCGAACGACGCCCAGGCCGCGCCTGACGTGTAGGCGTCGATTGCCGCCTTGAGAGCCAGTCGTTCGGCAGGATACCAGCCGCCTTCAGGAAGACCGTCGGGCGTGGTGCGCGTTACCGCCGTGTGCAGTCCCAGCAAGGGGTTCAACGGCACGCCAGGCCAGTCGCTGCCAAACGCGAGCCGGCCGGCTCCGGCGGCGATGCTGTGGTAGGGCCATCCGCGTGACGCGCGCTCCGGCCCGACATTCTTGAACCAGACATCGATCAGGCTCGGGCTCGGGGAGCCGAGCGCCGGCTGCATCGACGCGATCACGCCGAGCGCGCCGAACCGTGGAAGGTCGGCAGCGTCGACGGTCTCGACATGCTCGATCCGATGACGACGGCCACGTTCCGGAAGCGGGTTGGATCGCACAGCGTGCTCGTAAGCCGTGAGGGCCATGTTCACGGCGCGATCGCCAACCGCGTGCGTCATCACCTGCCAGCCGCCGGCGTCGAGCAACCGCACCATCCGGTTGAACGCGTCAGGGTCCATAGTCGGCGCGCCAGACGCCGTGTCGTCGGCGTACGGCTCGAGCATCGCTGCGGTGTGCGCGTCGATCACGCCGTCGAGGTTGATCTTGATAGCGCCAGCCTTGAACAGCGGGTCGTCGGGATATTGCTTCGCGACGTCCTGCAGCTCGGCGATTGCTGGCTCGGTCAACACGCCCGCCGCCGACAGCGCGGAATAAACCCGGACCCCGAGGTCACCCTCGCGCCGCGCCTCGGCGTAGAGCGCGAAGTCCTCGGCGCTCCCGCCGGCGTTCTGAATGCTGGTAATGCCGTTTCTCTGAGCTTCGCTGATTGCCGCACGAAGAGCGCTGGCACGATCGGCGCGAGTAGACTGCGGCAGGCGACTGGTGACGAGCGTCATCGCCGCTTCTTTGAGCACCCCGGTCGGCTCGCCGGTTTTCGGGTCCTTGACGATGACGCCGTGCGGCGGATTGGGGGTTCTCTTCGTGATCCCGGCCAGGCGCAACGCCCGGCTGTTCACCCACGACGTGTGGCCGTCGTGGCTCAGGAGGTGCGCCGGCCGATCGGAGACGATCGCGTCGAGCTGTTGGCGGGTCGGCAGGCCACCAGGGAACGGCTGGTAGTACCACCCACGTCCGAGTACCCACGGCGCGTCGGCGTGGACGGTTGCCCACGTCTCTATCCGCGAGCGGATGTCGTCGAGCGTGGCCGCGCCCGTCAGATCGATGCGCTCGAGATTCAGGCCTCCGGTGATGAAATGGAGATGCGCGTCGTTGAAGCCGGGCAGCACCGCCGCGCCGCGCGCGTCGATCATCGTCGTTTGCGGGCGGCGGAGACGCGTGACTTCACGCTCGCTGCCGACGCGAAGAATCTGGTTGCCACGGATGGCGACGGCCTCCGCCATCGTGCCGCGGGCACCCGCCGTATACACTTTCGCGTTGTGGACGATCACGTCAACGGGACCATCTGTGTCGTCCCGCTGGGCTCCGACAATCAACCCGGCGATGAGCGTCGCCGCGACGATTCCAACAACGACATAGGCGGTCAGGCGGGCAGCCATTGAACCTCCAACAAAATCTTACCTCAAAAGGATCTACTGGTTCAGGGTTCAGGGTTCAAGGTTCAGGGTTCAAGGTTCACCTTGACAGTCATCAGATGCTGAAGTCTGCGCTGAACCTGCTGAACCCTGAACCTGAACCCTGAACCTGCGGACATGAAATTCGCAATCTTCGGTTCTGGTGCCGTCGGCGGCTATTACGGCGCGAAGCTCGCGCGCGCCGGTCATGACGTCACGTTCATCGCGCGCGGCGCGCATCTGGCGGCGATGCGGGAGCGCGGCCTCGAGATCCGCAGCCCGGTGCTCGGTGACTTCACGGTGCGGGCCCGCGGCCGAAGAAGATCCGGGCAGGGTCGGTCCGGTCGACGTGGTGATTGTCGCGGTCAAGGCGTACGACAACGCGTCGGCGTTGCCGCGCATCGCGCCGATGATTGGCCCCGACACAACGATTCTGCCGCTGCAGAACGGCGTGGATAGCGCCGCCGAGCTCGCGGCGCAGTTCGGGGAAGCGCCGGTCGTCGGTGGCGTCACCTACATCGCGACGGCGCTCGCGGCGCCCGGCCTCATCGAGCAGACGGGCACGCACCGGCGCATCGTCTTCGGGGAAGTGTTTGGTGCGCTGCCGCGACTGAGCGCGCGCGTCAGCGCGATCCGCGACGCCCTGGCGGGCGCCGACATTCAGGCCGAGGGCGTCGAGGACGGCCGGGTGCCGATCTGGGAGAAGTTCATCTTTCTGGTCTCGCTGGCGGGCTTCACCGGCGCGTCCCGGTTGCCGATCGGCCCGATCTGGGCCGATCCCGTTATCCGCGAACGGTTTCTCGACAGTTGCCGCGAAATCGAGCGTCTCGCCCGGGCAGAAGGCGTTCCGGTGGCCCGCGATATCGTGGAACGCATTTCCTCGTACGTCGCGGCAATCCCGGGGTCGATGCGCTCGTCCCTCTTGATCGATCTGTCTCAGGGGAAGCGCATCGAGGTGGAACAACTGCAGGGCTCGGTCGTGCGTCGGGCGGCTCGCGCGGGCGTGCCGGCGCCAATCACGTCTACGCTTTACGCGGTGCTGAAGCCATGGTCCGACGGGGCACCCCAATCCGCGTGAGCAGCGCGTCGAAGTCCGGTCGCGCGCGCAGTGGTGCCAGCGACGGTTCGACGGCAAGGAAGACGACGCTGCCCTGCTGGCTGTCGACGAGCGACGTGAGATGCGCCATCGCCTCGTCGTGCCGGCCAAGATTCGTCAGCACGCACGCATAACCGTAATCGGCCTTCGGAGTGATCGACCCCTCCACACGATCGATAGCCGCGAGGCGTTCGAGCCAGTATGCTTGCGCGCCCCCGGCGCGCCAGGCGGCGATCAGTGCCTCGCCGTCGGTCGGCACGCCGAAGCAGAGATACCCTGCTGCTGTTCGCGCCGCGTCCTCGAACCTGCCGAGCAGCTCGTAGGACACCATCAGCAGGCCGTGCACCTCGCCCGCGTCGTGACCGTGGAGATCGCGGGTGCGCAGCAGCGCTGCTATCGCCTGCTCTGGCTGGCCAGCAAAGTGGAACGCCCAGCCGACGCTCATGTTGACGAGCGGCGACAGCGGGTCGAGCTCCTGCGCGACGCGCGCCTCGGCGACGGCATCGTCATGGCGACCGAGCGTGGAGAGCATGATGGAGTGGAACGCGCGCACGCTGGCGAGCTTGGGATTGAGCGCAATCGAGCGGCCGAACTGCCGCGCGGCTTCCTTCCAGTCGAGCCTGCGGAACAGGCTGCCGAGCGCGAGCGTTCCATAGGCATCGGCGAGGTCGGCGTCGAGGGCGATCGCCTTCTCGGCGGCGGCGCGGGCGCGCGGAAAGCCGTCGCGCGGCGAAATCAGGCCGTAGTACGACATGCAGCCGATAACGTCGCCGAGGCCCGCATAGGCGGGCGCATAAGCGGGGTCGAGCTCGATCGCTCGCTCGAAGTGCTCGAGCGCCTTTCGGAAGCCGTCGGGCGACCAGGCATTGAAGAAGTGGCGTCCGCGCAAGTATTCCTGGTAGGCCTCGGGGTTGACGCTGGCGCGCTTCCGCAGTTTTTTCTTCTGCTCACCAGTCAGCTTGAGCCGAAGCGCTTCGGAGATCTGCCACGCGATGTCCTGCTGCAGGTTCGGCAGCTCGCTCAGTCTCGTGCGGAACTGTTCTCCCCAGAGCTGCGATTCGGTCGCCGTGTCGACGAGCTCGGCCTGAATCGTCAGGTAGTCGCCTTGTTGGCTGACGCGCCCGGTCAGAATCGTGCGCGCGTTCAGCGCCACGCCAATCGTCGCCGGATCGGCCTGCACTCCCTTGTAGCGGAACACGAGGCTGCGCGGCACGACGCGAAGCCCACCCAACTGGGAGACGCTGTTGATGATGCTCTCGGTGATACCGTCGGTCAGGAATTCGATGGTGGAATCAGCGCCCTCATTCACGAATGGCAGGACCCCGAGGGACTTGCCGCGCGATCGGGTCTTGCGGCCGGAGCCGACCGCCGTCGATCCGCTGAGCAGCGCTCGCAGCGCCATCGCCACATCTCCAGCGGAGTCGAAACGTTTCGAGGGTGTGCGCTCGATCGAGCGCGACACGATTGCGCGCAGTGCCTTCGGTGCAACCGCGTCGAGATCGGCGAGCTCGGGGAGGCGATCGTGCATCAGCTGGGCCACGATCTCCTGCGGCGTGCTTCCGGCAAAGAGCGCCCGCCCGGTCAGCATCTCGTAGAGCACACACCCGAGCGCGAAGACGTCCGAGCGTCCGTCGACACGGTCGCCCGACACCTGCTCCGGCGACATGTAACCGAGCGTTCCGAGGACAATGTGAGGCGCAGTGCGCGCGAGGGTCGGACCGGCGGCGTCGAGCGCCGGAAGTTCGAGCCGGCGCAGGGCCAGCCCGAAATCCAGGATCTTGACGGCCGCATCATTGGTCAAGAAGACGTTCTCGGGTTTGAGGTCGCGATGGATGACGCCGCGCGCGTGCGCCGCGGCCAGACCCTCGGCGATCGAAGCGCCAATGTGCACCGCATCGCGCCAGGGCACTGGCCCCTGCGCCAGCCGGGCCCGAAGCGTGTGCCCCTCGAGCAGCTCCATGACGGCCACGGGCTGGTTGTCCACGACCGCGAGCTCGTGAATCGCCATGATGCTGGGGTGGGAGAGCGCTGCGATCGCCCGCGCCTCGGTCTCGAAGCGCCGCCGCATCTCGGGATCGGCGGCGACGTGCGGCGCCATGACTTTGATGGCGACGTCGCGATCGAGCCGTGGGTCGCGCGCGCGATACACTTCGCCCATGCCGCCGGACCCGATTGGTCCGACGATCTGGTACTGAGCGAGGCGCGCGCCGGCTGAGAGTGTCGTCACGGCCGGTTCTCAAGCCTGTGCAGATCCCACTGGGAAAGCTTCTCACCGCCGAGGGCGCTGAGGACGCAGAGCAAACAGAAGGAAGTCTCTGCGTGCTCCGCGAGCTCAGCGGTGAAAAGCTTTTGCAGTGTGAGGCACGTCACTTGTTGGTTCCTAGGCAGCGTCATTCGAGCATCCGATACGCCGCGGTGCCGTCGCTCACGTTGACGACCTGCACGCCGGCCCGGGCCAACACGCTCGAGGCGAGGCTCGAACGATAGCCGGTTTCGCAGACCGTCGCGACGGGGTTAGGGCCACGCAGCTCGTCGGCGCGTCCGGGCAGGTCTCCGACCGGGATGTTGATCGCCTCTCGAATGTGGCCGCCGAGCCACTCTTGAGGCGTGCGGACGTCGACGAGCGTCAACTGCTCGCGCCGCTGGAGACGATCGCGGAGCTCGCGCGCGCTGATCAGCTCGACCTTCGAGAGCCGCCCTCCTTCCTGCCGCCACTGCGAGATGTCGCCGCCGACATACCCCACCACGTCGTCGAAACCCAGGCGAATGAGTTGCCGGTTGGCATCGGCGGCCTGGCCGGGGTTGACGCCGAGGAGAACCAGCGGCATGGCCGGCGGAACCAGCCATCCCGCCCAGAAGCCGATTCGCGGACCGGCGCCGATGTTCAGCGCTCCTGACGGATGCCCGGCGGCAAAGGCCTCAGGACTCCTGAGATCGATCACCAGGGCGCCGTCTTCGACCAGTGCCGCGGCATCGGCGGTCGCGATCGCGGCAGGCGGTGGAACACCATTCCCCAGGCCGCGAACGACCGGGCCGTTGCGATTGATTTCCTTCATCCGCGGGAAGTACGGCGGCGTCTCCGGCAGATCGGCGAGGACGGCATTCACGAATGCCGCCTTCGAGGCTTGCTGCAGGAGCGGGTTGAAGCGCCGTTCCTGCCCGATGGTCGAATGTGGCGCGTGGCCGATGCCGGCGCCGCAAAGCGAGCCGGCGCCATGCCCAGGGTGGACTTCGACGGCATCGTCGAGGGCCATCAATCGATCGAACAGCGAGTCGTACAGGTCACTGGCCAGCCCGCGCGCCTGATCTGCGCCAAGCAGATCGGGGCGACCAACGGCTCCGACGAACAATGTGTCGCCGGTGAGGATGCGAGCGGGTCGATCGGGTTCGCGCACGAGCAGCGAAATGTGCTCGGGCGTGTGGCCGGGCGTATGCAGCACGTCGATTGCGATGTCCCCGACGCGCAGAGACTCGCCGTCGGTCGCTTCGTGAAAAGGGAACCGGAGCGCAGCCCCAGGACCGGCGACGACTTGCGCGCCAAGGGCCGCGAGCTCGCGGGCACCGGAGACGAAATCGGCGTGGATGTGCGTTTCGATCGCGTAGGTGAGCGTCAGCCCGTGTCGCGTCGCTATCGTGGTGTACGCGTCGATGTCGCGCCGGGGGTCGATGACCGCAGCCGTGCGTGTCCGCTCGCAGGCGATCAGGAACGAGCTTTGCGCAAGGCCTTCGTCGGAAAGCCTTTCAAACATGAGGTAAGATCCGCTTTCGGATCATAACACTCCGCTTCTTCACCACTCTTGAACGCCGCTTGCTCATTACGCCGCTCACCATCGCCGTCGTGATGGCCGCGGGCGCCGTCGCCGGCGGCCTCGGCGCGCTGCTCGGTATCGGCGGCGGGGTGTTTCTCGTGCCGTTTCTCAATACGGTCATCGGTCTACCGATCAAGATCGCGGTGGCGACCAGTCTGATGACCGTCATTGCGACATCGAGCGTCGTTTCCGTCAGCACCGTCGGCCGCAACCTCATCAACCTGCGCCTCGGCATGCTGCTCGAAGTCGCGTCGGCGGCCGGGGGTGTTGCCGCCGGTCTGACGTTTCACGCTCTCTCTGATGAGACGCTGTTTCTCTGGTTCGCGTTCGTGACGGCGCTGATTGCGGTGATGGTCGTGAGCCGGCTGGACCGGCGAAACGTGCTCGACGCGACCGCCGATCCAGGCCGGCTCGGCGGGCGTTTTTACGAAGAGGAAAGCGGTCGCGAGGTCGTCTACCAGGTCAAGCGGTTGCCCGTTGCGCTCGGGGTATCGGCGCTCGCCGGCGTGGTATCCGGATCGCTCGGTATCGGCGGCGGCATCCTGAAAGTGCCGCTGCTCAACGCCTGGTGCGGCGTCCCGCTTCGCGCGGCCGCAGCGACGAGCGCACTGATGATCGGTGTGACCGCGGCCGCCTCCGCGCCGATTCAGTACGCGAACCACTATATCCAACCGCCGCTCGCGGCGGCGGCCGTGCTCGGCGTGCTGGCGGGCTCGCGTTTCGGGCTCTGGTTCGGCGGCCGCGCGAAGGCACGATGGCTCAAGCTGCTGCTTGCGACCATTCTCGCGCTCGTCTCCATCGTCCACTTCGCAAAAGTGTTATGACCACCGACTCTGACGCCCTCGCGCGCCTCGAAGATCACGTCGGCCGACTGTTCACCGTCGGCGTGGCGATCAGCGCCGCGATCCTGGCCGTCGGGCTGGCCCTGTTTCTCGCCACGCCAGACGCGCCTGCGACCAGTCACCTTCTCAACGCCGGGTTGCTGGTGCTGATGGCCACGCCGATGCTGCGCGTGCTGCTGTCGATCGTGGAATACGTGAGGATGGGGGACTGGTTCTTTGCGGGGATCACGATTGCGGTGGTGGCGGAGCTGTCAGTGGCGGTGCTGTCGGCGCTCCGACTGAAAGTGTGAAGTCAGACGTCAAAGACCTTTCCGTCGGCTTCCGCCTCCGGGCTCGTCGGGATGCCTTCCTGATTCATCGTGTCGGCCATCTCGCGGAGCCGTTCGTTCGCGGCGCTGCGCATCTTGTCGAGGAGGCCGATGACCCGCTGCGCCTGTCCCATGATCGTCTGAAGATCGCGCTGCAGCGCTTCGTCGTGCTGGCCTCGCCCGATGAGATCGCAGTGGCCGATGATCGTCTGCAGGGCGCTGTTGATCTCGGCGGCAACCGACAGCGTCAGCTCGGACATGACTTCCATCGTCCGGTGCTTGCCGAGGGTCATGTGCAGTTGCTGCGCGACCCAGGCGACCGCGAGAATCTCGGCGATCGGCTGCAGCGCCGCGACGTGCGGCTGCCCGAACGCGTCGGGCTGCCGCGAGACGACGTTCAGCGTGCCGACCGCGCGGCCGCGCGAGACGAGCGGCATCAGGAGGACCGAGCGGAATCCTGACGTCAGCAGGATGTTCGCATCGAGGTAATCGGGCGCCGCCGTCTTGATGTCGGCCACGATCATCGGCTCACGGGAACGAACGACGCCGCCGAGAATCGTCCGCTCGACCTTGAACACGATCTCCGGTCGTGGACGGGACCGACGCTCTTCCTGCTGCACGCGCGCGGTGTAGGTCTGGAATTCCCGTCCATCTTCGGACAGCAGTGCCAGGCCGACCCGGTCGCACGGCGCGAGCCTGGCGACCCGCGAGGCCAGTGCCTGAAAGGCCAGAGGCACGTCAACCGAGCGCGCGATGATATCGAGCATCGCGTTCTGCGTCTGGAGCTGATCGACTTCGGTCAGCGTAGCGCTGTGATCCTGCTCTTTCTGCGAGAGTCGGCGCGAGAGCGAGGTAATCCGGCGCGTGGCGATAGCCGCAAGCGCCAGCAGCGTGATCCACACGACCAGGAGCGGCACCAGCACCACGGCATGTCGTGGCAGCCCGACGCCGAGCCACCACGCGAGCGGTTGCACCGCGCCGAATGCAATCAGAAGCCAGATGGCCCAGACGGGCGCGCGATCCTCTCGGAGGGGCATTAGTCTTTTTGGATCACGAAACTATATCGCAAAAGGCTGCCAGCGCCGCGTCGCGTTCGGCGCGCGGCACCAGCGGGAAGGTGTTGAGAATGTGATGGAACTGGGCCGGCTCGAGGTCGTACTCGCGAGCGGCGAGCGCGTGCAGGCGTGCCTGCACCACGAGCGGAACCTGGCCCGTCGACCGCGAGGCGCTAAGCGCGGCGATCTCGCGAAATCGAGGGGCCTCCCGCCTCGGTAGCGGCACTCGCAGTCGATCGATGATCCCCGAGGAGACGTGTGTGCTCACGCGCATCCGTACGAGGTAGTTGGCGACGAAACTGTTGAGCATCCCGCAGAGATACCACTGGCATTCGACGTCCAGCGGCACCTTCAGGCAGAAGACCGTGTGCGTGGTGATCGTCCCTTCGGGCAGAACCGCCGCGATGAGCGTCAGGCGGTTCGTTGCCGCCGCGACTTCTCGATATCCCAGTCGAGCTCGTCCGAAGGTTTGGGCGGGGTCGACGAGCGTCGCGGCGACGTCCGGCCGAATCCGTTGGGACACGCCCCCGACATCGACGGTAAAAGGGAGCACGTGCTTTCCTTCGATGATCGGCATGCCGTCTGTGTCGCGAGTGAAGTGGCGGCGGTCGTCGGTCGCGTTGAGCTCGCGTCCGAAGCGGATGGCCCAACCGTTGGCATCGCCGAGAGCGGGCGCGGTGAAGGCGATTCTGCCGAGGATGTCGACATCGCGCTCCGAGCGGACGTCCGGAAGCGCGATCTGTTCGCCACTCAGTTGCTCGAGCAGGGGACGAGCCACCGTCACGGCGTCGCGATCCAGGCCGAGTTCCGGGAGGCCGTCCAGTGCCTCGGCTTTCTGAATGCCGAAGCGGCACGGAATCATCGCGCTCCGGCCACCGGCCGTCGCTGATAGAAGGAGAAACTTGAGACTGCGGTGAACCGGGAACATCGCCTCGCGGTTTTCGAGCGAAACCAGGTTGTCGATCCGCGTGCCGTCCAGTAGAGCCCTCCGCAGGGGCGCCGCCCCGTGGTCGGTCGCCAGGCCGGAGGGAAGGACCATGCCGAGCCGTCCGCCCGAGCGGAGAAGCGTGAGCGTGCGCTCGATGAACAACTGATAAAGGTTGACGTGTCCGTCACCTTGCGCCCGGTACACCCCGGATCCACGCGCGAAGGCGGTCAACTGCTCGGAGGCCGTCCGGGATGCGTCCCTGGTGGCGGCGTCGCCCCGATCGCCTCGCAGCATTTCCCAGGGTGGATTGCCGATGATCGCGTCGAAGCCCGGGCTCGCGAGCGGCTCGCCACTGGCGTCGCAGAAGATCTCAGGGAACTCGAATGTCCAGTGGAAGAAACGCTCCCGCGCCGCGATGTTTCGTGACTCGGCGACCAGCGGTTCGGCGACGTGGACGGGAAGGCTCCCCCGTCCGAGGATCTGGTCGGCCAACGCCCCGAACGGCACCGGCGCCCGATTATCGCGTGTCCGGAACCACGCGCTACACCACAGATCGCAGACCTCTTTCCAGCGCTCGACCGGCGCGTCGCTGCGGGTCAGCGCTGCCAGCGCGTGCTCCTTGGCGCGGACCTGCTCGAGCGTGTCGCCCGGTTCCGTCGCGATGCGCGACCTGACGGCAATCGCCTCGCGAAGCGCGAGATCCTGCGCGACATCTTCGAAGAGCGGCAGCGCGCGTGAGGCCCTGCGACGACCGGCGCCTGGCGCTTGCCTGGACATGTCAGTCGCAGACGCGCCGACCAGGCTGTTGCCGGTGCGTAGCCGATGGTCAAGGAACGTCAGCGGCCGATCCGCTGAAAGCGTGGCGAGCCAGAGCGACAGTCGTCCGAGCTGAACAGCCATCGGATTGATGTCGACGCCGTATAGACATCGCTGCGCGATAGTCCGGCGATACTCAGACCGGTCGCGATCGGAGATGTCGTCGGTCGACACGCCTCCTTCCCGGACGAGGGCTGCCTCGTACGCCGCAGCCAGGTATCGGCACGCGGCGACCAGGAACGCCCCGCTGCCCATCGCAGGATCCAGGATGCGCAACGCCAGAATTGATTCCGGCGAGGCGGTGGCAACGAGTGGCGCGAGGGCCCGACGCACGAGATACTCCGTCAGCGGCCTGGGAGTGTAGAAGGCGCCGGTGGATTTGCGGCGCTCGCCGCGGACGAGCCAACCGGGCACGCGCGCGCGGTCCGCGCTACTGGCCGGGTCGAAATCCAGCAGCCGCTCGTAGACGCCGCCGAGCTGCTCGACGCCAAGATCTCCGTAGGCGATGCGCTGGCATCCGTCCCGCCCTGTGCGAGTCGTCAGCGCCAGCATCGCCAGGCGCACAACGCGATCGTCAAGCGGGACGCTGTCTGCGAGCGGCGCGTGCACCGGCGAGAAGAGTCGTCCGTTGAAGGGTGGCACGTGCAGCGAGCCGATTCGACAGCCGCGGTGGGCGAGGCGGGCGATGGCCTGCAGCGTCTCCCAGACGCCGACGGGCGCTGGCAGCGTCTCGACAGGCCCACGCAGCGACTCGATGGTGTAGGCGTCGCGATAGATCGGATGCCACCGCGGCACGAGGCCACGGGCTTCGGCAAAGAGGAGAAAGAGAATGCGGTAGATCACGACCAGCGCTTCATCGAATGCGGAGACGGCGGCGGGAGATGACGCGTTGCGCGCGCTGGCGGCGCCGGCCAATGCGCGCGTCAAGTGGGTCAGAGCATCGTGAACACCGTGCTGAAGCGACGATCGAACCGAAGCGCGATGCTGTTCGGTCAGCTCGATTGCGCGCTCCAGCAGCGGTCGCGCGTCGCCCGAGCCACCTTCCATGGCCGCTCCACGCAGGAGTCCCCAGAAAACCGCGAACGTCTCCTCGCGGTCGAGCGCCATCTCGAGATCGAACTCGGCGAACTGCCGCGAGTACGTCCGGGAACTGTCGACGATGCGGAGGCGTGGACCGGAGAGGCAGAAACACCAGCGGCCGTTTTGACTGATGCCGAGTCGAACCGTGTCACGCCATGTTGCGGCGGAATGGTCACCCCACAGCGTCACGAACAGTGTTGCCCGCGGCACACCTGAGACGCTGAGGACTGCGCGAAGGCCTGTTGGAGGCTGCGTGCGAGTACCCCGTGAAAGTGAGTCGACGGGCACGACGTGATAGCCCATTCCAGCAAATAGCGGTTCCGCCAGGCGATCGTAAATGGCACGGAGCGACAGCGCTGGTCCGAGGTGCGCGCGCAGCGGCAAGTGCCAGGCACGAAGGCTCCGGCGCGCGGCCTCCCGCTCGGCTTCGCCGAGCAGGCCGTTGAGGACTCGCGGGACGACATCGGCCAGCGCTTCATGTGACAGGAGCGATCCGGACAGGCCGGGGATCATTGCTGTTCTGGTACGAGGAGCACGGCAATGACCGCGGCACGCTTCGTCGGCGTTGCCGCGCTGTCGCTGAAGGTCATCGCGCGTTCGTCGATCGCATCTCTGCGAGCCCGAGCGGACCGGGCGTGCGCGCTCGCGGCGACGAGCGATCGCCGGTCGAACAATCCGGCCTGCACCAGCCGCCGCGAGGCTGACGGTTGCCCTGGAGCGACGGCGGCAGCGATCGCCCTCTCGCGTTGCCGCTGCCGTTCCCTGCGCTGGGCTTCGAGCGCAACGGCAGCCTCCAATTGACTGTCGTGATCCACACGCGAGTGAAGGCTCCCGTTTTGAACGAGCGCGTCGATGAGCTCATGCAGCCGCTGGGTGTCTGGTCGCTCGTCATGCCCGCCGCCAAGCCCGCCAAGGAAGAAGCGCCTGAGCTGATGAGGCTCGAGCGCAATGCGAACGAGGTGTGGCTCGGCATGCAAATCCGCGCCATCGCTGGTTTCGAGCTTCAGCGCAACAACGAGAAACAGCCCCGCGGGCATGCGCGTTCGACGCCGAAGCGCCGTCACGGTCGGGCGCACGGCAAGGTTGGACGTCGCGTCGCCGGACGAGCGCGCGGCAAGGGCTCTGTGATGCTCGAGTCGTGCGGCCTCTCGGACGGCGGCGAGCTCGAGGTGTGGCGGGGGACCGACAGCGCATCCTGGCGCAGCCACAGACACGCCGGTTACGAGGCTGGCCGGGTCCGCATCCATCATGATCGCGGCCGCCACGCGCGATTCCGTCAGCGCGTGGAGCATCCGGCCGGGTGAGGTCCGGCGGCCGAAGAGCGGCGCGAGGACGAGCCCTTCGGCAGTGTCGGCGGCGACCAACGCGAGCTCGTGCACGCGGCGCGCCTGACCGAATCGATCCACGCGTCCCGCGCGCTGTTCCAACCGGCTCGGATTCCATGGGAGCTCGTAGTGGATCACCAGGCGGCATCGCTCATGGAGGTTCAGGCCTTCCGATGCGGCATCAGTGGCGAGCAGGATCCCGCCGCGTTCGTTGAAGGCCAGCTGCACACGTCGCCGATCGGCTGGCGAGAGCGCGCCGTGAAGGACCGAGATTGGGTGCCCGGCCGCCGTCAACCGTTGCTCGAGCCGGGCGAGCGTATCCCGATACTCGGTGAAGACAATCGACGCTTCGCCGAGCCGTCGCCCCGATCTGGCAAGCAGCCGCAGCAGGAAGCTGGCCTTACGCTCGTTTGTGGCCGCGAGCCGGGCGGCCTCCGCAATCGCCGACAGCCAGCGGCGTTCACGCTTTGCGTCGCCGAGTCCGGGAACGGCGAGCACGGCGGCCGGCGCGTCATCTTCGAGTGGATCTTCGTCCCGCTCCGGATCAAGCGGCAGGTTCAACTGACTGGGTTCCTCAGGTCGTCCGCTGAGCAGCGTGAGCCGGCGTTCGACCGATGCGTAGAGCGACCCTGCGCTCGAGAGGGCGCGCTTGCGAAGCACGATCGAGACCAGCCGGGCGCGATCGTCTCCACGCGCTGCCGGCTTCCTCCCAGACGCGCCGGCTGTAGCGGCCGACGAGCGCGTGCATCCGCCGTTCAGCCTCTGAAGGAACGACAGTCAGGACCGTCGTCTTGCGTGGAGAGCCCGCGCCGACATCCGCCCGCGAACGCTGAAACATGACGACCGGCTCGTCCCCGCCGATTCGGCAGAGTGCTTCGAGCTCGGTCGGACGTCCGCTGTGCGGCGTTGCCGTCAGGAGCATCACGCAACGGGACCGGACGGCAATCGCGTCCATCGCGACGCGCCGATCGGTACCGGACGGGGCGGCGTGCGCCTCGTCGATCACCACGGCATCCCATAGAACGTCTTCGAGCGGCCGGAGCACTTCGGGGCGCTTCACGAGATCGTGCGAGGCGATGTAGATCCCCGGAAGCGACCATGGGTTGACGTCTCCGGGCCGCTCAGCAGCCATCGCCTTGAGCCAGGCCGTGTCGGCGAGGACCGGCGTCAACGCGCAGCGCTCGCTGAGCTCGGCACGCCACTGTTCGCGCAGGCCGGCGGGCGCCAGCACGATCGCCCGAAACGATTCGTGGCGCTCGGCGAGCTCGAGAAGCAGCAGGCCAGCCTGAATGGTCTTCCCAAGGCCGACGCCGTCGGCGACGAGAAGCCGGGTCGCACCGTCGCGTAACACCGCCAGCGCGGGCTCGAGCTGGTAGGGCAGGAGACGGATCGGCGCGCGCGAGGCGGCGCGGAGCGATCCGAACGGATGCAGCTTCAGTAGCGCGCGATCGAGCTCGTGCAGCCAGCGGCGGGCGCTGACCGTGCGGGGGCGCGGATCCACGTCGATGCGTTGCGGTCGATCGAACGGCGTCAGCAGCGTGAGCGCGCCGCTCCGGCCAATCTCCCGCAATCGCAGGGCTGCGCCGTCGATCGACCGCGTGACGTCGCTAACGGTCCATCGGCGACCGCGCACGCGAACCCGGCTGCCGATCTCGATTGGCGTCAGAAT
The DNA here is from genome assembly GCA_963797625.1 of uncultured Acidobacteriota bacterium. GTDB lineage: Bacteria > Acidobacteriota > Vicinamibacteria > Vicinamibacterales > 2-12-FULL-66-21 > DATBJJ01. The sequence goes on from CAWCQI010000041.1 coordinate 186,130, forward strand.
GGAGGCGGGCTGCATTCCCGCGGGCATCGCAATGCGGATGCCTCTGCGTGGGCCTCGCGCAGTCCGCCTCCGTTCGTGCGGCGTAACGTATTCAGTCGAAAAGACTTGCGGCTAGGGTCTGGCTGGGTCGAGTCGCGATCCGATTCGTCTCCCACGACGTTGCAGTTGCAGCTGCTGCAACCCGGCGCCCGCATCGAGATCGCGGAATCTGCACGCAACCCCGACGCTGTGTCATTTTCTCGGCTGCGACTGGAAAGCTGAGAGCTGACGAGCTGAGAGCTGAGAGCTGAGAGCTATCTATCCCGTCGCATCGTCGCGCGAACCGCGCAGGGCGCGGCGCGAAACGATCACAGGGCGGCGCTTCTCGCCACTGGCAGCCGCGGTCTTTGGTGCCCGGACCCGCACGCGCCGAATGCGGCAGCCACGCGGGTACGAGACGGCGGCGACGGTTGGCGGCATGCGCAGCCCTTCGATGAGGTGATGCAGATCGTCTTGGGCGGCAGGCGCCTCTTGGGCGGCGGCGCCTCGCCGTTCGTATGCCCGTTCTCGGTTCGCGCCCAGACCGACAGCGGCATCAGGCGGAGGACCCCCTTCGGCTCGTCGTGTTCGGCGCGGAATTCGGCATAGCTGTCCGCGTGGCTCCGCCAGTCAGCTCTTCATGGCGGCGCCACGCGAGCTCTTCGTCTTGGCGGCGACGGGCGTCGGCGGTTTCCTCTTCACGTCGTCTGGCGTCTTCTTCGCGCTTGCGCCGCGCCTCGGCTTCGATCCGCTGCCGTTCTTCTTCCTCGCGTTTGCGTCGTGCCTCGGCTTCGATCCGCTGCCGTTCTTCTTCCTCGCGCTTGCGCTCGCGCCTCGGCTTCGATCCGCTGCCGTTCTTCTTCTTCGCGCTTGCGCTCGGCCTCGGCTTCGATCCGCTGCCGTTCTTCTTCCTCGCGCTTGCGCTTGGCCTCGGCTTCGAGGCGCTTGCGTTCTTCTTCCTCGCGCTTGCGCTTGGCCTCGGCTTCGAGGCGCTTGCGTTCTTCTTCCTCGCGTTTGCGCTTGGCTTCGAGCTCGAGGCGCTTGCGTTCTTCTTCTTCGCGCTTGCGCTTGGCTTCGAGCTCGAGGCGCTTGCGTTCTTCTTCTTCGCGCTTGCGTTTGGCTTCGAGCTCGAGGCGCTTGCGTTCTTCTTCTTCGCGCTTGCGTTTGGCTTCGAGCTCGAGGCGCTTGCGTTCTTCTTCTTCGCGCTTGCGCTTGGCCTCGGCTTCGAGGCGCTTGCGTTCTTCTTCCTGGCGCTTCCGCTCTTCTTCGCGCTTCGCTTGGCCTCGGCTTCGAGGCGCTTGCGTTCTCTTCCTCGCGCTTGCGTTTGGCTTCGAGCTCGAGGCGCTTGCGTTCTTCTTCCTCGCGCTTGCGCTTGGCTTCGGCTTCGAGGCGCCGACGTTCCTCTTCTTCACGTTTGCGCTTGGCCTCGGCCTCGAGGCGCCTGCGCTCTTCTTCCTCGCGCTTGCGTTTGGCTTCTGCCTCTTCGCGTTTGCGCTTGACCTCGGCCTCGAGCCGCTTCCGAACTTCTTCTTCCTGCCGCTTGCGCTGAGCTTCGGCTTCGAGCTCACGCTTGCGCTTGGCCTCGGCTTCTTCCTGCTTCTTCTTGGCGGCGGCTTCGGCTTCGCGCTTGCGCTTGGCTTCGGCCTCGAGCCGCTTTCGATCGGCTTCGGCCTCTTCTTCCTTTTTCCGCTTGGCGACAGCCTCGGCTTCGCGCTTCCGCTGCGCGTCTGCTTCCGCCTCGCGCTTCTTTTCGGCTTTCGCCTTCCGCGCGGCTTCAGCGTCGGCCTCGGCCCGTTCACGGGCTCGCGCCTCTGCGGCCACGCGCTCGAGTTCGGCTTCCTCCGCGCGCCGCCGCTCGGCCTCGGCTTCCTCCTCGCGCCGGCGCTGCGCGTCCGCCTCGTCGCGGGCCTGCCGCGCGTTTTGCGCCTGCCGGTCCTGCTCTTCCTGATCTTCGGCGAGTACCGCCAGGGGGACGTTGGTGACGAGCGACGGCGTGGCCGAAGCCGCAGCGGCGTTGGCCAGCACAGTGGAGGGCCGCCATTCGAATGGCGACTCCCACGCGGAACCGCCGCTGCTGACGGCCGGTTCGTCGGGGACTGGTTCGGGCCGCGGCGCCGCCTCCGAGACTCGGACGACCGGGTCTGGATCCGAGAACGACCGTGCCGGTTGATCCGAGAACGACTGTGCCGGTTGATCCGAGAACGACCGTGCCGGTTGCGACTGGAACTCGAGGTGCGCCACCCGCTGCTGCAGCACTTCGACCGATTCGGACTTCCGCTCGGTCGCGGTTTCGATGAACGTCCGGATTTCGTCGGCGAAGAGATCCGGATCGCAGCCTCCCATCATCACCCTCGGGACCGGAATCCTTCTTGCCGAGCAGCTTGCCGAACAGTCCGCCGCCGCCCTTCTGTTCCATGTCCGCCGCGGTCGATGCGAGCTGCGGAATGGTGTGGGTCTGGATGTGTTGCGCCCCGGCGAGCGTCCGCAAGTAGGTGACGAGCTCCTCCTCGTCCCGCGGAGAGAGGAGCGCGGTGAGGAGGATGACGTCGGGGATCCGCGCCGTCAACGCCGCCACGGCGGCGTCGCGCGAATCGACCAGCACGAGATCCGCGCGAACCTTATCGCGAATAATGCGCTTGAGAATTGACGCCTGACGGTGGTCAGGCTCGACAGCCAGGACGAGCGCCAAGGTCTACGTCCTTATCATGAAGAGAAAGAGCACGGCGCCGACGACGGCAAAGATCATGAGTGGTCCGTTCTCGATACTCTGATAGCGCAGTGCTGCGGCCAGGACGCCGCCCAGATCCATCAGTCGGTTGTCCCAGGACGCGATGCCGTCGCCTCCAGACACGAGGCGACCGAAGTGGTCGCGCACCCGCGGGTCGACATAGGCGAGCCCGCCGACGACGAGCGCGAAACCTATCAGCGACACCAGCAGTTGGCGATATTTCATGGCGTGATCCTTCGAGCGCCTGCTCGCAATGCGTATGCCGTCGACAGATCTGTACGCGGGTGCGAGCGGTAAGTGGCGCGCATACAAGACATAGATGCGGGAGTGTGCGAGTCGCGCACAGGCGGGAGACGGTGAGGGTCATCGCGGCGCTCACCAAAATCGCGTGATGCCTTACGAAACTGCACCTGCCTGGCGTCCTTGGGCGAGGTCATTTGGCGCCTGTGAAGTCCGCACATCAGTCCCGCCGGCGTGCAGCAATCGTCGTCGGCTGAAGGACTTGCGCGGAGCGACCGCGCCGGCGCGCCGCCCCGTGGCACAGCCGTTGCGATTGGCCGACCCGACGTGTCGCGGCAAGCGCGGCGCACTTATCAACCTACATGCGGCGCTGCCGCAAGTTCCGCACCGCAACAGGGCGGTGCGTTTCCTCGGGGGAGGATCGCAATGTCGATGCTACTGAATTTCGTGAAGTCGGTTCGCAACGAAGAGGGACAGGACCTGCTCGAGTACGCGTTGCTCGTGGCGCTCATCGCGCTCATCGCGATCGGCGCGGTGGGGATGGCCGGCCAGCAGGTCGACCGGATCTTCCAGGACATCGCGGCGGGTCTCACCAACGCGGGCTAGTCGCTCGAGGTCATCGTGGGCCGGCGCGCTTCGCGCGTCGGCCCACAGACCGCAGGGGAGGAGTGGAGTGATGCCATCGCCAGATGCTGTTGCTGAATTGAGGCGTTTGGGGAACGCCCGATTCCGTCGTGAGGCGGAGGGTCAGGATTTGCTCGAGTACGCGTTGTTGTTCGCGCTCATCGGGCTCGTCGCACTCGGCGCTGTCACGACTGTGGGTACGACAATCCATACGCTGTTCTGGACGACCATTGCCCAAAACTACTAGCGCGCAGTTGGCTGTTTTAGTGATTGGACTCGTGGTTGCGACTGTCGTGGATCTTCGGACGCGGCGAATTCCAAACGTCCTGACGGGCACGATGGCGGCGACAGGACTGACACTCGCCGCGTTCGGTTTCAGTCGCGTGTCGGTTGGCGCGGCGCTGCTCGGGTCTGTGATTGGCCTGGTGTTGATGTTGCCGGGCCACGTGCTCGGCGCCACCGGGGCGGGCGACGTCAAGCTCATGGCCGCGGTCGGCAGCCTGCTCGGACCGCTCGTGGTCGTCAACGCCGTGCTCTTCACGGCGGTCGCGGGCGGCGTGCTGGCGGTGGTGGTCGCGATGCAGCGACGCCGGCTCGGGACGACCCTGGCCGGCACGGGCCGGATGATCGCGGCGCCGGCAGACGTAAAGCGCGAGATCGCAGCCGGGGCGCCCGCGAGCCGTTTCGCGTACGGGCCGGCGATCGCTGTCGGCAGCTTGCTTGCGGCGGTGATGCAGTAATCGGTTCAAGGTTCAAGGTTCAGGGTTCAGGTTCAGTCAGATTCGCCGTCGTGCGAGCCGCGAGTTGCGAGCCGCGGGCAGCGAGTGAGGATTTGATGCCACGTCAGACCGCCTGGGTGGAGAGTCGCAGGTCGCCGATCGATGGCGCCGCCACTCGAACTCAGATCTCCAGCGAGCGCGGCGCGGCTCTCCTCGAGACGGCAGTGACACTGCCAATCGTCCTGATGATTTGTGTCGGCATCTTCGAGTTCGGCCGGGCGTACCAGACCTGGCAGGTGCTGACCAATGCCGCGCGCGAGGGCGCGCGCGTCGCCGCGGTCGGCGGCACGACCGACCACGATGTTGAAGCCGCCGTGCGCTCGTACATGGCGGCAGAGCGGCTCGGAAATGCCGGCGTCGCGCCGATCGCGGTCAACCGCAAGGTTGTCCTGGGATCGAACACCGGCAGCGAGGTCACGATTCAGTATCCGTTCACGTTCATCTTGCTCGACCCGGCCGTGAGGTTCGTGAGGCCGGTAACCACGGGCGAGCCGTTGACGATGTCAGCGGTCGCCACCATGCGTAACGAAAGCTAGGGGACGCTCATGCGCAACCGTATCTTCGCCGTTCTCGCTGTCGCCGTGCTGGCGGGCGGCGGTCTGGCCTTCGCCACCTACAACGCGATGAACAAGGGCAACAGCCCGGTTGTTCAGGCCACGAAGACCCAACCGGTCGTGATTGCCACCACCGACTTGTCGTTAGGGGCCGAGCTGAAGGCTGAGGACTTGAAGGTTGCCCTGTACCCGCAGGGACAGGCGCCAGAAGGGGCGTTTGTCAAGCCGGACGAGATTGTCGGGCGCGGCGTGATCGTCAACATCGTCAAGAACGAGCCGATTCTCCCGGCGAAGCTGGCCTCGAAGGAAGCCGGTGCCGGGCTGCCGCCGGTGATTCCTGAGGGCATGCGCGCCGTGTCGGTGCGCGTGAACGAGGTCATCGGCGTTGCCGGCTACGTCCTGCCAGGCACGCGCGTCGACGTTCTGGCCACGGCGAGCCCGACCAACGACCCGAAGGACATCACCACCAAGGTCGTCCTCGCGAACGTGCAGGTGCTGACCGCCGGCACGCGCATGGAGCAGGACCAGTCGGACGGCAAGCCCGTGCAGGTCACGGTCGTGACGATGTCGGTGACGCCCGAGCAGGCCGAACGGCTCGCGCTCGCGAGCACCGAGGGCAAGATTCAGCTCGCCCTCCGCAATCCGCTCGATCAATCGGCGCCGGCGACCCCCGGGATGCGGCCGGCGGTGCTGCTTGGAATGGCGAAGGGTCCGGCGCCCGCGCAGACGACGGCCTGACGAGGGCGAAGCCGGGCCAGGCGGTGACCGTCGCCTCGACGACGACGGCCTCCGTTCCCACTGTTGAAATCATTCGCGGCGACAAGCGCGCGACGGAAGTCGTGAAATGACGATGAATGCCAGCCGGACCACTCACAGCGAACTCGAATCGGAGGATCTGAACATGCTCGCGGCACACACGACTCAGTTCTGGCGATCGCGCCCCTTGCAGGGCCGCCGGCCGGCCGCCTTCTTCGCGGCGCTGGTCGTGTACATCATCGTCATCCTCGTTGCCGCGCCGCAGGCGCAGCAGCCACAGGTCTTCAACCCGACCGGCACGGCGTCGGCCACCATCGTCCGCGACGCGATCAGCGGCTCCGAGATCGACCTGATGGTCGGCCGGTCGACCGTGCTGAACGTTGGCGCGAATATCGCCCGCGTGTCGCTGACGGTGCCGGACATCGCCGACGCGTTGGTCGACTGCGCCCTCGCAGCTCCTCATCCACGGCAAGAAGCCCGGCACGATCTCGCTGTTTGTCTGGGACAAGGCCGGGGCGATCTCGACCTTCGAGGTGAAGGTCCGGCACGATCTCAGCGCGCTCCTGGGGCACCTCAAGCAGCTCTTCCCCGGCGAAGACATCACCGTACTCGGCAGCGGTAAGGACATCGTCATCTCCGGCACCGTCTCGAGCAAGTACGTGATCGAGAAGGCCGGGGACATGGCCGCCGGCTACGTCGCCAAGAAGGAAGACGTCGTCAACATGCTGAAGCAGCAGGAAGGCGTGGCGTCGAATCAAGTGATGCTGCGCGTGCGCTTCGCAGAAGTGAGCCGCTCGGCGATGCAGGAGCTTGGCGTGTCCTTCTTTGCCAACGGATCCGGGACGAGCGATCAGTGGTACGGGCGGGCGACGGCCGAACACGCCTGGGCCGACGTTCGACGATGGCAAGCTCGTCTTCAGCGACTTCCTGAACCTGTTCGTCTTCAACGCAAAGGAAAACCTCGGCGCGGTCGTGAAAGCGCTGTCGAACAAGGGTCTCTTCCAGAGCCTGGCCGAGCCGAACCTGATTGCGACCAACGGCAAGGAAGCCAGCTTCCTCGCCGGCGGCGAGTATCCCTATCCGGTCGTGCAGTCGGGATCGGGCACCAACTCGGTGACCATCACCTTCAAGGAGTTCGGCGTCCGCCTGAGCTTTACGCCGACCGTGCTCGGCGGCGACCTGATTCACCTCAAGGTCAAGCCCGAGGTCAGCTCGCTCGACTTCTCCAACGCGGTCGTGATCGATGGCTTCCGCGTTCCGGCGCTGTCGACACGCCGCACCGAGACCGAAGTCGAGCTGCGCGACGGACAGACGTTCGCCATCGCCGGCCTGATGAACAACACCTTGACCAACACGATGAGCAAGATCCCCGGGATTGGTGACATTCCGGTCCTCGGCCTCCTCTTCCGGAGCAAGGCGCACCAGAAGAATCAGACCGAGCTCGTCGTGATGATCACGCCGACGATTCTCAAGAAGGGTTCGATGGGGGTTTCCGAAGGTCTGCCGTCGCTCACCGAGCCTTACCTCGCCCGGCCCGACAAGACCTATCCGAGTCCCAATCCGTTCACCGGCTCGGCGCGTTATCCGGCGGATCAGCCGCAGCCGAAGGAGGGGAACGGCGCGGCCGCGCCGCGCACCGGAACGGCGCAGCAGACTCCCGCTTCGTCCGCGCCCGTGACGACGCCAGCGGCGCCCGCACCGAAGGCCACGCCGACGGCCACGACGCCCGTGCCATCGCGGCCGATTTCGCAGACTGCCCCGGTGGCTGCGCAGCCCGCGGCACGTCCGGCGACCGCTACCACACAGACACCGCCTGTGGCCCCCTCGCCGGCCAAGGCCGCGGCGCCGGTCGCGACGACGCCAGCCCCGGCGGCCAAGGCGCCTTCGAGCGTGAAGGCTGAAGTGAAGGAAGTCGACAGGGCCGCCGAGCGCGCCGCCGAGAAGGCGCGTGAGCAGGAGCGGAAGGCGGCCGAAGCCGAGGCGAAGCAGAAGGCCGAGGAAGACAAGGTGGCGCAGGCGAAGGCCGAAGAGGATCGCCGCCAGGCCGATCGGCTGGCGAAGGACCGCGCGAAGCGCGAGGCGGAGATCGCCCGTAGGAACGCCGAAGTCGCCAAGAAGCAGGCCGACGAGGACGCGAAGCGCGAAAAGGCGCTCGCCGAGGCTGCCGCGCGACTCAAGCAGGCGCAGACCGCGTATCAGGCCGAAGTCGAAAAGACGAAAGGCGGAAGCAATGACAAATCGAAGGAGCCGGGGAAGAGTTAGGGCTCCGCGACCCAACAGCAAGGCTACCTGGGGAGGGTAGCCTTTGCTTTTTCGAGGTGCTGTCATGGCTAGTATTGGGAGGATTCGGAACGTCAGACGACTGGGAGACTCAAAAGGCGCCAACCTGGTCGAAGCCGCGGTCATCACGCCGCTGCTTCTGTTGATGACGTTCACCATCGTCGACTTCGCGGCGATGTTCTATTGCTACCTGGCGCTCGAGCACGGCGTCAGCCAGGCGACGCGCTTCGCGGTGACCGGCCAGGAGATGAGCTCGGGCGGGACGCCGATCGGCCGCGAGGCCTCGATCAAGACGGCGATGCGCGGCGCCACGCCGACCCTCACGATTCCCGACAGCGCGTTCAGCTTCAGCTTCATGCCGATGAACGGCACGAGCTGGGCGGCCGGCCTCGGCGGCCCGAACGACGTCGGCCGCGTCACTGTCAACTACAACTGGCAGTTCATGACGCCGCTGGTTCGGCCGTTCTTCACCAACGGGCAGATCAACCTGCGCGTGCAATCAACCATGAAGAACGAGACGGCGTTCCAATGACAAGACCAACACTCCGGACACGCACACGGCTCCGCTCCGAGCGCGGCCAGAGCATCGTCGAGATGGCGATCGTCATGCCGCTGCTGATCCTCGTCTCGCTCGGCGTCATCGAGACGTCCTTCGCGCTGCTCGACCAGCACGTCGTGACCAAGCTTGCCCGCGAAGGCTCGAACCTGATCTCGCGCGACACGAGCATCCAGCAGGCCGCCAACGTCCTGACCAGCATGAGCTCCGCGCCCGTCAACTTCAGCAACGGTGATTCGACGGTGATCTTTTCTGTGCTGATGAAGGGCGGAGCGACCGGCACGACCAACTTCGGCCAGGTGGTGCTGTTTCAGCGCGCGACGTTCGGCACGTTTCCGGCGACGAGCCGGTTGACCGCTGCCGGCGGGTCGTACGGCGGCCCGCCCGAGTACCTCGCGGCGAACCCCGACACCAACGCCGGCCTGCAGGTCACGAACGTTCCCGACAGCATCATCAACGTCAACGGCGGCTTCCTGTACGTCACGGAGGTATTCACGAGGCACAACCTGCTGACCGGGATCGATGGCTTTCTGCCGCCGCTCTTCCGGGTGCTGGTGCCGAGGACCCTCTACTCGATCGCATATTTCTGAGTTCGTCGGGCCAGCGTTCCTACATTCTTCATAAGGGCGGGACGGACATGAATAGACATAAACAAAGGGTCTCGAGCGAAGAGGGTTTCGTCCTCTTCTACATGGCCGTGTTCCTGACGCTGCTCTTGATCTGCGTCGGACTGGCCGTCGACACCGGCCGAGCCTACGTCGTGCAGGCGCAGCTGTCCAAGGCCGTGGACGGCGCCGCGCTCGGCGCGGCCCGGATGCTCAACAGCGGCAACCCGCGTCAAGAAGCCGCGAACATCTACCGGGCCAACTTCCCCGATGGCTGGATGGGGACGACGTCGTCGACCAGCCCTTCCGAGGCGGGCTTCTTCACGATGACCACCGACGCCACGACCGGCGTCAACGTGGTCAACGTCCGCGCGACCGCAATCGTGCCGACGACTTTCATGCGGCTGGCGAACCGCACCGAGCTGCAGGTCAACGCGCTCGGCGAGGCGACGCGGCGCATGGTCGACCTCTCACTCGTCATGGACGTCTCGAGCTCGATTGGCTGGAGATGGCAATACGTGCGAGATGCGGCGCGGCACTTCGTCGATGCCTTCGATGCAAGGAACGACCGCGTCAGCCTCGTGTTCTTTGGGAACGGCGCTCGCGTCGTCGACGCCATGCCGGCTGGCCGCGGCTTCGACAAGGCGCGAGTGATGGCCGACATCCCCAACACGCTGCCTGGCGGCAGCACCGCGATGGTCCAGGGCCTGTATCGAGGATGGGACGAGCTGCGTTCGGTGCCAAACGGCCAGCAGTCCGGCCTGCGTGTCATCGTGCTCTTCACCGACGGCGCGTCGAACAGCGTGCCCGGCAGTGGGCAACCGGCGCCGGCCGGAACGTCGCAGTGGGCTGAGAACGTGGGACTTCCCGGACGGCACGTGCGCCGACCCCGACAACCAGACGCACAGCAATCCGCTTATCGACGGTCTCTACCACACGCGACACTGGTGCCGCGAGCCCGTCGGTCAGTCCTACCAGCCGTCCAGTTGGGACATCACACGCTGTCGCCGAACGACAGCGTGATTCGCGCGGTCCAGTTCATGCCGCCGACATGCAGAGCTTCCACACCGAACACCGCAGCTGCGGGCATCCCGACGTCGTTCCCGATGTCAGACGAACACCCTGAAGGTCAACGGCGTCGCGCAGTCGACGCGCGCGCGACTGCGGGACTTCAACGCGGCGCAGGACGGTATCCCGGCTCACGTCTGGAACATCAACAACGCCGCGAGCAATCTGGTCGAGATCATCGCCAACGCGGCGCGCGCCGATACCGGCGGCGACTATCCGATTCGCATCTACTCGATCGGCATGGGCGAGCTCGTGCGCTGCCCGCTCGGCACGCGCCAGGAGATGTCGGAGGAGCATCCTGAAGCGCGTCGCGAACGATCCGAGCTCGCCCGACAAGAACCCGCGCCGCAGCTCGAAGGCCGGTACTATTTCGCCGAGACCGAAGCGCACGTCCAGGCGGCGTTCCAGGCGTTGCAGAATCAGATCATCCGGTTGACCAAGTAAGTCCACCCTGCGGCTCTGACACACGGGGTCAGATCTCGATTTTTCAACAATCGATATCTGGCCCCGTTCGCTTTTGTCAGCAGGGCATCGACAAAACCGTCCGGCGAGCGACGGAACTGTGGGTGAAAGACGGCTCCGAATCGACTCGCGCGAACGGCTAATGGCAGTAAGACCCAGATTCAGAGCGAGTTACGGGGCGAGTCGAGAACTGACAATCGCGGCACAGGCGTTGCCATTCTGTTACCGGGGCCGCTCCCTCTCTGTGCGGCCCGACGTTCCACGGACCGATTCGGACAACGGAAACAGTATCGACATGGCACAGCTAACAGCGCTCATCGTCAGCCATGATGACGAATTCAAACGCCAGGCAGCCACGCTGCTGCGGGCGTGTGGGGTCCCGGTCGGGATCGTCGACGGTCGCGCGACGGACGGCTCGCACCCAGACGTCGCGGTGGTCGATCTCCGCGCGGATGCGGCCTCGGGCATGGCGGCAATCGAACGGCTCCGCGCGACCCACGCGTCGATGGCGATCTTCGCCGTCGCCATGACGGCCGAATCCGACCTGATTCTCGGCGCGATGCGCGCCGGCGCCAACGAGTTCTTTCCGTGGACGACGGGCGGGCAGACACAGGCCAGCCGCTCGATGGAAGAGTCCTTCCACGGCGCGGTCCGGAAGACCGCGGCGCGGCGCGAAGCGGCCCACGCCGGCACGCGCCAGCCCTGCGCCACCCACGTGTTTCTTGGCGCCAAAGGCGGCGCCGGCACGACGACCGTTTCGGTGAACTGCGCCGTCGAGCTCGCGCGGTTGTCGAAGCGGCCGACGATCGTCCTCGATTTGAAGCCGTGCCTCGGCGAGGTCGCGCTGTTCCTCGGCGTCCGGCCGCGCTTCACCGTGCTCGACGCGATCGAGAGCCTGCACAAGCTCGACAAGGAGTTCCTCAAGGAGCTCGTGTCGAAGCACAAGTCGGGTCTCGACATCCTGGCCGGGTCCGAGCAGTTCGATCGGCCGAATGCGCAGGACGCCGGCGCGATCGAAGAGCTCCTCCGCGTGCTCGGCCGGACCTACGACCAGATCGTGATCGACGCCGGCAACACCATCAACTCGTTCGTCGTGGCGACGCTTTACACCGCGGACACGGTCTTCCTGATCGCCAATCCGGACGTTCCTTCGATCAGGAATGCGCAGCGGCTCGTGGATCGCGTGCGTCAGCTCGGCGCCGGCGCCGAGCGGGTCAAGATCCTGCTCAACCGCACCTCGGATCAGAACCTGATCGCGCCCAAACAGATCGAGACGGCGCTCGGATACGGCATTCACCACTGCGTTCACGAGCGACTATCGGACCGTGTCGACGGCGCTCAACTCGGGCGTGCCGCTCGCGCTCGTGAATGGCTCGGAGCTCGCGTCCCAGTTCAACAGCTTCACGCGCCAGTTGCTGGGACAGCAGTCGGAAGAGGAAAAGGAACCGGAGAAGCGCCGCGCTTTCCTCGGCATCCTCTAACTGTTACTTCACCGGAACGAGTAACCAGGACACGCGACCATCATGAGCTTCTCGCTTTCACTCAACACGCCGCCGGACAAGAAGGACGCCGCGGCGCGCCCGGCGCGCGTCGAAGCACCCAGGCCGCAGTACATCGAGCTCAAGGCCAACGTTCACCGGAAGCTGCTGAACCGGCTGAATCTCGAAGCGCTCGCGTCGACCGAACGTTCACGCGCCGAAGCGGACATTCGCGCCTTGCTCTTCGACCTGATTGCCGAAGAGAGCATGCCGCTCAGCATGAGCGAGCGCGACGCGATTCTCGGCGACGTCATCGACGAGGTCTTCGGGCTCGGGCCGCTCGAGCCGCTGCTGCGCGATACGTCGGTCAGCGACATCCTGGTCAACACCTATAAGAACGTCTACGTCGAGCGCAGCGGCAAGCTGGACCGGCTGCCGACGACGTTCCAGGACGACAAGCACCTGATGCGCGTCATCGACCGCATCGTCAGCGGCGTCGGCCGGCGCGTCGACGACAGCTCGCCGATGGTCGACGCGCGCCTGGCGGATGGTTCCCGTGTCAACGCGATCATTCCGCCGCTCGCGGTCGACGGACCGCTGCTCTCGATTCGCCGTTTTCCGGCCGAGCGCCTGCGTGCCGAGGATCTGGTGGCGATCCGATCGCTGACCCGGCCGATGCTCGAATTCCTCGAAGTCTGCGTGCGCGCCCGGCTGAACGCGCTCATCAGCGGCGGCACCGGCGCCGGCAAGACGACGCTGCTCAACGTGCTGTCCGGGTTCATCTCGGAGCGCGAGCGCATCGTGACGATCGAAGACGCCGCCGAACTCCAGCTGAACCAGGAGCACGTCGCCCGGCTCGAGACGCGCCCGCCGAACGTCGAAGGCAAGGGCGCCATCCGGCAGCGTCAGCTGCTCATCAACGCGCTCCGTATGCGGCCCGATCGCATTGTCGTCGGCGAGGTCCGAGGCGAGGAAGCGCTCGACATGCTCCAGGCGATGAACACCGGTCACGACGGGTCGCTGACGACGGTCCACGCCAACTCGCCGCGCGACGCGCTGACCCGTGTCGAGACGATGATCTCGATGGGCAGCGTCAATCTGCCTGAGCGCGCGATGCGGCACCAGATCGCGTCAGCGATCCAGATTGTCTGCCAGCAGTCGCGTATGAGCGACGGCACCAGAAAAGTCACCAGCATCTCGGAGATCACCGGCATGGAAGGCGACGTGATCACGATGCAGGAGATCTTCACGTTCGAGAAGCTCGGCGTGACGCCCGAAGGCAAGGTGATCGGCCGGTTCAGAGCGACCGGCGTGCGCCCGAAGGTCTGCGAGCGGCTCAAGGCATCGGGCATCCACCTGCCGCCGGACATGTTCGAAGGCGTGACGGAGGTGCGGTAAATGCTGCTCTACATCCTGGTCGGCCTTGCGTTCTGCCTCGGCGCAGGGGTCGTGCTCGGCTCCTACTTCGGCGTCACGCAGCTACCCGGCATGCTCCTCCAGCGCAAGCTCGAGGCGCGTCTCGAGGAAGTCGCGATGGGGCCGGACCTCGAGCCCGATCCTGAAGGCAAGCCGAAGGCGATTCTCAAGGCACTCCGAGAGCGGACCACTGCCGTCTCTCGATCGGTTCGTCGGCGGGACGACGCGCGGCTCGGCGCTGGGGCGGTGGATCGAGCAGACCGGGCGTCAAGACGACGTTCAGCGCCATGCTGCTGATCGCCGCCGTGCACGCAGCGGTGATCGGCTTTCTGGTGATGAAGCTGCTCAACGCACCCTGGGGCTTTCTCCTCGGCGCGATCCTCGGCTTTGCCCTGCCGTTCATGTACCTGAACATGAAGCGGACGCGGCGGATGCGCGCGTTCGAGGAAGCATTCCCGGAGGCGCTGGACCTGATCGCCAGGGCGCTCAAGGCCGGACACGCGTTCGTCACCGGCCTCAAGATGGTCGCCGACGAGATGCCCGAACCGATCGGCCCCGAGTTCAGGAAGACCTTCGATGAACAGAACTTCGGTCTGCCGCTCAAGGACGCGCTCGAGAACCTGACCCTGCGGGTTCCCGGCCTCGACGTGCGCTTCTTCGCCACCGCCGTGCTCATCCAGCGCGAGACCGGCGGCAACCTGTCGGAGATCCTCGAGAACCTCGCGCACGTCGTCCGCGAGCGCTTCAAGATTCTCAGGCAGGTGCGGGTCTATACGGCGCACGGGCGCATGACCGGCTACGTGCTGTTGGCGCTGCCGGCAGTCCTGTGCATCGCGCTCATGTTCATCAACCCGGATCACATGAACCTGCTCTTCCGAGAGCGGATGGGCCAGATGCTGCTGATGATCGCCGTGACGATGCAGGTCATCGGCTATATCTGGATCCGACAGGTCGTCAAAATCGAGGTGTAGCGTGTTGATCCCACTGCTGGCGTTCATCTTCGGGTCCGTTCTCGTCGGCGGCGCGGCGTTCGCCCTGATGCCGAATCGGGCGATCGCAATCGATCGGCGCCTCGAGGAGCTGACGAGCGGGCGGATTCGCGACGAGGATGACGACCGTCCGCGCCTGCGACAAGCTGATGGGCTTTGTCAAGCGCGTCGGCGAGAAAGCGCCGCGCTCCGCGAAGGAAGCTTGGCTCGCTCAAGTTGCGGCTCGTCCAGGCCGGCTATCGCCGCGACGAGGCGATGACCATCTTCTTCGGCATCCGCATCGTCTTCGCGCTGTCGCTCTTCGCGCTGTTTGCGACGTCGATCGTGATGAAGCCGAACATCGCGCTCGCGCTCGGCGGCCTCGGCGTCGGCTACGTGCTGCCCGGGATGCTGCTCGCGCGCATGGCCAAGCGCCGCGCGCACCGCATCCGCCTCGCGCTCGCCGATGCGCTCGACTTGCTCGTCGTCAGCGTCGAAGCCGGACTTGGCCTCGACCAGGCGCTGACGCGAGTCGGGCACGAGCTCGCGTTCGCGTATCCGGAACTGTCCGACGAGCTCCGGCTCGTCAACCTCGAGCTGCGCGCCGGCAAGCCGCGGCCCGAGGCGCTGCGCAATCTCGCCGACCGCACCGGCGTCGAGGACCTCGGGTCCCTCGTGACGATGCTCATCCAGACCGACAAGTTCGGCACGAGCGTCGCGCAGGCGCTGCGCGTGTATTCGGAGACGCTCCGGACCAAGCGCCGCCAGCGCGCCGAAGAAGCCGCGGCCAAGACCGGCGTGAAGATGGTCTTCCCGCTCGTCTTCTGCATCTTTCCGGCGATCTGGGTCGTGACGATCGGCCCGGCGGCGATCAAGTTCGTCAAGGTGCTGATGCCGATGACGAGCAAGTAACTTGGTTCACGGTTCAAGGTTCAGGGTTCAAGGTTCAGCGGTTCGAAGGTTCGGGGCTAACGTGGCACTGATTGCGAGGAACGTCGATACGGGTTCGGTGGTGGCGGATGGCGGTCGCGGTGGCGGACACGCGCGCCACGCGCGCGGTCGGGCTGCTCAACCGGACGGGATTCGAGCCCGGCGAAGGGCTGTGGATCGTGCCGAGCCGCGGCGTCCATACCTGCTGGATGCGCTTCGCCATCGACATCGTCGCGCTCGACGATCGCGGCGTCGTGATCGATCGCGTCGCCAACCTGAAGCCCTGGCGGATCCGGCTGCCGCGCCGCGGAACCGCCGGCGTGCTCGAGCTGCCCGTCGGCACGCTGACCAGATCCGGCACCGCCATCGGCCACCGGATCGCTTTCGAGCCGCAGGCGGACAACCGCCCGCGAGGAGACCACTAGATGAATGTCGCCGTCGCCGAACTGAAGAAGCGTGACCGGGCACCCGACGCCGCCGCCACCGCCGGCGACGCTCGAAGAAACCGGACTCCATCCCGACACGCTCGCGCAGCTGCTGCTCAAGACGCTCGTCGGCGGTGAGGCGAGCGGCACGGTCGCTGTCGGACAAGCTGCGGCTGCCGTACTCGGTGCTCGATGCGCTCATCCAGCACGGCCGCGTCGAAAAGCTGCTCGAGGTGCGCGGCACGAGCGGCGTCGGCTCGGCCGGGTATCGCTACGTCCTCACCGACCTCGGGCGTGAGCGCGCGATGCAGTTCTTTGGTCTGTCACGCTACGTCGGGCCGGCGCCGGTGCCGCTCGCGCACTACAACGCCTACGTTCGCGCGTGCATGGCCGCCAAGCCGTATCTCAACCGCGACCGGCTCGCGACCGGTTTTGGCAGCCTGGTCGTCAGCAAGGGCATGTTCGACCAGCTCGGTCCGGCGGTGAACTCCGGCAAGTCGCTCTTCCTCTACGGCGCTCCCGGCAACGGCAAGACGGTGCTCGCCGAGGGGATCGGTCGCGCGTATGGCGACGAGATGCACATGCCGTATGCCCTGGACGTCGACGGGCAGACGATCACGATGTACGACCCCGTCAGCCATCAGGTCGCCGGCGGCGTTCGGACCGCGGGCGACAGCGTCGTCGCCAACGCCGCCCACGATCGCCGCTGGGAGCGGATCGTCAGGCCGGTGGTGGTCGTCGGTGGCGAGCTCACGCTCGAGATGCTCGACTTGACGTTCAATCCGATCGCCAGGTTCTACGAGGCGCCGATTCAGCTCAAGGCCAACGGCGGCGTCTTCGTCGTCGACGACTTTGGCCGGCAGCGAATCCCCGCGCGCGATCTGCTCAACCGCTGGATCGTGCCGCTCGAAAGCCGCGTCGACTATCTCACGCTGCACACCGGACGCAAGTTCGAGGTGCCGTTCAACGTGCTCGTCGTCTTTGCGACCAACCTCAAGCCGGCGTCGCTGGCCGACGAAGCGTTCCTTCGCCGGATCCCGTACAAGATTCTCGCGAAGAACCCGACGATGGACGAGTACTGCCAGATCTTCGAGCTGAACTGCAAGAAGCGCGGGATCAGGTTCGATCCGGTGATGGTCGAGTACCTCGATCGCAAGTATTACCAGCCGCGGAAGATCCAGATGCGCGCCTGTCACCCGCGCGATCTCATCGAGCAGGTCGTCGACCGGTGCCGCTACGAGGATCGCGAACCGGCGATCACGCGCGAGTTGCTCGACCTCGCGTGCGGCAGCTACTTCATCGAGGAATCGGCTTCACAGGGTAACGAACAATGAGGTCGCCTCTCGTCACGCTTTCGCGGCGCCGCTGCCGAGCCGACGGTCACGACTGCCGGCGCGCTCGGCCTCGATCTCGACCTCGCTGGACGGTCGCCAATTCAGGCTCAGGAGCGGCCAGTGCGCTCAACGCGACCTCGCGGACCGAGTCGCGCGAATCCTGGTCATCGCGTTGTTCTCGTTCATGGCGGTCAGGATCGGCGCTGATTTTCTCGTGACCGGCCGGCTGACCGGGCCGCTCCTGCTCGCGAGCGAAGCGCTGGTCGTCATCATGACCGTGTTCCGGCGCGCGCCGGCCGCCGTCGACCGCAGCATCCGTGCCCGAGTGTTGACGACGCTGTCGTTGCTCGGCCCGCCGCTCGTGCGGCCGTCGCTCATCGCGCCGCTCGCGCCTGAGGTCCTGACGGTCGGATTCTCGGTGGTCGGCCTGCTCGTCGTCATCGCCGGCAAGATCTCCCTTGGCCGGAGCTTCGGCCTGATTCCGGCCAATCGCGGCATCGTCTCGACCGGACTCTACCGCCTCGTGCGGCACCCCATCTATCTCGGCTACCTCATCACCCACGTCGCTTTCGTTGCGGCCAACCCGACGACGTGGAACGTGGCGCTGCTGGTGACCGCCGACATCGCGCTGCTCGCGCGCGCCGTCTGCGAAGAGGGCACGCTCGCGCGTGACGAGGCCTACCGCCACTATCAGACCCGAGTTCGCTGGCGGGTGGTTCCGGGGTTGTTCTAGAGGTCTAGCTATCAGCTGCCAGCTATCAGCTATAGCATGCCATCAGCTCACAGTCCTCAGTCAGCGTTCATCCTATTCGGCGTCGCTCCTGGCACGATCAGCAGGCTCTTGGCTGAGCAGCTGACAGCTGACAGCTGGCAGCTACTCTCTCACTTCCCCTCGTACGTCGCCGTCACCGTCGTCGTGATCCCTCCGCGCGCCGAAAAGTCGCCGACGACGGTCATGCGTTTCGGGCGGCACGCCGCGACGAGATCGTCGAGGATCTGATTGGTGACCGCTTCATAGAAGATCCCCCGGTTGCGAAACTCAACGATGTAGAACTTGAGCGACTTGAGCTCGATGCACGCGGCATCGGGCACGTAGCTGATCCGAATCTCGCCGAAATCGGGGAGTCCGGTCTTGGGGCAAACCGAGGTGAACTCGGGACAGCGGATCGCGATCTGGTAGTCACGGCCCGGACTCGGGTTGGGGAAGGTCTCAAGGGTCGAGCTGGACATCTGCAAAAAATTGTAGCATTCAGGCCAGATTTCTCGCGGGTCTCGCAAAAAACCCTTGATTGACAGGGAAAAAGCCTGCGAGCTAGGATACCCGCTGCTTTACCGAGAATTTCTCCGCAGCCCCCGCACGCGCGCGCGGTCGCTGCGGGCCGCGATCGTCGCGGACACTTAGTAGATGAGCGCGCCCAAGCAAGGGGTATAGCCGATGGCAGAGGCCCGCAGGATGGGCAAATCAGAACTCTTTTCGCACTTCGCGGATCGCTTTGAAGTCAAGCGGACGCAGGCGCGGGAGTTCTTCGACGAGCTGACCACGCTGTCAGAGAAGGAGCTCAAGCGTGCCGGCGAGTTCGTGCTTCCGGGCATGGTGAAGCTGGTCGTCCAGAAGCGCAAAGCGCGGATGGGACGGAATCCGGCTACCGGCGAGGCGATCAAGATTCCAGCCAAGACGGTTGTCAAGGCGCGGATCGCCAAGCAGCTCAAAGACGCGGTTCTGCCGCGCAAGTAGCCGCCCGCCTTCGCCAGGCTTCGCGGCTGCGCGCGGGCAACTGCTGCCTAAGGCCCCTTCGGCGAGGCGACGGTTGCTATGGGCGCGGCCCCTGGCCGCCGTAGCCTTGGCGAAGGCGGCCGAATTTTTGTACTTGCCGCATTGCGACGGCTCGATGAGCCTGCCGCCGAAGCCCGTAGGGCGAAGGCGGGTCTAGCCGGCGACGAGCGCGATCGGTCGCGCCTTCGCGCGCGGGAATTCGAGGATGAACGTCGTGCCCTTGCCGACTTCGCTCGCGACCGAGATCTGTCCGCCGAGCTGCTCGACGATCTTCTTCGAGATCGCCAGCCCCAACCCCAGTCCGCGCCGCTTCGTCGTCACGAAGTCGTCGAAGATGGCGCCAATCCGGTCCGGCGGAATCCCGCAGCCGGTGTCGTAGACGCGAATCCGCACGCGGTCGGCGGTGGCTTCGGTGGCGATGGCCACGGTGCCGCCGGGCGCCGTCGCCTGAATCGCATTGATGAGCAGATTGCGGTAGACGCGGCCGAGCGCGAAGACGTCGCCCTGCACCAGCGCGCCACCGGAGCCGAGCTCCGACGTCAGGTTGACGCCGGCCGTCTCCGCCGGCACCTTCAGCGACTCGACGACGTCGGTCACGGACCGATCGACATCGACCGGAAAGTGCTCGAGCGGAATCGGCTGCGCGATGTTGCGAAGGTCCTCGAGCACGCGCTTGATCACCAGGCTCTCGCGCTCGATCATCCGCTTGAAGGTATCGCGGTACTCCGCATCGTCGAACATCCGGACGATCAGCTTCGAGTTGGTGACGATCGTCTGGATCGGGTGGGACAGATCGTGGACGAGGCCCGCGGCGATCTTGCCGAACATGGCCTGGCGTTCCTGGCGCCGGACGTCGTCCTGCAGCTGAACGAGGCGATCGGCCATCGAGTTGAATGCGTCGCCGAGCTGGTGGATCTCGTCCTTGCCGCCGATCGCCACGCGCTCGTCCATCCGCCCCGCGGCAATGGCCTGGGTCGCGCGCGTCAGCGCGAAGATGCGGGTGATGAAGGAGCGGCCCCAGAACCAGCCGAGGATGACCGTGCCGAGCAGCGCGAGGCCGATGGCGACGAGCAGTTGCCGCTGCAGTCGCGTCGCGAGCGCGAACGCTTCGTCGGTCGGCTGCTCGACGATGACGACCCAGGGCAGGTTGGGGACGACCGCGCCTGCGGCGTGCATCTCGCGACCGTCGGCGTCCCGGTATACGCCGGTCTTGAGCTCCGACGCTCGGGTTGCGCGAGCAGCTTGCGGGCGAATTCCTGCTCCTCTGATTTCTCGCCGGTGGCGGCGCTGCTCGACGCCACGAGACGCTTCTTGTTCGGATTGCCGTGCGCGATAAGGCGCTGGTCCTCGGCGACGAGGAGCGCAAACCCCTGCGTGCCGACGCGGACGCGGTCGACCGTGCGCCACAGCTCTTCGAGCGCAATCTCTCCGACTACCCAACCAGCCTCCTGACCGGCCGGCACGACTCGCACGGCAATCGTCGTGCGAGGAAGGCCGTCGTCGTCGAGCTGCAGCGGCGCGATGTAGATGCCATTCGCATCGACATCGGTCGCCGCCGGAATGGAGAGCGTCGAGTCGCCGGGCCGGCTGGTTGCGATCAGGCGGCCGCCGGCGCCAAAAAAGCTGATCTCGCGGAACTCCGGAAAATCGATGCAGGTAGTCCTTGAGCACGCGAGACTGTTGCCACGGCTCGAGGTAGATGCCGCGAAGCGTGAGGCCCACTGACCTGAGGACCCGGGTATTGTGGGCGACGTACTGTCCGATCTGCTCGGCGACCTGATCGGCGACCCGCTGGCTGCCCTCGCTGACCGACGAGATCGTGCCGTTGCGGAGGTTGATGAGGGAGATCACGCCGTAAACGACCAGCGGCGCTATCGCCGCGCTCGCGATGAGAAGCACGAATCGCGAGGTGATGCGTCTCATGGCACGGACGCGGCCGGCCGCCAGAGCCAGAATCTGCTCATGACGTCCTTGCCACCCTCGTCGGGAACCACGAACTTCGAGCTGACCACGCGGGCGACTTTCGGCCAGAAGATGAAGATTGCAGGGGGATCGTCGTGGAAGATCTGCTGCAGGTCGCTGACCGCCGTGCGAACGCCTGAATCCGCCGTCGTTTGCCGAAGGCGATCGAGGACCTTGTCTGCGGCGGTGTAGCCGGCGGGATTCTGGCTCGAATGAAAGCTGAGGTACGTCCAGGCGAGCGAACGCCCGCTCGTCCGTTCCATCAGCACCAGATCGAAATTTCCCGAGCTGAGTCGGGAAATCAGTTCCCTCGCCGGCAGCGCTTCGATCTCCATGTCGACGCCGATCTCGTAGAACTGTTTCTGCAGGATGAGCGCGATCTTCTCGTAGCGCGCGTCCTTGGCCAGCGTCAGGCACTTGAGACGGAATCTGGCTCGGCATCTGGCCGGCCGTGACGGTCTTGGGCATCCGCAGGCCCGCGGCATCCAGCCGAAGCGTCGCCGCTTCGGCGTTGTGCGTGTAGACCTTCGGCGCCGTGCTGTAGGCCCAGTGGAAGGGCCAGATCGGACCCTCGGCAATCGTTCCCTGCCGGTTCAGCGCCAGGTCGATGATCGCCTGGCGATCGACCGCGTAGCTAAGAGCCTGCCGGACGGTGGCGTTCTTCAGCAGCGGATGACGGACGTTGAAGAGCAGGTGCACGTAGTAGGGGCGCACGAACGGGATAGGTGTGGACGTTGGTCTGTCCTTCAGCCTGGACGAAGTCGATCGCGGTCGGGCGTGATTTCGTGCACCGCGTCGATCTCGTCCGCGCATCAGCGCCGCCCACGACGCTCGCTGTTCTTCGAACCCTTCGACTTCGACGAAAGTCGATCTTCGGCCGGCCGCGATAGTAGTCGTCGAACGCCGCCAGCCGTCGCGTCGGGTCCAGCGCGTCACGACCTTGTAGGGACCGGTGCCGATGTTCGGCGTCGGTCGGATGCGGGAACGTCGAGTTGGCGAGATCGGTCAGGAGGAACGCCTCGGGGCGCGAGAGCTTGATGATGAGCCGATCCGTCGGTTTCCGGATCGAGTTCAACTCCGGTGACGCTCTGATAGCTGACGTTCGTGCCTGGCGCCTGAGGCTCCTTGAGGATCGACTTCCAGCCGCTGCCTGAAATACGCGCGGTCGATCGGCGTGCCGTCATGGAACTTGAGGTTCGGCGCAGCGAAGTCGAAGCTTCAGCGCCATCGTCGCTCCACAGTCGACGTCCTCGACCGACGAGCCGGTCGACGGGCTGCCCGTCCCAGCCAATGCCGACGATGGAATCCGTGACGAAGTTGTTGATGAAGCGCGTGACGCCAGCTGCCGGGCGTTCCGGTCGGCGGGAGGGCGATGCCGAACCGGAGTGTGACGGGCTGCTTGTCGGGCGCGGTGCGCTCGCGACCGGCGCGTACAGCCGACAACGTTCCGGCTGACGAGCAGGACAGAACAGCAACCTGACGAAGCGCCTGTCGAAGGCGCTTCGTACAGGCCGCACCGAGACGCTCGGGACGATCTGAGGTTGTGTCAAAGCTGTTGCTGATGCTGGGGGCCGGCGATTAAGCCGTACTCTATTGTACTGCTATTATCGGCCGGCCCGCCAGGTGCACCAGCACAGCTACTCGAGAACAGCTAGCCCTTCTTCGGCTCCATCGGAACGTCCACGAACCACGGGCAGATGACGTCGGCGCCTGCGCGGGGGGTAGCCTTCTTGATGACCTGAATCTTCATTGTGAGTCTCTCCAGACGAGTTGAGAAATCGGTGAATGTCGGTTATTCGTGCCTACCGCAGGTGGTCGAGCGAGACGTCGACCAGCCACGGCCGCAGCGTGCCCTTTTTCTTCGAGTCTTTCTTGCCGTTCACGTTCATGCTCCTTTCCTAGCTCTGCACAATTGTTCGCGCATTGATCACAAATTTGGTCCCTAGCCGGCCACCGCCGCTTCAGCCGCCGCCCGCGCGGCCTGGTGTGCCAGCGTGATGACACCTGCCTCGAAGCTCGGCTTGTGGCAGTTCGGCTTGTTCATGTCGCCGAGCTCGGTGTGTGCGGCTGCGGAACAGCCACCCGCGCACACCGGGATGAACGAGCAGTCGTTGCAGTCTTCCCACGCCGTGATCTTGGCGAACCGCCGCGCCGCGGCGCTCCGCCACTCGTCCGCGCGGCCGTCGATGTGCCCAGTCGACTCGGGGACGTTGCCGGCAAATCCGGGGCACGCGTAGAGCGAGCCGTCGGGCCCGATCGTGTGGGCGTGCTGCTTGTGGATCTCGCAGGGGCCCATGTGCACGCCGTCGACGGTCTTGAATCCACGCTTGCTGGTCTCCTCGCGCAGGAACGACATCTTGTCGTCGAGGAAGTGGCACGAGTCGCACGCGCCGGTCGCCGTCGAAACGCCGGCGCCAGCCGACGTCATGCACGTGCCGTTCAGTGGCTTGCCCTCCGAGCCGATCGCCGTCAGCGGAATGAAACCCTTCGGCTGCTGCGGCTTCGCTTCGCGAATGATCGGCTTGAAGGCGACCTTGGCGAGCTTGTCGGCAAACTCCTGCTCGCGCAGGAAGTCGAGCAGCGCCGGGTAGCTGTCGACAGACGATTCGTCGAAGTTGCCGCCGATCGAGATGCGGCAGCGATCCGCGACCTGGCGGATGTTGTGGAGAATCTTGTCGAACGTGCCCTGGCCGCCGCGCAGTGGCCGCATCCGGTTGTGCGTGTCGCGATCGCCGTCGAGCGTGACCTTGACGCCCAGCGGAGCGAACGGCGTGAGGCGATCGACGACATCTCTGCGTGAGCAGCAGGCCGTTGGTGATGATGTTCATCACCATGCTGACTCCGCGCGCCTCGCAAACCTTCGACATGCGCTCGGCGAGGTAGTAAACGACCGGCAGGTTGAGCAGCGGCTCGCCGCCAAAGAACGTGAGCGCGAAGCTCTTCGGTCGCGATCGCCTCCATCCGTCCTTCGATCCAATCCGCGACCCGCGCCGCGGTCTCCATCGACATCTTGGCGGCGGTCTTGTTGTACTCGCCGTGATCACCCTGGATGCAGTAGTCGCAGGCGAAATTGCACTGCAGCGTCGTCAGCACCGTCACGCGCAGCTGATCCTGGCCGGTGCGAAATTCGTTGAAGAAGCCCTCGATGTTCCGGCGGTCGGTCTCGCGGCTCTCGACGATGAACCCGTTCTCGGCAAGCGTGGCCAACGCCTCGCGCTCGGCATTGCTCAACGCCGGGCTGAGCGCGCGGCTGGGAACCGGCGAAAATCCGTCGTTACCCAGCCGGTCGAGCAGGTCCGAGACGTCGCGCGAGACGATCAGCTGGGCGTCCGTGAAGGTGTTCATCAGGAACACCTCGTCCCGATCGGCGAGAGGGACACGAACATTGAAAATCGAGGGTTGCATAGTGCCCGAAGCGAATCTTCTTCTTGGTGACCGCCGGCTGAAACGCCGGTGGCCTGCATTGCTCGCGCGCTTCAGCGGGGAGGGGTGCAACCGATATTCCGATGCGCTCAGAAAGTGTCCAAAGAGTCCTATCGAGGTATCCAGTGCGGCTGCGCGACCGCGGAAATATTGCGTAGCGTGATAGGACTCTTTTTCGACCAACACAGCCGTAGATATGGCTCGTTTCAGCTCAGCAAAGGCTGCCTGGCAGCGGATAACGGCCAATCTGTTGGCCGGTCAGGTCAAGGATTGGCCAGCCTGAGTCCGGGGAGTGAGGGACGAGGCGAGCGGGGTCTGATCCGGTCAGGTCTCGGCGGAGTGCCTCAGGCATTGCTGAGCTTCTTGGCGAGGCCGATCAGCTCGAGGCGGGACATCTTGTGCTTGAGCGTGCTCAGCGGGATGCCGAGGTAGCGGGCGGTGGCCGTCACGTTCCAGTCTTTCTTCTCGAGCGCGCGCAGGATGAAGTTGCGCTCGAAGGTGTCGCACGCCTCCTGGAAAAGCGCCTCGCCGGTCGCCGGGCCTGAATCGAGCTTGGCGAAGTGATACTCGAGCGGAAGATCCTCGTCGGTGATGCACTCGCTTGTCGCTGACCGCGACGAGCCGCTCGATCAGGTTCTCGAGCTCGCGAATATTGCCCGGCCACCAGTAGGACGCCAGGATCTTCAACGCGGAATCGGACAGCCCCCGGACCGGCTTGCGGAACTTCACGCGGTAGCGCTCGAGAAACAGCCGCGCCAGCTCCGGCAGATCCTCGACCCGCTCGCGCAGGGGTGGCATGCGAATCGGAATGACGTTGATCCGATAGTAGAGGTCCTCGCGAAACCGGCCATCGCGGACGGCTTTCTCGAGGTCGACGTTGGTCGCGACGACCAGCCTGAAGTTGGTGCGAATCGGTTTCGCGCCGCCGACGCGCTCGATCTCGCCCTCCTGAATCGCCCGCAGCAGCTTGGCCTGAAGATCGAGTCGCAAATCGCCGATCTCGTCGAGAAACAGCGTGCCCGACGCCGCGAGCTCGAACTTCCCGAGTTGCTGCTTCATGGCGCCCGTGAACGCGCCGCGTTCGTGGCCGAAGAGCGTGCTCTCGACGAGCTCGTGCGGGATGGCCGACATGTTCACCGCGATGAACGGCGCGTCGCCGCGGCCCGATTCCTTGTGGAGGAGTCGCGCGAGGAGCTCCTTGCCGGTGCCACTCTCGCCGAGAATCAAGCACCGTCGCCGAGAGCCGCGCCACCTTGTGCACGAGCTCGACGATCTCGCGGACCTGCTTGCTCGGTCCGATGTGGAACTCGCGATCGCTCTGCTCGGCCACCTGCGCGCTGAGCGTCATGACCTGACGATTGAGATCCTGCCGCTCGCAGGCATTGCGCACGAGCGACCGCAGTTCGTCGTAGTCGAAGTTCTTGGTGATGTAGTGATACGCCCCGTGCTTCATCGCCTGCACGGCGGTCTCGACTTCGTTGATCGCCGAGATCATGATGCACTCGACCAGGCTGTAGTTCTCCTTGACGATGCGAAGGACGTCGAAGCCGCTGATGCCTGGCAGGCGGACGTCCTGCAGCATCACGTCGACTTCCTCCTGGCGGAGGAGCGTCAGCGCGGCTTCGCCGCTCGAAACCGTCAGGACCCGATAGTCCCGTCCGAGGATCGCCGCGATCGTGTCGCGCATGCCCTGATCGTCGTCGCAGATCAGGATGGTTTTCGTGGCCGGCGTCATGAGAAGGCGCGATTGTATCAAGTGGCCACCCCGGCGGGGTCAGATCTCGATTTTCTACTCGACCGGGCAGGGAAGTAGAAAATTGTGATCTGACCTCGGCTGAATTGACACCCCCCGAACCGAACCGTTAAGTTAGATCGGTTGTGGCTCTCTGGGTCGTTGCAGGAATTGCACTTCTCGTCGCGGCGGTGGCGCTGGCGTCCGCCAGGCGCCTGTCGCGGCGGCTCGACGCGCTGAACCAGTCGTACTGGGAACTGCGCTACGACTACACCCGCCTGCGCTCGCAGGTGTCGCGGCTGGACCCTGAACAAGTGTCGAACAGGTGAACGAGGCGGCTGACGCTCCCGCGGCCGCGGCGTCCGGTGTCATTTGTCCCGCTGTCGTCCATAAGAAGAAACCTGACGGTTTCGAGAGACCTGAGTGGAGACCTGACGGTTTTGTATATGCCGACTGAGAACGCGTACGACGTGGTTGTGATTGGCTCCGGGACCGGGGGCTACGTGGCCGCCATCCGGGCCGCGCAGCTCGGGTCTGCGGACCGCGGTCGTCGAACGCGCGCCGACGCTCGGCGGTACCTGCCTCAATTGGGGCTGCATTCCGACGAAGGCGCTCCTCGAACACGCCCACGCCCTCAAGGTGGCACAGGAGTGGAAGGACTGGGGTCTGACGCTCGGCCAGGCCGCGATCGGCATCGACATGGCGCAGGTGCAGGCGCGAAAAGACAAGATCGTCAAGGGCCTCACCGGCGGCATCGAGCTCCTGTTCAAGAAGAACAAGATTGACTGGATCAAGGGCAGCGGCCGCCTGGCGGGCAAGGGCCGGGTCGAGGTCACCGACGGCCAGGCGCAGATGCTGTCGGCGACGCCGCGAGATCATCGTCGCGACCGGATCGCAGCCGCGCAGCGTTCCGGGAATCGAGATCGATCGAAAGCGGATCATCACGAGCGACGAAGCCATCGGGCTGAAGGAGATCCCCAAGTCGATCGTGATCCTCGGGAGCGGCGCCGTCGGCGTCGAGTTCGCGTCGATCTTTCGCCGCTTCGGCAGCGAGGTGACGATCGTCGAGCTCTTGCCGCGTCTCGTCCCGATCGAAGACGACGCCGTGTCGGCCGAGCTCGAGAAGTCCTTCAAGCGGCAGGGCATCAAGGTGCTGACCGGCACGAAAGTATCCGGCGCCAAGGTTGGCGCCGACTCGGTCGAGATCGAGGCGCAAACGCCCGACGGGACCGCGACGCGGCTCGCCGCCGAATATCTGCTCGTCGCGACCGGCCGCGGTCCGGTGACGACGGGCCTCGGGGCGCAGGAAGCCGGGCTGCGGCTCGAGCGCGGCTACGTCCACGTCAACACGCGCTTCGAGACCGGCGTGCCTGGCATTTCCGCGATCGGCGACGTCATCACGTTCGACACGCCAGGCCATCCGCAACTCGCGCACCTGTCGTCGGCCGAGGGCATCGTGCTCGCCGAGCGCATCGCCGGAGCAGGAGTCGCGGCCGATCAACTACGACCAGGTCCCCGGCTGCACCTACTGCGATCCGGAAATCGGCAGCGTCGGCCTGACCGAGCGGGAAGCGCGCGAGCGCGGCTACGACGTGCGCATCGGCACGTTCAAGTTCGGCGTGCTCGCTCGCGCCAGGATTGCCAACGAGATCGAAGGATTCGTCAAGATCGTCGCCGATCGAAAGTACGACGAGATCCTCGGCGTGCACATGATCGGGCCGCGCGCCACCGAGCTCGTCGCCGAGGCGACGCTCGCCCTGCGTCTCGAGTGCACGGTCGAGGAACTGATCCGCACGATCCACGCGCATCCGACCATGTCGGAGGCGGTTGGCGAGGCCGCGCACGCGGTTCACGGCGCGGCGATTCATGCGTAGGCAGCTCTCAGCTGTCAGCTCTCAGCTGTCAGCCAGAGCGGTGATCGCGGCAGCGGGATTCAAGGTCCGAAGGTTTTGCTGAGAGCTGATAGCTGACAGCTGAGAGCTTACTTTATGCCCACCAATGTCGTGATGCCCCAGATGGGGGAGTCGATCGCCGAGGGCACGATTGTCCGCTGGATCAAGAAGGTGGGAGAAGACGTCGATCGCGACGAGCCACTCTTCGAGATCTCGACCGACAAGGTCGATGCCGAGATTCCGTCACCGGTCTCCGGGCGTCTCGCCGAAATCCGGGTGAAGGAAGGTGAGACGGTTCCGGTCAACAGCGTCGTGGCGATCATCGGCGCGGCGGGCGAGACGATCACCGCAGAACCCAACGTCAGTCCGGCGCCTGCGCCGAACCCGCAGGCCAGCGCGACCGCTCCGGCCGCGGAGGACGAAGCAGCCGACGCGGACGCAGAAGGCTGAGGGCGCCGACGAACCGCACCGGCAGAAGTCATCTCCGGTCGTGCGGCGGATCGCACGCGAGCACAACGTTGATATCTCAAAGATCCAGGGTACTGGCATCAACGGCCGCGTCACCAAACAGGACATCCTGGGCTTCATCGAGTCAGGCGGGACCGAGCCGGTAGCGACGGGCGCCGCCAAGAGCGTTCCAACACCCAGCCCAGCGCCGGGTCCCGTTTATCGACCAGGCGAGAGCGTCAAGGTCGTGCCGATGAGCGTGATGCGCAGGAAGATCGCGGAGCACATGGTGCTGAGCGCGCACACCTCGCCCCATGTCTACTCGGTGTACGAGGTAAATTTCGGCCGCGTCAATGCGTTGAGAGAAAAGAAGAAGGCCGAATTCGAGGCAGCCGGCGCGAAGCTCACCTTCACGGCGTTCATCGCCAAGGTCATTGTCGACGCCCTCCGCCAGTTCCCCGACGTCAACGCGTCGATCGATGGGCACAACATCGTCTACAAGAAGGACATCAACCTCGGGATTGCCGTGGCGCTCGAGAATGGCCTGATCGTCCCGGTGATCCGCAACGCCGACGAGCGCAATCTGCTCGGCCTCAGCCGCGCGATTGACGACGTGGCGACGCGTGCCCGCTCGAAGAAGCTCAATCCGGAGGAAGTTCAGGGCGGCACGTTTACGATTACCAACCCCGGCATCTTCGGCGCCCTGTACGGCCTGCCGCTCATCAATCAGCCGCAAGTCGCGATTCTCGGCGTCGGCGCGATCGAGAAACGCGCCGTCGTCATTGAGGATGCCATCGCGATCCGGCCGATGTGTCACCTGACGCTCGGATACGACCACCGGCTGATCGACGGCGCCGAGGGCGGACGATTCCTGGCGTTCGTCAAGGAACGGCTGGAAAGTTTCGACGAGGCGTGGCTCTAACCCCTCCGCCACCGCGGGCCATCGAAGTTCGTCGGCTTGGGATCGTCAGATACGCCGAGGCGCTGGAACTCCAGAAGCAGCTCGTCGAGGAACGGAAGGCCGACAGGATTCCCGATCAACTCCTCCTGCTCGAGCACCCGCCGGTCATCACGCTCGGAGTCAGGTCCCGCGACGATCGCTCGCACGTGCTCGCGACTCCGGAGGCGCTCGAACGAGACGGTGTCGAGCTTTTTGAAACGGGCCGAGGCGGAGACGTGACGTTCCACGGCCCGGGTCAACTCATCGGCTATCCGATCCTGGATCTGCGGCCCGACCGCCTCGACGTGCACCGGTATGTCCGCGACCTCGAGGAAGTCATGATTCGCATCGCGGCGTCGTTCGGCGTCGTGGCCGTGCGGCAACCAGGGTTCACCGGCGCCTGGGTCGATACGTCGGGCGGGTTGGAAAAGCTGGCGGCGATCGGCGTCAGGATTGCCCGCTGGATCACCAGCCACGGGTTTGCGTTCAATGTGACGACCGACCTCGATCAGTTCCGGCTGATTGTCCCGTGCGGGATCTCCGACAAAGGCGTCACATCCCTGCGCGCAACTTCTTGGCCGGCCAATTCCAATGGCTGAGGTGGAAGACGCGGCGGTTGCCGCACTTGCCGCGGTCTTTGACCGCCTTCCTCGTGAAATGGGACGCTCCTCATTTCCGAGTCAAGTCAGTCTAAAGCCCAAGTCAAGTTAGTTAAATCTAATATCTGCAATAGATTAACGCCACGCGCTGAGGGAGGAATAAGCTCCCCGGTCGAGGTGTTCATCTCGTTACGGAGGCCCACAGCAATGCGTCAACAGAATGCGGACAGCCAGCTCATCGGCCGCATGCAGGCAGGGGACGGCACAGCAGTCGCCGACCTGGCCTCGACGTTCGGGCCGAGAATCCATCAACTGGCTCTCCGTTACGTGAAGAACTGGGAAGACGCCGAAGAGGTGACCCAGGATGTCCTGATGAAAGTGTTCCGGAAGATCGACGCGTTTCGCGGCGACGCCGCGCTCTCGTCGTGGATCTACCGGATAACGTTCAACACCGCCATGTCGCGGCTGCGCAGCACGCGTGTCAGTCGAACAACCGAAGTGCAGGCGCCCGACCTCGGCTCAGCCGAACGTCCCGATCGGATGCCGTCCGAACCCGCGGACTGGTCGTCGCTCGCCGACGATCATGTGCTGCGTGGCCAGATGCGGGATCGCCTCATCGAATCGCTTCAGCTCCTTCCCGTTGTGTACCGGGTGCCAGTCATCCTGCGCGATATTCAGGGGCTCTCGACCGAAGAAGCGAGCGCGGTGCTCAACGTGAAGCCACAGACGCTCAAGTCGCGACTTCATCGCGGTCGCCTGATGCTGCGTGAGCACCTCGCGGACTTTGCCGACGGGGTGATGCTGCACGCCAGGGAAACTATGAAGTCTGAACTGGGAAGTGTGAACTAGAGCCACGGATTACACGGACAACAGTGTGAACTAGAGCCACGGACTACACGGATCGGATCGTGAGATAGCTTTGATCCTCGTGATCCGCGTCCCGTGAATGATCCGCGTGCTCAACTCAGACTTCAAACGTTCTCTCGAGCGCATTCTCGAGTGCTGTGCGCTCGTTCGCAGCGAGTGCGGGCTCGAGCACGCGCTCGATGCCTTGGGGGCCGAGCTCGACGGGCATCGATCCGACCGCCGCTCGAACCGGCCCGGCCTCAGTCGCCACGAAACATGAAAACCGCCGTCGCGTTCCATGCGCGAGCGCCTCGGTGACGCGCGCGGCGGCTGCCGCGAGGGCGTACGGTCCTGGTGGCCACAGACCAGGAATCCGCGCCGAGAGTCCGGCAATTTCATGCGCGGCCATCTGCGACGCCAGCGGCTGCCCGGAAGCCGTCGCTTCCTCCCACGCCACGACCGCCGCGCGCGGCGGCACGCCGACGATCCGCAGCGAGACCTCGACACCTGATCGATCGAGCGCCAGTCCGGCCAGCGCCCGCAACGCTGATTCGAGCGCCAAGGGCGCCGAACCCAGCACGAGGCGGCGCGGCACGTGCAGTTCGGTCACGCACTTCCCAATCAAATCTCGCTGAGAGGCGCCTGCGAAGAGAATCGGTGAGTGACTTCCGGCTCGGATCACCTGCCTGAGCAGGCTCAGCCCGGCCTCGCCCGCGTGCTCGACGCTTCCGGCCGCGCTGTCGGCGAGCACGATCACGTCGGCGCCGACCGCCGATTCGATGGAATCGGCGGAGGTGAGCCTGGTACTGAAGTTGTCGATTGGCGCGGACTGCTGGATGTCGAGGGCCTTGCCACGCGCGATCGACCCAGCCGTATCGATCAGCCGCACTTCCGGCACGCGGTCGCGCATCGCCAGTGCGTGCGCCACGGCACCGCCAAGCGCGCCGCTGCCGACGATCGCAATGAAACCCATCCGACTCGACTATTCTAATGGCATGAGTACGGCCTCACAAACCTCAGCCTCGTCCGCACTCGCGTCGACTGTCGCCGTCGTAACCGGCGGCTCCCGCGGGATTGGTCTGGCCATCGCTGCCGCGTTTCTCGAGCGCGGCGCCCGCGTCGCAATCGCCGGACGCGATCAGAAGTCTCTTGACGCCGCCGTCTCCAGGTTTTCGACAGACGCGTTGCTCGCAGTCCAAGCTGATGTCGGAAATCCAGACGATGCCCGCAGGCTGATCGATGCGGCTGTCGCGCGCTTCGGAGGGCTCGACGTCCTCGTCAACAACGCCGGCGTCGGCCACTTTGCGAACGTCGCCGACATGTCCACTGGCGACTGGCGGAAGGTCATCGACACCAACCTGAGCGGCGTGTTCTACTGCTGCGCCGCCGCCCTGCCGCATCTCAAGCGCCGTGGCGCCGGATGGATCATCAACATCAGCAGCCTTGCCGGAAAGAACCCCTTCGTCGGCGGCGCGGCGTACTGCGCGTCGAAGGCGGGGTTGAACGCGTTCAGCGAGGCCCTGATGCAAGAGGTTCGCTACGACAACATCCGCGTCAGCTACATCATGCCCGGGTCGGTGGCCACCGGTTTCAGCGGGCGCGCCGACGGCGCCGGTGCTGACTGGAAGATTGCGGCAGAGGACGTATCCGATCTGGTTCTCGATCTGGTGACGTTTCCGTCCCGCAGCCTGCCCAGCCGCATCGAACTGCGGCCGTCACGGCCGAAGAAGTAGTGCCACGGATCACACGGACAACACGGGTCGAGTAGTGGCCACGGATCACACGGACAACACGGGTCGGGTAGGGCCACGGATTGCACGGACAAACACGGATCGGGCTTGTGACATAGCTTGTAGGGTCGACTCGAAACCCCCACGATGCAGACCATCGCGCACTACAACCTCCTGGAGCGGCTCGGTACGGGCGCGCTCGGCGAAGTGTACCGAGCCCGAGATCTGAAGTACGGGCGCACCGTTGCGCTGATGATTCCTCCGCCCGAGCTCATCTCCGGTCCAGGCCGGCGAGAAAAGTTCCTCGAGCAGGCTCGCGCCGCACAGATGCTCAATCACCCCAACATCGCCACGCTCTTCGACGTCGTCGACGAGGGCGGGCAGTGCTATCTGGCCTACGAGTTTGCCGCCGGACCCTCGCTGCGCGACGAGATGGCGGGTCGATCGGTAAACCTGCGGCGCGCGATCGAGCTGGCAGCTCAGATCAGCGATGCGCTCGCCGAGGGCCATTCGCGCGGTCTCATCCACAGCGATTTGCGTCCCGACAACATCGTCATCACGCCGAAGGGCAGCCCGAAGATCCTCAATTTCGGGCTGACCGCCTGGACGACGAGCGGACAGGCCCGAGCCGCGGCCGCCTCGCCCGAAGGGCTGGGCACCGATCCGGAAGGTGTTGCCGGCTACCTGTCGCCCGAACAAGCGCTCGGCGGCGCGATCGACGAACGCAGCGACGTGTTTTCGTTCGGCATTCTGCTGCAGGAAATGCTCACCGGGCAGAATCCGTTCAGCGGTCCGGTGCCGTCGGCGACCGTGATGAACATCGTCAGGCTCACTCCGCCGCCGCCGTCGACCTTGACGCCTGCCGTGCCTCCTGACCTCGATGCTCTGGTCGCGCGCGCACTTGCCAAGCCCGTGGATGCGCGTTCGGCGAGCGCACTCGCCGTGTCGTCCGACCTGCGCCGGATTGCCGCCGCGCTCGACGCGCGCGAGCGCGCCATTGACCTGCCGCCCGTCCGGGCGCAGTCGGCGAGCGACAAGAGTGCGCTCGGGTGGGTGGTTGGTGCGGTGATGCTGGCGGTGCTGGTTGCGGTGTGGTGGTACTTTTGGGGACTAGGGCTGACCTGCGGAGTCCGAGATTCCTGGCTGCAGGCTCCGACCCTTCGGCACTAACTTCCTTAGACAATTTCGCTGAGCGTGCCCTGGTCGATGTTAGCGCCGGACAGCACGACCGCCACGCGTTTGCCTCGCACGTCGAGCCTGGCCGAAAGGAGCGCGGCAACG
This sequence comes from uncultured Acidobacteriota bacterium, assembly GCA_963797625.1. Classification (GTDB taxonomy): domain Bacteria; phylum Acidobacteriota; class Vicinamibacteria; order Vicinamibacterales; family 2-12-FULL-66-21; genus DATBJJ01. The sequence goes on from CAWCQI010000041.1 coordinate 219,977, forward strand.
CCAACGGCGCCCGCGCCTTCAACGACCAATCGTTCATTCTGCATGACGCCGGCGATAGCCTCGCGCAACTGATCCTCGTTGACCACGGCGATGCGCGCGACTTCGCGTCTGACGATGTCGAAGGTCATCGTATCCGGGTCGAGGTTGCCCGCCAGACCGTCCGCGAGCGTTGGTAGGACGTCAATCTCCACGATCCTGCCCGCCTCGAGTCCTCGCGTGAAGGGACAGGAGGCCTCGACCTCGACGCCGGCTACCTGGGTGCGCGGCGATGCTTCCTTGACCGCCAGGGCGATCCCAGAGATGAGCCCGCCTCCGCCGATCGGGACGACGATCAGATCGACGTCGGGCCACTCGTCGAGGATCTCGAGGCCGATTGTTCCCGCGCCGGCGATGACGTCGGCGTGATTGTAGGGTGAGACGAACACCGCGCCCTCGCGCAGCGCGTGCTCCTTGGCGCGGCGCTCCGCTTCGTCGTAGTCGCGGCACCGCACGAGTACCGCTCCGCTGGCAGCGATCGCTTCGACCTTCGTGCGCGGCGCGTGTTCCGGCGACATAGGCCGTCAGCGACATGCCCCCCGCGCGGACGGCCCAGGCCAGTGCCCGGCCGTGATTGCCGGCGGATGCGGTCACCAGCTGCGGAGGACGCCCGTCATGCTCTCGAGCCATCCTGAGCACGGCGTTGAAGGCGCCGCGGACCTTGTAGGAGGACGTTGGCTGGAGCGTTTCGAGCTTCAAGCGCACGTCTCCGGACGTGCGCGCGCTCAGCCACGGCGAAGCGCGAAGCGGCGTTCGGAGCACGCGGCCTTCGATTCGCCTGGCGGCGGCGCGAATGTCGTCGAGGGTCAGTTGCGCGTCCCGCTGGCGAGCAGAATGTCGGCGAGCTGCGTCGCAAAGGCGGATCGCGCCAACACTTCGTCGGTGCCAACATCCCGGGCGGCTTGAATCCGGGCCGCGTCGACGTGCGAGACGAAGCCAAGCGTGCGGATGGTGTTGAGCTCCGGATCCTGTTTCATCCGCGCAATCGTATCAATCGGCGCCAGCTTCGCGCTGTTCAAGTCGAAGATTGCCAGCGACGGCTTCAACGTTCGCGCCTGTTCGAGCACCTCATCCGGCGTGCGCGGAAACGTCAACTCCACTCCGGCCTGCTTGCCGGTTGTGCGGATCTTCGAGCGAAACAGGAAGTCGTCGACGGCCACCAGGATCATGAAGTCAGGATACTACGAGCCGCGGATGGAGCGCGCGGCCGGTCGCCGAAGCCGTCGGTTCGCTAAACGTTGACCGCAGGGATCCTGCGCGATCCGCGTCCCGTCAGAGCGATTGCCCTCCGTTCGTTCAGGCAGCGGCTCCCGCCGATACAGCGTTCTCGTGTTCGAGATCGCCGATCGCGACAAACGTCGCGAAGAGTGCGGCAATGCCAACCACGCCGCCAACGTCGAACAGCAGGTAGCGGCCGCCAAACAAGGCCACGTCAGGCGAACGCAGGAGTTGCAGCGTGCCGGCCGCCAGAAGAATCCGCAACTCGGTCGGTCCCATCTTCCAGTAGGAAATGCGAAACGTGCCGACCGTATGAGTGGCGAGCGCGATCTCGACGTTGAGCAGGTAGTAGGCGATGAGGAACGCCGCGCCCACCAGCGGCGTCATGAACCCGCCGGCGACCAGTCCCGAGAAGAGCCACAGGATCCCGATCACGTCGAGCACGTGGTCGACGTAGAAGCCATAGCGCGGCCGTTCCTGATGCCGGACGCGGGCCAGCGTTCCGTCGAGGCTGTCGCCGAACCAGTTCAAGCCGAGGAACAGGACGACCGCGAACAGCGCCAGCGGCTGGCCTGGCGCAACAGCGAACGCGACCCCCGCGCCGAGCATGGCGAGGGCCCCGAGCGCGGTCAGGTGGTCGGATCCGACCCGACGTCGGCAGGCGGTCGGGCTATCCAGATCAGACAGCGTTTTTCGACGCCGGCCAGGATGCTGGCGTGAATCCGGTGTTTCCCTCGGTATGGGCGCATTCGTCTCATACCCTTCAATGCGAAAATGGGCGCCAGAGAGGCTCATCTATGATTCTGGAGTCACGGGCGGTCCCACCCTTCGAGAAAAACGGCTTCGTATTGGGCTGCGAGGACACCCGGGAAGGCGTCGTCATCGACCCTGGCGACGACGTCGAGCTGCTCCTCGAGGCGGTCAGACACCACGGGCTCTCGATTCGCTACATCCTGCTCACCCACGCCCACCTCGACCATATCACCGGCGTCGGCAGGGCCAAGGAAGCGCTCGGCGCGCCGGTCGTGCTGCACCGCGACGACAACTTCCTCTACGAGGCGGTCGTGCAGCAGGGACAGGCGTTCGGGTTCGATGTCGACCCACAGCCGCCGGTCGACCAGTTCTATGACGGTCAGGGCCCCTGGTCGTTCGGCAAATACTCGGCGTGGGTCCACCACACACCGGGCCACTGTCCCGGCGGCGTCTGCCTCGCCGTCGGTCGCGACGGCGACGCCAGACGGACGCTTTTCGTCGGTGACACGTTGTTTGCCGGATCGATCGGCCGCACGGACCTGCCTGGCGGCAGCTTGCCGACGCTCCTGCGGTCGATCCGTGAGGTGCTGTTCAGTTTTCCCGACGAGACTGTCGTGCACTCGGGCCACGGGGAGCCGACGACGATCGGGAAGGAGAGACGGACGAACCCGTTTCTGAACGCCTACTAACTATGAACGTTCCCCTCCAGAGTCGTCCTCGGCGGCAGGTCCGCGTCGTCCTGTCGTCGACGGCACTGCTGTCGTTCATATCGGTGCGGAAAGCTGCCGCGCTGGCTGTTGCGCAGCTGGGTGTTGCGGCGTTCTTCATTGCCGGGACCACGCGATCCTCCCTCGGAGACAGCGCCGCATGGTTTGTGCTTGCGGCGGCAGTCGTAGGCGCCTTTGTCCGCGCCATCGACATCGAGAGCTGGGCGCTGCTCATTCCTGGCGGCGTCGTGGCCCGCGTCCATCAGGCGTTTGGCGCCCGAGCAGCCAAAGCCGCGGCTGCGGCCAGCTTGGTCGAACGGCTCGTGCTCGCCGCGCTTGCGTGCGTTGTGGTTGGCCAGTACGCCTCGACCGTCGCGCTGACGGCAATCGCTGGTCTGCATCTGACAGGCTACGTGCGGCCGGAAGACTTTGCGATGGTGGTCGCCGTCCTGATGGTGGGGTTTCTCTGGCTGCGCGCCCGGGTCGGGTTGGATCTGACGTCGGACCGGATTGCCTGGGGCGTGTGGATCGCCGTCGGCATCCTGACTTCGTCACGTTCTGGGGGCTGGTGAGCCTGACGCGAGGCCAGATTGCTTGGTCGACGCTGGCTTCTCCGCCGCCGCCGGCGCGCGTGACGGGCTGGCACCCGCTCGACGCCGCGCTGGTCTATCTGTTCGGCTTCGCCCTGGCGCTTCCCACCATCGGCGGGGGTGACGCCGTCGCGCGCGCGGCACACGAATTGCGGCCGCCTCGCCTTCAGGCGCTGCAGCGAACGAGTTTGCTCGTCTCGATGGTCACAGTGCTCGCGACCGTGTCGGGTGTCTTCCTGTTTGTCCTGCTGGTGCCGGGGGCCGACCAGGCGCTCTGGACGAACGCGCCGCTGGCGGGTCTCGCCCAGCATCTTGCCGGACCGTGGTGGGTGCGAGACGTCCTTTCAATCGCACTGATTGGCGCCGCGGTGCTGCTGTTGGTGCCTGCCGTGCACCTGTCGCTGAGCGATGCCGAGCAGCTGTTGCAACGGTTGTCGATCGAAGGCGCGCTGTCGGAGCAGTTCGCTTTTCTGCATGCGAAGTTCGGCACGCCGTCGCGCGCCATCGATGTCGCCGTTGCCGCAACGATTCTCGTCATGTTTGTCAGCGGCGGGCGAGTGGGCTGGCTGGCGCACGCGTATGCCATCGCCATCATTGCGACGCTTGGGTTGAAGACCGCCGCTCTTGTCCGGTTACGACGCCTGCGCCCAGCAACCAAGCCGTTCCAGGCACCGTTGAACCTGCGTCTCGGCGGCCGCGACATTCCATTGGGACTCCTGGCGTCCACGCTGCTGGTCGGTGCGGGGGCGATAGCGATGATTCTCTTTCGGGATGCTCCGGCCATCGCCACCTGTGCGTTGATGGGCAGCCTCCTCCTGCTTTTCACGGGCGTTGGCCGCGCGACGGGCTCCCAGACGCCGCCGAAGATAGTGACGCGTTCGATATTCTGCCTGCCACCGAGGTGTCGCCGGACCAGATGGGGGTTCGGCCGGGCAATGCGCTGGTGCTCGTCCGCAACCCGCATTCTCTCGCTCACGTTGCCGCCGCGCTCCAGACACCACCAGATCGGGACGTGGTGATGATGACCGTCAGGCTGCTCGGCACCGACGTCGACGCCGACGGCCTCAGCGACGCGACTCCCACAGCGGCTGAGCGGCGCGTGCTCTCGGAGGTCTCGGCCCTGGCCGAGCGGAACGATCGCCCGGTGCGTCTCATGGTGGTGCCCGCCCACGATGTCTTCGCTGCCATCGTCGCGACGATTCTTCGGCTTCGATCGTCGGACGTGCATGTCGGCGAATCGTCGACGCTCTCGGCCGACGAGCAAGCGCGACTGCTCGGCAACGCCTGGGAGAAGGCCGCTCCGGCCGAGCCGCTTGACGTTCGACTCGTCGTCCACCACCGCAGCGGCCGAACCGACACGTATCATCTCGGCGCCCACCCGCCTTCTCTCTCTCCCGGCGATCTCGACCTCATTCATCGTGTCTGGCTCGAGGCGACCAAGGCCATCGGCCCGCACGTGCACCACCACGATGTCGTCAGAGCAGCGCTCACCCAAATGGAACAGCAACTGAACGGCCCACAGCGCGATGAGGCCCTCGCCGCCATCCGCCAGACCGCCCGGCGAGCCGACGAGCTCACTCCAATCCTTCGCGCTCGAGACTACGCCCAGTTACGGGACTTGATGCGCAATCGGCACGCAGGCGACGTCGCGACGCTCCTGACTGAGCTCAGTCTCGAAGACCAGGTCGTCGTGTTCCGTGTGCTTCCCCGGAAGGATGCCGCTGCCGTCTTCGAGTACCTCGCGCAGGGCACCAAGAAGACTCTCCTCAAGGCGATGGCTCAGGAAGATGTTGCGGCCCTCCTCAACAACATGGCGCCCGACGAGCGCACGATGTTCCTCGAGGAACTGCCGGCGACCGCGACACGTGAGCTGCTGACCCTCCTGACCCCAGAAGAGCGGTCGGTCGCGATGGCGCTGCTCGGGTATCCCGAGCGCTCGGTGGGCCGCCTGATGACGCCGAACTACGTGGCGGTTCAAGAGCATTGGACTGTCCGGGAGGTGCTCGATCACGTCCGCACACACGGCCGGGACAGCGAAACGCTCAACGTCATCTACGTCGTCGACGAGCACGGCCTGCTGATTGACGACGTCCGGATTCGCGAGTTCCTGCTGGCGCCAGTCGAACACTTGGTCGCGGACTTGATGGACCGACGATTCGTGGCCTTGAAGGCCAGCGACGATCAGGAGGCGGCAGTCGCCGTGTTCCGCCAATACGATCGCGTCGCCTTGCCAGTGACCGATACGGCTGGAATGCTGATTGGGATCGTCACGATCGACGACGTGCTGGACGTGGCGGAGGCGACAGCCACCCGCGAGATTCAGCGTATCGGCGGGTCGGAAGCGCTCGACGAGCCGTACATGCACATCGCGTTCGCGCGCATGATTCAAAAGCGCGCCGGCTGGCTGACGGCGCTGTTTCTCGGCGAGATGCTGACCGCGACTGCGATGGGCGCCTTCGAGGCGGAAATCTCGAAGGCGGTGGTGCTCGCCCTGTTCGTGCCGCTCATCATTTCGAGCGGGGGCAACTCAGGATCTCAGGCGGCGACGCTGGTCATTCGAGCGCTGGCGCTTGGTGAGGTCGGACTCCTCGACTGGTGGCGCGTGATGCGACGGGAGCTTCTGGCCGGCCTGACGCTCGGCGCGATTCTGGGCGCGATTGGTTTTCTGCGGATCGCGCTCTGGTCGGCGTTTTCCGACATCTACGGCGCCCACTGGCTGCTGATCGCTGTGACCGTGGCGCTGTCGCTCGTCGGTGTGGTGCTCTGGGGGACTCTGACCGGTTCGTTGATGCCGCTGCTGATGCGCCGCCTGGGCTTCGACCCCGCCGCCTCCTCGGCGCCGTTTGTCGCGACCCTCGTCGACGTGACCGGCCTTGTGATCTACTTTACCGTCGCGATGATCGTTCTGCGCGGGACGCTGCTGTAGCTGTCGACCTGAACGGTCGTCCTCTCACGAGCGCGAGACTACGAACTCCACCTTCCCGACGCCCAGCCGGTCGCCGCTTTTCAGCAGCGCCCGGTCGACACGGGCACCGTTCACGAAAGTCCCGTTCGTGCTGTCGAGATCCACAACTTCCAGATCCGCGGCGCCGGCGGTCAGCCGGCAGTGGACGCGCGAGACCAGCGCTGCGTCGACGATGAAGTCGGCGCGGGCGGCCCGTCCGATGGTCTTGATAGCGCCGGGAAGAATGCGAAAGGTAAACGGACTCTCAACCTGCTCGTCAGTGTTGATCACCCACATCGTCATACGTCTCGATCCGGACCTCAGCCGAGCAGCTCTTTGATGCGCGCGTGAACGACGGCGCCGTCACGGGTCAGCAACGTGTCCCGAGTGATCTCGTCCTCGAGATTGAGAACGAGGGACGGCTGCTTGGCGCCATCCTTACCCCCGCTCGTTCCCCCACTGTACCATGAGGTGCAGCAGGAACGTGACGATGTTCTTCGAGTACATCTGACTGGCGTGATACGGCACGAGCGCGGCCGGATTCGACGGGCCGATGATCGTGACGCCATTGTGCACGACGATCTCGTCGGGCCGCGTGAGCTCGCAGTTGCCGCCGCGTTCGGCCGCCAGATCGACGACGACGGATCCAGGCTGCATCGCTTCGACCATCTCGGTCGTCACGAGAATGGGCGCCCGCTTGCCGGGAATGAGCGCGGTCGTGATGACGACGTCGCTACCGGCGACGACCTTGATCATCATCTCGCGCTGACGGCGGTAGAACGATTCGTCCTGGGCCTTGGCGTAGCCGCCCTTGTCTTCCGCGTCAGCAGACTCGAGCGGGAGCTCGACGAATCTGGCGCCGAGGCTCTGCACCTGTTCTTTGACTGCCGGCCGCACGTCGTAGGCCTCGACTTTTGCGCCGAGGCGGCGCGCCGATGAGATCGCCTGAAGCCCAGCGACACCGGCGCCGACGATGAACACGCGCGCGGGCGCAACGGTGCCGGCCGCGGTCATCAACATCGGAAACATGCGGGGCAACTGGTTCGCGGCGAGGAGCACGCCCTTATAGCCGGCGACCGTCGCCATCGACGAGAGCGCGTCCATGCTTTGCGCTCGCGTGATTCGTGGCATCAGCTCCATTGAGAGCATCGACACGCCCGTGGCCGCCACTTCGCGAACTGTCTGTGGCGCACCGAGAGGATCCGCGAAGCCGATCACTGTCTGGCCGGCGCGCAAGCCGTTGGCTGGTGGAGTGGCCCTGACCTGGAGGAGGATGTCCGACTTCAACGCGTCCGCGCGGGAAACGACCGTCGCGCCTTGAGCGGCGTACGCGGCGTCTGTAAAACCGGCCGCCAGACCCGCGCCCGACTCGACAGCGACCTGCAATCCCGCCTTGGTCAGCGCGCCAGCGCCGGCGGGAATGACGGCGACACGCGTCTCGCCCGCAGCCGTTTCCTTTGGGATGCCGACTGTCATCGGCAGAAAGTCTAATCGATAACGCTCATGGCTGCGACTTCTTCAGCCACGCGGCGATGGTCGCGGCAACTTCCGGGCTGATCGCTTTCTGTTTGAGCTCCGGATACTCCTGGACCGTGCCCGTCACCGCCGGGACGAGGATGTGGTTGAGGCCGGGCACGTGCACGACTTCGACCGGTCCTGCGTCTTTCTTGCGCGCGCGCGCCAGCTCGCCAAGTTTTTCGGCGTTCTGCGGCTCGACCACCGTATCGAGGTCGCCCTGGATGACGAGGATCGGCTGCTTGAGTTTCGGCATCACCGCCGCCGGATCGAAGAGGAGGAGGCTGCGGAACCATGGGGTGTCCGCCTGCTTGCGCACGTCCTCGGACAACGATTCCCAGCCAGTGCCGCTGACGACGGCGGTTTGAATCTGCTTCTGCAGCGCCACTCGCTGGGCTTTTTCGGCTTCGCTCAGCTTCAAATGAACGAGCTCGCGCTGCTGCTGCTCGAGAATCAGGTCGGCGCCGCTCATCCCGCTCGTCGCCAGCAGCACGAGCGATCCGATCTTTTTCTCGCGCGCTGCCGCGAGCATGGCGATCATGCCGCCTTCGCTGTGGCCGACGACGGCAATCCTGCGCGGGTCGACATCGTCGCGCTTGTCGAGCCATTTGACGATGGCGATGAGGTCGTCGGCGTAGTCTCGCTGCGTGACGGTTTCGCTCCGGCCGCCGCTCTGGCCGACGGCGCGCTTGTCGTAGCGGACGACGAGGAATCCTTGTTGCGCCAGGGCGCCGGCGAGCTGGCTCAGTATCGGGATGCCGGCAACGGTGCCGTCGCGATCGAGCGGGCCCGCGTTCGCGACGAGCACCACGGCGGGGTGCCGCAGCCGTCCGAGGACCGGCGGCATCGTGATCGTGCCGGCGATGCTGAAGCCATTGGCCGGAATGGTCACGTCGGAGTCGGTCGGATTCCTTGCGGTCAGTGTTCGGGCGGCGACACCGGCAAGGTCGTTTCGAACGACGCTCAGGCCGTTGGTCGGCATATCGAGCCGGGCGAGCCGAGCCCGGCCATCGACGGACACGGTCATCGTGAACGTCGAGCCCGTGCCGTGAACGAGGAGCTCGTACTTCTGTGTCTTGACGATGCCTGCGGGCGTCGTCACCGCTTCTTCCGAAATTCCCTTGACGCTCACCCTGACTTCGCCCCCGGCTGCCACGTAGGTTGGGAGCTCGGTTCCGACATTGGCGTTGGCGAGCCGTGCCGCGAGCGCCTCGTAGCCTGCGAAGACGTTGGTCGGCAGGACGACGGTGCGCGCGGAAATCTGATCGGTCTTCGAGTTGGTCACGCCGTTCTGGGTAATCTCGTTGATCGCGCTGGTGAGGGCGAATGACGTCGATACCTGGAGCTTCTTCGGCGTGCCTTTGTCGCCAGGTTTTCCGGCTTGCGTGCCTTCGACGTGCATCTCAATTGGCTGCCAGTCGGCGGCGTACTTGACCTCGAATCGGTTGAGGGTGAAGTCCCCGAGTCGGCCGGTGGAGGAAATGATCCACTGCGAGCCGGACCGGACCAGGGCGACTTGTTCCTGGCCGACGTCTGTCCCACGTATGAAGATGGTGAACATCGCGTCGCCCGGGATTGGCTCGACTTGCCCGCCCGCCTGCCCCAGGAGCGCGGCCGATGCGGCCGTGGCCAGAGCCAACGCAGCGGTACAATGGCGAAGGAACGTCATCCCCTCAGGATATCAGCCGCCACCCATGATTTCACTCGAACAGTACCGGGCGCTTCGTGACGGCGCGGGGTTTGTCAACAGGTCGGAACGCGGGCGGCTTCGGCTCACCGGAGCCGATCGCCGCGACTATCTGCAGGGGCTGCTGACCAATGATATCGCCGCACTCTCGCCCGGTTCGGGCTGCTACGCGTGCCTCCTGACCGCGCAGGGCCGGATGATCGCCGACATGTACGTCATCGAGACCGGCGATGCCATCTTGATGGATCTCGAGAGGGCTGTGACCGCGCGTGTTGGAGAACATCTGGCGCAGTTCGTGTTCAGCGAGGACGTTGAGGTCACCGATGTCAGCGGATCGACCGCCCAGCTCGGCATCTTCGGTCCCGACGCCGCACACGTCGTGAACCGGGTCTTCGAGTCGCACGGTTCGGCGCCGACGACAGCTGATCTCGAGTCACTGCGCGTGCTCGAGAATCGCACCTGGAACTGGAGCGCGTCGCCAGAGCACTCGGAGAGTCCCGTCACTATTGTCCGGAGGGACGACCTCGGAGGGTTGGGTTTCGATTTGTGGATCGGGGCGGAGCATTCGGATGCGCTCACCGCGGCTCTTCGTAGCGCCGGTGCTCTCGCCGTGGATCCAGAAGTAGCCGACGTCTGCCGGATAGAGAATGGACGGCCGCTTTTCGGACGGGATATGACGACCGACACGATTCCGCTCGAGGCCGGGATCGAGGATCGCGCCATCAGCCTGACCAAGGGCTGCTATGTCGGGCAGGAGATCATCATCAGAGTGCTGCATCGCGGCCAGGGCCGCGTGGCGCGCCGGCTCGTCGGCTTGACGCTCGATCCGACGGCGAGCGTGCCAGGAGTTGGCTCAACCATCCGCGCCGACGATCGCGAGATTGGCCTCGTCACCAGCGCTGCAATGTCGCCCGCGCTGGGGCGGCCGATTGCGCTGGGGTATGTGCGCCGGGATTTCGTGGAGCCTGGCATCGCCGTTATCGTCGTAAGCGGTGATCAAGCGTTGCCGGCCGTCGTCACGCAGTTGCCGTTTGTTGGCGTTTAGCCACTAGGCCGAGCATTCCTCGCGTGCGAAAAGCTCCTCACCGCAGAGATCGCTGAGCACGCAGAGCCAAACTCTAGAAGCCATCTCCTAACCGATCCGTGTTGTCCGTGTGATCCGTGGCTCTCGTTTCTCTGCGCGCTCAGCGTGCTCTGCGGTGAGAGGCTTTTGCAGCGATCTTTAAGACGGCGACGAGCCGAGATTATCCTGCACAAGCATCGCAATGAGATCCGCGTCGGCCGGGGGAAAGTCCAGCGTCGCGAGCTCAGTGCGCGCGACCCAGCGCATCTCCTGTCCCAGGACTGGCCGCGGTTCATCGAGCAGGTCGCACCGGAAGAAGTGCAATTCGACGATTCGCTCGGGATACTCGTGCGCCACTCGGTGGATCTCCTCACCCACTCGAAGCCCGGCGCCGAGTTCCTCGGCAATCTCGCGATGGAGGCACGCCTCCAGTTCTTCGCCGGCATGGCATTTTCCACCAGGAAACTCCCAATAGCCGGCGAGATGCGTGCCTCGAAGTCGGCGCGTGACGAGGAACTGGTGATCGCGTTCGACGACTGCCGCCGTCACCACGATTCTCGGCGGCGACATCACCGAGCCGCCCGCTCGTGCTCGGGATTGAACGGGTAGGCCGTGCAATTGCGGCGCATCGGACAAATCAGACACTTTGGGTTGCGCGCCGTGCACAGCGTTGCCCCGAAGTCCATCAAGGCCTGATTGAAGTCGAAGACGTGCCGGTGGGGAAGCACGGCGCGGGAAACGTCCCACAAGTGCCGCCGCATCGCATGGCTCTTGGCGTCGCCGCGGCCGATGAACACCCGGAAGAGCACGCGGGCGACGTTGGTGTCGAGAATCGCGGCGCGCTGGCCAAAGGCGAAGCTCAGGACCGCGCCTGCCGTGTACTCCCCGATTCCTTTGAACGACAACAGCGTGGCCTCGTCCGAGGGCAGCTGTCCGCCATAGCGGACCATCGATTCACGCGCGATAGCGTGCAGACGCTTCGGCCGGATGTTGTAGCCGAGCGGCCGCCAGGTGTGGGACACGTCGGTCTCCGGTGCCGCCGCCAGCGCCTCGAGCGTCGGATATTTTTGCAGCCACTCTTCGTACTTCGGCAGGACGCGGTCGACCTGCGTCTGCTGAAGCATGACCTCCGACACGAGGATGTGGTACGGGTCCCTGGTCTGGCGCCACGGCAGATCGCGCCCATACCGCCGATACCATTCGAGCAGCCGTCGCCTGAATCGCTGTCTGTCGGCCGGGAGGGGAACCTGCTGGGGGGAGCGTTTTGTCGTGCTTGTGACTTTCCGCGCGCGCCGGCCGGAACTCATCGAGAACTCATCCTGCCCCAATGACGAAGCCACCTATACTTGTTGGGTGAAAATCTACACCAAGACCGGCGACAGCGGTGAAACCGCTCTCCTTGGTGGAAAGCGTGTCTCGAAAGCCGATCCGCGAGTCGCCGCATACGGCGAGGTCGACGAACTCAATGCGTGGCTGGGTCTCGTCCGTTCGATCGGCAGCGATGCCGGGCTGGCGGCGATGCTCGAGAGGATTCAGCGGGATCTGTTCGCTATCGGTGCGCGTCTGGCAGATCCCGGCAGCAAGGTGGCGCATCGCGTCGCGAAGACGGCCGTGACCGGCGACGATGTCAAGCGCCTGGAAGACTGGATCGACCTCCTCGAATCGGAGGTGCCGGTGCTGCGCCGATTTATCCTCGCGGGCGGATCCCGAGCTGGCGCGTCGCTGCACGTCGCCCGCACGATCTGCCGCCGCGCCGAACGGACGGTCGTCAGTCTCGGCACCGAGCACGTCGAGCCCGAGATTCTCGTGTACTCTGAACCGCCTGTCCGATCTGCTGTTCGTCATGGCGCGAGTCGCGAACCGACGGGACGGTGCGCCCGAATTCGAGTGGTGAGCCACGATCGAGCGATGGCTCGCGCCTACGCGGAGTGCGAACGGCGCGCGCGCGAGCATTACGAGAACTTTCCGGTGGCGTCGCGCTTCCTGCCAAGGGCGATGCGGCCGCACATCGCCGCGATCTACGCCTTCGCGCGGACGGCCGACGACTACGCGGACGAGCCCGGAATCGCCAAAGACGAGCGCCTGCGCCTGCTCGACGCCTGGGCGCGGCAGCTCGCCGCGGCGGGGTCAGACGCCGGGGCCTGACCCCATATTCGTGGCGCTCGGGCAGACGATTCGGGAGTGCCGCCTGCCGGTGACGCTCTTCGAGGACCTGCTGAGCGCGTTTCGGCAGGATGTGACGACAACGCGCTACGACACATGGGAGAGCGTGCTCGACTATTGCCGTCGCTCAGCCAATCCAGTCGGCCGACTCGTTCTGCGGGTTGGCGGCTATGACGATGCCCGGCTCGACGCCCAATCTGACGCCGTCTGCACCGCGCTGCAGCTTGCGAATTTCTGGCAGGATCTCGCGCGCGACTGGGCCATCGGCCGCCTCTATGTTCCGCGCGTTGACCGGACATCTGCGGGCGCGCGTGAGGAAGACGTGGCCGAGAAGAGGATGACGCCGGAGTGGCGCCGCGTGATGAGCCTGATGGTGCAGCGGACACGAGCGCTTTTCGCCGCGGGCCGCGGCGTGTGCGATGGCGTCACCGGACGGCTCCGCTGGGAACTGCGACTGACATGGCTCGGTGGCTCGCGGATTCTCGACAAGCTCGAGCGGCACGAATTCGACGTGTTCAACCACCGGCCGACGATCGGCAAAGGCGACATCCCTGGTTTGATTCGTGACGCCGTCCTCTGGCGCTGACGAGCAATCGACACGTGTCCCGAGACACCAGCTTCTACTACTCGTTCCTGGTGCTGCCGCCAGCCAAACGTCACGCGATCATCGCCGTGTGGGACTTCTGCCGTGCCGTCGACGACGCCGCCGATGAGGTACCCGAAAAAGAGGACCGGCCGGGCGCGTCCGCCGCTGACGAGATCGCGCGGTGGCGAGGCGAGCTGGCCGCGTGCTTCGAGGGCCGCGAACCTGAGACACGGCAGGGCCGAGCGCTGGCGCCGCTCGTCACGACCTTCCGGATGTCCCGCGAGCCGTTCGAGGCGCTGATCGAGGGCGTCGAGATGGACGTCGGGACGCGGAGGTACGAGACCTTTGCGGAGCTGTATCAGGTACCTGCATCCGCGTCGCGTCGGCCGTCGGCCTCGTCTGCCTCGACATCTTTGGTAGTCGCGACGCCGCCTCGCGGCAGTACGCGATCGATCTCGGCGTCGCGCTGCAGCTCACGAACATCCTCCGGGACGTGCGCGGTGATCTCGGAGAGAGGCCGCGTCTACATTCCCCAGGAAGATCTGCGCGCTGCCGGCTGCTCGGAAGACGATCTGCGCGACGAAGTGGCCAACGCTGGCCACGGGGTGCGGTCTCCGGCGGTCAAGGCGCTGCTCGTAGCGTCAGGGGAACCGCGCCCGGGACTACTACGCGCGCGCGGCCAGCGTGCTGCCGCGCCAGGAGGCCCGCCGGCTGGTGGCGGCCGAGATCATGGCGGCAATCTACCGTGGGGTCCTCGACGGCATCGAGCGGCGCGACTACGACGTGTTCTCCGAGGTGGTCCGCGTTCCGCGGCCGAAGCGCGCCGCGATCGCCGCCTTCACCTGGATTCGCACGTTGCTGGCACCGGGCATCGCGCGGCCGCGGGTTTCGACGCCCGCCGCCAAACCGCCATTCGGGAAGCCTCCTTACGGGCAATGATGCCCGACGTCATTGTCGTCGGTGGCGGTTTCGCCGGGCTGTCGGCCGCGGCCGCGTTGGCCGACGCCGGTCGCCGAGTCCTCGTGCTCGAGGCGCGGCCCCAGCTTGGCGGACGGGCGACCGCGTTTCCCGACCGCGCTACGGGCGAGCTCGTCGACAACGGGCAGCACGTCTTGTTTGGCTGCTACTCCCAGACCTTTGCCTTTCTGAAAAGGATCGGTGCCGAGCGCAACGTCCGGCCGCAGGCGGCGTTGAGCGTTCCCTATCTGGATCGCTCCGGGAACCGCTCGGTGCTGGAGTGTCCGGCGCTGCCGCCGCCGCTTCACCTGTTGGGTGCGGTCCTCAAGTGGGACGCGCTGTCATGGGGCGATCGGCTGTCGATCCTGCGGATGGCCCCGTCGCTGCAGGCCGCGAGGCGCGAGCTCGCGCGCAGCGGTCGCGTGGCAGTTGGGGGCGACACCACCGTTTCGAACTGGCTGCGCGACCGCGGTCAGACCGAGAAGCTGACGGCCTGGCTGTGGGAGCCGCTCGCCCTCGCGGCGCTCAATCAGGCGCCAGACGAGGCGCTCGCGACGCCGTTCGTGCGGGTGCTGGCCGAGATGTTCGGTCCGGATCGGACGGCCTCTGCGATCGCGCTGCCGATCCGCCCCCTGCACGCGATGTACGCTGAACCGGCGCGGGCCTTCATCGAGCGCCGCGGCGGGTCAGTTCGCACGGGCGCGCTCGCGCGCGTGCTGTCGGATGGAACGCGCATCACTGGCGTCGACGTGCGCGGCGAGCGCATTCCTGCCTCACGTGTCATCTCGGCGGTGCCGTGGTTCGGCATGCGGACACTCTTCGCCAGCCCGGCGCCGCCACCGCTGGTCCGGCTCGTGGCGGATGCGGGCGCGATGACATCGAAGCCGATCGTCACCGTGAATCTGTGGTACGACCGCCGAGTGATGGATGAACCCTTCGTCGGGCTGCCCGGACGATCGATGCAGTGGGTCTTCGACAAGCGGCTGGCCTTCGGCAGCGAGACCTCACACCTGTCGCTCGTGGCGAGCGGTGCCGACGCGCTGACCGGCGAGCGCACCGAAGACCTGGTCTCGCGCGCGGCGAGCGAGGTCGCCGAGGCCATCCCCGGCGCGCGCGCCGCGACGCTCGTGCGCGGAACGGTGATCAGGGAAAAACACGCCACGTTCTCGCTCGCGGCTGGGCAGCCGGCCCGGCCGGCGACGCGCACCAGCCTGACGGGTTTGTGGCTTGCCGGTGACTGGATCGACACTGGTCTGCCTGGGACCATCGAGAGCGCAGTCCTGAGCGGCCATTGGGCCGCTCAAGCAATTCTGAATGCTGAATGCTGAATGCTGAAGTAAATTCAGAATTCACTTCAGCATTCAGCACTCATCGCATTCAGCATTGCAATGAAGTCAATCATCGTTCACTACTCCGAGATCGCGCTGAAGGGCAGGAACCGGCCATGGTTCGTCTCGCGCCTGGTGAAGAACATCCGCGAGGCGACCTCCGATCTCGACGTCCGCCAGGTGCGTGCGCTCCAGGGGCGAATCGAAGTCGTGCTCGGGGCAGACGCGGATTGGGAAGCGGTGCGCCACCGTCTGGGGAAGGTATTCGGCGCGGGGAACTTCGCCCGCGCCGGGCGCGCGCCGCTCGACCTCGACGCCATCGCGGCCGAGATCTTGCGCGATCTCGAGCCGGAGAATCCTCGATCCTTCCGGGTCTCGGTGCGGCGGGCGGATAAGCGATTCCCGATGACCTCGCCGCAGATCGAGCGCGAGGTTGGCGGCCGAATCAAGGAAGCGCGCGGCTGGCACGTCGATCTCGACGACGCCGAACTGACGATTCACGTCGAGACGCTGACGAACGAGGCATTCTACTTTTTTGGTAAGCATCCAGGCGCGGGCGGCTTGCCCGTCGGGGCGAGCGGCCGCGTTGCCTGCCTGCTGTCGGGCGGAATCGATTCACCCGTGGCGGCGTGGCGTCTGATGCGTCGCGGGTGCCGGGTGCTCTTCGTCCACTTCCACAGCTATCCCATCCTCTCGCGCGCCTCGCAGGAGAAGGCACGCGAGCTCGTGCGGCTGTTGACCGAGTTTCAGAACCGGTCGCGGCTCTTCCTCGTGCCGTTTGGCGAAATCCAGCAGCAGGTCGTGTTGTCAGTAGCGCCGCCGCTTCGCGTGGTCATCTATCGCCGGCTGATGATGCGGATTGCCGAGGCGATCGCCTCCGCGCATCGCGCCGGCGCGCTCGTCACCGGCGAGGTCGTTGGCCAGGTGGCGTCGCAGACGATCGAGAACATCGACGTCGATCAACGAGGTCGCCACGTTGCCGGTGCTGCGGCCGCTCATCGGTATGGACAAGGACGAGATCACTGCCGAAGCGCAGCGCCTTGGCACGTACCCGATCTCGATCATTCCCGACCAGGATTGCTGCACGCTCTTCACACCAAAGCATCCCGCGACCAAGGCGCGCCGCGCCGACGTGCTCAGAGCAGAGCAATCCCTCGCGATCGACGAGATCGTCGAACGCGCGGCGGCCGCCGCCGCCGTCGAGCACTTTCAGTTTCCTGTAAAATAGCTGCGCGCCGTGATCGTCTAGCGCGACAAAAATGTACCTTTTGGTGAGGGCGAGCCCGCGAGGGGAGCCCGCCGGGTAAGGGCGAGCCCGCGAGGGGGAGCCCGCCGGAAACGAGGAGAAGCACGTGAAGTTCACACCGGGCAAACTGGCTGGCATGAAAGCCGTTTCAAACGACAGAGGCGTCATCGCCGCGGCGGCCATGGACCAGCGCGGGTCATTGCAGAAGGCGCTCGCCAAGGAGAAGGGCGGTGCCGTCGGTGACCACGACATCGAAGAATTCAAGTCGCTCGTCACCGAGGTCCTGACGCCGCACGCGAGCGCGATTCTCCTCGATCCGGAGTGGGGCCTGCCCGCCAGCAAACGGCGCGCGAAGAATGCCGGCCTGCTGATGGCGTACGAAAAAACCGGCTACGATGCGACCGCGAAGGGGCGACTGGGTGATTTGCTCGACCACTGGTCGGTGCGCCGCCTCAAGGAAGCGGGTGCGGACTGCATCAAGATCCTGCTCTACTACACGCCGTTCGATCCGAAGGATGTCAACGACCAGAAGCACGCGTGGGTCGAGCGGATCGGCGACGAATGTCGCGCCAACGACATTCCGTTCTTCCTCGAGTTCGTCGGCTATGAAGAGGGCGCCGATGAAAAGGGACTCGAGTTCGCCAAGAAGAAGCCGCAGATCGTCACCGGCAGCATGGCCGAGTTCACCAAGGACCGCTACGGCGTCGACGTCATGAAGGTCGAGATGCCGATCAACATGAAATTCGTCGAGGGCGCGCAGTCGTTTGGCGGGCAGAAGGCGTACTCGAAGCAGGAAGCGATGGACTGCTTCCGCCGTTCAGCGGAAGTCGCCACGCGTCCATTCATCTACCTGTCGGCCGGCGTCAGCAACCAGGAGTTCACCGAATCGCTCGAGCTCGCGGCCGAAGCCGGGACCCGGTTCTCGGGCGTCCTCTGCGGACGCGCGACGTGGAAGGACGGGATCTCGGTCTACGGGAAGAACGGGGCCGAGGCGTTCCGGAAATGGCTGGAAGTCGAAGGCGTGAAGAACATCGGCAACGTGAACGCGCGGCTCAAGCCCGCGCATCCGTGGTACGAGTTCTACGGGGCGAAGTCAGCGGACCAGCTAGCGTAACAAGCTAGCCGCCATTCCGAGGTGTCGTCGCTCGTTGCCTGCGGTCAAAAGCTTTTCACCGCGGAGGCCGCAGAGCACGCAGAGCCATAGTTGAATTTCTCTGCGGTCTCGGCGTCCTCAGCGGTGAGAGGCTCTTGCGGTGTGGGCGGTGCGGTCAGTTCTTCTTCAGAACCTCGACACCATTGACTTTCCCGAGGCACGTGTCGCCCGAGTAGGGCACGCGGATCGAGTCGACGCCCAGTTCGGCCGTGCCGGTCAGCGCGATTGGGCACGACGGCAATCCTGGCACCGACGCGGTCGCTTGCGCGTTCCAGGTCACGGTCGATCCCGACAGCGTTCCGCTGGCAGTGCCCGACACTTTCAGATCGCCGGTGCAGGTCGCGCTGAACGTGCCGCTCGCGGTGTTGCCGGTCTGCTGCGTCACGTTCCACTTGAAGTCCGAACAGGCGCTGGACGACGGTACGAGGTTCGACGACGTCCAGTTTCCAAGGAGCGCCGACACGCCGGTAGCCGACGGGCCGACCGTGCTCGTGCGCTCGTAGCCGAGGCAGGCAGACGAGGCGGTCGAAGCAGCAAGGCAAAGCGCCAGAAGCGCGTATCTCATAGTCTGAACCCGAATTTCGGAAAAGTGACCAACTGCGCGCCACGCGGCGGTCTTTCAGGCGCACCGCCGGCCGCGCAACATCTAAGCGTGTCGGAGCTTCGCAGGGTGGAGGCGAGAAGTATACCACTTGCTTTCACGAGGCCTGTGCGCAGAAGTGCGCAGCCCCACCCGCTTTTCTATTTCAGTTTCGAGCTCGTCCCCTCGGTTTTGAAATATAGCGCTCAGCTTTGAAATAGTCCCGCAGCGCCTCGGTCGTGCTGCGAAACGCCAGGCTGTCCCAGGGGATCTCCTCCGATCTGAACAGCCCGGCCTCGAGACACTCATCGTCGCCGCAGAGTTCCCCGCCGAGCGCCGTCGCGGCGTAGACGATGATGATCGGCGAGCGCCCGCCGTAGGAGTAGATGTTCACCAGCCCGTCGATTCTGATCTCGAGTCCCGATTCTTCACGTGCCTCGCGAATCGCGGCGCTCGTGATCTCCTCGCCCTGATCGACGTAGCCGCCGGGGAACACCCACAGCCCATATCCGGGCTCGATTGCCCGTCGCACGAGCACGAGCTGGTCGTCCGAGGCGCGAATGATGGTCCCGACGGCGACCTTCGGGTCGAGGTAGACGACGTGACCGCAGGCCGTGCAGACGGGACGTTCGGGCTCGGTCGCCTTCAGAAGGCGTGTCTCGAGGCGACCGCCGCAGGACGGGCAGAAGCGGTAGGCGACCGGTTCCATCTCTGACGAATATAATCCCGTTATGGCGATTCTCAAGGTCGCGCGCATGGGCCACCCGGTGCTCCGGGCCCGGGCGCGCCCGATCGAGCCGGCGCAGATCGGCTCGCCGCGGATTCAGCAACTGATCGACGACATGTTCGAGACCATGCAGGAATACCAGGGTGTCGGGCTCGCGGCGCCGCAGGTTCACGAGAGTTTGCGCGTGTTCGTTGCCGGCTTCGCGCCCGACGATGAAGACGACGAGTCCACCCGGGGAGTGCCTCTGATGGCGCTCATCAACCCCGAGATTACGCCGATCGGTCCGGAACTGGTTGAAGACTGGGAGGGGTGCCTGAGCATTCCCGACATCCGCGGCCGGGTGCCGCGGTCACGGCAGATTTCTGTCCGCGCCTACGACCGACGCGGCAAGCGGATCGACCTGAAAGCCGCCGGGTTCACCGCGCGGGTGATCCAGCACGAGACCGATCATCTCGACGGCGTGCTGTTCTTCGATCGCATGAAGTCGTTCCAGACGCTGACCTTCCTCGATGAGTTCGGCCGCTACTGGACCGGTCCAGAGAGCGAGCCGGTCAAGGTCGAATAGCGCCGCGATCACGTCCGCGCGGTCCGCTTGCGTTCGAGCGCGCGCTCGGCACCCAGCCTTTCGAGCTCCACTTCAGTGTGGTCGGTGAACTGCATCGCCGCGGCAATCGCGCGGTGGCCGGCCTGCTCGGCGATGAGCGTGTGCATCTGCTGGCAGACGCGGCGGTACGCCGGATGTCCTTGCGGCGCGCTGCGCAGCTCGATGACGTGCATCGCCTCACGCGCGTTCATGTCCATGTAGAAGCGCACGCGGTAGGCCATGGCCACGGCGTACGGCGCGACGTCCTTAAGGCCGGCGTCGGCGAGCGCCTCGTGCAGATCGGCTGAGGCGTCCATGACGCGTGCCCAGTCATCCTGGGCGCCCGCTTCGCGGATCGCATCGGGTTCGATGAATCCGTGGCGAGTCGTCAGCGGTTGCCACTCGAGCGTGAGCAGCCGGTGCCGCTGGAGATCGCGGAATGCGCCGTAGTCGGTCAGGATGTCGAAACGGTAGGTTGTTCGTTCGAATGCCCGGCCGGGGCGATGCCGCCGATTCGTCCTCTCCCCGACGTACGCCCGGAGCACCGAGGCTCGCTCGTCGGCTGACATCCGGCGGGCTATCTGCATGAGCTGATCGTCGGGCAGTTCCGAGGCCGCGTAGAGCGCGGCGGCGACAATCCTGACCTCGCCGTCGGCGTCGAAGTCGGTCAGCGTGACTTCGGGTCTCGGTTCCGGGGCGCTGTCGTCGAGGAGGCCGGCCGCGACTTCGGCCGTCAGGCGGCGCGCGTCAGCCATGTAGTCGCTCCAGCGCCCGCCGCGCTCCGGTTGATCGACTCGCACGAGGAATGCGGGGATGACCTTCCGCAGTTCAAGGAGCATCTGGTCGGCGCAGTCGCGGGCCTCGGCCAGCGGGCTCGCGCGAAGGCGCAGCAGCAGCGCCTCGAACGCCTGGCCGGTGCCGTAAATCCCAAGGTTGGACTGCGTCGCGGCCGGCAGCAGGCCACGCAGGGTGTCGAGCGCCTTGGCCCGGATCGCCGACCGATGGACGGCCTCGGAATCAGACGCGCTTCGCGGGTAGCGAGCCGCGAAGTAATCCTGCATCGGCGCGATCCACTTCGCATAGCACTCGAACGCTCCATCCATCGTCCGAATGTATCGATCCTTCAGCGCGCCGCCGGCGATCTCGACGGGGACGTGATAGCGCCAGCGGCCGTGCAGGCGGTCGGTATACGGCACGTACCGCGTCGATTGCTCGAGGTAGGCCATCAGCCGTCCCCATTCGAGCAGTTTCGTCAAGACGTTCGAGACGTATTCGCATGCGATGTGCGCGCCGCCGAGCTGCGCCACCGAGTCGTCGCCGTACTCGTTGAAGACCTTGTCGAAAAGTTTTTCGGCCCTTGCGACACCGACCGTCTCGCTGCCAGCCATCGAGGCCGGATCCATCACCTTGTCCGCGAACTCGTCGAGAAACAGCCGCCGGAGCGACTTGGCGGATCGTGAATACCTGGCGAACAGCGCGCCCTTGACGGTTTCCGGCAGGTTGGTGAGCGCGAAGACGTGCCCATCGAGGTTCGTGAAATAGGGCGCAAGCCGCGCGCGCTCGGCGTCGGTGAAGGCTTCCGGGGCTGAGGTCGAAGGTAACACGCTCGTGATTGTAGACCGGATGCAATCTCCCGACTGGTCTCACCGCCAAAGCCTTTCACCGCGGAGGCCGCCGAGCCCGCAGAGAAACATTAGAATGTCTCTGCGTCCTCCGCGCGCTCGGCGGTGAAAAGCTTTGGCCGGGAGGGACGGTCGAAGGGATCAAGCCGCATGTCTCCCATCTACTCGCACCGTATCGACGTCCGCTTTCGCGATTGCGATCCGCTGGGCCATGTCAATAACGCCGTGTATCTGACCTATCTCGAACAGGCTCGCCTGCAGTGCTGGCGCGTGCTGTGGAGATTCGGTGAGGCCGACTCGTCGATTCCCGGCGTGATCATGGCGCGCGCGGAAATCGACTACCGGCGGCCCGCGCATTTCGGGCAGACGCTCGAGATCAGGATCTCGCTCGCGTCGATCGGCAGAACGAGCTTTACCTACGACTACGAGATTGTCGACGAGGCGAACGCGCTCGTCGCGTCGGCGCGGACGGTCCAGGTCATGTACGACTACGAAGCGGCCAAGCCGGTGCCGATTCCTGACGACGTCCGGCAAAAAATGCGAGAAAGTTGAAGCATTCGGCGATATTGTGAAAGAATTCACATAATGTCGATGCTTCGCCGGCGCTGTTCCGTCCTCGCAGCAGGCGTGCTGTCGTCGGCCATTGTCGTCCCGTCGGCTCCTGCCGCGCGCCAGGCCCCGGCGGTGACCGCCGAGTCGGTCGCCCGCCAGATTCAGGACCGCAACACCGGCCGCGACTCACGATCGGCGATGCGGATGAAGCTCGTCGATCGCCACAATCGCGTGCGCGAGCGCGCCCTCGCCCTCATCACCTTGCGCGGTCGCGATGCGCCAGGCGCGCTCCCGTCGGCGCCGGATGGCGACCGCCTGCTCATCCGTTTCAACGTACCCGAACGACATCCGCGGCACCGCCTTCCTCGTCTGGGAGCACCCGGACTCGGACGACGAGCGGTTTCTATACTTGCCGTCGCTCGGCCGGGTCCGCCGTATCGCCGGGACCGAAGCTCAGGAGAGCTTCGTTGGCAGCGACTTCACCTACGAGGACATTGGCGGGCGCGAGTTCGACGACTACAGCTACTCGTTTGCCGGTCCTGACGGCGAGAACGCGTCGTGGTCGCCGGTGGGAGGCGGCGCGGCGCGCCCGGCCTGGCGGCTCGAGTCGCGCCGCAAGAACGCGTCGGCAGAGTTTCCACGGGTCGTATCGATGGTGTTGAAGGATTCTCTCGTCGTCGTCGGCGCCGATGTCTATAACCGCCGCAACGAGAAGCAGAAGGTCTATACGGTGCGGCGTCTCGAGCAGATCGAGAACATCTGGACGGTGATGGAGTCCGAGATGACCAACGCGCTCGAGAAAACGCGCACTGAGCTCGTGGTCGAGACGATGGACTACAACGTCGGCTTGAAGGAGGCGGACTTCAACCGGCGAGAGCTCGAAAGGACCATCAGCAAGTGAGTCACGCGCTTGCCGGCTGGATCTATCGCTGGCGCTTTCCGCTGTCGATCTTCATCGTGGTTGGCGCGCTCGCCCTGGCGCCGCGCGCGAACATCACGAAGATCGACAACGACATTACCGCGTGGTTCTCGAAGGACGACCCGGTCTATCGCGACTACGAGCGCTTTCGGACGGAGTTTGGCGGCACGCGCGCGCTGATCATCGCGCTCAAGGCCGATTCGCCCGATCGACTGTTTGCCCGCGACACGCTGCAGACGATCGAGGCGATCACCGGCGACATCGAGCGCGTCGACACCGTTCAACGAGTCAACAGCCTGGCCACGGCGACGATCGTCGAGGCGCTGAAGGGCGGCGATGCCGAGGATGGCGGTCTCGACGTCCGTCCACTGCTCGACGGCCTCGCCACCCGCGACCCGGCTGACATCCGCCGCCGCGCTCTCGAGGACGACCTCATTCGCGGTGACCTCGTCTCGGAAAATGGCTCGACGACGGCGATCATCGTCGGCTTCGACGAGGATCGCATCGACGAGGTCCGCGCCGGCGTCATCCAGCAGATCCACGACATCGTCGATCCACGGCTGCCCGCTGGGGTCCGCGCCTACTACAACGGCAGCCTCGAGATCAGCGAGACCTACAATCGCATCACGCTCGACAACCAGCGCAAGTTCACCCCACCGATCCTGCTCTTCACGGTGCTGGCGATCTACCTCTCCTTTCGGTCGTGGCGCAAGACGTTGCTGGCGATGTTTGCCGTGCTCGTCAGCCTGCTCTGGACTCTTGGCCTCTACTCGTTGATGGGTTTCAGCTTCAACGTCCTGGCGAGCATGCTCGTGCCGCTCATCGTCGTGCTGGCGATTGCCGACGACGTGCACATCATGCAGCACTGGGACGAGGAGCGGCGGCACGGGGGTGTAGAACAGGCGTTCAAGGCGACGGTCGCGCACTTGACGGCGCCACTGCTTGGCGCGAGCGCGACGACGGCGCTCGGCATGCTCTCGCTCGCGACGAGCAACGTCGTGGCCGTGAGGTCGTTCGGCGTGGGAGCGGCAGTCGGGATCATGGTCGATTTCGTGATCTCGCTCGTCCTGATGCCGACGCTGCTCACGCTCGTGAAACCCGAGACGGCTGAGGCGCCGCACGAGAAGTACTTTCTGGCGCCACTGAAGGCCATCGCGCGATTGTCGTGCGCGCGTCCGGGCCGTGTGCTGGCAGTCTCGGTTGGGCTGGCCGTGCTCGCGTCGCTTGGCATTCTGCGGCTGCGGGTCGACACGAATCACATCAGCTTCTTCAGCGCGAACCACCCGCTTGGACAGTCTGCGGCCGTCATCGACAAGGAACTTGGCGGCGTCTACAGCTTTCAGATCATGCTCGAGGGGCCGCCTGAGTCGCTGAAGACACCCGACGCGCTGCAGCGCGTCGATCGTCTTGAAGAAGCGCTGACGACGGTTCCCCTACGTCCGCAAGGTCACGTCGGTCGCCGACTACGTCAAGCGGATCAACAAAGAGCTCAACGATGGACGGGCCGACGCGAATGTCGTGCCCGCCGACGCCAACACGATCGCCCAGGAGCTGTTCGTTTTTGCCCTCGGGGGAGAGGGCCGCCACGAGCTCGAGCGCGTGGTCGCGAGCGACTACTCGCGCGCCCAGATCTCGATCAAGCTGCAGTCGATGAGCTCCGACCTGGTGCTCGAGCAGGTCGAAGAGGCGGATCGAATGGCGAAGGAGGCGTTCGAAGGGACGGGCATCACCGTGCTGACGACCGGCTCAGGGCGATTGTTCAGCACGCTCGATCACTACCTGGTGATGTCGCAGCTGAGCAGCTTCGGCACAGCATTCTTCACGGTGTTCGGCGTCATCTTCCTGGTCTTTCGTTCGTTCCGGTTTGGGCTGTTGACGATCGCCCCGAATCTGCTGCCCGTGCTCGCCGTGCTCGGCGTCATGGGCTACCTGGGCATTTCCATGAACGTGGCGACGGTCATGGTGGCGAGCGTCGCGCTCGGAATCGTCGACGACGACACGATTCACTTCATCAACCGCTATCGGCGCGAAGCGGCCGCCGGCAAATCAACCGATGAGGCGATCGAGATCGCGACCGCACACGAGGGCCGTGCCTCGCTGACGACGGCGATCATCAACAGCGCCGGGTTCGGCGTCCTGCTGTTGTCGGAGTACAAGCCGACGGCGTGGTTCGGGGGGCTGCTGGCGCTGACGATGCTGACGGCATTTCTCGCTGAAGTGTTCATTCTTCCGGCGACCATCAAGCTGCTGCCACGCGTGTTTGGCGCGGAGGCGCTCCGCCCGCGGCGCCCTCAGGCCGCGTAGCCCTGCCAACGGCCTCGAGAATGCGGTTCTCCGTGCCGGCCATCCTCTTCGCTCTGGTGCATGGTGCTGGTGCCCGCGCGGCCGGTGTCTGCACAGCGCCCGACCGGCGCCGTGAGCTTGTTTGCTGACTATTTTCCGAACCAAAACAGCGCCACCGAGTTGCGCGCGCGGCTCTTCGTCGAAGAGAAGGTCGAAAGGGAGCTCGCGCAGGAGTCCCGTCTCGTCGTCACCGCGTCAGGCTTTGTCGAAGGGCTGCTGTCGAGGCGGCTTACGCCCGGCTCACGGACCGAGCTCGAGGCGGTCAATGACGCGATCGTGCGCATCCTCGACGGCAATGTCGAGTGGCGCAGTCAACGCGTCGACCTTCAGCTTGGATACGCGCGAGTCGCCTGGGGGAAACTCGACGAGATACAGCCGACCGACGTGATCAATCCGCTCGACGTATCCCGGTTTTTCTTCGAGGGTCGCAGCGAGGCGCGATTGCCGATGTTGCTCGCCCGGGCGCGCGTCCATCTGTCCGAGAGCGTCACCGTCGAGGGTGTGTATCTTCCCGACTTCAGGCGCGGGCGATTCGACCAGCTCGACGAACCGACGTCGCCGTTCAACCTTCCAGTGCAAGTCGCCGACGATTCCGTGGTGTGCCTGGCGATCGGCTGCCCGGTCGCGGCGATTCCGGTATCCGATCGCGCGCCGGCATTCACGATCGTCAACGCGCAGGGAGGCGCGCGCGTGTCGGCAACCAGCGGACGAGTGGACTGGAGCCTGTCTGCCTTTCGTGGGTTTGAGACTTTCGGACTCTACACCCTCGAGGGCGCGCTCGCGCCGCCGCCGGCGCCGCCGCCGACCGTGGCAGTGGTCTACCCGCGCTTCACGATGATCGGCGCCGACTTCGAGTCGGTGCGGGGCCCGTGGGGCGTGCGCGGCGAGGCCGCCGCGTTCGTCGAGGACAACTTCCAGTCGCCGGATCTGCGGGTCCTGACTGGCCACTCCTTCGATGCCGGCGTCGGCGTCGATCGACGAGCCGGGGACTACACCCTGAGCGGCACGGTGCTCGTCCATTCGGAGTCCTACGACGGCCGGCTGTCGCTTACCGACAGCGCCGGCGGGCGTGCCGATGTCTCGCTGGTCGTGTCGGCCGACCGAACGTTCTCCCGCGAGCGCTATCGCTTCAGGGGATTCGGTGTCTACAATGCGACCGACGCCTCAGGCTTCGTGCGCGGCATCGGGATGGCCAACCTCCGCGACAACCTCGCGCTCGAAGCGTCCGTCGGCTGGTTCGCTGGCACGAGTCGCGACCTGATCGGACGGTTCGGGGACAGCGACTTTGCCTATGTGAGGGTGAAGTACTGACTTTTGAGACGTCCGGAGTTGACGGAGGGCACGGAGTTCACCGCGGAGCCACGGAGACCGAAACGAGTCGGGAGACGCGCGGAGAGGATCCAAGCTGGCTCGAGCTACGCGCGGCCGCAGCTTGGCAGATCCTCTCCGTGCGTCTCCCACTGAGCTCAGCTCCGTTGCTCCGCGGTGAACCCCGTTGACTCCGGACCCTCCCGATCATCGTCGAGCTCCAGACATGCAGCACATACTGCTCCCAGCCAACAACGCCTCGACGTGGACGGGACCGACTGGTAACAACACCTGGTTGCTGCCAGGCCGTACGCCGACGCTCATTGATGCCGGCGTCGGCAATCCGGAGCACATCGAGGCTATCGCGCAGGCGCTGGACGGGCGCCCGCTGGCGCTCGTGCTCATTACTCACGGTCACTCGGATCACATCAACGGCGTGCCGGCGATCGCCGCTCGCTGGCCAGACGTGCGGATCAGGCGATTCGGTAGCGGCGACCATCCGCTCGAGGACGGTGAAGTCATCGCTGCCGGCGATGGGACCGTGACGACGCTCCATACACCGGGTCACGCTCCCGATCATTGCTGCTTCCTGGACGGCGGCGAGTGCTTCTGCGGGGATCTTGTTCGGCTTGGCGGCACAATCGTGATTCCCGCCACTCGCGGCGGTGACTTGTCGCAGTACCTCTCGTCGCTGCAACGGGTGCGCGAGCTTCGTCCGGTGCGGCTGCTACCGGGGCACGGGCCAATCATCGACAATCCCGCGAAGGTGATTGACGCGTATGTGCGGCACCGCGCGGAGCGCGAAGCTGAAATCATCCGGGCGCTTGAGGCCGGTTTCGAAACACCGGAAGGCATCGCCTCATCAATCTATACGGGGCTGCCGCCCGCGCTCGTGCCGGCCGCGGTCGATAGCGTGTTGGCCCACCTCATCAAATTGAAAGTGGACCGCAAGGCCCGGCAGGACGGCGATCGCTGGACGCTGAACTGAGAAAATACGCCCGCCGTTGGTTGACGGTCAGGCCGGCTGAAATCCAGGAGGCAGCTCTGGCAAGCGCTCACCGCGCCTGGCGACCTTGGGCATGGCGTCGCGGATGACCTGTTCGAGTTCCTCCAGGTAAGCGAGGAACCGATGGCGGCCATCGGTCGAGAGCCGGCAGAGCGTTTGTGGGCGACGGTTCTCGAACCCTTTCCACACCTCGACCAGGCCGGCTTCCTTCAGGACGTCGAGATGCCGGCTCAAGTTACCGTCCGTCAGCGCGCAGAGCCGCTTGAGATCCGAGAAGAGGAGGCCTTCGGGTCGCATCACGAGCGACGTCATAATGCCCAGACGTGCCTTCTCGTGCAGCACGCGTTCGAGGCCGTCGTACGCAAAACGCCCAGGCTGCGACAGCTCGGCCGGTTTTTTCTTCTTCATGATCTCATTGCCACTCTTCCCGCTCGAGGTTCCAGTACAACACGGCGGCGGTGAATAGCTGGCCGACGCCGAACGTGCCGCCGACCGCCCACGGGTTGAGCGTCTCCGTTCCGAGCGCCGCCCAAAGCAGCACGGCGCCGGCCGCGTAGAAGTACAGAGCCACCCATCCGCTCGCGCGCACCAGGTACGGGCGCGACGCAAAGATGCCAAGACCGAACAACAGCGCCCAGACGCCAGGCAGCAATCGGACCAGTGCTCGGGCTCGACTGCGCGAAGCTCGCTGTCAGAAGCGCGCCGGCGCACAGGCTGGGCAGCAGCTGCGCGAATACGCGTCGCGTACGCCGTCGCGTCATGGTCTCGTCGTGGACGACGTAGTTGTAGACGATTTCGCTGACGCCGACGAACCCGGCGAGGGCAGCGACGACGACCCAGTAGATGACGAATCCGATCGGATCGGCTGAGAGTCCGGTCGGTTGAAACCAGGCCGCCGCGAGGCCCACTAGTCCTGACGCGGCCACCGGCAGCGATCGATAGCCCCGATAGACCTCGGCCTTTGCGGCCTGGGCCCGGATTTCAGCAATTTGCGCCAGCGCCTGCGGCAGTTCCATCGTCTAGTCTTTCCCGAGGGGCTTTGCCCCTCGGACTCCCCGACACGCGCTCTCGCGCGCCGCTGGCGACGGCGCGCTCCGATCGCGTGGCTCGCTCGCAGCGCTCGCTCGCACTTTGTCTCCTCTAACTTTGCACAACAAAGTGTATTCGTCAACTAGGGGGCGGCCAGGCCACCTATCCACACCGCGCCGGGGCCGGGAATGAAGCCATCCCGGAATTCTCTGCGGGCTCGGCGCACTCCGCGGTGAAAGGCTTTGCCTGGCGCCAACGTCGATGAATGGTCAGGCTGGCGCCTGTAGTACGATTCCGGGAATGAAAGGGTACGTCAACCCGCAGTTGCTGATTGGACCTCGCGAGCTGGCCGTCGAGCTCGAGGGGCCGCAGAACTCCAGACCGCTGGTCCTCGACCTGCGCCCTGCGGATGCCTACGTCGCCGGTCACATCCCCGGGGCGATTCATATCAATCTGTGGGGTCTGAGCCTGACCGACACGGATCCGGCGCCGCTCAACGCGTTCATGTGGATGATCGAGCATGTGCTCGCAATCCATGGCGTCAACGCCGCGACGCCGATCGTCGCGTACGACGAGCAATCGGGCGTTCGCGCCGCGCGAGCTTTCTGGTTTCTCGAGTACTTCGGCCACCCGTCGGCCCGCGTGCTCGATGGCGGGTTTGGGGCGTGGACGCGGGCCGGGCTGCCAGTCGCGCGCGACGCCGCTCCAGCGCCGGCAAGCGAGTGGACGGGCCGGCGCGAATCTCATGCACTGGCGACGTGGCGCGAGGTTCGAGATGCGATCTCGAGGCCGGATGCGGTGATCGTCGATGCCCGGAGCGACGGCGAGTACTGCGGCACCACCGTTCGCGCCAAGCGCGGCGGCGCGGTTCCACACGCCGTCCACATCGAATGGACCAGAAATCTGACCCCTGAGGGCGAGTTCAAGCCGGCCGACGAGTTGAAGAAGATGTATGCGGACGCGGGCGTGACACCCGACCGCGAGGTCATTACGTATTGTCAGGGCGGCTACCGCGCCGCCCATTCCTATCTGGCGCTCCGCTTGCTCGGCTACCCGCGCGTGCGGAACTACGTCGGATCCTGGAAAGAGTGGGGCGACAGAGAAGACTTCCGATTGAGTCAAAGGGCCAGGGTGCAACGTGAGCCACCGTGGTCCTTTCGCACGCTGGCCCCTTTTCGAGTGAGGCATTTCCTCCATGAACGACATCATCGACTTCATCCACACCAATCGCGACCGCTACGTCGACGAGCTGAAGGCGTACCTCGCGATTCCCAGCATCAGCGCCCTGCCTCAGCACGCGGGCGATGTGCGGCGCTGTGCGGAGTGGACCGCCGACGAAATGCGCCGCATTGGCCTGACCAACGTCCGCCTGATCGAGACGCCGGGGAATCCCGTCGTCTATGGCGACTGGCTTGGCGCCGAAGGCGCACCGACGATGCTTTTCTACGGCCACTACGACGTGCAGCCGGTCGATCCGGTCGAGCTGTGGGAGTCGCCGCCCTTTGAGGCCACCATCCGCGACGGCGAGATTTACGCGCGCGGATCGGCCGACGACAAGGGTCAGGTGTTCATGCATTTCAAGGCCATCGAGGCCCACCTGAAGAAGACCGGCAAGTTGCCCGTCAACATGAAGATCATCCTCGAAGGCGAGGAAGAAGTCGGTTCGGCGAACCTCGATAACTTCATCAAGGCCCACCAGAGCGAGCTTTCGGCTGACGTCGTCGTCATCTCGGATTCGCCGATGTTCGATCGCGGCATCCCGTCGATTTGTTACGGGCTGCGCGGCCTCGTGTATTGCCAGATCGATCTCCGCGGAACGAAAAGCGATCTGCATTCGGGATCGTTCGGTGGCGCCGTCGCAAACCCGGCGATGGCGCTGGCGCAGGTCCTGTCGCAGATGAAGGATCGCGGCGGGCGCGTGAAGATCCCCGGCTTTTACGACGCGGTCAGGCCGCTTCGCGACGAGGAACGGGCGGAGTGGAAGCGCCTGCCGTTCAACGAAACTCGCTATCGCAAGGAGCTGGGGGCGCCAAAGCTCTTTGGCGAGAGCGGCTACACGACGCTCGAGCGCACCTGGGCTCGTCCAACATTCGAGGTCAACGGACTACTGGCGGGATTTACCGGCGAGGGTGCCAAGACGGTCATCCCGGCGGTGTCGATGGCCAAGGTCAGCATGCGCCTGGTGCCGGATCAGGATCCCGACACGATTGCCAAGCTCTTCGAGGACTACGTCCGCAAAATTACGCCGAAGACCGTGGAGTTGAAAGTCACGCGCATGCACGGCGGGAAGCCGTGGATGACGGAATTCGACAATCCGTTCGTGCAGGCGGCCGGCCGCGCCATCGAGAAGGGCTTCGGCAAGACCCCCGTGTTCAATCGCGAGGGTGGGTCGATTCCAGTCGTGGCAACGTTCCAGGAAATCCTCCGGCTGCCGTCGGTGCTCTTCGGTGTCGGGCTGCCGGACGAGAATGCGCACGCGCCGAACGAGAAGCTCGATCTCGGCAACTTTCATGGAGGCATCGTCGCGTCAGCGTTCCTGTACGACGAGCTGGCGAGGACGAAGTAGGTGCGCTGCGAGAGGCGCGGAAAGCCCGTCATGCCTCTCGGTCGTATGCTCCTCATGACGCTCGCCGCCTGCTCGGCGCTGCCGGCGCACGGCTGCGCCGATCCCGAGCGCGAGCGGTTGAAAGCCACGACCAGGGCGTCGTACGACAAGGACACCGGCAAACTGACCGAGCTGACCTACGACGCGAACAAGGACGGGCGCATTGACACCTGGACCGAGATGGACGGGACGCGGCCGTTGCGCTCCCGCATCGACGCCAATGAGGATGGACGCGTCGACCGCTGGGAATACTACGACCAGGCGGGCCGTCTGAGCCGTGTCGGTTTCTCCAGGAGCCTGAAGGACCAACCCGACGCGTGGGCGTACTCGACCGCGGAGGGCCGCGTCGATCGGATCGAGATTTCGTCGACTGCGGACCCGGCACGGATCGATCGCTGGGAGTTCTACGACACGTCAATCCCGGTCCCGACGGCGCGGGACCGCTGCTACGAGTGGAGGAAGACACTAACCACGACGGTAGGCCGGACAAGTGGGAGCGCTACGCGGACGGCATCGTGCAGACGGTCGAATTCGATGAGGATCGCGACGGCCGTCCGGATCGCCGCCTGACCTACAAGGACGCCGCGCTGGTGCTGATCGAAAGCGCGCCGGATACGTCGGGCCGCTATACCAGGAGCCTTACTCCGAAATAGATTGCCCCTTCATTTCGGCATTCACAATTCCACATTCACTTCAGCATTCAGCACTCAGCATTCACAATTCCCCTCATGCCCCTTCGCATCGGTTTCGACATGGACGGCGTGCTCGCTGACTTCTCGGGCGCGTTTCGCGAGCACGCGATCCGGCTCTTCGGCCCCTCAATGCTGGACGCGGGCAAGTCCGAAGGCGGCGATCAACGGAAGAGCACTGGCGATCCCGAAGAGGAAGAAGAACGCCAGGCGAAGGCGGAGGTGGAGGCGCAGCGCGAGTCGCGGCGCCGCGAAGACGAAGTCTGGGAGGCGATCGAGAGCACGCCCAACTTCTGGACGACGCTCAAGCCGATCGACGAGCGGGCGGTACCGCGGATCCACGAGCTGATGCTGCGGCACCGGTGGGAGGTGTTCTTCATCACGCAGCGGCCGTTCACGGCCGGTGAAACCGTCCAGCGTCAGACCCAGCGCTGGCTCGTCGCCCAGGGCTTCGATCTGCCGAGCGTGCTCGTCCTGCACGGCTCCCGGGGCACCGCCGCCGCGGCGCTGCGCCTCGACTATCACGTCGACGACCGGCCGCAGAACTGCATCGACGTCTCGGTCGACTCGAACGCCAAGACCATTCTGATCGTCCCCGAGGCGAACAAGACGGCGGTCGTGAGCGCGCGGAAGCTCGGCATCGGCGTCGTTCACCGCATCGGCGATGCGCTGGACATCCTCGACGAGGCCACGCTCGCACAGACCAATCCCAGCCTGCTCACACGAATCGCGAAGATTGTCGGCTGGAAATAAAACAGTCGGCAGTCGGCAGTCGTGAGTCGGCAGTCACAGTCGACAGTCGGAGTCGACAGTTCCAGTCGACAGTCGTCGAGTCGACAGTCCGTCCGCCAAGGCTTCGACAGTCGTAGTGTCCGGCTTCAGCCGGACTCTGAGTCAAAAAAAAGGCCGGAGGCGCTTTCCGCCTCCGGCCACCAATTTAACTTCGTACTACTTCTCTTCTGATTTACTTCATCATTCAGAACTCAGCATTCAGCATTGCACGTGTCTACCACGTGACCCGGCGCCGAAGCGGATGACGCGCGGCGCGATGATGCTGCTGATGTTGTTCGGCGGAAGCGTCGTCGAGGAGGAGCCCACGCCGCGTCGTCGCGTTGTACGAGTACCTGCGTCCGGCGGCGCAGAGGACCTGTTCGTGTTGGTCAGGTTGAAGATATCCATGCTCGGGATGATTTCATCGTGCCGAAGTTGAACGCCTTGTCGACCGGAAATCCGTCATGAAGAGGTTCGGTAGGCGGACGTCGCCGAGCGGGAACAGGTAACGTGTTGTCGTCGGCCACGCCAGTTGCCGCGCGAGGTGATCGCGATCTGCCTGCGGGAACGGATAGCCCTGGTTATGCTGGCGCTGCCGGCCATGCCGATTTCCCAGAGCGGCGTCGTGTACAGCCCGCTGGACTTGAAGAGCCACTCGGCGTTGTTGTAGACGTTGTCGACGCCGGAGCCCGCAGATGCCGGAGCGAACGCACGCGCCGTTGAGGTTCTCGATGTTGCTCGGGTCCTCGATACCGGCGATCGCGGAAGCCCAGTAATCGATCGCGTCGTTCCAGGCGAAGCTCACGTTGGCCATCCAGCGATCCGAGAGCGCTTGTTCAGCGCGAACTCGACGCCGTTGTAGTCGCGGTACCGACCCGGAACTGGTTGGTATGCACGAACGGCGAGGGCTGCGGCGACGTGGCGCGGAGTAGGTGACCGGCGGGCAGCTTGCCGACGGCCCGCAATTGGACGGCGTCAGCGAGCGTGAACTGCCGGAAGTTGGCTGAGTCCAGTTCAGGCGGTCCGTCCAGGCGAACTGATCGTAGTTGCGCCACACGTAGTTGACCTCGACCGCCAGGTTGCGCATGAGCTTCCTGCTGCAGCCCGACGAGGAACTCACGCGTCCGATCGTTCTTGACGTTCGGATCCACCGTGCCCGGCGAGAGGAAGCTCGTCGGGTTCGTGGGATCGAACGCCGTGCTCTTGGTGAGTGAGCGACTGGTGTTGAGCTCGTTCGACCTGCACGAACGTGTCGCCGTTGAGGTCCGCCCACGGATATCGGATGCAGACCTGGGCGACGCGATCAGGTTGCCGGCGATCTGGCCCGGCCCCATCTGCCCGTAGTACAGCGGCGTAGGACGCGCGCGCGACCGACTTGCCGGTGCCCATGATGTCGTAGTTCATCCCAGCCGCGGCGAGAAGTTGTTCCACACGACGCCGCCATCGATGCCGGGGAAGTCAATCGCCGGCATGATCTGCGGGATGAGCGGGTTGGCCGCCACCGGCCTGGCAGCGCTTCGTCGGTCTGCGCGATCCCACCGCAAGCCCAGGTTGAACGTGAATCGCTTCACCGAGTAGGTGTCCTGCACGTAGAGCCGCATTGGTGCTGAGGTTGTAGTTCGTCCAGCCATCGCGGAAGAGATCGGCGTTGCATCCAGTCGCGAGAATGCCGCGCAGTCGTTCGTCGGAGTTCGAGTAGCGTGCCACGGCGTTGCCGCCGGTATGGCTGATCGATTCGCCGCGCGCCGTGCGCCAGCGGTAGCCAACCTTGAAGGCGTGGTCGCCGCCGAGCGTCGCCGGCAGGAAGTAGCTCGTCGTCACGTCGATGCTCTGCGTCGGCCGCACGAAGATCGACTCGTTGAACGACCGGCCCCAAATGCCGCTCGTGATGTCGAAACGCGGCTGGATGTCGCCCTGAGCTGGCATCCTGGAAGGTGAGCGTGAAGTTGTTGCCGACGTGGGCATACTGGATATCGATCAGCAGCCGATCGTTGATGACGTGCTGATCGCTGGCCTTCCAGATCGGCACGGGCCCGTATCCCAGCCGGAGGTCCCAGACGCGCTCGTGATCTCCTTCTGCCGATAGGCGGTTTCGAGCGGCCGCGTATCGCTGGCGTCCCGGGCGTTGCGCACTTTCTCGGCCCAGGTGTTCTGGAAGTTGAACTTGTTGTTGCGAGCCGGCGCCCAGGTCAGCTTCCGTTGTAGTTGTTGAGCGTCGTGAGGTCGGTCGCCAGGCAGATCCGGAGCGCTTCGGTGCGGCGAGCGATCGTCGCGATGTCGCCGACGGGCACTCCCGGGGGCCGGCATTCGGTGTCGTGTTTTGTAGAAATTGACCACGCCGACCTTGATGTCCTGCTTGCCGTAGCTGCCCCAGTACCAGAGCTTGTCGCGCTTGATCGGGCCGCCGAGCTTCGAAGCCGAAGTCGTTGATGTTCTGAATCGGCGCGCCAGAACCCCCGCCCTGCGCGCTGAATTTCA
This sequence comes from uncultured Acidobacteriota bacterium, assembly GCA_963797625.1. Taxonomy (GTDB): domain Bacteria; phylum Acidobacteriota; class Vicinamibacteria; order Vicinamibacterales; family 2-12-FULL-66-21; genus DATBJJ01. The sequence goes on from CAWCQI010000041.1 coordinate 255,135, forward strand.
GTCGGTGACGTTGTCGGCCTCGAAGTCGTCGTTCATGTTGTAGAGGCGGCCGCTGCCCTTGAAGCGATTGGTGCCGCTGCGCGTCACGAAGTTGATGCCGACGCCGCCGGTCTGCTGCGACGCATCCGCGCCGCCAGTCGTGACCTGCATCTCCTGCATCATGTCGAAGTCGTAGTAGCATCGGCGACGCGCCGGTCGCCGACATGTCGGTGATGTCCACGCCGTCGAGCGCCCACTTGTTGTTGCCGGTGTTGGCGCCGCGGCTGATGTAGCCCGACTGCTGGCCGGACTGGCTGCCGCCGACGTTGACGCGGTCCATCGAGATGTTCGGCACGCGCTGGAGCATGACCCACGGGTCACGCGCCGAGGGGATGTTCTGGAGCGATTCGATGTCGAACGTCGTTTTCGCCGTGGTCGCCTTGGTGTCGACGATCGGGCTCTCGCCGCTGACCGTCACGGTCTCCTGCACGGTCGAAATAGCGAGCTGCTGGTTGACCTGCGCCGTGAAGCCGATGTTCACGACGATGCCCTCGCGGACGACCGTCTTGAATCCGGGCAGCTCGAACTTCACCGAATAGGTGCCGATCGGAATCAAAGTAAACCGGAAGCTTCCGGTCTCGCTGCTCGTGGCAGTTTGCGGCTGGATCAGCACCGGGCTGGTCAGGGTGACCGTTGCTCCCGGCAGGACCGCGCCGGTGTCGTCGCTTACTCTGCCAGTGATTTCACCCGTCTGGACCTGCGCCAGAGCCGGAATCGCACCCACCAACAGGGCCAGAACGGCCAATATGGCGGTAACACGCACTTTCATCGTCAGCCTCCCTTGGAAAACGAACAGACCAATCCCCCGACGCCCGCCGAGCAGCAGTTGTACCAAGGGTTCCGGAACCGGGCGTCGTCCTTTTGTGGGATTGCTGAAGTGCTTGGAAATGGTTGCGAAATGACGATATAGGGACGTGAGTGACCTACGGAGGGACGGGTGTCACTGGGGACGAATTGTGGGACGGGAAATGGCCGATCCAACGGTTTGCATCGCAAAAACCAAAAGGGTGGAGATGGCTCAAGGCTCAGGGCTCAAGGCTCAGGCAAGATCTTCGAGAACGTGGTCGAAGGTTTTGCTTGAGCCCTGAGCCTTGAGCCTTGAGCCTTAATTGAACCCCGCGACTCGCTTCCGGAGCGTCTTGACGTGCTCCCAGATTTGCTGGTGCTCGCTCTCCGCTTCAGCCGGGGCTTCTTCGCCGTCGCTCGGAGTCTGATCGCTTTCGTCGTCGCCGACGATGCGTTTAGGGAGAAGTCGCAGGTACGCCTCCAGGTCGCGTAACGCGCCGGCAAAATCCTGCAGATGGTAGGCGAGCAGGCCGCGGTCGCGGAGCTCGACGATCGCGGATGGATCGACGGTCAGCAGCAGGTCCGAGATGAAACGCGCCTGCGGGAAGGATCGCATCCGTACGTAGAGTCGTTTGAGATTGACGAGCATCCGCACGACGATCTGATGGCGCGTCGCCGGCTCGAGAAGGCTGCGGTCGAACGCGGCGGCGTCGCCGACGTGCTGGCGGAGCAGCTCGCGGCAGTCGATCTCGGAGAGGAACGCGCCCTTGTGGAACGGGTCGACGATCAGGATGTCGTCGGCCAGCCGCGTCGGCGTCGCGAGTGGCGCTCGCAGGAGGAAATGACCGGGAAAGTTCACGCCGGCCACGCGCAGGCCGGCGCGACGCGCGACCTCGATGTAGACCACCGCGAGGCTAATCGGGATGCCGGTGCGGCGATTCAGGACTTCGTTCAGAAAGCTGTTGCGCGGATCGTCGTACCGATCGCGGTTTCCGCGAAACCCCTGCTCGTCGTAGAAGTACTCGTTGAACGCGCGGACCGCATCCTCGAACGGGCCTCGACCGGCAGGGCCGATCCGGGCCGAGGCCTCTTCTCCCATCTGGTCGAGCAGTTCGAGGTACGGCGACGTCTCGAGCGACGGGTATTCGACCCTGGCGATCGCCAGCGCGGCCGGCGCGAGATCCTCGCCGGGCGTGTTCATCGCCTGCTCGAGCTCCGCGGCGACTTGAACCGCGCGAGGCTGAAGATGAAGGGACACGGACACGAGGCTATTCTAGGCTGTCAGCTCTCAGCTGTCAGCTATCAGCCAAAAAAGCCTCGAGCCACAACCACTGCCGCCACGAGCCCGGATTACACGGACAACACGGTTGCGCGATAGCTTAGGCCGAATGGTCTTAGCTGAGAGCTGAGAGCTGAGCAGCTAGGTGAGGTTTCTGATCAGATCCGGCGTCAGCTCGGCCAACGACGACACGATGGCGTCGGCTTCAAGCAGCTCCGACACTGGGTAGGTGTGCGTGATGCCGATGCACCACAGGCCGGCCGACTTGGCCGACTCGATCCCCCAGCGTGAGTCCTCGATGGCGACACAGCTCTCCGGCGAATGCCCGTGCAGCTTCGCAGCTTGTCGGTATGGGTCTGGCGCAGGCTTCCCGGCTGGCGTCTCGCCGGCCGCGACGATGAAGCGGAAGTAGCGGTTCAGCCCACTTCCCTGAAGTGTCGATTCGATTTCCGGCCGGGCCGCGCCGGACGCAATCCCGAGCGGCCAGGCCCCCGCGAGACGCGCAACACACTCCGCCGCGCCCGGGTACAGCATGTCGCCGCCGGTACCGTCGGACTTCAGCGCTTCGAACACCCGGCATTTCTCGTCGATGAGCGCGCGGAGCTTCTGTTCGTCGAGCGGCCAGTCCCGCGCCTCTGCGATCGCCTTGAACACGCCCGCATCGTCGTAGCCCAGGTAGGACGAGTAGTACTTTTCACGCGGCAACGACAGGCCGACCGGTTCGAGCACTTCCTGATACGAGCGCAGGTGCAGCGGTTCGGAGTCGACGAGCACGCCGTCGAAGTCGAAGACGATCGCCGAGATCACTTGGCCTTGCCCTGAGCTTGTCAGGGCGTCCGAGCAGTTCCCCGGCGCGCACCGGGATCGCGAGGCGGTTCTCGCGCGGAGGCAGCGGGCAATCGTAGGTCTCGTTGAAAAGGCAGAATGGGTGATAGGCGCGGTTGAAGTCGAGATCGTAGACGCCGGTCGCGGTCCGATCGAGGTCGAGGTACCGCCCGCCGGGATACGTCTCGGATCCGTTCGTGAGATCGTGAAACGGCACGAACAGGCGCCGCAGCTGAGTGTCAGAAGCCTCGGCGAAGGCCGTCAGCTTGAGCGGTTGCCCCTTCAGCGTGAACTCGAGCTTGCCGATCCGCTGCATCTTTCGGCGCTGCCCGGTCGAGGTCTGCATCTCGAGGATGTCTTCAGCGCGCGAAACCGACAGCGAGGCGGGCACGCGGTACTCCTGATCGATCGGGAAGTAGGGGAGGGCGGGAAAAGTCGCGCGGTCGCTCGCCGCCACCGGTGATTCCGGCGACTCGCGCATGAATCGATCCTTGTCCGTCCGCCAGCTCGCGATGCCTTCCTCGTAGGGGACCTCGGGCACCGTACAGGCGGAAACGCCGAGGAGAACCAGCGCGGCAGCGCCGACGCAAATCTTGTGACTCAGACTGCCACGCACTCTGGCACCCTCTGTGAACCCTGAACCTTGAACCCTGAACCCTGAACTATTAGAAAGGATATCCCTTCTTTTCCGTGACCGCATCCGCGATCCGCCGCCGTAATGCGACGGTATTGACGGGCGTGACCTTCATCACGCGGCGGAGGGCAGCCAGCAGCGTTCGCAGCATGTCGCCTTCGCTCATCGCCGCGAGCGCGTGTCGCGCGGCGATCTCGACGCGTCCGGCGGCGTCGTTCACGAACACGGCGGCGGCGTCGGCGTGGAGTGGAGCCGAGGCCTGGCTCGCGCGCAGCACTGCACTGTCGGCAGCATACACGTCGATGATGATGTCGGCGGCGCTCGACAGGACTTCTTGCTCGTCGGCGAGCTTGTCGCCATACGTCTGCATCGCCGTTCCGAGAACCATCAGCGCGACTTTCTTCATCGACGCGACGGCGCGCTGCTCGGCTTCGAACGGTCGGTCCCCCGGCAGGTCCATCGCCGTCGGGGTCAAAAGTTCGTCCTGCAGCTTCCGCGCCGCGGCGATGAGCGGCAGCCCGCCCTTCACGGCGCGTCGGGCGAGCATGCCGGGGACCAGCAGCCGGTTGATCTCGTTGGTGCCCTCGAAGATCCGGTTCACTCGCGCGTCGCGATAATGACGCTCGGCCGGATAGTCCTTCACGAAACCATTGCCGCCGTGAATCTGGACGTTCTCGTCGAGAACGAAGTCGAGCATCTCGCTGGCCGCGACCTTCAGAATCGATGCCTCGATGGCGAACTCCTCGAGCGCCGCGAGCACTCCGGCGCTGGCGTGATTCCCCTGCAGCATTCCATCGATGAGGCCGGCCGTCCGATAGAGCATGGCCTCGACCGCATAGGCGCGGATCGCCATTTCACCGAGCTTGTGCCGGATCGCGCCGAAGCTTGCGATCGGCTGGCCGAACTGCCTGCGCGTCGCGGCGTACGCGGCCGACTCCGCGAGTGCCTGCTGAGCCCCGCCGCTGCAACTCGCCGCCAACTTGAACCGGCCATAGTTGAGGACGTTGAACGCGACTTTGTGACCACGCCCGACCTCGCCGAGGACGTGGCTCGCGGGAACCTTGACGTCCTGCAGCACGAGCGGCGTCGTCGACGAGCCGTGCAGCCCGAGCTTGTGCTCTTCCTGACCCGAACTCACGCCGGGGAAGGTCCGCTCGACGAGGAAGGCCGTGAACTGCTCGCCGTCGACTTTCGCAAAGACGACGAACAGATCGGCGAATCCCCCGTTGGTGATCCACATCTTTTCGCCATTGAGGACGTAGCTGCCGTCAGGCTGGCTCGTGGCGCGAGTCTTGGCGCCAAGTGCGTCGGACCCGGAGCCGGACTCGCTGAGGGCATAGGCGCCGATGGTTTCGCCGCTCACCAGGCCTGGCAGGAAGCGCTGCTTCTGGTCCTCAGTGCCGAAGCAAAGGAGTGGTGTGATCGCCAGCCCGGTCTGCGCGCCGAAGGTCGTGGCAAAAGACGCGGAGCGCCCGACCGCTTCGCAGACGACGATCGCCGAGACCTTGTCCAGTTCCACGCCGCCGTACTGCTCGGGCACGTCAGTGCCGAGCAGGCCGAGCTCACCGCTGCGCCGGACGAGCGCGCGCGCGAGCGCCCAGTCCTTTTGCTCGAGCCGCTCGAGCACTGGCAGCACCTCGTTCACGATGAACTCGACAGCCGTTTGGCCGATCAACCGGTGTTCATCGCTCAACCGCTCAGGCGTGAAGATCGGCTCGCTCGCGTCTTCAATCAGCCACTGCCCGCCGCGCATCGTGGTCATTGTGGTCGTCATGATTGGCCTTCGATCCATTCGGTCCGGCTAACCGCCGGACACTACTACCGTCCTCTGTCGCAGTGTCCGGCTTCAGCCGGACCTGCTCACCGTCTCTGTCGTAGTGTCCGGCTTTAGCCGGACCCTCCGCGAATCTACAACCGCTCGAAGATTCCCGCCGCGCCCATCCCGCCTCCGACACACATCGTCACCATTCCGTACCTGGATCCCCGCCGGCGCATCTCGTGCAGCAGCGTGGCGGTCAACTTGGCGCCGGTGCACCCGAGCGGGTGGCCGAGGGCGATGGCTCCGCCGTTGACATTGAGACGCGCCGGATCGATTGCGAGCTCGCGCAGGCAGGCGAGTGCCTGAGCGGCGAATGCTTCGTTGAGCTCGACGAGGTCGATCTGATCGAGCGTCAGGCCGGCCATCTTCAGGACCTTTCGGATCGCCGGCACCGGTCCGATGCCAAAGCGCTCGGGTTCGACACCAGCGGTCGCAAACGCGACGAACCGTGCCAGCGGCGCGAACGCCGAGCGAGCGCGCGCGATCTGCGGAGGTCACGACGACCGCCGCCGCGCCGTCGCTCGTCTGCGACGAGTTGCCGGCCGTCACCGAACCCGTGACGTGAAATGCCGGTTTCAACTTGGCGAGCGCCTCGAGCGACGTATCCCGCCGCGGCCCTTCGTCCACGCTGAAGATCGTCGGCGCGCCAGCGCTGTCGACACGAACCTCGAGCGGCACGATCTCGTCCTTGAACCGGCCGGAGTCGATAGCGGCGATGGCCTTCTGGTGGCTGGCGAGCGCGAACGCGTCCTGTTCCTCGCGGGTCACTGCCGCCTCCCGGGCGTGGTTCTCGGCCACGAGCCCCGTCGTGAGGTAGACGTCCGGGTAGGTATCCACCAGCACCGGATTGGGCGCGACCTTGTGCCCTCCCATCGGCACGAGGCTCATCGACTCGGTTCCGCCCGCGACCACGACGTCGGCGAACCCGGCCATGATTCGCTCTGCGCCGTGCGCGATCGACTGCAGCCCGGACGAGCAGAATCGATTGACCGTCAGGGCGGACGCCGACACCGGCACGCCGGCGCGGAGGCTGGCGATTCGTGCCACGTTCAGGCCTTGCTCGGCTTCCGGCATCGCGCAGCCGAGGATGACATCTTCGACTTCCGCTGGATCGAGGCCGGGCGCGCGCGCGAGTGCCTCCTTGATTGCGGTTGCCGCCATTTCGTCCGGCCGCGTAAACCGCAATGTTCCGCCCGGCGCCTTGCCACTTGCCGTTCGCACGGCTGAAACGATGACTGCGTCTCGCATTGTCGACTTCACCCTTGAAAATCACCCAGCAGGTCTTCGAGCGCCTCGCCGACTTCTTGCGTCTTGCCGTCGAAGAGGTGACTCGCCCCATCGATCACCGCGAGCTCCTTCGGTTCGTGCAGACGTCCGTAGAACTGCCACATGCCTTCGAGCGGGCAGACCTCGTCGGCTTCTCCCTGGACGAAGAACTTGGGTTTGGTGCTCTCGAGCGTCGCGTCGAACGTGTAGTCCTGTCCCGACACCGACGTCACGACCGGCGGCGCGATGCCAATCAGCACCGAGACCCGATCGTCGAGGGCGCCGACCTCGAGCGCCACCCACGATCCGAAGGAGAAGCCGGCGGCCCAAAGCGGCACTCCCGGATAGCGCGCCGCCATGTAGTCCAGACCGGCGCGGAAGTCCGCCTGCTCGCCTTCACCGCGATCGAATTCGCCCTGGCTCGCGCCGACGCCGCGGAAGTTGAATCTGAGAACGGCGCACCCGATTCGGCCGAGCGCCTTCGCGCCCTGGAAGACCACCTTGGTGTGCATCGTGCCGCCGTGCTGAGGGTGCGGGTGCGCGAAGACAACTGCGGCCCGGACGGGTGACGGCTCGGGTGTGTCGAGCAGCGCCTCGAGGCGCCCTGCCGGGCCGACGAGATCAGTGACTGTGGGCATGAACGAAGTTTCCGACGACGTCGGCAAATCTGGACGGTTGGGTCAGGACGCCGATATGTCCCGTGCGTTCAAGGACGTGTGACTCGGCGCCGCGGATCAACCCGCAGAACGACCGCGTGCTCGCGACCGGCACGACTCGGTCGAGCGGTTCCTCGCCGGTCACTACGAGTGTCGGCACGTGAACGCGGCTGCAATCCGGCCGCGAAGTCCGTCTGCCGCGCCAGCTTGATCCGGCCGGCCATGAGCGACGGGATCATCGGCGCGCCGGCGGCGCGGAGGCCCTGGCGGAAAAAGAAGCCGAGCCGTGATGACCACGACGGAAGAGCGGCCCGCACCTCAGGCCACACGCGCATGGGGGAGGTGATCACGAAAGTCGGCGCCGAGATCCACGGCCGCGCGATCCACTTGGCCTGCTGCGGATTGGGCCGCCATCCAGGAGCCGGGGCGGAGACGAGCACGAGCGACGAAACTCGATCGGGCCGGGTCGCGGCGTACCTCAGCGCGACGAATCCGCCGAACGACACGCCACAGAGCGCGACTTTTTTCACCCCCGACCGGTCGAGCACGGCATCGAGCTGACGAAGGTAGTTGTCAAAGCCCTGCTCGGGGTCCAGGTGTTGGCCGGATCCGATATCGCCGCAGAGCGAGTACGAAATCGTCCGGCAGCTCCCGGCGAGCTTGTCGAGCGCGGGCTTCATCCACTCCCACCTCCCGTGCACACCTGGCACGATCACGAGCGGCGGTCCGTGGCCTCGATCGAACATGGCCGTCAGTTCCTCAATGTCTTTCCGGTCTTCAGCGTGTAGGCGATCCGTTCCTGCGTCTTCCGCTGGCCACACAGACTTAGAAACGCTTCACGCTCGAGATCGAGCAGCTCCTGCTCGGTGACGGTGCCTGGGTGAGGCCGATCGCCGCCGGCGAGAATGCGGGCCAGCGTCCGGCCGATGAACGCCTCATGATCTGTGAGACGTCCGGCCTTCCACGCGAGGTGCACGCCGAGCTTGAGCGCGGCCTGAAGTCCCTCGCCGAGAACCGGGATCGCCGTCCGTTGCCGAGGGGCCACGTAGTCCTTCGCGCGCGCCAGCCCGACCGCTTTGGCATCTGCGAGGAGCCGCTCGCGGTTCATCGTGATGCCATCGACGGGCCGGAGGTATCCAAGGCGACGCGCGTCAGGGCCGCTCGTTGACACCTTGCCGAAGCCGATCGTTTCGAACACGCGCTGGACGATCGCCTGCGAATCCGCGCGGTTACCCGTGCGATCCGTGTGATCCGTGTAGCCGTGGCCTCCATCGCGCGCGCCAGCATTTCCTTGGTCCCACCGCCAGCAGGGATGAGGCCCACACCGACCTCGACGAGGCCCATGTAGGTTTCCGCAGCCGCCTGCGCTCTGTCTGCGTGAAGCACGACCTCGCATCCGCCGCCGAGCGTCAATGCTGCCGGCGCGACGATCACCGGAACCTCGGCAAGTCTCAACGCCATCGTGGCGCCCTGAAATGCGCGGACCATCAAGTCGATCTCTTCCCAGTTGCCCTCCTGCGCCTCGAGCAGCAAGAGCATCAGGTTGGCGCCGGCGGAAAAATTCGGTGCATCGTTTCCGACGACGAGCGCGCGGAAGCGCGATGCTGCCTCCTTGACGCCGGCCTGGAGCATCTGGATGGTGTCCCCGCCGATCGCGTTCATCTTCGAGTGGAACTCGACGCAGAGGACATCGTCGCCGAGGTCAATCAGGCTCGCGCCGGCATTCCGGCGGACGACTGTCGTTCGCTCTTTCGCCTCTCGAAGTATCTGGAGGCCCGGCCCGGCCGGGGGCACGGGCTCAAACGAATGCCCCATGCGCTTCGGGCGGAAGGCGCCACGCGCGAGGGCATCGCGCACGAGCGGCGGCGGTTCGCTGACGTGACACGATTCGAGGACCTGCTCGATGCCGATTGCATCCCATGTTTCGAACGGGCCAAGTTCCCACCCAAAGCCCCACTGCATCGCGCGATCGACATCGTCGATGTTGTGGGCGATTTCCGGGGTAACACGGGCAGCGTATATAAGTGTCGGGCCGAGCGTCGCGCGCAGGAAACGGCCGACCTTGTCGGCGCCAGTAAAGAGTGTCTTGATTCGAGTTCCCGGGTCGTCGATTGCCCGGGCCGCGTCGAGCGAGGCGAGGCGTGCCGGCGCGGCGGCCCGAAAGGTCATCGAGGCGGTGTCGAGCGTGACGATCTCGCCGCTCGGATCCTTCTTGTAGAACCCCTGCGAAGACTTGGCGCCCACCCAGCCTCGCTTGATCAGCTCTTCGACCACGACTGGCAGAACAAACACATCGCGCTCTTTGTCGTCGCGAAGGCTGCCGGCCAGGTTCCGCACAACGTGGGCCAGCACGTCGATCCCCGCCAGATCCATCGTCCGGAACGTGGCGCTTTTCGGCCGGCCGATCGCGGGACCGGTGATGGCGTCAATCTCCTCGATCGAGTACTCGGCGTCAGGCGCTGCCCAGACCTTGAAGATCTGCATGACGCCGTACAGGCCGATGCGATTGGCGATGAAGTTCGGCGTGTCCCTCGCCGGGACGACGCCCTTGCCGAGGTGGTAGTCGGTGAATTCTGCAACCGCACGCTCGACTGCCGGATCGGTATCCGGCGTACGGATGATCTCGACGAGCCGCAGATATCGTGGGGGATTGAAAAAGTGCGTTCCGAGCGCGTGAGCACGGAACGATGGCGACCGGCCTTCGACGATCGCCGCGATCGGGATCCCCGACGTATTGGAGCTGACGATCGCATCAGGCGCGCGATAGCGGTCGACGCGCTCGAGCAGCGCTTGCTTGACGTCGAGACGTTCGACGACCGCTTCGACGATCCAGTCAGTGGCCGCGATGCCCGGAAGGTCCTCTTCGAACCCGCCGGTGCGGACGAGCGTTGGGGCGTCGGGCGTGAAGAATGGATCGGGCTTGAGCTTGCGCGCGCGCGCCAGACCGTCGCGGGCCGCGTCGCGGGTGACGTCGAGTAGCAACACCGGCACGCCGGCGTTGGCGAAATGCGCGGCAATCTGCGCGCCCATGGTGCCGGCGCCGAGAACTGCCACTGAGCGGATGCGAGTGTTCACCTAGCCTCGTTCTTTAACCGGGCTTTTCCGGGCGCTTCCGGGCTATTCCCAGGTTGATGTGCCGTTACCGCCGCTGCGCCAATCCCCCGACGAAGAGCTCGACGATGGCGTCTGCCTCTGAGGCGAGCGTGTATTTGCGACGGCTGAGGATCCAGTTGGTTGCCATCTCATCGAGCGCGCCAAAGAACAGCTTCGCGGCGAGGGTCGGGCTGATCGCGGCACGAAAGACGCCGCGCGCCTGACCATCGGCAATCACGCCTCTGATGATGCCGAGGTACTCGCGGAGCTGCGTCGAGGAGAAGCGCTCCATGAACTTCGTCGACTGCCGGAGCTCGACCTGAAAAACCACGGCCAGGGCCCGGTCCCTGCCGAGCCGGCCGAGATGGAGCCTGGCGATTTCACGCAGCCGCTCGACCGGATCGGTCAGGGCGTCGACGCTCCGCCGACCGTCGGCGATGGCCTCTTTCATCGTTCGCTCGAAGATCGAGATGAGGAGGTCGTCCTTGCCGCGAAAGTACAAGTAGACCGTGCCGGCGGCGACACCGGCCGAGCGGGCGACGTCTGCGACTTGAGCGTTGAAGAAGCCGCGGGCGGCGAACGTATCGATCGCGGCCCGCAGCAGCGCGTCACGCTTGTCGGTTCTGTCGAGCTTGGGCGGCGGATTGGCGGCGCGCCGGGTGACTGCCGTGGGCATGAATGAATGTTCATTCAGTCAGGAACGGGTTGTCAAGAGCCTCAGGATCGGGCTCAAGGCTCAAGGCTCAGGGCTCAGGCAAAACCTTCGACTACTTACTCGAAGATCTTGCTTGAGCCCTGAGCCCTGAGCCTGAGCCCTGAGCCTGATCCCTTGGCTTGGACTCCGGCCACCGTCCAATTGGATCTCTCTTCACGCGTCTGACTCGACTCTGACGACGCGAGATCGATGCGTCCTCATCATTCGACCGTTCGTCACGCGTCGCACTCGACTCATCACAGTCGTCGACCCGACGCCCAATCCTCATCCAGCGCGATCTTGAGGCAGCCCGATTGCACATCGTCACTGACGCGAACAAAGAGGAAGGGGTGTGGGCGATGTTTGGCGTTCGGGCACGCACATCCACGCGGGAACTCGATGAGGCGTATAGTGTCAGCGCCGAAGCCGAGCTCGCGAGGAACGCATGTTGGACGTCACGCTGCAACAGAACCTCACTACCCGCCTCAATCGCGTCGAAGGGCAGATCCGCGGCATTCGTCGCATGGTGCAGGAGCCGCGGACGTGTCTCGAGATCCTGCAGCAGCTTGCCGCCGCAGAGGCCGCCCTCAATCGCATCAGCCACGCCGTGCTCAAGCATCACGTCGAGACGTGCGTCCCCGACGGGATTGCTTCGGGCGAGCCCGAGCAGAGCCGGCGGCTGGCCGAGCTCGTCGACATTTTCGACCGCTTCACGAAGTAAGTCGCCGGTCACGGAAAACCGGCGGCTCGTCACTCCAAACGCGCAGTTCTCTTCAATTTCGTTGACGGCCGGCGCATCCGGCCATATCCACGCACCGAGCGCCCGTCCCACGTACGCCTTCCAAGTGTGGGCCAGGCGGCCGTTCCGCGCATTCGTCGACGGAACGGTGTCTTGTCGGATCACCCAAAGGAGGATCGGATGAAAACACGACTGGCCCTGGTCGGCCTGTCGCTCGCCTGTGTGTCGCTCCTCGCGGCGCCAGTAGCAGCACAGGTCTACACGGGCCGTATCGACGTGACGCATCAAGGATGGGACCGGCGCCGTGTTGCCAGGCGTGACCGTCGAGGCGGTCGGCACGCAGACCGACGTCGCCGTCACGGATGCCAAGGGGGAGGCGCACTTCGTCAACCTCGCGCCGGGGCGCTACGCCGTGACCGCCAAACTCTCCGGATTCACCGACTACCGGAACGAGAACGTTCCGGTTAATGCCGGCTCGATCGTGCCTCTCGCCGTGACCCTCGCCGTCGGCGGCCTGGCCGAACGCGTCGAGGTCTCATCCGAGACGCCTGTCATCGAGTCGAAGAAGCAGACGGTCTCGACCAACGTCAACCTCGACGAGCTGCAGAACATTCCAAGCGCTCGCGACCCGTGGGTCGTGCTCCAGACTGTTCCCGGGATCGTCGTCGATCGCGTCAACGTCGGCGGGGCCGAATCGGGGCAGCAGTCGAACTACCAGGCGAAGGGCGCGAACCCCGATCAGAACACGTGGAACATGGACGGCATCGCGATCACCGACATGGGCTCGCTGGGCGCGTCGCCAACCTACTACGACTTCGACATGTTCCAGGAGATGCAGGTGACGACCGGCGGCGCCGATCCCGCCAACGCCACGCCGGGCGTGCAGCTCAATTTCGTCCTGCGCAGCGGCACGAGCAGGTGGCGGGGCACGTCGCGCTACTACTTCGAGAACGAGGACCTCCAGTCCGACAACGTATCTTCGGACCTCTTCGGTCAGATTGCCAGCTACAACCGCGTCGGCGAGTACAAGGACTGGGGCTTCGAGGGCGGCGGACCGATCGTCCCGAACCGCATCTTTGCGTGGGGCGCCTACGGCAAGACGGAGCCGGCGCTGAACGTCTTCAGCTACGACGCCGCCACCAACGACTATCAGCAGATCGCTCGCGACGCGACGTTCCTCGAGAACATCTCGGCCAAGGTCACCGGCGAGGTCACGTCAAAAACGCGGGCGAACTTCACCTACTTCCGCGGCAACAAACAGAAGTTTGGCCGCGGCGCGTCAGGATTCCGCCCCGACGAGACCACCTACAACCAGGACGGACCGACTGATCTCTTCAAGTTCGAGGTCAACCAGACGCTCGGCAGCCACCTCTTCATCGTCGGGCGCTATGCGCATACCAAGAACGGCTTTTCGCTCGAGCCGCGCGGCGGCCGCGACACCCAGTCCTATCGCGACGATTCGAATGTCTATCACGGGTCGTACGGGTGGTATCAGACCTTGCGGCCGCAGGACAACATCGCGATCGACGGCAACATGTTCAAGGGCCGCCACGACCTGAAGTTCGGATTCGGCTGGCGCAAATCGAGCGTGACGTCCGAGAGCGGCTGGCCCGGCAACGGCGTTCGAACCTATCACCGCGGCTATCCGAACATGCAGGCGCGCGTCGTTCGCGACTGGTCGCTGGCAGGAGAGGGCAACTACTGGAACGCCTACTTCGGCGACACGATCAGCCTCAATCGCCTGACGGTGAACCTCGGCGTGCGCTGGGATCGCTCGGGCAGCTCGGTGGCCGCCGCCTCCGTGCCGGCCAGCATCGCGCTGCCGGACTTCCTGCCGGCTCTCGAAGCTCCGCCGGTCGAGAACGCGATCGTCTTCAACAACGTGACACCGCGCGTTGGGTTCACCCTCGCGCTCAACGAGTCCCGCCGGACGATCGTACGTGGCAGTTACGCTGCGTTCGCTTCGCAGCTCGACTCGAACCGGGCGGCGTTGACCGTCTCCGCGATCCCGTACTACTCCTACGTCTACTACGGGGCCGTAGACACGAACGGGAACCGGATCGCCGACGTGAGCGAGTTCACGAACTTCCAGGGCGTGGCCGGGTTCGACCCCAACAATCCGCTCGGCGGCAACCCCGATCGAATCGGGAGCTACAGCTCGCCGTTGACCCACGAGCTCCTGTTCGGCGTCGAACACGAGCTCATCAGAAACTTCGCGCTTGCCGCGAACGTGACGTGGAGGCGCTACAACGGCTTCAACTGGCTGGACTACCCAGGCGTCACCGGAGCGGATTTCACGCAGGCCGGCGTCTTCGCCGGCGTCGCGCCGGGAGTCGGGACGTATGACGTGCCGTACTACCACGTCAACGAGAGCGCGCTGCCCGCTGATTTCGGACAGCTGTACGAAACGCGGACCGACTACTATCAGCGTTATCTCGGGTTCGAGATCTCCGCGACCAAGCGCATGGCCGACCGCTGGATGATGCGGCTCGGCTTTTCAACCAACGAGCACCGGGAGTACTTGAAGGGTCCAGGCGCGAGTGAAGACCCGACGCCGGTGTTCACGACGACGGACGCCTATCCGAACGTGGATGGCGGCCCGGTGATGACGCCGAGCACGGGGAGCGGCAAAAGCTCGATCTACATGGTCCTGCCGAAGTATCAGGTGATCGCCAACGGCGCCTACCAGGCGAACTGGGGGATCACGCTGGCCGGCAGTTACCTGATGCGGCAGGGCTTCTCCGCGCCGTATTTCATGCTCTCGGGCACTGATGGCGCCGGCGACGCGATCGCGCCCGAGAAGAACGTGCTGCTCGTGAGCGACGTCGGCGCGAACCGCCTGCCGACGGTTCACACTTTCGATGCACGGGTCAGCAAGTTGTTCGCGTATCGACGGCTGAACGTCAACGTCGATTTGGACATCTTCAACCTGTTCAACACCGCCACGGTGCTCGGGCCGCGACTACGACCTGGCCTCGGATGGGTTCGATCAGGTTCGGGAGATCGTCAATCCGAGGATCATCCGCTTCGGAGTGAGGGTCGGTTTCTAGCCACGGATCACACGGATCACACGGAACGATGCTGGGCGCGCCTTGGTGGCGCGCCCTTTTTTGTCGCGTCATGACTTTCAAGAAGACGACGGAGATGTCGGAGCTCACGGAGACGATCTCACCACGGAGGAACGGAGCCGATCATGGGAGACGCACGGAGAGAACGATGCTCGGCGCACGCACGGGCGCACAGCGCCGGCGTGAGATAGCGAGAAGCCGACGGGTCACAAGCACGACAGATTCGCGCGTGCTTGTGATCCGCCGGCTTCTCGCTATCTCACGCCGGCCTGGGCCGGCGTGCGCCCAGCATCAGAGCTTGCTCTCCGCGCGTCTCCCACTGATTTCGGCTCCGTGTCTCCGCGGTGAAAACCGTGAACTCCGTCGTCTCCGTCGACAGTTCACTTCCGCTTCAACGCCGCCCGCACTTCCGCGATCTCCCGGGCGAAAAAGCCAGGTGGCGCGGTCGAGATATAGCGGTCGCCGTAGGTCCGGGCCTCATCCCGGCGACCCAGCTCGATGAGCGTCATCGTCAAGTTGTAGAGCGCGTCGAACTCCATTGGGTTGATCGCCACCGCCCGTTTCCACATCTCGATCGCCTCTGACGAACGTCCCGTCCGTGACAGCACGACGCCAAGCGTGGTGTAGGCCCCTGGCAGGGTGTCGTCAATCGACAGCGCGCGGCGCAGCGACGCTTCAGCAGCAGTGCGATCGCCGGCGCGGAGTTGCACGGTGCCGATGTTCTGCCAGCCCAAGCCGTTGGTCGGATCCACTCGCAGGACGTGCTCGAAGGTGCGAATGGCGTCGGCAGAGCGGTTGGCCTGTCCGTACGCGATGCCGAGCGCGTTCAACGCTTCGATGTCGTCACCGGCCAGGCCGTCGAGGAGCTGGATGGCGCGTCCGGCATGTCCGGTCTCGGCCAGATACACGCCGAGCTTCACCCGCACGTCGCGGTGTGTGAGGCCGTGCTTGAGCGCCGCTTCGAGCGTTTGGATAGCCTCGTCTGGCCGGCCGCTCTGCCAGTAGACGAAAGCGAGGTAGCGATACGCATCGGCGGTATCGGGCCGCCGGGCGATGACCTGTTGGAATGCCTGAACGGACTCGTCGGCTTTGCCGCGCTGGTAGAGATCGCCGGCGCGGTGCAGCATCGCGTCGATTTCGATCAAGCGCTTTGGATCGTCGGCTTCTCCGTAGCGGTCGCGCGGCGCGGCCGGGCTCCCGCCGACATAGCCGAGCGCGCGCAGACGGTCGCGGACTGCTGACGTCTCTTCGCCAGGCAGGGAAGGAGGCGCCACGTTGAAGCCGCGGAGCGCGTTGAGCAGCACCTCGGTGCGATCTCTTCTTGCCTCGGCCAGGTTGCTTTCCTCTCGCGCGTCCGTGTCGAGCGCGTAGAGCTCCTGAGTGGGCAGGTCGATGTACTTGTCTCTGCCGACGATCACGCCGCGAAGCGGCGCCCAGCCGCGCGACAGGTTCGCCGTCATGGCCTCGAAGTACGACGGGCGATCCTCGCCTCTTCCGATACGCATCAGTTCCACCAGCGATGCGCCGGGCAGGCTGTCGTCTCGGCCCGCCCCGGCCGACTCGAGAATGGTAGGGACGAGATCCACGTGACGCACGGCCGCATCGATCGTTACGCCCGTCGCCGGTGTGGGTCCCTGCGCCGAGCTCCGCAACAATCAGCGGTACCCGAAGCGTCGGCTCATAGGCGAAGATCCCGTGCGTCAGCTCGCCATGGTCGCCGAGGCTCTCGCCGTGGTCGGCGGTGATGATCACGAGGGTCTTGCGAGGGAGGCTCGAGAGCCGATCGAACAGCGGACCGAGCGCGTAATCGGTCCAGGCGATTTCGCCGGCATACGGATCCTCGGTGTACCGGCGGGCGAACTCGTCCGGCGGCTGGTACGGCGCGTGCGGATCGAACAGGTGAATCCAGGCGAACCACTTGTCCGAACGAGTGCCGGCCCAGGCGAGCGCGGACGATACGACCGCGTCAGCGCGCCGCTCCGGCAGCGCGAAGTCGACGGTGCTACCGGTTTCGCCGATGCGGTCGTCGTAGACATCGAAGCCGGCGTTCAGGCCAAAACGTTGATCGAGAGGGAATCCGCCCACGAAGGCAGCGGTGGCGAAGCCGAGGCGCTTCATCCGCATCGCGAGCGTGGTGGTATCAGGCTTGACCCGATAGCCGTTGTTGTCGCGGACGCCGTGCTGGTACGGGTAGACGCCGGTCAGCAGGCTGGTATGCGACGGCAGCGTGACCACGGCGTGTGCATGGGCGAAGGTGAACCGCGCGCCGCGTGCCGCGAGCGCATCGATGCGCGGCGTGCTGGCGCGTCCACCATAGGCGGACATGGCATCCGCCCTCAGCGTGTCGATGGTGACGACCAGGACATTGCGGTCCGCGTCGGGCGCGACGATGAATCCTGTTGGACGACGAGTCCACCACCAGACCGGCCGCGAGGGCGGCAAGAAGAAGGACGACGGCGGCGAAAGCGCGCGAGCGGGTCGCGCGCTTGTGCCCGGTCACCGTTCGCGACGCCTTCGTCGTGCCTCGTCTGCGACCGAATCCGCTCGGTCGGGACGGCCGAACATGCGCCAGACACGAGCGGCCGTGTCCGCTGCGTCGGGCGAGGGGACATCACGCACGAGATCGCCAAGCGCTCGCTCGGCCTCGGCGTTGCGTCCCATCGACTGATAGAGCATCGCGAGGCCGGCTCGAGCGCGAACGTGTTGAGGGTAGAGACGGACTTCCTCTTCGAGGTACGGCTCGGCTTCCTTGTAGCGCTCGAGTCGCGCCAGCGAGTCGCCGATCATGAAATGCAAATCCCTCGGCTGCGCGCTGCGGCCCGCGTAACCTTTCTGCGCCTGGAGCAGGAATCCGAGCGCCGGCTCGTACTGCTGGTGGTTGTAGGCGAGGGTGCCGCGGATGAAGGCCGGCATCGGGAGCCCCGGCTCTGCGGCGGCCGCAAGATCGGCCTGCCTCAGCGCTTCATCGTCGCGCTGGCGCGAGACGGCGATGAGCGCGAGTGCCTGATGGGCCTGAGACGGCGCGCTCGCGATCGCCAGTTCCGCGTGAGCGCGCGCGTCATCGGGACGGTTCAACAGGAGGAGCATGCTCGAGGCGCCAAGCGGACCATTGGGCTCGTCAGGCTGGAGCTTGATGACCCGGCCGTAGGCTTCGAAGGCCTCCTGATATCGGCCCATTCTGCCAAGCGCGGCGGCATACTGCGACCACACGTCGGTCATCGCCGGATCGTCGTTCAGGATCTCTCGCAGGAGCCGCGTGCCCTCGCCAAGACGGCCCTCGCCGAGGAGGACAACAGCCTGCCGGTAGGTGCGAAGGAGCGGCGCCTTGTCTTTGGGATCTGCCCTGATCGTGCCGCGCCCGCCCGCCGACGACGAAGACTGCGTGCCGATGTACCCGAGTGCCGCCAGCCGTTGCCGGTCGTCATCGGACACCGCAGTGGGCGCGTCGATGTTCCGCCCCGCGACGAGCGCGTCGAGCGCCGATCGCAGTGCCGTGGCGGCCTGCCCGCGCTCCTTCGCGAGGTTGGCCTGCTCGTCAGGATCACGCTCGAGGTCGTACAGTTCCTCCCGCGGCGCCTTGATGTAGCGGTAGCGGTCGTCGGTCAGCGACAGAAGCTCGCTCCAGCCGAAGTGATAGTACGGATAGAGGGCTTCGGCGTAAATGCCCTGAGGCGCCAGAGTGCCGCGGCCGGATGCTGCGACCGCAAGATCGCGGCCCCGAAGCCCGGCCGGGACTGCGAGCCGCGCGGCCGCCGCCAGCGTTGGCACCAGGTCGACGTGCTGCACCGGATCGCGCACGCGTCGCCCGGCCGACTGCGCGTGTGGCAGCCGCATGATCCACGGCACGCGGACCACTTCGTCGTAGAGGAACAACCCGTGCTCTTCCTCGATGTGGTCGCCCAGGCCCTCGCCGTGATCCGAGAGCACGACGATCGTCGCCGTGTCGTACCAGCCGCGTGCCTTCAAGGTGCTGAATAGGTTGCCGACGATCTCGTCGGCAAACGCGACCTCGCCGTCGTAGGCGGCAAGATCCGCGAAGCGTTCCGGCGCGCGATACGGCGTGTGCGGCTCGTAGAGGTGAAGGAAAAGAAAGAACCGGTCCGACGTGATTCCCTTCAACCAGGCCTCGGCAGCCGCGAGCGTCTGCGGGCCTGACCTCTGGACCTGCGCTGCCGACCGATCGGCGGCCATCGCCGGAAACCTCGCGTCGTACACGTCGAATCCCTGCCCGATACCAGTCTCGGGACGCAGCACATACGCCGAAACGAAGCCGCCAGTCGCGTAGCCCGCGGCCTTGAACATCGACGCCAGCGTGGCTGTGCCATCGCTCAACGTGAACCCGAGGTTGTCGCGAACCTTGTGCTCGAAGGGCAGGCGGCCGGTGAACATCGACGCGTGGGAAGGCAGCGTCTGCGGCGCATGCGCGTAGGCCCGGTCGAACACGACGGCCTCTCGCGCGAAGGCAGCGAGAACCGGCGCCCGTCCGGCCGTATAGCCGTAGACCGGCAAACGATCGGCGCGCAGCGTATCGATGACGACGAGGATGACCGGTCCGTCCGGCGTCGATCGGGCGCTCGAATACCGCACGAGCCAGGCCGCGAATCCTCCGCCGATGACGACCGCGAGGAACGCCGCCAGCATGCCGAATCGACGCCTGCCGCGCGCGCGTGCTTGCGAGGACGGAGACCCGCTTCCGGCGGATGAGGGGGGGACGCGGCTCGAGGCCATTCCTAGCAGAGCTTGGCAGGAAGAATCCGGCGAACATTCTCAGTATAATCGGCCTCATGATGAGAGCACGAAACACCGTATTGATGCTTGTCTGCCTCCTCTTCGCGGCAAGCGCGTGGGCCCAGTCCAAGGGCAACGCCCGTGTCAACGGCAAGATTCTCGACGATCAGGGGAAGCCCGCTTCGGCGGTCCTGGTGCGAGCGATAAAGGCCGGCGAGCCGACTCCGGTCGAGGTCAAGACCAACGACAAGGGTGAGTGGAAGCTCGAAGGATTGGCGACCGGCAGTTGGAACTTCGAGTTCCTGAAGGAAGGCTTCGAGCCGCAGAGGATGACCCTCGAGCTTGAAAACCGCAATCCGCCGATCGACATGAAGCTGACCAAGGCGGCGGCAATCGATCCGAACGCCGAGCTTCAGGCCGGGATGGCCAAGGCGGTCGAGCTGCAAAAGGCCGGCAAGAACGCCGAGGCCCGCAAGATTATCGAGGACCTGATCGCCAAGTATCCGGAGGCCTATCGCCTGAACGCCTTTGTCGGCTCGACCTACGAGGCCGAGAAGAACTACGACAAGGCGATCGAGCACTTGAAGATGGTCGTCGACAAGGACCCGGCCGACATCGAGCTGAAGACGTACCTGATCGAGCTCTACATGCTGAAGGGCGACAAGGTCGAGGCGCAGAAGCTGCTCGATTCAATCGATATCACGCAGATCAAGGACCCGACCCTGTTCATCAACTCGGCCATCACCTCAATCAACGCCGGCAAGTCCGACGAAGCCATTGCGTTGCTGGACAAGTTGATCAAGCAGTTCCCGACCCACGCGAACCTCCTCTACTATCGGGCCCGCGCGCTCATCGTCGCCAAGAAGATGCCTGAGGCGAAAGCCGATCTCGAAAAATTCGTCTCGTTGGCGGCGCCTGATGCGCGCGAGCTGCCGGATGCCAAAAAGCTTCTCGAACAGCTCAAAGACGTCAAGTAACGCCTCGCTCGTGGCCGCGTGCGCCGTGGCGTTTGCCCTCGGCGCGTGCGGCGGTTCCGGTGGTTCGAACGGCGGTGGCACCACGCCTCCGCCGGGCGGCGGCACTGGCTCGCAGGAGGTCTGCAGCGGCACCGCCGTCGAGGCCCCCGAGGACGATCGTCAGGAGATTCCCGGCGCGCAACCGCTTCGCGCGCCGGCATCAGGCGATCTCGCGAGCCGCAAGGCGGAGCGCGTCGACGGCAATCCGCGCGGCCGCTTGCTCGACGCGCTGTGGCTCAATAAGTCACGGGCGGGCAGGATCAGCCGCCCGACGGGCCTCACCGCCGGCCCCAACGCGATCGACATTGGCGAGATCGCCATCGTTCAAGATGAAGGCGACCTGATCGAGTCGCCAAATGCCTACGACCTCCGCAATCTCGGACTCCGATTCACCCGCAACGTGTCCGGCGGCTACGACGTCAGCCGAATCGATGGCGCCTTCCGGACAAGCCTCGGCACACGGCTGACGCTGACCGACGACGACAGCGTCCAGGTGAACGTCAGCTTCGGCTTCTCTTTCTACGGGCAGACTCAGGCCACTGCGTTCGTCAACTCCGACGGCAACATCACCTTCGGAGAGGAGGACCGCGCGAGCACCGACCGCAACGTGGCTCGGCTGCTGACCGGCCCACCACGGATCGCCCCGTTCCTTGCCGATCTCGACCCGAGCACGGGCGATGGCCGTGTCTTTGCGAACGCCGCCGCGGACCAGTACACGGTGACGTGGTGCGGCGTGCGGGGCTTCGAGTCGACCCGCACGACCAACGCGCAGTTGACGCTTCTGCCTGATGGCTCGATCGAGATCAAATACGCAACGGTCACGCTGACCGAGGCCGTCGTCGGCGTGTCTCCCGGCCGCACCGGCGAGTTCTCCCCGGTCGACCTCAGCGCGAACGGTCCGACTGGTGGGGGGAGTGGCGCCGTGGGGGAGCGGTTCGCGGAGACGTCCCAGCTCGACACCGTCGAGGTGGCGCGCAAGTTCTATCAGTCGCATCCCGACAACTACGACCAGCTGGTGATCTGGACCGATGCGACGGTTGTCGACGACGCGTTCGCGTACGAGGTGACGGTCGCGAACGAGATACGAGGGATCGGCGTGTCGCAGTTCGACGCCTCAGGCGACTTCGGCAGCGCCGGACGGCTGCGCAGTTACGCCGTGATGGACTGGATCGGCAAGTACCCGGAAGATCCGCTGCAGGTGTTCCTTGGCGAGAACAACACCGTCAGCGTGCTCGGTCAGGAGGTCGGCCATCGCTGGCTCGCCTTCCTCGAGTTCCGGAATCATACCGGGCAACGCTCGGAGGCGCTGCTCGGGCGCGATCAGGCGCACTGGAGCTTCTTCTTCGACTCCGACGCGTCGGTCATGGAAGGCAACGACATCGAGGATCTCGGCGGCGGTTCGTTCCGGACGACCGCCGCGGTGCAGCGATACAGCCGCCTCGATCAGTACGCGATGGGCCTCGTTCCTGCCAGCCAGGTGCCGACGTTCTTCTACGTCGACAATCCGACCAACGTTGCCGGCGGACGTGAGGCGGATTCTGCGCCTCGGGTCGGCGTCACGTTCAACGGCACGCGCCGCGACGTGCTCATCGAGGACGTCATTGCAATCAACGGAGCGCGCGTTCCGTCATCCGCCGATTCGCCCCGCGTCCATCGCCAGGCATTCCTGCTGGTGGTCGGGCGCGGTCGATCGGTCGACAATGCTCACGTGGCGAAGCTCGATCGTATCCGCCGCGCATGGGAGACGTTCTTCTTGGAGGCGACCGAGCGCCGGATGCAGGCGGTGACGAGCCTGCGGTAACACTCGAGCCTTCATCCTTCAGACTTCACTTCAGCGTTCAGCACTCGCCATTCAGAATTGCTTGCGAAGCCTCTCCAGGCCGGCGAGCGCTTTACTGTTGCCAGGCTCGATTTCAAGAAGCTGGCGATAGGTGGCGAGCGCGCGTTCGGGATCGGGCTTGCGTTCGTATAGCGCGCCGATTTCCAGGTAGACGGAGGTCAGCGCCGGGATCTTCGCGACGAGCTCACGCCAGGCGAGGATGGCGCCGTCTATGATCGCCACTCGACGCCAGTGACTCGGCGCGGGCGATCCGCTGCTGCACGTCGGTCGCCTTGATAGCGTCGAGCGGCAGCGTGGCCGGCGTGATAGTCCGGTCGAGCCGGACTTCGATCGGCGCCATCCGCCCGGCTGCGACCTGCTGCCGGAACTGCACCCTCTCAAACCCGGGTGCATCCACGGTCAGGGTCCATTGCCCACGCCTGACGCCGATGAATCCGAACGCGCCCTTGTCGTTCGAGGTAGTGGTGAGTCGCGGGGGACTGTGGTCGGGGTTCTCGGCGACGATCGACGCGCCCCGGACGGGTGCCCCGGCGTCGTCCTTGATCGTTCCGGCGACGCGGATGACTTGCGCCTCGGCCGCGGCGGCGGCCGCGACAACGAGCACCGCGGCGAGCATCACTCGCATGATCGGCAAAGTATAATCCTACGGCCACATGCCCGCCATCATCGCGGCCGCTGTCCTGTGCGTTGTTTATGGCCTTTCCGGCCATCTTTCGGCCCAGGCGCCTCCGGAGCAGTCTCCACGCCTGAACGTCGTTTCGCCGGTGCCCTCAGCTCCGGAAGGGCCAGCCGAAGGTCAGGTGACCGTCGACGTCCGGCGGCTCGACGCAATCGAGCCGCTCGTCAAGGAAGCGATCGCGGACAAAAAGCTCCCCGGCGCGGTCGTCCTCGTCGGACGAGGCGATCGGATTCTGTACCAGAAGGCGATCGGGAATCGGGCGCTCGTGCCGGCTGCCGAACCGATGACGCTCGACACAATCTTCGATCTGGCGTCGCTCACCAAGGTCGTCGCGACGACGACGAGCGTCATGATGCTCGTCGAGCAGGGCCAGATCAGGCTCAACGATCGTGTGGCCACCTACATTCCTGGCTTCGAGCGCTACGGCAAGGGAGAGATCACCGTCCGTCACCTGCTGACGCACGTCTCGGGGTTGCGGCCCGACGTCGACCTTGCCGATCTCTGGATGGGGTACGAGACCGCGATCGCGCTTGCCGTCGACGAAGTGCCGACCTCGCGACCGGGCGAGCGTTTCGTCTACAGCGACATCAATTTCTTTCTTCTCGGCGACATCGTGCAGCGGGTCAGCAAGCTGCCGCTCGACCGGTTCGCGCGCGAACGGATCTTCGAGCCGCTCGGCATGAAGGACACGATGTTCAATCCGGCCTCGTCGCTCGAGCCGCGGATTGCGCCGACCGAGAGCTGCACGCGCTTCGGCTGGCCGTGCCAGGGTCCTGAGATGACCATGCTGAGAGGCGTCGTGCACGATCCAACCGCGCGCCGCATGGGCGGCGTGGCCGGGCACGCCGGCCTCTTCAGCACGGCCGCGGACCTGGCCAGCTTCTGCCGCATGCTGCTCGGCGGCGGCACCTTTCAAGGTGCGCGCATCCTGTCGCCGCTGGCGGTCGAGAAGATGACGAGCGACGCCTCTCCAGACCTGAGTACGACCACGCGGGGTCTGGGGTGGGACATCGATTCGGCCTACTCGTCCAACCGCGGCGAGCTGCTGCCGATCGGATCGTTTGGGCACACGGGTTTCACCGGCACGTCACTCTGGATCGATCCGGCAACCGGGATGTTCGTCATCTTCCTGTCGAACCGTGTCCATCCAGATGGAAAGGGTGACGTGACGCCGCTCCGCGCCCGCGTCGCGACGGTCGCCGCCGCCGCGGTGACGAGCCTGCCGCCCGCGGCCCGCAGCCTGACTTGGACGGGCCGTGATTTCGGCGCGTCTGGCGCCGTGCCGCCCCGACAGTCTGCGTCCAGTCCTGACCGGCATCGACGTGTTGCGCGCCGACGGCTTTGCGCCCTTGCGCGGGAAGCGGATCGGCCTGGTCACCAATCACACGGGGCTGACCCGCGACGGCGCTACGACGATCGATGTGCTCTTTGGCGCGAAAGACGTGAAGCTCGTCGCGCTCTTCAGCCCCGAGCACGGCATCCGCGGCACCGTCGACGACAAGGTCGCCTCGTCCACCGACGAGAAGACGGGGCTGCCGATTCACTCGCTCTACGGCGAGACGCGCCGGCCGACGGCGGCGATGCTCGAAGGGCTCGACGCACTCGTCGTCGATCTGCAGGATATCGGCGCGCGCTTCTATACCTACACGACCACGATGGCCTACGTCCTCGAGGAGGCGGCGAAAAGCCGGCTGCCGGTGATCGTGCTCGACCGCCCGAACCCGATCAACGGTTTTCAGATCGAGGGGCCGGCGCTCGACAAGGCGCAGCTCGGGTTTACCGGCTACTTCGCGCCAATGCCGATCCGGCACGGGCTGACGATCGGTGAGCTGGCCCGCCTCTTCAACGGCGAGAACAAAATCGGGGCAAGCCTGACCGTGATCGAGGCAAAGAACTGGCAGCGAGACTCGTGGTTCGACGAGACGTCGCTCCCGTGGATCAACCCGTCGCCAAACATGCGGAACCTGATTCAGGCGACGCTCTACCCGGGAATCGGCGCGATCGAAACCACGAACATTTCGGTCGGCCGCGGCACCGACACGCCGTTCGAGCAGTTCGGCGCGCCATGGATCGACGCGACGGTCCTCGCCGATGCGCTCAACGGACGACGCATTCCTGGCGTCGGGTTTTACCCGGTGCGATTCACTCCAGCGTCCAGCAAATACGCGGGACAGGCGTGCCAGGGCGTCTTCATGATCGTGACCGACCGCGCGGCGCTGCGCCCGGTGCGGCTCGGCGTGGAGATCGCCGCGATGCTCCACAAGTTGTACGCGAGTTCCTTCGAGCTCGATGCGGCGGAACGGCTCTTCGGCTCGCGGGAAGGAATTACCCGGATTCGCGCCGGGGAGGATCCGGCGTCGATTGCCGCCTCATGGAATGCCGCGGAAGCGCGGTGGCGGCTGCTCCGGGCTCAGTACTTGCTATATCGCTGAGCTAGTGCCCCCTCAGGGCTGAGCTGCCATCTTCGGCAAATCTGCCGAATCCTGCGTTCCGTCGACCCACGGTAAGTCGTTGAATCCTACCAGCATCCTACTGTCCTGACGCCCTTTGGGTGATAAGATGTTCTGTAAGGCTCCCCCCTTAAAAGAACGACCATGGATCGAGTGCCAGGCCACGCCTGGCTGATGGTCCTGGCCGCTGCAGTCCTCGGTACTAGTCGCGTCGGCAGTGCCCCTGGCACCTGACGACAGTGCGCTGGCGCAGGCTCTGGGCCAGGTGGCATCGGCTACCTACCCGACCGTAAACCTCTGGCGCGTCGCCGGATCGGGATCGCTCGTCGTTACTGGCCTGCTGCTCCTGCTGTTCTTCTACCGCCGGCGCCTGTACATCCTGTTCTGGACCGGCGGTTGGCTGCTCGTGTCGGCGTCGATGTTCCTCGCGGCGCGTCCGATCGTGCACGAGAACAAAGTCACGCTGATGTCGTACGGCGTGTCTCAGTTTCTCGGGATCCTGAGCGCGCTCTTCTTCGTGATCAGCGCCGATGCCTACCCGTCGAAGCCGGGCGTGCGTCGCGGCTACGCGCTTGTCCTGCTCGCGGTGCTGTTCTGGTTTGCGCTCGCGCCGATGGCGCTCGATACCTGGGCGGTGTTCGCGCCCGGGCACGTCCTGATTGCCGGCGCGCTGGCGGCGGCCGGCGTAGGTCACCTCATTCTTCTCCGCCAGGTCCGGATGCTCGGCGCTGCCGTCGTCGGCATCTCATTCCTCCTGATTGCCGGATCGCACGTCTGGGTCATCCTGCGCGTCGCTTCCCCTGGCACGACCGGAACGACCAGCTCGCTCGCCTTCAGCCTCGTGCTCTATCTGCTCGCTGCGCTCGGCATGCAGTTGATGACATTCGAAGACATGACGCTCGAGTTGCGGCGCACCAATCGCCGGCTCGAGGCGGCGCAGGGCAAGCTCCGGCGGATGGTCATCACCGATCCGCTGACGGGATGCCGCAATCGTCGCTTCTTCGAGGAGATCATCGGCCGTGAGCTGCAGCGGCATCGCCGCTACGGCATTCCGATGTCGGTGCTCTTCGTCGACGTCGATCGATTCAAGGCCGTCAACGACACGCTCGGGCACGATGCCGGCGACCGGGTCCTGCGCGAGGTCGCGGCCTTTCTGCTCAGCAACATCCGCGAGGCCGACTACGTGTTCCGTTGGGGTGGCGACGAGTTCCTGATCCTGCTCTCGTGCGGTGAAGAGGAGGCGCGGCGGCGTGGGACCGCGCTGCAGATCGACTTTGCCCGCTACTCGACCGCGGCGACGCTGCCGACCGGGGTTGGCCTGAGCATCGGCTGCGCGGAAGTCACCGAGGAGGCGAGCGACGTCATGGCGCTCATCAAGGTCGCCGACGAGCGGATGTACGAGAACAAGCGCGCGCATCGCCGCAACCGTCCCCTGACCCAGCCGGCGCGCGTTGCCACCAAGGCGCGCTAGAGATTTTCGTAATAAACCCGATCCGTGCGATCCGTGCTGATCCGCGGCTCTAGTACAGCATCAGATACACGATCACGCCCGTCACCGAGACGTACAGCCAGATCGGCAGCGTCCAGCGCGCGATCGGGACGTGGCGCTCGAAGCGCTCGCGGAGCGCGTGCGTCAGCGTGATCAGCGCCATCGGCAGGATCGCGGCGGCGAGCACGACGTGGGTGATCAGGATCGTGTAGTAGACGACCCGGATCGGCCCCTGGCCCTGGAAGGGTCGCGAGCCGACGTTCGCGTGGTAAACCACGTAGCTCACCAGGAAGAGCGCCGAGGTCGAGAAGGCGGCCAGCATGAAACGCCGGTGCGCCTGAATGCGGCCGCGGCGGATCATCACGTAACCGCAGGTAAGCAGGATCGCCGCAGTCGCGTTCAGGGTGGCGTTGACAGTGGGCAGTAGCGGGATCATTGCAATGCTGAGTGCTGAATGTTGAATGCTGAAGTGAATTCTGAATTCGATCCTTACTTCAGCATTCAGCACTCAGCATTCAGCATTGTCTTTACGTTCTGTCGCCGATCATCAGCATCCAGAGCAGCGGCAGATAGATGATCGATCCGAAGAACAGGCGTCGCGCATCGGGGATGCTTCGGGTCGCGTTGAACTTGAGCGCCAGCCCGAGGAAGAGCAGGGTGAGCAGGAGCGCGCCCGCGAAATAGATCGGGCCGGCCATGCCAAAGAGCGTCGGCGCGAGGCTGAGCGGCAAGAGCGCGAGCGCGTAGATCACCGCCTGGCGCGCCGTGCTCCGGCCGTCGGGCTCGATGACCGGCAGCATCTGAAAGCCCGCCCTGGCGTAGTCGTCTCGATAAATCCAGGCAATCGCCAGGAAGTGCGGCAACTGCCAGAGAAAGACGATGCCGAAAAGAACCCATGCGCCTTGCGATAGCTCGTCGAGTGCCGCCGCCCATCCGATGACTGGCGGCAGCGCGCCAGGAATCGCGCCGATGACGGTCGCGAACGACGAATAGCGCTTGAGCGGCGTGTAGACCACCGCATACGACGCCATCGTCACAAACGCCACGCCGGCGCTGAGCAGGTTGGCGCCAAGCGCGAGGATTACCAGTCCGCCGATCGTCAGCAACGATCCAAACACCCAGGCGTCGCGAGTCGCGACGCGGCCGTCCGGCATCGGGCGCATCCGCGTGCGCTGCATCAGCGCGTCAGGCTGCCGTTCCATGATCTGGTTGAACGCCGACGCGCCGCCGGCGACGAAGCCCGTGCCGACAATGAGGCACAGCAGCCGCACCAGGTCGTGCGTGTCGCCACTCGCCATGACGTAACCGGCGACGGCCGAAACGACGACCAGCAGGTTGAGGCGCGGCTTGGCGAGCGCGACCAGGTCGCTCGTGCGCGAGTGCGCGGTCGGAATCGGGACGGCTTCCACGTTGTGCTTCATGGATGAGAAGTCGAATGCATCACCGTTCTGGTTCGCGATGTGCCGGCCGGCACACGCGCCGCGGGCGTCGCTGTAACCTCAGCAAACCCGCACCTGTAACTGCGCCACGCCAGGACGAGCGATGTCGCAAGGACGAGCG
This sequence comes from uncultured Acidobacteriota bacterium, assembly GCA_963797625.1. Classification (GTDB taxonomy): domain Bacteria; phylum Acidobacteriota; class Vicinamibacteria; order Vicinamibacterales; family 2-12-FULL-66-21; genus DATBJJ01. Next base: position 283,795 of record CAWCQI010000041.1, read on the forward strand.
CGCCATTGACGACGTGCGCGGTGTTGATGATGGGTTGGAGCCCCGACCAGATGACGAAGGCGCCGAGCGTGATCTGCGCCAGGACGAACAGCACCAGGAGCGTCGCCGGCCGGACCAGCTCGCGGCGGGAGCGATGATGAAAGTAGACGTGCCCTGCGGTCGCCAGAATCGCCAGAGTGACGAGCACCGCGCCGACCCTATGCGCGAAGTGGATCGGCGATCCCGGCATTCCAGGTTGGCGGCACGAGATGGCCGAACGCGAGCGGGAAGTCCGGGATTGCCATCCCCGCCTCCACGTGCCTCATCGTTGCGCCCAGGATGATCTGGCAATAGACCATCGCCGTCGTCGCCACCGCGAGCCGGCGGAGCATCGGATCATCGACCGCAGTTTGTGCTCTCGTCCATCCCGGCGAGGTGACGAGCGCGAGGCTGATCGTGAGGCAGAAAAATAGCTGTGCCAGACCGGCATGGCCGATCGATACCGGGGCCGGCAGCAGCAGCAGCACGGTAATGCCGCCGAGCAATCCCTGCAAGATGACCGCGCCGAGGGCCGTCATGCCGAGCCAGCGCACCCAACGCCGCGGATCGACCTTCCACGTCCATACGGCCAGGATGATGGTCAGGAATCCAACCGTGCTGGCGATCATCCGGTGACCGTGCTCGTAGAAGATGCCGCCGACCATCTTCTCGAGCGGGAACGAGAACATGAACTGCCCGTAGGTATTCGGCCAGTCCGGCACTGCGAGCCCGGAATCGGTGCTCGTCACCATGCCGCCGGCGGCGATGAGCAGGACCGTCGAACAGACGACGAACTTGATGTAGCGATGAAGTGCAATCACGGGGCCGCGGCCTTGAACGTAAAGTTGACGTCTTTGGTTTCTTTCTCCGCGATCGTGACACTTTGCGTCGAGGTCCCGAGCTTCTCGTGCCACGCTTCGATCGTATACGTGCCGGCCGGGAGATTCTTCAGCTCGAACGCGCCACCGTTTGCCGTCACCGCGAAGTACGGGTGATTGAGGACGCCCGCGTAGGCGTTCATCCAGCCGTGCACGTCGCACTTGATGCGGACCATGACTTCGGGCGCCGTGAACACCTTCGCGTTCTTCATGCCCTGGATCGCCTGGCCGAGATTGAACGCCGGATTGACCTTGGCCATCGCGTTGACGTTGTGCATCGTCTGGTCGCTGTTGACGATCTCCAGGGGTTGACCCGCTCTCACGCCGAACACGTGCGGAGAATAGTTGCAGCCCTTCTGATCGAGCGTGACCGGTGTAGACGGCGTGTCGAAGTAGTAGTTGCCGAGGCCGTCTTTCACGTAGACGAACACGTTCTCGAGCCCGCCATTGTTGACGAGGATGGTGTCGAGCTTCAAGCCGTCCGGATGCTCGCGCACGCAGGCCGGATCGCTCTCGAGTTTGACCGGCGCATTCTCTGGCACTGTTCCTTCGAAGGTGACCTTACCCGAAACGCGGCCGGCTGTCGCCTCGTCGACCCGTTTCGCGCCCGGAGGCGGCGTTCCAGCGGCCGGCGCGGGCGCGCCGCCACCGCACGCCGTTGCGAGGAGCGCGAGCGCCAGGGCAGACACCGGACCGAGCCAACTTACTCAACTGCATAACCTTACCTGAGGAGTGCCTCGTGCAACACGAATGAAATCCGTGTGATCCGCGTCCCGTGATCTGAATCAGCGTTAGGAGGTGCCGCCCGACATCTTGAGCTTTCGCAGGATGCGGTCCTCGATCCAGTGCGAGTCCCACCACTCGACCGGGTTCACCATGTGTCCGTTGACGAGCATCGTGAAGTGCAGGTGATCGCCGCCGGCGAGGCCGCTCATGCCGCTTCGGCCGATCGGCTGCGCCTTGTCGACGTCCTGCCCGGCCTTGACTTCGATCGACGACAAGTGCGCGTAGAGCGACTGCAGGCCCATCCCGTGGTCGATGATCACGCAGTTGCCGTAGATGCCGAGCTCGTCGGCAAAGAGGACCTTGCCGCGATTGGCGGCGACGATCGGGACACCGGCGAGGGACGCGAGGTCGAAGCCGAGATGGACCTGCTGATCGACTTCCTTGCCATTGTAGATGTACGTGCGGTGGTCCGCGAAGGCTGACTCGACCTTGTTGTTGCGGAAGTCGTGGAACACGGTGCCCCGCCACAGCATCTCCGGTGAGGTCTGCTTGGCGAAGCTCGCGATCTTCTCGGCGTTCTTGCGCCGCAGCTCGCCGTTGATGACCAGGAACTTGGCCAGGTTGTCGCCATCGGGCTTGATCTCGGTCGTGCCTTCGAGAATCGCCGGCACGACGCGATCGAGCAGCTTGTCGGTGATCGGAATCGGCGTCTTCTTGAACGGCTTTGGGAACGTGCGATGGTCGAAGTCGGCGCGCGCGGTGTTGCCGGCCGGGTCGCGCGCGTAGACGCGCATCGGCGTGTTGAGGTCCTGATCGTAGAGGAGCGCGAAGAATGCGACGCGAAGCGCGGGATCGGTGATCTTGACGCCGTCGACGGTGGCGCCCGCCGCAGGATAGCCGGGATACTCGACGTCGCCGACGACCACGCCCGACTCCACGTCGTCAGGCGTCGCGCGATAGACCACGAACTCCGTTCCGCCGAGGTTCACGTAGTGGTGGGTCGAGACGACCGAGACCCGCGGCCGTTCCAGCCGGACCTGAACGTCGCGGCTGGCGCTCGCCTCGAGCGTGCGCAGACCGCGCATCACGGGCCGGCCCGCGGTCACGATGATTTTCGCGGCGCCGGACTGCAGGTCGGGGACCGCCTGCTTGCCGATTTCGTGCGTGATCCGGACCTTGTCGCTTCCGTCCTGCGCGATCTGAGCCTTGCCCGGCTCGTCGAGGCTGAAGAGCGTCGTCTGCTTGCCGTTCTGCTCGAAGACGATGCGGATCGGCTTCATCGCGGGGGCGTCGGGCGCGGTGATGCTGACCTGGAGCGGCGTCGCGGTCCCGACGAACTTCTCCGGTTTTTCGATGGTGATGGCCGGCGGGGTCATCCGGCCGGCGACGATCCAGGCGCCGCCCGCCGCGAGGAGGAGTATCAGGACGAGGCCGACGAGGTACTTCATCCGCTGATCATAGTCGGGCTAGTGGCCTTGAACCGAACGAACCGTCTTGATAACATAAAAGGTTCCTGTTCGCGTCTTCGCTCGACCCGAAGGGCCGGTATCGTCTAGGGGTCAGGACACGTGGTTCTCAGCCACGGGACCGGGGTTCGAATCCCCGTACCGGTATACCAATCGTCAGTCTTCAGTCGGCAGTCTTCAGTCACAGTCGGCAGTCCTCACTCCGCGTCGAGAGCGCGGTTGTAGTGTCCGGCTTCAGCCGGACCGCCAGTGGACGCCGCATCCGACACATGAAGTGTGATCCGTTCGCCTCGCCGCTGAGCCGCGCGCGGAACGTGACTTTCCCCTCGAAGTAACAGGCTCGCTCCCGTGTCAAGCCGGAACGGTCCGGCGAGGCATCTCTCGCGAATCCATCTTTGATCGCGGGCGGCGGAACCGGCGCGATTACCATGCCGTATATCATGCTAGGCGGTACAAGGTATCAGCGCATGCTGGAAAACTGGCTCGAACAGCTCCGCCGCGGCACCTTGGAGCTCGCGGTTCTCCTGTCAGTCGCCGGCGGACCGCGATACGGGCTCGAGATCATCCGCCATCTGGAGGAGTTCACGGATTTGGTGCTGACCGAAGGCACCATCTATCCGTTGCTCTCACGGCTGGCGCGCGATGGGTTCCTGACCTCCGAGTGGGTGGCCGGCGAAGCGCCGCATCCCCGGAAGTACTACCGGCTGACGCCCGCCGGACGCGGCCGTTTGAACAACATGTGCCGTGAGTTCCAGGTGTTCACCACGAAAATCGAGCGCCTGATGAAGGCGGCCGGGAGAGACGTATGAAGCTCACCGACGGCGGAGAATCGCGAGTCCGCGGCTATCTGTACCTCTTCGAGCGATCGCTCCGTTCCTTCCTGTCGCCGGAGGTCGCCGCCGACGCGGTGCGCGAGGTCGAATCACACATTCGCGACGCCGTGGTGGAGGCGGGCGATGTCCCCGATGAACGGGTCGCGCTGGAGGGGATTCTCAGCCGCCTCGGCCCGCCGATGCGCGTCGCACAAGCGTATTCGCTCGAGCTGGTGATGGACGAAGCCGCGGCGACGGGACGGCTGATGGCGGTCCTTCGATCGCTCTTTCACGGCGCTACGACCGGTGTGATGGCGTTCCTCGCGGCGCTCGGGTTGTTCGTCGGCTACGCCATGGGCATCGCGTTCATCATCATCGCGATCATGAAGCCCATTTTTCCGAACAACGTCGGCTTCTGGATGACGCCAAACGGCATCCTGGTGTCGAGCGGCGTCAATTTCCCAGCGGTTCGCGAGGGTCTCGTGTTCCACACGAGTTACTGGATCATCCCGGGGGCCCTGCTGATAGGCCTCGTCCTGGTGCTGGTCACGCACGTCCTCGCGCGCCGCTGGATCGCATGGTTCCGGAGTCGCCGGAAATGGCGCCATGCACCTGAGTAGCCGGAGCTGTATGCTGGATGCCGTGGAAGGGAGATGACTGTCGAGCTGCGGCGATATGCATTCGCTACCGCCGAGCCCCTCGGTGCCACGTCAGGCCGCAATCCCGGAGAATTTCACGATCCAACCTTTCGCAAAACCCCGTACCGGTACCAGATTTGTGTCAACATCGGCTCTAAGCTTGCCAGCAGGCGGCCGATCCCTACTTCCCCTTCAAATCGAAACGATCGTCCCGCAGGCGTCATCCTGAGCGGTCCAGCAAGCGTTACTCGCAGCAGCTGACGTCCGTCACTCACAGCGCGCGTGGCGAGCAGCTCCTGCCGCCACCGGCCGAGTTGCCGTCTGACTTCGGCCTCGATCGCGCACCGATCAAATAGTCGAATGTCGATTTTTCCCCGCGCTATGATCTCGGCCCCGAGTTCGTCGCGACGCCGCTCTTCGGCCTGAAGCGGCCCGACGTGCGATTCCGGTGGAGAGGACTTAGTCTCCCGTGACGTTCTTTCCTCCTGGTTTCCACGTCTCCAGTTCATCAAACAGCGTGAATACACCCCGGTTGCGCGCCAGTTACCCGTGTTCCCAAAATCGCGATTGTAAGGCTAAGGTCGGAGCGATATAGTATCCACCCGCTAACCACACCCAACTTCGAAACGGAGGTATCGATGAAGGGAACCCTTCTCAAAGTGGTGACTCTGTTCGTCCTCGTACTCGCATCGACGATGTTTACTACCAGCACGGCGGCGCAAGCGGCAACAGCCAGATTCAACGGGGATTCGAGCTCGCGCCGGTGCACCTGAACATGGAGGGCCTCAATCCCGCCCTGGTGGGATTGGGGAGCTACATCGTGAACGCACAGGGCGGGTGCAACGACTGCCATACGAACCCGCCATATGCCGAGGGCGGCGACCCGTTTGCCGGCCAGACCGAGGAGATCAACGCGGCTGGTTACCTTGGCGGCGGAACGGCGTTCCTTCCGTCTCCCTTCGTCTCACGGAATCTCACGCCGCGTGCATCGAACGGCCGGCCCGCGGGCCTGACGCTCGAACAATTCCTCGAGGTCATGCACAAGGGGACGGACTTCAAGAATGGTCACCCGCAGATCTCTCCGCTCCTCCAGATCATGCCCTGGCCGGTGTACGGCAAGATGTCCGACCGGGAGCTGCAGGCGGTGTACGAATACCTCCGGGCGATTCCCTGCGTCGGCTCGGCGGAACGCTGCGGGAGGTAGCCAGCCCCACGGGATTTCTTCCGGCCGCTGTGTCAGCTTCCGCTCATCACGTGGGAGGGGGCTGGCGCACGCGGTGGTATCACTCCGATCGCACCGCGTCCGTGGATCAAGCTGCAATTCCTCGGAAACTCACGTTCCAACCTTTCGCAAATCTCCGTACCGGTACCAACTCTCTATCCCGCGACTTCTCAGTGACTTGTAGCGGATTCCTTGGCAGGGTCTTCGCTTCGAGCGAAGCTCTGTTCGCTGGGATTTTGAAAGATTCTTGAAAGTTTGTCCGCGGCTTCGGTCTGCGGATCGAACGTCTTGGCTCCTTCAAGGCGTTCGACGGCTGCTTGCAACGCTTCCAGGCGCTGGCTGTCATAGCGCTCGGTCGTGAGGATCAACGCGAGGCCGAGCAGGTCGCGCACTTTGGGCGAGCGGAACGCCGCGCGCGAGGTCAGCCTGGAGGCGGTTCGGCGAGCCGTGGCGACTAGCGCGGCGGATGGGGGGCGAGCCGCTCGAGCTCCTGGAACCAATTCAGGATGATGCGCAACTCGATCGACCCTTCCATTGTCCTTGGAGAGAGCATCAGAAAGCGACGTCCGTCAGGCGAAGGCATGATCCTGTGCTGAACATCGCGTCGTTCGTTGAGCGGCCGCGTTTGACCCACGCGCAGGTCCGGATGGGTCTGGACGTCGGCGACCATCATTCGACCTGCGCTTAGAAACAAGAGCCGCCCGCCGTTGATCCATACAGGCCTGCTCCCTTCCTCCGCGGAGATAGCGGTCCGAGGGCCGGGCCCCGGAAAAGGCTGCACGTAGACGTGGCCGACACTGCCGTCGTCAGCGTCGAACGCGATGAATCGGCCATCAGGAGAAAACCTCGCCTCCGACTCGTTGGACGGAGTGGAGAGGAGTGGCATCGCCTTGCCATCCGAGTAAACCCAGACGTCCGTATCGCCGCGATTCGTGTACTCGCTGAATAGAAGCGATCGGCCATCCGGAGACCAGTCCTCGAGTATCAGAGACGGTCGGCCACGCATCAGCAACTCCGCGGAGCCAGTCCCATCCGCACGCTTCCGAAAAACCGAGCTGTTGCCGGGCGTCGACCAGTAGGTGATGAATCGGCCGTCCCGGCTCCAGATCGGCTGATAGCTGTCGCCCTCGGAGACGAGCAGGCGCTTTGCACCGCGCTCCAGATCGCGGACCCACACCTGCACCTTCGTTCCTTCCACGAGATCACCCGCTACCTCCAGGCCGTCCGGCGAGAGGGCAGCGGTCTCAAACGGCACTCGCCCGCCGGGCACGGGAGTGGCGTTCCCGTTGCGGTCCAGCCAGACGAGTCCTGGCTCCTGGACACGATCGGCGGCTACGTAGATAACCGTGCCGTTATCGGACAGCGCCACGTTCGAGTGCCGATAGTCGTGATCGATGCCATGCAGGACGGGAGTGGGATCACCAACGGGCTCGAATCGCTGGTTCACAGGCACGGCCCGTAGCGCGTCGCCGTCCGAGAACACGAGATGGCCTGTCCCGGTGTAGCGCGCCACGACGTTGCTGCCGCCGCGCAGCAATCGTCGTCTCTTTCCCGTCTCACGCGACAGCACATCGAGCCAGGTTCCGCCGTCGCCAGGGCTTGCGACGAGAAGGTCATTGCTACCAGGTACTCGCCCTCGCAGTGAAATCGATTCGCCGTCGGAGCGATCCCGGACGGCGATCGCTTTGGGCGTGCCGCCGCTCGCGGGGATCGACCATAGTTCACCGTGTTGATCGCCGCTTTCGATCACGATCTCGTCGTTCGATGTCCAGAGCGCAACGATCGGTACGTTGGTCTGAGCAATGTCGATCGGAGAACCGCCCGCGAGCGAGACTTTGCGGAGGATCCGATCCTCCGCTCGCCAGAAGCCGATCCAGTGGCCGTCGGGTGAGAAGAACGGCGTCGTTGCCATCTCGGTACCAGGAATGGGTCTGGATTCGAACCCAGACAGCTCTCGCAGAAAGAGTTGGGATCGTCCGTTGCCGCGGGCGCGGAAGACGAGCCGCGTGCCGTCGGGCGAGAGGGCGAACGGCGTGAAGAACCTGTCGACCGGAAGTCGAAGATTCTCGGCCGTGTCCCCTTCGATCTTCAGGGACAGGCGGGCGACAGCGCTCTCGCTGTGCGCGGTTGGCCAGTGTCCTCCGAGCCAGGAAGCCAATCCCGTGGCGATTGCAAGAAGGGCCGCCGCACCCAGGAGGAGGGCAGCGGCAGTCGTCCATGCGAGACGCTCACGACGACGGTTCTGGGCGACGCCTGTCGCTACAGTAACAGCCGATAGATGTGCAGCAATCCACTCTAGCTGCAGCTGCACGTCGTGGGCGCTTGCCCACCGGTCGTTGCGGTCTTTCGCCAAGCAGTTCTTAATCACCTGATCGAGAGCAGGTGGTGTCAGTGGTTGGAGCACCGTGATCGCCGGAGGGTGGGACGACAGGATCGCGGAGATTACACTCGCCTGACTCGTCCCCTCGAACGCTTTCCTGCCCGCGATCATCTCGTAGAGGACCGCGCCAAACGCGAAGATGTCGGCTCGGGCGTCCACCTCGTTTCCTTCGAGCTGTTCGGGCGCCATGTACGGCAACGTCCCTGCGATGAGGCCTGGGGCTGTCTGGCTGCTGGGGAGTGCACCGCTCCCCGGCGACAGGGCGGACCCGGTGGGTGCACGGAGCCGCGCGAGGCCGAAGTCGAGCAGCTTCGCGCCGCCCGCGGTGAGCATGACGTTGCTCGGCTTCAGGTCGCGATGAACGATACCCTGTGCGTGCGCAGCGGCGAGCGCCCCGGCGATCTCGACGGCCGTGCGTAGGGCCTGCGCGAGCGGCATCGGCCCTTTGCGCAGCCGCGCCGCCAGCGTTTCACCTTCGAGATACTCCATGACGAGGAAGTCGACCCCATCTTGGTGGCCCATCTCGTGCAGCGCACAGATGCGCGGATGCGAGAGGCGCGCGATGGCACGGGCCTCGTACGCGAAGCGAGCCCGGCCACGCGGATCGCTTGCCGCGTCAGGCGAGAGCACTTTGAGGGCGACGTGGCGATCGAGTCTCGTGTCGTGCGCCCTGTAGACCTCGCCCATTCCCCCGGCGCCGACAAAGCTTTCGACGTCGAAAACCCCGAGCCGCATCCCACGCGTCAACGACGGTGGGGCGGGTCCCGATTGGTCAAGGTTTGCCGCGCCAGTGCGAGCCGGACGGCCGGAAAGGAAGCCCTCGGAGTCGCCGTGTGCCGCCAGCAGCGACTCCACCTCCTGGCGCAGGTGCGCATCCTCGCCACACTGGTCCGTGAGAAACGCCGCACGCTCGGCCTCCGGCCGTGCAAGGGCTGCGTCGAAGAGCGCGAAGATGTGTTCCCAACGGTCGGAGGTCATTCGCGATCGTTAGTGCGGTGAGTGCATGGGGGGTGAGGTCCTTCAGCCTGCGTCCATCGGCCGGCGCGATCTGACCGAATCGCGCTCAGTGACCACTCTCCGCAGCTCGCGGAACAGCCATGCCCGGGCGCGCGACCAGTCGCGCTTGACTGTGGCGGGAGATAGACCCAGGCTCTCTGCGGCTTCCTCGACGGTCATCCCTCCAAAGAACCTCAGCACGACCAAGTCGCCCAGACGGGAGTCGATTGTCGCGAGCTTATCGAGCGCAACGTCCAGATCGAGCAAATCAACGTCTCGCGGCATCGTCGCGCCGAGATCGTCTGCCAGCGGCATCTTCCAGCCGGCGCCACCCCGTTTGGCGGCCACGTGCGCGCGTGCATGATCCACCAGAATCTGCCGCATCAAGCGCGCCGCAATCGCAAAGAACTGTGCGCGGTTCTGCCATCGCACGCGGCGAAGGTCGACGAGGCGCAGGTACGCCTCGTGGACGAGAGCGGTCGGTGCCAGCGAGTGGTCGGCCCGCTCCGCGCGCAATCGCCGGCGCGCGACCCGACGCAGATCCTCATACACAACAGCCATCAGTCGGCTGTCCGCGGCTCGATCGCCCTGGCCCCACGCCACGAGCAACCCCGTCACATCGTCTTCGTGAGGCACGCCAGTCGTTCCTGATGACCTGATTCTACTCCTCGCTTCGACTGGAATCCGATGCGCCACTTTTTAGCCCGCTTCCGCTTCTGCCAGGCGCGGAACCGACGCCACGCAGGCGCACGGCCCGAGAGTAGCAGCTCGCCGTGTCGGCGCCGGTGAGCGGCGCCTGTGCGGGTGCCGGTGCATGGGCCCGCGGCATCTCGACCGCGGTCAAGGTAATCAGGGCGGCGGCGAGCCAGAGGGCGTGCGCCCGGACGTCTCGTCGCATGACGCGGATTAGGTCTCAGCGGGCAGGGCTATGCGCGCGGCAGCAGGGGAGTCGTCCGCTTGCACAGTTGCAGCGGCAGCCCCCACGGATCGCGCAGCATCACCAGTCGGGATCCATCGGCGAGCGTCTGCTGATCGACGAGCGTCGCCCCTGCGCCGACGAGCTCCGCCATCGCCGCGTCCGGGTCGTCGGTCTTGAACGCGACGTGGAACCGCAGCGGATGCATGGCGGAGTAGTCCGGCACCGGGTCGGCTGCGTTGCTGTAGATCTCGATCACGACGCGTCCTCCAGCGTCGGCGAGGAAGTGTATGTAGGGCGGCGTCGGTACCTGGCGGATGATTCGCATTCCGAGGTTGGCGACGTACCAGGCGGCCATCGCCGCGGGGTCCGACACGTTGCACGCGAAATGCTCGACGTCGAGCTGCACTCGTTCCTCCTGACTGCGTCTTAACGATAATCGAGCGGTCGAGGAGCGAGACGCGGACATCCGAAGGGGTCGGGTCGGAGGCTGGAAACGACTCGGTCCCCCACTACGTCCATTGCCCGCCGCCGTTTCGCTACTTCGGAGTGATCTTCGTGATCTTGTTGCCTTGAATGCCGAGGCCCGCCATCAGCCCCTTCTGGCCGAAGACGAACGCGTAGATGTCGTCCTTCATCGTCGTGGTCGTGGTGGTCTTCGCCTTACCCTCGTCGATCAGGACGACGCTCGGGCCGACGCCGACCTCGAAGCCACTCGCCTTGACGAACTCATCGAGTGCGTTGGCGTTCATGAAGAACATCGCGTAACCATACGTCTGGCCTCCGGCCTGTAGCCCGAAGGATGCGCCGGTCGTCTTGTAGTACGCAGCCGCGGATCCACCCTTCAACAGCGTGCCCTCGCCATACTGACCGCCAATCCCGAGGCCAGCCTTCGTGACTTTCGGGAAGACCAGAATCGCCAGCGCTTTTGTCCCGAGTAGTTTCGCCAGCTCCACGCTGCCGTAGAGCTGCTGCAAGGCCGCTTGCGATTCGCTTGTGAGCTCCGCCGCCTCTGTCTTCCCTTTTCTTGTGCGACTGAGGGCGCCGCATACATCAATGCGGTCGCCACCAACACGCCTGCCATCCATTTCGTTCTCATCTTCATTCTCCTTGCGGCTCGGGACTCGAGCTCGCTACACACGATTCACGGCTGTGTCTCGGAATCTCTCGGGTCGGAAGGCCCGTCACCCATTTCTCATCGCTGCCACGAGGTCTTTTGACCCTGAGCCCCAGCGAGAGACGGACCTGATCGCCTGGGTGAATGGGACGTCGAGGATGTGCACCCGTTCACGGCGGAGGATATAAACGGCTCCGGCGAGCGGTGTAGGCACCGACGGCACGAAGACCGTCAATCGACCGTCGTTGAGTTCCTCGATAATGAAAGCCGGGACGAGC
>CAWCQI010000042.1:0-75600 GCA_963797625.1 uncultured Acidobacteriota bacterium
TGTTCAGCTTCAGCTTGGTGTTCAGCTTCAGCCGGCCGACGCGCGAGAAGTCGTACTTCTGCGGGTTGAAGAACATGTTCTCGAAGAGCGACCGCGAGCTGTCGAGGGTCGGCGGATCGCCCGGACGCAGACGGCGGTAGATCTCGATGAGCGCCTCTTCGTGCGTGTGGATCGGGTCCTTCTTCAGCGTCGACGACAGCACCGGACCGATCTCGTCGCGCTCCGGGAAGAAGATCTCGAGCCGGTCGACGTTCTTCTCCTGCGCCATCGAGACGACGCGAGGCGTCAGCTCTTCGTTCGCCTCGAGGATGACCTCGCCGGTCGACGGATCGACGACGTCGGCGGCCGCAAACGCGCCTTCGAGCTCAGCGTCGGCGATCTCGACCCACTCGACATTCGCCTTCTTGAGCGCCGCCAGGCCGTTCGAGGTGATCTTCTTGCCGGCGTGCACCAGCACGTCGCTGCCCGACGTCACGTCCTTGGCGACGCGCAGCCCTTGCAGACTGTCGTTGACCGCCCAGTGGATCGTCCCGCCCTTGAGATGCAGGCGATCGACCGAGTAGAACGTGCGGATGATCTCGTCGGCGCCGCGCAGCCCGAGCGCGCGCAGGAAGACCGTCGCCAGGAACTTCCGCTTGCGGTCGATGCGGACGTAGAGCAGGTTCTTGGTGTCGTACTCGAACTCGACCCACGAGCCGCGGTACGGAATGATCTGCGCGATGTAGAGCGTCTTGTCTTCGGAGTGGAAGAACGCGCCCGGCGAACGGTGGAGCTGCGACACGATGACGCGCTCGGTGCCGTTGATGATGAACGTCCCGTTGTCGGTCATCAGCGGGATGTCGCCGAAGTAGACTTCCTGCTCCTTGATGTCGCGGATGGTCTTGACGCCGGTCTCGGGGTCCTTGTTCCAGACGACCAGCCGGATCGTGACCTTGAGCGGCACGGCGTAGGTCATGCCGCGCTCCTGACACTCGTCGACGTCGTACTTGAGCTTCAACCCGACGGTGTTGCCGCAGATGTCGCAGACGTCGCCGCGGGCGTCGTTCGGCTTGCCGCAGCGCGGGCACAGCACCTCGTGCTCGCCGTAGGGATCGGCGACCAGCGTGTGGCCGCAGTTCACGCACGGCTTGCGCAGGTGGTGCAGGCCGGCCAACCGGCCGCACTTGCACTCCCAGTTACCGATCGAATATTCGATGAACTCGAGCGACGAGTTCTCTCGGAAGTCGGAGATCGGGAAGACCGACTTGAACACGGACTGCAGCCCGGCATCCTCGCGCTCGGAGGGCAACCGGTTCATCTGCAGGAACCGCTCGTACGACTTCTTCTGGATCTCGATCAGGTTCGGGATCGGAATGGTCGTCTTGATCTTCGAAAAGTCGATGCGCTCGCGGTAGACGTTCTTGGGAAGGCTGTACATGCTATGAAAACCCTCTGAAGCGGGTCTCGGGACTCGGGGCTCGGGACTCGGAAGATCCGGAGCCCAGGCGTGGCTGCGAGGTTCCTGCGAACCCCGAGCCCCGAATCCCGAGCCCCGGCGGCGAGGCGGCGCAACGCGCCGCCCGTGTTACTTGATCTCGACCTTCGCGCCGACGTCCTCGAACTTCTTCTTGATCGCCGCGGCCTCGTCCTTGGGAATGCCTTCCTTGATTGGCTTGGGCGCGCCCTCGACGAGATCCTTGGCTTCCTTCAGTCCGAGGCTGGTGACCTCGCGGACGACCTTGATCACGTTGATCTTGTTGCTGCCGACTTCGGTCAGCACGGCCGTGAACTCGGTCTTCTCTTCGGCCGGCGCCGCCGCGCCCGCCGCCGCACCGCCGCCGCCGGCCACGGCCATCGGCATCGCCGCGGCCGCCGAGACGCCGAGCTCCTTCTCCAGCTCCTTGACGAGCTGCGAGAGCTCCAGCACCGAAATGCCCTTGATGTATTCGACTACGTCCGTCTGCGTCAGTGCCATGTGACTCTGCTCCTATAACCGATTGATGATGTCGGCAAAGCCTATCAGCCGAAGTCGAAGCTATCAGCTGTCAGCCACGATCCGCTGCCAGCGGCTGACAGCTGACAGCTCAGAGCTGAGCAGCTTCATCGGAGCGCTTCAGCGAGCTCTCTGACTTTTTCTTCTCCGCCTGCACCAGCACGCTCAGCAGATCCCGTGGCGCGGCGTTCAGCACGCTCACGAGCTGGACCATCGGGGCCTGCAGCAGGAAGAGCAGCTTCGCGTAGAGCTCGGGCTTGCCCGGAAGCGACGCCAGATCCGTGACCTCGCCCGCCTTGATGGCGCGGCCCTGGACCACGGCCGCCTTGATCTGGAGCGCCGGCGCGGTCTTGGCGAACGTCGTCAGGACCTTGGCGAGCGCGACGGGATCCTCACCGCTATACGCAACGGCGGTCGTCCCACTGAAAAACTCGGTCAGCGGCTCGAATGTGGTGCCCTTGAGCGCGCGCCTGGCCAGCGTGTTCTTGACGACCTTGTACTGTCCCTTCGCGCCGCGCACCTGACGCCGCAGCTCGGTGACCTCGGGAACCTTCAGGCCCTTGTAGTCGACAACGATCGCGCTGTCGGTTCGCTTGAACGACTGTTCGAGCTGCTGGAGCTCTTCGACTTTGGATGCTCGAGTGACTGCCATTAGTGTTTCACCACGTCGGTCACGTGCGCCGTATCGATCGTGATCCCCGGGCCCATCGTCGAGGACAGCGTCACGTTGCGGAGGTATTTGCCCTTGGCGGCCGACGGCTTGGCCTTGACGACGCTGTCAACGAGCGCGTGGGCGTTGTCGACGAGCTTCTGCGTCTCGAACGAGATCTTGCCGATCGGCGCGTGCACGATGCCGGTCTTGTCGACGCGAAACTCGACCTTGCCGGCCTTGATTTCCTTGACCGCCTTCGCGATGTCGACGGTCACGGTCCCGGTCTTCGGGTTGGGCATCAGCCCGCGCGGCCCGAGCACCTTGCCGAGCTTGCCGACCGCGCGCATCATGTCGGGCGTGGCGACGACGGCATCGAAGTCCGTCCAGCCACCCTGAATCTTGTCGACCAGCTCCTCGCCGCCGATGAAATCGGCGCCGGCGTCCTGCGCTTCCTTCTGCTTGTCGCTGCCGGCAATCGCCAGCACGCGCTTGCTCTTGCCGAGGCCGTGCGGCAGCACGACCGTGCCGCGGACCATCTGGTCGGCGTGCTTCGGATCGACGCCCAGGCGAAGCGAGAGCTCGACGGTCTCGTCGAACTTCGCGTATTTCACCTTTTGCATCAGGGGAACCGCATCCTCGATCGTGTGCGGACGCGCTGGAACCTGCTGCCGCGCGGCAGCGAATTTCTTGCCTGTCTTACGCATGGTCTACCTCGGTGGTGCTAGCGGCCGACGAGCGGCCTCCCACGTAACGTCAATTACCGGGTTGTTAGAGCGCTGTGTCTGCATTACTCAGTGCTCGTGGGGCCCCACCCCCACTCGCTCTCGCGCGGCGACTACGCGCCGCGCTCAGGCCGCAGGCGCTGCTGATTCAAGCGCCTGGTCTTACTCCAACTTCAGCCCAGCTCGAACACTGCTGAAAGCTGGCAGCTGGAAGCTACCCAACCACATCAATGCCCATCGACCGCGCCGTGCCGGCGACCGTCTTGAACGCCGCCTCGAGCGACTCGGCGTTCAGGTCCGGCATCTTCAGCTTCGCGATGTCCTCGACCTGCTTCTTCGTCACCGTGCCGACCTTGTTCTTGTTCGGTTCGGCGGATCCCTTGGCGAGGTTCGCGGCGCGCTTCAGGAGGATCGACGCCGGCGGCGTCTTCGTGATGAACGAATACGATCGGTCCGCGTAGACGGTCACGACGACCGGGATGATCAGCCCTTCGTCCTTGCTGGTCTTCGCGTTGAAGTTCTTGCAGAAGTCCATGATGTTGAGGCCGTGCGGACCGAGCGCGGTCCCGACCGGCGGCGCGGGGGTCGCTTTCCCCGCCGCAATCTGGAGCTTCACCATTGCCTGTACTTTTTTAGCCATCAGCTTCCTAGCTGTCCAGCTTCCCGCTTCCAGCCTCAGTCGCTTCCGCTGCAGGAAGCTGGAAGCTGACAGCTGAGAGCTACAGTTTCTCCACCTGCAAAAAGTCCAATTCGACCGGCGTCGACCGGCCGAAGATCGTCACCATCACCTTGAGCGTGTTCCGGTCCAGATTGACCTCGTCGACGATGCCGTTGAAGCTCGTGAACGGGCCCTCGTTGATGCGGACCTGATCGCCCTTCTCGAACGTGTACTTCGGCTTCGGCTTTTCGGCCGCCTCAGTGACCTGATTGAGAATCTGGTCGACCTCTTCCCGCGACAGCGGCGTCGGCTTGGCGCCGGCGCCGACAAAGCCGGTCACCTTCGGCGTGTTCTTGACCACGTGCCACGCGTTGTCGGACATGTGCATCTCGACAAGGATGTAGCCGGGGAAGAACCGCTTCGAGCTGACCACCTTCTTGCCGCCACGCATCTCGGCGACCTGCTCGGTCGGGATCAGGATCTCGCCGATCTCGGCCTGCAGGCCGTACGCCTGCACGCGCTGCTCGAGCGACTCCTTCACCTTGTTCTCGAAGCCGGAGTACGTGTGGACGATGTACCACTGCTTCGTCTGATCGTCGGTCATGCTCGCCATGCTCGTCACGCCACACCGAACGTTGCGTAGACCCACCGAATGAGCCGATCCAGGAGCAGGTCGACCACCCCCAGATACAGCCCGAAGAAGATCGACGTGAGGATTACGACGAGCGTCGTCGCATAGACTTCGCGTCGGGTGGGCCAGGTCACCCGGGCCATTTCGTTGCGGACTTCGGCGAGAAACCGCCGCGCCCGGCCCCACCAGCCCGCGACGCCATCCCGGGCACGACCTCCGATTGAGTCTTCGTGCTCCGCCATTGCCGTCTTCATTTTCTCTTGATCCTTGTCGGCTCAGGACTCAGGGCTAAAGGCTCAAGGCTGACATGCCCGAGCGCTCGCGCTGCTGAACCGCTGCTCCGACCTCTTCACGCTTGAGCCCTGAGCCGTGAGCCCTGAGCCCGTCACTGGCAGGACAGGAGGGAATCGAACCCCCAACCCCCGGTTTTGGAGACCGGTGCTCTGCCAATTGAGCTACTGTCCTAAAGAAAAGCTGCCAGCTTCCAGCTTCCGGCTTCCAGCCGGAAGTTCACAGCTGGCCACCTTATAGGCTGGCAGCTGGAGGCTGAGTAGCTGAAAGCTCATGCCTACTTCGTCTCCTTGTGCGGCGTGTGCTTCCGACAGAAGCGGCAAAACTTGCTGAACTCCAGCCGCTCGCTGGTTTTCTTCTTGTTCTTCGTCGTGCTGTAGTTGCGGCGCTTGCACTCTCCGCACGCCAGCGAAATGATGTCTCTCATTGCTCAATCCTGTCGGGGTGAATCCTGCCGGGATTCGGGATTCGGGCGTCGGGACTCGCGGGTTGCCGAACCCCGAGTCCCGAGTCCCGAGACCCGACACTATTCGATGATCTCCGAGATCGTGCCCGAGCCGACGGTGCGGCCGCCTTCGCGGATCGCGAAGCGCGCGCCCTTTTCGAGCGCGACCGGCACGTGCAACTCGGCGGTGATGCTGGTGTTGTCGCCGGGCATCACCATCTCGACACCCTCCGGCAGCTTCAGCGATCCGGTGACGTCAGTCGTCCGGATGTAGAACTGCGGCCGGTAGCCGTTGAAGAACGGCGTGTGGCGGCCGCCTTCGTCCTTGGACAGGATGTAGACCTCGCCCTTGAACTTGGTGTGCGGCTTGATCGAGCCGGGCTTGGCCAGCACCTGGCCGCGCTCGACGTCGTCTTTTTCCACGCCGCGGAGCAGCACGCCGACGTTGTCGCCGGCCACGCCCTCGTCGAGCAGCTTGCGGAACATCTCGACGCCCGTGACGATCTTCTTCTCGGTTGGCTTGAAGCCGACGATCTCGACTTCCTCGCTGACCTTGACGCGCCCGCGCTCGATCCGGCCCGTGACGACCGTGCCGCGACCCGAGATCGAGAAGACGTCTTCGATCGGCATCAGGAACGGCTTGTCGATCTCGCGCTGCGGCAGCGGGATCGAGGTATCGAGCGCTTCCATGAGCTTGGTGACGCCCGCGACGCCTTCGGGATCGCCCTGGAGCGCCTTGAGCGCCGAAATCCGCACGACCGGAATGTCGTCGCCGGGGAAGTCGTAGCTCTTGAGCAGCTCCCGCACCTCGAGCTCGACGAGATCCACCAGCTCCGGATCATCGACCGCGTCGACCTTGTTGAGCGCGACGACGAGGTGCGGCACGTTGACCTGACGAGCCAGGAGGACGTGCTCGCGCGTCTGCGGCATCGGGCCGTCGACCGCGCTCACGACGAGGATGCCGCCATCCATCTGGGCCGCGCCGGTGATCATGTTCTTGATGTAGTCGGCGTGACCCGGGCAGTCGACGTGCGCGTAGTGACGGTTCGGCGTGCTGTACTCGACGTGGCTGGTCGCGATCGTCAGAATCTTGGTCGCGTCGCGGCGTCCCTGCGACTCGGAGGCCTTGGCCACCTCGTCGTACGGCACGAACTTCGCCCAGCCCTTGTCGGCTGCCACCTTGGTCAGTGCAGCAGTCAGCGTGGTCTTGCCATGGTCGATGTGGCCAATGGTGCCGACGTTGACGTGCGGTTTGGATCGGTCGAATTTCTCTTTTGCCATGTCGTTGTCCGTTCCTCGATTGCGTCTCTACCGACGTTGTGCCGTCCGCTTTCGCGGCCGCTATCTGAATCCAATTCGCATCTGACCCGGTCCGCCTTCGCTAGAGCGCTCGCCGGCTTGCCAACCGAAGCTCGCTTGCGAGCGAAGGTTGGAGCCGATGACCGGGATTGAACCGGTGACCTCGTCCTTACCAAGGACGCGCTCTGCCAACTGAGCTACATCGGCCTTCGCGGCTTCGCCGGCGTCGCTGACTTCGCGCGGCTACGGCCGACAAGTCGCCGCTTCGAGCCGCGCAGCAGCTCACCCTTGCATCTGCGACTCCCAGACCACCTTGCGCGAATGAGCGCTCTGGCTTGCCTGCCGCGCTTCGCGCTTCGAGCGCAGGCTGCCTTCTCGCGACTTCGCCGCTCGGCTGGCATCTAGCCGTAGCCCGCCCGAAGGACCCGCGAGCGAAGGCTGGAGCGGGAGACGGGGATCGAACCCGCGACCAACAGCTTGGAAGGCTGTGACTCTACCACTGAGTTACTCCCGCGCTTGCTGATCCTTGCAATGCTGAATGCTGCATGCTGAATGTTGAAGTGAATGCTGAACTGCCTCATTGTTTCTTGATTCAACCTTTACTTGCTTCAGCATTCAGCACTCAGCATTGCTCGTGATCGCCTTGGTGGCGAGGGAAGGATTCGAACCTTCGAAGCCGCTGGGGCGACAGATTTACAGTCTGTTGCGTTTGACCGCTTCGCTACCTCGCCGATATCCACCGGCGGACGCGCCGGGGCTAACGTGCTCTCGTTCTTAGTCTGTTGTCAGGGTGTGCGCCGATCGCGATTCGTGCCGTCCTGCTCTCGCGTTTCTGCCTCGCGTAGTTGCTCGTGTCGGGTCTCTCTTTCGGCAGGAAACGTGGAGCTGGCGAAGGGATTTGAACCCCCGACCGGCTGATTACAAATCAGCTGCTCTACCGGACTGAGCTACGCCAGCCCAGACAAAACGATATTTGTAGCACACTGCGTGCCACGGGCGCAAGCTCATGGACCTGTAGAGGGTTAGCGGCAAGGGGAATCCAAAGATTATACACCATGATTCCTGGCTCGCTGGCGCGCCGCCTCGAACAGCATAACCCCAGCCGCTACAGACACATTCAGGCTGTCGACGTGGCCGCGCATCGGAATCGAGGCCAGCCGGTCGCACCGCTCGCGGACCAGCCGCCGGAGCCCGCTCCCCTCGGCGCCAAGCACAATCGCCGTCGGCAGCGTCAGGTCGATCGCGTCGTAACTGTCCGGCGCGTCGGCGGCGAGCCCCACCGTCCAGACGCCGGCCTCCTTCAGCTCGTCAATCGCCCGCGCAATGTTCACGACCGTGGCGATCCGGGTCGTGGCGACCGCGCCTGCCGACGCCTTGGCGACCACGCCGTCGAGTGCTGCGGCGTGGCGGGCCTGACGGACGGCACCGTGGCCGCCGCACGCATCGAGGCTGCGCAGAATGGCGCCGACGTTGTACGGGTCCTCGACGCCGTCGAGGACCACGAGCAACGGCGGATCGGGCGCGGCGGCGGCAACAATCTCCTCGATCCCATACTCCACCGGCGCCTCGACATCGGCCGCCAGCCCTTGATGCACGCCGCCCCGGGCTGCGCGGTCGAGCGATGCGGCGTCGACTCGCTCGACCGACACGCCGCGCGCGCGGGCCAGCGCGATCGCCTCCTCGATTCTGCGGTCCGAACGCGGCCCGACACGCAACCGGCGCGCGCGTCCGGCGCGCAGCGCCTCCAGCACCGGATTCACGCCGTAGACAATCACCCGCGCACCACGCGCGCGAACATGTCGGCGCGCTCCCGGCAGCCGAGAATCAGGGCGACGCCCGCCGAGCGTGGCAACTCCGCGCCCCGGTCGATCGCCGGCACCGCCAAATCGAGCTCGGGGCCGCCCGCCTCCCCGGTCAACGCGACGCGAATCGGATGGAACAGCGCGCGCCCCTTCTGGCCGGTTCGCTGCTTGACGCGCGTGGCCGCCGCACGAAACGCCTCACGATCGAGCCGCCCGATGTCGCGCAATTCATCGGCGAGTGCCAGGACCACGTCACGCGCGCCGGCCGTTTCGATCACTTCGCCGACCTCGCGCGTGGCCAGAGCGGCGGCCGGATCGAAGTCGAAGAGGAACCTGAGGCGGTCGGGAATCTCTTCCAGCCGGTCGACGGAGGCGACCGCCATCGGCAGGATGAGCGAGACGAACTCCATCGCCTCGTCGCTGCGCCGCGTGACAAATCCGCGGGCCGTGAAGTAGCGCAGCGACTCGGCGGCGAGGCGCGCCGGCGCCGCCGCCTTCATGTAGTGGCGGTTCATCCACGCGAGCTTCTCGATATCGAAGACTCCGGCGCTGTGCCCGACGTCCTCGATCGCGAACCGCCGGGCCATTTCGTCGACCGGCAGCAGCTCGGCATCGTTCTCACCGCTACCGCCATCGGTGCGCGGCGACCAGCCAATGAGCGCCAGGTAATTCACCAGCGCCTCGGGCAAATAGCCGCGCGCGCGAAATTCGGCGACCGAGGTCGCTCCGTGCCGCTTCGACAGCGGCGTGTGATCCGGCCCGAGCACCAGCGAAAGATGAGCAAACTCCGGCGGCGTGAAGCCGAGCGCCTGATACAACAGAATCTGTCGCGGCGTATTCGAGATGTGATCCTCGCCGCGGATGACGTGCGTCACCTCCATCAACGCATCGTCGACGACGACCGCGAAGTTGTACTGAGGGCGGCTGTCCGAGCGGACGATCACCGGATCGCCGATGACGCTCGTGTTGAAGACGACCTCGCCGCGCACCAGATCCTGAAACCTGACCTCTTCCGACTCCGGCACTCGAAAGCGGATGACTGGCCGCTCGCCGGCCTCGATCCGTGACTCGGCCTCTTCGCGCGATATCGAACGGCAGGTGCCGTGGTACTTCGGCGGTTGGCCGGCCGCGAGATCGGCCTGGCGATCGGCGTCGAGCTTGTCCGGCAGGCAAAAGCAGTAGTACGCGTGATTGCCCGCGAGGAGCTCGTTGGCGTACGACGCGTAGAGATGCAGCCGCTCGGACTGGCGATAGGGGCCATGGGGACCGCCGACGTCAGGGCCCTCATCCCAATCGAGCCCAAGCCAGCGAAGATCTTCGAGGATGCTCTGCTCTGATTCACGCGTGGAGCGCTCGGCGTCGGTGTCTTCGACGCGGAGCACGAACGTCCCATCCTTGCCGTGCGCCAGCAGCCAGTTGAAGAGGGCCGTACGAGCGTTCCCAACATGCAGCTGGCCGGTCGGACTGGGGGCGAATCGGTACTCGCATACGTCAGTCGGCAGTCGGCAGTCGACAGTCGTCAGTCACAGTCGTCAGTCACAGTCGACAGTCGGCAGTCACAGTCATCAGTCGTCAGACGCTGGTCAGAAGAGCCACGGCGTGGGCGGCGACGGCCTCGCCTCGGCCAACAGCGTCCACGCCCTCGTTCGTCTTCCCTTTCACGCTCACGCGGCTGACGTCGATGCCGATCGCGCCGGCGAGGCGCGACTCGATCTCGCCGCGGTAGGGACCAATCTTCGGCCGCTCGAGAATGACGACCACGTCGACGTTCGCCACCGCAAGGCCGAGGCCGCGGACGAGACCGGCGACTTCCTCGAGGATCGCGATACTCGAGGCGCCTTTCCAGCGCGGATCGGTATCCGGATAGTGCTGCCCGATGTCGCCGGCCCTGGCCGCGCCGAGGATCGCGTCCGTGACGGCATGACAGATCACGTCGGCATCGGAATGCCCGAGTGCCCCGCGCTCGGAGGGCACCGTCACGCCTCCGAGGACGAGCGGGCGCCCTTCGATCAGGCGGTGCAAGTCGTAGCCCACGCCGACGCGTCCGCCAGCCGGTTCGACACGGGCGCGCGCGCCAGCGAGGTCGGCGGCCGTGGTGACCTTGCCGTTTCCCGGATCGCCGATGACGACGTGCACGCGGTACCCGGCGCGCTCGGCCAGCATCGCCTCGTCAGTGGCCTCCGTCGATCGTCCTGCGGCGATCGCCGACTGCAGCACGTCGCGTCTGAACGCCTGCGGCGTCTGCGCCAGGAAAATCTCCTCCCGTGGCAGCGTCTCGACGATCACGCTGCCACCAGCCCTCGCCTCGTCGATCACGACGCGCTTCACGGTGTCGCTGACCGGCAGCGCCGCGATCGCGGCGCCGTGCGCGACGGCGCCTTCGATCGCGCGCGAGATGACGTCGCTCGTGACAAACGGCCGCGCCGCATCGTGGACGAGGACGATGTCGACCGTCTCGGACACGGCCGCGAACGCATTGGCGACCGAATCCTGACGGCGTTCTCCGCCAGCGACCAGACGGACGTCGCGCGCGCCATCGAGCCATGCGAGACATGACGGCGGCGCGGCCAGCATGTCCGCCGGAACAGCAACGATCACTTCGTCGACCGCTGGATGCGAACGGAAGGCGTCGATACTGCGCTCGAGGAGAGTCCGGCCGCCGACGTCCAGCAACTGCTTCGGAACCGACGCGCCGAGCCTTCGTCCGCTTCCGCCCGCGGCGATGATCGCGGTCACATGCATGGGCGATGGGGTTGCCGGAGGGTCAAACGCTAATTATATCCCGGCCACTGGCACTAGAAGCTATCTCACAAGTCGCTGATCAGTCCGATCCGTGTTGTTCGCGACTCTAGGCGACGTCCTGTATGACGACCTCACGGACGCGCTCCGCAAGATCCCGCGCCCCTTGCCGGCCGACGCCTGCCGTCAGAATCGGCTCGTGGACGGTGAGCGTCACGCGGCCAGGGCAGGTCATCAGCCGGCCCTTGAGCATCACGTGGCGGCTGCCGGCAATGCTCACCGGCACAACCGGCAGCCCCGCGTCGATCGCGACCAGGAACATGCCGGCCTTGAAACGCGCGACTGTGCCATCCACGCTGCGCGTCCCCTCGGGAAACACGATCAGCGATTTCGCGCCGCTGACCAGCCGGGCCATCTTCTTGACGACCCCGGCGCCCGGATTCTTGCGGTCGACCAGCAGATGGCCGGTTCTCCGCAGGTGCCACCCGAGAAACGGAAAATTACCGAGCGAAGCCTTGGCGACGATTCGCAGCTGGAGCGGCATCGCCGTGAAGACGATCGGAATGTCGTAGATGCTCTGGTGGTTCGACGCGAACACGTAGCTGCGGTGCGGGTCGAGCTGCATCAGCGCCGCGCACCGACACGTCGACGCCCGTCGTCTTGAGCACCAGCCACGCCCAGGCGCGCGCGCACCGGTGGCCGAAGTCGCCGCTCGAATCGACGAACGACGACAGCACCGAAATCGTGCCGAGGACGATCGTGAATACGCCGATCGACGGGGATCAGGAAGAAAACCGTTCGCCACCAGTGATACGGCGGGATCACTTCGCGTTGGGCTGGGCGCGGCCAGCCCCGCTCGACGACACGACGCCCGGCGCTGGAGTGCCCGCCGGAACCGTGACCTGCCCAATCGACGGCTGAGCGCCAGGGCCTTCGATGTAGCGTCCGAAGATCATCTTGCCGGCCGTCGTCTGCAGAACGCTCGTGACGACAATATCGATGTTCCGGCTGATCATCCGCCGCGCGTTGTCGACGACGACCATCGTCCCGTCGTCGAGGTAGGCAACCCCCTGGTTGTACTCCTTGCCTTCCTTGAGGATGAAGACCTTCATGAACTCGCCCGGCAGCACGACCGGCTTGAGCGCATTGGCAAGCTCGTTGATGTTGAGCACCTGAACGCCGCGGAGCTGCGCCACCTTGTTGAGATTGAAGTCGTTGGTGACAATCTTGCCCTGCAGCGTTCGCGCCAGCTCGATCAGCTTGAGGTCGACTTCGCGGACGTCGGGGAAGTCGATATCCGAAATCATGACGTCGAGTCCGGACATCTTCTGCACTTTCTGGAGGATGTCGAGTCCGCGCCGGCCGCGGTTGCGCTTGAGCGAGTCCGGGGAGTCGGCAACCAGCTGCAATTCCTTCAGCACGAACTGGGGGATGACCAGGGTCCCATCGAGAAAACCGGTCTCGCACACGTCAGCGATCCGGCCGTCGATGATGACGCTCGTGTCGAGCAGTCGATAGCGTTTCTGCGGACCCGCGTCGCGGAAGAGCGACACGAGCCGGGCCGGCTGCAGCCACTCGCCTTTCCGTGCGCCCATCACGATGCCGAGGTACGGGAAGACCAGCAGCGTGAAGCTGTGCAGGAACGCGACCCGCGCATCGCTCGCGTCCGCCCAGAAGAGCGCCGCGCCGATCGTTTTGGCGAGCCCGAGCCCAATCGCCCCGCCGATCAGCGCGCCAAGGAGGTCGGTCACCTCGGCTTCGCGCAACCGGGCTTCGACGCCGATGATGACCAGCCCAAGCAGCGCGCCGACGATGGCGTTGGTCCACAGGTCCGCGGTAAACGGGCGAACCAGGACTGCCGCGTAGGTGACCGCGAGCACGAACAAAACACGGACGATCAGGTGCCAGGGCATGAGCCAACTCCGCGATGTATGAATGCCGGATATGAAGACTTCACCCTATGATACCGACGCCGGCTACCAATCGATCAATTGATCGAGCGCCTCGGAAACGGTCTTGACCCCGACCAGGTCGCACCCCGGGGGGACCTCGGCTGGCGAGACGTTGCCCTCCGCGGCCACGCAGCGCGTGAAGCCCATCTGCGCAGCTTCGCGCACCCGGAGCGAGGACTGGCTCGTGCCGCGGATTTCCCCCCCAGGCCGACCTCGCCGAACACGGCCGTCGACGCTTGTATCGGACGATTGCGCACGCTCGATGCGACGGCCGCGATGATCGCGAGGTCCGCCGCAGGCTCGTCCACGCTCAATCCCCCGGCGACGTTGACAAACACGTCCTCGGCCACGAGATTGAGGCCGGCGCGCTTCTCGAGCACGGCCAGCAGTAATGAGAGCCGATTCTGGTCGAGGCCGCTGGCCATCCGCCGCGCGTTGCCGTACGAGCTGGTGCTGACGAGCGCCTGGACCTCGACGAGGAGCGGACGCGATCCTTCGACGCAACACAGCACCGCCGATCCCGGCGCGCTGACGGCTCGTTCGGCGAGGAAGAGTTGCGAGGGATTCGGCACTGGCTTGAGGCCGCTCCCGGTCATCTCGAAGACCCCCAGCTCGCTGACGGCGCCGAACCGGTTCTTCACCGCGCGTACGACACGGTGGGCGTGGTGCTTCTCGCCCTCGAAGTAGAGCACCGTATCGACGATGTGCTCGAGCGCCTTCGGGCCGGCGAGGTTGCCGTCTTTCGTGACGTGGCCGACGAGAAAGGTCGGGATGTTCTGGCCTTTGGCGGCGAAAAGCAGCTGCGTCGCCGATTCCCGCACCTGGCCGATGCTTCCCGGGGCTGACTGAAACTTCAACGAGAACACCGTCTGGATGGAGTCGACGATGACGAAGGCTGGTTTGAGCCGGGCAATCTCCTCGAGGATCCGCTCGAGGCAGGTCTCGGCGAGGATGTAGAGCGGCGCGCGCTCGACGCCGAGCCGCTCGCCCCGCGACTTGATCTGATGCTCGGATTCTTCGCCTGAACAATAGAGCACCGGACCGACTGCGCGCGCAAAATGCGCAGCGGCCTGGAGGAGCAGCGTCGACTTACCGATGCCGGGCTCTCCACCGATGAGGACGAGCGAGCCTGGCACGACGCCACCGCCCAGCACGCGATCGAATTCGCCGATGCCGGTCGACAGTCGTTCGGCAACGACCGTATCGATGTCGGCGTAGAGTTGCGGCCCCGCCGACACGGCCAGCGCGTAGCGCTTGTCCGCAGAGCCAGCCGCGACGGCCGCGGGCACCGGCCGCTCCTCGATCATCGAGTTCCAGGCGCCGCACTCGGGA
This sequence comes from uncultured Acidobacteriota bacterium, assembly GCA_963797625.1. Taxonomy (GTDB): domain Bacteria; phylum Acidobacteriota; class Vicinamibacteria; order Vicinamibacterales; family 2-12-FULL-66-21; genus DATBJJ01. Next base: position 14,496 of record CAWCQI010000042.1, read on the forward strand.
CAGCGGCCGAGCCACTTGGCCGACTGCGCGCCGCACTCCTGACAGGCGAACACGGTCTTCTGTTTCATCGTCAGCTTTCAGCTCTCAGCTTCAGCTGTCAGCTCTCAGCTAAACCCTCGAGATCACAATCGCAGCGGTCTAGGATCTGGATGCTTTGAGCTGAAAGCTGAGAGCTGAAAGCTGAAAGCTTGCGTCTAACCCATCATAGCCGACTGGCTCAGCCGAAATGCCGCGAACCGGTACGCTAGAGTGAGTTCAATGAGGTTGTCCACACGACTCTGGCTCGTCGCGCTCGCCGCGGTCCTGGCGACCGCCGCTGCTTGCTCGAACGCGTCGCAGGCGGTTGACCCGCCGGCCAGTGCGGTTGAAGCACCCGCGACCGGCCTCCGCGCGTTCACGGGCGCGGCCACCAAGGTGGTTTGGGTGCAGAGCGACGGGACCGACCCCTTCGCCGCCGGCGACCAGCTGATCCTGATGGGCCTGTCGACCGAGGACGCCAAGGGTGAGCGCGTGATTCTCGGCAAGCGACAGAGCTACGTCAAGCCACTGCTGACGCCGCGCGGCGATCGCATCGTGTTCTCGACCCGGCCGCAGGACGGGGGCCCCGAGGTGTTCGTCGTCGGGTGGGACGGCTCCGGGCTCACCCGCCTCGGGCGAGGCTTTGCGCTGGCGGTCTGGGAAGATCCGGCGGGCGGCCAGACGTGGGTCTATCTCGGCACCGGCAACAAGGACAAGAGCTACGACTTCCCGACCGTCTCGCGCTTTCCCATCAACGAACCGGCGAAGACCGAGCTCGTCTGGAACAAGACACTAGTGAGCGCCGACACGTTTCAGTTGTCGGCGGACGGACGCTTTGCCGCCGGTCTCTTTCCGTGGCCAAAGGCGGGAATCGCCGAATTGCCGAACAAGTCCTGGGAGCCAATCGGCGATGGGTGCTGGACCGCGATGACGACCGCGCGCGGACCGATCGCGTGGTACTTCGACGGCGCACACAGAAACGTGACCCTCGTCGACGTTCGCACCAAGAAACGGTGGACCGTCGCGCTCAATCAGGCGCCCGGATTCCAGAACCCCGAGGTGTATCACCCGAGGTGGACCAATCATCCGCGGTTCCTCGCGTTGAGCGGCCCCTACAATCAGGGCGGCGCCAATCAGGTGCGCAGCGGCGGCACGCAGAGCGAAGTCTGGCTTGGCCGATTCAGCGAGGACTTCTCGCGGATCGAAGCCTGGTCGAAGGTCACGAACAACGGAGGCGGTGATTCCTATCCTGACGTCTGGATCGATCGCGACAAGAGCCCCTTCGCTGCCAGACCGGCCGGCGCGGTGGGCCCGGCCGCGACCGCCCCGGCTCAAGGCGCAACCCGAACCGGGAGCGCCACGCCGAGCCGCGTCGTGGTCGAGGTCCGGCTCGCGCACGCCGGACCGATTCCGTCGCCGGCATCCATACTGCCGTATCGACACGCGCTCGTCGTCAACGCCTACGACGTTGTCTCGGTTGTCGAGGGGCAGTACGCACAAAAAACCATTCATGTCGCCCAGTGGGCGATTCGTGACGGCAAGGTCCTGCCCGAAGCCACCAGAGCGCGCGGCGCCACGACCCGGCTGACCGTCGAGCGATACGATGCTCATCCAGAGCTCGAAGGGGAACGATTGATCACCGACATCGGCACATCAGACCTGCCGCTGTACTACGAGATCAGGCCCTAGCGCCAGACGCGAATGGTCTTCAGCTCGTACCTCTTCCTCTTCTACCTGCTTCCGCTCGCACTCTTCGCGTACTACGCGGCTCCGACGAGAGCAAGAAACCTCGTACTCACCTTGTTCAGCTACGTGTTCTACGGCTGGGCGAACCCGCTGTTTCTTCTGCTCCTGCTCGGCTCGACGCTGCTCGACTACACGTCGGGTCTGCTCATCGCAAAGTCTGAAGGCGTGCTGGTCGGCCGCGAGTACATCGTCGACCCCAACAAACCGCGCTCCCGGCCGCGCCAAACTGATCCTGACGATCTCGGTGGTCACCAACCTGTCGCTGCTCGGCTTCTTCAAGTATTTCAACTTCGGCGTCGAGAACTACGACGCCCTCATCGACTGGATCGGCCTTCCCCAGCTTCGACTGGACACCGCCCTGCGGGTGACGCTGCCGCTCGGCATCAGCTTCTACACGTTCGAGTCGATGAGCTACGTCATCGACGTGTACCGCGGACAGGCGCACGCGATCAGGAACATCGTCGACTTCGCAGCGTTCGTGTCGATGTTCCCGCAACTGGTCGCCGGGCCGATCATCCGCTTCTCCGAGATCGCGGATCAGATTCGTTCGCGGACCCACACCGTGACGAAGTTCACGCGAGGCGTGGCGTTCTTCAGCCTCGGCATGACCAAGAAGGTCCTGCTCGCCAACCCCTGCGGAAAGATTGCTGATCTCGCGTTTGAATCGGGCAGCCTGAGCATGGTCGACGCCTGGTACGGCGTCACCGCCTATGCCTTCCAGATCTACTTCGATTTCAGCGGCTACTCGGACATGGCGATCGGCCTCGGCCTGATGATGGGATTCGTGTTCGCCAAGAATTTCGATTCGCCGTACAAGTCGCAATCGATCACCGAATTCTGGCGGCGCTGGCACATTTCGCTCTCGACCTGCTTGCGCGACTATTTGTACGTGCCGCTCGGCGGGAACCGCAAAGGTCCAGCTCGAACCTACGTCAACCTCCTGGTGGTCATGCTGATTGGCGGACTGTGGCACGGCGCCTCGTGGAATTTTCTGGTGTGGGGAGGGCTGCATGGCGCGCTGCTGGCGTTCGAGCGGATGCGCGGCAAGGCCGCCACCTACAGCCGCTTGTCTGCGCCGCTCCGCGTCGGGTTCACGTTTGTTCTGGTGCTGGTCAGCTGGGTTTTCTTTCGCGCCTCAGACCTGCCGACCGCAATGCGCTATCTGAGTGACATGGCTGGTCAGGGCGCCACCCACGCGGGCGCGATGCTCCTCGATGGTGTGGTCTATCAGCCCTACTATCTGGGCACCTTCCTGATTGCCGGCATCGTCACCTGGGGCTGCCCGCAGACGTGGGATTGGACCCGCACGCTGACGGCAGCCAAAGCGTTCGCGATTGCCGCGCTCTTCGTGCTCGCCGCCGTTGCCTTGACGACGCAGGCCTACAACCCGTTCATCTACTTCATCTTCTGATGTCTGATACTCAAGTGCTGCCGTCGGGAGGACCCAGCCGCGAGGAAATCGCGAAAATCGAGATCGGGCACACGACTGTGAGCCCGGCGGTCGCTCGCGGCATCACGGCGTTCTTCCTCATCTGCATCGTTGCCGTGCCGGCCGTCGAAATTGTCGTGCCCTGGGCGACCGGGAATCGAGCACCGACGGTCTGGTCGAAACTGACGGACATCCCGGACCACATTTCCGCTGCCGTTAGCAGCGGCTCCAGCCTGTGGACGCGCGCACTGTCGGCGAACCGCGCCGCCATGGCCGGACTATCGGGGTTCGAGAATGCGCTCGAGGACGAATCCATTCTCGGACAAACGCTGCGCCCACCGGCACAGCAGGTCCTCAGCGGGTGGCTCGGCGCGGGGAACGAACGGGTCTATCTCGGGCGCGATCGCTGGTTGTTCTACAGACCGGATCTCGAGTATCTGACGAACAGAGGCTTTCTCGAACCCGACGTGATTCGTCGGCGGCGGGCCGCATCCTCCGAATGGACTGAGCTTCCACAACCCGACCCGCGTCCGGCGATTCTCGCCTTCCATCGCCAACTCGCCGCGCGGGGGATCATCCTCGTCGTCATGCCGACGCCGGTCAAGCCAGGCGTGCATCCCGAACGACTCGTCGCCAGCGCTTCGGGCCAGCCGGGTGTCCTGCAGAATTCGTCGTATCCCGATCTCGTCGCGTGGCTCCGCAGCCAGGGGATCTTGCTGTTCGACCCTGCAGACATCCTGAGCAGCGTTCGGCAATCGTCGCCTCAGTACCTCGCGACCGACACTCACTGGCGTCCCGAAGCCATGGAACTCGTGGCCGAGCGCCTGGCGGCGTTCGTGAGTCAACACGTGGCTTTGCCACAGGCGCCGTCACCAGGCCTGCGGATCGTCGAACAGGAGGTCACCAACGCCGGCGACACCGCGGTCATGCTCGACTTGCCTGCCGGTCAGACGCTCTACCCTCCCGAACGAGTGGTCATCAGCCGCGCGGTCGCCGAAGATGGCAGTCCGTGGCGGTCCAACCAGACGGCCGACGTGCTTCTGCTCGGCGACAGCTTCACCAACATCTACTCGCTGGCGTCGATGGGTTGGGGTGACTCCGCGGGACTTGCCGAGCAGCTGTCCTATGCGCTCGGTCGTCCGCTCGATCGCATCGTTCAGAACGACGATGGAGCGTTTGCGACGCGCGCGTTGCTCCAGCGCGCCGGCCCGGAACGACTCGCCGGCAAGCGCGTCGTCATCTGGCAGTTCGCCGCGCGCGAGCTGGCGTCGGGGGATTGGAAGGTGATCGAGTAGCTATCAGCTGTCAGCTTCAGCTTCCAGCTAAGTGCTTTGCAAGATCCCGGTCGCGCGACTCAGATCTGAAGGTTTTAGCTGACAGCTGATGGCTGGTAGCTGACAGCTGTAGTCATACACCCGCTGAATCCTGCTGCCCACCCTGCATAGCAGCTCATACGGAATGGTCCCGATCGAGGCCGCGATCTCCCGCACGCCAATCGACTCATCGCCCTGGTGTCCGACAATGACGACCTCGTCGCCGGGCGCGACGTCGGTGCCAGTGACGTCGATCATCGTCATGTCCATGCAGACGGACCCGACGATCGGTGCCCGCCGGCCGCGCACGAGCATGAATCCGCGGCCAGCCAGGCGAAGATCGAGCCCATCGGCATAGCCAGCCGGCACGACGGCGAAGGTCCGCGGTTCGGTGACCGTTGCCTTGAGACCGTAGCCTGCGCCTTCGCCGGGGCGAATGCCCTTCACGGCGACGATCCTGCTGTGCAGGGAAAGCGCCGGTCGCAGGGAGATCGTCGTCGCAAGCGGAGGCGGCACGACTCCGTAGAGCAGGAGCCCTGGGCGGACCATGTCGTACCAGACGCGCTCGTCGCGCAAAAGCGCGGCGCTGTTGGCGGCGTGACGAACGCGACCGTCGATGCCCATTCCCGGCAGCTGCGCGAGCACGGCGTCGAAGCGCGTCCGCTGCTCGGCGAAGAGCGCGTGATCGGGATCGTCGGCGGTCGCAAAGTGCGTATAGACCGCATCGACTTTGAGGTTCGGGCTGCCGGCCACTTCGGGCAGCGTCCGATCGATGTTGTCGTGCCGGAACCCGAGCCGGTTCATCCCGGTGTCGATCTTGAGATGACAGCGCAAGGTGACGCCACGGGCCGCGGCCGCCGCCTGAAGCGCCCGCGCCGCGCCCGGCGTGGAGATGGTTGGCGTCAGGTCATGGTCGAACACGCCGTCGAGGTTGCTGACACTGAGCGCGCCAAACACCAGGATCGGCGCCCGGACCCCCGCCTGCCGCAACACGACCGCCTCCTCGATATCCGCGCAGGCAAGCATGGCGGCGCCGGCATCCTCGAGCGCGCGCGCGACTTGAGGCGCGCCGTGGCCGTAGGCATTGGCCTTGACGACGGCGACGAGGCCGGGCGCCGGACGGCCGGCGGACGCGAGATACGCGGAAATCGCTCGGCAGTTGCTACGGATCGCGTCGAGATCGACGCGGGCGACGGTCGGCCGGATCATGGCGATCCGTGGGCAAGGTTCTCGAACCGCGTGAACTCTTTGATGAACGCCAGCTTGGCGGTGCCGGTCGGTCCGTTGCGCTGCTTGCCGATGATGATCTCTGCCACGCCCTGCGCTTCCTGGTTGGGCTGGCCATCGTCGTCTCGGTATTGGTCGGAGCGGTAGATGAACATCACGACGTCCGCGTCCTGCTCGAGCGCGCCCGACTCGCGCAGGTCCGAGAGCTGCGGCCGGTGATCGGAACGCGTCTCGGGTGCCCGCGAGAGCTGCGACAGCGCGACGATCGGCACGTTCAGTTCCTTCGCGAGCCCCTTGAGGGAGCGCGAAATCGACGCGAGCTCGGCCTGGCGGCTCTCGAATCGGCCGCGGCCCTGCATCAGCTGAATGTAATCGATGATCAGCAGGTGGAGGCCGTGCTCGGCCTTCAGCCGCCGCGCCTTCGCGCGCATCTCGAGGACGCCAATCGATGCGGTGTCGTCGATGAAGACGCGCGCCTCGGCGAGCGTTCCGAGCGCGTGCGACAGGCGGCCGTAATCCTTTTCGCTCAGGAATCCACTTCTGAACCGGTGCGCATCGATGCGGGCCTCGGAGGTGAGCATGCGCATGAACAGCTGCTCTTTCGACATCTCGAGGCTGAACAGGCCGACCGTCATGTCGGTCGACGTGCCGACGTGGAGTCCGACGTTGAGCACGAAGCTCGTCTTCCCCATCGACGGCCGCGCCGCGACCAGCACGAGGTCGGACGGCTGGAGACCGGAGGTCATTTCATCGAGGTCGACAAAACCGGTCGGGACACCCGTGACCAGGCCCTTGTGCTGCTGCAGCTTCTCGATGGTTGCGAAGCTGCTCTGCACGAGATCGCGCAACGGGACGAAGCCGGCGCGGATGCGATCTTCGGCGATGGCAAAGATCGCGCGCTCCGCCTCGTCGAGCAGCAGGTCCGGTTCCTGTTCGGCTTCGTAGGCCTCGGTGAGGATTTTGTTGGCCGAGTGGATCAGGCTTCTGAGCGTCGACTTCTCTTTGACGATCCGCGCGTAATACTCGACGTTGGTCGAGCGCGGCACGCCGTCGGCCAATGACGCGATGTACGCCGGGCCGCCGACCTCGTCGAGCTGGCCGGTACGGGACAGCTCTTCTCTCAGCGTGACGAAATCGATTGGGTCGTTGCGCTCGCTGAGCGCCACCATGCTGTTGAAGATGCGGCGGTGGGCGTCGCGAAAGAAATCACGCGCGTCGATGAGCTCGGCGGCGTGGTTGAAGGCTTCGTTGTGGATCAGGATCGCGCCGAGCACCGACTTCTCGGCATCAAGACTGTGGGGAAGCGTGCGCTCGGCGGCAACGTCTGGCATCTGAGGGGTCGGCGCAAGAATACCAGATTCGTCGTGCCGGGTGATCGACCAACCACTCGGTCGATCACCCGATTCGATTCGTTCGAGTTGGAAGCGCGTCAGCGCTGCGCGGCGACGATGGTCACCTTCACCTGCGAGGTCACGTCGCGATGCACCTTCACAGGTACCGTGACCTCACCCAGAGCCTTCAGCGGCTCCGGCAGATGAATCTTGCGCTTCTCGATCTCGAAACCTTTCGCCGCGAGCGCCTGCGCGATGTCGGCCGAGGTGACCGAGCCATAGAGCGTGTTGTTCTCGCCGACGCGCCGGGCGATCTCGACTTCGGTCTGCGACAGGCGCTGCCCGAAGGCCTCGGCCTGGGACTTCTCCTCGAGCTCGCGCGCTTCGGCCGCCTCCCGTTCGCGCTCGATCTGCTTCTTGTTCGCCTCGTTGACGACGAGCGCCATTTTTCGCGGCAGCAGATAGTTTCGCGCGTAGCCGTTCGCGACCTTCACGACCTCGCCGCGCCGGCCGAGGTTATCGACGTGTTCTCTGAGAATGACTTCCATGGTGCGTCCTCTGTGCAGCTCTCAGCTATCAGCTCTCAGCTATCAGCTCAGAGCATTCAGAGCCTAGCCGCTCGGCTGCGTGGTGAGAGTTTAGCTGACAGCTGAAAGCTGTCAGCTGATAGCTATTGTCAATCTGTGACGTACGGCACGAGCGCCAGCTGCCGCGCGCGCTTGATCGCGGTCTGGAGCTTGCGCTGGTGCAGGGCGCACGTTCCGGAAATCCGGCGCGGCTGGATCTTGCCTCGTTCAGGCAGGAACGGCGCCAGCAGCCGGACGTCCTTGTAGTTGATGTAGTCGATCTTCTCCGCGCAGAACTTGCACACCCGCCGGCGCCGGAAGAATCCGCCGCCACGGCGCGGGCCGTCCTTGTTCTTGTCCTTGTCGCCGCCTTTGCCGCCGCGACCGCGTCCGCCTCCGCCTCGTTCTTCGCTCATCGCTGGACCTCCATGCCGTCGCGATCGTCATCCATGTCCTGGTCGCCGCGCTTCTCGCCCGGTGCCGGCTCCGGCGGCAGCCCGCGCGCAACCCGGCGCCGCGCCTGATTGGCCTTGCGCGCGTCGCGCGTCCGATCGGCCACGCGAATCTCCTCGTCGACGCGGACGACCAGATGCCGGATGACCTGATCGGTCACGCGCAGCCGGCGATCGATCTCCTTCATCACGTCGCCTGACGTGCTGCTGATCGTCTCGACGACGTAGGTGGCTTCACGGTGATGCCCGATCTCGTAGGCCAGCTTCCGCCGGCCCCAGTTCTCGGTCTTGTCGAGGACGGCATTGGTGCTGCCAAACCGCTGGACGATCTGCTCGATTTGCGTGTGCAGATCGGCGACCTCCTGGTCCGACGCATCGGGTGTGATGAGGTAGACGAGCTCGTACTGTCTGCTTGCGCTCATTGACTCTCCTTGTGGACTGATGGCTACCTTCGTAGCTATCAGCTCTCAGCTATCAGCTCTCAGCGCTTTGCTGAAAGCTGACAGCTGAAAGCTGACGGCTTGGTAGCAAGGAGAAAACGAATTGGTCTTCGTCTCTCTCTAGCTTCTGTCTTCTTCCTTCTGACTTCTGTCTTCTTCCTTGTCTTCCCGCCGATTGAACCGATTCATCATCGGTTCGATGCCCTCGCGGACGAACACCTCAGCGGCATCAGCCGCCCGCGAAATCGCCTCGGATACGACCGCCTGCTCGTCGCGGTCGAACGTCGCGAGCACGTGATCGGCCAGGCCCCGTCGCCCGTCACCCCGGCCGACGCCGAACCGCATCCGCGCGAACTCGTCCGTGCCCAACTGCTCGATGACCGACTTCAGCCCGTTGTGGCCTCCGGCCAATCCACTGCCACGAGTCCGGAGCCTTCCCAGCTCGAGCTGCGCTTCGTCGACGACCACCAGCAGGTCGGCAATCTCGACCTTGAAGTACCGCAGCAGGTCGCCGACCGCATGGCCGCTGAGGTTCATGAACGTCAGCGGCTTGACCACGAGCGTTCCAGCGCTTCGCCACTTGGCCATCAGCGCCTCGGCCGGCGCCGACTCCCACTGGAGCCCGTGCCGCTCGGCCAGGACATCGACGACGTCGAAGCCGACGTTGTGCCGGGTGCCCGCGTATCTCCGACCCGGGTTGCCCAGTCCAACAACCAGCTTCATCATTTACTGCTCGCGGGGCCTCAACGGTTCGATCCGCGTGATCCGCGAGATCCGCGCTGCTACTCCGCGTCCTTCTCCTTGTCCGCCTTGCCCTTCTTGATGACCTCGGGCTCGGCGGGCGCCGCACCTGGCGCCGCCGCAACCGCCTCGGCCGCCGGCGCCTCTTCCTCGACCTTCAGCGTCACGACGTGCACGATCATCATGTCCGCGTCGCTGACCGCGGTCCACTTCACGCCTTCGGTGGGAAGGTCCCTGACCCGCACGCCCTGATTCAGCATCAGCTCGCTGATGTCGACGGTGATGTTCTCGGGAATGTCACCCGGCAGCACTTCGATCTCGACCTCGCGATTCACGAAGTCGACGATGCCACCCTGCTGCTTGACGCCCTTGGCCTCGCCCTTGAGGACGACCGGGACCGTGACCGTCAGCATCTTGTCCATCGCGACCTGATAGAAGTCGGCATGGAGCAGCTTGTGGTCGATCGGGTCGAGCTGATACTCCTTGACCAGCACCCGCGTGTCGCGGCCGGCGTCGGACAGCCCCTCGAGACCGATGAGCGTGTTGACGCCCGATTCCGAGTGCAGGATCTTCAGCAGCGCCTTCGGATCGACGGCGATCTCGAACGCCTTCCCTTTCTCGGCGCCGTAGAGCACGGCCGGGATGCGTCCGCTCGCGCGCAGCCGGCGCGCCTCGTTCTTGCCTCGGGTCTCACGCTTCTCGAACTTCAGTGTTGCAGCGGCCATAAACTAGCTTTCAGCTATCAGCTTTCAGCTCTCAACGAGCCCAAAGCCTACGTTGTTCCAGAACCCGCCATCCTGCCCGTGCCCTTCAGGCTGACAGCTGAGAGCTGACAGCTGAGAGCTTCTCTTACACGAACAGACGAAGAAACCGACGTCTCCTCGTTGATACTCCGAATCGCCTGCCCCAGCAGGCGCGCCACCGACAGCTGGCGGATCTTCGAGCAGCTGCGCGCGCGATCCGAGTGCAGCGGGATCGTGTTCGTGATCACCACCTGCTCGATCGGCGCCGACTCCAGCCGCTCGACGGCCGGCCCGGAGAGCACGCCGTGCACGGCGCACGCGATCACCCGCTCGGCGCCATTCGCCTTGAGCGCGTTCGCCGCCTTGACGATCGTCCCCGCAGTGTCGATGATGTCGTCCTGGATGATGCAGGTCCGACCGGCCACATCACCGATCACGTTCATCACTTCTGCCGTCCCATCGTCGCTACGGCGCTTGTCGATGATGGCGAGTTCCGCATCAAGACGCTTCGCGTAGGCGCGGGCGCGCTCGGCGCCCCCGGCATCCGGCGAGACGATCGTGAGGTCGGGCATCCCGAGCCTCGCGCAGTACTCGATGATCACCGGCGCGGCAAACAGGTGATCGACCGGAATATCGAAAAAGCCCTGGATCTGCGCCTTGTGCAGATCCATCGTCAGCACGCGGTTCGCGCCGGCGGCGCTCAGCAGATTCGCGACCAGCTTGGCCGAAATCGGCACCCGCGGCTTGTCCTTCCGATCCTGTCGCGCGTAGCCGTAATACGGGATGACCGCCGTGATCCGCGACGCCGACGAGCGGCGGAACGCGTCCATCATCACGCACAATTCAACCAGGTGCTCGTCAACCGGCGCACAGGTCGGCTGCACGACGAAGACATCGGTGCCGCGGATGTTTTCGTCGATCTGGAACGAGACTTCCGTATCCGGAAAACGCAGCAGCCTGGCCTGCCCCAGCTGGACGCCGAGGAACTCGCCAATCTCGGCGGCGAGCGCCCGGTGTGCGCTGCCCGAAAACAGTTTCAGCTGCCCGCGACTCATACCGTCGGCCTCGCGTGACTCGGTACTGGTTGGGGCGGGAGGATTCGAACCTCCGAATACGGGATCCAAAGTCCCGCGCCTTACCGCTTGGCCACGCCCCATCGGCCGGACGTCCACGGGAACTCCACCAGTTTGCTTGGCTTGCGACGGAGCGCCGCCGAAGGCGCTCGCGTGCTTCAGCCTGAGCCTTGGGCGGGCGCTCGTGACACGCCACTCCTCAGGCGCGTCCCGCAGCCTGTCCGCAAAGGGATAAGTTTATACCGAACGCGATTTAGTGGCAACCGGACGGGCCCGGCGCTCGTGCTCGGCGCGGCTCAACGTGCGGGTCAACCGCGCTCTGGCCCCGGAACGCGACACGGGCTTGAGCGCTCGGGACGCCGCGGCTTGCGTGCGAAACAGCCCAAAGACGGCGGAGCCGCTACCCGACATCGCAGCGGCCACGGCGCCAGCTTCTCTCAGCACCGTTTTGAGCGCGCCAATCTCGGGGTGCCGCCGGACGACGGGCGGTTCGAGGTCGTTGATCATCTGAGCCGCTCGAGTCGGCCACGGCACGGGCAACATCTGCGGCTCACGCGGCTCGCGCAGGCCCGCGGCGCGATCCTCGTCGTACCACGCGTACGCCTCGGCGGTGGAAATGCCGTAGGGCGGCTGCACAATCACGATCCAGTGGGTCGGCAAGTCGACGAGGGGATAGATTTCCTCGCCGCGCCCCAGCCCGAGTGCCGTGCCGCCCGACAGAAAGTACGGCACGTCCGCACCGATGGTGCCGGCGACGTCCCGCAGGAGCGGCAGCGGCACCCCGCCCCATACACGCGACAGGGCCAGCAGTGCTGCCGCGGCATCCGCGCTGCCGCCGCCGAGCCCGGCTTGCATCGGTATCTCTTTCCGGAGAGAGATCGAAAGATCCGTTGGTGTGCCGGCACGGCCAATAGCGGTCCACAATGCAGACGCGGCCCGCCAGACGAGGTTCGATTCGTCGAGCGGAACGCCCGACTTCCGGCACTTCAGCGCGAAGGGACCGGGTCTCGCGATGCAGAGCAATGTGTCGTGCAGCGCAATCGACTGAAAGACCGTGCGCAGCTCGTGATAGCCGTCGGCCCTGGTTCCAAGCACCCGAAGATCGAGGTTGACCTTGGCGTGCGCTCGCGCCAGCACGCGCATGCGTTTGAAGGAGGCGTTACCGGCCAAGTGGCCCCGCCCGTCGCAGCTCGTCGAGCGTGATGGGGACCGCGTCCGCCGGGATGTCGACGGCGAACGCCGCAGGATCGATCGGCTGATTCACCTCCACCTGCGACAAGTCGAATCGTCAGATCAGTATTGGCCTTGCGACTGCCCGCTCACCGTGTAGTCGGCTAGCGCACGAAGGCGGATCGTTGCCGGACGGCCAGCGACAAAATCGCTGTATCGCACCTCGAGGGGGCCTGCCGCACTCGTCGTGGTGGCGCGCGTGGCCACTGCCAGGCGCCATTCACCTTCGATCTGCTGCAGCCACATCGTGGCACGATCGGCATAAATCGCCGCCCAGCCACCTGAGAACATCCGCGCGCGTGTGACCGTCCCCATCGTCAAACCGCAGCCAGCGACGATCGTCCGCAAGTCATCTGGACCGACGGACACGCCGGCGAGCGCTTCGAGCGTCTCGGCGGGTGGCGCATCCCTCAGGACTCGCCCGTCGCGCGGCAGAAGGAGCGTGGCTGCCGTGCCGTTAGCCACGAACGTGAAGAACGGTTTACCCGGCGCAGGAAGCTCGAGACGAACGCGCGAGGGCGCCTCGAAGCCGGCGTCGAGCTTGGCCCGCAGACGCTGACGGAAGGCGTTGCCGGAAATCGACAGGATCGCCACAAGGCTGCGCACCGACGAGCATGAAGCAGTCGCGCGCTCGTAGGCGGGCGCGTAATCGGGAAACTCCGTGCCGTCCCCGGACGGGAGCGCGACGATCCGTGGCGCGCAGGAAGCAATGACGAGGCTGAGGACTGCAGGGAGCAGGCGGATCCCGCGACTCACATCCGGCCTCGAGCCTCGCGAATCTTGCCCTCGATTTTTGCGCGATCGATTGATTGACCGTCCCCGCCGAGCGCCCGCTCCCAGGCCGCGGCGGCGTCGGCAAACCGGCGCTGCTTGAATCGCAGGTCGCCCAGGTGATCCTGCACGACTGAACTGTCTTTCAGTTTGTCGGCCGCTTCTGTCAGCGGCGGGTCGGCCAGATCGATTTGGCCCTGCTGGAAATAGGCCCAACCCAGGCTATCGAGATACGAAGGGTTGCCCGGCTCGATCTTGAGGGCGCGCTGCACGAGCGTGATCGCTTCATCGAGACGCTCGCCGCGCTCTGCAAACATGTAGCCGAGCGAATTGAGCGCGTTGGCATCCAGAGGATCGCGGGCGATCAGGTCCCTGAGCGCCTTCTCGGCGCCCTTGACGTCGCCCTTGTCCTGAAGGATGAGCGACAGCACATGAAGCCCGCGAACGTCCTCGGGGTCGGCCGCGATGAGCTTTTCAGCCGTGGCCTTCGCCGCATCGAGATCCTTGGTCACTCGCTGACTCTCAGCGAGCAGGTACAGCAGAATCGGGTCCTTGCCGTCGGCTCGGCCCGAGGCAATCGTCGCCAGCAGGAGGTCGCGCGACTCCGCCGCTCGTCCGGCTGACAGGAGCGCGACCGCCCGGCGTCTGGCGATCATCGGCGCGCGCGGATTCAGTTCCTGCGCCCGGGCCAGCGCGTTGGCCGCTTCGTTCCACTGCTCGTCCTGCTCGTAGACCTCCGCCAGCCGCATCTGAGCCCTGAACGACTCGGGATTCTCCTGAAGCGCCCGTTCCAGAGTCTCGACGGCCTGCGCTGACTGACCCGCGCCTTGCTGAGCCGTCGCGAGAAGGATGGCGGCGTCGACAAGCCCAGGCTGACGCTCGACGACCCGGCCGAGGAGCGGCACGGCTTTGTCGAAGGCTCCCGTCTGCAGGTATAAGCGGCCGAGAACGAGGTCGAGTCCGATGTCGAATCCGTCGCCCCTGGCTTTCTCGAGGGCGGCAATCGCGCGGGCCGGATAGGTGGCCGGATCCTCGCCCTTGCGCATGGCCAGGCGACGCTCGGCATAGGCGGCGTAGACCGTCCCGAGAATCCGGTTCGCCTCTTGATTGGCGGGGTCGCGCGCGAGTGCAGCCTCAGCATTCGCGACCGCCTCGAGGGCATTGTCCTGTCGGGCGTAGAGCCCGGCGAGCTCGGCGCGGAGTTCGGCCGACCCCGAGTCGAGCGCGATCGCTCGCTCGTAGGCCTTGATTGCCTCCTCGACGCGCCCGATACTCTCGAGGTGCCGGGCCAGCAGGAACTGATACGCGGCGTCGTCGCGCTCGGGGGTTGTCTGGGCGGACTGCGCCGCGCTCGCGGGAGCGACTGTCGCCAGGAGCAACGCCCAGAGCAAGACCAAGAGCACTAAAGGCCGCATCTACATGACTATAATGACGTCAGCCGGCCCGGTGACGCAAACGGCTTCTGGTATAGTGCAACCGCAGGCAACGACCGCCTGCCACGGTCACGAAGAGTCGAGGCTATGCCCGTCGATCCCGAACTGCTCGAAATACTGGCCTGCCCCAACTGCAAGACGAAGGTAGAGCTCGTCAAGAACGGCACCGCGCTCAAGTGCGGCGAGTGCAAGCGCGTCTACCCGATCAAGGACGATATTCCGGTCATGTTGCTGGACGAAGCGACCGTCGAACCCTGACCCGAGCCGCAGCCGAGGCGCGCGGCAGACCCGTGAAGATACTGTTCATCCGCCTGCGTCTCATCGGCGACGTGGTCTTCACGACGCCGCTCGTCGGCGCCCTCAAGCGAACGTTCCCGGAAGCTCGCCTGACCTACCTTGTGGAACGCGAAGCGGCGCCGGTCGTGACCGGCAACCCGCACCTCGCGGACGTCATTGTCGTGCCGCGCACGCGGGGGTGGAGACGCCTGCGCGACGACCTGCGACTGGCTCGGCGGCTACGGGCCGAGCGGTTCGACATCGTCATCGATCTCCACGGCGGACCTCGGAGCTCCTGGCTGACGTGGACGACCGGCGCATCCGAGCGAATCGGCTACGACATCGAGGGACGGAGCTGGCAATACACGCGAACCGTGCACCGGCCTCGGGAGCTGCAGCCCCGGCACTCGGTCATGAATCAATGGGCGCTTCTGACGGCGCTCGCCGGATGGCCTGGCACTGAACCCGACCCGTCGCTCCATCCGGCAGAAATGGTGCTCGACGCTGAGACCGATGCGCGGCTTGCCGCGCGTCTGCGCGCGGCGGGAGTGGAGACACGGCATGAGATCATCGTGATTCACGTGAGCGCCGGCAACCCGTTTCGGCGATGGCCCGAGGCGGCCTTCGCCGCGCTCGTCTGCGCGCTGGCGCTCAATGACGAACGCCGGCGCATCATCCTCAGTTCGGGACCCTCGGATCGGGCTGCCGCCGATCGAATCGGCCGCGCCGCGCGGCGCGAGCTGGGGCCAGGGCGAGGCGACCAGGTACTCGAATTCGGCGACGTCGATCTCGTGGAGTTGCGCGCGTTGATCGAGCGGAGCGCCCTCTTCATCGGCGGTGACAGCGGCCCCCTGCACATCGCCTCGACGACGAGGACACCGGTTGTCGGCATTTACGGGCCGACGCTCTCGGCGCGGTCCGCGCCATGGCGGAATCCCGACGTCCCGACCGAATCGGTGGAGATTGACGGGCTGCCCTGCCGCCCGTGCGATCAGCGGACCTGCGCGCCGGGTGACTTTCGCTGCCTCACGCGAATCGAACCGCAGGCGGTCATCGCCGCCGCGGAGCGCGCGATCGCTCGGGCCCACATCGAGGTGAGGACGCACGCATGAACTTCGCCGCACGACTTCCGGCTGAATTTCCGCCCGACCGCATGTCGGGCCTGGAACGGGCCGCCTACGTATCGATGCTGGGGTTTGCCGCGGCGCCGCAATTCTCGATCGCCGCCTCGGGAATCCTGCTCGGACTATCAGCCCTTCTGTGGCTCGCCGTCGTCATCATCAACCGCGAGCGCATCGAGGTGCCGCGGATGTTCTGGCCGCTCGCTGCCTACGCCGGTGTGACGCTCGTCGCGTCGCTCTTCTCGGCCAACCGGGCAGTCAGCTTCGCGGACTGCAAGCAACTCCTCCTCTTTGCCATCGTCCCGATCACTTATCGGCTGTTTCGGGGAGAGCGCAGCCTGACCGTCGTCGACCTCGTGATCACCGTCGGCGCGCTCAATGCCGTGTACGGGATCGTGCAGTACGGAATCCTGGACTACGACAACGTCGCGAGGCGCGTCCAGGGCAACCTCGGGCACTACATGACCTACTCAGGAGTCATCATGCTCGTGGCGTGCATCGCCGTCGCGCGCGTCATGTTCCGGCGCCGGGAGCGGATCTGGGCGGCGCTCGTCCTCCCGGCGGTCCTCGTCGCCCTGGTCCTGACCCTCAGCCGGAACGCCTGGGTCGGCGCGTGCGCCGGTATCGGCACGCTGTTTCTTCTCAGGGATCTCCGATCCGTGTTCCGGATGGCCGCGTTGCTGCTGGTCGTGATGGGCTTGCTCATCGCCTTCGCACCTGCTTCAGTCTCCGATCGGTTCTCTTCGATGCTGTCGCTCAAGGACACCTACGGAGATAGCGCAACGAGTACGTCGACGGTGCAGTCGAACCGCGATCGGCTGGCGATGATCAAGAGCGGGTTCAGGATCATCAAGGACTATCCTCTCACCGGCGTCGGTCCTGACATGGTGATTCAGGTCTATCCGGGCTACCTGGAGCCCACGGCCGTCAGTCAACGCAATTCGCATCTCCACAACGTGCCCTTGCAGATCGCCGCGGAGCGGGGGCTTCCGGCGCTGGGCATCTGGTGCTGGTTCGTTGCGACTCTGCTCGCCGACTTCTTCCGCCTGCGCCGGACGTCGCCGCTGCCATCTCTCGCAGCGGGCGGCATCGCCTGCGTCGTCGCAATGCTGGCTGCGGGCATGTTCGAATACAATTTCGGCGACTCCGAGTTCCTGATGCTGTTTCTGGTGATTGTGACGCTGCCATACGCCGCCGAACGCGTTCCGGCGCCCGTCGTCGAACGGAGGGCCGCCTAGGCCTCTCGCCGTGTCCGGCGTTAGCCGGACCTCTGATCGTCCGCCTGAAGGCGGACACTACGCGCCTTTTTATGAACTTCTAGCCACGATGCCCACATTTTCCCCGCTCACCGAGTTGCTCGACCGCATCGGGGGACGTTCGATCCTCGTGATCGGCGACCTGATGATCGATCAATTCGTCATTGGCACCGTCGATCGCATTTCGCCTGAGGCGCCGGTCCCGATCGTGCGGTTCGACCACGAGACCTGGCGACTCGGTGGCGCGGCCAATGTTGCCCACAACGTGGTAGCTCTTGGCGGACGCGTGGACGCCATCGGCGTTGTCGGCAGCGATCCCGACGGTGCGCGGCTGCTCGCCGATCTCGCCGGACGTTCGATCGGCACAGCGGGCATCATCAGCGATACCTCACGCTGCACGACCCGCAAGCTGCGAGTCGTGACGAACCGGAACCAGCAGGTGGCGCGAATCGACTACGAGGGCGACAGCGAAATCGATGCCTCGATCGAGGCGACCGTCGTGAGGCGCATTGGCGAGCTGGCGGCTTCGGCGCAGGCAATCGTCATCTCCGATTACCTGAAGGGAGTCGTGACCTCGCAGGTCGCGTCGGCCGCTGCCGACGCGGCGCGGGCCCACCGAATTCCACTGCTCGTCGATCCCAAGGTTCCGCATATCGATCGATATGCGGGCGCCACGGTGATTACGCCCAATCACCACGAGGCCGAGTCGGTGACGCACATGCGGATCCGGTCGGCGGCCGATGCGCGGGAGGCGGCACGCCGGTTTCGGGAACGAGCGAAGAGCGACGCCGTGCTGATTACGCGCGGCGAGCACGGGATGTGGTTGCTCGGACCGGATGGCAAGGATGGTCACGACGTCGAAATCGAGCTGCCGGCCGAAGCCCGAGAGGTCGCGGACGTGACTGGCGCCGGAGATACGGTCATCAGCGCCCTGGCGCTCGCAGCCGCCGCCGGCGCCTCGCTCGCCGACGCCGCACGCCTCGCCAACCGCGCCGCCGGCATCGTCGTCGGCAAGTTCGGGCCGGCGACAGTGACTATAGACGAACTCAGACAGTCGTCAGTCGACAGTCGTTAGTCGGCAGTCGCAGTCGTCAGTCTCAGTCGCCAGTTCCAGTCAGCAGTCCCGGTCGTTAGTCCCGTCCTCAGTCTCCAGTCGGCCTTCGGCTCGCCCGAGCCCCGCGAGCCCCGAGTCGGAATACTTCTCACGGCCCGCACTTGTTCGTCAGCAGCAGGATCTCCGGCAGACGCTGGCGCGACAGCACGTTTCTCAGCTTCACGTCGAAGGTTGGTTGCGAGCGCACGCGGCAGAGCGGCGCAGATTCCTCTGGCTTGATCGCGCGCTCGTAGTCGTCTCTGGAAGCCATCAGGAACAGCGGGCGGCCGGTGCGCAGCAGCTCGATGACCGGGCCGTGATCGTAGAACACGTCGATGTGTCGACGGAGGTAGTAGACGAGGCTTGGCAGCGCGACGTTGTAGGTGACGATGATGTCGTCGGGCGTCGCGCGCTCCTTGAGGACCGCGGCAAGTCCTGGCGCCGGCTTGTATGCTTCGAAGCTTGGCAGCACTTTCAGCACGAAAATCCAGTTGACCGCGATGAGCGCGCACACGACGGTGACGAGTGCGGCGCCGATGCGCTGCCGAAGCGCGAGCACAATCGCAGCGGACCCGCCTGCGATCGCGATCGCTCCGACGAACAGGGAGCCAGCCAGCACATACACTGCGAGCTCGCTGTTGAACAGGATCAGGAACCCTGCCCCGGCCACGATCAGCACGCCGCCGACGACCGCGGTGACGAGCTTTGTTCGCGCGTCAGCGGACGGTGATGCCGCAGCGCCTGCAATCACCACCGCGGCGAGCGCCACAATCGCCGGGGCGATTGGGTAGATGTACAGGTCCTGTTTGCCAGCCGAGAGCGAGAAGAATCCGACGATCCCCAGAATCCAGAGCCACAGCAGCGTCCGGATTCGACTCGATCCGTCAATTGCCGTCAACGCCTGGCGTCGTTCGCGGATCCAGAGCGCTGCCGCGGGAAAGAGAAAGAACGACCATGGGAACGAGTCGCTGAAGACGACCGGGAGGTACCACCAGACCGGCCGGTCGGCGTTGACGCCGACGCCCTCGACATAGCGAGCGAGATTCTCACCGAAGACGAAGGACTTGATCGGGCCCCACCCCCACTGCTGATAGAGGGCGGCGTACCAGGGCACGACGATCGCCAGAACGATGACCGTTCCGAGCGGCACCAGCATGTCGCGGGCACGCCCCAGCTCGCGGTGGACCACCAGGTAGATCGCAAACACCAGGCCCGGAAGCAAGGCCGCAATCGGGCCCTTCGTCAGGACACCGAACCCGACGCAGACATACATGAGGATCAGATACAAACGGCGTTTTGCGGGATACCGCTCCGAGAGCGCGAAAAACAGGAGCGTCAGCGCCATGAACATCGAAATGTAGATATCGATGAAGATGCGACGGGCGAACATCAGCAACCGCGGCGACACGGCAAGCCCGAGCGCGGACCACCATGCCGCGGCCGCCTCTCGCCCTGCTGGCGCCGCCGCTCGAGCGAGAAAGAACGCCGTGACGATCAACACCATCCCGCCAAGCGCGATCGGGACGCGCTGCACGCCAACCGACACGCCAAACAGGTGATAGAAGCCAGCAACGATCCAGTAGCTCAACACCGGCTTGTTGACGCGCGGCTCATAGTTGAACATCGGATTGACGTAGTCGCCACGCTCCATCATTTCGCGCGGCGTCTCGACATAGAACGCCTCGTTCGCATCCCAGATGGACGAACCGCCGAGATCGATGAAATACGGACAGACGGCGAGAAGGAGCACCAGCCAATGCTGAATGTTGAGTGGCGAATGCTGAAGTGAAGGGCGAAGTGGCGTCACTAAGTCGTCATTGCCTCATTCATCATTTGATTCGCAATTCTCAATTCATCATTCACTTCAGCACAGCATTCAGTATTCAGAATTGCAAGCCTTAGTGCCTGAAGTGTCGCCTTCCCGTAAAGACCATCGCCAGGCCGCGCTCGTCCGCGGCTGCGATGACTTCGGCGTCGCGGACCGATCCGCCGGGCTGCACGATGGCGGTCGCGCCGGCATCGGCAACGGCGTCGAGACCGTCGCGGAATGGAAAGAACGCGTCGGAAGCAGCGACTGAGCCCGAAAGCGCCCCGGCGGCAGCTTTCATGACTGCGACCTTGACCGCGTCGACGCGGCTCATCTGTCCCGCGCCAACCGCCAGCGTTCGGTCAGCGCTGGTGAAAATCACGGCGTTCGACTTGACGTGACCGCAGACGCGCCACGCGAAGCGAAGCGCCATCCACTCTTCGAGAGTCGGCGCGCGTTTGGTCACGACCTTCGGGAAGTCGTCGTGCGGCCACGCCGTGCGCGCCTCCGTCACGACATCGCGGTCCTGCATCAGCGTGCCGCCAAGGAAGCTCCGCGCATCCCGTGCGAACTCGCTGTCGAGTGCGGCCAGCTTGGCGAAATCCACGGTCGCCACGCGGAGATTCGCTTTCGTCGCCAGGATGGGCTTGGCTTCCTCGTCCAGCGGCGGGCGCGATCACGGCCTCGATGAACGTGGATGTCAAGGCACGCGCGGTCTCGCCGTCGAGCGTGCGGTTGAGGCCGACGATGCCGCCAAACGCCGACAGGGGATCGGCCTCGCGCGCTCGTACGTAGGCCTCGGCAATCGTCGCCCCCAGGGCCACGCCGCACGGGTTGGTATGCTTGATGACGACGCCAACCGGCTCGGGGAACTCGAGCGCAATTCGCAGCGCGGCGTCGAGGTCGAGGAGGTTGGTGTACGAGAGCTCCTTCCCCTGATGAATCTCCCAGGCAGGCAGCAACGGCCCGACGCCGGGCATCCACTGCGCCTTCTGATGAGGATTCTCGCCGTATCGCAAGTCCTTCGGCGCCGGATGCGACGTCGGAAGCGCGGACCGCGTCATCGCGCCTTCGGCCACCTCCACAAGCTTGAGCGCGACCGCGATTGTCGAATCGTAAACCCCGGTATGCTCAAAAGCCTTCTGCATCAGGCGAAACCGGAACTCGAGCTCCGGGCCGCCGCTGCGCCCCAACTGGGCAAGCACCTGCGAATAGTCCGCCGGATCGACGACGACGAGCACGTCGCGGAAATTCTTGGCCGCTGCCCTCACCAGGCTCGGGCCGCCGATGTCGATCTCTTCTACGAGCGCATCGAATGGCGTGTCGGGGTTCTGAGCGGCCTTGGCAAAGGGGTAAAGGTTCACCACAACGAGGTCGACCGGAGTAATTCCGTGGCGGCCGATCGCCTCGAGGTCGTCCGGGCGGGACCGGCGCGCCAGGATGCCGGCGTGGATGGCCGGGTGCAGGGTCTTGACGCGCCCGTCCATCATCTCGGGAAAGCCAGTCACGTCGGAGACGCCAACGACCGGGAGACCGGCAGCCGCCAGGGCGGTCGCGGTGCCACCAGTCGAGACGAGTTCGACCCCGAGGGCAGCCAGGCCCCGGCCAAGCTCAACCAGTCCGGTCTTGTCCGAAACACTCAAAATTGCTCGCATATTTGTCGATTTACTTGACATTTACAGGCAAATCCCCTTACCATATCCGCTGGCTGGGAGGCCAGCTATCGTAAGTCGAGGCCGCGCACTCGCGGTCTTTTTTTGTGTCCACGGCCACTGCCATGTCAAACATGCGCAGGGGCCGGGGATGGGTATGCGGCGCCATGCGCCGCGGCTTCGCAAGGCAGGAAATGGACGATGCGTATCACAGGTAAGGTCAAGTGGTTCAACAACGCGAAGGGTTACGGTTTCATTGAACGCGAAGGCGGGGCGGATGTTTTCGTCCACTTCTCGGCCGTCCAGGGCAATGGCTTCCGGACGCTCGAGGAAGGTCAGGCGGTCGAGTTCGAGATCGTCGATGGCCCCAAGGGCCAGCAGGCTGGCAACGTAACGAAGCCCAGCTAAATTCCCGCACGAGACCGGAATGCCGCAAGGCGTTCCGGTCTCCAGTTCCCCCAGCATCACTCCTTCGACTCTTTCGAATCTTTCACTTCTTTCGTTTCCTTCATCGGCCGTACCGTAAACGCGACTTTCCCGTCCTTGACCGCGACGCGGAACGCGACCTCCGGTGTCCCCTGGTCGCGCAGCTTCGATACCTGATTCTTCACGAGCGCCGCGAACTTGTGGAACGGCACGACGTCCTCGCCGTGCTGCCGCCGCGCATCCATCAGTGAATCGTAGAGCGAGTGAAGCTTGTCCATCTCGCGCACCGGATCGGTAAAAGCCGTAACGCTGACGACTTTGCCTCCAGCCGGCTTGGCCGCTTTCGGCACGGCCTTCGGCAGCGGCTGCGCGAAGGGGCCGGCACGCCCTTCTTCGCGCGAACGGATCCCGCGATCCCACAGCTCGACGAGCGACTGGAAACGCGACTGCAGCATCTCGAAGCGGAAGCGATCGCCGGTGCCCATGCTCACGCCGCGATCGTAGCGCTTGACCATCGCTTCGACCCGACCGCGCGTTTCCCACGGCGGACGCGGCAGCCGGCCCGAAAAAAACATGTTGTACTCGCCTTCGAGGCGCTTCAGATCGGCGGCCAGGAGCTGAAGGTCCTTCTGGATGTCTGTCTGTTCGGCCATGCGGATGCTATCGAGGATCGACCATTTGCGTCAGGAGATCAGGAACCACATCAGCGGCAGCCAGAGTTCTCTGGCGTACGGCAGCGGCCGATCGTCGATGAGGACGTCGCAGGCGTCCAGGCGTCCGACGATCTCGAACAGGGTTCTCAGGCGCAGCGCATCGGGCGGATAGAAGCGCGCGCGATGACGGCGAGCAGCGCCTTCCCCGATCTCTCGGTACTCGGCTGATCCCGCGCGCCAGTTCGAGCGCGCGCGCATAGTCGGGCCCTTCGAACACCGGAAACTGCAGCGTCACGGAGAACGGCCGCCGCGGCGTCCCGAAGAGCGCTTCCGACAGTGCCGGATCCAGATTCGCCAGCTCCTCGTCGGTCGGCTGTTCCGGCAGATCGAGATACGGCCAGAACCGTTCGATCGGCCGATAGTCCGGCACCTCCACCGACGGAGGGGCGCTGTCGTTCGCGGGCGTGCCGGATTCGGCCGGTTTCATGAGCGCCTCTATTCTACAAGGCTTCGATCCAACCTTCGCCCTCGATTCACGCGAAGGCTTGCCCTCCGCAGCTCGCGAAGCGAGCGAAGGAGGGCTATCGGATTCTGCCGAGAGCTTCGGCTGGCAAGCCAACGCTTCTCGCGTTTGCCGGTTCGTGATTCAATCATCGCGATGTCCCGCCGGAGCATTCCTTCGATCGAGCAGCTGCGCCAGCGCCAGGCGATGCGGGAGCTGGAAGCGACCTACGGACGCGCCGCGGTCGTCGACGCGCTTCGCGCCGAGGCGTCGGTCATCCGCATGCGGCTGGCCGATTCGGACGGTCTCGATCTGGTGATGGAAACCATGGAGGCCGCGGTCCGCGCCCGCCTCGACGCCGACCACGCACCCTCGCTCGTTGCCGTCATCAACGCAACGGGCGTCATCGTCCACACAAATCTCGGCCGGGCGCCGCTCGCCGCGGTCGCCACGGCGCGAGTCGCTGCCCTCGCGTCTGGCTATACGAACCTTGAATACGACCTGGCCAAGGGCGGCCGTGGGCGGCGTGACACGCACGCCGAGCGGCTGATCTGTCGGCTGACCGGCGCCGAGGCAGCGATTATCGTCAACAACAATGCGGCGGCGACGCTTGTCTCGCTGGCCGCCCTCGGTGCAGGACGTGAGGTGATCATCTCCCGCGGCGAGCTCGTCGAGATCGGCGGTGGGTTCCGAGTACCCGACGTCATGAGGCAGTCCGGAGCGATCTTGCGTGAGGTCGGCACGACCAACCGGACGCGGGTCTCCGACTACGCGGCGGCGATCTCCGATCGAACGGCGCTGCTACTCCGCGTGCACCCCTCCAACTTCACCATCGAAGGATTCACGGAGCGTCCATCTCTCGCCGAACTGACCGCGCTCGCGAAGCGTTTCAACCTGCCCGTGGTCGAGGATCTCGGCAGTGGATTCATGGGCGTCCCGACCGGCCTCGAGGCCCTCCGGAATGAACCCTCGGTCGCCGACAGCGTCGCCGCCGGCGTGAGCATGGTGATGTTCAGCGGCGACAAACTGCTCGGCGGACCGCAGGCGGGAGTGATCGCCGGCACCGCGGGGGTCGTCGGCCAGGTCCGTCAGCACCCGCTGATGCGCGCAGTCAGGGCGGACAAGATGACCTACGCGGCGCTCGAGGCCACGCTCGAGGAGTACGCCAGCCGGCCGCGCGACCGACTCGATTCCGGTCGTCCACATGATCGCGCTGTCGGCGGACGCGATCGGCCGTCGCGCGGATGCACTGTCGGCCCGGATCGCCGCCGCGGGCATCCTCGCGGACGTCGTCAAGGGGTCTTCGACCATCGGCGGCGGCAGCGCGCCAGGAACCACGCTGCCGACACACCTCGTGGCAATTGCGCTTCCCGCCACCCGCCTCGAATCCGCGCTGCGAGCACAGCGCCCTCCAGTCATCGCGAGAATCGAGAACGAACGCGTCCTGCTCGACCTGCGCACCGTCCCGCCCGAACAGGACGACGAGCTCGCGGCGCTCGTCATCGCGGCTGCGTCCAGTTTGTTTCCGTGACGGATCACGAGCCGACTGGGACTGAAGACTCGAACTGACGACTGAGACTGCCGACTATCGACTGTCCTCTTCCTCCCCGGCCTGCGGCAGATTCAGCCCAAACCGTATCGCCATCCGATAGAGCGTGCGCCGATCGATGCCCATCACCTCGGCCGCCCGGGTGCGGTTGCCGGCAACGGCGTGCAGGACGTGGAGCAGGTATCGGCGCTCGAGCTCGTCGAGCGACGGCAGGTCCGCGAACATGTGCTGGTGCAACTGCGTGCTGGCGCCGACGGCACTGATCGCCGGCGGCAAATCCGAGGCGTGAATCGATGAGCCGCGGCTGAAGAGCACCAGCCGCTCGATGGTGTTCTCGAGCTCGCGCACGTTGCCCGGCCAGTCGTAGCCCGTGAGCGCATCGAGCGCCTCCGGCGCGAGCTCGACCGTCCGGCCCGCGCGCGCAGAGGCGTTCTGAAGGAACTGCGCGACGAGGAGCGGAATGTCCGACCGACGCTCTCTGAGAGGCGGGACCGTGATCACGATGACGCTCAGCCGGTAGTACAAGTCCTGTCGAAAGCGCTGCGCAGCGACTTCCTTCTCGAGGTCGCGATTGGTCGCCGAGATGACGCGAGCGTCCACTTTCACGGTCCGACCGGCGCCCACCGGGCGAACCTCGCCCTCCTCGATCGTGCGGAGCAGCCGCACCTGCAGGGCCAGCGACGTCTCGCCAATCTCGTCGAGGAGAACCGTCCCCCCGCTCGCCTGCTCGATGATGCCTTTCCTATCCGTGACGGCGCCGGTGAACGCGCCCCGCGTGTGGCCGAAGAGCTCGGATTCGAGAAGCGTCTCGGGAATCGCGCCGCAATTGATGGCGACAAACGGCCGCGACGCGCGCGGGCCGTTGCCGTGAATCGCGCGGGCCACCAGCTCCTTGCCCGTGCCGCTTTCGCCGAGGATGAGCACGGGGGCCGCTGAATCGGCGGCGTAGGCAATCTGCTTGTAGACCGCGAGCATGCCCGACGTCCGTCCGATGAGGCCGGGCGCCTTGACCGCATGATGAGGGGCCGCGACCGACTCCGCCGGACCGACGTGGGCCAGCGCCCGGTCCACCATCGCCTTGACCTCGGCGATGTTGAAGGGCTTGCTGATGTAGTCGAACGCGCCGGCGCGCACGGCTTCGATCGCCGTCTCGAGCGTACCGAAGCCGCTGATGAGCAGTACCTGGCCGTCGGGGTTCTCGACCTTGAACGCGCGCAGCAGATCGAGACCCGACTGGGAGGCGTTGAGGTTGATGTCGGACACCATCAGGTCGACGCGTTCCTGACGCAGCAGGCGCAGGGCGCTCGCAGGGTCCTGCTCGGAGACGATACGACGGCTCTCCGCGGCGATGAGCTCGGTGATGAAGCGGCAGGTTTCGCGATCGTCATCGACGACCAGAATGGTATGCATGATGAACCGATCAGTGCCCTGCCGGACCCGAAGACGCCGGCCTCGCCGCGCTCGGCGGTAGGTCGATGGTGAAGACCGCTCCTCCGCCGTCACGGTTCGCGGCGTGAATCTCGCCTCCCAGAGCCGACAGCACCTCGCGCACGATGGAGAGCCCCAGACCCGTCCCGCGCCCGACCGGCTTGGTCGTCACCCAGGGTTCGAAGAGGTGCGGCAGCAGATCGGCCGGGATCCCGGGACCGGAGTCGGCCACCTCCAGCCGGATGCCCTTCTCCGTGGCAGCGCCGTGGATTGAGAGCGTACCGCCCTCGGGCATGGCATCGACGGCGTTGGTGATGAGGTTCAACAGGGCGAGCTCGAGCTGCGGCGCGTTGGCATCGACGTCGGGCAGCGATTCGTCCAGCCGGACGTCGAGATGCACGCCCGAGCGAGCCAGGCGCGGCCGGGCGATCGTGCACGCGCGATCGACGATCGGGGCGAGGCTGGTGGTGACCCTCGGTGTCGGCTGCCGCGCCTCGTCGAGCATGGTCCGCAGGACGTGC
Organism: uncultured Acidobacteriota bacterium; assembly: GCA_963797625.1. GTDB lineage: Bacteria > Acidobacteriota > Vicinamibacteria > Vicinamibacterales > 2-12-FULL-66-21 > DATBJJ01. The sequence goes on from CAWCQI010000042.1 coordinate 41,293, forward strand.
GTGACCTGCGACAACTGCGCCTCGACAATCTCGAGGCGCTGGCGCACGCCCGTTTGCGTCTGCGGATCCTCTCGGATCATCTGCACGTAGCCCGAGACGAGGTTCAACGGCGTACCAACCTGGTGCGCGACGCTGGCGGCCATCTCGCCGACGGCGGCCATGCGTTCGGCGCGCGCGAGAGCCTCCTGCAGCCCGAGCACGCGTTGATAACTCTCTTCGAGCTCGGCGTTGCGAACGAGCACTTCCGAGGTCGCCTCCCGTACGCGCTGCTGAAGCAAGTCGCTCGCCTGCTCCAGCCGGCCAAGCATGTCGTTGAGCCCGGCGGCCACCATGCCGAGCTCGTCGCGCCGGAGGATAGCCGCGCGCGAGGTGAGATCGCCGTCGGATACGTGCCGGATCGTCTTCTGCAGTTCGGCGATAGGCCGATGCACGACACGCCGGGTGACCGCGTCGATGAGCAAGGTCACGAGCAGCACGGTCGGCATGGCAAACCGCATCGCCACTTCGCGGCCCCGCGATCGCGCCTGCTCGACGCCAGCCATCGAGACCGACGCCACTACGGCAATCGACCGGCCAGCGCGCAGGAGCGGGACCGCCACCGACACACGCCGCGCGTCGGTGTCGGAACGCTCGGCTCCCGCCGACATCGCGTCGCGCGCGAGCTCGATCGCCTCTGCCCGCTCCTCCGATGAGGTGCTGACGAGGACCTCGACCGTCTGCCGGTCGGCCTCGAATATCGACAGCGACCGCAATGCGGGGTTGGCTTCGATGAGCTCGCTGAGGATGTCGCGGACATCGGCGGGATCGAACTCGACCCCGCGCGACTTCAGGTCGTCGACGACCGCACGGGCGGCGTGGTCGGCCGTTTCACGCAGCTCACGCTCGACCGACCGCTCGAACGATCGCACTTCGAGGTAGGTCGCGGTGGTGAGGACGGCCGTCACGACGATCGCGACGAGCAGCAGCAGACGAGCGCGCAGGGACAGCGGGAGGATCAATTTCGCCGCGCTGGGGCGGCCGTGCCGCTCCGGTCTCGTCCGTTGAATCGAGCACTCATGGTGTAAATGGCATGAAACGCAGCGTTTAGCCCAATTGCATGCCTGGCGGCAGACGCGGCACGCCCGTTGATCATACGCCTGCCAGAATCGGACATTTCTTCAGGAGGTTCGCACATGCAAACAGTCATCCGTCCCCTGGCGCTCGCGTTCGCCGGCCTGTCGCTCGCCGCCTCAGCCCTAGCTGCCTCATCGTCCCCCGCGGCGAAGCCACAATCCACGACCCAGCCCACCAGCGCGTCTGCGGCCAAGCCGACCAAATCGAAGTCGCAGACACCGACGACGCTCGTCGCCACGGGGAAGATCGTGCAGTTCGACGCAACCGGGCAGGCTTTGACGCTGTCGACGTCAAAGGGCGAGCAGCATTTCACCGTCGGCCCATCGGCCCACTTGCAGGACTCGTCGCACGCAATCACGCCAGACGACTTGGGCAAGCTCGCCGGGCACAAGGCCACGGTCCGTTACAAGGAATCGGCGGGTGAGAAAAGCGTCGAGTCGATACGGGTGTCGTCCTCGGCCGCGAAGACATCAACCAAAGGGTGACCTGGGAGGTCAGCCATGAAGATCCTGTTTCGAAGCGCTCTAGTCGCGGCCGGCCTGGTCATCGCCAGCGCCGGAACGGCCAGCGCGCAACTGACGACGACGATGAAGTTCACGACAACATTTCCGTTCATGGTCGGCCAGCGCTCCATGCCGGCCGGATCCTATACGGTCACGCCCCTCGAAGGCGACCGCGCGCTGCTGGAGCTCCGCAGCGGTCATTCCGCCGTGCTGATGCTCACCGAGAAGGACAGTCCCGCCGCTGGACCGCGTCAGGACGAAGTGATCTTCGCCAGGCATGGCGACACCTACGTGCTGCGGGAGGTGTGGGACGCCTCGACGGCGACCGGAGCCCAAGCCATCGAGCCACATGCCGCGCACGCGCATCACGACGCCAAGGCGCGTTAACGGATAGGGCTCAGGGCTCAAGGCTCAGGGCTCAAGCAAAACCTTCGAGCAGCTACTCGAAGATCTTGCCTGAGCCTGGAGCCTTGAGCCCTGAGCCTAGAAAATTGTCGAGATCGAATCGAGCGCCAGCGCGATGATTCTCGCTGGCAGCACGCCAAGGTAAATCACTGCCAGAGTGGCGAGCGCCAGGCCGGCGGCCGCCGGGAGCGGCACTCGAGGACGCACGATGTCGCTGCCGTCGGTCATGTACATCATGACGACGATACGCAGGTAGAAGAAGACCGACACGACGCTCGTCAGGACGCCGATGATCGCCAGCCAGTAGTGGCCGCGTTCGACCGCAGCGCTGAAGATGTACCACTTGCCGATGAAGCCTGCCATGGGCGGGAACCCTCCCAGCGACAGCAGGAACACCGTCATCAGGGCGGCGAGCCCCGGCCGCGATTTGGACAACCCCGCGAAGTCTCTGAGCTGGTCGTGCTCGTGCTGGGCAGTGCCGAGCAACGCGACGATTCCGAGCGCGCCGAGATTCGACACGGCATAGGCCAGCAGGTAGAAGAGCACCGCAGCCTTGCCCGTGTTCGTCGTCGAAATCAAGCCGAGGAGCAGGTAGCCGGCGTGCGCGATGCTCGAATAGGCCAGCATCCGCTTGATGTTGCTCTGCACGACGCCGACGACGGTGCCGAGAATCATCGTCGCGGCGGCAATGACCACGAGAATGGGAATCCACTGATCCTGCAATGGCTCGAGCGGCGACAGGAACACGCGAACAAAGGCGGCAAACGCCGCCGCTTTCACCCCGGTGGACATGAACGCCGTCACGATCGTCGGCGCCCCTTCGTAAGCGTCGGGCGTCCACATGTGGAACGGCACCGCAGAAACCTTGAAGGCGAAGCCGACGACGAGAAGGCCTACCGCCAGCAGGGACATAATCGACGGTTGCCCGGCCCCCTGCGAGGAGAGGACGGCGCCGAGCTCGTCGAGTCGAGTCGAGCCCGACAACGCAAAGGCGAAGGCGACGCCGTAGAGAAAGAACGCGCTCGAAAACGCCCCGAGCAGAAAGTACTTGAACGCGGCTTCCGCGCCCGCGGCGCTCGATCGACGGATGCCGGTCAGGACGTAGACCGAGAGCGACAGGATCTCGAGTGCCAGAAAAATCACCAGCAGGTCGGTCGCCGCCGCCATCAGCATCATGCCGCTGATGGAAAAGAGCGTCAGCGCGTAATACTCGCCAGGGGGCAGCTGCTCGCGCTCGACAATCTCGTCCGAGAACAGCATCGTCAACACCCCGACGACGCAGAGGACGAGGTTGATGAAGAGGGCGAAGTTGTCGGATCGGACGACGCCGAAGCTCTGTGCGTCGCTGCCCCAGAGCACCACCGACGCGACCGCTGCGCCGACCAGCCCGATGAGTCCGAATCCGGCGATCGGCATCCGCTCGCCGCGCTGTCGGAAGGCCTCGGCAATCATGGCGGCGCAGCCCGCCAGGACAACGATGACGATCGGGATGATGGCGGCGTAGTCGCTCATGGGCGGCGTTCTTGGTTCGTCGTTCTGAGTGCGTTGTTCTGGGTTCGTTGTTCGGGGTTCACGGTGCTGCGATCGTCAAGGCGCACGCGGACGGGCTGGTTGGCAGTCACCCGCTCGATCAGGCGCGTGACCGACGGCTCCATCGGTCGCAGGAAAATGCCCGGGACAACACCCATCAGGATCGCCATCGCAATCGTCGGCACGACGAGCGCCCATTCGCGCGGCGTCAGGTCAGGCAAGGTGCGGTTTTTCTCGCTGGTCACCGGCCCATAGTTCACGCGCTGGAACATCCACAGCATGTAAACGGCCGAGAGGATGACGCCGGTCGCGGCCAGCGCGGCGAGGGTCGGACTCCAGCGGAACGCGCCGACGAGGATCAGGAATTCCCCGACGAACCCATTCAGCCCCGGCAGCGCGATCGACGACAGCGTCACGACGAGGAACGCGGCGACGAGCCGAGGCGTGACCGATTTGAGACCGCCGAACTCGGAGATGAGCCTCGTGTGCCGCCGGTCCGAGAGCATGCCGACGATCATGAACAGCCCGCCGGTGCTGACGCCGTGGTTCAGCATCTGGTAGAGCGAACCCTGGACACCCTGCAGGTTCATCGCGCAGAGCCCGAGGACGACGAAACCGAGGTGGCTGACGCTCGAGTACGCCACCAGCTTCTTCATGTCGGGCTGCACCATGGCCACCAGAGCGCCATAGATGATGCCGATCACGGCCAGCAACGCGATGATCGGGGCCATCGCCAGGGCTGCGCCCGGAAAGAGCGGAAACGCAAAGCGCAGCAAGCCGTAGGTGCCCATCTTCAGCAGCACGCCGGCAAGGATGACCGACCCAGCCGTGGGCGCCTCGACGTGCGCGTCGGGCAGCCAGGTGTGGAACGGAAAGAGCGGCACTTTGATGGCAAAGGCGACGGCGAACGCCAGGAAGAACCAGCTCTCCATCCGGTCCGAGAGCGCCAGGCCGTAGAGATCGAGCAGGTTGAAGCTCGGCGTCCCGGTGCCGCTGGCCTCCGCGTGCGCCCAGGCGAGGCCGATGATCGCGATGAGCATCAGCACGCTGCCGGCCATCGTGTAGAGGATGAACTTGATCGCCGCGTAGATACGCCGCTCGTATCCCCAGATCCCGATCAGGAAGTACATCGGGATGAGCATCGCGTCCCAGAAGATATAGAAGAGAAAGAGATCGATCGAAACGAAGACGCCGAGCATCGCCGTCTCGAGCGCGAGCACGAAGAACGAAAACAGCTTCACGCTCTTGTGCACCGACTCCCACGAGGAGAGCAGCGCCAGGGGCGTCAGGAAGCCGGTCAGCACGAGCAGAAACAGGCTGATCCCGTCGACACCGATCAGATATTGAATCCCGAACATCGGCATCCAGGCGTGCGTCTCGACGAACTGGTAGTCGGCGCTGGTCGGGTCGAAGCGCCACCAGAGGACGAGCGTCGCAGCAAACGTCAGGAGCGACGTCGCCAGCGCGATGTTACGCACCAGCGGCTCGCGTTCGGGACGGTCGCCGCGGCCGCCGGCCAGAAGCGCCACAATCGCGCCCACGAGAGGAAGAAAGACGATTAGCGAGAGCATGTCTGTAGTCGTGAACCGAACACGGGGCGCGCCGACGGTCCGCGCCGGAAAAGAAGGCGCCCGGCGACGCCGAACCTCAGCTCCACAGGTACCACCCCAGAATCAGCACGGCGCCGCAGAAGAGCGACGCGGCGTAGGTCCGCACCGAACCGGTCTGCAGGCGGCGGAGTGACGTGCTGAAGCTCTCGACGCCGGTGCCGACGCCGTTGACCGTGCCGTCGATCAACCCGGCATCCACACCTTTCCAGAGCGCGCCGGTCGACAGCTGCTTGATCGGCTGGACGATGACGGCGTTGTAGATTTCGTCAAGGTAGTACTTGTTCAGGAGCAGCCGATGCACGCCGCTGAACTGGCGTTCGAGAGCCGCCGCCGCCTGCGGACGCCGCCGCCAGAAGAACCAGCGCGATACCGATGCCGGCTACGGCGATGCCGGTCGAAATCGCCATCAGCATCCGCTCAGTGGCGACGTCGCCTGGAACGCTGGCCTCGTGTGCCGCCTCGCCCTGACCCGTGAGCGCCACGGCCTCGGCTTCAGCGCCCGCTGCAGCGGCCGGTGTCTCGGCAGCGCCGACCGTCTGATGCGCCTCGAAGGCGGGTTCCAGAAAACCCTCGATCAGGTTGTGCCCTCCGAGAGCGTGAGGTACGCCGACATACCCTGCCAGCACCGACCCGATCGCCAGGACGACGAGCGGCATCGCCATCGATGTCGGCGCCTCGTGGGGCGCGCCATGACCATGGCCGGCGTGCGCAGCGTGGCCGTGTCCGTGGTGCGCATCGTGTCCCGCGGCGGCGGTCCGGCGCTCACCATGGAAGGTCAGGTACACGAGCCGGAACATGTAGATCGCCGTCAGGAGCGACGTCACCGCGCCAATCGCCCAGAGCAGCGTGCTGCCGTGGTGGTACTGCGTCCCGACAAATGTCTTGTAGAGAATTTCGTCCTTTGAAAAGAACCCCGAAAGGAACGGAACGCCGGCGATCGCCAGCGCGCCGATCAGGAATGTCCAATAGGTGATCGGCAGGTACTTCTTCAGGCCGCCCATGTTCCGCAAATCCTGCTCGCCGGCCAGCGCGTGGATGACCGCGCCGGATCCGAGAAACAGCAGCGCCTTGAAGAATGCGTGCGTGTAGAGGTGGAAGATACCGGCGGCGTAGGCCCCCATACCCATCGCCAGGAACATGTAGCCGAGCTGCGACACAGTCGAGTAGGCCAGCACGCGCTTGATGTCGTTCTGGACGAGGCCGATCGTTCCGGCCATGAGCGCGGTCGCGACGCCGATCCCGGCGACGATCTCGAGCGTCATCGGCGCGTGCGAGAAGAGGACGGCGTTGCGGCCAATCATGTACACGCCCGCGGTGACCATCGTGGCCGCATGGATCAGGGCGGAGACGGGCGTTGGCCCCTCCATGGCGTCCGGCAGCCACACATGCAGCGGCAGCTGCGCCGACTTGCCAGTGGCGCCGACGAACAGGAGGAGCGTGGCGATCGTCATCACGCCCATGCCGAGCGTCTCGGGCGCGCGCAGCGCCGCCGCCGCCGCCACGGCCTGGAAGTCCAGGCTGTCGAAGGTCACGAAGATCAGGAGCATCCCGAGGATGAACCCGAAGTCGCCGATGCGGTTGACGACAAACGCCTTCTTGCCGGCGTCCGACGCCGACTGCTTCGTGTAGTAGAAGCCGATGAGCAGGTACGAGCAGAGGCCGACGCCCTCCCACCCGACGAACATGACCGGGAAGTTGGCGCCGAGCACGAGCACGAGCATGAACGACGCGAACAGGTTCAGGTACGAGAAATAGCGCGCGTACTCGCTGTCGGTCTCCTCGTGCATGTAGCCAGTCGAGTAGATGTGGATGAGCGATCCGATGCCGGTGACGACGAGGATCATCAGCGCCGAGAGCTGATCCAGCCTGAACGCGAACGGCACCTGCAGAGTCCCCGACGAGAGCCAGGTGAACACGACCTGCTCGACGGCGTGGCCGCCATGCCCGAGGAGCGGCCAGGCCGACACCGCCGAGACGAGGAAGGCCGCGATCATCACCAGGCAGGCAATGCCGCCGGAGACGGACTTCGAGAGCCGCCGCCCCAGGAAGGCGTTCACGACGAAGCCCATGAAGGGCAGGAGCGGAATCAGCAGCAGCATGTCACCACTTGAGCGACGTAAAGGCGTCAGGGCTGAGGGTCTCGCGATGGCGGAAGAGCGCGATCACGATTGCCAGACCCACCGCAGCCTCCGCCGCCGCGACGGTCATCACGAAGAAGGTAATGATCTGGCCGTCGACGGTCCCTTGCGCACGTCCCACCGCCACGAACATCAGGTTCACGGCATTGAGCATGATCTCGATCGACAGGAGGACCGTAATCAGGTTGCGGCGCAAAAATACGCCGGCCGTGCCGATCGAGAAGAGGATGCCGGACAGAAGAAGGTAGTGGCTCAGCGGCACCATCGCTCAGTGCTCCTTCCGCGCCAGAACGACCGCGCCGACCATCGCGACCAGGATCAGCACCGACGTGACCTCGAAGGCGAACGCATGGTCAGTGAAGAGCGCGCGGCCGATATTGGCCACCGAGCTCACCGCTTCGGCGTCGGCCGGATTGAAATCGTTCGACAGGACATCGCCCGGGCCGCCAAACGCGATGCGCGAGATCGCCCACACCACTTCGGCGCCGAGCAGGATCGATAACACGGCCCCGAACCGCATGCCTGCCGGCCCAATCATGCCGACGACTGCGGTCGGGAGCGGCTCTTCGCGCGGGCACGTTGAGCAGCATCACGACGAAGAGGAACAGCACCATGATCGCGCCGGCGTAGATGATGATTTGCGTGACCGCGGTAAACGGCGCGTCGAGGAGCACGTAGAGGCCCGCCAGCGCGCCGAACGACATGATCAGCAGCATCACGCTGTACATCGGGTTGCGTTGACCGACGACCAGCAGCGACGCCAGGACGGCGATGACGGCGAAGATGTAAAAAGCAGCGGTCTCCATGTCCCTATCCCAACCAGAGAATCAGCGCGGCCGTTGCCAGAAAATTGAGCACCGCCGCGGGCAGGAGCCACTTCCACCCGAACTCCATCAGCTGGTCGTAGCGGTAGCGGGGCAACGTCCACCGCATCCAGACATAAAAGAAGAGCAGCAGGAAGACCTTGACCAGGAACCAGATCCATCCCAGCCAGTCGGGCAGGAACGGACCGAGCCAGCCGCCGAGATACAGGCTGGTCGCGACCGCCGACACCGTCACCATGTTCACGTACTCGGCCAGGAAGAACATCGCGAAGCTCATCGAGCTGTACTCGGTGTGGTAGCCGGCGACGAGCTCCTGTTCCGCTTCGGGAAAGTCAAACGGCGCGCGGTTGGTCTCGGCAACGCCCGCGCACATGTAGATGAAGAACCCGAGCGGCTGGAGGAAGAGGTACCACTTGGGGATGAAGCTCCACCAGTAGCCGGATTGCGCCAGCACGATCTCGCGCAGCGACAGCGACCCGGCCAGCATGATGACGGCGGCCAGCGCCAGCGCGTAGGACAACTCGTAACTGATCATCTGCGCCGACGGAGCGCAGACCGCCGAGGAGCGAGTATTTGCTGTTCGAGCTCCAGCCGGCGAGCACGATGCCGTAGACGCCCATCGACGCGATGGCGAAGAGCACCAGCACGCCGACATTGACGTCGGTCACCTGCAGCGGAACCGGTTCGTCGAGACAGCCCGAAGAGCGTGGTCGACGTGCCGAACGGCACGACCGAGAACGCCGCGAATGCCGCGCCCGCGGAGAGGACCGGGGCGATCGAAAAGAGGATCGCGTCGGCCGCTTTCGGACGCAGCTCTTCCTTCGTCATGAGCTTGATGACGTCGGCAAACGGCTGCAACCAGCCAGCGTAGCCGACGCGGTTCGGCCCGAGGCGGTCCTGGATGTAGGCGCACACCTTCCGCTCCATCCAGACCATGAAGGCGGCCGACAGCACGAGCATCTGGAAGATGACGAAAATGAGAACGAGGTGCGCGATGATCGGCGTGACAGCTGGAGCCAAGCACCATCAGTGCGCACCCACCGGCGTCTTTCGAGGCACGCCAGGCCGACGGCACCGTGCAGCGGCCTTCGCGGACGTGGGCCTCGAACTCCGCGCGGAAGTGCTTCACCGTCGTCAGCGCCGGCGTCGCCGCCGCGTCGCCGAACGCGCAGAGCGTCTTGCCCACGATGTTGTTCCCGATGCTGACGAGCAGGTCGATGTCACGCATCTCGCCTTCGCCGTTGTCGATGCGCGTCAGGATCTTGTAGAGCCAGTCGCCGCCCTCGCGGCACGGCGTGCACTTGCCGCACGATTCGTGCTTGTAGAAATAGAGCAGGTTCTTCGCCGCCCAGACCATGCAGGTCGTGTCGTCCATCACGATGATCCCGGCCGAGCCAAGCATCGATCCGGCCTTGGCGACATCGTCGAAGCTCGCCGGGATGTCGAGCTGATCGTCGAGGAGGATCGGCACCGACGATCCTCCGGGGATGACCGCCTTGATCTTCCGGCCATCGAACGGCCCGCCGGCGTAGTTATAGATCAGCTCGCGCAGCGTCGTCTTCATCGACGTTTCGAAGACACCGGGCTTCTTGACGTGGCCGCTGACGCAGAAAAGCTTCGGACCGCCGTTCTTTTCCGGCCCGAGCGAGGCGAACCACTCGGCACCGTTGAGGAGAATCGGCGGCAGGTTGCAGAGCGTTTCGACGTTGTTGACGGCAGTCGGGCAATTGTAGAGTCCCGAGGCCGCAGGGAACGGCGGCTTGATCCGAGGCTGTGCGCGCTTCCCTTCGAGCGACTCGATGAGCGCCGTTTCCTCGCCGGCCTCGTAGGCGCCGGCGCCGCGGTGAATCACGATGTCGCAATCGAAACCCGTGCCGAGGATGTTCTTTCCGACGTAGCCCTGCGCGTAGGCCTTGGCGAGCTCGGCCTCGAGCACCCGCTGGACGTGATAGAACTCGCCGCGAATGTAGATGTAGGCGACCTTCGCGCCGATGGCCCAGCACCCAATCAGGCAGCCCTCGAAGAGCGAGTGCGGATTGCGCTCCATCAGGACGTGGTCCTTGAAGGTCCCGGGCTCGCTCTCGTCGGCGTTGCAGCAGATGTACTTCGGGAGTGGCGTGTCCTTCGTGACGAACTGCCACTTGAGGCCGGTCGGAAAGCCCGCGCCGCCCCGGCCGCGCAGCCCCGACGCTTTGACCAGATCGATGACCTCGGCCGGCTTCATCGCGAGCGCCTTGCGCAGGCCCTCGTACGCCTGGTGTTTCAGCGAGAACTCGAGCGTGTAGCTGTTCGGCTCGCGAACGTAGGTGGTGAGGATGGGATCCATTAGCTTCCAGCTTCCAGCTTCCGGCTTCCAGCTACGCGCTCGCCATGACTGACTGGGAGCTGGCAGCTGGGAGCTGGCAGCTTCATCGTTCCACGTCCAGATGACAGCCGCTGAAGGCCTTGTCGCCCTTCGCGCGGATCTCGTCAACCAGCTTCCCCGCGTCCTCAGGCCGCACCTTCTCGTGCCAGTGCTCGTTGTTCACCATCACGATCGGCGCGCGATCGCAGGCGCCGAGGCACTCGAATTCCATGAGCGTAAAGAGCCCCGACGCGTCCGTCTCGCCGACCTTGATCCCGAGCTTGTCGGAAAGCGCTTCGGTCACGCGTTCGGCGCCCATCAGCGCGCACGACAGCGTCCGGCACACCTGGAGCACGTACTTGCCGACTGGCTCCCTGTAGAACATCACGTAGTAGGTCGCGACGTCCTCGACTTCGGCGGGTGTCATGTCGAGGATGCCGGCCACGTGGCGCATGCCGTTGGCCGTGAGGTAGCCCTGCTGCTCCTGGACCAGGTACAACGCGCCGAGAATCGCCGAGCGCTTCTGGTCGGACGGATACTTCGTCAGCATCTCGTCGAGCGCGGCGCGGCGCTCGGGCGTGAAGGTGAACGCCGGGCCCTCGTCGGCGACCTTGCGCTCCGACTTCTGAAAGCGCTGGTCGTAGACCATCAACGGATGAAAGCTCATCGATCCACGTCTCCCATGACGACGTCGGTCGAGCCGATGACGGCGATGACGTCGGCGATCATGCCGCCGACCAGCATCTTCGGCAGCCCCTGACAGGCATAGAACGAGGGCGCGCGCAGTTTGATGCGATAGGGCCGGTTCGTGCCGTCAGAAACGATGCTGAATCCGTGCTCGCCGCGGGGGCCCTCAATCGGCACGTACGCCTCGCCGGCGGGCACGTTGAATCCTTGCGAATAGATCAGGAAGTGCTGAATCAGCGCTTCCATCTCGCTGTAGACCTTGTCCTTGGGCGGCGGCACGATCTTGTAGTCCTGGATGTCGAACACGCCGCGCGGCGTGATCCGGGCCAGCGCCTGCTGCGCGATCTTCGTGCTCTCCCGCATCTCGGCCATCCGAACCTGGTAGCGCGCGAACACGTCGCCGGCGGTCTGCGTGGGCACCGAAAAGTCGAAGGTTTCGTAACCGAGATACGGAAACGCCTTGCGCACGTCGTAGGCCACTCCGGTGGCCCGCGCCATCGGCCCGACCAGCCCGTAGGTCATCGCGTCGTCTTTGGTGATGACGCCGACGTTCTGCGTGCGCTTCAGCCAGATCTGGTTCTTGGTGAGCAAGTCCTCGTACTCGCTCAAGTGGCCGGGGAAGGCATCGAGCCATTTCTTGACGGCCTGATGGAACCCGCTCGGCAGGTCCTCGCGAAGGCCGCCGATCCGGATGTAGCTCGGAAACATCCGGAAGCCGGCCAGCATCTCGTTGACGTTGAGCAGCTGCTCCCGCTCGCGGAAGCAGTACATCATGACCGAGACGGCACCGATTTCGAGCGCGTGGGTGGCCAGCCACACGAGATGGCTCGCCAGCCGCTGGAGCTCGGCGATGAGCACGCGGATATTCTGGACGCGCTCGGGCATCGTGACGTCGAGCAGCCGCTCGACCGACAGGCAGAACGCCAGGCTGTTTGACTGCGCGGCGAGATAGTCCATCCGCTCGACGAGCGGGATGACCTGCTGCCACTTCTTCTGCTCGGCAGTCTTCTCGATGCCGGTGTGCAGGTAGCCGATCGTCGTGTCCGCCGAGACAACCGTCTCGCCGGACAACTCCAGCACCAGCCGCAGCACGCCGTGGGTGCTGGGATGCTGGGGTCCCATGTTGACGGTCATCGTTTCGGTGCGAAGTTCAGTGGGCACGCGTCACACCATCTCTACAATTTCGCAAATCGCATGGATCAACGTGATGTGGACTTCCTGCACGCGCGCCGTGCAGTCGTCCGGCACGTTGATGTGGACCTCGGCCAGGCGCCCGGCTTCCCCGCCGTCACGACCGGTCAACGCGATGGTCCGCAGCCCGCGCGCCCGTGCCGCTTCGAGCGCGGCAAGCACATTCGGCGACGCCCCGCTCGTCGAAATTGCAAACGCAACGTCGCCGGCCACACCGAGCGCATTCACCTGACGCGCGAATACCTGCTCGAAGCCGTAGTCGTTGGCCACGCTGGTCAGCAGGCTCGTGTCCGCCGTCAGCGCCACCGCCGCAAACCCCGGCCGCTCTTTCTGAAAACGTCCGACGAGCTCGGCGACGAGATGCTGCGCGTCTCCGGCGCTCCCTCCGTTACCGAACGCCAGCAGCTTGCGACCGGAGCCAAGCGCGCTGGTGATGGTCGAGGCCGCCGTGGCCACTGCCGTCAGATCGAGGCCGCGCACGCGACGGTGCGCATCGATGGCTGCGTCGAGCGTGCGCCCCACAATCGACACCGCGCCGCCGATATCGCTCGACGGCATCAGTCCGGCCGTGCCCGCCGCCGCGCCGCCTCCATGTTCGCGACGAACTCGTCCTCCGAGACCTGCAGTGGTTCGTAGGTCTTCACGCGCTGATTGATCTGCACCGGGTAGTCTTTCCGCATCGGGAAGCCTTCCCAGTCCTCGGGCATCAGGATGCGGCGCATGTCCGGATGTCCCTCGAAGTGCAGGCCAAAGAAGTCGTAGACCTCGCGCTCGCCCCAGTTCGCCGCCTGCCAGACGCTCGAGACCGACGGCACGCTTGCCGCCTCGGCGACTCGCACTTTCAGCCGCAACCGCTTGGGAGTGTCGCCGTAACCCGCGACGCCCGGACACGCCAGAATGTAGAGGACCTCGTACCGCGGGTCGCGCGGATGATAGTCGACGGCCGTCACATCCGCGAGGAAGACAAAGCGCAGCTCGGGCGCGTCGCGCAGAACCCGACAGGCGTCGACCAGCAGGTCGAGCGGGGCATAAAACGTCGGCATGCCGTCGCGCGATTCCACGACTTCGAACCTCGTGGCATCCGCCGGCAGGGCGCGTGACAGGACCTCGATGATGGCCGTCGCTTGCATGGAACGTAGTGTTATCCCTGGCTAGCCTTATTCGTAGTGTCCGGCTTCAGCCGGACTCGCGATGGTCCGCCTAAAGGCGGACACTACGGAGTTTATGAGATAGCCTCTAAACGAACGACCTCTGCTTGTCGATTTTCCGCTGGAGCTGGACGATGCCGTAGATGAGCGCCTCGGGACGGGGCGGGCAGCCGGGCACGAAGACGTCGACGGGCACGACCTGATCGACACCCTGCACAATCGCGTAGTTGTCGAAGACTCCGCCAACCGACGCACACGCTCCCATCGAGATGACGTATTTCGGCTCGGGCATCTGATCGTAGATGCGGCGCAGCACCGGGGCCATCTTGCGCGACAGACGTCCGGCCACAATCATCAGGTCGGACTGCCGCGGAGATCCGCGGAAGACCTCGGCGCCGAAGCGCGCGATGTCGTAGCGGCCGGCGCTCATCGCCATCATCTCGATCGCGCAGCATGCGAGGCCGAAGGTGACCGGCCAGACCGACGAACGCCGCGCCCACTGGACGATTTTCTCGACGCTGGTGGTCAGGAAGGGCAGATCGTTGGGAATTTCGATGTCGTCGCTCATAAAGTGTTCGGAAACCTACGCGCGCTCGTGTCCCCAATCGAGCACGCCCTTGCGCCAGACGTACACGTACCCCGCCAGGAGGATCGCGAAGAACACCAGAATCTGCACGAATCCGGTCCAGCCGAGCGACCGCAACGCCATGGCGAACGGATAGAGGAACGCGACCTCGATGTCGAAGAGCAGAAAAATCATCGCCACGAGATAGAACTTGACCGGATGCCGTTCGCGGGCATCGCCGACCGGTGGCATGCCACATTCGTACGGGGCGAGCTTTTCTGGGGTCGGCTTGCTGGGACCGATGAGATGCGAGGCGAGGATGTTGAACGCCCCGAACCCGGCCCCGAGCCCGATCATGATGAGGATAGGTACCCAGCCGTGCATGTTTTCTGTCAACCAGCAGCGGCTTGTGAATGTTTTCTCAAGCCGGTCGCAAAAAAAGGCGCGTCGCCACCCGACGCGTCTCCAAGGCCCAGGCGCCTCCGTCCGCGCCATTCTGAGCACCGAAATGCTATCACAGCGGACGCGGGTTCAGGGTTCAGGGTTCAGGGTTCAAGGTTCAGGGTTCAGGGTTCAAGGTTCAGGAGATTCACGGTCGAAGGCCCGGGTTTTGAACCTTGAACCCTGAACCCTGAACCGTGAACCCTGAACCATCTAGAATGCAGTGATGAGCCGTCTCGCCTGGTTCAGCCCGATGCCTCCGGTGCCGACGGGCGTCGCGGCGTGCAGCGCCGACCTCGTGGCGGCCCTCTCGACCGATCACCAGATCGACCTCTTCGTCGACGAGGCGGTGGCGCGCGTCGCGCCGGGGACGCGCTCGGCGCACGATTTCGTCTGGCGGCATCGGCAAGAGCCGTACGACCTTACGGTCTTTCAGGTCGGCAACTCGTCGCACCATGACTACCTGTGGCCTTACCTCTTCAGATACCCGGGCCTGACCGTGCTGCACGACGCGCATCTGCACCATGCGCGGGCGGCAGCTCTGCTCCGGACGCTGCGCGCCGACGATTACCGTGCTGAGTTTGCCTCGAACCACCCGGAAGCGAACGCCGACATCGCTGAGCTGGCGGTGGCGGGATTTGATACTCACCTGCTCTACGACTGGCCGATGACCCGGCTCGTCGCGCGCGCCTCGAGGCTCGTCGCGGTCCATAGCCCCGTGCTCGCCGATCAGCTGATCGCCTCCATTCCCGACGCCCGGGTGACCGCAATTCACCTTGGTCATGGGGTCCCGTTGTCGACCGCGGACGTAAGCGCCGCCGGCCTCCGCGCGCGCGAGCGTCACGGCATCTCGGCCGACGCGGTCGTCTTCGGCTGCTACGGAGGGCTCTCCCCCGACAAGCGGCTTCCCCAGATTCTCGCCGCGTTCGCCGCCACGCGCCCATACGTTCCAGCCGCTCATCTGCTCCTGGCCGGCGCGGTACCCGAACACTACGACCTTCGCGACGACATCGAGCGCTACGGTCTCGGTGGCGACGTCACACTCACCGGCTATCTCCCGACCGACGAGGCCTTCACCGAGAACATCGCCGCCTGCGACGTCGCGCTCAACCTCCGCTGGCCGACTGCACGTGAAATGTCAGGCCCGTGGTTGCGCTGCCTCGCCGCCGGCAAGCCCACGGTGATCGTCGACCTGGCGCATCTGGCGAATGTGCCGACGCTCGACCCCCGGACGTGGCAGCCGAACGCAGGCTCGGCGTCTTCGGCTGCGCCGTGTGCGGTCGCGATCGACATTCTCGATGAGGACCACTCCCTTCGGCTGGCGATGCGACGCCTTGGTACCGATCCGCTCCTTCGGGCAACGCTCGGCCGGACGGCCGTCTCGTATTGGCAGCGCGAGCACTCCGTCGACAGAATGGTGGCTGATTACCGTAACCTGATAGAGGACGCCGTTCGACGCCCGGTTCCGCGCGTCTCGCTGCCACCTCATCTGCTCGATGAGGGCCGCGGCACGCTCGATCGGTTGATGGCGCCGTTCGGCCGGCTGTCCCCCTTCGCCGGAGGCGACGGACGCGGCCGAGTCATTCCCCCATTTCATCAATGAGGTATCCTGTGACGATTCGAGTGAACGGTGAACCCCTCGAGATCGCCGGCCCTGTCACCATCGGCGGCCTGCTCGCTGACCTGACGATCGACTCCCGGCTCGTGGCGGTCGAACACAACCTCATCGTCGTCAAGCGCGACAAGTACGAAGCCGTCGTGGTGAAGGATGGCGATGAGATCGAGATCGTGAATTTCGTCGGCGGCGGTTAGTCCAGGGTACTCATCGACGTTCTCGCGCCAAAAGCCTTTCACCGCTGAGGGCGCCGAGACCGCAGAGCAAATGAATGGGTTCTCTGCGCACTCAGCGTTCTCGGCGGTGAAAGCTTTTGGTCGGCGCATCCGCTGGGGTTGGCGGCGTACCGGCTGAGTGGTCGCAAGGCACGGACCCAATGAGCACAGACGTTCTTACCATCGCCGACAAGACCTTCCGCTCGCGGTTGATCGTGGGCACGGGCAAGTATCCGTCCCATCCAGTGATGGCTGACGCGCACCGGGCGTCGGGCGCCGAGATGGTGACGGTCGCGGTGAGGCGCGTCAACCTGTCGGACCGGAGCGCCGAATCGCTGCTCGGCTACATCGATCAAAGCAAGATCTTCATCCTGCCAAACACGGCCGGCTGCTATACGGCAGAAGATGCGATTCGAACGGCGCGGCTCGCGCGGGAAGTCGGCCTGTCGAACTGGGTGAAGCTCGAGGTCATCGGCGACGAGCGCACGCTCTTTCCGGACAACGTCGCCCTGCTCGAAGCCACGCGTGTCCTGGTCCGCGAAGGCTTCGTGGTCCTGCCTTACACGAACGACGATCCGGTCATCTGCCGGAAGCTCGAGGAAGCTGGCGCCGCGGCCGTCATGCCGCTCGGTGCTCCGATCGGGTCGGGCCTGGGCATCCAGAATCCGAACAACATCCTGATCATCCGCGAGCAGTCCCGGGTGCCGGTCATCGTCGATGCAGGCGTCGGGACGGCGTCGGACGCCGCCATCGCCATGGAACTTGGTGCCGACGGCGTGTTGATGAACACGGCGATCGCGCTCGCGGGAGATCCGGTAGCGATGGCGGCCGCCATGAAACTCGCGGTCGAAGCCGGTCGCCTCGCGTTCGGTGCCGGCCGCATCGCCCGCCGCTCCCACGCCGCGGCCAGTAGTCCGACCGACGGCAAGATCGCGGCGCTCGCCGGAACCGCTCGCGGCGTCTGAGTCGCGGAATCGATGGAATCGCTCGAACAGACGCTCCGACGCCTCGACCGTGAACGCGAGGAGGCCGATCGGCGCTACAACGACGCGTTGACGGCGCTCGATCGCGCCCTGCCTCGGCCAGGTGAATGGCCGTCACCCAGCCGGACCGTCGACGACTCCCAGCTTCCGTCGATTAACGATGCCTGGAACATCGCTGCCGCCGCGCCGGCTGCCCAGCCGGGATGGCGTGGGCGCCTTTCGGGTTTCATCTGGCGAACGGTGGCGCCTTATCTTCAGCAGCAGACCTCCTTCAATTCCCGACTCGTCGATCACCTGAATCGCAACGCGGCTGCCGCCAACGAAGCGCATCGCCGCGCGGAGGAGACGACCGCGCGCCTTCGGGATGAGTTCGGCAGGCTGGCGGAATTCCACGCCCGGACCATCGAGTATCTGCAGCAGATGACCGCCTACATCGATACTCGCGATCGGCGGGCAGCCGGCGGAGGCCTTAGTCCTGAACGCGTCGCTCAGCGGGCTGGCCGAGAATGTCGACAAGCGATGGGAATCGCTGAGCGTGCGCGACGAGCGCGCTGACGCGCGCGCGCGCGCGCTCACTGCCGGTCATAGACGAGCTCCGCGCGATACTCGGAGTCGTCCAGCAGTCATCGCTCGCGCTGAAACGAGAGGTCGAACGGATCCTTTCTGGGCAAGAGGTTCATAAGGTTCAAGAGGTTCAAGGGGTTCAGAGGGGTTCAGGGGGTTCAGGGGACGAGCGGGGCATTTCGAGCGCTCGACAGCTACAAGTACGTCGGCTTCGAAGATCAGTTTCGCGGCTCGCGCGACGCGATCCGGGCGCGGCTCGAAAGCTACCTTCCGTTCTTTGCCGGCGCGGCGGACGTCCTCGACATTGGCTGCGGGCGCGGTGAGTTTCTCGAGCTCCTTGCCGGCGCCGGCGTCAAGGCGAGGGGCATCGACTTGAATCATGAGATGGCCGAGCTGTGCCGCAGCCGAGGACTCGACGTCACGGAAGCCGATGCCGTCGGCTACCTGTCGACGCTGCCCGATGCGTCGCTCGGCGGCATCTTCGCAGCGCAAGTCGTCGAGCACCTGCAACCTGGCTACCTCCTTCAGTTCCTCGAGCTCGCCTTTCACAAGGTCCGTCCCGGCGGCCGGATCGTCCTCGAAACGCTGAACCCCGCGTGCTGGGTCGCGTTCTTCGACAGCTACATCCGCGACATCACGCACGTGTGGCCGCTGCATCCCGAGACGCTGAAGTACCTGGTACTGGCGAGCGGTTTCACGCGCGCCGATCTCGAGTTCCGCTCGCCGGTTGCTGCTCACGATCGTCTGCAGGCAGTGGCGCTTCCAGACGGCGCGGACGCGTCGCTCGCCGACCTGACCGAGACGTTCAACGCCAATGTCGAAAAGCTCAATTCGCGCCTGTTCACCCACCTCGACTACGCCGTGATCGGGGCACGCTGATCGCTCGTTCGATGACGTCGCTGCGCGATTGGGGGGCACGAAGCGGTGCGGCGTTGGCGGCCGCCGTCTTCGTCACGCTCCTCCTCTCCCTTCTTCGCGTCGATCCCATCCCGCGAGTGATCCTCGTCGCAATCGCGGCGGTCGTTCCGCTCTCCGCGCTGGCTCCTCGCTCCGGACTGCTGGTCCTGATCGCGTTCGCGCCCTTCGCGGCGTGGGTGGGGCGCCACTGGAATGGAGCGGTCTCGTGGCCGGAGGCGCTCGTCGTCGCATTCTGCGCCGGTTACTGCGCCCGATGCACAGTGCGCAGGCCTGGCCCCCGCGACGCCCTTGAGGCGCCATGGCTGCTCGCGCTGTCAATCGTCGTGGCGTCGCTCGCGGTGCATTTCGCCATCGAATCGTGGCGGTTCGGTGGCCCGCCGACGCGTGCGGAACTGTGGCGGCTCGTCGCCTACGGATACTTCATCTCTGATACGAGTTCCGACCCGGTCAACGCCGCGATGCGGCTGATTGAATCGCTGCTGCTCTTCCGGGCGGCTGCCACGGCGACCCGAGAAGCTCCGGCGTTCGCATCGCGACTCGCCTCGTGGGCAGTCTGCGGAGCGTCGGTCGCCGCCGGCCTCAACCTGCTGCGCTTGTGGGAGAGCGCCCAGCGTTTCGGCAGCCCGGCCGGCGCTTTCGTGCGGCTGTTCGTGACCGAGCGCGTGAACGTGCATTACGGCGACCTCAACGCCGCTGGCTCGTACTTCGTCATGGCCCTGTTCGTTGCCATCGGTCTGACGATCCGGGCGAAGGGCCTGCCGTGGCTGATCTCAGTGTTGCTGATCGGATGCTCGGTCTGGGTGGCCGGATCGCGGATGGCGGTCATGGCGGGCACGCTCGCAATGGTGTTGCCCGCCGGGGCGCGGGCGTGGCGCATGCACCGGGGCAGCGTGCGCAGCACCACGCTGGCGGCCGCCGCGCTCTTGCTGGCGCTTCTCGCCGCGGTTGCCGCGTACGGGATCCCCGAGCGCGGCAACCAGCGGTCTGCAGCGACGGCGGCGCAGGTTCGCTGGGAGCTCACCAGGACCGGCGTGCGAATGACCGCGGCCAACCCGGCCTTTGGTATCGGGATCGGCCGCTTCTATTCGAGGTCCGGCGAATTCAGCTCGCCCGAGCTGCTCGCGACCTTCCCCCCGGCCGTCCACGAAAACGCGCACAACAACTTCCTGCAGATTCTCGCCGAACTGGGCATCGTCGGGTTCGGCGTCCTGATGTGGCTGCTGTGGTCTGCCGCTCGCTACGGCCGCCGACTGCTGGAGGCCGACCTGCACGATTCCTTGCGGTGGGGTCTCATGACGGGACTGCTGGCCTTCGTGCTCTCGTGGCTGGGTGGGCATCCGCTGCTCATCGACGAGCCCGCGATCGCGTTTTGGCTCCTCCTCGGCGCCGCTGCCGGCTGGGGCTCCTCGCTCGAGCCGGCCGAGCGCCCCCGGTTGCGGCCGTGGGTCGTCACGACAGCGATAATCGCAATCGCCGTTTCGATACCGGTCCGTGTTGATCGTCAGAAAGCCGACTTCAACCTCGAGCACCGCGGCGTCGGTCTCTCCGTCTGGCACGACGCCGTCGACGGCGTCCGCTACCGCACGTCTGGGGCTGCGGGCAGTGTCTTCCTGCCGGGTGACGCGCAGATGGTCGCCATCCCACTGCGTGCCGCAAGCATGCCGACCGACATCAAGCTCGAGCTCCGTTTGGACGGCCGGCCCGCGGACATCGTCAATGTGCCGTCGGAGCGATGGCTTGTCCTGCGCCTGCCGTTGCCGCACGACAGAAACGCCCCGCGATTTCGACGCCTTGACCTGAGGGTCGCCAACGCCCCTACAGGTGCGGAGGCGGTGCTGATGATTGGAAAGGTGGAGCCCAAGTAGGCGATCAACGGGCCTCGCGCGGCCGCGCCTTCTCGGTGCGTTTCAAAGCGATCCAACCGCGTTCCAGGTAACCTTCGAGGCTTGCGAGAGAGATGCGGCGCGCGCGCTGCACAGCTCGCCGCTTCCTTAGTAGACGCGGCACGCCAACCAGCGCGTCGAGCTTGCCGCGAATCGCAGCACCGCCGCGACCGCTGGCAATATAGTGAGCCACGCCAGCGAGGGAATACGCCAGGTGTTCAGGGAGCGTTCGAAGTAAAAGACCGGTCGGCGTGTTCTTGAGCCAGGTCCATTCCAGGTTCCTTTGACCGTAATACACGGCTTGCGCGCTCACCGTACCGAGCGTGGCGCTCCCCGCGTGACGAACCACGGCATCGGCAGCGTACCAGCAGGTGTGTCCCGCGAGCCGAGCCCGATACGACAGGTCGACGTCCTCGTAGACCATGAAGAAGTCGTCGTCGAACCCGCCGAGGCGCTCGAAGAGCTGCCGCTCGATCGCGAAGGCTGCTCCGCACGCGCCAAAGACCTCGCCTGACGCGGCATAGGCCGCGGCAGCGGCGCCGTGTCCGTGCTTGAATGCGCCGCCGGCGCGGAGGTATCCGTCGCCGGCGCTGTCGATAATGTCCGGCCGATCGAGCCGCACGATCCTGGAGGTGACAAGCCGCCGTTCCGAGCCGTCTTTGGTGGCCGCATCAAGCCGCGACAGCCAGTCAGGCGCAGGAATCGTGTCGTTGTTCAGGAACGCCAGCAGCTCGCCCGCTGCTACCCGCGCGCCGGCGTTGTTGCCGCCGGCGAAGCCAAGATTGCGGCCGTTGTCGACGATTCGTACGGACGGAAACCGTGCAGCGGCGAAGTCGATCGATCCGTCACTCGACCCGTTGTCGACGAGCAGGACTTCAAATGACGGGGCACCGGATTGCGTCGTGAGCGCGCCGAGGCACGGCTCGAGCCACGCCCGGCCGTTGTAGTTCAAGACGATGACCGAGAAGCGCGGCGTCACCTGGCGCCATCGACGAGATCGCGGTAGACGCGAGCCGTCTCCTCCGCCGTGCGCTGCCAGGAGAACTCACCCGAGCGGCTAAGCCCTTGATCGCGCAACCGATCACGGTGGGGCGCATCCTCGAGCACCCGCTCGATCGCGTCGATCCAGCCGCCTTCGTCGTCGGCATCGAGTAGCACTCCAGCATCGCCGACAACTTCCGGGATCGACGAGGTTCGAGCGGCGATGACCGGTGTGCCACACGCCATCGCTTCGAGCAGCGGCAGCCCGAAACCCTCATAGCGCGACGGGTACACGAGCGCCGAAGCTGCCCGATAGAGGGCGAGGAGCTGCGCCTCTGTGGTCGCGCCGGCGAACGTGACGAGCGGCGTGCTGCCAGGGCTCCCGTCACTCAGTGTCTGGAGCTCGGGCCCCATTCCGCGATCGACGCCGACCATTACGACACCAAGGTTGGCCCACGACGGACGCCTCGATCGCACCGCGGCCACGGCTCGTGTCACCATCGGAAGATTCCTGCGTGCGTGCAGGTCGCCAACGTGTAGCATGAATTGTCGTGGCCACGCAGACGGCAGTGGGAGGAGTGGCCCCGGCGAGAAGGCGCGAGACGCCGCCAGTGGGACGACGTGAATCGACTCGGGGCGAAGTGAATACACCTCGACGATCTCCTGTTTCGAGAACCCCGAATCGGTGATGACACGGTCAGCGCTCCGGGCGCTGTGGCGATAAAAAGCCCTGCGCAACGGGTCGCGTTTGTACGGATACCACTCCGGATTTCGTTCATAGCTAACATCGTGGATGGTCAGGACAAGGGGTCGGGGCCCGGCGATCGGGGCGGTGTACGACGGCGCGTGAAAGACATCCACGCGGGCCCGTCGGGCGGCTCGGGGCAACCCGGTGAGCATCCATCCCAGGTTGGTTGGCAGCGACGGCGCTCCGCCAGCGAGCTCAACGCCAGCCGGAACCGCCAAGCCGGCCGGAACGCCGACAGCCACGATAGAAAGCAACGGATCCAGCTGGGCCAGCGCGCCAAAGAGCTCGTTTGTATAGCGGCGCATGCCGGCCGCCGGCGACGCCAGGGCGCGGCCGTCGAACCCGATGCGGATCACGGCGCTATGTTAGCAGCGCCCGGCAAGGTCGACCATCCGATCGCCACCGCCGCGGCCGACCCCAGGTCGACCCCCTGGTCAACCCCCTAGTCACGATGTGCAAGAGCCTGCAGTTTGTGCCCCGATCGGTCGAAAGATGTATCGAATGCCTCCGCCTGCGGTCTAAAAACTCATGATTTGTGCACGTATGTCGAAGTGTGCGGTCTTCGCAATCGGTCTGTTCCTGCTTCTCGCGTCTCACGCCGACGCGCAGTTTCGCGGCCAGCTTTACGTCTCTGGCCTGACACACCCGGTGGGGTTCGTGCAGGACCCGGCGAACGCCAGCGTTCAATTCGTCGTCGAGTTGGGGGGGACGATCCGAGTCATTCAGGGCGGCACGCTGCTGTCCACCCCGTTTCTCGATCTGAGTGGCGCGGTTGGCAACGGCGGCGAACGGGGAATGTTGTCCCTCGCGTTTCCTCCCGGGGCGGCCGAGTCTGGCCGTTTCTTCGTCACTTTCGTCAACACCGCCGGCAATACCGTGGTCTCGCGGTTTTATCGCTCGGCGAATCCGCTCGTCGCTGACGCCTCGACCCGTTTCGACCTCCAGTGGTCGACCGGCGAGCGCTTCATTGCGCACCCCGAGACGCTGCACTACGGCGGCAACCTCGTCTTCGGCGCCGAGGGCTACCTCTACGTAGGCACGGGCGACGGTGGCGAGCCCGACGACGCCTCCCATCAGGCCCAGAGCCTCTCGAAACTGCACGGCAAGCTTCTGCGGCTCAACGTCAACGTCGGTGATGGCGATCCCGAGGGCTTCGACATTCCGCCGGACAATCCGTTCGCCGGTGGGCCCGTGCCTGAAATCTGGTCGATCGGGCTGCGCAACCCCTGGCGGTTCACCCTCGACGATCCGCAGCGCGGCGGCTCCGGCGCGCTGCTCATCGCGGACGTTGGCGAGAACGCGGTGGAAGAGATCAACTACGAACCGGCCGGTCGCGGCGGCCGCAACTACGGCTGGCGAAATCGGGAAGGCGCCAACCCGCACAACACGTCGCTACCGGCGGCGTTCGAACCCCTCGCCGAGCCCATCTTCGAGTACGGACATAGCGTCGGACGCTCGGTGACGGGCGGGTACGTCTACCGGGGGTCTGCCGTCCCGTCGATGGTCGGACGGTACGTATTTGGCGACTTTATCCGGGGACAGGTCTGGTCGATCGCGCTGACGCGCGACCCGATCACCGGCGAGGCCACCGCCTCAGATCTCCGCGATCACACAGCGGCGATCAATGCAGGCGCTGAAGTGCGGCAGATCTGCTCGTTCGGCGTGGACTCGGCGGGAGAGCTTTATGTCGTGAACTACGGCAGCGGCACGATCGTCGCGCTTAGAGCCGGCGAGGCCGCGCCAGCTCCGGTCATTCGGATCGAGGCACCGGGCGCGGGGGCCGCCGTTCGTCAACCGTTCACGCTCTCGGGATGGGCGCTCGATGCGACCGCGACGAACAATGGGATTGCGACCCTGCATGTCTGGGCATTCCCCGCGACCGGTGCGGCCCCGCAGTTCCTGGGTGTTGCTAATTACGGGTCGAACCGTCCTGATGTGGCCGCCATCTACGGTCCCCGGTTCGGCCCAACCGGCTATCACCTCGACGTCAAAGGTCTGGCCCCCGGCAGTTGGCTGATCGCCGTGTACGGGTGGGTGTACGCCTCGCAAGGGTTCAGCGTTGTCGCGACCATACCGGTGGTTATCCAACCGGCCGGCCTCGTCGCGATCGACATCCCCGGGAACTTCTCGACCGTCAACTCACCCTTCGTGATCAGCGGGTGGGCGATCGATCCCGCTGCGCCTTCGGGCACAGGAGTCAACACGATCCACATCTGGGCATTTTCCGCTGACGGTTCAGCGCCCGTCTTTCTGGGAGTGCCGTCGTTTGGGAATCGACCGGACGTGACGGCAGCCTTCGGAGCTCAGTTCGCAGGAGCCGGTTACGGACTGGTCGTGAACAACCTTCAACGCGGCTCGTGGTATCTCGTGGTGTATGCCCAGAGCAGCGTCAGTGGACAGTTTGACGCGGTTGGCGTGGTGTTTGTGACGATCCCGTAGTCGATCGCGGGACGATCCTATCGCACGGTCACGCGCACCATCTTTGGCGGAGCGAAGGCTCCGCTGACAGCGCTCCAGGGAAACACGGCGACATCGTAGTTGCCGTGCGGCAACCCCTGGACGACGAGCCCGAACCCGGTGTCGCGGAACTGGTCGCCGTGCACAGCAGCGACATCTGGTCGGACGCCGCCATAGGCAGGCACGCCCAGAAAGACCGGTGGTCCGCCGGCGAGCGGGTACGCCCACGCGTGGAGCGTATCTATCCCAGTCCCCGCGGCCGCATCAAGGTCGGCTGCCCATCCGACAACGGTGAATGGCTGCGCCACGTCCTGTTGGGCGCGCGGGCTGTCGATCTCCACTTGCGTGCCGACGTGGCCGAACGACTTCGGTCGAAGAATGATGCGGACGTTCTGCTGGCTCACGGCACGATCGCCAGACCAGCGGACGAACACCAGATCGTAGGTGCCGACGAAGCCCAACCCCGGCGACCATGTGAAGACACCGCTCGTCGAATCGAGCCTTGAGCCGACAGGCAGTGCAGTCAGCATGCTTCCGAAGCGCAAGCTTCCGGTGTAGCGTGCGCCGTCCGCGGAGCCGAGCTGAAGTTCGAAGCGATCGAGCTCCTCACCTCTGACAACGGCCCGTCCCGAAGGGCCAATCGGATATGCACGCCACGGTGCATCGGGATCCCAGCCACGCCTGCCGATAATCGGCGTCGACTCGAGCGCGGCGGTCACGACGGCGTCCGACACCAGGCTCTCTTCCGAGAGCGTGACTGGTGCCGTCGTTCCGTTCGATACACGGAAGTAGCGGCTGCCCAGGCCCGCCGTCGCACCACCGCTGTCGGTAACCGTCCACACGATCGTGTGCAGGCCATTGGCAAGCGTCGTCGTGTCGATGATGCGGAACCCGGCGGGACCGTCGGTATTCGCAAGTCCAGGGAAGAAGCTCGCAATGTCGGATCGATAGTAGTTGTAGGAGGCCGGTCCGACAGGCGCGCCGTCGACGAACACCGTGATCGTGGAACCGCTGAACGGGATGATTTTCCCTGCCTGCGTCAGCGCCCACGCGTAATTGACGTAGGCTGCGCCCGAGACGGTTTCACCTTGCGCCGGCGTATCGATAGTGCCAAACGGCATCGATGCAAAGTTGTTGTTACAGGTGATGTTCCTCGAGCCCAACGACAACGAGTGGCCCTCGCGATCGACTGCGTGCGCGGAGATGGTGAAGGGGCCGTTGCCCTGATTCGGCAACATGTTGGTCAGGACCATGAATCCCCAACCGCCACGATAGTTGCGCGGGAGGGTCGGATATGCCGCCTGCACGTCCGGCCGCGCGTCCTCGATGAACACGGCCTCTCCCAGGAATATCCGCTGCAGACCACCGCATCGGCCATCTGCCGGGGCGCTCTCTCCAGTCACAGGGGCGCGGCACACGAACAGGTTCGCGACGTCGACGTCGTCAAGGGCCCAGCCCGTCACGGGAATCGCGCCCGTCACGCCGGTCGTGTTGTTCACCGGCGTATCGATCACACCGACAGGATTGACGGAAGTGCCGGTGGGCATCGTGACCAGCGTCACGTTGATTGGTCCGACTGTGTTGCCTGCGCCGCCGAGCGCGATTGTTATGGCGCCAGTCGCCGTGCCCGACATGGCCAGGCCGCTTGGGTTGACGGTGATCGACAGCTCGCGGCCGCCGCTACCGGAACCCGGGCTCACCTGGAGCCATGGTTGATTGGACGTCACCGTCCACGTCACCGCCGGTCCGCTGCTTTGTGTCAAGCGAATGGTCTGGGCGCTGGTCTGAGCGGTGACGAGCGCGCCACTGAGCGTTGCGCCATAGCGGAGCGACGTCCGGTCGAGGTTCACGGTCGGGCCGGTGCCGAATTGATTGACGGTGAAAGTCTGGTTGGCAATCGTCAGCGTCCCGGAGCGCGCCGACACGCCGTTGGCGTTGACGTTATATGTGATGATCGTGCTGCCACTCCCGCTGAGCCCCGACGTGATACTGATGAAACCGGCATTGCTCGAGGCCACCCACGCGCAGCCTGTTGTCGCAGTCAGCGCAACGGACGCGCTTCCGCCGGCGGCCGGCGCACTCGCCGTCGCGGGTGAGATCGAGTAGCTGCACGGGGCGGCGGCCTGGTTCACGGTGAAGGTCTGACCGGCGATAGTGAGCGCTCCCGATCTTGGAGAGGCAGCGGTATTGGCAGCGACCGTGTAGCCAACGCTTCCCGATCCGGTCCCCGCACTGCCAGAACTGATGCCCAGAAATGCCGCGCCGCTCGACGCGTTCCAACTGCAGCCTGCCTGCGTCGAGACGGTGACGGTCCCGGTGCCGCTGCCGCCGGCCACGGAGGCGCTGGTCGGGTTGATCGAGTAGGTGCAGGTTGAAGACGACGGATAGACGAAGTTCAGACCCGCGAGATCGTCAGGCCCGATCGCCGGCGGCAGGGGCGTCGCACCCGCGCAGCACGAGGGATACATGATGTTCGACGTCGCGTTGGCAACGCTCCCGTCGGTCTGGGTGTGGCCGAGCCCAATCGCGTGGCCAATCTCGTGAATCAGCACGCGCGTGAAGTTGGGCGGCGTTCTGAAACCCGAACTCAGGTTCGCGGCGTTTTGAAAGATCACATAGCCGCGTGAGAAGGCATAGAACGTCGTGCCGTTGACAGTTCCGCCGGATCCGCCGGCCCATCCTCCCCCGATCGCCAACGTCGATCCGCTGATTTCGTTGTTCGGATCTTCGAAGGTGATGACACCACTGGCGCTGGCGAGTCCCGTAAATGGTCCGTCGGCATCGGACTGAAACGTCGTGCCTCCATATTGAAGGACGATCGACGCACTCGCCGGAGTCGTCCAGGCGGAGAGCGCGATCTGAAGCTCGGTGGCAGCGTCACTACTCGTGAGCGGCGACGCGGCGCTGGTGTTGACATACCACATCACCGGCGTGCCCGAGTCGGCCTGTACCCATCGAAAGGGTGTCGCCCCGCCGAGCAGCGTGAATGGCTGCTCGACCGACTGCAGCTCGTCACTCGCGCGCGGCAACCGGCCCGGGCGGGACGGACGGCCCGTGGCGCGCGCCGCCAGCGCACGAAACTCGGAGAGGAAAGGCGAGCGGGTGACTAAACCGCCGACAACTGTGGTCTCGCGCAGGTTCCGTCGGAGACTACGTTCGCCATTGGCCGCAGGCAACACGTCGAACTTCGAGAACCCCATCGCGACGGTACGAAGGCCCTGGGGTCCGCGCTCGAGACATACCAGCACTTCCTCGCCCAGTCGAAATTCGACCGCTCCGCCGACGTGCATGTACTCGCCGTCGACTGCGCCGCCGAGCTCCCACACGTCCACGGTGTCGCCGTCCACACCGGTGAGGTCCTCGATGATCTGCAGCGTCGTGACGGTGTAGATCCTGAGACCCTGCGGCCCGCCGCGAGTTGTTCGCTTCGCCACCACGCGTCCGTGAACGACGCGCTCAGAGAGTGCGACGAGCTGTGCATCCGTGCGGAAGATGACCGTCGACGCCCCGGCAGGCCAGGACATCAAACAGAAATAGGCCAAAAACAGACACGCCGACAGCCGACGCGAAAAGCCCATAGAGGGCTTTGACAGAGCAAGCGCGACGCCACATGGTGATTCCGGCCGGAAAAGCTCTTTCGAGCGCACCCTGGCGGGTTCTGTCATTCGCACCGCGACCCGATTCTGGACTCGTGATTACAGAATTGAAACCGCGGATCCGCGGACTCCCTGGTCACGCCTCGACGCAGAGTAAATCACGAATTCCAGTGGATCGTCAGGCCAATGATGCTTAGCGGATGGTCAGGCGAACGACGGTGGGCGCGACAAAGCCGCCCGTGACGTTGCTCCAGGGAAATGCCGCGAGATCGTAGTTGCCGTGCGGCAGCCCCTGCACGACAAGGCTGAAGCCGGAAGCGATGAACCGCTCGCCGTGCGCCGCGCCGACATCCGGCCGCGTTCCGCCGTAGGTCGGCGTCCCCAGAAATATGGGCGGTCCACCAGTCAGGGGATACGCCCAGACGTGGATCGTGTCGATGCCGGGCCCGGCGTCCGAGTCCAGATCTGCCGCCCAGCCCGTCACAGCGAACGGCTGCGGGACGTCCTGCTGTGAGCGGGGCGCATCGATGACGAGATGCGGTCCCGCGAGGGACGTACTTTTTGGTTGAAGGACGATCCGTACTTCCTGCCGCCCGGTAGCCGTCCCGTTGGCCCAGCGCACGAATACAAGATCGTAGGTTCCGACAAACCCGGCGCCCGGAGCCCACGTGAACTCACCGGTGACTGCGTCGAGACCGGACCCGCTCGGCAGAGGCGCGAGTTCTGCGCCCGCGCGCAAGTAGCCCGTGTAGCGCTCGATGCCAGATTCGCCCAACGAGATCTCGAGGCGATCGACTTCCTCGGCGCGGACCACGAACCGCCCCGCGCGATTCGGTTCGTACCGACGTCCACGCACCCTGCAGGTTCCATCCGCGACGTCCTCGGATCGCGGTCGGATCGAGTGGCACGGCCGCAATCGCCTCAGCCGAAGGACGCGCCTCACTCGATGCTTCGGTCGCGGCAGTCACCGCACTGGAACCGTTCGACACCCTGAAGAATCGACTGCCGATCCCTTCGGTAACGCCTCGATCGTCGACCACGACCCAGGAGATGGTGTGCAGCCCGTTCGACAGTGTCGTCGTGTCGATCGTGCGGAATCCAATCGCGCCGTTGGTTCCAGCGGTATTGCGAAAACCTGGAAACAAGGACTCGATGTCCGGCCGTTCGTGGTTGTAGTCGACCGTGCCGCGGGCAACGCCGTCCACGAAGACCGTGATTGTCGATCCGTCGATCGGGATGATCTTTCCTGGGAGCGTGGACCCGAGCGGCGTCAACGCCCACCCGAAGTTCACGTAGTTGGCGCCCGAGACGACGCCACCCTGTTCGGGCGTATCGATCGTGCCGAACGGCTTGGTCGCGTGCGCGTTGTCGCACGTGATCGATCGCGTGCCGAGCAGCGTGAAACGCGCCTCGCGGTCCTGGGCGTACATTGAGAACTGGTAAGTCCCGTTTCCCTGATTCGGCAACATGTTGGTGAGGACCATGAAGCCCCAGCCGGCGCGGTTGTTCAGGGGATATCCGGGGTAAGCGACTTGAACGTCTGGACGAGCGCCGTCGACAAAGATGGCCGATCCGACGTAGACCTGTGACGTTCCTGGACAGAATTCGTTCGGCGGGGCGGATTCGCCGGTGACGGCGGCGCGACAGATGTTGACGCGCCTGGCCTCGATGTCGTCGAGCGCCCAACCGGTGAACGGCACGGCCCCAGTCACGCCGGTGGCGTTGTCGAGAGGCGTATCAACTGTGCCAATCGGGGGGGCCGAGAGGCCAAGCAGGCTGAGCGTCAGGTACTGAAACGGGGCCTGGGGCGTTCGATGCTCCGCTGAAGGTAAAGATGATCGCGCCATCTACAACGCCGGCCGAGGGCGCCGTCGGACTGGGTATCACCGACACTGACAATTCGGCAGGTCCTGTACCTGACGCGGGCGTCACGACCAGCCATGGCCGGGTCGAGGTCGCCGTCCACGTCACCGAGCCGACGCCGCTCTGCGTGAGGCGGACCATTTGCGTGGACGTCCGATAGGTGAAGCTCGCGCCTGAGGTGACCGCGCCAAACCGCAGCGACGTCTTGTCAAGTGTCATGGTCGGGCCGCTGGTCGGCGCAGCCGGATAGACGACATTGAGGCCGACGAGGTCGTCTGGACCGAGCGCTGGAGGGACCGGCGTGTTTCCGAAGCAACACGTGTAATACATCAGGTTCGACGTCGGGTTGGGAACCGTACCGTCGGTCTGCGTATGCCCGAAGCCGATCGTGTGGCCGATTTCGTGCGTCAGGACACGGGTGAAGTCGAGCGACTGCCTGAACGATGGCGGTAGGTCGGCCGTCTTCTGAAACACCACGAACGCAGAATCAAAACCGTCGTACACCGTTCCGCCAACCGTCCCCCCAGTGCCTACGCTCACTGAACCGCCGCCGAACGCGAGCACGGACATGGGGATATCTTCGTTCGGATCTTCGAACGTGATCAGCGCGCTTCTGGGCGGAATCGTGCTCCACATGCCCTCGACGTTCGACTCGAGCGCGGTTCCGCCGGTACTGAAGGATGATCGAAGCCGACGATGGACCCGTCCAGGCGGCGAGCGCGGTGTTGATTTCAGCGACCGCGTCTCCCGAGAGGAGCGGCGGCGGCGCGCTCGTGTTCTTGAAGTAGACCACTGGCACGCCGAGGTCGGCCTCCCGCCAGCGCCATCCCGGCTCACCGACAATCTTGGTGAAGGGCTGCTCCACACTCGAAGGCCGCTGGCTCGTTGATTCAACGACGCGGGAAGGCCGCCCAATCACCTCCGCCGCGAGCCGCCGGAACTCCGAAAGCATCGCTCGCGCGCCGGTGGCGCGCCGCCGACAATCATCGTGTCGCGGATATTTCGGACGAGCGCCGCGTCGCCGCCGATGGTTCTCGCCACGTCGAACTTCGAAAAACCCATCGCGACACTGCGCAGCCCTTGACGTCCGCGCTCAAGGCAGACGAGCACTTCGTCGCCGACGCGGTATTCGACGCGACCACCGATGTAAGACGACTCGCCATCGAGCGTGCCTCCGAGCTCCCACACTTCGATGACGCTGCCCTCGCGATCGGTGAAATCCTCAATCACCGAAACGTCGTCACGGTGTAGATTCTTCGGTCCGGCGTGGCCGCGCAGGTCAATCGTTGCGCGACGACACGCGCATGCACGACGCGCTCGGAGTACGGACCAGCTCGGCGTCGGTGCGAAAGACGATGGTAGACGCCACGACGGGATCGGCAGTCCAGCCAAACACGCCAAGAACAGGAGAATTGTCAAACTGCAAAACCATAAGTACGGGAGCACCACGCATGCGGTCACAGCAAAATGAGGGCCATCCGAAGACTGGCGAGAAAACGCTTAGTCCCGGCTTGGGATGAAGGCCGCGGGACGCCCGGCGAGTAATCTCTTACCTACCGAACGGTGACGTGCACGATCTTCGGCGGCGCGAACGCGCCGGTGACGTTGCTCCACGGGAACACCGCGAGATCGTAGGTGCCTGGCGTGAGCCCCTGCACGCGAGAGCGCGAAGCCCGGTCGCGGAACTGATCGCCGTGAACCGCCGCGACATCCGGCCGCGCGCCGCCGAGCGCCGGCGTGCCCAGGAACACCGGCGCACCGCCCGTCGCCGGATACGCCCACACGTGCAGCGTGTCGATCCCCGTGCCCGTCGCGGCGTCCAGATCCGCCGCCCACCCGGCCAGCAGGAACGGCTGCCCGACGTCCTGCTGCGCGCGCGGCGTGTCGATCGCCACCTGCACGCCGACGTGGCCGCTGCCCTTCGGCGCGAGGATGATCGCGCACCTCGTGCCGCGCCACGGCGCGCGCCCCGGCCCAGCGCACGAACACCAGGTCGTAGCGTCCGACGAAGCCGACGCCCGGCGCCCACGTGAACCGTCCGGTCGCCGCGTCGAGCTGCGAGCCGACCGGCAGCGGCGCCAGCCCGTCGCCCACGCGCAGGTGGCCCGTGTAGTGCGCATCCGGCTGCGCGCCGAGCTGCAGCTCGAACCGATCGATCTCTTCGCCGCGGATCACCGCGCGCCCGCTGCGCCCGACGCCATACCACCGCCACGGCGCCTCGAGATCCCAGCCGCGGCGCCCCAGCACCGGCGCATCGTCGCGCGGGGCCGTCGCGATCTCGTCCGAGGTCGCGACGGTCGCCGCTCGACGCCGCGCCTTCCACTGCCGCCGTCACGGCCGCCGCGCCGTTCGACACCGTGAAGAACCGGCTGCCGATCCCTTCGATCGCGCCCTGGTTGTCGGTCACCGTCCACGAGATCGTGTGCAGCCCGTTGGTCAGCGTCGTCGTGTCGATCACGCGGAACCCGACCGCCCCGTTGCGTGTTCTGTGAGCCCGGGAACAGCGCCTCGAATGTCCGGCCGCGCGTGGTTGTAGTCCACGGTCCCGAGCGGGCGCCGTCGACCAGCACGGTGATCGTCGAGCCGTCGATCGGAATCATCTTCGGCTGCGGCGTCAGCGCCCACCCGAAGTTGACGAAGCTCGCCCCCGACGCGATCCCGCCCTGCGTCGGCGTATCGATCGCGCCGAACGGCTTCGTCGCGTGCGCGTTGTCGCACGTGATCGTCCGCGTCCCCAGCAGCTGTCGTGTGCCCTTCGCGGTCCTGCGCCCAGCATGTAGAAGACGAAGCGTGCCGTTGCCCTGATTCGGCAGCATGTTGGTCAGCACCATGAAGCCCCAGCCCGCCCGCGTGTTCAGCGGGATACCGGGATAGGCCGCCTGCACATCCGGCCGCGCGCCATCGATGAACACCGCGAACCCGACGAAGATCTGCGCCTGCCCCGCGCAGTTCGGATCGACGGGCGCGACCTCTGCCCCGACCGCGGCGCGGCAGATCATCACGCGCGTCACCTCCACGTCGTCGAGCGCCCACCCGGTGAACGGCACGGCGCCGGTGACGCCAGTGGCATGATCGATCGGCGTGTCGACGAATCCGATGGGTGCTGTCGTCCCGACTGAGCAGTTCAGCCTGATCGCGATCGGTCCCGGGCAGTTGGCGGCGCCACTGAACGTCAACGACACGGCCGCATTGAGCGACCCGGAAGACGGCAGCCCGCTCGTGAACGACGGCCCGATCGACAGCGTCGCCGATCCAGTGCCCGAGGCTGGTGTGACCTGCAGCCACGGCTGATTCGACGTGGCCGTCCAGGTGACGTTGCCGTTCCCGGTCTGCGTCAGCCGCACGGCTTGTGCCGAGGTTTTGAACAGAAACGTCGTGCCCGATGTGACGGCGCCAAAGACCAAAGCCGTCTTGTCGAGCGCCATCGTTGGGGCGATCGTGAATGGCAGCGCGTTGGACGTCCCAGTCCCAGGTGCCGGATTAACGACGGTTACGCTGGCGACCCCGGTGGTCGCGATGTCGCTGGCGGGAATGAGGGCTTGGAGCTGTCCTCCATTGACAAAGGTCGTCGGGCGAGCCGCTCCATTCCAGCGAATCTGGGAGCCATTTACGAAGTGGCTGCCAGTGACCGTGAGGGTGAAGCCCGCGCCACCCACCGCAGCGCTGGATGGCGATAGGCTGGTCAGTACCGGCACCGGGGTAGCGCGGTACACGCCCCAACGACCGTCGGCAAGCTGCGCCCAGAAGGCAATCTGCCCATGGTCGTTGAGTGACTCCTCCCACAGATGCCCGGTCTGGAAGGTCGAGCCGTCGAGCGGGTCGCCAAAACCAATGACTCGTTTGTGGATCGATCCGGGTTGGCCGACGTACAGGCCCTCCCCCGCTGCGCTTCCTCCCGCCGTGTTCTTCCGATACGCGACCGCACCCGAGTCGTTGATAGCGACTCGGTCAACTGGATTTGTACCGACGAGGCTGACTGACACACC
>CAWCQI010000043.1:0-376078 GCA_963797625.1 uncultured Acidobacteriota bacterium
CCGCTCGATTCTGCCGCTTCCCGAGCCACAGCATCCGGCGATCACTGAAATCGATGCACGCAAGGCCACGCCGCCGCCTCGCTTCGAGTTGAAGCCACCCAAAGGGGCGGGCGCACCCAACGTCGTCTTCATCCTGATGGACAATTTCGGGTTCGGCGACCCGGGATGCTTTGGCGGGCCGGTCAACATGCCGGCCTTCGAGCGCCTCGCCAAGGGCGGCTTGCGCTACACCAACATGCACACCGCGCCCGTCTGCTCGCCGACGCGCGTGGCGCTGCTCACCGGCCGCAACTCGCACAGCGCGAACATGGGCGGCGTGGCCGAGATGGGCACCGCGTTTCCAGGCATGAACTGCGTGCGTCCCCAGTCCATCGCACCGCTGGCCGAGATCCTGCGGCTCAACGGCTACGGCACCGCGATGTTCGGCAAGTGCCACGAGCTGCCGCCGTGGGAATTGAGTGTCTCCGGGCCGATGGACCGCTGGCCGGCGCACTCTGGCTTCGACAAGTTCTACGGGTTTCTTCAGGGCGAGTCCGACCTCTACTCCCCGGCCCTGTACGATGGCGTGACCCGCATCCCGACGCCCCGCAATCCGGACTACCACGTCAGCACCGACATCACCGACAAGGCGATCGTCTGGGTCCGCACCCAGCAGTCGCTCACGCCGGACAAACCGTTCTTCATCTACTACGCGGCGGCGGGCACGCACGATCCGCATCATGTGCCCAAGGAATGGATCGACAAGTACAAGGGCAAGTTCGACCAGGGCTGGGACAAGCTGCGCGAGGAGACGCTGGCCCGGCAGATCAAGCTGGGCACGGTCCCGCCCAACACGAAGCTCGCGCCGATGCCAGAAATGGCGAAGCCGTGGAGCTCATTCACGCCGGAGGAACAGCGGGTCCTGGCGCGGGAGATGGAAGTCTACGCCGCCATGGCCGAGCACACCGACTACGAGATCGGTCGATTGATTCAGGCCATCGAGGACCTCGGCGAACTGGACAACACGCTGATCGTCTGGGTCGCCGGCGACAACGGCGGGTCGCCCTTCGGTGGTCCGATCGGGTCGTTCAACCAGCTGGCCTCGTTCAACGGCGTGCCCGAGACGATGGAGAACCTGCTGAAGCACATCGACGATCTGGGTGGACCGAAAGCCAGCGGGCACTACGCCATGCCATGGGGCCAGGCGAGCTGCACGCCGATGGTCGGCGGGCAGGGCCATGCGACCTTTTCCGCGACGCGCAACGCCACCGTGATCCACTGGCCGAAGGGGATCAAGGCCAAGGGTGAGATTCGCACCCAGTTTCAGCACGTCATCGACCTGGCCCCGACGGTGCTGGAGGCGGCCGGGCTGCCGGAGCCGACGGTCGTGAACGGCATGACGCAGAAGCCCATGGAGGGCGGGAGCCTGCTCCACACGTTCAACGATGCCAAGGCGAAATCCCGGCACACCACGCAGTACTTCGAATACGGCGGCAACCGCGCCATCTACCACGACGGCTGGTATGCCACCACGCTGCACAAGGCCTTCTGGGAAGCGGCGCCGCGGGCCACCTTCGAGAACGACACCTGGGAGCTGTACAACGCCGAAGAAGATTTCAGCCTGACGAACGACCTCGCGGCCAAGTATCCCGAGAAGGTCGAGGCGCTCAAGGCGCTCTTCCTGACAGAAGCGGTGAAGTACAACGTCCTGCCGCTCGACGATCGCGTTCTCGAGCGCTTCAATGCGTCGATTGCCGGACGCCCGGACCTCATGGGCCCGCGCACGTCATTGACGCTCTACGAAGGCATGATCGGGCTGTCGGAAAACGCGTTCATCAACATGAAGAACCGCTCCTACACCATCACCGCCGAACTGGAGATTCCCAAGGGTGGGGCCGAGGGCGTGATCATCGCGCACGGCGGACACACCGGCGGATGGAGCCTGTACGTGAAAAACGGCCAACCGAAGTTCGCCTACAACTGGCTCGGTCGTGAGCACTACGAAGTGAGCCGCGCCCAAGGCGCTCCCGGCCGGCACAGTCACGCTGCGGTGGGAGTTCATCTACGACGGCGGGAAGATGCCCGGCGCGGGCGGGAGGGGCGACTTCTTCGTCAACGGCGAACAGGTGGCCTCAGGCCGTATCGATCGCACCATCCCGTTCTTCATCGGCACCGAGCCAGCGGACGTGGGCATGGACGACCTGACGCCCGTGACGCACGACTACAAGGCGTACGACAACAAGTTCACCGGCACCATCCGCAAGATCGTGATCGGCGTGGGACCGGTGGGCGAAGCCTTCGATCCGCCCCTCGAATGGAATGGCGTCGGGTAGGCCAAGCGGAACGTTGACGACATTGCATTCCTGCTCGAGGAGCCTAAATGGGTTCAGCGCCGACGATCGGGGAGAGTCCGCATCCAGTCTTCGTCCACGAACGCCTTGACCTCATCGATGTTGTGCGTGGCTTTGCGCTGTTTGGTGTGCTCCTCTCGAATCTGGTCTGGATTACCACCGACATGGTCCTGACAGATGCGCGACTCTCGCAGTTACCCACGGAACCGCTGGACCGGATTGTCAAGCCATTCGTAGAGTTTTTCGTCGTCCACAAGTTCTACACGCTCTTTTCCTTTCTGTTTGGATTGGGATTTGCCATTCAGCTGTCCCGCGCCGAGGAGCGAGGTTACAACGTGGTGGCCGTTTACGCGCGGCGCGTGTCGATCCTCGCCGGCATCGGGCTCGCGCATATCGCCCTCGTCTGGTATGGCGACATTCTGCTCGTCTATGCGATCGGTGGGTTCGGGCTCCTGGCCGTTCGACATTGGAACACGCGGCTTCTGGTCACGCTGGCCTTGGCACTCGCGCTCTTCGCACGCGCGGCTGTCGATGTGTCGCCGCACGGTGCGGGCACACCCGACGGCGCGAACGCCGAGAAAGAGCGCAGGCTCGAGATTTTTGAAGGCGCTTCCTACCCCGCGATCGCGCGCGAGAATACCGCATTGTTCTACGGCGACTTGGTCGGCAGTGGTGTAGGGCTGTTTCTGCTCCCGCAAGTGTTTGCGCGGTTCATTCTTGGACTGTGCGTTGGCCGACGCAACTGGGCTCGACGCACGACCGAACTCCGACCGACTCTGCGCCGGCTCCTGCCCTGGGCAATTGGTATAGGCGTCGTCGGTAACGGCACGGCCATACTCATCGACCAGCTGCAGGACTGGAATGTGCTGGGCCGCGATTCGTTCTGGGTGCGCGCAAGTGCGCCTGTCGAAGAGGCCGGCGTTCTTGCCCTAGCGTTGGTCTACCTGGGCGTGCTCGTGCTGTTGTTTCACCGTAGCGCAATTTGGCGCCGACGGCTTGGCTATCTCGCGCCCGCCGGCCGAATGGCGTTGACCAATTATCTGACACAGTCCGTGCTGTATCTCGTCCTGTTTACCGGCGTCGGCTTCGGCCTGTACGGCGACGTCGGTCCGGCCTGGTGTGTGGCTCTGGCATTGATCATCTTTGCGTCGCAAACGGCGTTCAGCGCATGGTGGCTCGCGCGCTATCGCTTCGGTCCGGCGGAGTGGGTGTGGCGAACGTTGACGTATGGTCAGTTGCAGCCGATGCGAATGTCCGTGTCGGCTCCGGCCAAGTAGACGCGGAGGCAGCAGCCTGGCTTTTCCGACCGTGCGAGGCCGGCTGGGCTTCTTAACCTGGAGCTTCTTGAGGCGGATTCTGGTACCGGCATGGCCTCCGATAGCTTTCCAAGTAGGCAGAATCTGCCAGTCCCACACACTGCTCGGGCCGTGCTAACCGTGCTCGCCGTGTCGAACCTCACGCTACGGCGGGATTGGAACGGCAAGGCGATCAAGGGAGGTGACGTCTTCACCTTCCGCAAGGACCCGCGATGCCGCGAGCGCGGGATACTTCCGTCAGTCTACGTGGCAGAGGGAGCGCCCTGGTGCACGAGCTATCCCCCGTGTGGAACGCTCCTCGGCGTCGGCTGGACTGCGACGAAGATCTGACGGCGGTCGTTCGATATTGCCTGCCTGGCCGGGTCGAGGACCGTAAGGTCAACAGTCAGTCGAACGCCAGGCGGGCCGCCTGGTCACGTCTCTTGCATATTGGTCGCTCGAGATATGTCTATCGACGACCTCTGGTACAAGAACGCCATCATCTACTGCCTCGACGTCGAGAAGTACCAGGACGCGAACGGCGACGGCATCGGCGACTTCGAAGGGCTGATGCGCCGGCTCGACTACCTGCAGGGCCTCGGCGTCACCTGCGTCTGGCTCCAGCCGTTCTACCCCTCGCCGAACCGCGACAACGGGTACGACGTCGCCGACTACTATGGCGTCCACGACAAGCACGGGTCGCTCGGCGACTTCGTCGCCTTCATGCAGCACGCCGAAGGCGCTCGGCATGCGCGTGCATCGTGGACCTGGTCGTCAACCACACGTCGATCGATTCGCCATGGTTTCAGCAGGCGCGCGCCGATCGCGAAGTCGTTCTTCCGCGACTGGTATGTCTGGTCCGACGACCGTCCGAAGAATCACAAAGAGGGCATCGTCTTTCCCGGGCAGCAGACGACGACGTGGACGAAGGACAGGCGGGCGAAGAAGTACTACTTCCACCGCTTCTACGATCATCAGCCTGACCTGAACACCTGGCATCCGTACGTGCGCGCCGAGATCCAGAAGATCATGGGCTTCTGGCTGCAGCTCGGCGTCTCGGGTTCCGGATGGACGCCGTGCCGTTTCTGATCGAGAAGAAGGGCGCCGGCGTCGAGCACCAGCAGGACTTCAACCTGCTGAAGGAGATGCGCGATTTCCTGCAGTGGCGCTCGGGCGACGCGATCATGCTGGCCGAAGCGAACGTGCCGCCCGACGAGAGCCTGGAGTACTTCGGCGACGAAGGCGACCGGCTGCAGATGATGCTGAACTTTCCCGGTCAACCAGCGGCTGTTCTACGCGCTGGCCACCGGCGACATCGATCCGCTGATCTGGGCGCTCGAGGAGACGCGCCGCCGTCCGCGCAACGCGCAGTGGGTGCAGTTCCTGCGCAGCCACGACGAGCTGGATCTCGGCCGGCTCACGCGTCGAGCAGCGCCAAAAGGTCTTCGACGCGTTCGGGCCGGAGAAGCGCATGCAGCTGTACGACCGGGGCATCCGGCGGCGCCTGGCGCCGATGCTGGGCAACGATCGGCGGCGGCTCGAGCTCGCGTTCAGCCTGCTGTTCTCGCTGCCGGGCACGCCGATGATGCAGTACGGCGACGAGATCGGCATCGGCGACAACCTGCGCGCTGCCGGAACGCGAGTGCGCGCGCACGCCGATGCAGTGGACGAGCCGAGCGTCACGGCGGCTTCTCGCGCGCCAGACGCGTCGTCCGGCCGGTCATCAACGACAAGGTCTACGGCTACCAGAAGGTGAACGTCGCGGACCAGCGGCGCGATCCGCAGTCGCTGCTGAACTGGACGGAGCGGATGATCCGGATGCGCAAAGAGTGTCCGGAGATCAGCTGGGGCAACTTCAGCGTGCTGCGCACGAACGTGCCCGAACGTGCTGGCGCTGCGATACGACTGGCGCGACACGTCGCTCGTGACGCTCCACAATTTCAGCAGCGCGAAGCAGAAGGTGAAGGTCAAGGTCGGCGCGCCGAGCGACGAACTGCTGGTCGAGGTGTTCGACGGCCGTCACAGCAAGGCGCCAACGACGGCGCGCATCGCGATTGCGACTCGACGGCTACGCCTGGCGCTGGTTTCGCGTCGGCGGCGCCGACAACGCGCTGGACCGGTCGGATCTGGATCTCACGAACCCGATGCGGTGAGCGGGCCGGCCATTCCCTGGCGGGATCGTATGAGTAGAGGTCGCGAACGCCGCGAGCCACCGTTCAGGCTTTGGGGCGCTGGTTTCGCCTCGGGGTAGGACATCGACGGCTAACGGAGCGACACTGGCGCTTTGTTTCCGTCGATTTCAGTAGACATCCAAATCATGACCCACGACCACGTGTCCCGGATAACGCGCGATATCTCGCTGAGTAATTCTGCCGGCGAGGACGCTACTGGGTTGACGTCGGGCCGTAACGCAATCGCATGATGGTAAAGGATCAGCAAACGTGGCTTCGCCTGAGCGGCCAGCTCCGCAAGTTGCGCGGTCGTCGTGTGGTAATTGGAGGCAAAACGCTGAAAGGCAGGAAGTCTCTTGCCCAGTCCCGCCAGCGAACGCACTTCGTGAATCAAGACATCGCAGCCGTGACAGGCGTCGATCGTGGCTTGCGTCGGGTTGGTATCACCGGAGATGACGATGCTGCGGTCCGGCGTATCGAATCGATACCCGTAACTCTCCATCGCGTGTTTCGTCGGAAACGCCGTCACCGTGATGTTGGCATCCTTGTAGACCACGCCCGCCCGGATCTCACGCACGTTCACGCCGTGGCCTTCGGCCACTTGACCGCCACTCCCCGTCTCGGCATTTGTGCGGGTTGTGAAATCCACCCGATACGCTTCGAGCAGATGCTCGGTCATCGCTTTGATGCCCGACGGCCCGTAGACTTCGAGCGGGACCCGTCGTCCGAGCACCCACGGCGTGAGGATCAGGTCCGCATATCCGACAGTGTGGTCAGAGTGAAGATGCGTCACGAAGGCGACGCGCAGGTTCGTCGGTTCGAGCGCCTTGATTCCCCGATTGACGACGGCGGACTTGGCGCGCCTCACGACCCCGGCACCAAGATCGACGAGGTACGGCGTGTCGTTGACAATCACCGCGGTCGCCGGGCCGGACTGATCCGGATCTGCGGCAGGGTCGCCGGTTCCCAGCAGCACGATCTGCGTGCGGCTCGCCAGGGCCGTGGCCGGCTGCTGGCGGCCAGCCAGAGGTATCGCGAGGAACGCGACGGACACCGTGACGATGCTGAATAGCCGGGACAGCGAGTCTGCACGACCCATGACGTCCTCCGATGCCGCGTGTTCCAGTCTCGACATTCTCACGCCGCCTGCGACCACCGTCCTGGCGGAATTGCAACACCGACGGATGGTTCGTCCGAATCGCGCTGCTCTGCTCATACCGATGGATCTCGGTGATGGAGTAATTGCCCATGGATGATCGAACGCGCGACCGACTGTCTGCCGAAGCTCGCGGAGCTGAAGACGCGCGAGGCCCGCGCGCGTCAGCAACTCCAGACCCATGCCGCCAACATCGACCAGGTGAGGCGGGAGCGTGGGAATCCGTATTTCTACAGCGGACGGGCGGCCGATGACCCTGAGTCCGAGGCGCACTTTACGGGGTGGAACAGTCACGAACCAGCGTTCCAATTGTGGCAACAGTGGCGAGAGATCGCGCAACAGATCACGGCCATTCGAAAGCAGCTGCGGATGCCGGAATCGAGTCCGCGCAGCTGACGGCCGCAACTGGAATATCATGCGCCCATTGTGACGCTCCTGGCCCGGACATCTCCATCACGTCCGATTCGTCCGTCCGGCTGGAGGTGCTTGATTGGGCGCGGACTCGGCGGTCGATGTTCCGGAGGTGTCCTGGGATGGTTCATGGACCGGGCTTCTGCGGCACTCTGCGGACTGGTTACGGCTGGACTTGTCCTGCCCTTCTCTTCGTCGCCTTGATCAGTGCTTGTGGATGGGCGCCTGATGCCCCATCCGCTGCAGCCTCCATCACCATTGACGCCGCCGGTGTCTCGCCTAAAGAACTGCGGATCAAGGCGTGGAGCTACGTGACGTTCGTCAACAACGACACGCGCCCCCACACGGTCCTTCCGGTGGCCCACCACATGAAGGATGATGCGACCACGGCACCTATAACAGCCGCGACGGCGATGAGCACCCCGGTCATGATTTCTTCAGCCTAGCAGTGTGGGCCGGATGATTCGGTTGCCGATGTGGCTCTACGCTTCGGCGAGGATGGAGAGGAACGCGGGACATCTCCGGCGTTCGGTGCTCGGTCGCTCGCGTGACGAAGTGCTCGAGCCGACTCGCCGGAGGAGAATGCACGTCGCGCCGTGTTCAAACTGCGGCAGCAGCGACCTTCGGGTCACCACGACTGACGCAGTCGGCCATTTCGGGCCGGATCTACTCCCGGACGCGGGTGGTGTGTTCCATCTCGCGAAATTCGCCGTTGTCGTCTGCTGCAGTTGCGGACTGACGCGCTTCTTCGCCCCTCGAGAGGCCGTAGACAAGCTTGCGAAGTCAGCGCTGTGGGAAAAGCTGTAGCGCAACCGCATTCAAACGCCGCGTCCGCAGGCGAATCGGCTTGGCCGGACATGTCGGAGCGAAATTCGCGCCAACTCAGTGCTCTGCCCACTTTGAGTTGACCCAACCCCTCCCCTTTCCCTCTTGTACTGCTCTCCCTCTAAGGGGCTAAGGGATCTTCCCAATAGCATTCGAGCTTTGCGCAGGCACAGGATGTCGCTTGCCCCCAAGAGCTCGCATGATGCTTCCAGCCACGTTCCCGGTCGACGATCGGCGTGCTGCAGGTCGTCGGCCGGCCCTCCTGTGCCGGACGTGCGAGGACAGCGAGGTCCAAGCGGTGATCCGCACTGCGATGGCGGTTTACTTCCGCTGCGGCTCCTGCAACCGGGTCTGGGGCGAGCCGAAACCGCTGGCATCCAGG
Source organism: uncultured Acidobacteriota bacterium (assembly GCA_963797625.1). Taxonomy (GTDB): domain Bacteria; phylum Acidobacteriota; class Vicinamibacteria; order Vicinamibacterales; family 2-12-FULL-66-21; genus DATBJJ01. The sequence goes on from CAWCQI010000043.1 coordinate 8,571, forward strand.
AGTTTCCGGGATGCGCTCGAAGCGCTCCCCGCGGGCTGGCTCAGAGAACGCTGAGACAGAGTCTTTCCTGATCGCTCTCGTCCCTCTGCCGCGCGGATTCTGCCGGCGGCTTCCAGCGCGACCCGCAGCCGGGAGAATCCTCAGGCCCCTCTCGGCGCACGCTAAATCTCCGGTCCTCACGCGATCTGTCCTTTCAAGCCCGGCGCATTCCTTGCTCAAGCAACCCATGGGGAGTGCCTGGCACACGGGAGGGTGGTCGCGTTTGCGTACTTTGGAGAACCGAGATGCCTAATCTTCCCAGACCGATTCCCACGCAGCCCATCGTTGGGTTCGTACAGACCCGCTGTCCTAGATGCCACCGGAGGACTTCCTATCTGAGCTTCGAGAGCTCGGCGGTGATCTCGTGCACATGGAGCAACTGCGGGTACACGTGGTTCAAGTCCGCAGATCAAGCGATTGCTGACCCAGGCAGTCGAGACCCGGACGAACGACATCGCTAGATTCTGCTTCTGGGCGCGCACCATAGTGACGTGCCTTCGCATACGGGCCGCGGGTCTGTTCGTCTGACGGGCCTCAGCTTCACGGCGTCAGCCCGCGGTCCTGCCACAGCTCTCAAAGCAACATCCGAGGCACCAACCCGGTAGACTGCACGGGTCACCGCCCCAGCGGACGTCTTGACTGCATCCACCTTGTCCTCCCATTAACCCAAAGCGTATGATGCGCGGCAGAGATCGGCTCGATGGGGGTGCAGAATGCGTGCTCTCAAACTCGTGCCTGTCCTGCTGACAGCAGCAGCGCTTGTCGTCGCCTGTGACGACAAGCCGAGTCCCGCCGGACCCACGCCGCCCGTTGCCAGCCTGGTCGTCACCGGCGCCGGTTACGTGCTAACCGGCTCCACGACCACGTACACCGCAACAGTCACGATGCCCGATGGCTCGACGCGAACCGTGATGCCTTCGTGGTCCACCAGCGCCGCAGACGTGGCCACTGTCGACAACGCCGGGCGCCTCGGCGGCCGGACCCACGGGTCGACGACGCTGGCAGCCGCCTACGAGGGGCGCAGCGCATCGAAGACGGTGCAGGTTGTCAACAACTACGCTGGAACCTGGTCAGGTCAGTACATCGTCACGGCGTGCACTGATTCGGGCATCTTCACAGACGGCGTCCTCGGCGGCAGCTTTGTCGACGTGCCGTGGTGTCAGGCAGTCGGCCGCATCGGTTCGGCGCATCCCTTCCTTTTCGCGATCACCCAGAGTGGTGAGACTTACAGCGAGATTCGTGCAACATTCGGCTGGGACACCCGGCCGGTCACCGGGATTCTGACCGCTGACGGTCGACTCAGGGTGGAGGGCACGTCAAGGGTGCTGGATTGGTACGGCGATCCTTGGGCTGACTGGCAACTCAGCGGATGGGACACGAACCTCGACCGGTCCGGTGGCATGACTGGTCGCTGGGCGGAGAACCTGACCATGCTTGGTGGGGCGGGTCATACGTACCAGGAAGTTGAAATCGCCACGATCTCACGGAGCGCGACGGGCGCACCGAGTGCCTCGCCATTGCCATCGCGGTGACTGTCGTCCACTGCGATATAGCGGTCGGTCAGTTCCCTGACAGGACGTTTCTGCTCTCCACGATCGGAGGTGACGGTGGTTGGCGTGCGGCCGTCTAGTGCCTCCGACGAAGCTGCCCGTGGTCGAGCGGATCGCAGAGGCAAATCGCCGACACGCCGTACGAGCGGAACACGCAGCACTCGCCGCGTCGCGGTGTAATCATCGAGCCACAGTGCTTGCACTCGTGGAAATGCAGGCACCATGTGTGGCTCATGCGTGCGAAGGAATCGGATCCGCACGAGGGGCATGTGAGCATGCCCACGACTTTGGCCGCATTCAGGCGTGAAGGTCGACGCTCGACGTTCGTCGGCTGCTTCGTCGTGAGGGTGGCGGACCGCCTGCGCATCTAGTGGTCTCCGCGTTCAGTCAATTCCGCGAGGGTGGCCCGGCGTGCACGCAATCGACCGGACGTCGTTACACACAAGCGGCGACACGGGAAGAAAGCAGGACATCCGCCGACATGTGCCTCCAGGCCGCCCGACAGACAGGGCCGCGCGGGGTCCACTCTATGAGGGCGACCCGGAGAACGCAAGCGAGACGTCAGTGTCGCGCGGAGTTTACGATCAGGGCCGGCACCTGCAGCAACCGAATCTGCCCGGTGCCGCGTCATGGTTCACTTGAGCATCAGCTCTCGCGCGTACTTGGTGGCGACCACTTCGCGGTACTTGCTCCGCTCCTGGTAGCCCTGCATCTGCGCCTGGTCGGGACCCATGGTCTGCTCGTTCAGCGCATCGGCCTTCTCTTCGTTGGACTCGACGGCCGCGAGGCTTGCGAACTCCCTGAGGATCAGCAGGTTCCACGCGCCACCGTCGTCCATCGTTCGAAGGATCTTGTAAGACTTCTCGAACCCTGCCTTGACCTGGGCATCCTCTGTCTTCTTGAACTGGCCGTCCAGATACTGCATGTACATCTGGTCCATGCCGGGCGCGATCTTGATCATGGTGACGGTCCAGACCGTTCCGGGCGTGAAGTACTTGTGAACCTGGCCAATGAGCGGTGTGGCGACGGCAGCGGCGAGGGCCACGACCAACAGGCCTTTCATCATCATTCGCATGTCTCTTCCTCCGGTGCTGTGCCGAGAGCGGTGATCAACCTTCCCCAGGGGATCCCAGCGTACACCCCGAAAGGGCGACTGGAAGCTCGAGCCGGACGCCAAGGACACGCGGCGAGCTCCGACTCGAGGTCAGACTGTTACGGATGAGCCGGAACTGTATCACGAATCCGGGTGACCTGGAGAGACACCATCCGCGAAGTCGGAAGAAGTCGGAAGTGGTCTGCTCGACCGTCAGGGTGAGCGCCGGCCCGCCTCGTTCGGACTCCCGGCGGCCTGCTCAGATGCCTGGTACGTCGTCAGCGACGGCGCGTCTTCATCGGCGTCCAGCAGCCAGACGCGGCGTCCAGCGAAATATGTCAGCAGGCGGCGGTTGCTGTCTGGATCCATTTCTCTCGCCCACACGACGCGCGACCCGTCGATATCCGCGTCGTTGTACACCCATTCGTTGTCAAACGGGTGATCGTCGTCATACCGCACGATGATCAAATGACGATCGCCATCGTGCGCGAGCCGGTCCAGGATTGCGGCGCGTCTCAGTGCCCACTCCGGCTGGAATCCACGGATCGGCAACGCGAACGAGATCCACAAGTGATAGGCGCAGGCCAGTGGGAAGAGCCAGAAGAGGAGCCGGCCGACCGGAATGGTCCGCCACGCGACCAACCGGAGTCGCCGCAGGGACTGGATCAGGAGCCAGTAGACGATGCAGGTGAGCGGCGCAGCGTAGTGCGGAAACATGTGCGTTTCCATCAGGAGGGCCGCTGCGAACAGGAGGCACGCGCCCACCGCGAACTGCATCCACCGGTCTCTCCACAGCCAGGGCAATGCCATCAGTGGCAGCCACAACACGCTGCCGAGGAAGAAAAAGAACAGGTCGTTTGCCTTGCGGCGGGTATAGTGCGCGAAACCAGAGAGGGTATGCTCGCGTCTGTAGATCTCCAGCTCCTCGATCTGATAATCGCGGATGGGGGCGTGCCGGGTACGGCAACACGGACCGCGCACGCTGCCAGATGAAGGTCGGCTTCATGGCGTACGTCGATTCGTGAAGGACATACGGCATCTCCAAGGGATTGCCGGTCACTCGCCAGTTGTAGAGCGCCATCCACGCGGCGCCCAGCACGCAGACCGCGCCGACCGTCGCCACGGTCCGGCGCAGCACGACCGGACGCTCCGCCCGGGCCTGAAACAGCCAGACAGAGACGAGCGCAAGCACAGGAACACTCGCCACAAATCCCTCGTACGGCCGGCTGTTGGCGAGAACCACGAGCCCGATCGCCATCGCCAGCGCGTCCCGGACGCGGCCATGACGCACCAGTCTGCGCACGCCGCCGAAGACGAGCGCGCCGCCGCACGCCGCGACCCATCCGCCCCAGTAGCTCTGGCTCCAATAGCTCGGGATCCCGATGCGAGCGAGGACGAGGAGACTGCCGAACAGCGCCCAGGACGGAGGCACCCATGCCAGCAGCATCCAGTAGATGGCGGCGCATCCAAGACCAGCGCTGATCCACACCCCGACGACAGGATGCCCGCCGATCAGCGTGCCCAGCGCAAGGACGAGCCCCTGGGCCGGCGGGTACTTCGAGGCATAGGTCGGCTGCTGCACGATGTGCATGCTCTCGAAGTGCGGCCACATCGGATGCGCCGGATTGGTGAGGCGGCCGTGGACGAACGTATCCGCCGCCAGGAGGTAGCTGAATTCGTCATGAACCCAGGGCTGCGGGAGATGCGTGCTCCACGCGGCCATGGCCGCGCCGGAGAACGCCAGCAAGCCGATCACGAAGCCGCAGACCATGCGATGCCGACCGGCACGGGCGAGCCACTGCTCGGGAATGCGTAACCAAGTGAAGCGGGCATTACCTCGGACGGGACCTGCCTCTGCCATAGTCGGAATCGCGTTCGAGCTCATCGAGGCATGCTATCCGCGATGCCCGCGATTCACGAAAATCACGGTCCGGCGCGAAGATGGACGCGGGCCTGTACTCTGACGTTATGCCCGGCGGGGATGCCTGGCGGCTGGGCGGCTACTTACACGTACAGGCAGCCGAGCAGCCGCCATCGAAGGTTCGATTGCAGCTCGACGACCCGTGGCCGACAGCGGCGCAACGCTGCTCGCAGGCCGCTGCCAGCGCCGTGCAGTCGCACGGACAGTTCCACCCGCCGGACACGGCTGGTTCGCGCTGGAACGTCAGGCGGCCGGTCGAACCCCTGCTGGCCGAGAGCGCCGCCTCCAGCTGAGCGCGCCGAATCTTCGCGCAGGCTCCAGCGGGCCTGCCCGGAAGCGGCGGCTGTCACGGCGACGACGGTGCTGTCACGCAGGGTTACGCCGGCAATGGCGATCGGAACGACGACGCGGCCGCGGCTGTGCCCTCCCATCGCGTCGAAAGTGCAGAAGTCCTGTGTGCCTTTCAGGCGCGAGGATTCGTCGAGCACCCAGATACGGAGGGCGTAGTTCACTGGCTGGCTGTCCTCGTTGCGCTGCATCACCGTGAGCGACGGCGCATCGAAGACGAGCGTCCGCTGCGGGTCGAGCCAGATCGGCGAGCCCTCCGGGTTGATGACGCGTGCCGGACGATCAGCCGCGAAGAGCGCCACGCCGCAGGCGAACAGTGTCAGCCAGACGGTCCAGCGGATTGCAGGATATCGTCGCCACATGTGATGTCCCTCCGCAAGCTCGCCGGAAGATCCGTGCCGCCGAGAATCAAACGACAGAAAGAGCCTTCAGCGGAACAGATCGGTGATCGGCCCAGTCGGGAACGCGGGAATGAGCAGGATCGACGCCGTTCCAGAACTGCGCCGCTGCGGCGTGAACACGCTGCACGACTTCGTCGGTGAACTGAGACTTGTGACATCTCATCGACAGCGCCGACGCCTGCAGATCCTGCGGGCTGAACGAAACACGCGCCGTCGCATACCGCGCGTCCGGCACGACGAGGGGCGGCTCGCCACGCTGCGGGAGCATCGCGCGCATCGCTTCAGCGGGCAGATACATGTAGAAGACGCGGTCGGGCACTCCGGGCGCTCGCGCGCGCTGAAGTTGCGTCACGATGCTGCTGACCATTCGATGGTCGGGGTGCCCCGATCCTCCCTCCGGTCCCCACGTGACGATCACATCGGGTTTTAGGCGCTGAAGCTCCTGGGCGATGCGCTCCGTCAATCGATACACGAGCGCGCGATCCCCGGCGTAGTCACCGAGCTTGCCGTCCGGAAAGCCCAGGAGGATGGGCGGCTTCAGACCGAGCGCCTGCGCGCCGCACCGCGCTTCCTCGGTGCGCATACGCACCAGGTCCTGATCGGCTGGAACCGTATCCCCGCGCGCGGCCGCGAAGCCGGTGCCCTGTCCCCCGTCGCTCGCAATCAGCAGATGGACCTGCACGCCCTCGCGCGCATAACGGGCGAGTACGGGCGCGACGGGCCCCTCGTCGTCTGCATGCGCGAGGACGGCGACGAGCGTCCTAGGCGCAGCTACCTGCGAACGCGACTCTTCGTGGGTGAAGAACACCAGCGGAGCGAGGACGATCAGAATGAACGCATGCATGGCGGCACTCCAGCGGGTAGAGACAGCCGCGGCGATCCCGGATGGCACTCGGCCCGCCTAACGTCAATCCGAGGGGCTTCGCCCCTCGGACTCCCCGACACGCGCCCTCGCTCGCCGCTGCGCCGGCTCGCTCCGGTCACGTGGCTCGCTCGCAAAGCTCGCTCGCGCTGTTTCCTGCCGGCAGTTTAGAGAGTTTCTAATGTAACGCCGTTCGGCTCACGTAACGTGTTTACCGTCGTACCTTCGGACCGCGCACCGGCTCGCCTGCGGCACCTGCGAGCGCATCGCGCTCCCCGACAGCGGGTGGTGAATGAGTTGACTCTACGGTTCGGGCGTCACGCGACCAAGAATCCGAGCTGAACGAGCATCAGGCTGACCAGCCCCACGACGAAGACCAGGACCAGCACGACCCGCTGTCTTGGTTCCAACGGCTTCGCAAGATGAATCGCCCCGAACACGGCGAGAGCGACGGCCAGCAGGATCAGCAGCACGCGCGGATTGTAAGGCGTCTGACTTGACGCGGCGTTCACGCGGCGACACAGTCTATCCGCCGCCAGCCTCAGCAAGCGACCCAGTAAGCCGGCCGAGGTCACCGCGACGGTAGTTTCGGCCAGAATCAGGGCATCGAGACAAGGGAGACAACCGGCGGCAGTTGGCCGCACAATTGGGACGCATAATCAGGCGGCCCACGGCGCGGAACGGGTAGATTCATCCCGAACGAGGAAACGCATGGGCGCACCTTCGGATGCCGAGCGGCTCGCAACGGTGGTGCTGGGCTCACTCGACGATCCCGTGGACAGCGGGGTGTTGGCGCGGCGGGCCTATCGCAGCCGGACGCAGTTCTTCCGGGTCTTTCGCGCGATGATCGACGAGACCCCGTCAGCCATGCGCAGGCGTCTGCTGCTGGAGCGCGGGGCCTGGCAGCTCGCGCGGACGACCCGTCCCGTGACGGACATCGCGTTCGACGCCGGCTACGGATCGCTCGAAGCGTTCACGAGGGCGTTTCGACGGGCGTTCCGCATCTCTCCGAGCGTCTACCGGCGCATGGGAGCCACTCATATCCAATTGCCGGCGCCCAACGGCATGCACTACTGCGCGCCCGACGCCCGTTCAGGAGGAGACGCTATGGACCTGTACGAGATCTTTGCAGGGGCTGAGTCGTTTCACGTGAGGAAGCTTCTGGAGCAGGCGCGGGGCTTGAGCGACGAACAGCTCGACAGGCCCCTCGAGACCTCCGCGCGCGTGTTTCCGTGGCCTACGCCGGCGCAGAGTCTGCGCGACTTGCTGAAGCGCCTCGTTCAGACGAAGGAGGTCTGGACGGCCGCCTTGACGGGTGGCGCATTGCCGAATCTCGAAGCCGAATCGCCTGCGCAGGGAACACCGGCGGCGCTGATGGCGCGGCTGGAGAAGGCCGATGGGGAGTTCAACCGGATCCTCACGGACGTGCGCAACCGCAACGCCTGGGGCGACACGTTCGTCGACGCCTTGTGTGAGCCGCCGGAAACGTTTTCGTTCGCCGGCATGTTTGCCCACGTGATCACGTTCAACACCTACCAGAGACTCCTGGCCCTCGACGCGATGCGGCGACTGGGGGTGAAGGTGGAGGGCTTCGGCTGCCCGACAGAGTACGAAGCCAGCGCCTTGTCGACGAAATGAGCGCGACTGGTGCGACCCAGCACCAGCGGGGCCCGCGCCCGTGGTCGCCCGGCTGGCGCCAGGCGACCACGGCGGAGCTGATTTATCGACTTCGGCTATTGCTTTTCGTAGAAGGACAGGGCGTCGACCGGCTGCCCTTTCACGTCGACCCCCTTGGTGGTCGTCGTCCGCGTCTTCCCGTCCTCGGAAACGGTGATGACCTGCGAGACGGTCGGCTTTCCCGCCTGCTTGATCGACATACGCGTCGTCCTGGCGTCGACGCGCGTGAGGGCGATGGTGTCGCCGTACGGGTTGCTGCCCGTCATCTTGACGTCCTGCCCGTCGTACTTTGCCGTGAACCCCCACTGCACTTCCTTGCCGTCCTGTGCGACGAGCTCGACGGTGAACTTGACGCCGTCCCCGACGGCCTCGACCTTGGTTCCTCCGCCCTTGTAGGGGGAACCCTTCGACTTCGCGGCGTTCAGTTTCCAGGTGCCCACCAGTGGGTTCGTGGCCTGGGCGAAAGCCGCCGTGCTGGCGACGATGACGAGTGCCGCCGTTGTGAGAAACCGGTGAATGGTCAAAGTGAGTCCTTCTGCTGTATGCGTTTCCTGGGAGTGTGAGCGGCGAGAGTCTGACTCATCAATAAATCGAGCGCAAGCGCATTCTTCAGAGGCGCCGCTTCGATCCTTGACTTGGGTCAACTGCGAGTGAAGAGGTCCCCGGCGAGATACTTCAGACCGGTGTCCACCGCGACGGTCGCCACGGTCTTTCCCGGCCCCAATTCCCGGGCGAGCTGCAGGGCGGCGGCGATGTTGAGCCCGCTGGACGTTCCGACGAGCAGGCCCTCCTCGCGGGCCACCCGCCTCGCCATCGCCCTGGCGTCCGCTTCATCCACGGTCCGGGCCTCGTCGTAGGGGTGGTCGGCCATGTGTGGCGGCACGCTGCCGGTGCCGATACCTTCGACCCGGTGCGCGCCGCTCCGGCCCTGCGTCAGCGCCGGCGACGCCAGCGGCTCGAGCGCGACGATGCGGGCGGCGCTTCCCGCCTCTTTGAACGCCTTCGCGACGCCGCGCAACATGCCGCCGGTGCCGACGGCACCGCAGAACACGTCAACCCGGCCGCCGCACTGCTCGAGCAACTCGCGGCCGATTCCCATGTAGCCCAGGACGGCATCTTCGTTGTGGAACTGATCGGTCCAGTAGGTGTCAGGCTCGCCGGCCAGCACGGCAATCTCCTGCTTGAACCTCTCGAACAGGCCCGGCGTCACTTTCCCGCCGTCGCTCTGCACGAGACGAAGCTCCGCGCCCAACGCTTCCATCGTCAACAGCTTCTCGCGCGCGAACGCGTCCGACGAGAGCACGACGAATTCGTATCCCTTCGCGGCGCAGACCATCGCGAGCGACGAGCCGGTGCTGCCGCCCGTGAACTCGACGACCCGCATGCCCGGGCGCAGCACGCCACGTGCCTCGGCACCCTCGATCATGGCAAGCGCCATGCGATCTTTGTACGAGCCGGTGGGGTTGGTCAGCTCCAGCTTGACGATCACATCGGCGCTGCCAGCCGGCACGATCCGCCGGAGATGAACCAGCGGTGTTCTGCCGATCGCACTGAGGACGGAGTCGCCTCCGGCAGTCATCGTCACGAACCGAAGGCTACCACGCGCGCGAGGATGGCGGCGACGCAGGTCTGCGGCGTTGCGACAGCCGTGTCCACGACGACCCGATCGCCCGTCCACGCGTGGAAGTCATGTGCCCCCACCTCGGGCCAGGTCGGCACCCGGTGGTTGGCAATGTCCGGCCGACGCGACTCGACGCGACGGCGATGCTCGCGCGGGTCCGAGCACACGACCTCGACGTCCAGCACGAAGACACCGGCGCGTGCGGCAACCTGGCGCCACTCCGCTCGCGTCAGTTCCCAGGGGTTCACCGTGTCGGCGACGACGGTGAGCCCGAGCCGCAGGTTGTCCTCGGCGACGACGTACGCGACCCGGTAGCCTTCAGTTTCGACGGACAGGCCGGCATCCCGCAGCGCCTGCTCGATTGAATCGACGCGGACGTGCACCGCGCGCAGGGATCGCGCCAGCTCGCGGGCAATGGTCGTCTTTCCGACGCCGGGCAGACCGCTGAGGGCAATGAGCATGGATGGGCCCGGGCCGATTATGCGATCGAGTCCGCGCCGCGTGCTGTAGCCGAGCACGCGTGACTCACGATACGCTGTGTCGGCAGGACGCAGGTAACAACCATGAAACGCATTGGCATGCTCACGGCCGGCGGCGACACGCCCGCGCTCAACGCGACCATCCACGGCGCGGTCGTCCGCGCCAACAGCCTGCGGATCGAGCTCTCGGGCTGATCAAGGGCTTCAACTGCCTGTTCAACCCGCGCGTGCCGCACGTCCATCTCAATCCACTCTTCCAGGCCATTCCGGAGCTCGATCCGACCAAGGGCGGCACGCTCATCGGCTCCTCGCGGGACTACGTCGATCCCGGACAAGAAGGACGAGCTCGACGCGATCATGTCGCGGCTGTACAGGCTCGGCATCGAGGGACTGATTGCCATCGGCGGCGACGGCACGCTGAACGGCCTGCAGCCGCTCGCGGAGCGCCTGCCGACGGTGCTCGCGCCCAAGACGATCGACAACGACCTCGGCCTCAACTACCCGAGCGAGCCGGACGAGTGGGTGCGCACGCGGAACCCCGAGCACCGGCGCCCATCGTTACTCACGCTCGGCCTCGCAGCGCGGTGTTCGACCTCGATCAGATCGTCAACTACGTCACGCCGGGGTACGCGACAGCGGTCTTGGTCACCGCGCAGGGTGTCGAACGCATCCGCACGACGGCCGAGAGCCATCGCCGCATCGCGATCATCGAGGTCATGGGCCGGCATTCCGGCTACATCGCGCTCGGCACGGCCTACGGGCAGCCGGACATCGTGCTGGTGCCCGAATCGCCGATCGACATCGGACCTGCTCGTCGAGCGGGTCAAGCACCTCTACGACCTGCAGAAGAACGTCGTGATCGTCTGCGGCGAGGGGATCGTGGACGAGCAGGGCGTCGAGCTCGGGGCCGAGTCGAACTCGACCGATCCGGCCGGCAACATCGCGTTGAGCGGCGCGGCGGAAGCGCTGCGCGTCAAGATGATCGAGCGGCTCGGCGACCGCTACTTTCAGCAGTACCGGCGCGGCAGCTCGGCGCGAGAAGCCATCTTCACCAGAAAAGTCGGCCATACGCAGCGTGGCGGACGGCCGATCCTGTTCGACCGCTTCTACGCGGCGCATGCTCGGCTCAAAGGCCGTCGATCTGCTGGTCGAAGGCCGGAACAACGCGGTCGTCCGTGCTGCAGTACCACTCGCCGGAAGGGCTTCCACGTCGAGGGCTACGACGCCAATCGCTTTCGCGACCGCTGGGGGCTGATCCACGCGCGCCAGATGCACCCGGCGCTCTACGATCCGCTGCTGATGAAGCCCTCACGCCTCGGCATCGACTACCTGATGCCGATCTTCACCGATGCCATCGGCAGCGACGACGCGGAGCACATGCGTCAGACGCTGTTCGATCCGGGAAACCTGGCGCAGCCGTACCACTCCATCAACACCGACGTGCACAAGCGGATCCGCTACCTGGAGGCTGACGGCGACTGACGCAGGCCTGCGCCGTCCCGTCAGGCTTGATTGTCTGCGTAGCGCTCCGGCGCGAGCCGCCGGGCGATCAAGCCAGTCGCGACCGCCGGCACAATCTCCTGCACGAGCACGCCTTCCTCGCCATACGGCAGGCGCGCCTGACAATCTCCGGACGGGGCGATCAGGCTCGTCGCGGATTCGGGATATCGCAGCGCGTAGTTGACGCTGGCGAAGTAGATCGTGTTCTCGATGCTGCGCAGCGTCATCGCCTTCTCGTAGTACGCACCGCCGGGCGGCGACCATCCCTCGGGTACTGCGCCAGCCCGATCGTAGCCGGTGTGCTGCGGGTGGAAGACGATGGCCGCTCCTCGTACGGCAGCCCAGCGGACCGTCTCCGGGTAACGCCATCCCTCGTGGCAGATGGCGATGCCGAACCTGACGCCGTCCACCTCGAAGATCCGTCGTCCGGCGCCAGGGACGTAGAAACGGTCCTCGCTCGGGTCGAGCTGCGCCTTGGCCTGGAAGCCGAGCAGACGGCCGCCACCGTCGAACACCGCACACGCGACCTGCCGGCCGGCGTCGGTGACGCGTTCCATACCGAGGATCGTCGCGATCCCGAGCTCGCCTGCCCATCCGGAAACGAGCCCCAGGATGCGCTCCTGATCGTTCCGGTCGAACGGCGGCACATCGAAGTCGAGCCCCCGGAGTCCCGGGAGATACGCCTCGGGAAAGCAGACGATGCGAGCCCCGTGGGAGGCGGCATCGGACATCAGCCAACGAACCTTCTCCAGGCCTTCATCGAGGCTCGAGGCAACGCGGGGCGAGGCGAGGGCAATACGCATGGAGCTTCCTGCAGTCTACCCGCGACGGCGTCGTTGGCTGCGCGCCGAACCCCAGCCGGGGCCTGTCCAATGGCCGCCGGGGAACGTTGCCCTGAGCCTGTGGCCGGCGGCTCCGTTGATGGGAGCGTTGTTTGCGCTGGCTGGGGGCGGTCCGATCCGGGAGAATACTCGCCACGCTGGAACTGCCTGGAGATCTGAAAAATGAGAATCCGCTTGAACGCCGCCGCCACCGTAGCCCTGCTCGTGGCGGTTTCCGTGACGGTCGGGATGGCCAAGACCAAGGTCAAGGCGCAGAAGGATCCGAACTTCGATTTCTCGAAGTTGAAGACGTGGGCCTGGAATCCATCGGGGCCGGGCGACGTCAAGGTGTGGGTCACCGCCGAGTCCAAGTCGGAACCGGTCAAGCGGACCTACGAACCAACTATCATCCAGTCGGTCGAGAGCGAGCTGGCCAAGCTTGGATTCGCCAAGGCCACCGGTCCGCAGTCCGACTTCAAAGTGACCTACTACGTGCTGGTGACCGTCGGGTCGAGCTCGCAGGAAATGGGCCAGTTTCTCCCAGCCGTGGCCCAGTGGGGCGTGCCGCCGTTCGCACCGCAGACCACGTCGCTGGAGATTTACCCAACGGGATCGTTCGTGCTGGACGTCGCGTCGCCGGATCCGAGCAGGGTCGTCTGGCGAGCGGTGGCTCAGTCCGAAATCGACCTCGACCGAACCGAGTCGCAGCGAAAGGTCCGGATCCAGAGCATCGTCCACGACATCCTCGAGAAGCTGCCGCGGAAGTAGCAGATCGCTCGGCAACCGGCGTCATCGGACGCCCGATGTTGACGACAGCCACCGCCGGGTCGACCCGCGCGATCAGGTCGAGGCCAGCAAGGGCGTGGTTCGCTTGCACAGCTGCAGCGGCAATCCCCACGGGTCCCGGAGCATCAGCAGCCGGGAGCCATCCGCGAGCACCTGCTCCTCGACGAATGTCGCCCCGGCGGCGACCAGCTCCGCACGTGACACGTCGGGATCGGGGGCGTCAAATGCGACGTGAAAGCGCAATGGGTGCAGCGACGCGTAGTCGGGTACGGGATCGCGCGGGGTTGCTGTAGATCTCGATGACCGTGCGGCCGGCGGCGTCCGCCAGGAAGTGAATGTATGGCGGAGTCGGTACCCGCCGTACGACGCGCATCCCCAGATGCCTCACGTACCAGTCGGCCATCGCCGTCGGGTCCGAGACGTTGCAGGCAAAGTGCTCGAGGTTCAAGGCTGGCATCCGTTCGCTCCTGGCCCGACATTATTGCCGAAGCGGGTGGCAGCCGTGAGCCCTACTCTTCCGCCTCGTTTTCGTCGCCTTCTTTGATCGCGCTTTCGTCGTCTTCTCTGATCAGTCGATAGCGTGCGCTGGCCCCGCCTGGCTTTGCGAGCAAGCGCTCCGCCTCGAACCAGTCCTCCTGATCGTGGCCGTGCGCCCCGCCCCGGCGCTGGAAGAACTCGTACGCGCGATCGGCGACCTCCTCTTCGTAGATGAAGGTCAGATTGTGGGCATCGAAGTTCTCGAACCACTCCTCCCAGCTGATGGGACGGAATCGCGCCGCCCCGGGGAAGTTGAAGCGGACGCCGGCCCCGCCATCGTTCACCTTGACGGTTGCCGGCCCTGACGAGGTGGCCTCGCCGGTCGCAGGTTCAGCCTTGTGGCGCGCCGCCCACTGCGTGATCAGGTCGTGGTCTCGCGTCGCCAATGCGCGAAGGGTACGGGCGCGATCTCGAGACGCACCTTCTTGTACTTGTCCATCACGATCTCCGGGCTGCAGAAGTGCAAGACCAGGACCGCTCGGCGCCATTCAGCTCATCCGCGTACACGCGGTGTCATTTGGACGAGGCTCTGACCCCGCTCCACTTGCCTCCGCCGATCTCGTCGAACTCGAAGGTGCCGGTCATGCTGTCGCCGTTGACGGTGCCCTTGAACACACCTTTCACCGGGTTTCCGTCGGACGACATCGCCACCGTGAACTCAATCGCCTGCTCCTTGACTGTACCTTCGACCTGCGACGTCCCGTAGCGGCCCTCGTAAGTGCCCGAGACCTTCTCGCCCTCCTGCTTGAACGTGACAGTCGGATGGCCGGTCCCGACCTCGAGCTCCACGCTGAGGTTCCAGACGCCCGCCACCCTGGCCGGCTCGGCCCGCAGCGATGCCGAGAGCACGATCAAAGCAATCGCGCACAGCGTGATGACGTGTCTTGCATTTCGCATAGTCGCTCTCCAAATCCGTCCGATCGCTCTCGTGTGCGGGGTGCACACTTCGACATCCCTCGATCCGCTCACGACCGTCGCGCGCGACGACGGCGGCGGGAGTCTCTCGGGGCTGTAGTACCATGAGTGGCCCCAGCCCCGTGCCCCGCTGCCCCGCCGGCCGTTCCTGGCTCGCGCCAGGCGCCGTGGGTCCGGTCATCATCATCCATCAGGAGTCTCCATGGGACGGCATGCAATTGCTTCCTGTGCCGCGCTGCTCGCGGCCGGGGCCATCCTGGCTGCACAACCCGGCCAGGACTCGGGCAGCCGGCGCGCCAATATCGCAGTCACGAGCCGCGACCAGGCGCTCTTGCGCTCCTGGGATGCCAGCATCGACGCGATGGCACGAGACGGAGAGCTGTTGCTCAGCCGCACGCGCACCGACACGATCATCGCCGGACGCACGCACCAGCGCTACGAACAGTACGTTCACGGTATCCGCGTCGTCGGCGGCGAGGTCACGCGGCAGCTGGCGCGCGGCGTCACGATGTCGATATTTGGTGACCTCCAGCAGGTGACCGGCGTCCCCGACCGTCCGACCCTCTCGGAAGACGACGCCCGCCGCCTGTTCGCAGGGATGGCCACACGAGGAGTGCCCGCGAACCGTCCGGTCGAGCTCGTGATCCTGCCCACCGACGACCGTCAGTTCGCGCTGGCCTACTCGACGCACGTCTGGACGGACACCGGCTGGATGCAGACCTACCTCGATGCCGAGGACGGCCACGTCATCCTCCAGTTCAACGACCTGAAGCGGCAGGCCGCGGTCGGCACCGGCACCGGCGTCCTCGGCGATGCGAAGAAAGTCAGCGCGACTCTCGAGGGAGGCCGCTACGTGGCGGACGATGCGCTGCGCCCGCCGACGCTGATCACCTACGACATGCAGGGCAATCTGTTGCGGACAAACAATTACCTCGACGGTGTCTACGTCGCCAGCACCTCGGATATCGCCAACGACAGCGACAACACATGGACCGACGGCGCGAACGTGGATGCGCACGTCTATCTGGGCTACACCTACGACTACTACTTCAAGCGCTTCGGGCGAAAGGGCCTCGACGACCGCGACGCGCCAATCTACGCGCTGACCCACCCGGTCAAGCGATCGGACATCAACGTCCTGTCGCTCGGACGACATCTTCCACTTACATGCTGAACGCGTTCTGGTGCAGCGGCTGTGGACCGTCGTTCTGGGGAGCGATGGTGTTCGGCGAAGGCCTGCCGCCGAACTTCACGCTCGACGGCCAGACCGTCGACTTCCTTGCCGGCGCCATCGACGTCGTCGCGCACGAGCTGACGCACGGCCTCACCGACTACTCTTCGGGGCTGATCTACCGCAACGAATCGGGCGCGCTGAACGAGTCGTTCTCGGACATGCTGGGTACCAGCGCCGAGTTCTTCTACCAGACCCCGGGCAACGGCACGAGGCAGGCGGACTACCTGATCGGCGAGGATGTCTTCCGGCCGGGCGGGCTCCGGTCGATGTCCAATCCCGCCGCCTACGGCGATCCGGATCATTACTCGCGCAGGTACACCGGGCCGGAAGACAACGGCGGCGTGCACACGAACTCCGGCATCCCGAACCAGGCGTTCTACCTGGCCATCGAGGGCGGCACGAACCGCACCTCGGGCCTGGGCGTGCAGGGCGTCGGCGCCGCGAACCGCGAGCAGATCGAGAAAGTCTTCTACCGCGCGTTCACCTTCCTCCTGCCGGCCAATGCCACGTTCTCCACAGCGCGGGCCGCGACCATCCAGGCGTCGCGCGACCTCTACGGCTCGAACAGTGCCGCCGAGCGCGCCGTCACGCAAGCCTGGACTGCGGTAGGTGTCAATTGAATCGCGCGTCCCTGCTTTCGCGACGGATCCGACTTGGTGTCGGCCTCGCTCTGTGGCTGATCGTTCCGGCCAGCGCCTCTGCCCAGTCGTCGGTCGATGCGGGATTCAGCCGGGGCTTCATCAGCTTCGGCGCAGGCGTCCAGGTCGCCTCGACCGACTTCAGCGAGACGCACTCGCAGCCGCTGAACGGCGAGACCGAGACGTGGACCGCCAACTACTCACAGAAGACGGGCCTCGAGCTCGAGGCCGGCGGCGGGTGGCGCGCCTGGCAGAACCTGTTCGTGGCGGGCACCTACACCCATGCCCACGATTCGCGATCGGCGGAGATTACCGCCTCGGTGCCGCACCCGTTCTTCTTCAACCAGCCCCGTCAGATCTCCGGCGAATCGGGATCGCTGTCGCACACGGAGGACGCCGCCCATATCAGCGCGTTGTGGCTGGTGCCGGCTGGTGAGCGGTTCGAGGTCGGCGTGTTCGGCGGGCCGAGCATCATCTGGGTGACGCAGCCGCTCGTGAAGGACGTGCAGTATCGCGAGCAGTACCCGTACGACACTGCGGAATTCTCGGTCGCGCCGGCGGAGGACGCCAGCGAGACAGCGTTCGGCTTTCACGTCGGGGCCGACGTCACGTGGCTCCTGAGCCGGCAGTTCGGCGTGGGTGGAACCGTCCGCTACACGCGCGCGAGCGTCGACCTGGCGTCGCCGGCAGGCGGCTCGGTCAGCTTCGACGCGGGCGGGTTCCAGGCGGCCGTCACGGTGAAAGTGCGGTTCATGCCCAAAGCGTTCCCAGGACCAGCGAAGCCGGCTGCCACCCCGGTCCCGGCGGCGCCGCCCGCACCGCCAGGCACCATGGCCGGTCCCATCCAGAGAGGCATCACGACCGCAACGGCCCCCGTCTACCTGCGGGCCGACGCCACGCGGCCGCCGCTGCGGCAGCTCCCCACCGGCACACAGCTGCGGATCCTCGATACCGTGGGCGACTGGTTCCAGGTCGAGTTCAACGACACGCAATACGGGCGGCGGGTCGGCTACATCCAGAAGGCGTTCGTACAGCTCGAGCCCATCCGGTAACAGTTGCCTGACGAAACTGTTGATTCGTGATGGAATAATATCGACCAGGCCGGGAGCCCCGCCGTCGGCCGGAGGACCAATGCACAGCGAGCTCACGCCCCGGACTGGATCGTGACACCCGGCCGCAGCAGAACTTCACCCTCGACCCGCGCGGGCTTGCCCCTTCCCCCGGCCGGAGACACGCAATGGCTTGCGTGCTGATCGTCGAAGACGACCCCGACATACGGGAGTTCATGGAATTCCTCCTGTCGTCGTCCGGCTACGAGACGATGACGGCGGCGAACGGCCGTGAGGCACTCGACCGGATGCGCGAGCGCACACCGTGCATGGTGCTGCTGGATCTGATGATGCCGGTGATGGATGGCTTCGACTTCCGCGCGCATCAGCTGCGGGAGCCGGATCTGGCATCGGTCCCCGTGCTCTGCCTGACGGCGATGTTCGATGCGTCCTACGTCACTCAGCGGCTGGCGGTCCCCTGCTTGAATAAGCCGGTCTCGGTGGACCGGCTCCTCACCGAGGTGGGAGAGCGCTGCCAGCCCCGCTGAGCGTCTGTCTGCGGGCACGCTCTGCGCGTCAGTTCTCCGCGCCCTTCGCGCATACTGGAAGCTATCTCATAACTGCCGGCAGGAAACAGCGCGAGCGAGCATTTGCGAGCGAGCCACGCGAACGGAGCGCGCCGGCGACCGCGGCGCGCGAGAGAGTGTGTAGGGGAGTCGGAGGGGCGAAGCCCCTCGGATTGAGACTGGAGTCCTGCTCACGAGCTCGAAGACATTCGGCGGCAGCCGCGCCAGCGAAGCCGCCGGCCGTTCCGACGTGGACATCATCATCGTCGGCGCCGGCGCCGCCGGCCTCGCGACCGCGATCTTCACGCAGCGTCGGGCGCCAGACGCGCGGATCGCCGTCCTCGACGGCGCGCGGCGTCCAGGCGCGAAGATCCTCGTCAGCGGCGGCTCCCGCTGCAACGTCACCAACGCGGTCGTCACCGAGCCGACGACTTCAACGGCGGCCGGCCGACGATCGATCCGCCGCATCCTGCGCGCGCTCCCGATCGCGAGACCTCGCCTTCTTTCGCGAGCTCGGCGTGTCCGCTGCACGAGGAACCGGGCGGCAAGCTGTTTCCCGACACCAACCGCTCGCGCGACGTGCTCGACGCGCTGCTGCGGCCTCTCGAGCGGCCGCCGGGACGATCCGGGCGGACCACAGCGTCCACGCGGTCGACTACCGCGACGAACAGTTCACGGTGACGACTTCCCGCGGGCCGCTGACCGCGCCTCGCCGTCGTGCTCGCGACCGGCGGGCTCTCCCTGCCGAAGACCGGCAGCGACGGGGCGGGCTACGGGTTCGCGCGGAGCTCGGTCACACGCATCGTGCCGACGACGCCCGCGCTCGCGCCGCTGGTGCTGGACGCGTCGGATGGAAGCGTGCACGCGGGCCTGTCGCGGCGTCTCGCAGCAGGTGCGTCTGGATCTTCGTGTGGGCTCGAGCATCCAGTCGAGGATCCAGGGCGCCATGCTGTGGACCCACTTCGGCGTCAGCGGCCCGGCGGCACTCGACCTGTCACGACACTGGCTGCGCGCGCGCGAGGAAGGACAGGCACCGGTGGTGACGGCGAGCCTGATTCCGGCCGCGACCTTCGAAACGGCCGATGCGCGCTGGCTGGCGCTGGCGCGGGAGCAGCCGCGGACGAACGTCCACACCGCGCTCTCGAGGAGCATCCCGGCCGCGCGCGGCGTCGGCCGTGCTCGACACGATTGCCCTGCCTCGCGACGTCCCGCTCTCGAGCCTGACGCGTGAGGACCGCCGCCGGCTGGTGCACGCGCTGCTCGAGTGGCCCCTCGCCGTCCTGGACTCGCGCGGCTACTCCTACGCCGAAGCGACCGCGGGCGGCGTGGACCTCGACGGAAATCGACCCCGCGACCATGGAATCGCGACGCTGTCCTGGTCTGTTTCTGGTCGGCGAGATGCTCGACGTGGATGGCCGGCTGGGCGGATTCAATTTCCAGTGGGCCTGGGCCACGGCTCGCGTCGCAGGCAACGCCCTCGCGAGGCGCTGTGCCCGTGGCTCCGGGAGCGGGGCCCCGGCTCAGTGACTCGAATGGCGATTCAGGGGAGGAGACGAACCAGCAGCTCGCTCGCCTCGTGCATCGCGAGCGGAACCTGCAGGTACAGGGCGACCGCCGTGATCACAGTTGCGGCGGAGAGTCCGAAGAGCGCCGTGGACATCGACGGCACGCCTGCGGTGGCCCTGCCGCTGACGAGGAGCCGCACCCGGCGCTCCAGGGCGGAGTGCTCGTGAAACGAGCTCCAGACGAGAGGCGCCGGCGCTCCGGCGCCGGCGAGCCTGGCGACCTTCACCAGCGCCGACGCCAGGGTGGTGGCCCGCGTGGCATCGCCCCCCACGGCGTGTGCGTCCGCCTGGCACTCGACCTCGGTGTTCCAGAATCTGCTCGAGCCGCCTGGCCGTTGCCGTGAGGCCGAAGAAATCCGGCGACGCGAACATCGCGAAGCGCTTCAGGTTGTCCCAGGCGTCCTTGTGCGCCAATTCGTGCGCAACGGCGAGTTCCAGCTCGTCGATCGTGAGCACGTCCCGGGCGGTCGTGCCGACCACGATGGTCGCGCGCAGGATGCCGGCGAGCGATACGCCGCGCATCCTTGTGTCGAGCACGATCGGCGTCGTCCCGAACGTGCCATGCGCCGTCCACTGGTATCGCAGCCGCCGGGCCGCGAGGTAGGCACGGCCCGCGCGCACGAGCGTCGCCCCGATTGAGACACCCGACACCAGCGCCAGCGCCCACAGCATCAGGCCGAAGGACTCGCTTCCCTCGCTGGACTCGTAAACGAGATGGGCGGGAAGGTACAACACGAAGGCGCCGCACGACGCCGCCACGACGGGAAGCATCCGGATTCCGAACAAGCGCTGCGGACGCGGTCCCGGCTCCGCCTGCTCCACGCGTCGGCACAGACGCCTCGCTGCCACCCAGGCGACAAGGGAAGCGGCGGCGTTGATCGCGGCGAACCAGGCGAGGGTGAGGAGGACGGTCGAGACCGCCAGCTTCAAGGACGATCCTTTCGAGTCTGCGCCTGCTTCTCGCGAACCAGGCGTTCGAGCTCGTCGAGCAGTCCGGCGTCGTCGTTGCCGACCGCGTCGACGAGATTCGAGAGAAACGGGCCGCGCCGCTTCGGGCCCGCCTGCAGCAGGCCTCGCAACAGGCCGCCGGCGAAGCGTCGCCGACATCTCCTCGCGCGACCGCGCCGCCGTGTAGACGAACGCGCGCCCTACGCGGCGTCGCTCGACCAGCCCCTTCTTGAACAGCCGGTCCAGCGTCGTCATCACCGTGGTGTAGGCGACCTGCGAGGCAGCCGCGCCTGCACGTCGCTGACCGGTGTGGTCGCTGGTTCGTCCAGACGACATCCATGACTTCGCGTTCGAGCCGACCGAGCGCCGTTTGAAGCGGGGTCCCGGTCGCCGTCCAGCCAGCTTGCCACCCAGCTGCCATTGAACATCGCGCGCAAGTATCGGTGCCGCGACGCCGGCCTGTCAACCCATTCAGATATAGATGGCATCAATTGCTCGAACGGAGAGCGCATCTTCGCGGGGCTCCGGACGGTCCTCGCCCCGCTCGTCCCAGACGTCCGCTTCGACGATGGCGCGGATCTCCGGGTTCGTTGCGCGCCTCGCGCACCAGCTCGGCAGCGCGGATCCGAGAAGCCCCACTCGCGAACGTCGATCATGAAGCTGAAACGCGAGATGAGCGGACCCCGCGTGTAGATCCAGCTCGTCCGGTGTCCTCGGCGCGCGTCCGCTGCGCGCCTGCTCGAGCAGCCGCGTCGAAGACCCATTGCGGGCACGTTCGACCGGTACCCGGGGTAGACGTAGTTGAACATCAGCAGCTGCGCCAGCAGCAGCGGCCAGTGCTGGCCCGCGCGGCGGACCAGGCGCTCCCAGTCGAGCGTGTCGCCCAGGCACAGGATCAGGTGGACGACGTCCGACATGTCGTGGCGATGCCGCTCGCCGATGAAGAGGCGGTGCCAGATCAGCTCTTCGGCGCGGCGCAATCCGGACCGGCGTCGCGGCGAGGATGCCCGGGCGGCTGTGCGCTGATCCACTCCTCGTCGATGCGAGCGACGCCGTTGCCCATGCCGTAGATGAGGTCGACGAAGTGAGTCGCCGATCGTCGCCTTGGCGAGCCAGTGGGGATCCTCGAGCCGCGTGACGAAGCCGGCGTCGCGGAGCGCGCGCGCCGCCGGCACCACCGACTGCCGGCTCGAAGAAGAGATCGAGGTCCTTCGTCTTGCGGTAGATCCCGGTGTGCTCGTAGATCGCGTAGGCGCCGGCGACGACGTAGGGAATGTTCGCGGCGTTGAGCGCCTCCAGCGCGCGCTTGTAGATCTCGCGCTCCTCGTCGGGAATCCAGAAATCGCCGTGCGTGACCGATTTTCGCTCTTCGGCCGTCAGCCGGCGCGGCCGGCGGCCTTTGAGATTCGCCACGTCAACCTCCTGCGGCCCGCGTCAGGGTGACATGGACCCGCTCCGCGCGGGGAGCTCGAATGAAATCGACGATCAGGCAGCACGGGAGCGACGCCTTCCACGCGTCGCGGCCGTCCGGCGGGCGACTTGCGGGCGCGGACGCCCTTCGCCCGGGGCGCGGCGCCCTTGCGAGACGATCGTCCCGTTCCTTCCAGGCTCCGGCGGAGGCGCTCCATCAGGTCGACGACGTTGCTGTCGCGCGATTGGGCCGGGGGTTCGAGCTCCGCCTCCTTTCCCTTCTTGCGCGCCTCGATGATGCGCAGCAGGTTCTGGCGGTAGTCGTCGGTGTACTTCTCAGGCTCCCAATCGGCTGCCAGCTCGTTGACGAGCATCCGCGCGGTCTTCATCTCCGCTGGCCGCACGCTTTTCGCCGAGGGGAAGCGATATTCCGAGGTGGCGACGAGCTCGTCGGCGAACCGCAGGGTCGAGAGCACCAGCGCGTCGTCGATCACCTCGAGGGCGGCGAGGTGCTGGCGATCGCGCAGGACGAACTTGGCGACCCCGATCCGGCCCGCCTCGCGAATCGTCTCGCGCAGCAGCACGTAGGCGCGCTCGCCCGACGACGAGGGCGTGACGTAGTACGGCTTGTCGAAGAAGCGATCGTCGATGTCCTCGGCCTTCACGAAATCCAGGATGTCGATCGTGCGGGTCTTCTCGATCGCCGCCGACTCGAAGTCCTCGGGCGTCGAGCACGACGAAGCGGCCCTTGCGAGTACTCGTAGCCGCGCACGAGGTCGTTCCAGGCCACCGGCTTGTGGGTCTTCTCCGAGACGCGCTCGTACCGCACCCGGGCATGGTCCTTGGCCGTCAACAGGTGGAAGCGCAGCTGGCGATCGCTTCACCGCCGTGTGCACTTCGATCGGGATGCTGACCAGGCCGAAGGTGATCGCGCCTTTCCAGAGTGGCCGTGCCATGTGGGCTCCTTCAGAGGGCGGCTTGGTCCGAGGTCGGGAACCCGTGCTGACGCCGGCCCTCGTCGCCCTCGTGCTTCGCGGTCGTCTTGTACAGCTCGAAGCGGCCGTCGGCTGCCCAGCTTCGCGATGCGTGTCGCGGTAGCGCTGTCATCTGCGTCTGCGCGTCATCGGCTGGAAGCCCGCTGCGATCGCGGAGGTTCTGCTTCAGCACCTTCATCGAATCGATGCCGCTGACCGTCGTCGCCACCGGCAGGCTCATCGCGTAGCGCAGCGCGTCCGCGACCGTGACCGCCTCGCTTCTCGACCGGCGTGCCGTCTCCGCCGAGGCTCTTCATCCCGATTGGCGCGATGCCGCGCCGCTTGAGCTCGGGCAGCACCTGCTGCTCGAAGCTGCGGAAGGTGGCGTCGAAGCCGTTCAGCGGCAGCTGGCAGCGTCGAACGGAAAGTCGTGCGCCAGCATCCTCAGGTGGATGTCCGGATCCTTGTGGCCGGTGAACCCGACGTAGCGCACCTTGCCCTGCGTCCCGCGCTTGTTCGAGCGCCTCGACCACGCCGCCCTTCGCGAAGTGCAGGGCCGGGTCGTTGTCGTAGACGCACTCGTGGATCTGCCACAGGTCGAGGTGGTCGGTCTGCAGCCGCTCGCAGCGACTCTTCGAGCTGCCGCATCGCGGTGCGGCGCGTCGCGGCCGTGCGTGCAGACCTTGGTCATCAGGAACACCTGGTCGCGCCGGCCCTTGAGCGCCTTGCCCATGCGGATCTCGCTGTCGCCGTCGTGGTATTCCCAGGCGTTGTCCATGAAGGTGATGCCGGCGTCGATGGCGGCGTGGACGACGTTGATGGCTTCGCTTCACCGTTCCAATCGTGCCGAGGTGATAACCGCCAAGCCCGATGATCGAGACGAGATCCGGGTGCCGGCCGAAGCGTCGTGGTCGGAATCGGGTCATGTGGCATGCGTGTCCTCGCTGTGCAAAGAAGGTTCCAGTTGTCGCGACTCAGGCCGAGCGCCACGCGGCGCGGCCGACGAAGAACGGGCCGAGGCGGTCGAGGTAGAGCGAGGTCTGCTGGGTCTTGCGCATCGACTGCACGACGCCGACAGCGGGAAGAGCTCCTTGCCGATGAGCCCGATGACGAAGTCGTTGTCGTCGCGGTCGAGCCCGTGGCACGCGAGCCGGACGTCGTGGGCGTAGTCGGCGGCGCCGAACGCCTTGCCGATGGCGCCGTGCTCCGCGAGGATGGTGCGCTGCTCCTCGGCGGTCAGCTGCGCGAAACGGCCGCTGCGCCGGAGCGGATACCAGATGGCCCAGCGCCAGTCGGGGTTGAGCACGGTCCGCCGCGGCCGGTCGACGAGCGCATCCTCGAGGTCCGGCTCGTAGCCCGAGCGAGTAGGTCCGGCCGAACATCGTGAGCTCCGGCTTCTGCGTGTAGCCGGCGAATACGCCCGATGTACAGGCCGGCCGGACGACGTCGACGAAGATGTCGGGGCTGCGGCCGAGCGTCAGCAGCGCGATGCCGCGCGGATCGTTGAGATCCTCGTAGAGCACGCCGGTGACCTTCGAGGCTGACAGGTGCACGGCGGCCAGCTGCAGCGTCCGTGCACCCGCTGAATGCCAGCAGCTGCATGAACAGCCGCTCGTCGGACCGTTGCGGCTGCCCGTTTTTCAAGCCGCCGTTCTCGCTCAGGTCCGGCGGCTCCAGCCGGGCGCGTCCGGTCGGGCGTGCCGACCCCTGCTCGTCAGTCATCATCCTCGTTATCTCCCCGGTTGCCGCGCCCGGTCAAGCCGCACGGCCGCACCTTGCGGTTGACGCGCTTCCGGCCGGCCGCTACGCTGGAAGGCTGACCGTCCATACATTCTTTATGTCCAGTACCGACCATCGTCTCGCGGCGCACGCCCACGTGGAGTCGCTCATCACGCTGCTGGCCGCCCAGCCCGACCAGGAAGCGGTCGCACCACTCATCGAGGAGTGCCGATCGCTGGCACGCGCCATCCAGGCCTTCCACATGGAAGGTATCCGCTTCCGCATGTTCAACGTGGACCGCCTTCTGGCGCGTCCCGGCGCGCCGCTGCCGGAGCCTGCATCGCGGCTCTTCGCTGAGACGCGCCAGGAGCTCGAAGAGGCGGGATTCCACACCCGATCCCACCAGGCTCCAGGATAGCCCGGCTGGCGAGCCGGCCCAGGTCGCGGACCGGCGCGCGGCACGTTACAATCAAAGGGTAATCAGCTCAGGGCCAATTCCCCATGCAGAAAGTGACCCCGTTGACGGACGCCGCGGAGCTCGACGCGGCTATTGCCGAGTCGCGCACGCGTCCGGTCCTGGTTTTCAAGCACAGTCGGAGCTGCGGTGTCAGCCATGAAGCGCTCGACGCGTTGCACGAGCACGTCGAGCGGGCGGGCACCGGCGCGGCGTACAAGATGATCATCGTCCAGAGCCACCGGACCGTCTCGGACCACGCCACGCGGCGCCTCGGAGTCCGCCACGAAACACCCCAGGTCATTCTGCTCCGCGATGGCATGCCGGTGTGGAGCGCGTCGCATTTTGGCGTAACCGCCGAAGAGCTCGACCGCCGGATCACCGCCTGACCGGCGTCGCCTCCCACAACCACGCCGCCCCGCGGACGCCGCTCGAGTCGCCATGCGCCGCCCGCAACAGCCGGGTGTCCACGCGATCCGAGAAGACGTAGCGCTTCCAGATCGTCGGCACGGTCCCGTAGAGCCGGTCGACGTTCGACAGGCCGCCCCCGAGCACGATCACCTCCGGGTCCACGACGTTGACGACCGCAGCAAGCGCCCGCGCCAGCCGCTCTTCGTAGCGTTCCAGCGAACCGACGGCGGCCTCGTCTCCGGCCGCCGCTGACGCGACAATGGAGAGCGCGTCGGCGCGTGCGCCGCTCTGCGACTCGTGATCCAACGACAGCCCGGGTCCGGAGAGCAGCGTCTCGATGCACCCCGTCCGGCCGCAGTAACACGGTGGTCCCGGCCATTCGGCCGCCGTCGGCCACGGCACCGGGTTGTGGCCCCACTCTCCCGCAATAGCGTTGATCCCCACGACGACCCTGCCATTGACGACGAGGCCGCCGCCGACGCCGGTGCCGAGGATCACGGCGAAGACCGGCGAGCCACCCGCCGCGGCGCCATCGGTCGCCTCGGAGAGCGCGAGGCAGTTCGCGTCGTTCGCCAGGCGCAGCTCGCGCGCCAGCCGCGCCGACAGATCGGCGCCGAACGCGCGTCCGTTGAGCCACGTCGAGTTGGCGTTCTTGACCAGCCCCGTGGCCGGCGAGATCGCCCCGGGCATACCGACGCCAACCGTCGACGGTCCGACGTTCCGATTCGGCATCGAGTACCAGGCGTGCGATCGCTTCGATCGTCCCCTCGTAGCTGCCCCGCGGCGTGAGCACGCGGCGGCGCAGGACCTCGCGGCCATCCTCATCCATCGCCACGACCTCGATCTTCGTCCCGCCGACGTCGACGCCAATCCTCACGCCCCGCTCCGTTCGACCCGCCCCGTCACCGCCGCCTCGAAGATCGCCGGCAGCACCTCGGCCGGCTCCAGCGATCGAATCTCCAGGACATCGTCGGCCTGCTCGGGGCGTGGCCGTCCGTGCGGGTTGAGCCACACCGCCCTCATGCCCGCTGCGCGCGCGCCCGCGATGTCCGTGTTCCACGCGTCGCCGATCATGACCGCCTCGGTCGCCGGCGTGCCGAGCTGCGCCAGCGCCATCCGGAAGATCTCGGGATCGGGCTTCGAGACTCCGGCGCTCTCGGAGATGACGACAGCGTCCACCAGTCTGTCGAAGCCGCAGAACCGGAGCTTGTCTTCCTGCTCGCGCGTGAGGTTGTTGGAAACGATGCCGACCCGTACCCGCGCGCGCAGGGCGCGGAGCAGGCTGGTCGCGCCTGCGACTTCGCGCCAGGACGTCATGTAGCGCGCGCGGTACGCCGCCGCGGCGGCCGCCGCCAGCGTCTCGTCCGCATCGACCCCGGCGCTCAGGAACAGTCGGCGGAAGCGCTCGCTGCCTGGCCGCGTCGAGACCAAGCGTCCCCCTCAAGACCTGGAGGTGCAGGACCTCCAGGATTTCGGCGTGCTGCCGCTCCAGTTCCCCGGGAGCAAGTGCGGCGATCGACATGTGCGTGTCCCGCACCGCTTCGAGCGCCTGGCGGGCGGCGTGCCCGTGATCGAAGAGCGTGTCGTCGAGGTCGAACAGGACGCTGCGAATCACGCCCGTGCCTCCCGGCGGACACCGGCCGGCAAGTCGGAGTCGAAAAGGCGGCATGCTAAACTCAAGTGATGTCCGTAGCGGTCGTCATTGCCGCCTCCAACCTGATGCCCGGTCTGCGCGAGCGCCTTGCCGGCGAAGGCGAGCTGTTCACGTTCGCGGACACCGAGCCGATCCAGGCGCTCCAGGCGATCCTGGAGCGGCGCCCGACAGCTGATCGTCCTCGAGCGGCTGTTCGCGGCGACGCCGCGCGGCGCGGCGCTGATCAACCGCATCAAGACCGATCC
Organism: uncultured Acidobacteriota bacterium; assembly: GCA_963797625.1. GTDB lineage: Bacteria > Acidobacteriota > Vicinamibacteria > Vicinamibacterales > 2-12-FULL-66-21 > DATBJJ01. Next base: position 35,988 of record CAWCQI010000043.1, read on the forward strand.
GCAGCTGGCGCACGCCGAAGTCCGGGTGATGTCGCACACCGGCGACTACATGAGGCAGGTGTCGCGGCCGGCGCTCGTCGAAGCGGCCGAGCCGATCGAAGCGGTGGCCTGTCGTCGGCGACGACTCGGGCGCTCTGCCGATGGCCGCTGCGGCCGCAGCAGCCGACCGCCCCGACAGCTCGACTGGCACGGCACGCGGCGCGCGCCGCGCTACCGGGTGCGGGCGGGCGTCGAGATTCAGCTGGATGGCAATCCCGTGACGGTCGTGGACGTGTCGACCGTCGGCGCGCAGGTGCGTCTCCGCGACGATCCTGCGGCCGAATCAGAAGGTGCGCGTCAGCGTCCCGCACGACGACTTCGTGATGCGGTTCCGCGGGACCGTCGCCTGGGCGAAGTTCGAGCTGCCGAACCCGGCCGAGCCGCCGCGCTACCGCGCCGGCGTCGAGTTCATCGACGCCGACGCCGCGGCGGTCGACGATTACTGCGACTGCGGCACAGAGGGCTAGCGACACGACTGCGCTGAGCCCGCAGCTCGCTTCAGGCCGGAGCTGCAGCGCTCGCCGCGAGCGATGCCTTCGCGGATGATCGTGTCTTCGCGCGCCGATCCGGTCGAGACGATCGCGGCCGGCACGCCGGTGATTTCTTCGAGCCGCGCGATGTAGGCGCGCGCCTCGCGCGGCAGATCGTCGTAGTCGCCGCACGCCGCGCGGTCGGCGCCGTCCAGCCCGGCAGCGTCTCGTAGACCGGCTCGCACGCGGCGAGCTGCGCGAGGTCGCCGGGCATCTCGGTCGAGGACGCGCCGCGGCAGCGGTAGGCCGTGCACACCTGCAGCTCCGGCAGGCCGTCGAGCACGTCGAGCTTGGTCAGCGCCAGCGCGTCGAGGCCGTTGACGCGCACCGCGTAGCGCACCGCGACGGCGTCGTACCAGCCGCAGCGCCGCGGCCGGCCGGTGACCGCGCCGAACTCCTGTCCCGTCTCGCGCAGGCGGTTGCCCATCTCGCCGGTCAGCTCCGTCGGCAGCGGCCCTTCGCCGACGCGCGTCGTGTAGGCCTTGGCGACGCCGAGCACGCCGTCGATCGCGCGCGGCGCCGACGCCGAGCCCGGTGCAGACGCCGCCGATCGTCGCGTTCGACGACGTGACGTACGGATAGGTGCCGTGATCGATGTCGAGCAGCGTGCCCTGCGCGCCTTCGAACATGATCGCGCGGCCTGCCTGGCGCGCGCGCGGCGAGGAACAGCGAGACGTCGGTGACCCACGGCCGCATCCGCGCCCAGGCGCGTCGCAGGTCGGCGAGCACCTGCCGCGCGTCCATCGTCGAGTCGGCGATGAGGCGGTTGCGCGCGGCGACGTTGTGCTGCGACGGCCTCGGCGAGCGCCGCCGGGTTCGCGAGATCGCCGACGCGGACGCCGCGCCGCGCGATCTTGTCCTCGTAGGCCGGCCCGATGCCGCGCGAGGTCGTGCCGATCTTGCGCTCGCCGCGCCGCGCCTCGCTGAGCAGGTCGAGCTCGCGGTGATACGGCAGGATCAGGTGCGCCTTGTCGCTGATGACCAGCCGGTCGCCGATCGTGATGCCGGCCGCTCGCGAGCTCGTCGATCTCGGCGAACAGCGCCTGCGGATCGACGACGACGCCGTTGCCGATGACGCAGGTGATGCCGTCGTGCAGGATGCCGGACGGCAGCAGGCGCAGCACGAACTTGCGGCCGTTGGCGTAGACGGTGTGTCCGGCGTTGTGTCCGCCCTGATAGCGCGCGACGATCGAGAAGTTCGGCGTCAGCAGATCGACGATCTTGCCCTTGCCTTCGTCGCCCCACTGCGCGCCGAGCACCGCGATGTTCATAACTGCAGTATTCTACCTGCATTGACCGCATCGCTGTGCACTTCTGTGCACGCTCGATGATTCTGCTCGACGGCTCGTCGCTCACGCTCGAACAGCTGCGCCATCGCCGATGGCGGCGCCGACAGTCGGGCTGGCGCCGGCCGCCGCGCGCGCGCGTCGACGCGTCGCGCGCGGTCGTCGATCGCAAGGCGGCCGGCGACGAGCCGGTCTACGGCATCAACACCGGCTTCGGCGCGCTCGCCGAGACCGCGATTCCGCGCGACGCGCTCGGCGCGCTGCAGCTGAATCTGCTGCGCAGCCACGCCGCCGGCGTCGGCGAGCCGCTGCCGGTCCGCGCCGTGCGCGCGTCGATGGCGCTGCGCGCCAACGTCCTGGCGAAGGGCTTCTCCGGCATCCGGCGCGCGACGCTCGAGCTGCTGCTCGCGCTGCTCAACCGCGGCGTGCACCCGTGCGTGCCGAGCCGCGGGTCGGTCGGCGCCAGCGGCGACCTCGCGCCGCTCGCGCACCTGGCGCTGGTGCTGGTCGGCGAAGGCGACGCGACGGTCGGCGACGATCCGCGCGTCGTGCCCGGACGCGACGCGCTCGACGCCGCCGGCCTCGAGCCGGTCGACGCTCGGACCGAAGGAAGGCCTCGCGCTGATCAACGGCACGCAGCCGTCGACCGCCGTCGCCGCGCTGGCGCTGGCCGGCGCCGAGCGGCTGGCGCGCGCGGCCGACATCGCCGCCGCGCTGTCGATCGACGCGCTGCGCGGCTCGATCCACCCGTTCGACGCGCGCATCCACGCGGCGCGGCCGCATCGCCGGGCAGCGCGACGTCGGCCGCCAACATCCTGCGCGCTGCTCGAGGGCAGCGCGATCAACAAGTCGCACGAGAACTGCGGCCGCGTGCAGGACGCCTACTCGCTGCGCTGCGCGCGCGCAGGTCCACGGCGCCGCGCGCGACGCGCTCGCGCTTCGTGCGCGACATCGCTCGACGATCGAAGCCAACGCCGCGACCGACAACCCGATGGTGTTCGCCGACGCAGGCGACATCGTCTCCGGCGGCAACTTCCACGGCGCGCCGGTCGCCATCGCCGCCGACCTGCTGGCGATCGCGCTGGCGCAGCTCGCGACGATCAGCGAGCGGCGCTCCGATCGGCTCGTCAATCCGGCGCTGAGCGGCCTGCCGCCGTTCCTCACGCCGCGACAGCGGCCTGCAATCCGGCTACATGATGGCGCAGGTCACCGCCGCGGCGCTGACGTCGGAGATCAAGACGCTCGCGCATCCGGCGAGCGTCGACACGATCCCGACCTCGGCCAACCGCGAGGATCACGTCAGCATGAGCATGGGCGCCGCGCTGAAGGCCGAGCGCGCGCTCGAGCTCGCGACGCGCGTCGTCGCCATCGAGATCCTGTGCGCGTGCCAGGCGATCGATCTGCTCGCGCCGCTCGCGACGTCGCCGGCGCTGCAGCGCGTGCACGCGCGCGTGCGCGCGCGCGTGCCGACGCTCACCGACGATCGTCCGCCGGCGCCCGACATCGAGGCGATCGCCGCAGCTGATCGTCGACGGCGTCGCTGCGATCGCGCGTGCGGCAGTAGAAGTCAAGTAAGAAATTTTTCAATTTCAATTTGACAACGCGCGCGTACGTTTTTAGATTGCTAACCTTCATCGCGCGCGCACTCGCACGTCGACGTTGCGACGGTCGACGCTGCCAACGACCGTTCATCATGAGCACCCTCAGCCGCCATGTCAGCGCGCCGCGCGGCGCGACGCTCTCCTGCAAGGGATGGCCGCAGGAAGCCGCGCTGCGGATGCTGATGAACAACCTCGATCCCGAGGTCGCCGAACGTCCCGACGATCTGATCGTCTACGGCGGCTCCGGCCGCGCCGCGCGCAGCTGGGAGGCGTTCGACGCGATCGTCGACGACGCTGCGGCGCCTCGAGCACGACGAGACGCTGCGTCGTGCAGTCCGGCAAGCCGGTCGCCGTCTTCCGCACGCATCCCTGGGCGCCGCGCGTCCTCATCGCCAACGCGCTGCTCGTGCCGGCCTGGGCGACCTGGGAGCACTTCCGCGACCTCGAGGACCGCGGCCTGACGATGTACGGCCAGATGACGGCCGGCAGCTGGATCTACATCGGCACGCAGGGCATCCTGCAGGGCACCTACGAGACGCTCGCGGAGCTCGCCCGCCGGCATTTCGGCGGCACGCTCGCCGGCCGGCTGGTCGTCACCGCCGGCCTCGGCGGCATGGGCGGCGCCCAGCCGCTCGCCGTCACGATGAACGGCGGCGTCGCGCTCGTCGTCGAGGTCGATCCGGCGCGCATCGAGCGCCGGCTGGCGACGCGCTACGTCGACGAGCGCGCGGCGGACCTCGACGACGCGCTGGCGCGCGTCGACGCGATGCCGTCGCGACGGCGCGGCCGCGGTCGATCGCGCTCGAGGGCAACGCCGCCGACGTCCTGCCGGAGCTGGTGCGCCGCGGCGTCGTCGCCCGACGTCGCTCACCGACCAGACGTCGGCGCACGACGCGCTGAACGGCTACGTGCCGAACGGGCATGTCGCTCGCCGACGCCGCCGCGCTGCGCGCAGCGCGATCCGGAGGAGTACGTGCGCCGGTCGATGGCGGCGATGGCGGCGCACGTGCGCGCGATGCTCGACGCTGAAGCGGCGCGGCGCGGTCGACGTTCGACTACGGCAACAACATCCGCGCGCAGGCGCGAGAAGGCCGGCGTCGCCGACGCCTTCGACATTCCCGGCTTCGTGCCCGAGTACATCCGGCCGCTCTTCTGCGAGGGCAAGGGACCGTTCCGCTGGGCGGCGCTGTCGGGCGATCCGGCCGACATCGCCGCGACCGACCGCCTCGCGCTCGAGATGTTCGCGCGACGACGACGGCGCTGTGCCGCTGGATCCGGCTGGCCGCGCGAGCGCGTCGCGTTCCAGGGCCTGCCGGCGCGCATCTTCTGGCTCGGCTACGGCGAGCGCGCGCGGTTCGGCCTCGCGCTCAACGACCTCGTCCGCCGCGGCGTCGTCAACGCGCCGATCGTCATCGGCCGCGATCATCTCGACACCGGATCGGTCGCCTCGCCGAACCGCGAGACCGAAGGCATGCGCGACGGCAGCGACGCGATCGCCGACTGGCCGGTGCTGAACGCGCTGCTCAACACCTCGTCCGGCGCGACCTGGGTGTCGGTGCATCACGGCGGCGGCGTCGGCATCGGCTACTCGCTGCACGCCGGCATGGTCGTCGTCGCCGACGGCACGCGCGAGGCGGACGAGAAACTGCAGCGCGTGCTGACGTGCGATCCCGGCATCGGCGTCGTGCGGCACGCCGACGCCGGCTATCCCGAGGCGATCGCCACGGCGCGGCGAGCACGGCATCGACATGCCGATGCTCGGCGCCCGGAGGGTCGAGGCGATGATGATTCCGGAGCGTCCGTCGCTCGAACGCCGCGTGCTCGCGGCGCTCGACGGCATCGGCCGGAGCCGGCCCGCGCATCCCGGTGGTGCTCGGCGGCTGCGGCACGCGGCCGCACGTCGCTGCTGCTGCGCCTGCGCGACCTGATCGGCCGCATCGCCAGTCGCAGTACATCGACGTCGAGCGGATCGCGACGACGCCGGAGCGGTTCCTCGCAGTCGATGCGCGAGCGCGTCGCCGTTCCCGCGCACCCGTACGGCCACGGCGGCCGCCGGAGCCCGGCGCGCGCGACGCGTTCGACGCGACGCTCGCGTTCCTCGACACGGCGCGCGCGCCGGGCGACGCGCCGGCGACGTTCCTGCTCGACGAGTTCCTCGAGCTGCGGACGTTCGAGAGCTTCCCGGGCCTGCGCACCGTGCTGCGCGACCTGATCGGCGCGCTGGCGTCGAGCGGCAACCGCTTCGTGCTGACGACGCCGCTACGTCGCGCGCGCGCATCGGCTGCTGCGCGACGCGCCGGCGCAGTTCGAGATCATCCACGTCGCGCCGCTCACGCCGCCGGAGATCCGCGCGACGCTGCCGCGCCACGCCGAATCGGCGGCGCGCCAGCGCGATCCGCGAGGACGAAGACGACCGCGCACGCGACGAGCTCGCGCGGCTCGTGCAGGCGCTGTCGGACGGCCGGCCGGCCTACGCGCGCGCTGATCGCCGAGACGTCGGCGGCATCGATGGCCGCGCGGCGCCGCCGATCCGGTCAGCGCGCTGGCGGCGCTGCTCGCGCCCGGCGGCGCGCTCGCCGGCGCCTGCCGCTTCTGCTACGAGCTGCGCCTGCACCGCGCGCGCGGCTACGGCGCGCTCAAGGCGATCCTCGACGTGCTCGCCGAGGAGGAACCGCTGACGCTCACCGAGATCGCGCTGCGCCTCCGCCGCACGCCCGGCTCGACGAAGGACTACCTGTCGTGGCTCGAGGACGTCGACCTGATCGTGTCGCGCCAGAAGCGCTACAGCTTCGCCGACCCGATGCTGCGCCTGTGGGTCCGCCTGCACTGCCGCCCCGTGCCGCCGACCGACGAAGACATCGCGCGCGAGGTGCACGCCTACGTGCTCGGCGCGGCTGCCGCAGTGCCGAGCCGGCGCTGGCGCTCGCCGGCGCGGCAGCCGGGCGCCGAGCGCGAGAAGACCTGGGGAATCATCGAGATCGACTAGATCGATCGACTGAGCTGACGGTCGGGCTAGCCGTCGGCTACGCGTGTCGCCGCGCCGTCAGCCGGTTCCAAGCGCCTGCTCTGGCGGCCGCCTGCGCCGCTTCCTTCTTGCTCCGGCCTTCCGCCTGCGCGAGCGCCTCGCCGCCGACCAGCACTTCGACCTCGAACGCTCCGGTGATGCGCCGGGCCGATCTCCGCCGGCGAGGCGGTAGACCGGCAGGCCGCGGTCGTGCGACTGCAGCCATTCCTGCAGCGCCGACTTGTAGTCCTCGGTGAACGCGGCGTGCGCGCCGGTGCGGCGCGCCTCCTCGATCAGGTCCTGCGAACTGCCGCTCGATGAAGCGCTGCGCCGGCTCGATGCCGCCGTCGAGGTAGATCGCCGCGATCAGCGCCTCGTAGCAGTCGGCGATGATCGCGTGCTTGCGCCGGCCGCCGGTCTTCTCCTCGCCGCGGCCGAGGATCAGGAACTCGCCGAGGTCGAGTCGCTCCGCCAGCCGCGCCAGCGACGCCGCCGAGACGAGCGACGCCTTGAGCTTCGACTTCTGCCCTTCGTTGTGCTGCGGGAACTCGCGGAACAGCATGTCGGCGATGACGAAGCCGAGCACCGAGTCGCCGAGGAACTCCAGCGACTCGTTGTCGAAGACGCCGCCGCTCGCGTCCTCGTGCACGCGCGAGCGGTGCGTCAGCGCGTGCTCGAGCAGGCCGCGGTCGCGGAAGCGGTAGCCGATGCGCGCGCTCGAGCGGCTCGAGCTCGGCGCCGAACGGCACGACGCGCGCCGGCGCCGACCTCGTCGCGGTGGCTGTCGATGATCCGCGCGCGCCTGCGTCCGCGTCGCTCGGCGCGCGACCGCGCACCCGCATGCTCGTTCAGCGAGAGCGGAAACGGCGTGCGCGAGATGTCCGACGCGATCATCGCCGGCGATGCCGTGCGCCTCGAGCAGGCCGCGGACGACGTCGGCCTCGATCTGGCGACGGCGTGCGGAAGATGACGACGAGGTCGGTCATGCGCCGCGTCACACCGCGACCCGCGCCGGCGACCGCGCTGCTCGACCTTCAGCAGGATCATCGTCATGTCGTCGTGCTGGTCGGCGCCGCCGACGAACGCCTCGATCTCGCGCAGGATCCGCTCGCGCAGCTCGCCGGAGTCGAGGTGGCCGTGCTCCTCGACGATGCGGCTCGAGCCGCGCGTCGCCGAACAGGTCGCTCTCGGCGTTCATCGCCTCGGTGATGCCGTCGGTGTAGAGCACGATGACGTCGCCGGCGTGCAGCGTCGACTGCGCTCCTCCTCGAGCAGCTCGGCGAACTTCTCGCGCGGCGCCGTCGATCCGCAGGCCGACGCACCATGCCGCTCGGGATCAGCACCTGCGCGCCGGCGACGGCGCGCCGGTCCGGGCAGGTAGATCAGCGGCGTGTGGCCGGCGCGCGCGTAGGTCATCATGCCGGCGTGCGAGATCGATGACCGCGTAGGTCATCGTGATGAAGCTGCGGCTGTCGAGGTTCTCGGAGATGATCCGGTTCACCTCGATCAGCAGCTGCCGCGGCGACTCGTACGATCTGGCTGAGCGACAGCATCAGCCCCTTCAGCTCCGCCATGTAGAGCGCCGCGGACGTGCCCTTGCCCGAGACGTCGGCGATCAGCACGCCGAGGCGATCGTCCGGCAGCGGAAAGAAGTCGTAGTAGTCGCCGCCGACCTCGCGCGCCGGGACGCACAGCGCCGTGATCGCCGAGGCCCGGGCATGTCGAGCGGCCCGCGCGGCAGCAGCGACATCTGGATCTGCCGCGCGATGCGCAGCTCTTCCTCGAGCCGCTTCTTCTCGGCCGCGGTCTGCAGCAGGTCCTCGATGCTGCCGGTCATCTGGTTGAACGAGTCGGCCAGCTCGCCGAGCTGATCGTTCGTGCTCGATGTTGATGCGGTGCGTGAAGTCGCCCTGCCGCACGCGCTCGGTGCCCATGAACAGCTCGTGGATCGAGCTGGTGATCGAGCGCGCCAGCGCCAGCCCCATGATCAGCGCGACGATCTCGATGATCAGGAACAGCACGGCGACGACGCGCGAGGACGAGGAGGATGACGTCGCTCAGACGCGGCGGCTGCCGACCTGCGCCTGCTGCGCCAGTGACAGCCGCTGGTAGAGCTCGCCGAGCCGATAGGTGATCGCGACCGTCGCGCGCCGGACCGTCCCCGGTCTGCCCAGTCGGTGCAGTCGAGGAACGCCACGCTGCTGCCGAACAGCGACCAGCGCATCGTCGTCCGTCTGCGCCGGCGCCCGGCGCCGCGCCGGCCGCTCCGTTCCGCTCGAGCACCGACGGTGATCGTGCCCGCCTTGACGCCGGTCGCCTCGTAGCAGCCGCGCGATCATCTCGTCGTCGATCGGCACGTCGACGACGACGAACCGCCGAGCTGCGGCTCGAGCCGACACCGCCGCGGACGACGAGCTCACTGCCGGCCCGGCGACTCGGCGAGCGGGCACGGCGATCGTGCCGGTGAAACCTCGCTGTTCGGCTTGATCCACGCCGGCACGTCGCGCGGCGGGGCCGCATGGTCCCACGGCCCGGCCCGCACTGCCGCGTTCGCGTCGCCGGCCGCCGGCACGAACAGCGAGCGACAGGCCGGGGTACGCCGAGCCCGGCGGCTGTTGGCGTGCACGCCGCTCGATCGCGTCGGCCGGATTGCGCGGCGTCGCGCGCCATCTCGGTCGCGGCCGCCTCCGCGATCAGCCGCGACGTTCCGCACGACGTCGTCGTAGCCGTCCTTGAACAGGTAGGCGCTGACGTTCATCGACACGATGCCGGCGCCGAGCAGGAAGAAGACGATGATCAGCAGCGACGGGACGACGCCGATGAAGATGTAGGACAGGATCAGCTTGCGGCGCACGCGCCACAGCAGCCGCCGCTTCATCAGCACGAACAGCCGCCAGAGCGAAGTAGGCGACGCGAGATCGACGAGGCCGAGCGTCGCCGCGCTGCTGAGGATCTGGACGACGACGGCACGGCGCCGAGCGCGCCGCCAGACGGCGACGACGAGCTTCAGCAGCGCGGCGATGAGGAAGAGGCGGCCCGGCCAGGAGCGCAGCAGGACGTCGCGGACGACAGAGCGTCCGCGACGTCCGGCGGCAGCGGCAGGGCGGTCGCGGGCGGCCGGCGGCGCGCCGCTGACGGCTCGTCCGGGAGTCGTGGGCTGCCCATGCGAAGTCGTCGAATGATAGCTGAATTCGCTATGACGCTGGCGACGCGATCGGAGATCATGGACACCCGACACCATGAAACTGCCGCCGAGCGCGCGCTTCTCGACCGATCTGCATCCACGCCGGCCAGGAGCCCGATCCGTCGACCGGCGCGATCATCACGCCGATCTACCAGACCTCGACCTACGTGCAGGAAGAGCTCGGCCAGCACAAGGGCTACGAGTACGCGCGCACGCAGAACCCGACGCGGGCCGCGCTCGAGCCGAACATCGCCGCGATCGAGGGCGGCAAGGCGGCGTTCGCGTTCGCCTCGGGCATGGCGGCGATCGACGCCATCACCACGCTGCTCAAGTCCGGCGACCACGTCGTCGTCACCGACAACACCTACGGCGGCACGTTCCGGCTGTTCGACAAGGTGCTGACGACGCTACGGCTTGACGTTCAGCTACGTCGACACGTCGCAGCTCGAGCTCGATCGAGCAGGCGATCACGCCCGAAGACGAAGATGCTGTTCGTCGAGACGCCGACCAACCCGGTGCTGCGCCTGACCGACATCGCGGCGGTGGCCGCGATCGCCCGCGCGGCACGGCATCCGGCTCGTCGTCGACAACACGTTCGCGAGCCCCTGCGTGCAGCGGCCGATCGAGTTCGGCGCCGACCTGGTCGTGCACAGCACGACGAAGTACCTGAACGGCCACAGCGACAGCATCGGCGGCATCGTCGATCGCGGTCGCGCGACGAGGACATCGAGTGGCTGCAGTTCATCCAGAACGCCGCCGGGGCGATCCTGAGCCCGTTCGACTCGTGGCTGGTGCTGCGCGGCACCAAGACGCTGCGCGGTGCGCATGGCGCAGCACAACGCCAACGGCCAGGCGCTCGCGCGAGTTCCTGTCGGCGCACCCAAGGGATCGAGCAGGTGATCTATCCCGGGCTGCCGAGACCATCCGCAGCACGAGCTGGCGAAGCGGCAGATGCGCGGCTTCGGCGGGATGGTGTCGTTCGACGTCGGCACGTTCGAGGCGCGCGCGCCGGGTGCTGCAACCGCGTCCGGCTGATGGCGCTCGCGGAGAGCCTCGGCGGCGTCGAGACGCTGATCTCGCACCCGGCCTCGATGACGCACGCGTCGGTGCCGCCGGAGCGCCGCGCCGCGATCGGGCTGACCGACAGCCTGGTCCGCATCTCGGCGGGCATCGAGGACGTCGAGGATCTGATCGACGACCTCGAGCAGGCGCTCGGCTCCTAGTGTCCCGGCCTGCGTGATATCGTAGACGTGAGTTCCCGGAGCGGGGCGCCCGGCTCGCAACGGCGCGACGGAGCGCGCAAATCTGCCGGAATTCGTAAGCGACGAGCAATGCAGCGAGGCGGGACGCCGCGCTCCGGGAATTGATGTTGCGATATCACGCAGGTCAGGACACTAGGTCGCGACGCGCGTTACGATTTGGTGCTCTCGCCGACCCAGCGGAGGTACGCTTCGTTACCGTCCGCGATCGACAGCACCAGGAATTCTGGTATCTCGTACGGATGCAGCTCCCGGACGCGGTCCCACAGGGCGACGACGCGGTCGCGCGAGGTTTTGATCACCACCTGGCGCTCGGTTTCGTGTTCGACGCGGCCTTCCCAGCGATAGACGGACTCCATCGCCGGCAGCAGGTTGACGCAGGCGGCGAGGCGCTCGTCGACCAGCGCCCGGCCGAATGCCTGGCCATCGCTATCCGAAGGCAGCGTGGTGAGGACCACGACATAGTCTGAATTCATCCCCGTCCCTTGACTGTGAAAACCGCGGCGCCGCCCTACACTCCGGCCCGTCTCGGTTCGAAAAGACATTGTACAAAGGACCCCGCAGATCCCGATGCCGTCAGCTTCCCCGCAGGCCCCGATTACGCCCGCTCCGCGCCGCAAGGCTGCGTCCGATCCCCTCCGGGGACGCAAGAGCACGTCTGTACCCCCCTCCGCCACGCGCCGGCGGCTGCTGAATGCCGCGCTGGCGTTCATCGCGGTCGTGCTGATGATCGACGCCCTCGTTGGCGAAAAGGGCCTGATGGAAACGATGCGTGCGCGCAAGGCGGCCCAGACGGAGGAAGCCAGGCTCGACGCGCTCCGGCTGGAGAACGCAACGCTCCGCGAGGAAAAAAGGCGCCTGAATGAAGACCCGGCGACGGATTGAAGCCGAAGCCCGGCGACAGCTCGGGCTGGTCCGCCCCGGCGAGGTTATGTTCATCCTCAAGGACATCCAACCGGCCTCGACCGCACACCCTGGCACACCGCGATAAGGCGTCTGCCCGAATAGCTCCGAGACTACCTGGAATCGCGACAAAACGGCGGCTGGTAGTTCTTCGAACCGGCCGGTAGATTCAAGCCTTGCTCAGTCCTCCGGCAATCGCCCCAGGTACCCCCATCTTCCGACCTCCTCCTGACCGTTCGCGACCTGACCAAGCGTTACGGTAAGACCATCGCGCTGTCGGGCGTGAGCTTTACCGTCCGGCGGGGCGAGGTGCTGGGCCTCATCGGCCCGAACGGGTCGGGCAAGACCACCCTTTTCGAGTGCCTCGGGGGTGTGCTTCCGTCCGACGATGGGTCGATTGAGCACGACGGGAAGCCGCTGACGCCGCGGAGCGGGCGGCGACGCTCTTCTACCTCCCCGACGCCATCGCGCCGTGGCCGTCGCAGCGCGTCGGGTGGCTGCTCGACTTCGTCGTCGGGCCTGTTCGGCGGCCGACGCCAGCAGGCGTCCCGAGATCGTGAACGCGCTCTCGACTCGAGCCGCTGCTCGACGCGCCGCTCGGGACGCTGTCGAAGGGCCAGCGAAAGCGGGCGTTGCTGGCGATCGGGCTGCTGACGCCGCAACCACTGCTCCTGGCGGACGAGCCGTTCGACGGCCTCGACCTGCGGCAGACGCGCGGCGTCGCGCGACGTGTTGCGGGCGACGCGGCCCGGGCCGCACGCTGGTCCTGTCCATCCACCAGATCAGCGACGCCGCGCGCGTGTGCGATCGGTTCGTCCTCCTGAGCAACGGCCGGTCGTGCGGCGAAGGGACGTTCGACGAGCTGCGGGCCGCCGCCGCCGCCGCGCGGCGCGACCAGGCTGGCGATCTGGAGGAGGTCTTCCTTGCCCTCACCTAGAATCGCCGTTCGTGTGGCTCCTCGTGAAGGAGTGGCGCGAGCTTGTGGCGTCGCGCGCCTGGTGGGTGATGCTCGTCCTGATCGGCCCGCTCGTCGGCGTCTCGTTCATCAGCGCCGTGCGGACCTACGCGGAAGCGAGCGGCCTCAACGGAACGTCCGCCGGTGTAGGCGAAGCCTTCTCTCCGCTCATCGGGGTCTGGGCGCCGACGTTCAGCGCCTGCGAGCTGGCAGCCGCCTTTCTGCTGCCCTTCGTCGCGATCCGGCTGGTGGGTGGCGACAGACAAAGCGGCGCGCTGAAGATCGAGCTGCAGCAAGCGCATGCCGGCGAATCGCCGGATCGCGGCGAAGGCGCTGGCGCTGCTCGCCGGGTGGCTCATCGCGTCGGCGGCGCCGCTCATGGCGGTCTGCTGTGGCGTTGCTATGGTGGTCCGGTCTACCTCGCCGGAGATTGCGACCGTGCTGGCGGGCACGTGCTCAATGCCGGCCTCAGCATCGCGCTCGGCGCGGCCGCTGCATCGATCGCGGAGCACCCGTCTACCGCCGCCATCCTTACGCTCAGCGTGACCGTCGGTACCTGGATCGTCAACTTCATCGCCGCGGTGCAGGGCGGCCTCTGGGAACGTGCCGCCGGCTACACGCCGACGGCGATGGTCGCCGAGTTCCAGCACGGGCTGATCCGCCTCGACGTCGTGCTGGTCGCGCTTGACCCTCGTCGCGGCGGGGCTTGGCCTGTCCGCGATCTGGTCGAGGCTCGGCGTACCGGTGCGGCGGCGCGTCTACGAATCGGCGTCGCTCGCCGCCGCTCACCGCCGCGGTCGCGCTCAGCTCGATGTTCCTTCGTCGCCAGCTGGGACACCTCCGAGAACCGGGCGAACTCCTTCTCCGAGGCGGACGAACACGCGCTGCGCCAGATTCACGAGCCGCTCGCCATCGAGGCGCACCTCGCACCCGAGGACCCTCGCCGGTTCGATCTCGAGCATCGGGCGCTGTCGAAGCTGCGGCGGGTCATGCCGCGGCTGCAGGTGCGATACGTCTCGGCCACCTCGATTGGCCTGTTCGAGCAGACGGCGCCGAACTACGGCGAGATCTTCTACGACCTCGGCGGGCGGCGGGCGGTCAGCCGGATGACCACCGCCGAAGGCGTGCTCGAGACCATCTATTCGCTCGCCGGGGTCGTGCCGCCCGGCGAGGAGAGCGAGGCGGCCTTCCGCGGTCACCCGCTCGCCGTGCCGCCGAGGGGCGCGGCCGCGGTGTTCTATGGCATCTGGCCGGCGACTGGTCGATCGCCGGCGGCGTTGTTGTCGAGGAGGACAGCGATGAAGTGGATCAATCCGCGCTGGGCGGCCGTGGCGGCGGTCGCTGTGCGCTGCGTGCCGCTCAGGCGGCGGACATCAAGGTCGACTCTGAGCAAGGAACAGGTCGGCAAGCCGCCGGTGACGTTCGAGCCGATGGTCGGCACGTGGGTCATCGCCCAGGATGGACGCCGACAAGGTGGTCATGGTGGACGGCCGCCCGTGGGTCGCGAGCAAGGACAACCCGACCAAGCTGCTGATCCAGAGTGCGCGCAAGCTCTATGGCACGTCGAACGAGGAACTGATGGACAACGCGAAGCAGTTCGCCTACTACCCCGTTGCCATGCTGAAGGGCGTGGACAACTTCACGAACGGCACGCTCAGCATGAAGTTCAAGACCGTCGCGGGCGACTCCGACCGCTGCTCGGGCATGGTCTTCAACGTCAAGCCGAACGGCGACTGGCTCGCGATCCGCTACAACGACACCGAGAACAACATCGTCGCTCTGGGAGTTCCACAACGGCATCCGCCGGTCGGTGAAGCGCGGGGCCCGAGCGGACCTGGATGCTGGATCGCGCCGCCTGGCACGAGCTGAAGACGACCGTCGACGGGGCCGACTTCAAGGCGTGGATCGACGGGAAGCTCGCGCTCGAGTACACGCTCGGCAGCGCGCCGGGGCCTGGCCGCAACGACGCGGCCCCGAACCCGGAGCTGTTCCCCGAGAACAACCCGGTGCTCAAGCCGCCGATCGCCGGGACGCGTCGGGCTGTGGTCGAAGACCGACAGCACGAGCTATTTCAAGGATTTCGTCGTCAGCCCGAAGTAGGCGCTGAAAGAGGAGGTTCAACGCCGTGAAGTCACGTTTCTCGCTGGTCTGGATTCTGGCCTTTCTGGCCCTGTTCGGTGCGCCGCCAGCGCATGCGCAGACGCCCAACACCGCTTCCCTCGTAGTCGCTGTCGTCGATCAGAGCGGCGCCATCGTCAACGACGCCAAGGTCACGGTCCTGAACAACGCGACCGGCGCGACGCGGGAGACCGCGTCAGGTCCGGACGGATCAGCGACGGTTTCGGCACTGCCGCTCACCGGCACCTACACCGTCAGCGTCGCGAAGGCCGGCTTCACCGCCGACGATGCGACGAACCTCGTGCTGCGCGCCGGTGAGACCGCCACCGTCAGGATGCGCCTCGTCGTCACCGGCGGCAAATCCGAGGTCACCGTCTACGGCACGGAGCAAGGCGTACACTCTGACGCACAGATCGGCCGGCGCATGGACAGCCCGGAGATCGACGAGACGCCGATTCTCGGCCGCAAAATCGGCACCCTGCCGCTCTTCAACTCTGCATTCCGCCAGGGCAAGGGCACGGGAGACCTGTTCGTCAACACCACCTACTTCATCACCGGCGCCGGCAGCCGCCGGACGACGACGTTCATGCTGGACGGAGCGAGCAACGACGAGAGCTGGGGCCGCCAGACCATGATCGCCACTGTGCCTGTCGGTGCCGTCCAGGAAGTGTCGGTGATGTCCAACGCCTTTTCCGCCGAGTTCGGCTGGACCGCCGGACCGGCGTTGAACATCGTGACCAAGTCCGGCACGAACGTGCTGCACGGCGAGGGTCTCTACCTGGCGCGGCCGGGCGGGACGCAGGCCAAGAACTTCTCGACCGACGGCTTCTGCCCGCCGTCGGTTGCAAGCTGCATCACGCCGACCACGCTGGACGCCATCAATCCCGCCGACGTTCCCGACGAGCTGAACCAGTTCTCCGGGTCAGTCGGCGGGCCCGTAATCAAGGACAAGACGTTCTTCTTCGCCACGGCCGACTACTCGCGTCAGGATCGGACGACGTTCCTCTCCCCCACGCTGCCCTCGTTCGTGCTGCCGCAGGATGGCAGCCTCGAGTACGTCGGCCACTACCGGCAGAAGCTGTTCAACGCCCGGGGGGACCACAAGCTGACCGCGAACCAGACGCTGATGGTCCGCGCGAACATCGACCACATGTTCGACACCAACCCGAACGACGCGGTCGTCGGCACCAACGCGCCGACCGTGGCCCGGCTCTACACGCGTAATTCCTGGACCGCGCAGGTCAACCACACCACGGTGCTGAGCAGTACCCTGCTCAACGAAGCCCGTTTCGCTTATCTGAACGGCGACCCGGTGACACTCTGGGAGGCACAGGACCTGTCCACCACGTATACCCGCGCCGGCTCGGTGCCGTTCACGATCGGCGAATCCCGCTCGGCGGACCTGTTCGGGCACCAGTATCAGATCGCGGACACGCTGTCGTGGGCGCGGGGACGCCACAACCTGCGTTTCGGCGGCAGCCTGATCCATCACACGACCGGTGGCTTCGGCAGCGAACCGGGCACCGCCATCCTCGGCACGTTCACGTTCCTGACCACGACGACGGCGCCGTTCGAGCAGCTGACGCTGGCCGACGTGCAGCAGTACGCGCAGCCGATCAGTTACGGCGTGACCAGCTACAAGCTGAAACAGTGGATGTCGGTGGCGTTCGTGCAGGACAGCATCCGCGTGACCAACGACCTGACCGTGGACGCCGGGCTCCGCTACGATCGTCAGACGCTGACCGATGCCACCAAGGACTTCGCCCCCAGATTCGGCTTCGGCTGGCATCCGAATGGCGACTCCAGCCTCGCCGTGCGTGGTGGCTACGCGATGTACTACACGCAGATCCGCTCGAACGCCATCGCGGGCGCGCTGACCGGCGGGCTCGACGGCCTGACGACTTACACGGCAACGCCTGGACAGTTCGGCTTCCCGACCTGCCTCACCGGGCCTTGCCTTCCGGTGCAGTTCGATCCGCGCACGCTGCCGCTGTCGCAGCAGCCGGCGCGCAACATCACCATCCAGGCGGGCGAGCGCGACTTCTACACGCAGCAGTTCGCGCAGTACGGCCTGAATTTCAACCTGCTGTCCAATTACCCCGATACGTTCGTGAACCCGCGGAGCCAGGTCCTGTCCATCGGCGCGGAGCGCGAGTTCCTGAGTGGATGGTTCGCCGGGGCCGACTACGTCCACCAGCACTGGACCGACCTCGATCGCAGCGTCGATCTCAACGCCCCGGCTCCGTTCGATCGCACCGCACCGGGCCAGACGCGGGCCGTCGCGGCTGCCAACGCCACCAGGCCGATCGTCCCGGTCAACGGCGGCGTGCGGTCGGTCAACGTCCTGATGAACCAGGGAACCGCCGACTACGACGGGCTGCAGACCCAGGTCACCTACCGCGGCAGCCCGCGGATGAACGCGGTCGTGAGCTACACGTTGTCCAAGGCCACCAACACCACCGAGCCGGACGGTAACGGCATCGCGCCGAACAACGCGAATATCACGCGCCTCGGCGAGGTCGAACGGGGACCAAGCGTGGTCGACCAGCGTCACCGTGCGGTGATCATGTTCAACTACAACTTCCCGTACAGCATCACGGCCGGCACCGTCGCGCAGTTCGCGTCGTCGCGGCCGTTCAACGCGACGACCGGGATCGACAACAACGGTGACGGCGCGAACAACGATCGGCCGGCCGTCGACGGCGCTGTCCTCAGCAAGTCCGCGTTCCGCGGCACGCCGACCTCGGAGGTCGCGCTCTACGTGGAGGGGCGGATCAAGACCGGCAACCAGGCCGTCCTGCTGCGTCTCGAGGGGTTCAACGTGTTCAACCACGGCAACCTGCTGGGGCGAGCGCAGACCGTCTACGGCGACGGGGTGGCCGCGAACCCGACGTTCGGCCAGCTGGTGGCGGCCGGGACCGCGACCAACGCCCTGCCGTCACTGGCGAACATCGACCCGCCGCGGATGCTGCAGTTCCAGATTCGGTATCAGTTTTAGACGCTCTGATGAGGGTGCTGCCCGGGGCTCACTCGAGCTCCGGGCAGGGTGACATCCCGCTTCCAGCTGCCAGCTTCCTGCTTCCAGCCGCCAGCTCGTGGTTCGAGGAGCATGGCGATTGTCCGCGGGGTACGCTTCGACGCGCTCGTCGGGTATGCTCTCGCGCATGGCGGAGACGACTGCACCGACTCCTCGTGGCGCCGGAGGCACACCGGGCGGCACCGGGTCGTTCTTCCTCGGCTTGATCATGGCGGCGGCCGGCGCATACCTGATCCTGAACCAGGTGCAGGTCACGACCTCCTTCTGGCGCTTCAGCCAGTATGGCGGGTTCGGCCTGACGCTCCTGCCGCTCCTCGTCGGCATCGCGTTTCTCTTCTATGACGGCAAGTCGATCGCCGGCTGGGTGCTGACGGCCATCGGCACGGCCATCATCCTGGCCGGCGTCCTCATGAACATGGACATCTACTTCCGCCAGACGTCATTGTTCCAGACGCTGATGATGCTCGGCCTGTTGTTCGGCGGCCTGGGCCTCGTCGCGAGATCGCTACGCTAAGTGTCCCGGCCGCGTGATTCGCAACCTGACTCCCGGGCGGGGCATCCCGCCTCGCTGCGTTGCTCGTCGCTTACAAATTCCCGATTTGCGCGCTCCTCGCGCCTTGCGATCCGGGCGCCGCGCTCCGGGACTTATGTCCCGAATCACGCGGCCGGAACACTAGCGGCGCGCCACGCGGGCGCCGAGCGCCGCGAGGTAGGCGTCGATCGTTGCTGTGTGGCCGAACACAAAGCGTGACATGACGCGGAACACGGGGTTGTAGACCTCGCCGCGTTCGGTGATCCTCAGCAACGTGGCGCGGCCAACGGGCGTGAGCTCGTAGGTCCAGGTCCCGCCGAAGGCCAGTGACGCATCGTCTATCCGGCTCACCAGCCGCGACGGGGGTGTCGATTCGGAGACGACGAAGGTGATGTCGCCGTTGCGGCCGTGTTCCCGCCATCGCAGCGGCGACGACGAGAGCACCTCGACGCTCCGCACGTCCGCCCTCCACTCGGGGTAGTGCGTCACGTCGGCGATCGCGGCGAACACGTCCCCGGGATCCCGCTCCAGGGTCGTCTCGCGCGATGCGACGTGTGCGACGGGCAGCAGGTAGCCCACTGCCACGACGACCAGCGCGACCAGGACGAGCAGTCCCACACCGACGACGAGCAGCCTAAGCACCAGCCTCTCCTTCCCTCGTCGCGCGCGCAGCCCGCGCGAGCAGCGCCAGACCCTCGAGTGCCTTGCGGCGTTCGGCGACGGTCAACGCCGCGAGCAGGCGCTGCACCCGCACGGCGTCCAGCACGGAGGTGGCCCGCATCGCCGCGGCGCCCTTACTCGCCAGATACAACCGGAGGCGGCGCGCATCGTCCGGATGACGCTCGTGCCGGACGTATCCCAGCTTCACGAGCCGCTTGACCGCCGCGGACAACGTGGAGGGGGACACACCGAGATGACGCGCGAGCGCCGCCGGCGGGACCGGTACCTTCTCGTCGAGGTGCGACAGCAGCGAGGAGTCCCGTGCCGACAGTTTATGGGCCGAAGAAGCGGCCCTCACGTGACGCGTGTGGCAGGCGAGGTAGATCTGCGGGTAGCAGGTCTGGACCGTGCGGACGTCAGCAGCGCTCATGGTCGGGAGCAGCTTAGAGGGCGGTGAATCGTTCGTCAAAACGAACGACATCCCCTCGACCGTCGGCGGCCCTGCTTGACTCCGCCAGCCGCCGACACATAATCGGCGCAGCGCCACGGAGACGATCGGCTTACAGGAGAGGTGGACATGCGCGGGCGACTCATCGCGGTGTCGGGTTCGGCCGCTGTTGCGGCCGGCATGTGGCTCACGCTCGCCGAACCGGGGGTCCTGGCGCAGGCGCAGGGCCTGGGCATCTTCACCGGCAGCGCCGACGTCGGATCGCCCTCCACGATAGGTCCCGGGTCCTCTTACGTATGACGCTGACAAGGGCGTCTACGTCGTCGCGGGCGGCGGTGAGAACATGTGGGCCGCCGCCGATCACTTTCACTACGTGTGGAAGAAGGTGTCGGGTGACGTCGCGATCGAGGCTTCCGTCGAGTTCGTCGGCAGCAAACCGGAAGGCGGGACGCCCGACCCGCACCGCAAGGCCGTGCTCGCGATCCGGCAGTCGCTCGACTCGAACGCCGTCTACGCCGACGCAGCGCGGCACGGCGACGGCCTGACGTCGCTGCAATGGCGCGACGCCCCGGGTGCCGCCACCCACGAAGTGCAGTCCGCCGTCGTCGGTCCGACCCGCCTGCGCCTGGAGAAGCGCGGCAACTACGTGTCGATGATGGTCGCGGGCGCCGGCGAGGAGCTGAAGCCGTCCGGCGGCGCCGCACGGATCGACCTCACTGGCGAGTACTACGTCGGCGTCGGCGTGTCGGCTCACAACACGGGCCGCATCGAGTCGGCGGCGTTTTCGAACGTGACCGTCGGCACACCCGCTCCGGCAACGGGCAAGACCACGCTGGTCAACACGCTCGAGACGATCAGCGTCAAGTCCAAGGACCGGAGGGTCGTCTACGTTGTGACACAGCCGGGCCGGATCGAAGCGCCCAACTGGTATCCAGACGCCACGAACACGCTCTATTTCAACAACGGCGGGAAGCTGTTCAAGATCCAGGCGGACCTGCCCGGCACGCCTCGCAACCCGTCGCGGCTGGCCACACCGGAGCCGGTGGATCTCGGCATCCTCACCCGCATCAACAACGACCACGGGCTGACAGGGACGGGAAGTTCTGGGCCATCAGCGATCAGTCACAGACCGTCAACGGCCAGCGCCCCTCGCTCGTCTACGTCGTCCCGTTCGGCAGCACGCAGGTGACGCGTGCCACCGAGCAGGGGCCCTCCTACTTCCACGGCTGGTCGCCCGACGGCGGGACGCTCGCGTACTGCGCACAGCGGAACGGCAACTTCGACGTGTACACGGTGTCAGCGGCCGGAGGTGCGGAGACCCGTCTGACCACCGCCGAAGGCAAGGACGATGGACCGGAGTATTCGCCGGACGGGCAGTACATTTACTTCAACTCGGAGCGTACCGGCGCGATGCAGATCTGGCGCATGAAGCCGGATGGTTCGGGGCAGGAGCAGGTCACGAAGGACGAGGCGGAGAATTGGTTCCCGCACGTGTCGCCGGACGGAACGTCGCTGGTGTTCCTGACCTACGAGAAGGGAGTCGGCGATCACCCCGAGAACAAGGACGTGATGCTGCGGCTGATGAACCTCCAGACCGGGGCCGTGGAGATTCTGGCGAAACTGTTCGGTGGGCAGGGCACGATTAACGTGTCGTCCTGGTCGCCGAACGGCCAGTACATTGCGTTCGTGAGTTACCAGGTTGTGGGTGCGCAGTGAGCGCGGAGGGGACGGAGGGCGCGGAGGAGAGATCACCACGGAGGCACGGAGGCACGGAGCACGGGGGGTTCAACGACATCAGTGCACTGGGCGAGTCAGCCAATCCCTCATCTCTAGCGCGGGGTCGCGGTCGCGCGTCGCCCCCTGCCGGCCACCCGGCCGGCGCCGCGACCCGCACCGTGCCAACCCACCCAGGTGCTCATGCAGCTGCCTTCCCCGTGCCTCCGTGTGTGCTCTCCTCCGTGCCCTCCGTCCCCTCCGTCCGCCCGTCGAGGGCCGTCGCCGGACTCTGGTCGCAGGCCGACAGCACCAGCTACTTCAAGGACTTCGTAATCATCCCCAAAATAACGGGCTGTTCGAACGAGCCTCAGCGCAATAAGCCGTCGAGCAACACGACGTCGCTTTCGACGTCCGCGACGGCTGCGTAGAGCGATCGACTGTCACTCGACCACGATGCTCGACGCGTGATGTACACGGATCGCTCTTCGAAGTTCGTCACCGCGCGCATCGGCTCCCCGGAGGTCGGCACCACCCACAAATTGGTCGTAGGACCGTCCAGCAGCGGCAGTGCAAGCCATCGCCCGTCTGGAGAAAGGGCCGGCATGAACATCAACGGCCGGACTCGGGAGCTGACGACGCGCGCCAGGGTTTCCGACGGACCGTCTTCCGGCGCGGCGCGGCGGATCTCGAGATCTCCCCACATCGAGTGGTTCAGCGTCACAGTGGCCAGGTAGTAGACGTGCGATCCGTCATTCGAGGGCGCCGCTGCGCGGCCGTCACCGCGCACGTCGACCCGGGCGCCGGTGTCGATGTCGATTTTGTGTATCTGATCGGAGTTTTGGGTATCGTTGTAGTACAGCCATCGCCCGTCGGCCGACCAGCACTGGTACCAACCCTTGTCGACGACCTGACGGAGACCGCTCCCATCGGAGTCGACAGTCCACAACTCGGCCTGTCCCGATCGTCCCAGTACGAACGCGATGCGGTTTCCGGCAGGCGCCCACAGGGGCGCGCCGATGGCCACTCGCGGATCTTCCTCGAACGTGATCTGCCGGGCGTCGCTGCCGTCCGTATTGACGACCCACAAATTGCTGTGGCCGCCGTTGTCGGACAAATACACGACCTGCCGGTCGTCAGGGCTGGCCGACGGCACCTGCACCTGCCCGTTCTGGTGGGTGATACGCGTTGCCCCGCGCGTGTTCTTTCGAAGTGTCCCGTCGATCGTGAATCGGAAAATGTCTGATGTCGTCTTGGTCAGGGTGGCGACCACACGCCCCGACGAGTGGGCGTCGGGCTCCAGATATGACGCGTCCCCGAAGGTCAGCTGAGTGTCCTCCGCGCCGTCGGCCGAAACGCGTCGCAGATTGAAGACTGGCGGGTAGAGCAAGGTGCTGCCGAGGGAGGAGCTGTACACGATTCCTGAGTCGTCCGGAAGCCACGACAGCCCCTGAATCCATCCGGCCCGGGCGATTTCCCTCAGCGCGTCTCCAGGGACACCCACGCAGACGTACATGTCGAACGCCGTCTTGCTGGCGCGCTGACACGCGATGGTGCGGTCATCGTGCGACCAGCGAGGCAAGGTGTAGACATGTCCGCCCGGTAGCGTCACGGCGGATTCCGCGTGGCCTCCATCGCGTGTCACGACGGCGAGCTCGACGTTCTGCCCCGTCGGACGAAAGAGCGCGACGCGCCGCCCGTCATGGCTGATGTCGCCGCCACCATTCGCCGTTCCGATACGCCGCGGCGGTCCTCCAAACGCGGAGACTTCCCAAAGCGTTCCGGAGCGGCCCGGACTATCCGAAGGCGTGTAATAAAGCAGGGCGCTCGAGTCGGGCGACCAGCGCGGCTGCTCATGGTCGACGGCGTCTTGCGTGACCTGCAGTGGAGCGCCGCCGGCGAGCAGGCGGATCCAGATTTGTCGTCTTCCGGCAACGAACGAAACAAAGGCGACCATCTTTCCGTCCGGGGAGATGGCCGCGTGTTCTTTCTGGCCCACGAAGTCCGTCAAGCGGCGGAACCTTACTTCGCGGTGTGGGTCCTTGGGGCGAGAGACTTCCGTGGGGGTAGATCCGAGAAGGGCGTCGTCAATGTCCAGACGCGCATCTCCAATATCGCGCTGCCTTTCGCGGGGGTCCTTCGCCAGGCAACGCCGCAACAGCCGCCGAACAGACCAGGGCGTCCGTTCCGGCAAATGAGCCCAGTCCGGCTCTTTCTGTAGACACCGCCGAGATCGTATCGCCGACATTGTCCATTGCAAAGGCACGACGTCCGGTCAGCATCTCGTAGAGCACGCAGCCGAACGCCCAGATGTCGGTGCGCTTGTCGACGGCCTTGCCGCGCGCCTGTTCCGGGCTCATGTACGCGGCCGTGCCGAGGATCACGCCCATCGCGCGTGCCGCCGACGGTCATCGTCGGCGACTGCGACAGATCCGGCGTCGCGCCGTCGGCGCCAGGCCTTGGCGAGCCCGAAGTCGAGCACCTTGACCGACTGCCGTCGGGCGTGATCTTGATGTTGGCCGGCTTCAGGTCGCGGTGGACGATGCCCTTCTCGTGCGCCGCCTCGAGCGCGTCGGCGATCTGCCGCGCGATCGGCAGCGCTTCGTCCAGCGGCGAGCGGCGCCGCGCGCAATCCGCTCCGCCAGCGTCTCGCCCTCGACGAGCTCGAGGACGAGCGCCGCGCATGCCGTCGGCCTCTTCGACGCCGTAGATCGCGCCGATGTGCGGATGGTTGAGCGACGCGAGCACGCGCGCTTCGCGCTCGAACCGTGCGAGCCGTCGGGATCGGCGCGAAGGCGTCGGGCAGCACCTTGATGGCGACGTCGCGCCCGAGCCTCGTGTCGCGCGCGCGATAGACCTCGCCCATCCCGCCGCCGCCGAGCAGCGAAAGGATCTTGTACGAACCGAACCGCACACCAGGAACGAATGTCACTCGCCTTCACCTAATCGAGCGAAGCGGACAGTATATGGCCATCCTCCTGCTGGGCGGGACGAAGCCAACCCCAGCCTCAGCCTCAGTGCGGGTCGCGCCACGCACCGCGTTAACACACCCAGGTGCCCGCTGGGCAATGTAGTTGGGCGTGTCCCGCCACATGAAACGCTGACATACGGGATTTCGTGGACGGCTATCCAGTCGAACTCGCCCGCGAGCCGCGCCGCAGTAGTTGGGGGAATTCATCCTGATGTACGGCCCGCCAGGTGCCTTCTCCGTGCCCTCCGTGTCCCCGTGCCTCCGTGTGTGCTCTCCTCCGTGCCCTCCGTCCCCTCCGCCAACGCCGAAACAAAAAAAGGGCGGAGGGCCGCAGCCCCCCGCCCCGTGTCCTCCGCGCCCTCGAACTAGAAGATGTACCGCAGGCTCAGCTGGATGTCCCGGCGTGAGTCCGTCCTTGCCCGTGACGCGGCCGAACGTGCGCGCTCGTCGGATTGGTCGTCGGCGTTGTTCCAGTTCGCGTGGTTCAGGAAGTTGAAGATCTCCGCCCGGAACTGCAAGCGTCGCGTTCCGCGCAGGCGTGACGTTCTTGAAGAGCGCGATGTCCCACTGATACTGGCCCGGGCTGTAGATGTCGTTGCGCGGTCGCGTTGCCGAACGTGCCGGCGGCCGGACGCGCGAACGCCGCCGGGTTGAACCAGAAGTTCTGGTCCGTTGCCGTCGCCGGCCGAGAACTCGCTCGTTGGCGCCGCCCTTCGGATCGCCGACCTGGTTCCAGGGCTGCGCGAAGCGTGTCGCCGACGCCCGCGATGTCGTGCGCCTGCGCGTCACCCACAGCGGCGTGCCGGTGCGCATGAAGGTCGGACCCGGTAATCTGCCAGCCGCCCAGCACCTTCCCTGTGACGCCGTACCTGGTCGCGGTAGAACGGCAGATCGTAGATGTAATAGAAGTTGAACACGTGGCGGCGGTCGAAGCTCGAGTTGCCCCAGTAGCCCGAGTCGTCGTAGCTGTTGAACAGGACGTCGCGCTTGTTGCTCGCGTTGTCCTCTGAGTGGCCGAGCGTGTAGGCGACGCCGAACTTGAAGCCGTTCTTGTAGCGGCGCTCGGCGCTGACCTGCAGGCTGTTGTACTTCGAGTAGCCCGCGTTCTCCGACAGCCGGATGACGCCGTAGCCCTTGAAGGGTCGCAGCGCCGCGATGTTCACGCCGGGGTTCGCCTGGAGCGGTGCCGGCAGCCGAGCTGGTTGATGTTGCGCTCGCGCTGCAGATAGCGCTCCGCGACGGCCGACATAGGTCACGTCCACGATGAAGCCCAGCGGCATCTCGACGCTGCACGCCGGCCGACCACATGTACGCGGTCGGGTGCTTGAAGACCGGGTCGATCGCCGTCATGCCGAACGGCAGCGACGCCGCGCCGCCGGCGCCGCCGGGTTGTCGGCCGAGCCGTTGCTGACGCTGACCTGCGGCTGGAACGGCGGGTTGCCGCCGAGGAGCAGCGAGTCGTTCAGCGTCACGCGGTTGTGGAAGACGCCGGCGCTGGCCTTGACGATCGTCTTTTCGTTCGACGGCATACGACAGACCCAGCCGCGGCTCGAACACGTTGTTGTGCGTCTCGGCGAAGCCGCGCGGCGCGCCGACGAACAGCGCGTTCACGGCCGGGTCGTTGTAGACGGCGAGGTTGCTGGCCGACGCTCGGGAAGCCGTCACCGGGCAGCACGATGCCGTTGTAGCGCGGACCCGCCGACGATCCGGCCGGTTGCCGGGTCGATCACCGCCTGGTTCGCTCGTGTTGTAGTACGCCGGGTCGAACGTCGCGATGTTGTTGTCGAGCGAGTACCACGGCGGCCAGTACACCTAGCGCACGCCGCCTTCGACCGTCAGGTTGCTCGTCGGCCGCCACGAGTCCTGGACGAACACGTCGGTCGCGAGCGCACGCCACTTCGTCAGCGCGCGCTGGCCGATCTCCGCATAGTTCGTGAACAGTCCGAGCGCGGCGTTCGCGATGCCGAGTGCCGGTGCTGGCGACCGGCCGCCGCATTGCGTGAACTGGAACCGGCCGTTCTGGTTGTTCGTGCTGCCGGGGATCGGCTGGACGTTGATCTGATCGAAGTCGTCTTCGCCCGAGTATTCGAACGACATGCCGGCCTTGAACGTGTGCCGGCCCTTGCACCCACGTGGTCGCGTTGTTGAAACGTGTGGATCGGACCACGCGACGAGGACGGATACGGGCCGCCGTCGATCTCGCTGAAGGTGTCGATGCTGATCGTCGGAATCTTGTCCGGGATCTCCTTGTTCTCGGGAAACAGGTACGGATAGTTGATGCCGTACTTGCTGCGCTGGAAGAGGTCGTGCCGCGGAAGACGTCGATGAACACCTCGTCGAGCGAGTGGGTGTAGCTGAACTCGTTGATCAGATTGTTCTTGATGCGTGCTCGTCCAGCTCGCCGTCTGGGTGGTGTTCGGCCGGTCCCAGTCGGTCCGCGCGTAGGGGAATGTGCCGCGGAACGCGTCGATGGCCGTCCAGCTGTACTTGCCGTAGCGGTAGGTGAACTGGTTCTTGTCGTTGAGCCGGTAGTCGAGGCGGATGTTGTCCTTCCGCTGGTCCTGCGGGTTGTCGCTCGAGATGATCGCGTTCGCCGTGCCCTGCCGGAAGCCCGGCGTGGGCAGCGGGTACGCGTTCAGCATCGCGATGCCGTTCGAGCTGAGCCTGTCGGCCGGGATGATGTTGCCCGGGAACGCGCATGCCCGACTGCGGATCGATGATCGATCCGGGCGCCGCGTGAAGAATCCGTTCGCCGGGTTCAGCAGCTCGCTGAAGTCGCCCGCGCGCATCTTCGCGGTGGGCACGGTCGCCGTGTTGGTCTGCATCGCCTTGATAGTTGACCCACTCCTGCGCCGCGAAGAAGAACAGCTTGTCCTTCAGCCCTCCGAACGGCACGGGCCCGCCGATCGAATAGCGCGTACTGCTTGTAGTCGAACGGCGCGGCGCCGCTGTTCTCGAACGCAGTTCGGGCTCCGGTTGCGCGCCCAGGTGTTGGCCTGCAGCGTTGTCGTCGCGAAGGAAGTAACGAGCCGCTGCCGGTGAAGCGGTTGCTGCCGCTCTTGGTGACCATGCGGATCTGCCCGCCGCTGACGCGCCCGTACTCCGGCATGTAGTCGCCGGTCAGCACCTGGACTTCCTGAATCGCGTCGACGTTCTGGATGCCGACGATCGCGCCGTTCGACCGCGTGCGGATGGCCGTCGCGCCGTCGACGGTGATGTTGTTCTCGTCGGTGCGGCTGCCGTTGATGTTGAAGCCGCCGTTGCCGAGATCCGAGAAGCCGTAGTTGTTGAAGCTGCCGCCGATCGACGCCGGGCTTCAGGCCGGCCACGCCGATCGGGTTGCGGCCGGAGAACGACAACTGCTCGATGTCCTTCGACTCGACGGTCTTGCGGAGGCGACGTGTCGGTCTGCAGCAGCGGCTGCTCCGCCGTGACGGTCACCTGCTCGGTGAGCGCGCCGGTGTCGAGCGAGAAGTCCATGGTCAAGCGAGCCGGCCGCGTCGAGCTGAACGTTCTTCCTTGACGGCCTTCTTGAAGCCCTGCAGCTCGGCGCTGATGTCGTACCGGCCCGGCAGGCAGGTTCGGGAACGTGTAGAACCCGCTCGCGTCGGTGACGGTCGTGCGCGGCGTCTGCGTCTGTACCTGGTCGCGGTCACGGTCGCCCCGGGGACGACCCCGCCGGTCTCATCCTTGACCACGCCAGAAATCTGACCGCGGTCGAACTGTGCGAACGCGGGTAGCGACACGAGCCACGCTACCCCCAGGCACATGAGGACACGCCTCAGGCGCCACCCGGCGTTGCCGGCATGCAGACCCATCGATCTCCTCCTTGTAATCGATTGCTCGTACAGAATCTCCTGTACGGCCGTCAAAGGCGGCCGAGAGGTTAGGCCCGTCGTATCGCAGTGTCAAGCTCATCGATTCAATGACAAACGTTTTGCCCGGATTCCCGAAACCGCATCGCAGTCCAACAGTTTACGGGGGCAACACGGACAGTTGGTCATTGGCCCGCTTTAATGTATGCAACCCGTCCGCAAGCCCGTCGCTATGGGATCGATGTCCAGGCAAGGCCGTCCGGGTTCTTGCCGGCATCGATCTTCCCGATCACCGACAGACTCTTGAGGTCGACCACTGCGACGTAACTGTCGGGCGTGCACGCCACGTACGCGCGGGCACCGTCCGGCTGCACCTGAAGGCCCGCCGCGCCGGTGCCGACGGCAAGGCGCTTGGCTTCCTTGCGGCTCGCCGCATCGAACACGAAGAGATCGGGACCGCTGAGCGTCGACACGAGCACCTGATGCCCATCGGGCGTGAACTTGAGGCGGTTGGCGCCCTTGACTCCGGCCTGCAGCGTGTCGGTGACCTGTACGGCCGGCGACGTCGATTACCGTGATGGTGCCGTCCTGGGCGTTCGCCGCCCATAACTCCCGTCCATCGGGGGACACGTCGAAGCCCTCGACGCCACGCCCCGCCGGGATCACCACGCCGTTCCAGTTGCCCTGCGGTGCGCCAGGCCCGCGGCCGCCCGGAGGAGGCGGAGGTGTGCCCGCCCGACCTCGGCCGGCCGTCCGCTCGAAGATGCTGATCGACGCCGAGCCGGTGTTCGACGTCATCACCCGCCCGCCGTCCTCCGAGGTGACCACCATGTGCGTCCCGTTCTGGCCGGTGCCGATCACGAGGTCGATCGCTTTCGACGCGGGGTCGTAGCTTCCGACGACCTTCGCCCCTTCCGCGGTGAACCACACCTTCCCCGCCGCGAACATGAGGCCGTGCGGCCCGCGCAATGCGCCGAGCGCGATCGGCTCGAGCGCCTTCCGACCCACGAGGTCGACGACGGTGATGGTGTTGAGCGAGCCGCCACCGTAATTGGAGATGTACGCCGTCCGGCCGTCGGGTGAGGCCACGACCTCATGAGGATCCGGGCCCGACGGCACGGTGCCGAGCACCTTCAGCGTCGTGGGATCCACGATGGAGAGCGTCAGGTCCGACTTGGCGAGGACGAGCAGAGCCGGCTTATTCGAAGGCGCCTGCGCCGCGAGCGCGACAGGCAGGGCGAGGACGAGAGCAAGGCCGAGACGTGGCATGGTGACTCCTCCATTCGGGGGCGCTATAGCAAGTGAGTCAGCGGAGGGGGCGGAGGGCACGGAGAAGAACACTCACGCACGGAGCGCACACGGAGGCACGGGGACTCACGGAGGACGTTTTTACAGGGACGCGAACCACCTGGTGCGTTTTCCTGCGGGCTCGCGCCGCCGAAGCGCGGAAGTAGCCAAGGATCGGAGCCAGGCGAGTACCGGCGGGCGGCTCGCGATCCAGGTTGGATCCCTCACTCCAGCGCCCGCCGTTGGCGGGCGCGCCAGCACACCGCCTCCGTGCAGCCTCCGTGTCCCCGTGCCTCCGTGTGATCCCTCCTCCGTGACCTCCGCTCCCTCCGGAGACTCACGCCCACACCCTCCGGAATACCTGCACAAGCGCAACCGTGCTGGCGAGGAACACGACCCCCAGGAACGCAGCCATGCCCGCGCGCCCGTAGAGGACGTTCCCCACCGCAAACAGCGCCGACCAGATCGAGGTGCACCCGGCGAACCAGCCGAGCAGCGCGAGTGGAATGTTGTCGGGCGACGCCTGCTCCTCCGGGATACCGGCCGACTCGCGCGCGCCGGCGCCAGCCCGGGCCCGCGGGCTTGACCTTCCGGCAGAACTCCTCCAGTACCCGCTCGTCTGTCGCCGGTCCCGCGAATGCCGTCGCAACCCACAGCACCGTTGTCGTCAGCACCGTGATGATGAGCGCGGCGTGCGTGCTGAAGTGGACGCCGTTGCGGCTGAGGACGAGCAGCCCGACGGAGACGGCGAACGAGGCGATCATCGCGACGACCTCGCACCACGCGTTGACCCGCCACCAGAACCACCGGACGAGATACAACAGGCCGGTGCCGGCGCCGATCTGCAGGATCACGTCGAAGGCCTCCTTCGCGGTGTCGAGGAGGTAGACGAGGAACGACGACGCGATGAACAGTCCGACGGTCACCATGCGGCCAGCGCGCACGTAATGGTGCTCGTCCGCATCCTTGCGGATGAATCGCCGGTAGAAATCGTGGACCAGGTATGACGCACCCCAGTTGAGGTGTGTGAGGATGGTCGAAGAATTGGCGGCGATCAGTCCGCCGACCATCAGCCCGACGAAGCCCGCCGGCAGGAATTTCAACATCGCGGGATAGGCGATGTCGTGCCCGAGGAGGCTCGGATCGAGATTCGGGAACGCGTCCTGGATGTCCGAGAGCTCGGGATAGACGAGGATCGACGCGAGCCCGACGAGGATCCACGGCCACGGACGCAGCACGTAGTGGGCGATGTTGAAGAACAGCACGGCGCCCAGCGAGTCCCGCTCCGATCGCGAGGCGAGCATCCGCTGCGCGATGTAGCTGCCGCCACCCGGCTCCGCCCCTGGATACCAGACCGCCCACCACTGCACTGCGATCGGCATGATGAAGACTGCGACGGCAAGGTCCCAGGTGTTGGTGAAGTCTGGCACGACCCGCAGATAATCCACTCCGCCGGGCCCCCGCATCGTCGAGAGCTTGTCGATCAGGGCGGACAGGCCGCCGACCTGCGGCGCGTGCACCGCGAAGTAGGCGGCAGCGATCACCGCCGTCATCTTGATGAAGAACTGGATCATGTCGATGACGAGGACGCCCCAGAGGCCGGAGTGCGCCGCGAACGCGACGTTCAGCACTCCGACCCCGAGCAGGGTCTGCCAGCGATCCAGCCCGAAGAGAATGCCGGCGATCTTGCAGGCGGCGAGGTTCACGGTCGCCATGATCATGCAGTTGAACAGCAGGCCCAGGTACACTGCCCGGAAGCCGCGGACGACCGAGGCCGCTGCACCGGAGTATCTGATCTCGTAGAACTCGAGGTCGGTGAGCACGCCCGAGCGCCGCCACAGCCGCGCGTAGAAGAAGACCGTGGATACACCGGTCAGCACGAACGCCCACCACACCCAGTTCCCGGCGACGCCGTTGCGGCGGACGATGTCGGTGACGAGGTTGGGAGTGTCGCTGCTGAAGGTCGTCGCGACCATCGACAGGCCCGCCAGCCACCACGGGACCGAGCGGCCAGACGCGAAGAACTCGGACGTGTTCTTCCCCGCCCGCTTGCCGAACAACAGTGCAGGGCCAAAACAAATCGCGAGGCAGAGCCCGGCAATCAGCCAGTCGATGGGCTGCAGATGCATAAGAGTGCTGAGGTCGTGTGAAGTGTTGACGCGGCGAGCCAAAGAGTAGCGCCATCGCTGTTCCGGCGCCAGCACTCGAACCGGTGAGCTGTGCGGTCGCGAGCCGGCCCGGCGGCGAGCGAGGGCGCGTGTCGGGGAGTCCGAGGGGCGACGCCCCTCGGATGTGGCTCGTGTCGGGCGTGACATGAAACGGCCGCCTCGGGGCGGCCGCACGTTCTTCCACGATCCGCTCGTTCCTCAGACTCCGTTCGTCGTCGTCACACCTTTCTTCCCCCGCCGTTGCCGTTGCCGTTGCCATTCCCGTTGCCGTTCCCGTTCGCGTTGCTGCCATTCCCCCCGCCGTTGCCGTTGCCGTTTCCGTTGTTGCCGTTTCCATTGCCCCCGCCGTTGTTGCTGTTGCCATTTCCACTGCCGCTCCCCGTGCCGGGAGCGCCTGCGCCGCCGGGGTCAGAAGGGCCGGTCCCGCTCGTCGCCTGATTCGCGGAGGCGACCGTCGTGTTGACCTTGTCGGTACGATCCGCCGACGTTGCCTCCAATCGAGATCAGAATCGTGAAGCTGGCAATCGAGAGGAACGCGGTGAGGAAGGCGTACTCGACGATGTCCTGCCCATCGGCCTCCTTGAAGAGGCGCCGAACAAGCTGATGCATACGGCGTGGAGACAAGCACAAACGCTTCCAAGACATGCAGCCGGAAATCAGTGGAAAACGGGCACGAATTGACAGTCAGCGGCCGGCCCTCGGCCGACTCCCCAGAGGAAGTCTATCGTCGGAAAGACTTCGTCCCGCCCAACCCGAACATTCACGCGTCGGCTCGTTTAACCTGCGGTTGCAGCGCTCGCCTATACTGCGTCCGCGAGCGAGCGACGCCCGCACAGGAGGTTCGCATGGCGGAGTTTGAGACACACCAACCCGGTACCGTCTCGTGGGCCGAACTGGCGACCACCGATCAGAAGGCGGGCGTCGCCTTCTACCGCGCGCTCTTCGGCTGGGACGTCAACGAGCAACCAATTGGCCCGACCGAGACGTACTCGATGTTCCAGGTGCGCGGCAAGGAAGTTGGCGCCGCGTACTCGATGCGGCCGGACGAGCGCCAGACGGGCGTGCCGTCGCACTGGAACCTCTACGTGACCGTCAAGAGCGTCGACGAGGCGGCGAAGAAGGCCGAAGGCCTGGGCGCGAAGATCCTGGCGCCCCCGTTCGACGTGATGGACGCCGGGCGCATGGCGGTCGTGCAGGATCCCACTGGCGCGATCATCCAGATCTGGGAGGCGAAGCGCAGCATCGGCGCGAAGATCCTGGGGGAGCCTGGCGCGCTCTGCTGGAGCGAGCTGACGACCCGTGACCCCAAGCGCGCCGAAGCGTTCTACACGTCGCTCTTCGGCTGGACGTCGAAGAACAGCTCCGCCGATGCCGGCGGTATGGAATACGCGGAGTTCAGCAACCAGGGACAGCCCGGCATGGGCATGCTGAAAATGCCGGCCGAGATGCCGGCTGGCACGCCGTCGTACTGGATGCCGTACTTTCAAACGACAGACTGCGACGCATCCACGGCCAAGGCGGCCGGGCTGGGCGCCAAGGTCATGGTCCCGCCGCGCGACATTCCAAAGACGGGACGGTTCTCCATCCTGCAGGATCCGCAGGGCGCGATGTTCGCACTCTTCACATTCGCGTCCGCCTAGCAGGGCGACGTCGACTCGGGACGCGTGCGGGGGCGACTGAAGCGCCCCCGCACTGGTCTCCGCTACCGGTGCGGTGAGCCTCCCGCACCGCTCTCGAGATGCGCGCGCAGCAAAGCATCGAGATCGTCCAGTCCGGTCGGGACCATCGCCGGCGCCACCCGCTCTCCTGCCTCGATCAGAAGCCGCACGGTCGTCTCGAAGTCGCCGGTGTCACTTCCCCACCCGTACAGCGCGCCGTAGAGACAATTGCCCAGCAGCGTGCCGCCGTAGGTGGGATCCGCCACGTTGATGGGCGGCGTGTGCCGCAGCAGCGGCCGCGTCATCCCGGCGTCGCCGAGGAACACGGCCCACCGGACAGCTTCGAACTGGTCGGGGCCAGGAACCAGCGCGTCGAAGCCGAGGTCGAGCATCAGGAGCACCGCCGCGGTGTCGCCGGCGTGCGCCCGGTCAGCAATCAGACGCATCTGACCCTTCGTCAGCGTGGAGACGACCTCGGGGTGCGCAGCAACGACGGCCTCCGCGGCCGCGCGATCCGCGGCCGCGCACGCGGCGAGCAGCCGCTGCGGAGGCGAGGCATGGCGCAGCAGCAGCTGTACGATGTCGTCGAAGCCGAGCATTCGTGCCGCGTCGAGCGCCGAAACGTTGTGTCCGAAGACCCAGCGATAGGTGTCGCCACGATGGTCGCCGATCTCCTCCCGCGTCGACGGCCGGCCCCGATGCATCGTCGTGTACTTGCCCTGCCAGGTCCGATGGTCGAGCGCCTCAGGATCCTCGGCAAGGCATCGCTCCACCAATCGCTCGTCGCGCAGCCCGACGGCGATGAAGATGTCGTACCACGCCCCGCGGTCGACCAGAAACCGTACGACGTGAGGCGCATCCCGGATCAGATACTGCGCCGGCGGTCGATTCGTGATCGACATCCCGGGCATCGATGTCTGCACCATGATCGAGCAGGTAACGCGCGATCTCGACGGTGCGTGGCGCAGTGGAGGGCGGTCTTGCCGTCGCCGCCGCGCGCGAACACGAGCGACGGGTCGGCGTCGACGAGCTCGCGGACGCGCTCGAACAGGCCCAGGTGTGCGGCTGCGACGACGTCGACGATGGCGCCTCGCGCGATGAGCGGGGCCGCTTCGTCCGGCGTGAGGTCGGTTTCGAGCAGCCCGAACGGACCAGCCCACCAGTCGCTCTTCAGATTCAGGTCGGCGCCGTAGGCGATCAGCAGGTCGATCATCGGCAGGTTCCGCCGTGCCATCATCGCGGGACGGCCGCCAAACGCCCCGACCGGCCCGTTGACCGCCGCGCGCACATCGGCGTGGCCCTCGAGCAGGGTGCGCACCTGTTCGACATCTCCGGCCCGCAGCGCGCTGCCGAACTGCTCGACCGGCGTCCTCGTGAGAGACTCGATCTTCCGGCGCATGCCGGCCCAGCTGTCGAATCCGTAGCCGCGCGCGACGACGAGCTGTGCGTCAGCCAGTTTGAGCGCTTCGGGCCCGGCGGCCTGGGGTGCAGCGCATTGATCCGTCGCTGCGCCTCGGGCTCGCCGCGTAATGCTGCACGCAGCAGGTTCTTCGCCCGCTTCTGCTGCATCTCCAGGTTGGGATGTGAGGGAAGGGTCTCGAGGAAACGCGGATCGATCCATCTCTGACGCCATGACGACACCTCTCGCAGGTTGCGCCCGCTGTCCGCGATCACGGGCCGGAGGTTTCGTCAGGCCGGAGGCGATTCGAACGACCGACGACAGGTGGGAGCATCCCTTCCCGCGGACGGGGCGCGGCCTGCACGCGCACTCCGAGCATAGCAGGAACGGAAACCACTCCGAACGGGCCCGGCTGGACGGACCGTGACGGTTGAGCAGGAGACGACGCGATGCGAACGCGCAAGGACAGGGCCGGCGGATCGGGCCGGACGGTTGACGAGTACCTGGCACGCCTGGACGACACGCGCCGGGGCGTGTTGGAGCGCATGCGCCAGCAGATCCAGGCGGCCGCGCCCGGCGCCGAGGAGTGCATCAACTACGGCGTCTGCGCGTTTCGACTGGACGGCCAGATGCTGATCGGTTTCGGCGCAGCGGCCAGCCACTGTGCGCTCTACCTGTTCAGCGGCTCGACGATCGCGGCCCACAAGAATCAGCTCGCCGGCTACGAGACGAGCAAGGGCGCGATTCGATTTCCGGCTGACCGCCCGCTGCCCGCGACGCTGGTGCGGCGCCTGGTCCGGGCCCGCATCGCCGAGAACCGGAGGTAGCGCCATCGTGGACTTCGACGCGTAAGCGCATCACGCACATGCACCTGTTCACGCATGCGAAGAAAGAGAGCCTGGGCCAGGCGGGGCGGTGGCAGTCGCCCTATCACGACACGATGATCGATCACGACAAGAACGTCGGCCAGGTGCTCGACATCTCGAGGCGCTCGGCATCGCCGACAACACGTTCGTCATGTACGCGACGGACAACGGCCCGCACCGGAACTCCTGGCCCGACGGCGGCATGACGCCGTTCCGGAGCGAGAAGGACACGAACTGGGAGGGCGCCTTCCGCATTCCGCTCCTCGTCCGCTGGCCGAATCAGATCAAAGCGGGCACGATCTCGAACGAGATCGTCCAGCACCACGACTGGCTGCCGACGTTCGTTGCGATGGCCGGCGACGCTGACGTGGTCGAGAAGCTGAAGAAGGGATATCAGGCGATCGGCAGGACGTACAAGAACCACATCGACGGCGTCAACCTCCTGCCGTACCTGACCGGCAGGGAGGGGCACAGCCCGCGGAAGCTGTTCTTCTATATCAGCGACGATGGCGACATCCTCGCCCTCCGATTCGACAACTGGAAGGTCGTCTTCATGGAGCAGCGGTGCGCGGGCACGCTGAAGGTCTGGGGAGAACCGTTCACGCGGCTGCGCCTGCCCAAGATCTACAACCTGCGCACCGATCCGTACGAGTTCGCGGACGTCACGTCGAACTGGTACTACGAGTGGTTCCTCTACCACGCCTACATCCTGTACGGCGCGTTCACGCTGGCCGACAAGTTCGCCGAAACGTTCAAGGAGTTCCCGATCATTCAGAAGCCGAACAGCTTCACGATCGACGAAGCGATCAAGATGCTGTCCGAGAACGCCGCCGGCGCCCGCTAGCCGGCGCGCCAGCCTGACGGCTGCGGGCCCACCACGTGAAGCGTCCCGATGAAGAGGTCGTCAGCCTTTGACGGCCTCTTCACCGAGCGTCCTCAAATCCCCCGGCGTCCCCGCACATTGGCTCAGTAGGATATGCTCTGCTCCCTGGTCGAGCTCTCGTACAGACGGCAGCACAACTGATGGCTGAGGACGTCACCGGCGGCACACTCGATGGACGCGGCTCACTGGAAGCAGCTCGATAGGCTGCTGCAGTCGGTGCTCGAGCGCCCGGTCGAGCACCGCGACGTGTATCTCCACGAGATCTGCGCCGGCGACGAAGGCCTCGAGCGCGAGCTCCGCGCACTCGTGGATTCCGAGCGCGCGGCAGCCCAGTTGCTGGACCAGCCGCCGATCGCCATCCCGGCCATCGACTGGACCGGCGTCGATGCGACCTCCGCGCCGCACGCGACGGACTCACCGATCGGCCGCACCACCTCGCATTACCGCATCCTCGAGCAGATCGGCGCTGGCGGCATGGGCGTCGTCTACAAGGCGGAAGACGAACGACTTCATCGGCTGGTGGCGGTCAAGTTCCTGGCGGACGACCTGGCCCGGGATCCGGACGCGCTGAATCGCTTCCGCCGCGAGGCGCGAACCGCCTCCGCGCTGAACCACCCGAACATCTGCACCATCCACGACATCGGCGAACAGGACGGCCGCGCCTTTCTCGTCATGGAGTACCTCGAAGGCGGCACACTCAAGGACCGGATCGCCGAAAAGGGCGGACTGCCTCTGGACACGGTGCTGACGCTCGGCAGCGAGATCGGCGACGCCCTGGATGCCGCGCACCACGTCGGTATCGTCCACCGCGACATCAAGCCGGCCAACATCTTCATCGACCGTCGCGGCCACGCCAAGATCCTGGACTTCGGCCTGGCAAAAATGTGGAGCGCCGGCGATCAGGATATCGATGCCCGGACGATGACGTCGACGGCGACGCGGGGAGGCATGGTCCTCGGGACAGCCGCGTACATGGCACCCGAGCAGGCCCGCGGCGAGCCGATCGATCAGCGCGCCGACCTCTGGGCGTTCGGCCTCGTGCTCTATGAAATGCTGAAGGGGACGCGGCCCGTGGCCGCCGTCCAGCTGCGCCTCGACGAGTCGCCCGGCCTGCAGCGGATCGTCTCCACCTGTCTCGAAACGGATCGCGAGAAGCGATATCAGCACGCGTCCGAGATTCGCGACGAACTCCAGCGCCTGAAACGGGACACTGAAGCAACGCCGGCCTCCGGCAGCGGCACGCGGACCGCAATCCGGCGACGCCGGACGCTGATCGTCTGTGCCGTCGCGGCAGCGCTCCTCCTCGCCGTGGCCGGCTATGTGTCCCGCCATCGCCCGCCAAAACTCACCGACAAGGACACCGTCGTCCTCGCCGACTTCGACAATACGACCGGCGACCCCGTGTTCGACGTCACGCTGCGCCAGGGCCTGGCCGTGCAACTGGAGCAGTCGCCCTTCCTCAGTCTCGTCTCCGACGAGCGGATCCAGGGCGTGCTGCGGTTGATGGGACAGCCTGCGGAGTCCAGACTGACCCCGCAGGTCGCGCGGGAGATTTGCGAGCGGACTGGCGGTGCCGCGGTCCTGGAAGGATCGATCGCGAGCCTTGGCAGCCAATTCGTGCTCGGCCTGCGCGCCAAGAACTGCCATACCGGCGACGTCCTCGACGCGCAGCAGGTACAGGCTGCGGGCAAGGAAACCGTCCTGAAGGCGCTGAGCACGATGGCGAGCACGTTCAGGACCAGGGTCGGCGAATCACTCGCGACCGTCGAGCGGCACAACACCCCGCTCGAGGACGCCACCACGTCGTCCCTCGACGCGCTGCGCGCCTACAGCGCCGGCCGGAAGCTGCACATCTCGAGCGGGCCGGCCGCCCTGCCTCTTCTTCAAGCGCGCGGTCGAGATCGATCCGAAGTTCGCGATGGCACATGCCTTTCTCGGCACCACATATCACGAGAACGGTCAGGTCGAGCTCTCGTCGCGGGCCACGCGCACGGCCTATCAGCTCCGCGACCGGGCCAGCGACAAGGAGAAATTCTTTCTGACCACGTCCTACGCGCTCGACGTGACCGGGAACCTGGAACAGGCGCAGCAGTCGTGTGAACTGTGGACGACCACCTATCCGCGCGCCTGGGAGCCGCACGGGTTCCTGACCGGAATGATCCTGCCGGTGCTGGGCAAGTAACGAACGAGGCGTCGACGAAGGCAGGAAGACGCTCGATCTCAACCCGGCGTTCGCCATCGTCTACGTCACGCTTGCGGCCACCTACGAAGCGCTCGATCGCCTGACAGAGGCGGAGGACACGCTCAAGTTGGCCAGTGACCGGGGACTCCACTCCGGCTTGTTCGCCAGCCTGCGATACGAGCTCGCCTTCCTGCGCGGCGACCAGGGCACCATGGCGCGCCTGGCCGCGGACGACAGCGAGAACGCGCTTCTCTCTCGCGACGCCTTCGGGCTCGCTTACTCGGGCCGCGTGCAGCAGGCCAGGGCGAAGGCACTCCGAGCGGCCGACCTGTCCGTGCAGGCCGCCCAGGCCGAGACGGCCGCGATGCTCAGGCTTCGCGTCGCGCTGTGGGACGCCTTTTTCGGGAGTGTCTCCGACGCACGTCAGAGCGCTATCACGGCGCTCGACTTGTCGCGGAACCGGGACGTGGTGTACGGCGGCGCACTGGCACTCGCGCTCGCGGGCGACTCCACGCAGGCTCGCAGGCTGATGGACGATCTCGAGCGGCGCTTTCCCGAGGACACGGCCGTCAAGTCCAGCTACCTGCCGGTCCTTCGTGCCCGTCTCGCGCTGAACCGCAACGACCCGGCGGCGGCCGTCGACGCATTGCGCGCCGCCAACGACCTCGGCACGCCCCCCAGCACGTTCGCCGGAGGGTTCGGCGCGATGTATCCCGCCTACGTTCGCGGCGAGGCCTATCTCGCGGCACGCCAGAGCGCCGACGCGGTCGAACAATTCCAGAAGGTCCTCCATCATCGCGGCATCGTCGTCTCCGATCCGATCGGCGTTCTGGCGCAGCTCCAACTCGCGAGAGCGTTCACGCTGTCCGGCGACACCCGCAAGGCGCTGAACGCATA
The DNA here is from genome assembly GCA_963797625.1 of uncultured Acidobacteriota bacterium. GTDB lineage: Bacteria > Acidobacteriota > Vicinamibacteria > Vicinamibacterales > 2-12-FULL-66-21 > DATBJJ01. The sequence continues at coordinate 75,383 of CAWCQI010000043.1, forward strand.
CCAGGAGTTCTTCACGATCTGGAAGGACGCGGACCCTGACATCCCGATCCTCGCGCAGGCGAAGGGGGAGTACGCCCGGCTTCGATGACGCCTGGCACACACGATGGAGCGTACGGGTCTCACATGCTCCCTGATGGTGAGGTACGTGGCAGTGCAAACCGCGGTGCCCGCTGTATGCTGTCGAGCGGCGCAAGACACGCTGCTGGAGGGTGACGAGTGAGGACCATCGCGTTCACGGCTGCCAACCTGTTGATCGTCGCCGCCCTGTTCGGGGCGATGCTCGGTGTGTTGCGATTGGGGCGGCGCATTGGCGAGCGTCATCGCCTCGAATTCGGCGAGGTCAAGGCCGGCGCGGCGGAAGGGGCCGTTTTCGCGCTCCTCGGACTCTTTTTCGCCTTCTCGTTCTCCGGCGCCGGCGCACGATTCGACACGCGCCGCCATCTCGTGGTCAGCGAAGCGAATGCGATCGGCACCGCATGGCTGCGCCTCGACCTGCTGCCCGCCGACCGACAGCCGCACATGCGCGATCTCTTCCGGCAGTACCTGGACGCGCGGCTGGCCTTTTACCGTGTCGACTCGCCGGCCGCCTCGGTCGAGGCGCAGGCCGCCTACACCCGACTGCAGCAGGACATCTGGTCGGCCGCCGTCGCCGGCGCCAATGCCACCGGCCAGACGCCCGCTTTCACGGTGCTGCTGCCGGCCCTGAACCAGATGATCGACATCGCGACGACACGACAGACCGCCATCTGGATCCATCCGCCGATTGCGGTGTTCGGCATGATCGGGGTCCTGGCGCTCATAGGAGCGCTGTTCGTGGGCTACGGCATGGCCGGTAACAAGGGGCGGAGCTGGATTCACGCCGTCGGCTTCGCAGGAGTCCTGACCCTGACGATGTATGTCATCGTCGATCTCGAGTTCCCGCGCCTCGGCTTGATTCGGGTGGATGCCATCGACCAGGTGCTCATCGACCTCCGGCGCTCGATGAACTGATGCAGGTGCGATCCTGCTTCGGAGACGCATGGGCACAGCTCCTGCTCCGCTGTGGCCGAAGGCTCCCGTCCCCGGAGACGTTTCTAACGGATTTCGATGTGACATCGTCGAGGTGAAAGCGTGACGTCCACGGACGACTCGTCCGAGATCGAGCTACAGGAGGTGCGTTTCGGCGAGGGGGGACTGCTGTACCGTTTCGCTCGGGCGGTCGGCCTGCTTCCAGGTTGGGGGGGTGTCGTTCGGGTCGGCGTCGCTATCGCGCTCCTCACCTGGCTCCCGCTGGTCGTGTTGAGTGCGATCGAGCGCACCCTGTTGAGCGGGCCGACAATCCCGCTCCGTCAGAGCTTCGGCACGCACGCGAGGCTCATCCTGGCAATCCCAGTCTTCTTCTGGGCGGAGTCCCTGTTCACGGGGCGCATCACGGAAGTCCTGCACACGATGCTGCAGTCGCAGCTCGTGAGACCCGAGGATCTGCCGCGGTTCGGGCGTGCGTGTCGTCAGGCCCGCAGATGGTGGGAATCGCAGGCGGTCGAGGCGGTATTCATCGTCCTCGCCGCCGTCGCGATCTATGCGGGCCTCCGGACCGACATCTCCGCCGGAGTCGCCACCTGGCGCACGACAGCCGACGGACGTTTGTCCGTTGCCGGCTGGTGGTACACCGCGGTGAGTCTCCCGTTCTTCCAGTTCCTCCTGTGGCGATGGGCCTGGCGGCTCCTGGTGTGGGGCCAATTGCTCTGGAAAATCTCCCGTCTGAATCTGGATCTCGTTCCAACGCATCCGGACCGCGCAGGCGGGCTGGGATCTCTGGGGGTTGCTCACGTTGACCTGGCGCCTCTGGGCTTCGCGGCCTCGGCCGTGCTGGCCGCGAGCTTCGCGGAGGAGATCATGTTTGGCGGCAGGGCCGTTGTTCAGGCTGCCGTGCCCGCTGTAGGCACGATCCTGGGATCGACGCTGGCGTGGATCGCGCCACTCTTTCTCTTCTCCCGCAGGCTCCTCGAAGTCAGGCAACGCGGCCTGCTCGAGTATGGCGCGCTCGCGACCAGCGTATGCCCGCGACTTCGACACGAAGTGGCTTCGAGGCGGCGCTCCGCCCGACGAGCCCTTCCTCGGAAGCGCCGACCTGCAGTCACTCGCCGACCTCGGCAACAGCTTTGGTGTGATCAGTGATATGCGGATCGTGCCGATCGGTCAATCGCAGGTCCTCATGCTGGCCGTCGCGGCCGCGTTGCCGCTGCTGCCGCTGGCACTGTTCGCGTTTCCCCTGGACGAGTTGATCCTGCGCGGGCTGACATCGCTCGTCGGCGTCTGATCGGGCGCTGGAGGCAAGTAACTCTTCACTCTGCCGCGCCGCCGGTCAGGGCGTGCCGGATGAATTGACGGCGACCTGGTCGTACCAGAAGAGCCGTTCGAAGAACGTCCTGGCCCGCGGGAGCAAGCGCTCCCCGCCCGCACGGTCGACGATCGCCGCAATGGTCCGGCGGCCGTCGATCGCCTCGAGCATCTGCTTCTCCTGCGCGTCGATGGCCAGGATCAGATCGGGCGAGGCGTGGTACCGGCTCACGAGCACCCCTGCTGCGCCTGCCGGCAGACGCTCCTGCACGCACAGCGTCCCGGGAAGGCGCACCGGCACGTAGGCCGGCCATCGTTCCCGATCGTCGAAGCGCACCCCCCCACCCGCGTCCGAGGCGTCGCTTCGCGAGACGATGATGCTATGGGCCGAGATCGTCCCACGCCAGAGCTCCATGGCGGCGAACTGCTCCGACGGTGACAGGTCGGCCAGGCGCTTCGCGTGAGGCGTCGTCGCGATGGCGCCGCACTGGGGAAGGTAGGTCGCCTGGCTGTGCCAGCGCACGAATCTCGCGCCGCCGCGCTCGATGAAGTCGAACAGTTGCGGCACGGAGTACGACCGGTCGCGCGGGTTCAGCAGTGCATCGGCGAGCGCGCCGGCGTTCGCGGCATCCCGGGCTCCCCGCAGGACGGCAACGAGCGGGTGCTGCTGCGGCAGCGCCTTCAGCATCGTCATCAGGTCATCGATGTCTCGTTCCGATGTTCCGATGCCGAGCATCCGGCAATAGTCCTGGATCATGTAGACGCCGGTGCGTCCGTACGGCGCGTACACCATCAATGACATCGCACCTGTCGCCTTCAGCACCGAACGAAGCGCAAGCAACCCGGCGTCGGGATCGACCAGATGATGCAGCACGCCGGTGCAGACGATCAGGTCGAACTGGCGGTCCAGCGCACGCGACCTCCTCGATCGCCAGCTGCCGCGTCTCGAGGTTCGCCAGGTTGTACTTCCGCTTCAGCTGCTGCGTGTGTTCGAGGCTGGTGGTGCTGATGTCGATCCCGACGACCCTGGCCTGGGGTCGGCAGACCGCGTACTTCGCCGCCTGCCACGTGCCGCACCCGGCGACGAGGATGTCGAGGTCGGCGCGGTAGGGCCGGTGGGGCCACAGGAGGTGGAAGTCCGCGCGATGGCGGTTCTCGTCCTTCCACTCGTCCCGTGCGCGATCGAGATTGGCAACGGGTGGCGGATACGGGTGGCTGGTGTAGAAGTCGCGGACGGGATCGGCCTTCATCTCGGATACGCGAGTGTCCCCGAAGCCTTGGGTGGCGTCAAACACTCCGCGGTCGTACCGGAAGAAGAGGAGGCGGTCGTCCGGGACGACCTCCCCCGTCTTCTTGTTGCAGGAACGGAAGGGGACTAGCTGCTACCCGAAGCGATGCGCTGAAGCGCTTCGCCCTTCTGCCGCGCCTTCTCGATCGCCTGGTCGACGCTGAAACTCGCCGGCGTCTGTCGCGGCGGGAAGTCCGCGAACGTCTTGAGGAACTCCCCGACGATCATCTGCGCCGGGACGAGCAGGAACGCGCGGTCGGCCTTCCACTTGTCGTAGAACATCGAGGCGTCCTCGGACGCCCGTTCGAACGGGTCGCTTCGCAGGTTGTACATGTGCGGCATGCGCATGGCCACGAAAGGCTCCCCCCACACTCCGAGCCCATGGGCACGCTGCTCGAGGAAGGTGACCTTCCAGTCGCCGACGCGCAGAGCCATCAAGTCGCCGTCATCGCTCCAGTAAAGCAGGCCCTTGCGCGGATTCTCCTTGGCCTCGCCCTTGAGGAACGGGAGCAGGTTGTAGCCGTCGATGTGCACCTTGAACGTCTTGTTGCCCGACTTGTAGCCGCCTTTCTTGAGCTTCGCGATGACCTCCGGATCGCCGGCCGCCGCGGCCAGGGTCGGGAGCATGTCCTGGTGCGAGAAGATCTCGTTCGACACGGTGCCCGGCTTGATCGCGCCGGGCCAGCGAATGGCACAGGGCACTCGCCAGCCGCCTTCGAAGTTGGTGGCCTTCTCGCCCCGGAACGGCGTCGTGCCGCCGTCGGGCCAGCTCATCACCTCGGCGCCATTGTCAGTCGAGTACATCACGATGGTGTTGTCCGCGATCCCCAGCGCGTCGAGCTTGTCGAGCAACTGCCCGACGTGACCGTCGTGCTCCACCATGCCATCGGGATACACACCGAGACCGGTCTTGCCCTCGGACTCCTTTTTGAGGTGCGTGAAGATGTGCATCCGGGTCGCGTTCCACCAGCAGAAGAAGGGCTTGTTGTCCTTGACCGCCTTCTCCATGAACTTGAGGCTGGCGTCGAGGAATTCCTCGTCTACGGTCTCCATGCGCTTGATCGTCAACGGCCCGGTGTTCTCGATCTTCTGCGTGCCGTCAGCATTGGCCCAGCTGCGGAGGACGCCGCGCGGCCCGAACTTCTTCTTGAACTCCGGATCCTTGGGGTAGTCGGGATTCTCGGGCTCCTGCTCGGCGTTCAGGTGATAGAGGTTGCCGAAGAATTCGTCGAAGCCGTGCGCGGTGGGCAGAAACTCGTCGCGGTCACCGAGGTGATTCTTGCCGAACTGCCCGGTGACGTAGCCGAGCGGCTTCAGGACGTCGGCAATCGTCGGATCTTCGGGTCTGAGGCCGAGGTCCGCGCCCGGCAGGCCGACCTTGGTCAGGCCGGTGCGAATCGGCGCCTGACCGGTGATGAACGCGGCACGACCCGCCGTGCAGCTCTGCTGCCCGTACCAGTCAGTGAAGTTGCACCCTTCCTTGGCGATACGGTCGATGTTCGGGGTGCGGTAGCCCATGATTCCCTGGTTGTTCGCGCTGATGTTGAACCAGCCGATGTCGTCCCCCCAGATGATCAGGATGTTGGGCTTGTCGGTCTTCGCCATTACGCCTCCTATCGCGTCTCACGTCGCGTAACGCACCACGAAATGCCGTGGCGCAGCGCCACGCTGCCACTTCTGCCGTCTGGATGCGGTCAGTCGTAACTCGTCTCGGGCAGGACAGTTACAAGGTAGCTGCGTCGCTCACGTGGCGGTAACACGGGCCGACCAAGCAACGCCAGTACCGTTGAAGTTTTCGATGTTCTAGTGTGCAGATGGCCGCGTCATGCAGACGCCGACTCAGCATCCTCGCAATTGATCGACCACGGAATTCCGAAGCGATCGACCACGACACCAAACCGGCTCGCCCAGAACGTTTCCTGCAACGGCAGCACGACCGTGCCATGGTCCGCGAGTGCCCGGAAGATGCGCTCCGCCTCCAGGGCGTCGTCCATGTCGATCACGATCTCGAAGCCCTGCGGCTGCCGGTACCGATCCGGCGGCACGTCCCCTCCGGTGATCACCGTCTCGCCGATGGTGAGAGTGGCGTGAGCGATCTTCGCCTCCCACCCCGCGGGGGATCGGCCGCCATCGGTGAACTGCCCCACGTCAGCATGAAGGTGATCCTGCCGTTCAAGTTCTCCGCATAACACCTGAACGCGGCTTCGCACTGTCCGCCGAAGACGAGCGAGATGTGCGGAGTCAGCTTCATCGACTCGCTCCCGCTTAAGTTGTCGTCTGTACTGCCGCGCGAGGGAGTCACGCTGCGGGTTCCACCTGACGGGAATGCTGACGGGGGCCTGAGAAGCAAGCAGGTCGCGCCGCAAACGGGGACCTCGTGTCGAGCGCGATGGTTGCGGGGGGACTCGAGGAGAGCGCAGATAGACGCGGCTCTCTATTCCCATTTCTATTGTACGACGCCCGTCAAGGAAGAAACAGACTGGAACCTCACAGGGCGATGCGGTACCTTCGCCGATCTTGTCAAATCAACTCATTCATCGACTCGCGCACCTCGCGCCCCGGCTGCAACCGGAGCTGCTGCATCGCGTCATCAGTGCGTACGGGCTCGAGGACTGCGTCGAGCTCGTCGCACAGGCAACGCCAGCGCAGCTCTCACACGTCTTCGATCTCGACCTGTGGCGCCCGGCCAGGCCCGGGCTCGACGAACAGTTCGACGCCGAGCGCTTTGGCGTCTGGATCGAGGTCCTGGTGGAAGCGGGCGCCGATCTCGCGGCGGAGAAGCTCTCGCAGATGCCGCTCGAGCAGCTGATCGCCGGCTTCGCGCATCATGCCCGCGTGTTCGATATGGCGGCAATCGCACCGTACGAGACGACCGACGGTGAGCGGATCGAATCGCGCGCATCCGGCGATGTGCTCGCCTGTGAGATTGGCGGGTATCACCTCTCCGCGCGGCGCGACGACGCTGGGATGCGATCGTCGCCGTGCTGATGTCGCTCGACGCCAGGCATCGCGGCCGCTTCGACGAGCTGATGAGCGCCCTGCGATCACTCTCGGATTCGTCGCGCGAGCTCGATGGCCTGGATGCGCTCCTCGAGAGCAGGGGGCAGATGCTGCTCGACGTCGCCGGGGAGCGCGAACGCCGGCGGGAGAAGCTCGGGTTCGCGTCGCCGGCGGAGGCCCGCGCCTTCCTGCAGATGTCGCGAAGTGTGCGTCCTGGCGTGTCGCCGCCGCCGAACCCGATCGCCCGCGCGTACTTTCGATCGATCGAGACGTCGCCGAGGCTCGAACACGGTCCCGCCGGCCGAGACGAGGCCGACGTCAGCGTCGACGTGGTGGAGCTTTTGACCGAGGCCGGGGTCTTGCCGGAACAGGTGCCGCGGGGCCTGCTCACCGCCGGGGAGGATCAGCCACCGAGCCGGTTGACGCACATGCATCGCCACATGCAGGTCGTGTGGGAGCGCGATCAGTCCGCGTATGGAGCAGCGGAACGCCGAGCTGGCCTACCTGGCGAACGTGCTGATGGCCGGATGTTCGATCCAGTCGCGTCCCTTTACCGCGCCGGAGGCGTCCGATGCAGCGGTCGCCGCCTGTAACCTGGGTCTCGAGCGATCACCCGATCTGCCGGATGACTATCTGATCGGCCACGATCTGATCGGCGTCTTTCAGATCGGATGGACGGTTCTTCATGAAGACGTCGCCCTGTATGCCGCGAACGACGCTGATCGAGGTGATCGGACAGCTGCGATGTGCCGACAGACAGGTGCAGCGTGAGCTCAAGATGCTACGCATCGCGATCAGGAGGCAGGTACACGCGGGCACCCCGTGGCGCGCGGAGGCGTCACTCGACGCGATCGCGATCCTCGACCAGCCGGCGTGGGCGGCGCTGGTCGGGCTCATCGCCGAGTGTCCCGTCATCCATGGCGCATTGACCGCCTCGCTCGGGCGCCGGACGCGGGCGATCGATGCTCACGCTTTCACGTTCATCGCCAGCAGCGCCGACATCGCGATAGTTCGCGACTTCATGAGCGTGCTGCCTGCCCTTCTTGACTGCTAGCCAAGGACCCAGGCGTGCGAGAGTAGATGTCGATCCGGGCGTTCCGCATTCGACGTGGTGTTAGAGGACGGAGGTGATCGCATGAACATCATGATCTGGGTCGTGCAGGTGCTGCTCGCCATCGTTTTCCTTGCGCACGGGTGGCTCCTGCTCGCGCCCTCGCCGGCCGTCGCCGCCCAGCTGAACGCGTCGCTGCCGCGCTGGTTCCAGCTCTTCCTTGGCGTGGCGGAAGTGCTGGCTGCCTTCGGACTCACGCTGCCCGGCCTGACGCGGATCCTGCCGTGGCTGGTTACCTGGGCGGCCGCCGGAGTCATGTTCGTGTCCGCGTCGGCGACGGCCTTTCATCTGATGCGAGGCGAGCTGAGTTCGGCGGCGATCACGCTGGTGCTGCTCGCTATGGCGACATTCGTCGGGTACATGCGGCATCGGGTGCTGCCGATTGGCGTCCGGCTGGCCACGTAGACGACTGAAGCCGCGTGCTCGCTACGGGAGCTGAAGATTGCTGCATGCGAAGCGGCCGTGACCCTGGTTCCGGACCGAGCGGAACAACGGAACGAACCTTGCGTGGCGGTCGACGAGCCCGTCATCGTGACCCGTTCTAATTCGGGACGGTATCGGACCAGGGCGACCTTTCAAGGGTGGTCGCGCATGTCAGCCACGATCCCTTCGGCATCCGCGCTAGTCGCGGTCGCAGGGTTGTTCCTCGCCACCGGCGTCGGCGCCCAGAGCGACAACAAGATCGCGTTCGTGCACGTTGGCAGCGCACAACAGCGGTTGCGGTATCTGGCGACCGCCACGATCTGGGCCGACCCTGGAAACGTGACCCCCGAAATGGTGCTGGCGGGCCGGCCGCTGAAGCAGCCGGAGCTCGAGGCTGCGATTCGGGGCCAGCCGCTGTCGTGCCGCTTCGCCAATCCAGGGATGTCCCTCGGCGGCAACACACCGAAATTCTCGTGCGTGACGGCGGGGGGCACGACCATCCGTGTCAAGTACAGCGACGGATCGGGGGGTGGCAACCGGGAGATCTTTTCAGCGGTCGCGGCGGCGAAGCTCCTGTGGGCGCTCGGATTCAAATCCGATCCGATCTATCCGATCACGATCGACTGCCGCGACTGCCCGGAGGACCCGATGCTGGGCGAGGGGTCACGAGCCAAACGCTGGTACCTCGCAACATTCCAACCGGAGGTGAGCCGCCTGGTCATGGTTGAAGGGAACAACGTCGACCAGGGATGGCGCTGGTCCGAGGTCGATACGGCCATCGCGAATCTGCCCGAGGGCGCGCTGCGCACGCGCCAGCGCACGCATTTCGACGCGCTCACGCTCCTGGGCGTGTTCATCCAGCACGGTGATCGCAAGCCCGAGCAACAGCGACTGGAGTGCCAGGGCGAGCTCAATCTGCGCGCGGGCGAGGCGCGTCAACTCGGAGGACGCGACCCTGGGGCACGGGTGTTCTTCGAGCGCCCTGACGGCTCGGCGTGCAGCGAACCGGTACTCGCTCTCCAGGATATCGGTGCCACGTTTGGCGGTGCCGGCCGTACGAGCAAGGCGTCGGCGAAGATGAACCTGGAGGCGTGGGCGAATCGACCGATTTTCAAGCCTGTCAAGCCTGACCCGTCGGGCGGCGTGCCGGAGTGCCGCGGCAATCTCACGGTTTCGATCACCGCCGGCGAAGGCGGCCGGGGTGATCCTCGCATTGGCGAGGCCGGGCGCGCGTTCCTGCAGGATCGCCTGCTCCTGTTGACCGACGCACACGTGCGCGCGCTCATGACGACTGCCCGCGTCGAGAAGCTCCCCGGATCGCAAACATGGCGCGATCCCGGCAGCGGGAAGTCGTATGTCGGGGCGGATGCGTGGGTCGCCGTCTTCAAGGACAAGGTGCGGCAGATCAGTGAGAAGCGCTGCGCGCCGTAAGGACGGCGGCACGTACCTGCCCTTCCGCCCTCGACGTGGCATCCAGGCCCGCGAACAGCGTCAGCCGGCTCGTGCGTTCGTGTCCGCGTCTGTTCCGTGGAGCGTCCCGCCGTCACAACGAATCACTGCGTCGGACTACGGAATCCCGTGTCCCGCTACGGAATACCGTGCCCGAGTCTCAGTACGTGGACCAAGCAAGCCTGATGCGTGAACGACGTCAGGCCGCAGGGGCGACTCAAGTCACTCCGGGCCAGTCGTTTGCGCAGAACGACAGCAGCGAGGCTGACCGGTGTTAGGATCGGCGCCATTGTTGCCTTCCGCAGCCTCAGGAGGTCTCGCATGACGGTTCAACAAGTGTCTGGTGCAACGGCCGTGGTCTTCGCCTTGGGTGTGGTGATGGTCGGCCCCGTAAACGCGCAGCAGCGACGGGATGGCAGCCTGCTGCCGCAGGAAGAAAGCGGGCAGGTGACCGCGGTGGGATGTTTGGTTCGTGGCAGCACGATCAAGGGCGGAAAGGACAAGTACGTGCTGGCCCGTGTGAAAAAAGGGCCCGTTGCCAGCGTGCCAGAGGCAACGTGCACGGCCGACCCGGGTGCCGATGCCCTGCAGCTCGATAACCCTGAAAAAGCCTCGATGACCGATGCGATGCTCGGCAAGTGGGTGCAGATCGGCGGCAGGCTCGAGAAGGAAACCAGCAAGGACCCGGACAACCTTCGCGAACTCGACGTGCTGACGCTGAAGATGGTCCCGGTCGTCCCGCCACGCCCGGCGGCGGCGCCAGCAGCCGCGGCCCCGCCCGCGATGGCGGAACCGCGACCGGCGCCCGCCGCGGCGGCACCCGCTGCACCGGCACCGGCTGCCCCTGCACCGGCACCCGCAGAGCCCAAGAAGCTTCCGAAGACCGCCAGCCAGGTTCCGGCGCTCGGATGGGCCGGGTTGCTCTCGCTCGCAGCAGGCCTCGGTCTTCGTTCGTTCCGGCTGCGGCAGCAGCAAGGTTGAGGTAGTGGTCACGGACACCGACCCAGGGCGCAACAGCTCTCACGCTGCTGCGCCCTTCGTCGAAGTCCGCTGACGTTGTCCGTCTGAGAGCTGCGGACCTCCCCGGCGTCGATAACCGGGGTGCAGACGAGACGTCCGTGTCTGTGGAGTACGCAGCGCGGCTATAGTTGAGCTGGCCCAGGCCATTGGCCTGGGCGGCACGGCCTCTTGAGTGGTCTCGACAAGGCGAGTGCAACCGGCTGCGACTCGCTGCAGACCCCGAGCGCGCGGGGTGTCATCGGTCTGTCCGCCGTCGCGGCGACGGACCTTGCCCTGACGATCTCACCACCCGAGGGTGGTCTCGCGGCAGACTATGTCGTCGGACCAGCCCCGCGCGTCGAGTGGCTTGGGCCGATCCGTGTGGCTCGTGTCTGTACGTCCCTACGTCTGACAGCGGGCCTTCTTCACACCGCCCCCATCGCTCCGGTTGACGGCCGCCAGTTGTCAGGCATAACGCCCATTCCCTTTCCTCGACCCACCTTCGCGAATTGCCTTAGATGTGAAGCCGGCGAGTGCAGCACCGATCACCGCAGCAAGCAAGATGGTCCTCAAAACGCGATGACCGCCTGCAGCATCGGCACCCACCCCGTCATACCAGCGGTATATGGAGTAAAGGCCCCGCTGTAAGGAGCTCGGTCGATCTTGAACACCTCAGTGTTGAGCCAGAGCCGCTCGGTCGCAAGGTAATGCCACTTGACCCCGCCGCCATACTCCCAGGAGTCGCCGAACTGCCCGTGCACCCACGATCCGCGGGCATACGGCATCACCGTTTTCGGCGTGACAAAGAAACTTGCTGTGAGCTCGGCGCCGCGGTCGAAGGTCGATGTGAGCGGAAGCGGTCCGTCGGCATCGAAATCATTCAGCCAACGCATGAAGTATTGCGCGTTGACCGCAAGCCCGGCCCATTTGATGCCGCCGTCGATCGCCCACATCCTATACGTCGCCTGGTCGACGGTGACACCCGGCGCAAACGCTCCGGTCGAGAAAAAAAGCACGCCGTCGGAATTGTAGAGTGACGTGTTCTCGGGACTTGATTGATCGAGATTTGAAAAACGGTCCTCCCGGGATTTTGTAAACGAGGTACCGATTCGAATGCGCACGTTGTCGGAGGAGAAATAATCATCGTACATATTGCGTGATTTGCCCGGTTCGCCGTAGGGTCCCAGCGGTTCCCACCAGGCACTGCCGGACAGGAGCAGATGCGTATCGATCTTGTTTGCCGAGATGCTCAGGGTATTGAGACCGTTGCCGACGAACGCCAGATAATTCAGCCCCTTCGCGGGTTCTCCGTTCACCCAGACGCCCTGCGTGAACCCGGGCCGGAAGAAGTTGTCAGCCATGCTCCGATCGGTTGCCGTAAAAAATGGGAACGTGTTCACCAGTGATCGGCTGCCTGGAACGCCAGTGTAACCTCCAGTGATGGCGAGGGCCTTGTTGAACGTCCAGCCAATGTTGCTGGCGACGATGATCGACGCGGCCCCGGCGGACGTCCAGACGGTGAAGCTGTATCGCGCCCTCTGGTCGAAAATGTAGCCGCCCAGGATGAACATGGCGCGATTGACCGTGATGTCGTTGCGCGCATGCACCTCGCGGCTGACGCCCAGGTGGTCGGTGTAATTCTCGTCGCTATCCTGGGTATTGAGATATCGGATCTGGGTATTGACGTTGAACTTCAGCAGGAACGGCACCTTCGCGTCTGCGGGAGTTTCCCAGATGACGATGCCGTCTCTATAGCGATCGTTGATGGTCTGTGGTGCGGCAGCGGATGGTTGCTGGGCGGAGTACTTGCTGGATCTGTCGTCGCCGGTGGCGGGTCCGACGGGGTGGTCGCTGCCGGCGATCCCTGAGCGGCGGCGATTGTCTGATCCGTGCTGTTTGGCGGGGCTGCTGGAGACTGTCCGAAGGCAGAAGTCGTGAAGAACGTAACTGACGTCAACGCCAATGCGACTGAAGCCTTGCTGAATGCGCGGGGTATCGACACGGTGATATCTCCATCCCGAAGCCATCCCGACATGATTGAAGTACTGGGATTGCGATGCTCACCAGGCCACGGAAGGGTGTCCCATGGCCTGGCGAGCCATCGCCGGTCAGCAATGGAGGCTCCTCGTCGAACTATCCCTGGCCGAGTTCGAGCGAGGAGCCCATTCGATCAGCAGAGCACGACGGAGAGAGCGAGGCCAGCCTCGCTTGTTTCCTTGTACTTGCTGTTCATCTCTTTGGCGGTCTGAGCCAGGGCGATCACGGTTTCGTCGAAGTCGACGCGGTGCCGGGACGCGATCTCGTTGCTGGCGATCGTGTAGGCGGTCCAGGCCTTGACTGCCCCGAAGGCGCAGCGCTCGATGCACGGAACCTGCACGTAACCGGCGACCGGGTCGCAGGTCATGCCCAGGTGATGCTCCAGTGCTGATTCGGCAGCATTCTCGACCACCAGCGACGGTGCGTCGTACGCCGTTGCGACCAATGCCGCAGCCATCGACGACGCGACGCCAATCTCGGCCTGGCAGCCGCCCTCGGCCGCAGACAGCGTCGCATGGTGCTTGCAGAGGTAGCCGACCGCCGCAGCCGCGAGCATACCCTCACGGACCTTCTGCGGGTCGACCTTCCGGACCTGGAGGAGCCCATAGACCATCGCCGGCATCACGCCGGCGGAACCGCCGGTCGGAGCCGTGATCACGAGGTGGCCGCGGCCGTTTTCCTCGGATGCCGCCAGCGCAAATGCCGACAGGGCGCCGATACCGCGGTCTGCTTCGAACTTATCGTCCATCGCGCGCTTGTAAACGGTCGCCGCCTTGCTGTGCAGTTTGATCGGACCGGGCAGCACGTCGTCCTCCGGCATCGACAGCCCGGACTTCACGGTCGCGACCATGGCGTTGGTGATCTTGTCGATGAAGGCATACACGTCCGCTTCAGACTTGCCCGCGATCGACATCTCGTTGGCCAGCATGATCTTGGCGATCGTCGTCTTGTTGGTGTCGGCGTGGGTCCGCAGTTCCTTCATCGTCCTGAACGGATACTTCGGCGGGTTCTTCTTCGGGGGCGTGTACCCTTTCCACTCGATGAATCCGCCGCCCACCGAGTAGTACTCCTGCTCGAGCAGCACCTCCTTGCCGGCGAGGAGCTTGCACGTCATCGTGTTCGGGTGCTTGAAGTCGCCCTTGGTGGCATCGTAGATGACATCCTTGAGGCTCACATCGATCGACTTGTCGCCGAGCTTCACCTGGAACGTCTGGTCAGGCTTGTCTCGCAAGCCGTCCAGGAACTTCGGGTCGACCGTGGCCGGTTCCTTCCCTACCAGCCCGGCGAGCGAGGCGCGTTCCGTGCCGTGTCCCTTGCCCGTCGCGCTGAGGCTTCCGAACAGGTTCACCTGGAGCTTCGTCGCCTTGGCGAGCTTGTCGGCCGGCAGCTTGGTGGCTCGCTGGTAGAAATCGTAGGTAATGCGCATCGGACCGATCGTGTGCGAGCTGGACGGGCCCGGGACCCACCTTGTAGAACTCGTCCGCGGTCGTCAGCACCGGCCCCTGCCCCTTCTTCACGACGTCCAGGTCCGCAGAGAGCGGCGGTGCCCCTGCCTTCGCCGTCGCTGGCTTCGCCGTCGCCGGCTTCGCCTGCGGCATCGTGGCGACGGCCATCGCCGATCTCTCTTCGGCCGAGAGCACGCGCCCCGTCATCACCGCGGCGGCACCGCCCACGGCGCTCCGTATCAGGAAGTTGCGGCGATCCACGCCGGGTGGAATCTCCGGTGAGAGCAATCCGCTCGTATCCGCCAGTGGATCGTCCTGAACGACTTCACGAGGTTTCCCTGTAACGTCAGGGGTGTCCTCAAATTTCTCATTATCTTTGTTTGACATTGTCAACTGCTCCCTTTTCATTTGCCGGGGCGTCCGGTCACTGGAGGTTCCTCGACTGACCCTTCGAAAGCCGCTTTGTACACGAAGCCCGCGATGGCCGCGCCGATCACCGGTGCGAGCCAGAACAACCACAATTGCTGAACTGCCCACCCGCCAACGAACACCGCGGTCGCGGTACTCCGCGCCGGATTGACCGAGGTATTCGTCACCGGGATGCTGATCAGATGGATCAGTGTGAGGCCGAGGCCGATGGCGAGGCCTGCGAATCCTGCCGGGGAGCGTTCGTGCGTCGTGCCGAGAATGACGATCAGGAACATGAACGTCATCACGACTTCGCACACGAGGCCGGCCGCAAGCGAATACTCGCCCGGTGAGTGCGCGCCGTAGCCGTTGGAGGCGAACCCGCCGGCGAGGCTGAAATCCGCGCGCCCGCTCGCGATCAGGTAGAGCACGGCTGCGCCGGCGATGCCGCCGAGGACTTGCGCCACGGTGTACGGAAACAGCAGGGCGGCGGGAAAGCGGCCTCCTGCCCACAGACCGACAGAGACCGCGGGGTTGAAGTGCCCCCCCGAGATCGGACCGAGCGCGTACGCCCCGCTGAGCACCGTGAGACCGAAAGCCAGGGAGACCCCGAGCAAGCCGATCCCGACGGCGGGAAAGGCGGCCGCGAGGACTGCGCTGCCGCAGCCGCCGAGAACGAGCCAGAACGTGCCGATGAACTCCGCCGAGAGCTTCGAGAACACGGCGCACTCCTTTTGTGCGGCTGATATGGCGGCGCAGCCTGCGCCCACACCCGGGATTCGCTCCTCGCGTTGTCGCGTCGGAACACGAGAGTCGGGGCGATCACGGCGGACCGCCCCGGCCGTCAACTACGCCCTTACTTGCCTCGCTCGAGCGACACCAGCATCGCTTCTGTCCAGACGATGTCGACCTTGTCGCCGACCTTCACCCTGGCGAGAGCGTCCGTGTCCTGCACCTTGGACGTGTACTTCCAGCCGTTCGGGCCAGTGAAGCTGATTGACGGCGCCGCCGGGTCGATTGCCGCAATCGTGGCCGTGATCGTCCGTTGCGTGGCCTTCGTGCCACCAGGCAGGACCTGTTCGGAACCGGTCGTGCCCTTGGTCTTGCTGTCCACCTCCGGCTCGCCGGGCTGTTTCACCCGGACGATGACGTTCTCGTAATACCGGGCGTTGACCTTGTCGCCGACCTTGATCTCCTCGAACCGCTTGATGTCCGGTCCGGCGACGGTCGTCACGAAGGTGCCGTCCGCTTTCTTGAGCGTGACCGCACGGTTCGGCGCGTCGATCGCCTCGACGGTCGCCGTGTCCGTCTTCATCTCCGACCGGACGGTCTTGGCCTGGGCCATGGCCGTTCGCGCCATCGACACCGCAACTGCCGCCGCGATAACTCCTACGACAAACCGTTTCATATGTCCTCCTAATCCCGTGTTGACGTGCGTTTCTTCCTCGCAGAACGCAGACCGCATCCCGCTACTTGGGCGTGATCTTGGTGATCTTGTTGCCCTGTATGCCGAGGCCCGCCATCAGTCCCTTCTGTCCGAAGACGAACGCGTAGATGTCGTCCTTCAGCGTGGTGGTCGTGGTGGTCTTCGCCATGCCTTCATCCACCAGGACGACGCTTGGGCCGACGCCGACCTCGAAACCCTTCGCGTTGTCCAGCTGCTCGACCGCCTTGGCGTTCATGAAGAGCATCGCGTAGCCGTACTGCTGGCCGCCCGCCTGCAACCCGACCGAAGCGCCCGTCGTCTTGTAATAGGCAACCGCGTTCCCGCCCTTCAACAGCGCGCCCTCGCCATACTGCCCGCCGATCCCGAGGCCGGCCTTCGTGACCTTGGGGAATACCAGAATGGCAGTCGCCTTCGGGCCGAGTTCCTTCGCCAGCGGCACGCTGGCGTACAGCTGCTGCAGGGCCGCCTGCGCCTCGCTTGCAATTTCTGCCGCCTCGGTCTTGCCCTTGTCCTGGGCAGTTGACGGGTGTGCCGTACAAAGGAGTGCGGCGACTGCGAGAACGCCTGCCATACACGTCGTTTTCATATTCATGCTCCTTGGGACCCGTGGATCGACGGATTCACAGGTCCGTGTCTCGATGGTTCACCCGCCCGCCGACCGGTCACCTGCATCGCTGCCACGAGGTTTTTCGATCCTGAGCCCCAGCGCGAGATGGCGCTGATGGCCTGGGTGAACGGGATGTCGAGGATGTGCACGCGTTCTCGCCGCAGAACGTACACCGCCCCGGCGAGTGGAGTGGGCACCGACGGGACGAAGACCGTGAAGCGGTCGTCGTCGATCTCTTCGATGATGAACGCCGGAACGAGCGCGTCCTCGATTTCCGCCAGTGCAGGTTTCCAGGTGTTTTCCTCACCGTCTCCCGCCATTCGCTGTGTCAGACTGCGCAGCAAACTGTACCCGGGAAGCCTCTCGAACAACACCCTCTCCAGGCGCTCGCGCGCCGCCCGCCCCGATCGAGTACGCACCGCGACGCCGACGACGAAACACAGCGCCAGCACCAGGAGCAGAGACAGGAGGCCTTCAGCCGGGAGCCAGTCAGGGACCAATGCCGCGATTGGCCGCACCACGCCGCCGACCGACTTCATGCCCTTGAGCAGCAGCAGCACCGCCAGGTAGACGGGCACGACGATGAACACCCCCGCGATGACCGCGCTCGTGATGAATTCGCGTGCGTGTTTCATGTCGGCTTGCTCAGTGAGCCCGGTGATCGGTCGCGGCCGTGTCGGTGCGCACTGCGCGGACGATGTAGCGTTGCGGCGCCGGGCCGACGTGGTAGAACGGGTAGCACGTGACGAGCGTGAGCGACCGCGCCGGCGTTGGATCGAGCACAGACAGGTCCTCCGGGTCGACGATCCACATCCGTTCAACGCGATAGACCTCCTTTCCTCGAAGCGTTTCGAGCTCGATGACATCTTCGGGCCCGATGTCTTTCAGACTTCGAAAGAACCCGTCGCGGTGCCCGGCGATCCCGGAGTTGCCATCCATCCCTGGCAAAGCTGTGTCGTCGATGTGACCCACGGCGCGGTTGAGCGTGAAGTCGTCGGTGCCCTGCAGGACCGGCGCCTCGAGGCGAATCTTCGGGATGCGCAGCACCGCGAGCGGTGGCGGTGCGGGCTCGCGCAATGCCTGCCGCCACGCGGTGATGCGTTCCGGGCCCCAGAGGCTCAGGTCTGGTGCTTGGGACGGCTGGACAGCGGCCGCCTGGAGGAGCGCAAACCGATTCGAGCTCGTGCCGAGCGCCAGCTGCCCCGTCGATGCACAGCGCGCCGTACGACGCCAGGCACACGATACCGAACGTCCACGCGGCACGTTCCACGAGCACACTGAATCGGTGCTGCCGTATCCGATTGACGGGTTGAGCAACTTGCACTCGCGAAGATCTCCCGGGAGCACCCTTCGCGGTGGCGACACACGACCGCCGCAACGGTATCACGGTTAAGGCACGTCGTGTGCCACCGCGGGTGGCCCGAAGTGATGCCTGTTTGCGTCTGCCCGATTCCGGGGAGGCATTCCATCTCCGTTCCGACGGAGTCCACTCCGAAATCCCGTGCACTCGCCGCTGGGAAAAGCAGCCGCAGCGCTTCTTCCGTTCCCCGCGTCCGATTTCTCGCAAGAGGCAATGGAATGAGGATTGCGGATTGCCCCGAGGCCGCAGCCGTTTGAGGGTCGCCGCCCGCCGAGGACACGACTGATTACCTCGGGTTTCACACGAGTGGTGGGATGCCCGGCCGTTCAATGTGGCGGCAGACCCACGACATCTCGTGGATCTCCGTCAGATCTCGAGGCGAGGATCGAGTGGAGGTCAGACCTACGTGCCGGACGCCAACAGCAGTACGGGCCGATCCGGTTCGCACAGGTCGATGTCGGCCTCATCCCGTCGTCGAAACAGAGGTTCCGGGCCGCGATGGTGCGCCAGCTTGATGCGTGCGGCGGCATGCCTCGCCCTGGCCTCCCTTGTGGCATGCGCGAGCCTGGGGAAGACATCGACGCAGCCCGATCTGACGCCCTGGCCGGAAATCCGGAGCGACGTCCGCGTGGAAACGCTGCGGGCGCGCATGTTCGAGTACTCGATCACGTTCGCCGCCGAAGTCGACCTCGCGGCCACGGCGATCGAGCGCCGGGCTGCCGATTCGACCGTGCGGCGCAACGCGCTGCTCTGGAGGGTCCGCGCAATTCCCGAGATGCGGAAGGCCTGCTTCCGGCTCGAGCCGGTCAGTGCCCTCATCGACGCGTGGATCTTCGCACGCCAGATGGACCAGCTCTTCAGCGACGGCGAAGGCGCCAGCGCCTTCGGCACATTCCAAGGTGAAGCCGTCGCGGTCTCGCGGCGGCTCGCCGACCAGATGCGGGAGATTGGCGGTTCGATCGCCGTGTCTCCTGAGAAACGGGCAGAGTTCGAACGCCGGGTCATCGATCCGTGGCTCACCGAGCATCCTCTCCGTGACATTTCATTCGTCAGGGAATCTCCGATCGCACGCTTCGCGGACCAATCCCGGGCGCGCGGGGACACGCTGCAGTCCGTCGGCACCATGGAGGACCTGGCGCTCAGCCTCTCCCAGCAGGCGCGCATCTATCTGGCCGATCTGCCGCGGCAGGTACGGGGAGAGCTCGACCTGATGCGTTCCGACATGCTGCCTGCTGAAGATGTGACGACGATGCAAGGCGACCTGCACGCGGGCGCTGCGGCCGCGGATCGCATCGCTTCGACCGCCGAAGGGGTGTCGCCCCTTCTCCTCAACGAGCGACGGATCGTTCTCGACGAAATGAGTCGGCAGCGAGCCCTGGTCATGGAGGCGCTGTCCATCGAGCGGGAACTGGCGGTCGACGCGATCGTCCGCGCGTTTGCCGCGGAACGCAGCGAGCTGCTGCGCAGCTTCCAGTCGCAGCGGCTGGCCACGCTCGAGTGGGCGACCGACCAGCGCCGTGAGGCGACCGCCGACGTGCACCGCGAGTTGGCCGGGTCGATGGACGCCCTGCGCAGCGAGCGCGCCGTCGTCGTCGACGATCTGCGCCACCTTGTCGATCTTGTGATGCTGCGCGTCGCCATATTCCTCCTCGCAGCGGTTGTGCTCGCGCCGCTCGTCGCTCACGCCTACGCCCGTGTCTGGCCCCGGCGATAGCGCGCCACGTCGATTCAGGTGAAGTGTTGCGCCGAGCCGGAAGTCGTCAACGTGAAGCTCAGGCGAGCGCTCCTGATTCAGGCTCCGTCGTGCCGGAGATCCTCCGGCATGGCGGAGGATCCGGAGCCCCGGACCGCCGGCCGTGCCGCGCATGATCCGTTCGCTGGCAACGACTTGTGGCGCGAACCTTCTATGGCGGGTGCGTGGCACCCGGCATGCTGTGAGCCCGCGCTAATGAGCTCACCAATCACGCCAGACGTCGCAGCACGCGAGGCTGCGACCCGTGCTGGTGCTCGCCTCGCGACGACTACCCTCCTGCTTCTCGTCTTTCTGGCGGCGCCTGCGGCCGCACAAGACACCCCGGATGCTTCGCCGATGAGCCAGAACGCCGCAGCGTCGCAGGTCACTCCGGTGACGGTGACGTGCTCGTCGAAGATTGGCGAGACCACGCACTGCGCGGCAGACACGTCGAGGGGCGTTGTTCTTGCCCGTTCGTACCGGTACGTCGGCGTGCCTGCTCGGGAAGACCTGGGGTTACGACGATACGGAGCGTGTGGGTGTCGGACGGGTGCGTCGCCGACTTCCTTGTCGCCGGAACCGCGGCCGCCGGGCCGCCGCCGGAGACGACGAAGAAGGCGCCGCGTTACGTCCCCAACGGCGGATTCCTCATCGTCGAGGACGAACTCGGCGAGGTGTACGTCCGGCTTTTCAGCTACGCACGCTATCTCAATCAGCTCGGCCTCGACGAGACCTACACGGACGCATTCGGGAACGTCCACACGGTGCAGCGGCGCCAGGACGCGCAGCTGCAGAAGTTCTTCCTGCCCTTCTCCGGCTGGTTCCTGACGCCGAAGTTCCGTTACTACCTCTACGTGTGGTCGGCGAACACCTCGCAGGGCGATGCGGCGCAGGTCGTGGGCGCGGGAAACATCAGCTATGTGTTCAACAAGTACGTGACGTTTGGCGGGGGGATCACGTCGCTCCCGAGCGTTCGCAGCACGGAGGGCCAGTTCCCGTACTGGCTGGGTGTGGACGATCGCCTCATCGCCGACGAGTTCTTCCGCGGCTCCTACACGACCGGCTTCTGGCTCAAGGGCGAGTTCGCGACGAAGTTCAAGTACATGGCGATGATCGCGAACAACCTGAGCACGCTCGGGGTCAGCGCGGCGCAGATCGACAACACGTTCGACACGCAGTCGTACATGCTGCAGTGGCTGCCGACGACCGGCGAGTTCGGCCTGTGGGGAACGTTTGGCGACTTCGACTATCACGAGAAGCTCGCGACACGCCTGGCGATTCACTACACGTCGAGCACCGAAGACAAACAGAGCCAGCCCGGCACGGATGGCATCGAGAACAGCCAGATCCGCCTCACCGACGGCAGCCAGATCTTCACGCCGAACCTGTTCGGCGAGGGCATCACGGTCAACCGCGTGAAGTACCGGATGTCGAGCCTCGACGCGGGGGTGAAGTACAAGGGACTGTCTCTCGAGGGGGAGTACTACTGGCGCTGGCTCAGCGACTACGAGGGCAGCGCCGTCTCGACGATCCCCGACATCAACGATCACGGATACCAGCTGCAGGCGTCGGCGATGGTCGTGCCGAAGAGCCTCCAGGTGTACGTCGGGAATTCCGGGATCTACGGCAAGTATGGCGACCCGTGGGAGGTACGCGGAGGCCTCAACTGGTATCCGGTGAAGCAGCGCGGGTTCCGTGTCAACACCGAGTGGATTCACGTGGATCACGCGCCCGTCGGGTACACCGCGTATCCGATGCCGGTCGGTGCGAAAGGCAACGTCTTTCACGCCAATCTCGAGTTGAACTTCTGAGGGATTTCAGGTGGGTGAGGGCAAGGAGCTGAGTCATGGCTGACCCCGTTTCCCGACGGCTCCCAGGCCTGGTGGCGTGCGTGGCGGTCGTCGCCTGGTTGTGCCTCGCGCGCATCGGCGCGCAAGTGCCGCCTGCCGGATCGGCCGACAACACGTTCTACGATTCGCATTTTCACCTGACGAACTACATCCAGAAAGGCATCGACGTTCGCAGGTTCCTCGAGATCATGGGCACGCGCGTCGGCCGTTCGACGCTCTTCGGCATCCCGCTCCAGCAGCAATGGTCGTACGCCAACTCCGGCGATTTTGCGCCGACCTACTACCTGCAGACCGACGCGCCGCTCTACTACTACTCGTTCACCGACGCCTACATCGCCAGCGTCTACCGCTCGCTCTCCCCCGCCGAACAGGCGCGTTTCGATCCGATGATCACCGGCTTCAACCCGGCCGACATGTACGGCGTCGACCATATCCGGCGCGTGCTGCAGGTCTTTCCCGGCGTGTTCACCGGCATCGGCGAGTTCAGCATTCACAAGGAGTTCGTCTCGTCGAAGGTGTCGGGCGAGACCGCGAGCCTGACCAACCCCGCGCTCGATCGGATCCTCGACTTCGCGGCCGAAGCCGGCCTCGTCGTGATCCTCCACAACGACATCGACATGCCGTTCGCCAAGGAGAACGCCGAGCCGGTCTACCTGTCGCAGATGAAAGCGCTGCTCAAGCGGCACCGCAACGCCGTCGATCATCTGGGCCCACGTCGGCCTCGGGCGGATCGTCCACCCGGTGCGGGCGTCGGCGGAAGCGGCCGAGCGATCGACGGCGCAACTCGAGATCGTCGAGGCGATGGTCACCGATCCCGAGCTCAGCCACGTCAACTTCGACATCTCGTGGGATGAGGTCGCCAAGTATGCGGTCGCGTCGAAGGAGTCGATCGCACGAGTGTCCAGGATGCTCAACGCCCATCCCGATCGGTTCCTGTTCGGCACCGATACGGTGGCGCCGGCCACGCCGGAGCCGTACTACGCGGTCTTCGACATGTGGGCGCCGGTCTGGGCGCAGCTGACGCCAGACGCGAGCCTCAAAGTGCGCAAGGGCAACTACCAGCGGATCTTCGACGAGGGGCGGCGGAGGGTCCGCGCCTGGGAAGCGGCAAACGCGAAATGAAACTGTGGACATCGCGAACGGCAGCCAGTGCAATTTCGCATCAAAACTTGGAGGACAGACATGTGTGGACGTGTTCGGAGGTTTTCTGTCCGGGCGTGCCTGCTCGGTCTCGGGGCGCTCGCGCTGGCCGCACCGTCGCGCGCGCAGTCGCCGGCCGACATCCAGCAGGCGGTTGACGCCGCATACGCAAAGTCCAGGACCCTGAAGGAAGGCAAGAACGCCGACTACATTCCCGCGCTCGCCAAGGTCGATCCGGACCTGTTCGGAATCGCCGTGGTCACCGCCGACGGTAAGGTCTACACCGCCGGGGACGTGAAGACCGAGGTCTCGATCCAGTCGATCTCCAAGGTCTTCACGATGGCCCAGGTCATCCAGGAGCAGGGGGTGGAAGCGGTCGAGAACGCCGGATCGGCGTGGACGCCACCGGCGCACGGTTCAACTCGATCATCGCGGTCGAAGCCGTCCGGACGGTCTCCGGGACGGGAGCGCCGGAGATGAACCCGCTGGTGAATCCGGGCGCGATCTCGGCGACGAGCATGGTGACGGGAGCGACATCGGATGCGGTGTGGCAGAAGATCATCGGCTTCCACAACGACGCCGCGGGACGACAGCTGACCGTGCTGCAGGACGTCTACAAGTCCGAGTCCGACACCAACCAGCGCAACCAGGCCATCGGCGCGCTGATGCTCGCCTACGGCTACATCAAGAGCAACTGGCATCAGGCGGTCGACCTCTACACGCGTCAGTGCTCCATCGGGGTGAACGCGCAGGGATCTGGCGACCATGGCGGCGACGCTGGCAGCGGGCGGCAAGAATCCGGTCACCGGCAAACAGGTCATGGACGCGGCAAAGGTCCCCGGCGTCCTCGCCGTGATGTCCACGGCCGGACTGTACGACGACTCCGGCAAGTGGCTCTACCACACCGGCCTTCCCGCCAAGAGCGGCGTCGGCGGCGGCATCATCGCCGTGTCGCCCGGCAAGTTCGGCATCGCCGTCGTCTCCCCGCCGCTCGATGAGGCCGGCAACAGCGTGCGGGCGCAGCGCGCGATCGCCGACATCTCGAGCGCGCTCGGTGGCAACCCGTACGGCGCCAAGGCCGCGCAGGCGGCTGCCACGGAGCCGAAGCCGAGCTTCGAGATTTACGGATTCGCGATGCTCGACATCGGGCACGACTTCAAGCAGATCGACCCCGATTGGTACGACACCCTGCGCGATCACCAAGCTGCCGAAGGTTGCGAGACCAGTTCGGTGAGGACAACAGCACGTTCGCCGGCGTGCGCCAGAGCCGCCTGGGCTTCAGATCTTCGACGCCAACGTCGATCGGCGAATTGAAGACCATCTTCGAGTTCGAGCTGTTCGGCACCGGCGTGGACTCCGGGCAGACCACCTTCCGCCTGCGCCATGCGTGGGGCGAGCTCGGCGCGTTCGGCGCCGGCCAGTATTGGAGCCCCTTCAGCGATCCGGACGTCTACCCGAACACGCTGGAGTACTGGGGCCCGACCGGGATTCCCTGGTACCGCAACGTGCAGCTCCGCTACACGCCGATCCACAGCGACACCAGCAATCTGATGGTCGCGCTCGCGCGCCCCGGCGCAAGCGGCGACCAGGGGGTGTATGCCGACCGTATCGAGCTGCAGGGCATCAAGGCCCGATTCCCGCTGCCCGATTTTGTCAGCCGCGTACAAGTACTCGGCAGGACTGGGGCTACGTTCGAGCCGCTGGCATCCTCCGGCGGATCAAGTGGGACGATACCGCTCGACGACGCGTTCGATCTCTCCGGGCGACGCCACCGGGTGGGGATGGAACGTCAGCTCGAACCTCAAGCTCGGCGAAGGCGACGTCCTGCGGATGCAGTTCACAGTTCGGCGAAGGCGTTCAGAACGAAATGAACGACTCGCCGGTCGACATCGGCATCCAGAACAACTTGTCGAACCCGGTGACGCCAGTTGTCGGCGAACCGATACCGATCGTCGGCGTACGCCGTGTTCCTCGATCACACCTGGAGCAAGAAGTTCAGCAGCGCGATCGGGTACTCAGCGCAGGACAACGACAACACCGACGGGCAGGCGCCTGACGCCTTCAGGGTCGGAAAGTACGCACTCGGCAACCTGCTCTACTACCCGGTCCCGAACGTGATGATGGGCGGCGAGCTGCAGTGGGGCCGGCGCGAGAACTTCTCCGACGGCTTCGACAGCGACGGGTTCAAGATCCAGTTCTCGTTCAAATACAACTTCTCGTGGAAGCTGGGAGGTTAGATGATGACAGATCGTACCCGGCTGTCCGTTGGAGCATGCGCGCTGGCCATCGGCGTGCTGACGGTGGCCACGCCGCCGCTCGCCGCGCAGGCGGCCGCCGATATTCAGAAGGCCGTGGACGCGGCATACGCGAAGTTCAGGGACCTGAAGGAAGGCAAGAACGCCGACTACATTCCGGCGCTCGCGAAAGTCGACCCGGATCTGTTCGGCATTGCGCTGGTGACGGCTGACGGCAAGGTCTACACTGCCGGCGACATCAAGACCGAGGTCTCGATCCAGTCGATCTCCAAGGTCTTCACGATGGCGCAGGTGATCCAGGAACAGGGGCTCGAGTCGATCTCGAAGCGCATCGGCGTGGACGCGACCGGCGCGCGCTTCAACTCGATCATCGCGGTCGAGGGCGTCAAGACGGTCGTCGGGACCGGCGCACCCGAGATGAATCCGCTGGTCAACCCCGGGGCGATCTCGGCGACCAGCATGGTGACCGGCTCCAGCGCCGACCAGGTCTGGAAGCAAGATCATCGGCTTCCACAACGACGCGGCCGGCCGTCAACTGACCGTGCTGCAGGACGTCTACAAGTCCGAGTCCGACACCAACCAGCGCAACCAGGCGATCGGCGCGCTGATGCTCGCCTACGGCTACATCAAGGGCAACTGGCAGCAGGCCGTCGACCTCTACACGCGGCAGTGCTCGATCGGCGTCAATGCGAAGGATCTGGCGACGATGGCCGCGACGCTGGCCGCAGGAGGCAAGAACCCGGTGACCGGCAAGCAGGTGATGGACGCCGGCAAGGTTCCGGGCGTGCTTGCGGTGATGGCCACGGCCGGCCTGTACGACGACTCCGGCAAGTGGCTGTATCAGACCGGGCTTCCCGCGAAGAGCGGCGTCGGCGGCGGCATCATCGCCGTGTCGCCTGGCAAGTTCGGCATCGCGGTGGTGTCGCCGCCGCTGGACGACGCGGGCAACAGCGTGCGCGCGCAGCGGGCCATTGCCGACATCTCGAACGCACTCGGTGGCAATCCGTACGCCGCCGCAACGAAAGCCGGCGGCTAAGCCGCTGCCTGCATCAATCTTCCAGGGGCAGGACGGCGGGGCCAAGTCAGGGGCCCCACAACTTCTCTTGGACGGGTGGAGGATGACGATAATGACACACCGAACGCTTCTTGCGGGCGCGGCCATTGTCGGCCTGACGACGCTCGGCGTGAGCGCGCAATCCGCAAACATCCAGCTGGCCGTCGACAACGCATACGCCAAGTTCAGGGACCTGAAGGAAGGCAAGAACGCCGACTACATTCCGGCGCTGGCCAAAGTCGATCCGAACCTGTTCGGCATCGCGCTTGTCACGGCTGATGGCAAGGTCTACACGGCCGGCGATGTCAAGACCGAGGTCTCGATCCAGTCGATCTCCAAGGTCTTCACCATGGCGCAGGTGATCCAGGAACAGGGGCTCGAGTCGATCGAGAAGCGTATCGGCGTGGACGCGACCGGCGCGCGCTTCAACTCGATCATCGCGGTCGAGGGCGTCAAGACGGTCGTCGGCACCGGCGCACCGGAGATGAACCCCCTGGTCAACCCGGGCGCGATCTCGGCGACCAGCATGGTCAAGGGGGCAACGGCCGACGAGGTCTGGAAGAAGATCATCGGCTTCCACAACGACGCCGCCGGCCGTCAGCTGACCGTGCTGCAGGACGTCTACAAGTCCGAGTCCGACACCAACCAGCGCAACCAGGCGATCGGCGCGCTGATGCTCGCCTACGGCTACATCAAGGACAACTGGCAGCAGGCCGTCGACCTCTACACCCGGCAGTGCTCGATCGGCGTGAACGCGAAGGACCTCGCCACCATGGCCGCGACGCTGGCTGCAGGAGGCAAGAACCCGGTGACCGGCAAGCAGGTGATGGACGCCGACAAGGTTCCGGGCGTGCTTGCGGTGATGGCGACGGCCGGCCTGTACGACGACTCGGGCAAGTGGCTCTATCAGACCGGGCTTCCCGCGAAGAGCGGCGTCGGCGGCGGCATCATCGCCGTGTCGCCCGGCAAGTTCGGCATCGCGGTGGTGTCGCCGCCGCTGGACGATGCGGGCAACAGCGTGCGCGCGCAACGCGCGATCACCGCCATCTCGAACGCGCTCGGCGGCAACCCCTACGCGGCGGTCCAGGCGAAACAGTAGTGGCGGTCGATCGCGGCGCCGTTCGCTCCGGTGATCGGTGCCGTGTGGTGAGCGACGAGGCCGCTGCCCCAGGCCGACGATGATCACTCGAGGAGGCAGGAAGGCGATTCTGGCAATCGCCTTCGCCTTTGCAGTCACGGCGACCGCCCACGCCCAGGGGCGGACCGACGTCGTGACCCTCGCCAACGGCGATCGAATCACCGGTGAGATCGGGCGGCTCGAGCGGGGCCGGCTCGAGTTCAAGACCGACGACGCCGGCACGCTCTATCTGGAATGGGACAAGCTCTCGAGCCTCGTGACGACGCGTGTGGTCGAAGTGCTCACCACCGATGGCCGCCGATTCCTGGGCAGCCTCGGACCGGCAACCGCCCGATCGATTACCGTCGTGACTTCCGAAGGCGTGTCGCTTCAGATGTCGGAGGTGACGCTGATCACTCCGATTGGGACGAGCTTCTGGCGGAAGCTCGATGGTTCGATTGACGCCGGGTTCAGCTATACGCAGTCCAGCGGCGTGGCGCAGCTCAATGTGAATTCCGACACCGTGTTCCGCCAGCTCGCGTCCCGGACACGCCTCACGGCGTCGCTCACCCAGACGAAGAAAGACGACGACCCAGGTCGCGACGATCGGGCATTCGCGGAACTGTCGTATCTGCGATATCCGTGGCAGCGCTGGTTCATCCTGACGGCCGGCCGGTTCGAGACCAACGAGAGCGTCGGGCTTGACGCTGCGGTCGCAGGTCGGCGCGGCCGCCGGGCCCCGTCTGGTCAACACCAATCGCGCGCAACTGGTGCTCGGCGCCGGACTGGCGTTCAATGACGAGCAGGGCGTGGATGTCCCGGCCACGCAGAACGTCGAGGCGCTGTTCACGCTCGAGACCGCGTTCTACACCTACGATCGGCCGAAAACCAACTTCGACCTCAGCGTGCAGTACTACCCGAGCTTGAGCGACACCGGCCGACAGCGGCTGCAACTCGACGCCGGCGCCAAGCGGGAATTGTGGAAGGACCTGTTCGCCGCGATCACTCTCTACACCACGCTACGACAGCCGGCCTCCAAACCCCATGGCCGATACGCACGACGTTGGAATCGTGCTGTCGATCGGCTGGACCTACTAGTTTCATCCGAGGGGCTTTGCCCCTCGGACTCCCCGACACGCGCCCTCGCTCGCGCTGTTATCTGCTGGCAGTTTCCTGTCACCTTTTCGCGCCTCGGCTCTCTGATTGGCAGGAGGCAACGTACGTCGAACGTCTGACGAACGCACGCCCTCCCAGGATTTGCCCATAAGGGAGCAGCAAATGAGACTCATCGGGGCCGCGTCAACCGTATTCGCGTTGGTATTGTCGTACGTTGTCTCCGGATTCGGTCAATCGACGATCGCACAGCAGCTTGGACGCCGGCCGGGCGTCGAAGTTGACCGACAACAGCAGGAAGATGGCGAGTCGAGGCATCGGGACGGGCAGGCCATTTTCCGCTTCGACACGTTCGGCGACGAACAGTTGTGGACCGACGTGCTCCGGATGCACGAGCCCATCGCAACGCTCGATCCCGCGACGGCGCTGGCGGTCGGCCTCAAGGTGGATGTGGACGCCCTGCCGCCGGCGATCGTCGCTGCACTTCGAGCGGGTCAGGTCGATCTGACGAGCCCCGCCGTGACCACGGCATTACTGCGGCTCAATGCGGTCGTCGGCGTCAAAGGTACGGTCGAACGAGTTGGGCCAGTTGACCAGCGTCGGCATCACGTGCGCGTTGTGCCACTCGACGGTCGACAACTCGTTTGCGCCTGGGATCGGCAAGCGGCTGGATGGATGGGCGAATCTGGACCTGAATGTGGGGGCGATCGTCGCGCTGTCGCCGGCGTTGCCCGATACCCTCAAGGCCGAGTTCCGCACGTGGGGCCCCGGCAAGATACGATCCTCGACACCACGCGTTCGACGGCACGAACCTCATTCCGCTGAACAGTCCGTCACTGCCGATCGTGATCCCGTCGATCTACGGATTGAAGGGTGTTGGCTTCGAAACCTTCACGGCCGACGGGCCGATCTCGTACTGGAACAGCTACGTGGGCGTCGGGCAAATGGGCGGTCACGGCAATTTCAGCGATCCACGCCTCGGGCTTTTCATCACGCAGACACCGGATCTCGTCACGCCGAAGCTTGCGGCGCTGCTGGACTATCAATTGGGCCTGCGCGTCCCCGATCCGCCGGACGGATCTTCGACAAAGACGCCGCGAGGCGCGGCAAGCAGTTGTTTCACAAGGAAGCGGGATGTTCGACGTGCCACCAGGCGCCGAATTTCACGGACGTCCTGAGCGGCCCCAGTCGAACCGTGCCATTCCTGCACGATCCGGCGG
Source organism: uncultured Acidobacteriota bacterium (assembly GCA_963797625.1). Classification (GTDB taxonomy): domain Bacteria; phylum Acidobacteriota; class Vicinamibacteria; order Vicinamibacterales; family 2-12-FULL-66-21; genus DATBJJ01. Next base: position 104,757 of record CAWCQI010000043.1, read on the forward strand.
AGGTCGGCACCGATCCGGCCTATGCCGCCAGGACGGCAACCGGCCAATACCGGACCACGCCGTTACGTGGACTCTGGCAGCATCCGCCGTACTTTCATGACGGCAGTGCCCCCGACCTCCTCGCGGTCGTGAATCACTATGACCAGCTGTTCGCGCTCAACCTGACGGCGGCCCAGAAGGCCGATCTTGTTGAATTCCTGAAATCGCTGTAGGGCGCCAACCGGGCCGGGGGCCTCAGTCCTCTGTCCGGTCTCCTGGCGGGGCTGCTGTTCCAGACTCATGCAGGGATGATTCGCCGCTCGTCTTCTCAGCCGTTTTCGTCAACGATCGGGGACACGGGAACCTTTTTCCGCCTGGCGACTCAGTAGTTCTGGGACGTCTCGGTCAATCGCATCATGAGCTCGACGAATCGCCCATTACTGGGACAGGACGCCAGGAATCTTCCGATCTCGGACGACGAGGTGGTGCGGCGTGTACACGCCGGGGAGACCGGTCTGTTCGAGGTCGTCATGCGTCGGTACAACCAACGCCTGTATCGGGTCGCCCGCGCGATTCTCCGGGACGATGCGGAGGCTGAGGACGTGACGCAACAGGCGTATGTGAACGCCTACCGGCACCTCGACCAATTCGCAGGCCGGGCCATGTTTTCGACCTGGCTGACCAGGATTGCGGTGCACGAGGCGTTCGCCCGCGCGCGCCGGCGACGTCGATTCGACGAACAGGAGACGGTCGATGACTGGGACGGGGACACCATGGACGCCTTGAAGTCGCCGGGACCAGACCCAGAGCGCCAGGCGTTCGCTGGTGAGCTGCGCGCGTTGATCGAATCCGCCATCGAGGCCTTGCCCGAGCACTATCGCGCGGTGTTCGTGATGCGCGAGGTCGAAGGCATGAGCACGGCCGAGTCCGCGGGGTGTCTCGACATCACCGAGGAAACCGCGAAGACTCGCCTGCACCGAGCCCGACTGTTGCTGCGCGACACGCTGTACGAGCGCGCTGGTATCGAGACTGCCGCAGCCTTTTCGTTTGAAGCACCACGATGCGACCGGGTGGTGGCGGCCGTCTTTGCACAGATCGAGGCAATCGACCAGTCGAGCCTGCCCAGGCCAAAGTAACGGGTCGTCCCTGGCTACGATGCCTTATTGCGCCGCTTTCCACTTCTCGTGCAGATCCCGAACCAACGCAATCGCTTCATCCGCCGTTTCCAGGCATCGGGGAATCTGAACGCTTAGAGCTGATATCCCTTTGCGAGGGCCGAGAACGCGGTCACTTCCGCAGCCTGGCGCGATGAATCCCAGCCAAGCTCGCCGGCCATCAGCCGCGAAACCTCGGGCGCCATGTCTTCCGCCGCGCGGGCGTTGAGGAACAGCGCCCGCGTCCGGCGAGCGAGCACGTCCTCGACGGTCCGGGCCATCTCGTGCCGGGTTGCCCAGACGACCTCGGCGCCGGTGTACGGCAACTGCGCGTGGAGCGGCACCGCCAACGACGGGGTTTCGCGCATCAGATCCTGAATCGCCGGCGCGTCAGCCCCGTACACGCCGAGCGTGCCAAACCGATCCGCGTTGGAGTGGTATCCGTGGACGTTGAGCGTACGCGTCACGCAGGACCGCTCCGCCAGACGCCCGAGATCTGCCGCCTGATCGACGGTGTGCTCCGCCATGTTCCGGTAAGTCGTCCACTTGCCCCCTGCCGTCGTGAGCAGCCCCGAGGGATCGATGTGAATCGTATGGTCGCGCGACAGCGCCGCGGTCAACTTGCCGTCCCCGCTCTTGACGAGCGGACGGATGCCGACGAACACACTCAAGACGTCGTCTCGGGTCGGTGGCTTCAGAAGGTACCGGCCGGCCGTCTCGAGGATGAACTCGATCTCCTCCTGCAGCGGGCGCGGCTCCAGCGTTGGCGTCGAAATCGGTGTGTCGGTGGTGCCGACGAGCGCGTGGCCGTGCCAGGGAATCGCGAACATCACGCGACCGTCGGGTGTGTGCGGCACCATGATTGCCGCCTCGCTCGATAGAAACGAATGGTCGAACACCAGGTGGATTCCCTGGCTGGGCGCGATCAGTGTCTCGACGGCGGGCTCGGCCAGCCGGCGCACCGAGTCGGAAAACGCGCCGGTCGCATTGACGACCACGCGCGCCGGGATCGTCCATTGCCGCGCGGTTTCCTGGTCGGCCGCTACGATGCCATCGATGAAGCCATCGGCGCCCTTCGTCATCGCCACGACGCGGACGTAGTTGACCAGGGTCGCGCCCTGGTCGGCAGCGGTCTCCACGAGATTGATCAGCAGCCGCGCATCGTCGAACTGGCCATCGTAGTAGACGACCCCGCCGCGCAGCCCTTCGGTCTTGATCGTCGGCAGCCGCGACAGGGTCTCCTCGCGTGTCAGGATTTCCGAGGTGCCGAACCCGTACTTGCCGGCAAGTACGTTGTAGATCTTGAGCCCAAGCCCGTAGAACGGCGCCTCCCACCAGTCGTAGTTGGGCACGACGAAGGCGAGGTTGCTGACCAGATGTGGAGCGTTCTGTCGAAGCAGGCCGCGCTCCTTCAGCGCTTCCATCACCAGGGCGATGTTGCCCTGTTCGAGGTAACGCACTCCCCCGTGCACGAGTTTGGTGCTGCGGCTCGAGGTGCCTTTGCCGAAGTCGTGCTGTTCGAGGAGGAGAACGTCGTAGCCGCGGCTGGCAGCATCGACCGCGATGCCAACGCCGGTGGCGCCGCCGCCGATGACGACAATGTCCCACGGACGGTGCCGTTCCTCGAGGCGGACGAGCATATCGGCCCTCCGCATGCTACTGACTCCCCGTTACCCAGGACTTCGAGCGGTTCAACGCCTCGTGCCACTCCGCGCGGCGCGCCGCCGCCGCCGACGACTGGATCGACGGCTCGAACCGTCTGTCCACACGCCAATGTTGGGCGAGTGCGTCGGTCGAGTCCCAGAACCCGACCGCCAGGCCGGCAAGGTACGCTGCGCCAAGTGCCGTCGTCTCGGTCACTTTCGGCCGCACGACGGCCACGCCGAGCATGTCGGCCTGAAACTGCAGCAGATAGTTATTGGCTGCCGCGCCGCCGTCGACGCGCAGCTCGGCCAGATCGATTCCGGCATCGGCTCGTGCCGCATCAAGCAGATCGGCGACCTGAAACGCGATGCTCTCCAGGGCCGCCCTGGCGATGTGCGCGGCTTTCGCGCCTCGCGTGATCCCGACGATGGTGCCGCGCGCGTACGGATCCCAGTGCGGCGCGCCGAGGCCGGCAAATGCCGGCACGAGGTAGACGCCGCCGCTATCCGGCACGGAAAGCGCCAGTGCCTCGACTTCGGACGAATCCTTGATTATCCCCAGCCCATCGCGCAGCCATTGGACCACCGCGCCGCCGATGAAGACGCTGCCTTCGAGCGCGTACATCGTCTTGCCGCCGACCTGCCAGGCCACAGTCGAGACCAGTCGATTGCGGGAAGCAGCCGGCCGCTCGCCGGTGTTCTGCAGCAGGAAACAGCCGGTGCCATAGGTGTTCTTCGTCATCCCGGAGGAGACGCACATCTGGCCGAAGAGGGCGGCCTGCTGGTCACCGGCGATGCCGGCGATGGGAACGCCGGCGGGGCCGAGCGTCGTCGAGACGCGGCCGTAGATCTCGCTCGATGGACGGACCTCGGGCAGCATGCTGGCGGGCACCCGCAACAGCCTCAGCAGATCCTCGTCCCATTTGAGCGTGTTGATGTTGAACAGCATTGTCCGCGACGCATTCGTGACATCCGTGATGTGTGTTGCGTCGCTGGTGAGCTGCCACACGAGCCAGCTGTCGATGGTTCCGAACGCCAGCTTGCCGGCCTCGGCCCTGGCGCGCGCGCCGGGGACGTTGTCGAGAATCCAGGCGATCTTGCTGCCGGAGAAGTAGGCGTCGATGACGAGCCCGGTGCGTTCCCGAACGAATTCTTCGTGGCCGTCCCGTTTCAGGCGATCGCAGAAATCGGCCGTCCGACGGTCCTGCCAGACGATCGCGTTGTAGACGGGCTCTCCCGTCTCACGGTCCCACACGACAGTGGTCTCGCGCTGGTTGGTGATGCCGATGGCGGCGATGTCTCGCGGCCGAAGGTGCGCGCGACCCAGCGCTTCCGTGGTCACCGAAATCTGCGTCGCCCAGATCTCGCTGGGGTCGTGTTCGACCCAGCCTGGACGCGGGAAGATCTGTTGAAACTCGCGTTGTCCCACACCCACGATAGACGCATCGTGATCGAAGACGATCGCGCGCGAGCTCGTGGTGCCTTGGTCGAGGGCGATGATGTACGGCACAGTTCTCACTCCGGAAGGGACCTGAGGCTTGTAACGAACCAGAGGGCGGTCATTCGGCGGTCAGCGTTCGAGTCACGGCCGAAGACCGGGACAGGAGCTTACGACAACCCCAGCTACGCGCTTCGAGCATCCGCATCGCTATTCCAGATATCGTACATGAGCTTCCACGATCCGTCTGGCTGACGCCGATATACGTGCAGCCCTTTGCCTGCATCTTCGATCGGCGGCGCATCCTCTCCCGTCCGGACAGTGACTGTGTAGGTAACGCGCTCCAGCGCGGTGTCGCCCGAAAGGTGGATATGGGAGGAGGTGAATGCAAATCTGAAGCTGCTCCGCGAAAACAGAGTGCGGAAGTACTGGGCGATAGCCTGGTGGCCGTGAACAGATGGATGATGCGGAGGCATCAGCACCCCGTCGGCCGCCCAAACGGCGGAACAGCGATCGGCGTCGGAGGCATTCACCGCGGCCAGTAACTCCGCGGTTGTTCTGGTGACTTTCGTCCGATCAATGGCGGCAGTGTTCGGGTTGTTCATAACCGCTCCAAGAGAAGCCCTTACCGCGGGCCCGTCGTCGTCTCCGAGTACTCGCCTGTTCCTGGTGGTTTCCCGGTTTCCACGCCTTTCGCGCGCTAGAATCACGGCGACCTGATGCACTGCCCCGCCTGCCGGCGCGAAACTCCTGAGCCGACTCGCATTTGCCCGTCGTGCGGGTCTCCCATGGGCGACGCAGACGCGCCCACAGTCGCTGGGACAGAACCTCATCGGCCTTTTCCGGACGTCCCGTTCGACCAGGCGCGGTTCATTCCCGGCGCGATGCTCGCCGGCCGCTACCGGATCGTCAGCCTTATCGGCCGCGGCGGCATGGGTGACGTGTATCGGGCCGAGGATCTCAAGCTCGGTCAGCCGGTGGCTCTCAAGTTCCTGCCCAGAGATCTGGTCCACAGCGCCGACCGTCTGACGCGGCTGCACAACGAGGTCCGTGTCGCGCGCCAGGTGTCCCATCCGAACGTGTGCCGGGTCTACGACATCGGCGAGGCGGACGGCCAGCACTTCCTTTCGATGGAGTACGTGGACGGCGAGGATCTCGCCTCGCTGCTGCGGCGCGTCGGACGGTTGCCGCCGGACAAGGGACTCCAACTGGCACGGCAGCTCTGCTCGGGTCTGGCTGCAGCGCATGATCGTGGCGTACTACACCGCGATTTGAAGCCGGCCAACGTGCTCGTCGACGGGCGCGGTCGCGCACGTATCGCCGACTTCGGCCTCGCTGGTCTGGCGGGCGAACACCAGGATCCTCACGTTCTCGCGGGCACGCCCGAGTACATGGCGCCGGAACAATTCACGGGTCACGAGACTTCGACACGGACCGACATCTACGCACTTGGTCTTGTCCTGTACGAAATGTTCACCGGCAAAGCGGCGTCCACGACCGGCGCGCACGACCACCTTGGGCGCGCCGCCGATCGCGTGCCTGCGATCAATCCCTCGAGCTTGATCCCCGACTTCGACAGAGCCGTCGAACGGGCGATTCTGTGGTGCCTGGAAACGGATCCGGCACAGCGGCCGCCGTCAGTGCTCGCGATGGCCGCGGTCCTGCCCGGTGGAAATCCGCTCGCGGCCGCGCTCGCGGCGGGCGAGACGCCCTCCCCCGATATGGTTGCGGCAGCGGGCGACGTCGGCTCGCTCTCTCCCTCCCGGGGGATCGCCTGCCTGGCGATCGTCGGGCTTGGTCTGATCGGCATCGTCTGGATGTCGCCACAGACAACGCTACCTGGCCTGGTAAGGATGGACAAGCGACCGGAAGTGCTCGCCGAGCTTGCGCGCATGATCGCGCGAAACCTCGGCTACACGGATCGGCCGGCGGACGAGGCGTACGGCTACGAACACGACCCCGACTATCTGCGGTATATCGAGGACCACAATCGGGCGGCGACGCGTTGGCAGATCCTGCGGACGGACCAGCCTGCCGCGCTGTCGTTCTGGTATCGGCAAAGCCCGCACCCCCTCATCGCGGCCGCCTCGGAACTCGAAGCGATCGGAGTAGTGACCCGGGACGAGCCCCCGCCGACCGTGCCCGGGATGGTGTCCGTCCTCATCGATCAGGCGGGTCGACTGACCAGGCTGACGGCTGCGCCGTCACACATCGACGAGTCGGCGGCCGATGACCGCCAGCCAGATTGGACGGCCTTGTTCGCGGCGGCCGGCCTGCCGATCGCGAAGTTCTCGCCGGTCAGACCGACGCGGGTACCGTCCGCCTACGCCGACGCACGGGGGGCGTGGGAAGGCGTCTACCCTGATCGGCCCGACATCCGGATTCGGGTTGAAGCGGCAGCGGCCCGCGGACGTCCCACGTATTTCGAGATCGTCGCGCCGTGGACACCGCCGCAGCGCCTGGAGCCGGCACGTTTCCTCACTGGAGGTGACCGCGTCCGCTATGTCATCGGCGTGAGCCTGGGCCTGCTGGTCTCCGCGATGGCCGTTCTGCTGGTGCGCCGCAACTTACGCCTGGGGCGCGGCGATCGCCGCGGTGCGTTCCGTTTGTGTCTGTACCTTGGCATCATGGGAATGCTGTTCGGTACGCTCCGGGCTCACCATGTCGCCGACCTGGTGGCAGAGCGGGAGCTGAGTGTGATGCTCACGTCGTGGGCGACCTATGGCGCGCTCGTGATGTGGGTGTTTTACATCGCGCTCGAGCCCCACGTCCGCGCCGTGTGGCCGGAGATGATGATCGGGTGGAGCCGTCTGCTCGCAGGCCGCTTGCGCGATCCGCTCGTGGGGCGAGATATCCTGATCGGCGCCGCGTTGGGCATCGTCCTCACGACGGTGATCCAGGTCGAACGGTTGGGGCCGGCGTGGTTTGGCTTGCCGCCCTCGCCGTCGGCAGGCGGATCCTTACAACTGCTGCTCGGCGGCCGTCACACGCTCAGCGAGCTCGCTGCCTGGCAAGGTACGTGCCGTGACGATCGGTCTGGTATTCCTGCTGGCACTGATTCTCTTCAACAGCCTGCTCCGTAGTCGCCGGCTCGCCGCCGTCGCGACGGCGCTGGTCCTGACGGTGACGCCCGCGCTCCCACCAGTCACAGGCAGTAATCCGATTGTCGCTTTCCTGTTTGGCGGTGTGTGGGCAGCGGGTGCGGTGATCGTGCTGGTGCGGTTCGGCCTGCTCGCGATGATTGTCAGCCAGTTCGTGTTCCAGCTCACCTCGCTCGTCCCGATCAGCTTCGATCTCTCGGTGCCATATGTCTCGTCGTCGTATCTCTGCTTTGTGGCCGTGATTGTTTTGGCGGCCTACGGGTTCCACACGGCGATGGGTGGGCGGCCAGTTCTCGGTGCCCGCTTCCTGCACGACGAGCCGGCGCGCCCCTGAGTCACAAAACAGCCGGATCCAGGACCGCGCTCGCGGTTCGAGTCGACTCACCGGCGACGGGTTCGAGTCGCCTCACCGGGACGGAGGATTGTCCGTATCTCTTCAGCTCGTCTCGGACACGTTGAGCAACCGTGCGAGCCTGGGCCAGCGCGGGCTCGACCACATGACGCGGCCGCCGATGTTACCAACCCTCAACAGAAACGGGACCCAGATGTCGCGCTGTTCGATGGCTTTCTCGAGCCAGTCGGCGGCCTGGTCCATGTCCCCGGCGGCGAGATAGCAGGCAGCCAATCCGAAGGGAGCGCCGAACGCCTCTCCGGGCCGAAGCTGCGCGATGAGCGTGTCCGCGCGTTCCCGCTGGCCCGTGCGCGCCAGCATCCCGGCAAGCTGACCAATGGCAACGGGGTGCCAGGGCCCTCGAGCATACGCCGTTTCGGCAAATGCGAGCGCTTCGGGAATCGCCCCACGTTCGAGGTGGTTCCCACTCAATGCGATCGGCGCGTAGATGAAATGCCCCCAACGACTGCTCGAATTCCGCAACATGCTTGAATTGCGCGTCAGCCTCAACATCTCTGCCGGCCGAGCGAAGGGAGACCGCGAGCGTCCACTGGGTGAACGCGTTCATCGGATTCCTCCACGACCGCCCGCTCCATGTCCTCGACCGCCTCCCGGCCTCGGCCCACGTGGGCGAGGAAGTAGTTCGCCCGGGTCGAGGCGCACCATCATCGAGGCTATCGGATCGCGCGCGGATGCCGAGGCGAAACCGGCGGTCGGCTTCGGTCCAGTCGTAGTCGTACATCGCGGCCAGGTGCCCCAGCAAGGCATGCGCCTCCGGCAGAAAGAGGGATCCAACTCCAATGCTTTTTTTGTGCGCCTGCCGCCGCGCCAGGGGCACTGCCTCGTGCGCTGGCTGTATGCCGGCGGCATACATCATGGAATAGTGGCGGCCGCCGGGCTCTAGGGACAACGGGTGAGTCGCCGGATTATACCTGTCTGGTTTCGGGCTGAGGCTGGTACAATTCCCTTCCGTGCGAGCATTCCTGGTCCACGTTCGGGACCCACAGTTTTACGCCATCCCACGGCAGACGCGGGCGGCGAATGGCCGTCTGCAGGTCATGGGATTTCCACCGATCGGCATCATGTCCCTCTCCTCGGTGCTCAAGCGCGCCGGGCACGAGGTCACGATGTTCGATCAGGCCAACCCCGACACGCCCAACACCGTCATCGTCGACGAGCTGCGGCGGCAGAAGCCGGACCTCGTCGGCATGAGCTTCCTGTCGACCACGAGTTATCCCTACGCCAAGATCCTTGCGCGGCAGCTGCGCGCGGCCGATGCCAACGTCAAGCTGGCGTTCGGCGGAGTGTTCGCGACGCTGAACGCACCGCTGATCAAGGCGCAGTGCCAGGAAGTCGACTTCGTGTGCCGGGGCGACGGCGAGCAACTCATCGTCGACTTGCTCGAGCGCCTGAACGATCCCGACACGGTGACTGGCGTCACCTGGCAGGAAAAGGACGGCACGCTCCGCAACAACCCGAACCGCGCGCTGCCGCGCGATCTCGACCAGTGGCCCTTCCCCGACCGCGAGAGCCTGCCGCTCGACTTCGTCGAGTCGATGCCGCTCGACGTCCCGGCCGTGCTGTCGCTGGATCGCTTCACCACGATGCAGACATCGCGCGGCTGTCCCTGGCCCTGCGTGTTCTGCGACATCCCGATCTTCAACGAGGGCAAGTGGCGGGCGAGGACCCCGGCCCACGTCATTGCGGAGTTCGAGCAACTGCGGAAGGATGGGTACGGCTCCGTTTACTTCGTGGATGACCACTTCCTGCTCCAGCCCAAGCGCATCGAGGCGATCTGCGACGGCCTCATCGCCGCAAAGAATCCGATCAAATACGGGCTCGAGGGCCGCGTCGATTCGGTTGCGCAGCACCTCTTCCCCAAGCTCGCGCAATCCGGGTGCCGGACGGTCATGTTCGGGATCGAGAGCGGCAGCCAGAGGATCCTGGACCGTCTCAAGAAGGAGCAGACCCTCGAGGAGATCGAAACGGCGGTCACCAATGCCAAGTCGGCCGGCATCGAGATCGTCCACGGCTTCTTCGTTGTCGGTATTCCCGACGAGACCGAGGAGGACCTGCGGGCCACGTTTCGATTTGCGTCGAAGATCCCCATTGACAGCTTCGGCTTCAACCGCCTGTGTGTCTACCGCGGTACGCCGCTGTGGCAGGAGTACGCCAGGCGCGGGCTCGTCAACGACGCGCTCGACTGGTACAAGTACTTCAAGTGCACCTCGATCGATCCAAGCTGCCTGCCGGGAGAAGAGGTCCACCGCATCCGATCGGAGGAGATGCGGAGGCTCATCCTCTACAAGTTCACACGCTTCCCAATCCAGACCTTCCGGCTGCTGCGGCGGTTCCTGCGTTTCATGCCGCTGCGCGACGTGGTCTACCTGGTCGTGAAGCCCTTCCTCGGCAAGAAGGCTGGGGCGACGAACGCCGAAGTGGTCTCGCGCGCCGTCGAGCATGCCGACGCAAAGAGTGCCGCGGCAGACCTCACCAGCCTCTCGGACGACGCGCTGGAGCTTGCGATCGCCGGATCCAGGGCCGAGCGCGCCCGGATCCAGTCGATGGCTGAAGCCGGCGACTGATACCGTTCAATTCCGCGGCACATCCCTTCACAACGCGGACAGGCGTGCCCGTGGGCGTGCGCAGCCGGGGCTGAACGCATCGTGGCTGGCGCGGCTTCAGGTAACACGGTCCGCTCAATCGCCCCGGTCACGATATGGAAAGATAGGACCGTGGGCGTTCCTCTCAGGATTCGCCAATCGCTCTCGATCTCGCTGGCGGTCTTCGCTGCGGTCGAAGTCATCATGGCCGTCCACGTGCTCCTGGTCGGGCCCGTCGCTACGCCGAGTGGACCAGTGGCGTTGACTGGCCTCAGCCTGACCACAACGTTCGCAACAGCGATCATCGCCGCCAGCGCTGCCCTCTGGATGATCGAGCCGATGCAGAGCCCGGTCAATCGGCTGCGAATCGCCTCAATCAGCACGGTCTTTGCCTACGCCGCCGTGTTGGCTGGACTCGTCCCGCTGCTGACGCCGTTTCTACTCCCGAACTTTCTGTTCGCGCATGACGGCGGCGCACATCAGACCTACGCCTACCTCTTCGATCGCGCGGTGCATCAGGGGCAACTGCCGGTTCGCTGGGTCGAAGGGCTCGGCTACGGCAGAGGGCAACCGCTCTTCAATTACTACCAGGTGGGTTTCTACTATCTTGTCGAGCTGATTCACCTTCTCGGACCGAGGCTGTCGATCTCGGTCAAGCTGGCGATTGCCGCGGTGTGGGCCGCTGGCACCTGTTTCACGTATCTCTGGCTCCGCCCCTGGGGTCGCCTGCCCGGCCTGCTGGCGGCTGCGGTGTTCGCCTGGTCGCCGTACCTGATGGTGGATGGTTACGTGCGGACGGCCTACCCGGAGTTGATGGCGGTCTGCCTCATTCCCGCCGTCTTCTGGTCGCTCGATCGGCTGCTCCGAACCGGTCGGCCGCTCTTCGTGGGCGCGCTGGCCCTCGCCATCGCCCTCCTGATCATCAGCCACCTCCCGGCCGCGCTGATCGTCGCGCCGATCTGCGGCGCCTACCTGCTCGCCCGGTCGGTCGTGCGGCCTGTCAACATGCGTCATTCGTTACTGACCGTGATGGCCGTGGGAGTTGGTATCGGGCTGTCGGCGTTCTACACGCTGCCGTCGATTCTGGAGCTCGACGCCGTTCGTATCCGTGGCCTGACCAACAACTATCTCGACTTCCATCGTCATTTCGTACGTCCGGCGGCATGGCTCGACTGGGCCTGGGGCTACGCGCCTTCCGCTTCCGGGGAAGCCGGGCAGATTTCGACCCAGATCGGCATCGTGCAGTGGATCGTTGTGGCGGCCGCCGCGGTCGCCGGCGTGTCGGTGTCGAGCCCGCGAGACCCTAAGCGTCTCGCCCTGGTCGGCTGGCTGGCTGTCGTGGTCTATGCCTTGTTCATGATGACGGCCGCCTCGGTCGGGATCTGGAACCGAATCGCGCCGCTGGCCTTCATTCAATTTCCGTGGCGATTCCTGATGGTGCCGACCGTCGCCTGCAGCGCGCTGGCCGCGCTGGTGCTGACGTTCGTGCCGAACCGTACTACCCAGGCGCTGATCGTGATTTGTGCGGTCGCGCTGCAGTGGTCGGTGACGCAAACCTACTGGGGCCAGGCATGGGTTCGCGAACGAGCGGCCATTGCGATCGACGGCCCGGGCTGGTGGATCAGCCGGAACGCGAGCATGTGGGGCTTTCGGGAGGCCGCCTATGACCCGAAAGACGTCACCAGAACGCCGCCGATGGCCACCGAACGATGGACGACCGTGGGCGGCCGAAGCGACGTGACGCCGCTCCTGCTGACTGATACCCGCGTCGAACTGCGGGTCGCCGCGAGCGAGACGACCGCGGTCATCGTTCGCTCCCCGTTCTTCCCCGGCTGGCAGCTGTCGCTCGACGGGCGGCGTGTCACCCCCAGGCTCCAGCCGGATACGGCGTACATGGAGGTCGACGTGCCGCCAGGATCGCACCGCGTCGACGCGAGGTTTGGCAACACACGGCTCCGCACGACAGCGAACCGGGTATCGGCGGCAAGCCTGCTGTTGTGGCTCGGGATCGTCGGCTGGAGCCTGTTTGGCGACGCTCGTTCCTCGTCCCGGCCTTTCGAGACACTCTAACTGCGTCCCATAGGTCGATCAGGCTCATCGTCTCGTCGTCACCGCGATCAGACGGCGTGCGCCGCGTCAACCGGCTGCTGAAGGCACAGCTTGTAACCATCCGGGTCCTTCAAATAGACCTGTTTCATGCCGTAATCGGTGACGATCGGGTCTCTGGCCGCGACTCCACGTACCCGAAGCTCAGCGTGGGCCGCTTCGACGTCTTCGCACCCGAAGTAAAGGGTTGTATCGGCGTGGGCCGCCAGCCGCGCGGGATCAGGCGCCGACGGCCGATCCCCGGCCTCATAGGCCGTGTTCAGCATCAGCTCGGACTCGCCGCATTTCAACCACACCCAATCGCATCGACCATCCTCCGGAGCATCGCTGATCACCGCGAACCCCATCACATCGCGGTAAAACGCGAGCGAAGTCGGCATGTCGAACACCTGTATCAGCGTGGCGAAGCCACCGATTCTCAGCGTCACGACTCCCTCCAGCACAGACGAAGGGCGCCATTGTATGGTGGTGCAGCGCATGGTGCGCGCGCGTCTCTGCTCGCCGCAACGAAACGAACACGTGTGAAGGATGCATCACGTTGAGTCGGGTTTCACCACGGCCTCCGAGTGCCAGGGCGATGTCCGAAACGTCCAATCGTTTCGGCACGAGTCGGGGCTAGGGTAAGGGCATGAAAGCCACTACTACCCGCCTTGCGGGCTTCGGCGTGTTGCTCCCCCTGGCCGTCGTGGCGCTCGCCGCCGCCGCGAGCACCCCAAAGCCGTTCGACACCTCCGCGTGGGCCATCAGCGGCGCCGAGTGGCGTGTCGAGCCTTATCGCGGCCACACCGCCTTGCTGCTGCGTGAAGGCGCCGCGTGGCTGCGCGGCAGCCGCTTCCAGAACGGCACCATCGAGTTCGACATCGCCTTCAGTGAGGTGTCAGGATTTCCCGGCATCGCGTTCCGCGCCGCCACGCACGACGACTACGAGCTGTTCTACCTGCGGGAGAACCTGAGCGGCCAGCCGCACGCCACCCAGTACACGCCGGTGCTCCACGGCCTGTACGCCTGGCAAATCTATGCCGGCCCCGCCTGGGAGGCCACGGCGCGGTGGACCTACAATCGCTGGATGCACGTGAAGCTCGTGGTCTCGGGCAGCCGCGCGGAGTTGTACGTGGACGGCGACTGCGTGCAGATCATCCCGCGACTGCGCGGCCCGGAGGGCGTCGGCGAAGTGGGCGTCATCGCGGCGCCCGGGGCGGCGCGGTTCGCCAACTTTGTCGTGCGGCCGGCGGCCGTGCCGTCCGCCGGCACGCCTCCCGCCGTCGCCGACTCCACGCCCGCCAGCATCGTGCGCACATGGCGCGTCTCCACGCCGTTCGCCGAGTCGCTCATGACCGGCGTAGCGGACCTGGCGGCGGTGCCCGGGCCCGCGACCTGGGACACGCTCGGCATCGAGGAGCGCGGCATCGCCAACCTGGCGCGGCTCGCGGGGAACGGCAACGAACGCAACACCGTCGTCGCGGCCGTCACGATCACGTCCGACCGCGCGCGCACCGTGCCCGTCCGGTTCGGCTTCAGCGACCGCGTACGGGTCTACCTTAACGGCCGGATGCTCTACGCCGGCAACGACGGCTTCGGGACCCACGACCCGGACTTCCTGGGCATCGTCGGGCTGTTCGATCAACTGGCCCTGCCGCTCAAGGCTGGTCCCAACGAGCTATGGTTCGCGGTGAGTGAGACGTTCGGCGGGTGGGCGATCACGGCCGACCTGCCCGATCGCGACGGCATCACGATCAGCCCCTAGGCTCAATCCGAGGGGCTTCGCCCCTCGGACTCCCGACACTCGCCCTCGCTCACCGCTGCGTCGGCTCGCTTCCGCCTCGGCTGAAGCTACGGCGGACGCGCCGAAGCGCCTTCGGCGCGAAGGCGGGCCGGGCGCGTGGCTCGCTCGCAATGCTCGCTCGCGCTGTCAACTGCTGGCAGTTACGAGATCGCTTCTGGTGTCCCGGCCGCGCTACTCGGCGCCCCGCTCTTGGCGGAGTCGGGTGGGCGACACGCCGGCCAGGTGCTGCACCTCGCGGATCAGGTGCGACTGATCGGCGTAACCGTAGTCGGCGGCAAGTGCGGCCCACGACGGGCGCGGAGTCAGGTCCGAAGCGCGCAGCAACGCGTGGAAGCGCTGGATGCGCGCGAAGTGGAGTGGCGCGATCCCCGTTTCGTCCACCATGAGCCGCCGCCAGTGCCGCTCGCTCACGCCCAACCGGCGGGCCAGTTCCCTCACGCGGGTCGCGCCCGCGCCGCGGCGCAGCGATTCCATGCCCGCCACCAGCAGTCCGCAGGCCACGTCGTTCCGGGCGAGGCGTTCGCGCGCGAACGCCACCAGGACGCGGAGCGTGTCGGCGGGCGCGCGGCTCGCCACGAGGCGCGATTCCAGCGGCTCTACCAGGTCCGGCCGGATGTCCGCGTAGAGCGGCTCGGCGTTCGCGTGCTCCCACGGCGCCACTCCGAGGAGCGGGCGGCACCACTCGAGCTTCACGCGCAGCGCCTCCATGCGGTGGCCGATCGGAGGCGCGAACAGGTACGGCGCCATCACGGGGCCGATCACCCGCAGCCGCGCGGCGCCGGAGGCGCCGTCGGGCGCGCGGGGGCCCATGAAGCACAGGCTCACGGCGGCGTCGGGCACCACCCGGTGCGCGGTCACCTGCATGCCGCCGGCCTCGTGGGTCCACAGCGCCTCGACTGCATCGGCCAGATTGGGCGGTGGGGCGAACTCGTGGTAGCCGCCGACCCGATGGTGCGGCGTCGTGGCGGGAGTCGGCTCGCCGTCCGAGTGACGGCTCAAGAGAGGGCTGTTCGGGGGTTCGGTTCGACTCGTTCCGTCTTGTCCCGGCATGGCGCGCACCGACCCGGGCCCATCAGCCCTTCGAATCGGCATTTCCGATTTGATGAACCCTGGATAGGTCCCATCGTACATCCGTCTGGCCTCAGCCGCGGCGGTCGTCTCGCTCACGACCGGCCGGAGCCTGGTCGTCAACTTCGAGGATTGCGAACTGGGTTGCACGGCCCCGTTCACCGGTACCTCGATCAACGTGTACAACGATGATCAGCCACTCTTTGACGACAGAATCCCGCCATTGGATCCGGCGGCGCGATCCGAGAGCGCCGACTCGACCCGACCCGACCCGACCCGCCCCGTCCCGTGCCATCATGGGTGCCGCACGATGGCGTTCGTCGCCGGCGATCGACTCGGGCCCTACGAAGTCGAGCACCTCCTGGGAGCGGGAGGCATGGGTGAGGTGTATCGCGGCGTCGACACGCGGCTCGGTCGCGCCGTGGCGCTCAAGGTGATTTCACAACGGCTGGTCGGAGACGAGGGCAGCCGCCGGCGCTTCGAAACCGAAGCACGCGCTGCCTCGGCCCTGAACCATCCGGCCATCGTCACCATCTACGACATCGGCGAGGGCGACGGCCTGTCGTGGATTGCCATGGAGCTGGTCGAGGGCCGCACGCTCCGCGAGGCGATCGCGGACGGCCCGCTGTCGATCCGGCAGGCGTGGTCGATCGCCCGGCAGCTCGCCGAAGGCCTGGCCGCTGCCCATGCCAAAGGGATCGTGCACCGCGACCTGAAACCAGAGAACGTGATGCTGACCCACGAGGGTGGCGTCAAGATTCTCGATTTCGGCGTCGCCCGCCAGGTGGCCCCCGCATCCGCGCGCGGGTCGTCGCTCGCCACGGCCACCGACGTCGGCACAATGGCCGGAGCGATTCTCGGAACCGTCGGCTATATGTCCCCCGAGCAGGCGACGGGACGGAACGTCGACTTCAGATCCGACCAGTTCTCGTTCGGCGCCGTCATCTACGAGCTGCTCGCCGGCCAGCGCGCGTTCCATCGTCCGACGGCCGTCGAGACACTGTCTGCCATCCTCCGTGACGAGCCGCCGCCGCTAGCCTCCACTCGCGCCGATGCGCCCGACGCGCTTCAACGAGTGATCGGCCGATGCCTGGAGAAGGCCCCGGAGCAGCGCTTCGCGTCGACGCGCGAGCTCGCGACTGCGCTCGCGCTGATGCCGGAAGCCTCCACCGCCGTGGCTTCGTCTGGAACGGCGCTGCCCGATCCGGCCACCGCGCCTCCCCGACGGCGGACGCTGACGAGGCTGCGGCTCGCGGTCCTGGCAGCGGTGGCGCTCGCCGTCGCGTCCGGTGCGTTCCTCTGGAGTCGACGGGACGGCACGGCCCCGCCGGCTCTCACTTCGGTCGCGGTGCTGCCCTTTGAAAGCAGCCCCCCGGACCCGGACATCGAATACATCGCCGACGGACTGACCGAGGGGCTGATCGATCATCTCGCCCGTGCCAGGTCGCTGAAAGTACAGGCGCGCGCCACCGTGATGCGTCTCAAAGGCAATCCGAACCCCCAGGAAGCCGCGCGCGCGCTTGGCGTGGGCGCAGTGGTCACGGGCGCGCTGTCGCGACGCGGCACCCAGATTGTCGTGTCCGCTGAGCTGATTGACGGTGCGACGGGCGAACGCCTTTGGGGACAGAAGTTCGACCGGCCTCTGGCCGATCTGATGCGGGTCCAGGACACCATCGTGTTGTCGATCGCCGAGGGGCTGCAGCTGCGCCTGTCGGGAGAGGAGAAGGCGCGGCTCGGCGGGTTTGGCACCGACAACCCCGAAGCCTACGAGCTGTTTCTGAAGGGCCGGTTTCTGATGCAGCGCGAGACCGAGGAAGACGACCTCGAAGCGCTGCGGCTGTTCAAGCTGGCCGCGGAAAAAGACCCGAACTTTCTCGACGCGCACCTGGCGGTCGCGAACAGCTACGGCCGGATGGTCGGCGGCGGGCTCCTGTCGTCGCGCGACGCGGGGGGCCACGCCGACGAGGCCCTCGCAAAGGCCTTCGCGATCGATCGGAACAACGCCGGCGTGCGTATGGCAATGGCGGGCCGGCGATTCGTTACGAAGCACGACTGGGCGGCTGCCGAGCGCGAATATCGCGCCGTGATGGACGAACCCACCATCCTCCGTAGCTCTCAGTGGCACCCGATCGCCCTCTTCTTCGTGGCCATCGGGAGGCCTGACGAAGCCGCGGCGCTGGCCGAGCGCGCGCTCGTCGTCGATCCGGGCAACCTCGAGTCGCGGGCAATGCTCGGCAATTTCCTGAAGCAGGCCGGACGCTTCGACCAGGCCATGGAAACCTATGAGAAACTCGCGGCCGAAGAGCCAGAGGATTCGCGGCCGCTGTTTGGCATCGCCGACGTCTACCGGCGGCGCGGCGACGTTGCGCGTGCGGCCGAGGCGCGCCGGAAGGCCTACGTCATAGACGACAGGGAGGACGCAGCGCAGGCCTTCGCGGGCGCCACGACCGAAGCCGAGTATGCGAAGGCTGAGCTGGCGGTGGCACAGGCGGAGCTTCGTGACCTGCAGGATCTGTCCAAGCGGCAGGTTTGTCTCCCCCCTGGACATCGCCCGCCTGCATGCACAAGTCGGCAATCGTGAGGAAGCGCTGGCCCTTCTGGAGCGAGCGACCGACGAGGACATGACCGGATTGTCGCTTCTCAAGGTGGACCAGGCCTGGGACTCGGTGCGCGCCGACCCAAGGTTTGCGGCCGTCGTGCGCCGGATCGGCATTCCCTGACCGTCCGACCCCGGGGCGACCAGCCCGGCGGATCCTGTGATATGCTCCCGCTGGCTTAGAACTGGAGGCGGTATGCGCATCCGACGAACGTTCGGCGTGCTGGTGGTGCTGCTCTCGGTAGGGATCACCGGCGATCTGATCGCCTGCGGAGACAAGTTCCTCGTCGCCGGCCGCGGCACGCGTTACCAGCGTCCGAAGACGGCTCGCGCCGCGTCCGTCCTGATCTATGCCGATCCGGCGTCGGCGGTCGCGGCCACCCTCAAGAAAGAGAAAGTCGAATCACTCCTCAAGCTCGAAGGGCATCGCGCCACCCGGGTGCAATCGCTCGAGGAGCTCTCAGCCGTCGTGTCGAGCGGCCGCTACGACGTGATTCTGACCGCGACCAGCGACTCGGCCAACGTGCAGAGGCTCCTGCAGACGTCGCGTGACGCCGCCACCGTGGTCGCCGTGGACGACTTGAAAAACCGATCGCTGCTCCAGGCGATCGACACCGCGGTGTTGCAGCGCGATCAGAATCTGAAGAAAACGCGTTCGTCCTAGCGCGCGGTGATTTCCGTTCCCCGTCGTCTGCTCGCCCGAGCCGCCGCCGTCCTGCTGTTGCCGGCCTCGGCGGCCGCTCAGGCGTTCACGCCCCCTCCCCGGGTGGGCTCGGTCACAGTTGCCTGGCAGTGGGTGGACAACACCGGCCATATCCTGACCGACGGCACGTTTCTCCCGATCGGCCAGAGCGTCACGACCAGCCTGCTGGCCGAAGTCGATTACGGCGTGACGGAACGATTCGCCGCGACGGCGTCCGTCCCGTTCATCTTCGCGAGATACACCGGCGGGCTACCGCCGTTTTCGGGGCTCGAACGTGATTCCTGCCGTTGCTGGCACGAGTCGTTTCAGGATTTCTCCATCGCGGGTCGCTACCGCTTCGGCGACGAGTTCTGGGCCCTGACGCCTCAGGTGCGCTACATCCAGCCGACGCACGACTACCCGTACCACGGCGAGGCGGTGGTCGGGCCCAATCTGCAGCAGCTGGTGATGGGCATCAGTGCGGCCTGGCGGCTTGCGCATGTCCTGCCGAAGGCGGGCCTCCAGGGTGGCTATAGCTTCACGCTGGCCGAGCCGGCTGTCGAAGGCATCAGGCCGAACCGAAGCAACGTGGCCGCGAGCCTTGGCTATGCGCTCACCCGTTCGCTGTACGTGCAAGGCGGTGCGCTCTTCCAGAAGAACCACGGCGGTCTCACGATCTTCGACATGGCGGGCGCTCCGCCCGAGCAGAACGCACAAGCCGATCGCCTGCTCAAGATGCGGTTCTGGCACGTCACGGGCGGGGTGTCCTATTCGACCCGTTTCGCAGACCTGTTCGTCGCGATAGAGCCGTACATCTGGGGCCGCGATACGCACGACGGGATTGCCTATACCGCCGGCTCGACGTGGTACTTCGATTTTTCGAAGCGAAAGCCCTAATCTCATCCGAGGGGCTTCGCCCCTCGGACTCCCCGACACGCGCCCTCGCTCGCCGCGGCGCCGGCTCGCTCCGGTCGCGTGGCTCGCTCGCATCCGCTCGCTCGCGCTGTTACGTGAAGAGCTTCTTCGCTCGCCCGCGGCGTCCCGGGGGCGTATTATTGCCGCCGTGGCCATGCCCGTCATGCGTGTGTGCACGCCCAGCACGGGTCCTGGGAGTCGGCCTGGCCGGTCTGATCGCGGCCGGGAGCGCCGTGTCCACACAAGGAGGCGACCCGTCCTCCAGGCGGCCCTTCCGTCGTCGCGCCGCCTCACGTCTCGCTCGTCGACGACTACTGCCTCGCCTGCCACGACGAGGACCACGAAAAGGGTGGCCTCGTTCTCGAGAAAATCCTTTCGGAGGATGTCTCCCAGCATCCGGAGGTATGGGAGAAGGTCGTCCGGAAGCTACGCGCCCGTCAGATGCCGCCAGTGGGCAAGAAACGTCCAAACGATGGCACCTACGATGCGGTGGTGGCGTCCCTGGAGACGTCGCTCGACCGCGCGGCCGCGGCGCATCCCAATCCCGGCCGGACAGCCACGATGCGGCGGCTGACGCGCACCGAGTACAAGAACGCGGTGCGCGACCTCCTGGCGTTCGACGTCGACGTCTCGTCGCTGTTGCCGGCAGACGAGTCGAGCTACGGCTTCGATAACGTGACCGTCACCGACCTCTCGCCGACCCTGCTCGATCGCTACGTGTCGGCCGCTGAGAAGATCAGCCGCGTGGCCGTTGGGCGTCCGAGCCGTTCTCCCGGAGGCGAGACGATCAGGGTTCCCGCCGACGTGACGCAGGAGGAACACCTCGACGGCCTGCCGATCGGCACTCGCGGCGGCGCAGTCGTCAACTACACCTTTCCGCTCGATGGCGAGTACAACATCACCATCCGGTTGACGCGGGATCGCGACGAGCACGTCGAAGGCCTGAACGAGCCGCACGACCTCGAGCTGCTGCTGGACGGGGAACGGCTGCAGCTCTTCACGGTCACACCGCCCCAACGGGCCGCCGGCGTCCCGGACGGCGACCAGCCGTCGCACGAAAAGGTCGATCAACACCTGACCGTCCGCGTTCCAGTGAGCGCCGGCCCCCACCTGATCGGGGCGGCGTTTCCGAAGAAACCGTCGGTGCTGCTCGAGACGCTGCGTCAGCCCTACGAGACGCATTTCAACTCGTATCGACACCCGCGAATCCAGCCGGCAATCTACTCGGTCTCGATCGTCGGGCCGTACTCGGCGAATGGTCCCGGCGACACGCCCAGCCGGCGTCGGCTGTTCGTGTCGCGGCCTGCGAGTCCCGATCAGGACGACCGGTCCGCGACGTTGATTCTCGCGTCCCTGATGCGTCGCGCCTATCGGCGCCCCGTGACCGACGCCGATCTTCGAGGTCCGTTCGATCTGTACCGAAAGGCACGGGCGAACGAGGGATTCGAAGCGGGCGTCGAGATGGCGCTCGCGGCCGTTCTGGTGAGCCCGGAGTTCCTGTTCCGCGTCGAACAGGATCCCTCCGGGATCCCGTCCGGGACACCTTATCGTGTCAGCGACGTCGAGCTCGCCTCGCGGCTGTCGTTCTT
This sequence comes from uncultured Acidobacteriota bacterium, assembly GCA_963797625.1. Lineage (GTDB taxonomy): Bacteria > Acidobacteriota > Vicinamibacteria > Vicinamibacterales > 2-12-FULL-66-21 > DATBJJ01. Next base: position 125,805 of record CAWCQI010000043.1, read on the forward strand.
CCTCTGGAGCAGCATCCCGGACGACGAACTGCTGGATGCCGCCGAGGCTGGAACACTGCACGAGCCTGCGGTCCTCGAGCGGCAGGTCCGGCGTATGCTCGCCGACGGACGCTCGAGCGCGCTGGTGAACAATTTCGCCGCGCAGTGGTTGCGGCTCCGCAACCTGGACGCGATCACCCCGGACATGCGGCTCTTTCCGGACTTCGACGACAACCTTCGCCAGGCATTCCGGAAGGAGACGGAGCTCTTCTTCGAGAGCATCCTGCGCGAAGATCGCAGCGTGCTGGATCTCCTGAGCGCGAACTACACGTTCGTCAACGAACGGCTGGCGAAGCACTATGGGATCCCGAACGTCTACGGCACGCCGGTTCCGCCGCATCACGCTGGACTCTGACAGCTGGCGAGGCGGGCTCCTTCGCCAGGGAAGCATCCTGACGGTCACGTCCTACGCGACGCGGACGTCGCCCGTCCTTCGAGGCAAGTTCGTCCTCGACACGCTGCTCGGCGTGCCTCCCCCTCCGCCGCTGCCGGACGTTCCCGCGCTGAAGGACAACACCGTCGACGGCCACCTCGCGGTGCGCCAGCGATTGGCAGAGCACCGGAGCGACGCCGTCTGCGCCTCGTGTCACAACCTGATGGATCCTGTAGGTCTGTCGCTCGAAAAGTTCGACGCGATCGGCCGCCGGCGAAACGCGGAAGCCGGGACAGCCATCGACGCGTCGGGAGGGCTGCCCGACGGCAGCAGGTTTGGCGACGTCAACGGACTGGAAGCGGCGCTGCTGCGCCGGCCGGAGCTGTTCGTCGGAACCTTCACCGAGAAGCTCCAGACATACGCACTCGGCCGCGGCGTCGAGTACTACGACGCGCCCACGGTCCGCACAATCGTGAGGGACGCCCGGGCCCGGAATTTCCGCATCTCCTCGATCATCCTCGGGGTCGTGAGGAGCGCACCGTTTCAGATGAGGACGTCACGATGATTATCACCAGGAAGGCGTTGCCGCGCCGGACGTTCCTGCAGGGGATGGGAGCGACGGTCGCGCTCCCGCTGCTCGATGCCATGGTTCCGTCGATGACCGCCCTTGCACGCACGGCTGCCGCGCCGGTCCGCCGGCTCGGATTCGTCTACATGCCGATGGGATGCGATCTTCCCCGCTGGACGCCGCCAGGGGAAGGCAAACTGGTCGAGCTCTCACCGACACTCCAGTCCCTGGCGCCGGTCGCCGATCAGCTCACGGTCATCACCAACCTGGAGTTGAAGAACGCGTACCCGGGGACCCACGCGACGTCGAACGCGGCGTTTCTCAGCGCGGCGAAGGCCAAATGGACGGAGAGCACGGATTATTACCTCGGCACCACTGTCGATCAGATCGCAGCGAAGCAGATCGGACATCAGACCCTGCTGCCGTCCCTCGAGCTGTCGATGGACCTGCTCCAGACGATCGGTCAGTGCGACAACGGGTACGCGTGCGTCTACCAGAACAATCTCTCGTGGTCCTCGCCGACCACGCCGCTGCCGGCCGAAGCGCACCCGCGGATCGTGTTCGAACGGCTGTTCGGCGAAGGCGGCAGCGCATCAGACCGCCGCGCGGCACTGCAGAAGCGCGCCAGTCTCCTCGACTGGGTGCTGGAAGACATCTCCCGGCTTCAGAAGGACCTCGGCCCCGAGGATCGGTCCAGGGTCGGCCAGTACCTCGAGACCGTGCGCGAGGTGGAGCGGCGGATCCAGAAGGCTGAAGCCGAGACTGCGGACAACGACCTGCCGGACCTGGATCGGCCGGTCGGCGTCCCGGCCTCGTACGCCGACCACGCGCGGTTGATGTTCGATCTGCAGGTGCTGGCCCTGCAGGGTGATGTGACGAGGGTGATCACGTTCCAGCTCGCCCGTGAGACGAGCAACCGGACGTACACTGAAATCGGCGTCTCCGACCCGCACCATCCCCTCACCCACCACGGGAACGATCCGGAGAAGATCGCGCGGATGGCGAAGATCAACGCCTTCCACGTGTCGCTGTTCGCCTACTTCCTCGACAAGTTGAAGTCCACGCCCGAGGGCGATGGCAGCCTCCTGGACCACTCGCTCTACCTGTATGGCAGCGGCATGGGCAACCCCAACGTGCACGATCACGTCAACCTGCCCATTCTTGTCGCCGGCGGGGGCGCCGGCACCGTCAAGGGCGGCCGTCACCTCCGGTACGCGGAGCCGACACCGCTCGCCAATCTTCACCTGACGCTGCTGGAACGTGCCGGCGTCCGGCTGGATGCCTTCGCCGACAGCAGGGGCAAGGTCGATGAGCTGCTCTCACTTTAGGCCCACGCTCGTGATCTGCGGGCTGGCGGTCCTGCTGGCCTCGACATCGTTGTACGCGGCCACGTCAGCACCATCGTCCACCGGGCCATCGTCGCGCGCGCCGCTCGCGGAGGCGGCGCAGAAGAAGGATCGATCGGCGATTCGCGCGCTGCTCGAGCAGCACGCCGACGTCAACGCCCCCCAGGTCGACGGGATGACGGCGCTGCACTGGGCGGCCTACCAGGACGATTTGGAGACGGCTGGATTGCTGGTCCACGCTGGGGCGAATGCGAACGCGGCGAACAGATATGGCGTGACGCCGCTCTCGCTGGCGTGCACGAACGGCAACGCCCCGATCGTCGAGCTGCTGCTGAAGAACGGCGCGGATCCGAACCTCGCACTCCCCGGTGGCGAGACGCCGTTGATGACGGCGTCGCGGACCGGCACGCTGGCCGTCGTCGAGGTGCTTCTGGCGCGCGGTGCAACCGTCGACAGCAAGGATGACCGGCGGGGGCAGACCGCCCTGATGTGGGCCGCTGCGGAGGGCCATGCGGCTGTCGTCGAGGCACTGATAGGCGCCGGAGCGGACTGCCGCGTCCGACTGCCCACTGGCTTCACGCCGCTGCTGTTCGCCGCTCGAAGCGGTCACTCGGACGTCGTCCAGGTCCTCCTCAAAGCTGGCGCCGACGTGAACGAGACGATTCCGGCCGGGAACCGGCGTGGCTATGGCGGACGGTTGCCCCCCGTGGGCGCCAGCCCGCTGCTGATAGCGGTCACGAACGGCCATTTCGAGCTGGCCGCGCAACTGCTCGAAGCGGGCGCGGACCCCAACGCGAGCCTGCCCGGCTATACGGTGCTCCATGCCATCACCGCCGTGAGGAACCCTGGCGTGGGCGACAACGATCCTCCGCCGGAGGGATCGGGAAGCATGACCAGCATCGAGCTGGTCAAGCGGCTGGCGGCGCACGGTGCGAACCTGAACGCGAGGATGACCAGGAAGGCCAACCTTAATAACACGAGGCTGAACGAGCTCGGGTCCACGCCGTTCATGCTCGCGTCGCTGACCGCCGACGCGGAGCTGATGACGACGCTCGCGAAGCTCGGCGCCGATCCGACGCTGACCAACACCGACAACAGCACGCCCCTCATGGCGGCAGCCGGCCTTGCCACTCGCTCCCCTGGCGAGGATGCCGGAACCGAGAGCGAAGTGCTCGAGGCGGTGCAGGTGCTCCTGGATCTTGGCGCCGACGTGAATGCCGTCGACAACAACGGAGAAACCGCGATGCACGCGGCCGCCTACAAGAACCTTCCGAAGGTCGTGAGGTTTCTCGCAGCGAAGGGTGCCAGGATCGACGTGTGGAACAACAACGACAAGTTCGGCTGGACGCCGCTGGCGATTGCCGTCGGCTACCGGTTCGGCAACTTCAAGCCTTCCCCGGACACGGAGGCTGCGATCCGAGAAGTGATGATCGCGGCCGGCGTGACGCCGCCCAAAACGGTAGTCGCGAAGACCCAGCAGATCTATTAGATCCCTGCAAGCCGGGGTTCAGGAGCCAGAAGTCGAGAGGCGTTCACGGGCTACCCGACGAGCGCCGTTATCGCCCTTCCCGCGGAGTCTGGCATTGTGACGCCCAACCACTGCGCCATCGTTGCGCACACGTCCGACAGCGACGCCGCCGGCAGCGCTGATGACGTCATCGCCGGAACGTCCGATCGAACCGCCAGCATCTCGTCGATCCCTTCCGCCAGGAACAAGATAGAGCGTCTTGCTTCGATAGGCCGGCGCTCTTTTCCGCGTTCAGCCAGACGTAGTACGACAGCTGCTCGACGTCGATGAAGGATCCGACCGGATCCTCGATCAGCGGAATCTGGTCGGACGCGCGGGGCTGCGAGAAGAGGAGCAGGCTGCTGAACGGCTTCAGCTTGTCGCGCACGCCGAACCGCGTCACCAGCACGCGCGGCTGCGCGCGCCTGAGCGCCTGCACGGCGGCCCACTCGACGAACGTGTTGTTCACGAAGAGCGTGCCGTTGCCCGTGAGCAGCACGTCGCGCACGAACGCCAGGACCAGATCGTCGGCGTAGCAGCAGCGCGCCGGCAGCTGGCGCGATCTTCAGGCTGCGCGCATACGCGGCAAACGCCTGCGGGCTCTCGACGCCGCTCTGGATCTTGCTGTAGAGCGCGCGCGTCAGCTCGTCGCGATACGGCGCGCAGCCGGTCGTAGCTCAGCCCGGTCGAGCGCATCGCCGCACGTCGGCCGTCACGGCGCCGCGCGTCGCACAGCGCGTGCAAGCGCTTCGTGCGACTTCGACGATCCAGGCATCGCAGCGGACGGTGTCCGCCGCGTGCCCTCGCCGCGGCAAACAGCGCCGTGCCCGCCGGCCTCGCGCCGCTCCAAACAACGCTCGCAGGAACGGTTCGGATGCCTCGGTACCTTCCAGGTTCAGCGGCACCCGGATGCCGGTGCCCTTGAAGCGGCTGCCACAGCTTGTCGCGCTGGACCGCGATGCCGCTGCCATAGATCTGGACGACGAGGCGACGCGGAGCATCCGCGGGATAGAGCTGTGCCTCGAGCGCCGGGTCGATCTGTCTGGAAGAAGCCGTCGACTTCCTTCCGCCACGCCGGCAGGAGTCTCGCGCTTCCGCAGCAGCGCCTGCGCCTCGTCCTGGAAGCGTGCAGGGTTGCCGCGAGCGATCCGGTCGCAGCCGGCCTCCGTTTCGATCCGCGCGATGCCGGCCATCGCCTGCGCCAGCTCGGGTCCGGGCAGACCGCGCGAGGTGCTCCAGCAGCGCCCGCTGGTAGCGCTGCTCCGGCGCCGAACAGCGTGGGCCACTTCTGAAGCTCGACGAGGATGAAGGCCTGACGCGTCGCCGGCAGGCGCGCGAGCAGCGCCGCGTGCGTCCGCGCCAGCGTCGCGGCGTCGCCCGTCAGCCCGTGCGTCGAACTGCATGGTCGATCACGTCTAGAACGCCAGCTCCGCGAGCGGCCGGCCTTCGCATTCCGGCATCTTGAACCCGAGGATCCGCGCCACGGTCGGCGCGACGTCGGTCGTCCGGATCGGGCGCTCGGTGCCGGCGCCCTTCGGCACGCCCGCGCCACGCGCCACGAGCCACACGCGGCGGCACGACTCGTCGCCGCTGCGGTGGTTCGCGAACCCGTTGCCGGCCACGTCGCTGTCGCGTCCCAGCTCCGGGACCACGATGCAGCGTCGTGCGATCGCGGTACTGCGGCAGCGACTGCGCGTGCTGCCACAGCTCGTGCACGAGGCGATCGGTCCGGCGGATCGCCTCGAGATAGAGCGAGTACGCGCCGTAGTGCGCGATGTCGATGTCCCAGAAGTTCACGACCAGCAGCGACGGCGCGAGGCGGTTCATGATCTCCTTGGTCATGAAGAACGTCAGCTCGTCGCCGCTGGTCGGCACCGCTCGGATCGTTGAAGTAGTCGAGCAGCGACTTCGCCAGGCTCGCCTTCAGCTCCGGCGCCGAGCGCGCGGCCCGACTCGAACACCTTCCAGCCGAACCCTTCGTAGCCTTCGTCGAGCGCCAGCATCATGCGCTCGGCGAGCGCCTGCCGATCTTCGACGCCGGGCCCGGCGTTCGTGCTCACCGCCGACTTGATCGTCTCGATCAGCAGCTGCTTCGGCAGGACGACGTTGGCGGAGTACGGGATCGCCGAACGCTCGCAGCTTGCTGCCTCCCATCAGGCCGAAGCTCTTGTTGGTCGCGATCACCCAGGCTTCTTCCGGCGGCAGCGCGTGTTCCTTGCGGAACAGCTCGAAGATCGTCGGCGTGACCGGCGCTTCGCTGCCGTACGCGTCGACGTTCTGCCGGCAGCCGGTGACCAGCGCGCCCGTCGAGTTGAAGTGTCCGGTGAGCCCTTCGTAGCGCGCGACCGGGTACACGAGTCCCTGCGGCACGAGCTCCGATGCCAGGTGCGGAATGTTGACCCAGCCTTCCGGAGCCAGCGTGTCTTCGTAGCGCACGCCGCCGCCGAAGGTCACGACGATGACGCGGCGCTCGGGCTTCTTCGCGCTGGTGACGCGTCTGCGCAAACAGCCGGCGCGGCAGCCACCAGTCGGCCATGCACGCCGCCAGCACGCGAAGCGCATCGCGCCGACGAAGGGCACCGGGGAACGAGGATTCAGTACTCAATGATCTCGCCGCCCGTGATCTTGCGCACCTCGTCCGGGAATTCGAACGGGTGATCGACGCCTGGCAGGATATCGCCGCTTGCGGAGTAGTACGGCCAGCCGTCGGCGACCAGGCCCATGCCGCCCTGATCGACGAAGGTCAGCTTGGTGATCAGCTTGGACGACTTGTAGCCGTACTTCGCCGGCATCACGAGCCGCAGCGGCGCTCCGTGTTCGGGCGTCAGCGCTTCGCCATTCATGCCCGAGGGCGAAGAGCGTGCGCGGGTGCAGCAGATCGTCCATCTTCACGAAGTCGTAGTAGTGGTCGGCGCAATCGACGCGCACCCATTTCGGCTCGGACTTCGGTCGCGCGAGCTTCAGCAGCTCTCTGGCGCGAAAGCCTTCCCAGTTCACCCGTCCGGACCAGCACTGCACGCACTTCAGACGGCTGCTCTGCGTGACCCGCGGCAATCGATCGAGGTCGGCTGCTTTCAGCCGAAGCGGCTCGTCGCCAGGCCCTCGATCGTCAGCTCCCAGGTCGTCGGATCGGGGGCGGGAATCGGATTGAAGGCCATCACCTTCAAGCCCGAATCGGTCGGGCTTGTTCGGTGGGGATGATCCAGCCGGCGCGGCGGCGCTCGGCCTGAGCCTGTGCGAACACGGCTGCCGCCCGCGAGAGCCGCGGCCACCGCCGTCGAGAAGGACCGACTGCATGAACGCTCGCCGGTTCATGGCTCGCTCCGTTGAGACGCGGACTGGAGCTTACTCCCGAATCGCAGTATGCAGCAACAACGGCCGTCCTTCAGCGCGTCTGCACACGCCGGCCATGCGGCACGCCGCACAAACGGGCGGCGCCGAACCACGCCGCTGCCCTCGCGAATGACGACCAGCTGATCCGCGTCGAGCCCGTCGATCGACTCTGTCGCGCCGCTCGGCCAGGCGACCTCGACGCGGTCGGCGCGGGCGCGCTCGCCGAGGCCCGACGTGGATCCGCAGATCGTTCTGCGAACAGAAGCTGCCGCCGCTGCGCACCTCGTCGATCAGCCGGCGCGTGCCCAGCGTGGACCGTCACCCGCGCGCCGATCGCGCTGCGGTTCGAGCGCGTGCCCACGAGCTGCACGCAGCAGGCTGTGCCCGGCCGCCTGCGCGCAGTTGTGGAGCAGCGTCGGCGTGCTCGTGCATGTTGTTCACGACGATATCCTGCCGGCCGGTGTTGAAGAGGTCGCCGAAGGCCGCGCCGCGCGCCGCCTTCTTCTCGAGCACGCCGGGACCGGCCCGCGTCCGACGACGTCCTCGAAGCGGCCGTTCCCGAGGTTGCGGTAGAGCAGCTTCCGCTGCTCGTAGCTGTAGCGGCCGCCGACGCGATCGGCCTCCGGATAGACATGGCCGTTGACGATGAAGATGTCGGGCCAGCTGTCCAGATCGAAGTCGACGAAACCCCGTGCCCCAGCCCAGGTACCGGGTGTTGACCCCCAGGCCCGCCGGCACCGTCGCATCCTCGAACGTGCCGCCACCCAGGTTGCGATAGAGCGACGTCGTGTCGTCGTCGAAGTTGGTCTTGACGATGTCGAGCCAGCCGTCGCGGTCGTAGTCGCCGGCGCTGACGCCCATGCCGGCCTGCGCGCGGCCGTCGGCCGTGAGCGCGACGCCCGCCTGCAGGCCGACCTCCTTGAACGTGCCGTCGCCGTTGTTGTGGAACAGCAGCGACGCGCGTGGAATCGTTGGCGACGTAGACGTCGGGCCAGCCGATCGTTGTCGTAGTCGAGGACGAGCGGCGTGAATCCGAATGCCGGACGCGCCTTCAGGAGGCCCGCCTTCTCGGACACGTCGGTGAACGTGCCGTCGCCGTTGCCGCGGAAGAGCACGTTGTGCGAGCCCTGCCAGGCCGTGCGGGCCGCACATCACGCCGAGCCCTTTCCAGAAGCAGTTGCTGCGGCTGCCCGGCGGGTAGCGCAGTCGCGTCGGCGTAGGCGACGTAGGCCGAGACGAACAGGTCCAGCTGGCCGTCGCGATCGAAGTCGAGGAACGCGGCGCCCGTATTCCAGCGCGGGCTCGGCAGCGAGAGCCCGCTCGCGCGCGTGACATCGCTGAAGGTGCCGTCGCCGTTGTTGCGATAGAGCACCTGATGGCCGTAGTAGGTGACGAAGAGATCGACGTGGCCGTCGTTGTCGTAGTCGCCGGCGCAGACGCCCTGTCCCCAGCCCTGGCCGCCGACGCCCGCCTTCGCGGTGACGTCGGCGAAGGTGCCGTCGCCGTTGTTGCGATACAGGTGGCTCGACCGGCGCGTGCGTCCGTCGAGGACGCCGACAGGCGCGCGCCGTTGACCAGGAAGATGTCCGGCCAGCCGTCGTCGTCGTAGTCGACGATGGCGGCGCCGCCGCCGGTGGTCTCGAGGATGTAGTCCTTGGTGCGTTCGCCGCCGATGACCGTGCGCGCGGTGAGCCCGGCGCCGCCGCGAGGTCGCGGAAATCGGCGAATGGGCGGCGGCCGGCGCCGCCCGTTGCGCGCCATGCCCAGGCTCTGCCGTCATGCGACCCGACTCCCAGGCGCGAAGACAGTCAGCCAGCGAGCAACTCAGCCATAAGAATGCCCGGTTCTTCATTCCGGTCAGTGAGGATAGTCCCGTGCAGGACTAGGCTTGCAAAACGCGGTAGCGGGACTAGGCTCATGCGGCAAAAGCGATCCCGCGGGTTCAACGCGACAGAAGACGTCTGACGGACGCGGTCGAAAGGGGGCGGAATGCGCATGCAGCGATGGCTCGCCAGGGGCCCATGCTGGCGTTGTTGGCGTTGACGATGTCGGTGCTGCTGCTCTGCACCGGCGAGCGCCCAGGTCGACACCGGCACGATTCTCGGCACGGTGAAGGACGCGTCGGGGGCGGTGCTCCCCGGCGCCACGGTCACCATCACCCACGAAGGGCAGGCCTTCACGCTGTCCACGCGTCACCCGTGCGGACGGCACCTACATCTTCACGCCCATCCGCACCGGCGCCTACACGGTCGAGACGAGTTCCCAGGCTTCAAGAAAGGTGTGCGACGCGGGCATCGCTGTCGCGATTCAGGACCAGGCGGTCGTCGACTTCACGCTGGAGCCTGGCGGGGTCGCCGAGGAGGTGGTGGTGACCGGCGAGTCGCCGCTGCTCCAGACCGGCACCGGCACGGTCGGCGAGACGTTGAAGTCGAGCACGATCGAGAACATGCCGGTCAACGGCCGCGACTACACCGTCCTCGCGCGTCTGGTCACCGGCGTCGTGCCTCCGCAGCCAGGCGCGCGCGCGCCGCTGCAGTTCGCCGCCAACGGCGTCCGCCCGGCGCAGAACAACTATCTGCTCGACGGCATCGACAACAACACGAGCAACGTCGACTTCCTCAGCGGCGTCGCCTACATCGTCAAGCCGCCGATCGACGCGGTCGACGAGATCAAGGTGATGACCAGCGCGTTCAGCGCCGAGTACGGCCGCGCCGGCGGCGCGGTGCTCAACACGACGCTCAAGTCAGGGTCGAACCAGTTGCGCGGGCACGGTGTGGGAGTTCTACCGCAACGACGCGATGAACGCGAACGACTTCTTCGCCAACCGCGCGAACATCAAGAAAGGCGAGTACCTGTCGAACCAGTTCGGCTTCACGGCCGGCGGGCCGGTCATCGCCAACAAGACGTTCTGGTTCGCGGACTACGAGGGCAGCCTGATCAAGCAGGCGCGCACGTGGGTCAGGACCGTGCCGACCGCGCTCCAGCGCGTCAGCGGCTTCACCAACTATTCTGACCTCATCACGCTGCAGAGCGGAACGGTCGGCGCCGACGTCCTCGGGCGGACGTTCCCGACGCGGCACGGTCTTCGATCCGGCGACGACGCGGCAGGTCACGGCCGGACAGGTCGATCCGGTGACCGGGATGGTTGCCACGACGTACCGGGCTTCGTGCGCGATCCGTTCGCCGAACAACCTGATCCCGGCGAGCCGGATCGACCCGAACGCGCTGGCGCTGATGCAGCTCGTATCCGGCAGCCGAACCAGGCGCGGGTTGAACAACAACTACGTCGTCAATCGGCTCAACAACGACGACACGCACGCGTTCGACATGCGCGTCGATCACAATTTCAGCGGCAACGATCGGTTCTTCGCCCGCTACAGCTACTCCAACAATCACAAGATTCGGCCTTCACCGTTCGACGGCGATGCCGATGGCGGCGGGTTCAGCGAAGGTGACGAGAAAGTCCGCGTGCACGGCTTCGCTGCCAGCCACACGCACATGTTCTCGTCGACGCTGATCAACGAGGCGCGATTCGGGGTCAGCCGCGAGCACACCAACCGGCTGCAGCCGAACGGCGACGACACTGAGCAACCTGCCCGCGCGCTACGGGATCACGGGCGTGCCGCAGGTGGCAGGCAATGGCGGCCTCCCGGCCATCTGTATCGGCGGGCCTCGTCGATGCTCGGTCATGCCGGATGGGTCGTGAGCGAGCGGTTCAGCAACACGACGCAGTTCAGCGACAACCTGACGAAGGTGTACAAGTCGCACACCTTCAAGGGCGGCTACATCTACCAGGACATCTTCTTCGGTTCGACGCAGCCGCCATACGCGCGGGGCGAGTACAACTGGGACGGCCGCTACACGTCGGTCGTCAACCAGACCGATGGCACCACCGGCAGGGCGAACATGCTGCTCAAGCAGATCCCATCGCCGGTGCCGGGCGGAGTCGATTTCGCGGGCGGGATGAACGTGCTTCGAGTCTCTCCGTTCGGTGCCGTGGATGCGTTCAAGACCTATCACGGCGCCTACGCTCAGGACAGCTGGCGTGTGAGCCAGAGGCTGACCGTGAACGCCGGCCTCCGTTGGGATTACTTCAGCCGGGAACAGGAGCGCCAGGGAGAGCAGTCCAACATGGTGCCCGGCCCGCCGTCGCGGTACTTGATTCCGGCGGAGCAGCGTGACATAGCCGCTCTCGCCAAGCTTCGTCAGCAACCTCGCGAAGGATGGCATCGAGCTGGTCTACACGGATCGAGTATGGAAGCGGTCTCGGCAAAATGCCGAATTACGAACTTCGCGCCTCGGCTCGACGCGGCGTACCAGATCGGCGAGAAGTACGTCTGCGCTCGGGGTATGGCCTCTACTACGGTGCGTTCGAGAACCGCGGCGGCAACCCGAGCCTGGGGTACAACTATCCCTTCCAGTTCACGCTTCGCTACGAGTCGCCCAACTCCGCTCTACCGAACCGACTGGCTGACGGATCGCTCGCAACGCTCGACGCGCGGGACCGCATCGTTCTCGACCCCGCGAATGTCAACGCGAACGGGCTCAACATGCGAGGTGTCGAGTTCGACTACAAGACGCCGCGATACCACAACTACAACGTGACCCTGCAGACCGACGTGCTGCCGTATCACTCGATCGAGGTCGGATACGTGGGGACCCGTGGGCGGCATCTCGAGACCTTCACCGGTATGAACAACGTGAAGGTCCTCCTGCCGCCGGGCACGGTGCAGAAATCCGTACATAGCCTGGCCGGATTTCGCGATAGGTTCGATACTGGTTCGCACGGTCGGCGAGAGCTCGTACGACTCGCTTCAAGCCAAATTCCGCCGCCGGCTGCACAGCGGATTGGACTTCCTGGTGAGCTACACGCTGAGCGAATCCAAGACCAACGCCGGTGACTCGCTGTCCGGCGGAGGAGTCGGCGGCCTTCGCGGGCCGGATCTGGCTGGCTGGGATTTGAAAAACGACATCGGGCTGTCGGGTTTCCACACGAGGCACGCGTTCGTGTTCAGCGGGACCTACGAGATTCCCGGTAGCGGAGCGTTCTTGAGCGGTTGGCGCACGAACTGGGTGCTCTCGCTCTACAGCGGCCAGGCGCAGACGATCAACTGTCAGCCGGCGACAGGGTCCGGAACCCAGTGTTATGCGCTCGTGGTCGGCGACCCGTACTCCGGCAGCCACGATGTGAACCAGTTCTATAATCCCGCCGCCTTCGCAACGCCGGCAGCCGGTGGCGACGATCGGTCAGACCGACTTCAGCCCGCTCGGCGGCAAGCGCAGCCAGTTGATCGGCCCGGCGTTGCGGCAGCTGGACATGGGGATTGCGAGGCAGTTCAGGATCGGCGGCCAGCGGCAGTTCGAGATTCGAGCGGAGGCGTTCAACATCACGAACACTCCGTCGTTCAATCTACCCGGGTCGTTGGACTACCGCGATGCGAGGAATTTCGCGAGCATCACCAGCATGCGCAATACCCCGAGGCAGTTTCAGCTGGGTGCGAAGATCTACTGGTAGCAATGCGGGTAGTGAAGGGGCTCGCAGGTTGCAGGTCGTGAGGTCGGCAGCCTGCAGCCCCTTCCAGTCGATGTCTGTGACCTCTTTCCCAGTCCAGTTCATCGCCATCGCCCTGGCGGTCTCTTCGTCAGGTGGACCCGCGGACCGCGACCGCGCAATCCTCTCCTGCCACCAAACAGTCTTCCAATGTCCCTGCGGCACCCTCGGACGTCGAACGTCGCCTGCTCGAGGCCGTCCGCCAGCAGCCCGACAGCTTCGAGGCGTATCGGGCTCTCGCATCGTTCTACCTGCGCAAAGGAAAGGTCGCCGAGGCGCTTCCGCACCTCCAACGGGCGCAGGCGATCGATCCCTCTCAGTACGCCAACGGCTACGACCTCGCCCTCGTCCTGCTCCAGACAGGCAAACTCTCCGCCGCACGCGAGCAGGCGACCCGCACGCTGACCCTGAAAGACACGGGCGAGCTCCACAATCTTCTCGGCGACATCGAGGAGCGCAGCGGCAATCTCGTGGCTGCCGCGGAGGAGTATCAGCGCGCCGCGCACATGGATCCGACCGAGGAGCACCTGTTCGATTGGGGGAACAACCTGGTGCAGCTGCGCGCGTTCGAGCCTGCAACCCAGGTCTTCACCGCGGCGATCGAACGGCACCCGAAGTCGCCGAGGCTGCACGTCGGCCTCGGCATCGCGGAGTACTCGCGCGGGCAGTACGAGGCGGCGGTCAAGTCGTTCTGCGAGGCTGCGGACCTTGCTCCATCGGACCCACGCCCATATCAGTTTCTCGGCGAGATGTACGGCGTCGCCCCGGAGCTCGCGCGCGAGATCACCGAGCGCCTTGCGCGTTTTGTGGAGACGCGCCCGCGGAACGCCCTCGCGCACTTCTACTACGCGATGAACCTCTGGAAGGGCCAGCCCGCCGACTCACCGCCGGCGGACATGAAGCGGGTCGAGACCCTGCTCAGACGAGCGGTTGTGCTTGACCCGAAGCTCGCAAAGGGGTTCCTCGAGCTCGGCATCCTGCTGTCCGAACAGCAGCGCTACAAGGAAGCGATTCCGGAGCTCCGTCGTGCGATTCGGCTGGAGCCCGATCAAGCGCAGGCACACTATCGACTCGCGCAGGCCTACCAGCGAACGAGCCAGGAATCGCTGGCGGCCAGCGAGCTCGAGATCTTCGAACGACTCAAGGCCAGCTCCCCGAAATAACTCATCGCCGCGAAACCCCCCTTTCGATTCCCGCCGACGCTCGGGTCAGCCCAGTCGTTCATAGAAGACGAGGTCGGTCCAGCCATCGGCTCCGAAATCACCAGGAACGATCTGGGCCCAGGTCTTCCGCCAGTTGTCGTACACCCGCAGCTGCGACAGGTTGGCCCCGCCGTTGTTCCGGTAGAACTCGCCGACCCCCGCCGCGCGGTCGTAGAACAGCAGGTCCGATGCGCCGTCGCCGCCGAAGTTGCCGGACAGGATGATGCTCCAGGTGTCGCGCCAGCCGTCATACGCCTTCAACTGACTGATGCCCCCGCGGCCATCGGTCGAGTAGAACTCGCCGTGGCGGCCGGCCCGATCGTAGAACAGCAGGTCGGTGTGACCGTCGCCCCCGAACTGGCCTGGAACAATCTTGTCCCATGACGTTCTCCAGTTCACGTGCGATCGCAGGAGCGTGATACCGCCCCGGCCGTCGGTGGCGTAGAACTCGCCGACGCCGGCGCTCCGGTCGTAGAACAGCAGGTCGGTATGGCTGTCGCCGCCAAAATCACCCGGAATGATCAGATCCCAGCTCGTTCGCCAGTTCGTATACGTCCGCAAGTGCTGGATACTGCCGCCGTCGGTCGCATAGAACTGCCCCGTACCGGTCTCGCGGTCGTAGAACAGCAGGTCGGTCCAGCCGCTGCCGCCGAAATTGGCCGGCACGATGATGTCCCACGTCGTGCGCCAGCCTGGCTGCGCGCGTAGGAACCGGATTCCTCCAGAGCCGTCGGTGGTGTAGAACTCGCCGTAGCCGGCGCCCTGGTCGTAGAACAGCAGGTCGGTGCGCCCGTCGCCGCCAAAGTTCCCCGGGATGATCGAGTGCCAGCTGTTCCTCCAGTTGCTGTGTCCGCGCAACCGGGTAATGGAACCGGATCCGCTGGTCGAGTAGAACTCGGCGTTGAAGATCCCGGCGGTCGCCTTGATCCAGTCGAGATGCTTGAACACGTCAACCGCGGTGAACTCGATATTCGGAGTCTTGCAGTCCCCGACGTGCGTCTGCGACGCGATCCCCGCCACGACATTCGCGCCGTTGGTGGCGGTGACGAACCCGGAACCGCTGTCGCCGGGACACAGCGAGGCCGTCGGCGACTGGGCAATGAACGTCATGCCGCCGACCAGCGTGACCGGACCGCGCAATACCGCTACCTTCCCGGCGGGCAGCGATCCCGTGTGGCTGATGCTTGCGACCGCCCCGGTCTGCCCGGGGACTGCCGCGGCGGTCGGAAGCGCTGCCGGCTGAAGGAAGGGATCGGGCTGAAACGGAGCAGGTAGCCGCACCATCGCCAGATCGTGGTCGGGGCTGCCGGTCACGTAGAGGGGATGCAGCAGGACCGATCCGACGGCCGTGTTCTGCGAGCCCCCCGTCACTTTGCCGGTGTTCGGATCCATCCGGCTGTAGGAGACACTGGCGCCGCCGAAGCTCGTTTCCACATTGTGCGCGGCGGTGAGCACCCAGGTCGGCGCGACGAGGACGCCTTTGCCGGTCAGCGTTCCGTGGACGTCGACGACCCACGGAAACATGAAATCGGGTTCGACCGTTCCGCCCACCACATCCGACTGCGGGGATACTGTCTGCGACATGCACTGCCTCCAGCTTCCGTTGCGTCCGTAAACGATACCGGTGCGGCTCGAATCACCGACGCCCAACACTCGAACGTAGCGAATCGTCCAGACCGGAGTCGTGAGGGACAGGTAGGAATTCAGTAACGATTGCGGCGACCCTGCCGGGATAGCTTTGACGCGGCCTCAGGGAGCAGGCTCATCGGCTGCACCCGGCGCTGATGGATCGCGACGTGAGGCACGTCGCGGCGATCAGACGGCGGGTCGAGGCGCGGCCGGAATGCGTCAGGCCCCGGACGTTTTGGCGAAGGCAACCACGAACAGCACGCCCAGCACGAGATCCGGGGGGATTACCAGCGCGTCCACATAGGTGATTCGGCCTTGCAGGTAGAGCACGCCCAGGGTCAGGCAGTAGCCGAGCTTCTCGGCGATGCTCGGGAGCATCAACCATCGGAACCGTGCCGGGTCTGTCCCGATCACGAGAAAGGCACACTGCCACGCCAGCGCTACCGCCAGGAACCCATAGTAGAACTGTGGATAGTTGATCGGCGACGGACCCTGGCGGCCGATTGCGTCGAACAGGAAGTAGAGCGGTGTCAGCACGACGACTCCCCAGATTCCGGCGCCCAGGAACACCCTCTTCGCGAATGTCATACGTCTCCCCTCGATCGTGCACAACCTGATCAGGGGCGGGTTTATTCCGTAAACAGCCGAAACTGCGGCACCCGTCGTCGGTGCTGCAGGTCCGGGCAAGCGGTGGCGATAGAGCCAACTGAACAGCATCGAGCTGCGCCGGACGGGATTCAGCCGTCCGACTTGACGCGATACGTCTTCGAGTGGCCGTTGCGGCTGTTGGTGAGGACGTACGAACCGCCGTCGGTTACGCGCGCGCGGATCCAGGCCCCTTCGCATCCAGCCGTGTCGCCGAGGTTCGCCGTCAGCGGTTCCTGCGCGTTGTGCGCGGCGTCGTTGCCCAGGGCCCGGTGCAGCGACCACAAATCTTCCAGGCCTGGCGAGCGGAGCACGGTCTCGACGGCGACCGCGCCGGCACCTTTGTTGGGACCGTTGTTCATGACCGCCACCGTCGGCGCCATCGCCCACATCTGCTGCGGGAGCACGTCGGCGCCCGTGCCGTGATGCGTGACCTGGAAGACATCGACCTTGCCGAGCAGGTTGACCGGACACGCCAGCTGGTGCTGGAAGTTCCAGGACAGGTCGCCCAGGTTGACGAACTCGAATTTGCCGGCACGAAGCAGATATCCGAGGCTCTTGCCGTTTTCGCCGGCGTCCTCCGGCTGCGGCTTGAACGAATCGCAGAGTGGATTCGGAGCGCCACCCGAGAGCGGCTTCGCAATGAACTGACTGTGGGCCGTCACGATGATCAGTTCGGCGCCCTCGAAGGTGAGCCGCTCCCCCGCCGTGACGGTGCGGCGGCGGTTGCCGGCGACGGTGAGGTAGCGATCCCAGACCGCCCGCCCTTCCGCGCTCTTCTCCACCGTCTCGCCGTGGTCGATGAAGGAACCAATCTCCACGCGCCGTGAGAGTGCCGCCAGGCCACCGACGTGGTCGCCGTGAAAGTGCGAGATGAGGACATGGTCGAGACGCTTCAGCCCCGCTTCCTCGCGCACGACCCGCGCGATCCGCGACGCGTCACGGTCGTTGAAGCCGTCGAATCCGGTGTCCATCAACACGGACTGGCCGCCTGGGGTGACGACCAGCGTCGCCGCGCCGCCCTCGACGTCGATCCAGTAGATGTCGAGCGTACCGGCCGAGTTGATGGCATTGAAACCGCCGGTCAACACCACCGTGACCACGCCCGCCACCCCGAGCCAGATAGCTCCGCGGCGCTGGATCCGTTTCATGTCTCCTGTGACCGTCACAAATCTCGAACGGCGGGCCAGCCGTCCACGCTGGCGGCGGCGCGGACGCCGCGGACGATCGCGTCGGCCACGAGATCGGCGGCCAGCGCTCCGAGCATGGTAACGCCGAGGTCCGGTCGCTGCAGCTTGCCGTCGAGACCGCGAAGAGCTGATCGCCGTCGCCGGTCGTGTGATACGGCCGGATCGCGCGCGCCGCTCCACAGTTGGCCATCATCGCCAGCTTCGTCAGCGCCGTCTTCGAAAGATCCACGTTCGTCGCCACGACTGCCAGCGTGGTGCTGCGAAGCGGCCCATCATCGACGCCACGGCCCGGCGTGGCGGAGACGATTTCACGTATCACGTCGACGCTGTCGGCGAAACGACCATCCATTCGACGGGCGCCAGCGACGATGCGGCCCGTCCGCCAGTCCAGCACGTCGCCAGCGGCGTTGACGACCGCGAGCGCGCCGAGAACGACCTCGCCGAGCTTCACGCTCGCCGTGCCCAGTCCGCCCTTCATGCCACCCAGGCCACGGCCGCGGTGCATCTTGCCGATCGTTGCGCCGGCGCCCGCGCCAACATTGCCTTCGACGACCGGACTGGCTGTCGCTGCCGCGCACGCTTTGTATGCGGATTCGATCGTCCACTCGGATGCGCGGATCGCCCACGGCCAGATCGTCGATTACCGCGGACACGACGATCGGAATTCGCACATCCGGCGTTCCCCAATCGAATCCGACGTTCCGCTCTCCGAGAAAGCGCAGGACGCCTGCCAGATGCATGGCAGCGCGAGAACGCCACCGCCGGTCAGAAAGAGGGCGTGGATTCGCTCGACGGGGCTGACCGGCTGGAGCATCACCGCCTGCGATTCGCCCGGCGCGGAACCGTCGTAGTCGATGCCGGCGGCGGCGGCGGAATCGAAGAGTATCGCGGTGCAGCCGGTCGGCCGTCTCGGATCCGTGAAGTGCCCGACCCGGATGCCAGGCACGTCGGTCAGCGATCCGGATGGCGCTGTCTGGGCTGCCGATGCGCCCCATGGCGCGAGCGCCCCGATGCCCACCGTCCAGCCGAACTCGCGGCGCGTGCATCCACGCAACAGCTCCGCCTGCGAATCGCGACTCATCGGCGCGAGTCTACGTCGAAGGACAGGGCTTCGATGCGGCATCGCCCGGGATCACCGAACGCTTCTGGAGCGCGGCTCGGATTCTCTTGACGAGTTCGTCGGGCCCGGACGTCTTCGACACGACATCCTCGAATCCCTTCCGCCGGATTCGTTCGAGATCCATGACGACGGTCTCGCCCGTGTACGCCAGGATCGGTATCTCCTTGGTCGGCGCCTGGCGCTTCAGATGGTGGGCCGCCTCGACGCCATCCATGCCGGGCATGTTGAGATCCATGAGGATGATATCTGGCGACATCTCGACGACTTTGTGGAGACCGTCGTAGCCGTTCCTGGCAAACGCGACGCGGAAACCGACGCGCTCCAGGAAAGCGCCGACCGTCACCCGGAGATCGCCCTCGTCGTCCACCACGAGCACGAGCGGTGATTCCGCCCGCGAGTCGATGTCCTCGTTCATGCGAACACTCCTTCGTGGGGACCGATTGACCGCTGCCAATGTGGCACTAAACTTCCCCGCCCGCAACTCACGGCAAATCGTACCTCAGTGCCGCCGAACCTCCGGTCGACTACTTTCCAATTGCGTAGACCGCGTCGTCCGACCGAATGAAGAGACGTCCTCCGGCAATCGCGGGCGACGCGAGCTGGCGGGCGTTGAGCTTGTTGCGCGCGAGCACGCGCGGCGTGCGGCCCGCGGCGACGACGATGGTCTCGCCGTCCTCGCTGAGGAGGTAGACCTTGCCGTCGGCCGCGACGGGCGAGGCGGTGTAGACGCCGCCGATGCGCTCCTGGAACACGCGTTCACCGGTCTTGGCGTCGGTCACCGTCAGCACGCCGACGTCGCCCATCATGTAGATCAGCCCGTCGTAGTAGACCAGCGACGAGATGTACGGCGCGCCGGATGGAGCGCGCCAGGCGACGTGACTCGAAGAGACATCGCCTTTCCCGCCGGGGCGAATCGCCATGAAGGGGCTGCTGCGGTACCCGCGGCTCGTGTAGATCATGCCGTCCTGATAGAGCGGCATCGGTATCGGAAAGCGGTTGTCTTCCGCGACGTGCCAGAGGCGTTCGCCGGTGGCCAGATCGTGCCCGCTCACGCCGACGCTCGAA
Organism: uncultured Acidobacteriota bacterium; assembly: GCA_963797625.1. Classification (GTDB taxonomy): domain Bacteria; phylum Acidobacteriota; class Vicinamibacteria; order Vicinamibacterales; family 2-12-FULL-66-21; genus DATBJJ01. Next base: position 145,373 of record CAWCQI010000043.1, read on the forward strand.
TTGACGATCACTTCCGTCCGCCCGGCGGCTTCCACCGCGAGAGGCGTGCTGTAGGACGTCACGCCGGCGGGGGCATCGACCTTCCATCGCACCGCGCCGGTCTTCGCGTCGAGCGCCAGCAGATACGATGCGCTTTCGTGATAGCAGAGCAGCACGAGCGTCCCTGCATGCACCAGCGGCGAGCTGCCGTGTCCCCAGTTGATCCGGAACGGGCCGTACTCCGCGCCGAGATGTCTTCTTCCACACGGGGCGTCCGGACATGTCGATCGCCGCGATCTGCCCGGTCCCGAACCACGCGTAGACGCGCTCGCCGTCGGTCGCCGGGCTCGGCGATGCGAGGTTGTGCTTCTCGTGCACGAATGGCAGGTCGCCCTCGGCCGGCAGCTCGAACTCCCACGCGCGGCGCCCCGTCGTGCGATCGAGCGCGGTCACCAGGAACGACACGGTGCCCGTGCCGGCGCCAACCGGCGCGAGCGCGCGCTCGCCGGCATCGAGAGGATTCGCGCCTTGCACGAGCCTCGGCCCCTGGCGAACTTCGCCGGTGCCGGCCTGCGACGTCACGATCACGACGTTGTTCCAGACGATCGGCGAGGAGATGCCGAGGCCGCGCACCGGCGATTTCCAGGCCACCGCGTTGGTGTCGCTCCACTCGACCGGCAGGTTGCGCTCGACGGACACGCCGGATGCCGACGGCCCGCGCCACGTGGGCCACTGCTGCGCGTGGAGCGAGGCTGTCAGGGCGGCGGCCAGGATGATAGGCGTCACGAGTCTGTGCATGTCGCGGTCCTCGATCGGGTTGGGTGCGCCATCATCGCACAGCGTCGCGACTTCTGATCCCTGGATCACGCCCTGAGGCCGGCCACTCAGTCCGCCTCGACGGTTCAACCGCTGCGAGACCTGATTGAGGTTGCACGCAAGCAATGCACAAGAGGTGAATCGCGAAGTCTGGAATCGTCTCGGTTCGGACCTAGCGTCCGCCGGCGGGCACGGCGAGTCGGCCCTCTCTTGTCGGCAGGGTTGAGGTACGATGTCCCCGCAGCTCAGCGCATAACTGGCTTCATAGGTCGGCACGGCGGGAGGGAGACGTGTGATGTCGCTCGGGTTCCAGAATCGTCGTGTGGGGGACGTGACGGTCGTCACGTGCGCCGGTCGACTGGCCGCGGGAGAAGAGACCGCAGCCTTCCAGTCATACCTGGACAGTCTCCTGGCGATGAACCCTCGAATCGTGCTCCACCTCGGAGGCGTCGAGTTCATCGACAGCGGCGGCGTCGGCGTGCTGGTGCGGTATTTCATGCGCGCTCAGAACGCCCGCGGCGCGCTGACGCTCTGTGCGGTGTCCCCCAAGGTCGCCGACGTCCTGAAGATCACGCGCTTGAACGCCGTCTTCCAGCCGTACGCCACCGAGGCGGACGCGATCGCCGATGCGCACGGACCTGGACGGCGGGCGGACCCGTCGTTCCACAGTCCCGACGTGCTGTGTGTTGATTCGTCTCCGGATGTCCTGGCGTATTTGCGCGAGCTGCTGAAGGAGGCGGGCTACGGCCCACTGACCGCCGCCAACCTGGCCGACGCGTCGATCCTGCTGATTGCCACCCGCCCCACCGTCGTCGTGATGGGACCGGGGATCCTGGCGTCGACGGAAACCGGTGCGGGGGCGGAATTCCGCCGGCAGGCGACCACTCGCGCGCTCGTGGAACTGCCGGCTGATTTCGCGGGTCGTGACGCAGCCGACGCAGCGCAGCATGTGCTCGAGTCGGTTCGCGTGCATCTCGCACCGCGGAACCCTGCCAGCTAGTCACGAAGCCCCCGGAGATCCGCTCGCGGCTGGTTTGCCCAGTCAGGCCTTCCCAGAAACGACACAGCCGCGGTTCCGTCCAATGGCGGAACCCGCGGCTGCGCTCCTCTGTAACGATGATCTCAGTGCTGCTGCCCGCTGTTGCCGTTGATCTGCGAACGGACTTCGCCGCCCGGCCACAAGGTCGAATGGATGTTGACGTAGGTGGCGCCCGCCCGAATGGCGGCGATCAGTTCCGCCAGTTCGCCAGTGTTGACCCCTTGCGTCCGGGCTGCAGCAGTGGCTGGTATGTTCGGGCTCACATCCGCGGCAGTTATCACACCGGTGATGGTGCCGGATTGCGGGCACGGCTGAATGCCTGCGGGCCCGTTCCCGAGATTGGTGCACAGAAACACGCTGATCCCGCCGTTGACGGCCGTCTGGCCGACGTGGATGTGCGATTGTGAGACCGTACTTCGAGGTCGGCATACGTCAGCGAGTATTCGATTGACGTCTCATCGGTGCTGATGCGTGCTCGAAACTCTGCATGGCCTGCCGTGGAGACAACCGGCACTTCCTGGTAGCCCGAGAGCAGTTCTCTGATGACTTTGAAACCCTGCGCCGAGACGATGATTGAACCGGCGGCAAGGATAAGTGCGCCGGACACGACGACCGCTTTCCTCAGGCGTCCTCCTCATTGGTGAGTGTGGCGGCGCATCATAGCAGACGCTTGTCGAGGAAACGCGACAAACCGAACGCGTTTGCAGCGATCTCGTCAAAGATCGCCATCGAGATGCCCCTGGGGAGTACGTAACGTGTCGAAAAAAACTGAACACCAGTGGAGATTGCGGGGACAGGCAGCGTGGTGAGCTGCGTAGGCGGGCGTTTCGCTTACGTATTCCACACCCGGATGCGGTGCGCTTCACTGTCGGAGACGTAGAGTCTGGTTCCAGCGGCACAGAGTCCATGCGGACGCGAGAGCTTGCAGTGCAAAGGGTCGGTCTCCGGCCCATCGCCGCGCGCGCCGGTTCCGATCACCGTCGTGATGATGCCGCTTTCGAGCTCGATCCGGCGAATGGCATGATTCTCTGTGTCGGCCAGGAAGAGGCTCCGCCCGGCCAGTGCCAGCCCCTTTGGTCCCGCCAGCCTCGCCTGTCGCGCGGGCCCTCCATCGCCGGAGTAGCCCTGTTCACCGGTGCCGGCGAGATGGTGAAGCGTGCCGCCGGGCGCGATGCGATACAACGCGTTGCCCTCGCGGAGCGCCAGATAGATCGTTCCATCACCATCGACCGCCATCGTGCGAGGCCCGTTGAGCGGCGTGCCTTTGAGCGGGGCGCCGTCCGGCGTAGGCTCTCGATCGCCCGTGCCCCCGATCGTGTCGATGATGCCGGTGGAGAGATCGACCGCGCGAATCCGATGATTGCCGACGTCGCAGATCAGGAGGCGGCCGTCCGGTCCCAGCGCGATGCTGTGCGGCTGCCGGAGAAGTGCCTTCGAAGCCTGCCCGGCATCTCCGGAAAAGCCGGCGGCGCCCGTGCCCGCCAGCGTCGACAACTGTCCCGTTGCTGCGTCCACTTTCCGGACGACGTGATTGTCGCGCTCGGCGATGTACAGGTTGCCTTGCGGATCGAACGCGAGCTCGTGGGGCATATTGAGCGATCCGGAGACCGCAGGACCGCCGTCGCCTGAATACGCTGGCTTGCCGTTTCCAGCAACGTCCGCGGTTCCCCTGGTCTTCAGGTCCAGCCGCCTGATTCGCTGGTTGTCCAGGTCGCAGAAGTAGAGCGCGCCGTCAGGCCCGATGGTCAGGCCGTAGGGATTGTTCACCTCCGAGTCGGAGTGGCCGGCCACACCGGTGCCGATGAGGGTGGAGATTGACGACGGGGCCAGGAGTCGCGGCGGCAGCGCCAGCATGACGACGGTCTTCAGCGCGTCACGGCGGTTCATGGCGCGAGTCATCCTCGGGTACCGATCATTAGGGCCACCGGTTGCGATGGATTATAAGACGCCCGGCCGGGGAAGAGGCGAATCCTCCAGGACGACGAGGTGTCATCGGCGTCGCATTCAGTGGTAAAACAGCCGGGCAATGCGGGGACCAGAGCACGTGTTCACGAGCGCTAGCACGTCACGAACGATGACCCGCAAGAGGAGCCGCCTTATGACTGTGGCCGCGTACGGCCTGGCCATCGTCATGTTCCTGCTCGTCGTCATCTGGGCGGGACAGCGGCGGATGATGTACTTTCCGACGCGGCTGGTGCCGACACCAGCCGCGGTTGGCCTGAGCGACGTCGAGCCGGTGACGTTTACCGCCGCCGACGGCGTCACTCTGCATGGCTGGTTTCTGCCGAGCGCGCGATCGCCGGCGCCTCTTACCGTCGTCGTGTTCAACGGCAACGCGGGCAACCGCGCGTACCGCGCCGAGCTCGGAGCGGCCCTCCGCTCTCGAGGGCTGTCGGTGCTGCTGTTCGACTACCGGGGTTACGGCGAGAATGCGGGTGCGCCTACCGAGAGCGGACTCGCAGCCGACGCCCGTGCCGCACGGGTGTACCTGCTGGGACGCCGCGGCGTGGCCCCGGAACGGCTCGTGTACTTCGGCGAGTCGCTGGGCACTGCGGTCGCCACGAGGTTGGCGGTCGAACATGCGCCCATCGCGCTCATCCTCCGGTCTCCCTTCACCTCGTTCGTCGATCTCGGCCGACTCCATTACCCGCTGCTGCCCGTCCGATGGCTGCTCCGGGACCGCTTCGCGTCAATCGACCAGATCCCCAGTGTTCCGCTGCCCGATCCTCGTCATTGCGGGCGATCGCGACAGTATCGTTCCGGTTCAACAGAGCCGCAGGCTCTACGACGCCGCAGCCGCGGTCAAAACGCTGGTGATCGTCGAAGGTGCCGATCACAATGACGACGAGCTCGTCGCCGGCAAACAGGTCATTGACGCGGTGATCCAGTTCCTCCACGAAATGGGATAGCCCCCGCGGGAGTCTCGGCGACCACGAAGGCCGACCTGCTCTGAGCTCGAAATCCATTTAGGTTTCATTTCGAATACCTTCCTTCAGCTCATCTGGAGACTTCCAGCTCCGGTCTCACGATTTCGGGCCAATTCTGAACTCAACGATTGGCGAGACCTCTGCAATATTCCGGCAGTTCAGCTTTTCGCCTAGCCGAATCGGATCGCGGCTTCGGCCAGTGGCCGCTTTACGGCCGGTCGTCCCGAGTGGAGAGGAATGCATGCGCAGCGATGTCGAGCGACGGACCTCCAGGCGATCGACCCTGGCGGTGGCGGTGGGCGTCCTTGCACTCTCTGCTGTCGTTCTGTACGAGCCAGCCCGCGCACAGACGCAGTTCGGCGTCGTCGGACGCTGGACTACCCTGTCGACGGCGATGCCGATTAATCCCGTCCATGTCGCGCTGCTCAGAAACGGCAAGGTGCTCGTCGTGTCGGGTTCGGGAAACGTCGCAACCGAGACCAATTTTCGGGCGGCCGTCTGGGATCCGCAGTCGCAGAGGACCATCGCCGCGCGCTCGCTCGGATGGGACATGTTCTGCAACGGGATGGTCGCGCTGCCGGACGGCCGCGTCTTGATCAATGGCGGCAACCTGCAATACGACCCGTTTCACGGACAGCCGCGCAACGCCGTTACGACCCGGCGACCGACATGTTCACGGACATCCAGAACATGGCGCACGGCCGCTGGTATCCGACGACCACGACTGCTCGGCGACGGCCGGGTGATGACGTTCTCTGGCCTGGACGAGACTGGTGGCAACGAACAAGGCGGTCGAGATCTACACCGCCGGGCTCTGGCTGGAGTCCGGAGTACCGCGCCGGGTGGACGCCGCCGCTGTATCCGCGGATGCACCTGCTCCCGGACGGGCGCGTCTTCTACTCGGGCTCCGGGACGCGGCTCGAGGTTCTTCAATCCCGTCGACGAGGACGTGGTCGGCCGTCGTCGCCACCACCAAGTACGCCGGCACGCGCACCTACGGCACGTCGGTGCTCGCTGCCGCTGACGCCGGCAAACGGGTACACGGCCTCGAGTGATGATTCTCGGCGGCGGCAGCCCGGCAACCAGCACGACGGAGATCATCGACCTGTCGGCGACGACGCCCGCAGTGGCAGTTCGGCCCGTCGATGTCGCAGCCGCGCATCGAGATGAACGCGACGATTCTGCCGAACGGCAAGGTGCTCGCGATGGGCGGATCGCTCAACGACGAGGATGCGGCGACCGCGAGCCTGAACGCCGACCTGTACGACCCGGCGACGAACACGTTCAGTCCGGCCGGTGCCAATGCTTTTCCTCGCCTCTACCACTCCAGCTCACTGCTGCTGCCGGATGCGACCGGTGCTGCTGGTGGGCGGCAACCCCACGCGCGGCAACTACGAGACGCGCATTGAGATCTACTCGCCCGCTTATCTGTTCAACGACGGACGGCACTGCGGCGGCCGGCCCGCCATCACCGGCGTGACGCCCGGTCACGTTGGCTACGGCAGCCACTTCCAGGTGCAGACGCCGGACGCGGCGGGTATCGGGTCGGTCGTGCTCGTGCGGCCGGGCGCGCCGACGCACGCGTTCGACATGGACCAGCGGCTCGTCGGCCTGTCCTACACGGCCGGAACCGGTGTGCTGAACGTGACGGCCCCGCCGAACGGCAACATCGCCCCTCCCGGCTATTACATGCTGTTCGTGCTGAATTCGGCCGGGCGTGCCGTCGGTCGCCACGTTCGTGCGGCTGGTGGCGTCCGCCAGCAATCAGCCTCCGACGCGCCACGATCACCAGCCCGGCTGACGAACGTCACGTGCAATCCGGGCCAGGCGGTGTCCTTCGCGGGAACCGGCAGCGATCCGGACGGAGCGATCAGCTCGTATAGCCTGGACGTTCCCCGGCGGGAGCCCGAGCTCGAGCTCGCGCGAACCCCGGGAACGTGACCTATTCGACGCCGGGCACCTACACAGGCGACGCTTCACGGTCACCGACAACGGCGGTCTGACGAGCCAGGCCGCGACGCGGACCATCACCGTGTCCGACTTCTCGCTGTCGGCGACGCCAACATCGCAAACCGGTCACACAGGGAGGGAGCACGACATACACTGCGACGGTGAACCCTGGCACCGGATTCACGGGAACAGTTGCGTTCAGCGTCACGGGTCTGCCTTCCGGGGCCACCGCGTCATTCAGTCCGGCATCGGTCTCGACGTCTGGCCCGACGACGCTCACCGTGTCGACGAACGCATCGCAGACGCCGCAGGGGAGCTATCCGCTGAGGATCACTGGCACGAGCGGGCCGGTCTCTCACTCGGCGGACGTCACACTCGTGGTCAACATCGTCAGCAATAGCCCTCCGAGCGTCTCGATCGCCACCCCGCTCACGAACGTGACAGTCAATCCGGGCCAGGCGGTGTCCTTTACCGGGACCGGCAGCGATCCTGATGGAGCGATCGCCTCGTATAGCTGGACCTTCCCCGGGGGGAGCCCGAGCTCGAGCACGCAGCAGAACCCGTTGAACGTAACGTATTCCATTCCTGGCACGTATCAGGCAACCTTCACGGCCACCGATAGCGGCGGTCTGACGAGTCAGGCCGCGACGCGAACCATCACCGTGACTGACTTCTCGCTGTCGGCGTCGCCAACGTCGCAGCCCGTCACCCAGGGAGTAAGCGCCACATTCACTGCGACGGTGAACCCTCTCACCGGATTCACGGGTGTTGTTGCGTTCAGTGTCACGGGTCTGCCGGCAGGGGCCGCGTCATTCAGCCCGGCCTCGGTCTCGGCTTCTGGCACGACGACCCTCACTGTGTCGACGAACGCGCTGACGCCGGGGAGTTACCCGCTGAGGATCACTGGCACGAGCGGGCCGGTCTCCCATTCGGCGGACGTCACGCTCGTGGTCAACATCGTCGGCGACTTCACGATCTCTGTTGCGCCGGCCACAAGGCTGGTCCCATCTCCCGGTTCTACCACCTATACGGTCACGATCACTCCAATTGGAGGGTTCTCGTCAAACGTGTCTCTCTCCGCCAGCTCGTTGCCGAAATTCGTGACTGTCAGCTTCAGTCCGGCATCGATCGCACCTGGTACGCCGTCGACCGCCACCGTAACCACGAAGAAACAGACGAAGTCGGGGACCAGCAGCCTGACCTTCACCGCGACAGCAGGCAACGTCTCGCGGTCCACGACTGTCACGTTGACCGTGCAGTAATCATATGGACCTGTCACGAAGGACTCTGCTGCGGCAACTGGGGACCGGCGTCGGCGTCAGCGCGGCGATGCCGGCGATGGCCCGAGGCTCGATTGCTTCGGCTGCCGAAGATGCGGCGCCCAGCCGCGTGAGCCCGGTTCGCCTCCACCGGAACGAGAATGCCTTCGGGCCTTCGCCCCGGGTGGCCGCCGCTATTCGCGAAGTCTCCGCGATCCCCAACCGGTATCCCGAGGTGTTGGAGGAGGCGTTGCGCGACAAGCTCGCCGTCCTGCATCACGTCGAGCCTTCGAACATCGTCCTCGGCTGCGGCTCGAGCGAAATCCTGCGCATCGCGTCAGCCGCGTTTGCGGGTTCCGGCAAGAACGTGGTCATGGCGACGCCGTCTTTCGGGCCCATGGCCGACTACGCGCGCCTCACGGGGGCCGACGTGGTCGCCGTGCCGTTGACCACCCGCTACGCCCACGACCTCGACGCGATGCGATCGAAGGTCAACGGCGATACCGGACTCGTCTATGTGTGCAACCCGAACAATCCAACCGGAACGCTGACAGGGCGGCGGGATATCGAGTTGTTCCTGGACAGCCTGCCCGTGCAGACGCATGTGCTCATTGACGAGGCCTATCATCATTACGCGGACGGAGCGTCCGTGTACGCCTCGTTCATCGATCGTCCCAGCGGACACGACCGTGTGATCGTCACGCGCACGCTCTCCGCGATTCATGGATTGGCTGGACTGCGAATCGGATACGCAGTCGCTTCCACCGACGCTGCCCGTCGCCTGGTCTCCCTGCGGCTTTCAGACGGCGTGAACGGCGTCGCGGCTCGTGCGGCTGTCATCGCACTGAGCGATGTCGGACATGTGCGAGCGTCCGTGCAGCGGGCCGCCGACGATCGACAGGAATTCCTCAACCAGGCAAACGCGCGAATGGCTCGGACGATCGACTCTCACACCAACTTCGTGATGATCACTGCGGAGGGCAACGCCACCGAGATCGTCGAGCATTTCCGTAAGAACGACGTCCTCGTCGCCGGCCCATTTCCCTCATTTCCGAAGCATATTCGCGTGTCTCTGGGGACTTCCGACGAGATGCGCGCCTTCTGGCGCGTCTGGGATCTCCTGCCAGCCCACCGCATGTCGATGTGACCCTGGCAGACGCTATGCGGTGCCCTTCGCCTGCAGTCGCGAAAGATCCGGCACAGTCTGGCTCAGCAGGATCAGCTCATCGCCTTCGCACAAGGGTCCCGCTTCCCCGCCCACCGGGTTGAGCATCATTGTTTCACCGCGATAGAGCCCGATGAGAAGGCACGCCTTCATGCTCGTGCGATCGGGCAGGAATACGTTTGCCGCCGCGACGAAATCCATCCCGACAAGTTGGGCAGGCACGGGCACGAGGTACATCTCGTTGGCGTCGCGGCGGACCGACAGCAGCTCCTGATAAACGCGCGTCATGCCATGAAAGAGCGAGGCACGTGCCATCAGCCGCAATCCGAAGTCGGCGGCCGAAATGACTTCATCGGCGCCCGACTTGTGCATGTGCGGCCGGTATTTCGGATCCTGGCACTCGGCCACGATGTTCGGCTGGCGCTCCTGCACGCAAACGTTCTTGACGGCAATGCAGCACACGATGGTTTTTCCGTCGGCGTGCTGGTGCTCGCGGTCGTCCGACAAGATGACGACGGAATGCGCCTGCGCGACCTTGGCGCGGCGCAGGATCACTTCGTTGGCTGGGTCACCCTTGACGATATAGACGTCGTTGAAGGCGGCTTCATCCTGTTTGTCAGGCAGCACGACTTCGTCGGGTGTGTCGTGGACGACCACGACTGGCCGCTTGTCGGTGACGATACCGCTGTGCACTTCGCGTATCCAGTCCAGTGCTCGCGGCGACCAGTTGCACAGCACCAGATGGCCGGACATTTCAAGATTAGACACCTCGCGACTCCTTAGTGAGCGTTCGATCAGGATCGACGCCACGCTAGCGGTGAACAAGCCGGCCAGGGCAACACCGACGACAAGCACGCCGGACACGATGAGCCGCCCAACAGGAGTGCTGGGCGCGTCGTTGAGACCGCTGAAGAGGGTGACCCAGACGCTCCAGAGGGACTCGCGCCACGTCGCGAACGCTGGAGTCGTGCCACGCTCCGCGAAGTAGAGTGCCGTGCCGCTGACGATCCAGATCACCACGATAGCGGTCAGGATTTTCCAGACCTGGTGGCGGTTCCACGCCTTCAGCACGCCCAGCAAGGTGTCGCGCCACGACGCCTTGCCCCGAAGTCGAACGGGCTCGCTCAAAGCCGAGCCTCTGCGCCGGCGCCATCACCCATGCCATTTTCCGTGAGCGAGGCTGTCACGATTAGGCCGAGCGGTAATTGTTTCCATGCGGATCGCCTGCAGGCGCACTGATCTCCCACGCTCATATTTCGTCAAGTCCCGCATTCATTGCAAGCCACGACAACCGGCTGCGGACCGTCCACGGCATAGCTCGGACGATGAACGCCATCCCCGCCCACGACTCGTCCAGCCCTCCCCCACGAACCTGTCCAGCCCCGCATCCTCAAATGTCTCGTGCCGCCGATCCTCCGTCGGCACCCCTTCGAAAGAAAACCGCGCCACGCAACCTTAGAGGTGTGGGGATTTTCATTTTCGAGGAGACGAACGATGAAAGGGCTCAAACCAGCCTCGATCGCGATCCTGTTTCTCATCCTGATCCTGCCTTGCTCACGCTCCTGGACGCCCGTCTCGACCTGGCCTTCTTGATGGCCCCTCAGATCACTCTGCAGCAGAGCGGTCCGACGACGGCCAAGCCGGGAGACCTCGTGACCTTCAGCACGAAGATCACGAACAGGGGAGCGGCCCGGCGATTTCGTCGTTTCTCAAGCAGACGAACCCGGATGGCACCGCCGGGACGTCAAATCTCGGTCTCGTGATTGTCGGCCTGGAGTCGACTGAATCGACGAGCTTCACAGTTCCGGCCAACGCCTGTCCGGGAGATTTCACGAGCGCAGGCGCGGCCCTGGCGTTCAAGGACTTCCCGGGACAGGACCTGACTGCCGCAACCTCGACGCCGTTGCAGATTCTGGACGTCACGGCGCCAACATTCGACGTGACTCTGTCACCGAACGTGCTCTCGCCGCCCGATCACAAGTTCATCCAGGTGACGGCAACGATCAACTCGACGGACAACTGTGATCGCAGCCCGTCGGTGACGCTCGTGTCGATCACCATCAGCGACCCGACGAACAACAAGGAAGCAGACATCCAGGACGCGGCGTTCGGCACCGACGATCGCGCGTTCTCACTGCGTGCCGAGCGTGACACCGGCAACGGCAATGTGGGCCGGGTCTACACCGTCACCTACCGCGTGACTGACAAGGCTGGGAACGCGACGGTCAAGACCGCGACCGTCACGGTACCGGCGAACAACGGCGGGAACTAGGGCACTACCCAGCTGGTCGGTATGGGGAGCGGTGTCACAGACACCGCTCCCGCATGCCGACAAGTGCCGCGAGTCTCCGCTGCCAGGCGAAGAGACGAAGCTCGCGGCAGGGCGTGTCGGCGCCAGGTTCCGCAGGTCCCAGCCCCTCGTCAGCCATTCCCCTCCCGACACGCTACCCGCGACTGGAAACTCCACGGCGGCATCCTTTCCGGGCGGACTATCATGTCGATTCGACTTGGACTCGCGGATGCTCTTCCTGCGCCGGCGTCAGATCGACACCGATGCATTTCCGCGTCTGTTGGAACTGACGATGAAAACGAGAATGAGGATGACGGGACTGATCGCCGGCGTGCTGATGGCCACGATCATCGCGGCATCGGAGCCCCCCTCTCAGGGCGTGCGATTTGGCCCCGGCGTCTGCGGCCCCATCGATCCCGTCTACGTCAAAGGCGCCACCGAGACCGGCGGGCAGCCGTTTCCCATGAGTACCGCGGAAGTCGGCAAGTCATCGCGCATCATGGAAGCGTCCCTTCTGCCGCAGACGATCCTGTGGGCATCGGACCATAGCGACCGCTCGTATTCGATCCCGGTCGATCCGACGGTTGTCCGCATGACGTTCTCGGGGACGTTCGACGCCACCGGTGGATCGCTCACACTGATTGCTCCTGACGGAACCGCGGTCCGACAAGGCGACCGCATCGAGGACACGACTCTGAATTGCGGGCGCATCATCACGGTTGATGCGCCAGCCACAGGGATGTGGCTGGTGCGAATGGCCCCGGCCGGTCGGTTCTGGCTCAGCATCCATGCGAAGAGTGGTTTGTCGCTGTCGGTTGCCGAGTTCGTGGAACGTGACGAGTCCGCTTCCGATCGCCTCGTCAGAATCCAGGGGGAGCCGATTGCCGGCAGTCCCGCGACACTGCGGGTCAACGTGTCGTCAGCGATCGGGAGTCCGACGTTTCAGCTCATCTCGCAGGATGCGCGGCTGCTTCAGGTAATCGATCTGCAGTCCACGGACGGCCGGGAATTCATCGGCGCCGTGACGCTTCCCACCGAGCCATTCCGCGTGGTCGTCAATGGCCGTGACCAATCCGGCAGCCAGGTTCAGCGGATGTGGCCCGGATTGTTTCACGGCGAAGCTGTCGAAGTCGTCCCGCCGGCAGGCGAGACTGTGACCGCAGGTACGCGAGATGTCTGTGATCTTCACAATCCGGAATCACGGTCCCGTGATCCGGTTGAGGCTCGTGGCTTCGGATGACCAGGGCAGGGTCATTGCCGTGGACCCGCCGACGCTCGAGCTCGGGGCAGGCGCCGAAGCCACCGCGACCGTTCAACTGTCGGTGGCAGCCGACGCACGGCCGAAGAGCGAGCTCAACATCCGCCTCACGGCCTCGAGCGACGACACGTCCGTCGCGGGCGGGTTCAACAGCGCGAGCAAGACATTCACAGTGATCCGCGAGTAAGTTCAGGACTCCTTGCGCCGCCCGCGTGTGGCTGGCAGCCCTGAGACCCGCGTGGACGGCGGTCTCGCTGTGCATGCGCGGCAAACATGCGCCGCCGAAGACCTTCCAGAGCGACGATGCTCGCTCGAAAGTGATATATCTGCCTCATTCATGGCCGATGACGTGACCGCGCCGGGGGTGGGAAGCGCTGCAGGCGACCAGACGCACCTGACGGGCACGCCGTCGCGGCCGGCCTCGAGCGGCTGGCTCGGATCCTCGAGCACGGTCGACTACGGGCGGTTCCCGCCCGGGGAAATCATCGAAGGCCGGTATCGCGTGATCGGCCTGCTCGGCCGCGGCGGCATGGGCGAGGTCTATCGCGCCGACGATCTCCGGCTCGGCCAGCCCGTCGCGCTGAAGTTCCTGCCCGAGACGCTCAGCCACGACCCGGTGCGGCTCGCGCAGTTCCACAACGAAGTGCGCACCGCGCGCCAGGTCTCGCATCCCAACGTCTGCCGCGTGTACGACATCGGCGACGCGTCGGGACATCTCTTCCTGACGATGGAGTACGTGGACGGCGAGGATCTGTCGTCGCTGCTCCGGCGCATCGGCCGCCTGCCGGAGGACAAGGCGATCGAGATCGCGCGGCAGATCTGCGCCGGCCTCGCGGCGGCGCACGAGCGCGGCGTGATCCATCGCGACCTGAAGCCGGCCAACATCATGCTCGACGGCGCCGGCCGGGTCCGCGTCATGGACTTCAGCCTGGCGGCCGCCGGCGCCGGCACCGAAGGCATCGCCGGCACGCCCGCCTACATGGCGCCCGAGCAGCTCGAAGGGCGCGAGGTCACGGTCAGGAGCGACATCTACGCGCTCGGGCTCGTGCTCTACGAGCTCTTCACCGGCCGTCGCGCGTTCGACGCCAAGACGATCGCCGATCTCGTGGCGGAGCACTCATCCGGATCGATCACGCGCCGACCGAGCTCGTGAAGACGCTCGACGCGACGATCGAGCGCGCGATTCTTCGCTGCCTCGAAGGCGATCCCGCGCGCCGTCCCGCGTCGGCACTCGCGGTGGCGGCGTCGCTGCCCGGCGGCGATCCACTGGCCGCGGCGCTCGCCGCCGGCGAGACGCCGTCGCCCGGAAATGGTCGCGGCCGCCGGCGGCGAGAGCGCGATGCTGTCGCCTGGCGGCGGGTGTCGAGCTGGCTCGCGCTGACGGCGCGTGCTGCTCCTTGCGGTCGCGGCGCTGGCCGATCGAACGTCGCTGCTCGCGCGCGTGCCGCTGTCCAAGCCGGCGGCCGTGCTGCTCGATCGCGCGGAAGAAGTTCGACGGAGCGCTCGGCTACACGGACGTGCCCGTCGATCAGTTGTCGTCCGGCTCGCGCACGACCGCGCGTATCTGGAGTGGGGAGAGCACGCAACGGAAGCGGCGAGGCTCACTGGCGCGAGCTGGCGGACGGACGTCCTGCCGCGCTGCTGTTCTGGTACTCGCACGAGCCCGGTCGCCGATGCATCGCGAAGAACCCGCTCAGCGTCAACGATCTGGACGATCCGCCGCTGACGATTGCCGGGCTCGACGCTGCATCGACGATCGACACCAAAGGACGGCTCACCTCGTTCGCAGCCGTCCCGCCGCAGGTCGATTCGACGCCGCCGCGGACCGCGGACGACGGACTGGGCGCCCGCTCTTCGCCGCGGCGTCGCTGGAATCCGGCGACGTTCACCGAGACCACGCCGGCGCGGACGCCGCTCGGCCTTCGCCGACGAACGCCGCGCGTGGACGGGAACGCTGCCGGAGACGAAGACGCCGGTCACCATCGAAGCGGCGGCGTATCGCGGGACGGCCGGTCTCGTTCGAGATCGTCGGCGCCGTGGACCTCGGCGCTCGCGCGAGCCCGGATGCGAGACCGCGACGGCCCGAGAGCCGGTTGCGGAGCCGGTGTCATTCTCGTGCTGCTGGTCGCGGCCGTCGTCCTGGCGCGCCGCAATCTCCGATCCGGCCGCGCCGATCGGCGCGGCGCGTTCCGGCTCGGCGGCGATGATGTTCTTTATCTTCATCGGCACGTGGGTGCTCCTGCCGCATCTGTCACTCGCCTGACGGACGAGACCGACCGACTCTTCACCTACGTCGGCATCGGGCTGTTCGTCGGCGGCGTGATGTACCTGGTCTATCTCGCGATCGAGCCGTTCGTCCGCCGCAGCTGGCCGACGATGCTGGTGGGATGGTCGCGGGCGCTCGCCGGGCGGCTCCGCGATCCCGTGGTCGGCCGCGACCTGCATCGTCGGCACGGCGAGCGGCGTGGCCCTCACGGCGCTCACACAGATCAATGCCCTCGTGCCCGGCCTCATGGGCTGGCCGCGAGCCGGTGCCGATGACGTCCAATGTCGGCGTGTTCGAGCACAGCCGCTACTTTGTACTGACGATCACGAACAGCATCAACAACGGTCTCCAGAACGCGCTCCTGAGCGTGATGATGTTCACGGTCCTGCGCGAGATCGTGAAGCGGGGCGCCTCGCGCATCGGGAGTCCGATCCGCGTGGTCGGATTACGTGACGGCCGCCGTCGTGCTCGTCCTCATGATCGCCCTCCAACTGGCGCAGGATTCCAATCGCGCCCATCTTGGGCTGACGGTGCTGTATCAGTTGCGCCTTCCTGCTCACGTTCGTCATCGTCCTTCTGCGATACGGTCTCCTCGCGACCTTCGTCATGTTCACCGCGAACGCACTGACGATGCGGATGCCGCTCACGCTCAACAGCGGGAGTCTGTACTCAGGACCAGCCTGGCTCACGCTCGGCCTGCTGTTCGCGGTCGCCGACGCTGGGATTCTGGATGGCGCGCGGCGGCGAGCCCGATGTTCGGCACGGCGGTGGCCGCGGAGGCGCGATGACATTCTCCAGCCTCGCAGGAAGGCCGTCTCCCGTCCGGCGTCAGGTTGCGTGAGGTGAAGGGACCAAACGGGCGGCCTCCCGCATCCGGCATAGATCTGCTCCGGCTGGCCAAGGAACGGATCGCCACCCTCTTCGTAGTTGCTCCCGTTAACGGGTGGGATGTCCGGCGTAGTGAGCCGCCATGTGGGGCAGTCGTTGCAGCCGCCCTCATGGTTTGTTAACGATCGGTGGATTCGGACGAATCTATACGGCGGCCACGCAACACGGTTGCCAAGACGGACCAGCGCCCGGTTCCCTCAAGGCTTTGGCGAAGCGGTATCCGCCCGACCGGGAGCGCATGTCAGCGGCAACACTGAGTTCGTCGAGTTGGTTCTGCGCGGGATATAGTCCGCTCTCAAGCGAGGAGCGCCATGAAGAGGTTCGCATGTTACGTCCTGACGACGGGGCTGGTGATGCTGGGACTCTACCAGCGCCAGGTCGCCACGCAGACCGACACGGTCAAGGAACTGGCGCCGGGTGTGTTCTTTCACGAGGGCGACATCAAGGGGAAGGGACACTGCAACAACGGCTGGATAGTCTTTGAAGACTACGTGCTCGTGATCGACGCGAACTTCCCCTCCGGCGCGCAGGAGATCATCCCGAAGATCAAGGCGCAGACGAACAAGCCGATTCGGTTCGCCTTCGACACGCACCATCACGGCGATCACGCCTACGGCAATCAGGTCTGGGTCGACAACGGCGGCAGTGCCCGTCGCGCACGGAACGTGCTGGCGGAGATGCGGAAGTACGAGACCGGACTATTCGGCGGCAAGCCCGGGCGATGGGAGGAGACGGCGAAGGAGCGCGAGGACGTCAAGGCCGAGCAGCTCAAGCCGCCGTCGCTGCTCTACCGCGACGAGATGATCTTCGACGACGGGACGCACCGGGTGGAATTGCTGTACTTCGGCGTCGGCCACACACATGGCGACGGGTTCGCGTGGCTGCCGAAAGAGAAGCATCCTCTTCACGGGCGACGCCTGCGTGAACGGCCCGTACAACTACATCGGCGACGGCGACAGCGGTGCGTGGATCGAGACGCTGGCAGGCGCCAGAAGCTGGCGCCATCAATCGTGGCGCCCGGGCACGGTCCTGTGGGCGACGGCGGGGTGCTCGAGGCGCAGCGGCAGTTCTTCGTCGCGCTTGAGGGCGGAAGTCGAGAAGCGAAAGGACCTGGCGCCCGACCGCGTGCAGGCCGACGTGCCGGCGATTCGGACCGCACTCATCGCACGCCATCCGACGTACATCGAGGCCGGCGACAAGCCGGCCGCATCGTTCGAGTCGCAGGTCGCGCAGGTCTACAAGGAAATCACCGGCAAGGATTTTCCCAAGAAGGCCGCGCTCGAGGATGCGCGGCGGGCGCACGATCGTCATCACGGTCTGGGCCTGGCGAATAACAGTGCGAGCGAGCATTGCGAGCGACTGACACGATCGGCCGGGGTTCCGGGAGAGACCGAAACATGTCAGGCAGACTGCACACCTCGCTGCAATGGACGCTGAGTCTGGTCGTCCTCGCGCTCGGCGCCACCGCCGCTCGTTCGCGCCGCCGGGCAGGACAAGGCCGCCGCACCCAGCGCCCAGCCCGCCGTCGTGCTCCTGACGAGCCAGCAGGACCACGACCGGCAGATGCGCGTGCTCAAGATTTCGGGGTTCCCGCCAGGCCCGGACGCCTACCAGGCGGCGACGTACGACGAAGCCACCGGCGACGCCGTACCCGACGCTGCCGGATCCGCTCGTCATGAACAACGGCACCAAGGTCACGACCGCCGCGCAGTGGACGGCGCGCCGGGCGGAGATCAAGGAGCTCTTCGACCGCGAGGTCTACGGCCGCGTGCCGAGGAACATGCCCGCGGTCAAGTGGGAAGTCGTCAGCAGCGAGAAGGGGCTGCCGATGGGCGGCGGCGGATTCGGCGGCGCGACGCCGCAGCCGATCAGCGACATCCCGGTGATCACGAAGCAGCTCGTCGGACGCGTCGACAACTCGTCGTATCCGGCCATCACGGTCAACATCGGGATGACGCTCGTGACGCCGGCCAACGCGACGGGGCCAGTGCCCGATCGTCATGCAGTTCGGCGGCGGCGGTCCGAACCCGATGCCCGCGAACAACACGCCGAATCCGTGCGCGCCGCCTCCGGGCCGCGCCGCGCGGCGGTGGCGCCGGGGCGCGCAGGACGTGCGGGTGGGGCGCCGGCGCCGCCGGCGGCGGGCCGCTGCGGCCCGCGGGCCCGGCGGGTCCGAACTGGCAGGCGCAGTTGCTCCAGAAAGGCTGGGGCTACGCGATGCTGAACACCGCGAGCATTCAGGCGGACAGCGGATGCGGCCTGACCGTCGGCATCATCGGCCTGATGAACAAGGGCCAGCCGCGGAAGATGGACGACTGGGGCTCGCTGCGCGCGCTCGCCTGGGGCGCGGATCGCGCGATGGACTACTTCGAGACCGACAAGGCCGTCGACGCCAAGCGCGTCGGCGTCGAAGGGCATTCGCGCTGGGGCAAGGCGACGCTCGTGACGATGGCCTACGACGAGCGCTTCGCGATCGGCTACGTCAGCTCGTCGGGTGAAGGCGGCGCGAAGCTGCACCGCCGCAAGTTCGGCGAGCTGATCGAGAACCTCAATGGCACGAACGAGTACCACTGGATGGCCGGCAACTTCATGAAGTACGGCGGCCGCTGGGACACGCTGCCCGTCGACTCGCACGAGCTCATCGCCATGGTCGCGCCGCGTCCGCTGTTCCTGAGCGCCGGCAGCGGTCCCCTCACCAATCCGGACGGCACCTATCAGCTCATGACCGCCGACGATCCGCGCTGCCAGGCCAATCGCGGCCCGTGCGCGACGCAGCCGGTGAACATCATGGACGCGTGGGTCGATGCGAAGGGCACGTTCATGGCCGGCGTCGGCGCCGATCCCGTCTATCGTCTGCTCGGGAAGAAAGGGACTGGGCACGACGGAGTTCCCGAAGATCGAGACCGGCTTGATGGACGGCGACCTCACGTTCCGGCAGCACGCCGGTGGGCACACGGACGGCGCCGAACTGGCCGGTGTTCATCGAGTTCGCCGACCGGGAGTTCAAGTCTTATCCGAGGGGCGTTGCCCCTCGGACTCCCCGACACGCGCCCTCGCTTGCCGCTGCGCCGGCTCGCTCCGGTCGCGTGGCTCGCTCGCTGCGCTCGCTCGCACTGTTACCCGCTGGCAGTTTATGAGATAGCTTCCAGCCGCGAACTATCCGACATCGACCTGGCCACGTCGTAGCACGCCGACGGCCACGAGCATCCAGGCGGCGGCGAGCAGGCCGAAACGAGACGAAGCCGACGGTGAGCGATTCGGCGATGCCTCGATAGAGACTCGCCACCGGCAGGTGCCCATCCGGCGTCGCGGGAATGCTCGCGAGCACCGCAATCCAGCCCCCGAGCAGCCCGCTGACCGTCGCGAAGATGGCGGCCAGCGAGACCGGCCGCATCAGGACGAGCTTCTGCTCGGTCGGCCGAAAGACGTACGCGACGGCGAGACCGAACGCGACGATGGCCACCGCCATCGTGAGCTTCGCGAACAGGCTGAATCTGTCCGAAGCAAATCCACAAGATTCGGCATGGTGTCCTCCTTGATTGAACGTCTTGGAGTACAACTCGCCAGAGGCCGGTCCGTGACGTGTCACGCTTGACCGCCTGGCGGGTTATGACACCGATGGCTCCAGACGACGAGCGGGTGCTCGTGGCGCGGCTCCGCGCCGGCGACACCGGCGCGTTCGACGAGGTGTACGACGCGTATCGTCCAAGGGTGTTCGCATTCCTGCTGCGGATGACCCGAAACCGAACGCTCGCCGAGGATCTGCTCGACGAAACGTGGCTCCGGCTGGTGCGCCACGCGCCCAGGCTGCTCCCCGACACACGTCTGGGACCGTGGCTCTTCACGGTCGCGCGCAATCTGTACTGGAGCTACCGCCGTGACGCGCTCCTGGAGGAAACGTTTGTCCCAGAACTGCTGACGCTGTGGCCGTCTCCGGCGCCGTGGCCCTCGCCGTTCGACCTGGCGGCGGCCGGTGAACTCGAGCGGCGCGTCGAACGTGCGCTGTCGACACTCTCACCGCAATACCGGGAGGTCCTGCTGCTCGTCGGTCACGAGGGCTTGACGCCCACCGACGCGGCGGTGGTGTGCGGGATCAGTCCCGAGGCGCTGCGCCAGCGCTTGTCGCGGGCGCGCGCGGCGCTCGCGGAGAAACTCCGCGAGACGCCCGCCGTCGCGGCACTCAAGAAAGGATATGCAACATGACCGTTGATCGTGACGACGAGCCGGACGACGACATCCTGGCCAGCCGTCGCGAGCTTGCGGACCTGCGACGTCTCCCAGCGCCGCGCGCGCCGATTGCGCCGCCGATGTCACGCCCTGCTGCAGGCGGAGGCCCGGCCGAAGAGATCGGTCGTGATGGTGATTGCGACGGCCTTCCGACGGGTCATCGTCCCGGCGCTCGGCGGCGCGTGGTGTCTCGCGTACCTGGTGGAGATCGTCCGCCGCGCCGCGGCGATTTACTTCGGCACCCAGTAGACGACGCCGGCGCGCACGTGCTGGACCTTCACCTCCGGCACGATCGGCCTTCAGCCAGTCGGCCATCTCCTGCATGCCCGACTCCTCGGACATGTTGTGTCCGATGATGATCCAGCCCTTGGGCACGCCCAGCGTGGCCGCGTCCATGACGTACTCGGGGCTGTCGAACGTCCCTTCGATCTCGCGCTGCTCGCCGCCGATCACGACGTCGACGTCAGGCAGTCGTTCACCGCCGGCGTCGCCATGCCCGCACCCGTGGCAATGCGACTGACCTTCGCGCTCGGATCGCCGACGACGCGGATGGCGTCATCGCCGCGGATCTTCTTGACCCGCGCCGCGAGCTCGCCGAGCGTCGTTTCGGGAATCACGAACCGGTGCGAGTTCGGCGCCGTTTCCGTCGACGGATCGAGACCGACCTCGCGGGCCGTGCCGGAGAACGTGAAGTCCGGCCGCTGCCGGTGCATGTGATCGTGGATCCGGAAGACGACGATGTCGTGCTTCGCCATGAAGTCGATCTTCGTCGTGTAGACCAGCGTGTCGGCTTCGGCGATCAGCGTGTTGTCGGCGTCGTTCCAGTACGTGTCCTCGTGCGGAATGATCATGTTGAGGCCACGTTCGGCGGCCCGCGTGATCGCCTCGAACGTGCCCATGAATGTCGTCGCGATGCCGGTGACGATGGTGTCCGGCCCGCCGAACTTGAAGCGGTCGCGGGTCGACGCGTCGTTCCACGGAACGCCCTGAACGGCCATGACGGCCTTGATGCGGTTGACGACGTCGCCGGCGGTGAGTGCCATCAGAGCGGCCTCCAGTAGGGATCGCCGGCCGAGATGAACCGGACCGGCACTTCAGGAACGATCGTCTTGAGCCAGTCGGCGCACACCTGCATCCCGGGCGCTTCGTTGACGACGCGCCCGATTGAGATGAAGCCCTTCTTCACGCCGGCGAACGCGACGTCCTGGGCGTAGGTGGCCGATTCCCATTCCTGGACCTCGCCGGTGACGATCACGTCCACGCTCGGCATCATCGCGATCGACGCCTGGATCATCGTGTATCCCGGCAGCAGCCCGATCTTCCGGACCGTCATGGTCCGGTCGCCGATCGCGCGGATGCCGCCGCGTGTGCCGAGCGTCTTCTTCAACTGGCTGGCGAGCGCCTCGAGCGTCATGCCGGGCACCTCGTACCGAAGCGCGTCGTCGCCGGCCTGGTATTTCGTCCAGCCCATTGCTGCCGCGAGGCCTTGCGCGCGCGGGTCCGGCTTGCGCTGGTTCCAGTGCTGCGTCAGGCGGAACACCACCAGCTTGTGCTTCTCGATGAAGGCGTTCTTGCCCGCGTAGACCGGATCGGGCGGCGGCGGCGTCGCCCGGAGCCGCGGCCTGCGGTGGCGCTGCCGGCGGAACCACGGACTGCGGCATCGCCGGCGGCGGCGGCATGGGCGCCGACGCGCCGGTTCCCGGGCCGCTGACCGTCGCCGGCGACGGCGCCGGCTGCTGCGCCGGGACCTCGCGCCGCGCGCGCCGGCACCTGCCCGCGACCCGCGGACCGCCCGGCGCCGAGCCCGCGCCCCGCCGGCGTGCTCGGTCGGCCCTCGAGTAGAACGTCGGCGCCGCGGTGATGATGAGATTCGCTCCGGCCTGGACGGCCTTCTGCAGCACGTCCAGCGTCGCCATCGAGGTCGTCACCACGCCGGTGACGATCGTCGACGGATCGCCCGCCTTGAACGTATCGACGTCGTCGCTGCCCCAGTCGACGCCGATGTTCTTCTTCACGCGATCGACGATCTCCTGCGCCGTCACCCCGGCGGCGCCACGCCGCCAGCGCATCGTCCAGCAGGAACGGCGTGACGGCCGCGCCGGCGGCGGTCAGCGCGACGAAGTCGCGTCTCGAAATGCCCGTCATGTCTCTCTCCGCACGGACGATGAACTCGACCTGGTTGAACAGCGCCGCGCATTGTACCAGCCGACTGCCCTCGCGCGGTCGGGACACTGCCATATACTCCCGGCATGCGACACACCCGATTCGGCGCAGCGGTGATGATCGCCATCGCTGCCTTCACGACACAGGCGCTGGCCACACAGCCGCCGCCGCACATGACACCAACCGTCCCGGGGAGCGCCGGCGATCCAGTCTGGCAGGGGCAGGTGCGCATGAGCGACGGCCGCACGTTCGTCACCGATGGCGGTTTTGCCATCGATGCGGCGATGACGGGGCTCACGACGTTTCCGGAGCGGGTATTGCCCGGAAAGGTGCTCGAGGATTACATCAAGGCGCCGCATACGGATGAATGCGCTCTTAACGAGCTCAAGTCGACACCCGGCGGACGCACGCACCTCACTCCAAGCGGCGTTGCGATCAGCGCGACCTACGTCACCTACCTGCGCCGGGTCGTGTCGGGCCGGAGGGTGCGCCTTCGAACCAGCGGAGCGGAACGACCGGTGGTGGTCGTTTCCGATGACAAGGCGGTCGGCGTATTGATGCCTGTTAAGCAGTAGCGGCCTGCGTGGCGGGCGCCGCGCCCGCGCGCACCACCCCCGCGCCCCGCGCACAGCGGACCGCGCACCGCGCCGCACCACCGCGGAGGACGCGGTCGAGTCTTATCCGAAGGGATTCGCCCCTCGGACGTCCCTACGCTCACCCTCGCTCGCCATCTATTCCACATCAAGTAGAATGCGCCGCGGTGTCGAGCGCGTCGGAGCCGCCGCAGGGGCGGCGCGACAGGCTCACCCACATCTCCCATAGACGAGGTGCCCGTGGCTGAGTGGATGTACGCGCAGAAAGACCCCGCCGAGGAGCTGGCCCAGCTTCATCACTTCTCGTTCAAGAAGCTGCAACCGGACGGCGAGATCGAGTTCGTGATCACCGTGAAGGAATTCGCGTCCAGGAACGCGCTGCAGATGCGCTTCTACGCGCAGGCGGACAAGGAAGTCAACCGGGGCACTGCCCCGTTCCGTCCCTTTGGTTGGGGAGACTCGCTGCTGGGCGCGCTCAGCGAATGCGTGCAGTCCATCCGCCAGTACTCCAGCGATCCGGGATAGCCATCAATCACATCGCCGAACCCGGATGCCGTCATCCTACTCTGTGAGCCTGGGCTGGATCCGATCTCGTGGACATCCTCCGAAAGGTGGATACGATGTCCCGCGTGCCCGAGAGTGAGTCTCGGCCTGAGCCACCAGTGTGGCCGTAGGACGCTCGAAGCAGGAGATGCACCGATGACACCCGTGAATCGCCGCACGTTCCTCACGACGCTCAGCGCGACCTCGGCGTTCTCGATCGTTCCCCGCCGCGTGCTCGGCGGCCCGGGTTACATTGCCCCGAGCGACATGATCCTGCTCGCGCAGGTCGGCTGCGGCACGCAGTCGCAGCGGCAGGTCAACACCGGGCTCGTGTCGAGGCCGGACCTGCAGTTCGTCGCGGTCGTCGACCCGAACCGGGACTCCCAGAACTACGTGGACTGGGACCGCTGGGGCAACCGCGATCGCATCCGCAAGTTCCTCGGCAGATCCGAAATGGGGCGCGGGCCACACCGGCATCCGCGCGGGGCGCGACGTGGCGCGCGAGATCATGGAGACCTACTACGCGAAGGAGGGCCGGCCGGCCCGCGGCATCCGATCCTACGAGGACTATCGCGAGATGCTCGAGAAGGAGACGGACATCCAGGGGATCATCAACATCACGCCGGACCATCAGCACGGCAGCATCAACATCTCGGCGCTCAGGAAGGACAAGGCGGCGATCTCGCACAAGCCGGTCGCCAGCGTGCTGCACGAGGTGCGTCGCGTGCTGCAGGCGGCACGCGAGAGCCCGGCGCCGTCCCACCTGCTGGCGTACAGCAACAGGCCCGATCGGCACACGCTGGCGGCCTGGATCGAGGCGGGCGTCATCGGCAACGTGCGCGAGGTGCACAACTGGACGAACCGGCCGTTCTGGCCGCAGGGCATGCAGGAGTACCACAAGTCCGGACCGCCCGTTCCCGACGGCTTCAACTGGACGCTGTGGCAGGGACCCGAGCCGGATCGTCCCTACCACCCGAGCTACACGTTCGCGGTGTATCGCGGCTGGTACGCCTACGGCGCCGGCTGCCTCGCGGACATGGGGCACTACAGCCTGTGGCAGCCGTACCGCATCCTGGAGCTCGGCGTGCCGGAATGGGTCGAGGCGCGGCCGAACAACGACGCGTTCGTCGACGCGGACAACGTCAGCGATGGCGGCCACGTCTCGCAGGTGAGCTTCCCCAAAGCCAGCACCATCCGGTGGCGCCATCCCGCCACCGCGAACCGGCCGTCGGTGGACACGTTCTGGTACGACGGCGGCATGAAGCCGCAGACGCCGGAGGAGCTGTACGAGGACGGCGAGGACTTCGCCGACGAGGGCATGCTCTTCGTCGGCGAGAAGGGCAAGATCCTGTGCGACTTCCGCGGGAACACGCCGCGGCTTCATCCCGAAGAGCCGCCAGCAGGCCTTCGAGGGCTCGGTGGTGGCGAAGGACTTCGATCAGACCGCGCCGGACGATGAGTGGGTGAACGCCATCAGGAACGGCTCGAAATCGAAGGGCAGCTTCGAGGAGGTCGCGGCGCTGGCCGAGGCTGTCACGCTGGGCAACATCGCCCTTCGCGTCCCGTACAAGCGCCTGGTCTGGAATGCGCGTGACATGGTGTTCACGAATTCGCAGGAGGCGACTGCGCTGGTGCGGCGGGAGCAGTATCGGCCGGGGTGGGACACGCTGATCGGGTGAAGACAAGTCGCGCGGTTTGCCTTAGGGTGGGATCGCCTCCCGAGCGTAAGCGACGCTTCCGGCGCCGCGGGCGCACTGAGCCGTCAATCGCGCGCGGCGCGGTCAATCAGCACGATGTCGGAGTGCTCCTCGACGCGTTCGAGTACAGACCTCGGTCCCGTCCGAGGAGATGTCGAAGTCGCGAATCGTGAACTCCGGCGGCAGGCTCGTCAGCTGCCGCCGCACTCCGGTCTCGAGATCAATCCGCCAGATGTCCTTGTGCCGGATGTCGCCCTCCATCACGACAAGCGCCCGCTGGCCGCTGAGGAATCGCAGACGCCGCGCGCCACGCGTCAGCGTCAATCGCGGCAGGGCGTGCGGGCTGCCCGCCGCCGTCACCGCCTTCACCTCGAAGGTCGTGCCGATGTCCGGACCCGAGTACACCAGGTAGTCGTCTCGCGGCGACCATGCGGGGTCGAGCGCGTAATCCGTCCCGATCATCGTTCGCTCGCCATTCAGCGCGATGCGGAAGAGGCGCGGGCTGCCGTTGACGTCTGCGGCCGACGTGATCGCCTGTCCATCCCTCGTCCATGACGGTGCGCCGCGCAACTCGAGCGCGTCGGTGACGACCCGTGCATTCGTGCCGTCGCTGTTCATGACATAGAGCCGCTTCCTTCCTCGCTGATCGACCGAGAAGGCAATCGCGCGGCCGTCGGGGGCGATCTCCGGGCCGCCAATCACGCGGGCGTCGGGTGGGTTCCAGAGCGCGACGGGCGCGCCGCCTGCGACCTTCCAGATGCCCTCGGCCGCACCGTTCGAAGTGACGTACAGCATGTAGTCCGGCCCCAGCCGGGGGGCAGATCCGGCGCCGGTCGTGAGCGACAGGGGCGTCGCGCTGGCCGCCGTCGCCGGTTCCTTGCCGACCCGCAACCGCCAGAGCGTCGTCTTGGGATTCGACAGCGTCGCGACCAGCCGCCGGCCGTCGGCGCTGGCCGCCAGGGACGAGTAGCGATCGAGCCCGGTGGTGACCCGGTGGGGCACGCGGCGATCCACGTCCAAGCTGTACAGCCACGGCCCCGAGCCGTCCGGATCCTTGGCCAGGTAGGCCAGCGTGTGATCGTCGAGGAACACCGGGTAGCTCACGTACGTGTCGTGCCGCGTGATCTGCTCGAGGGCGCTGCCGTCCGGCTTGAGGCGCCAGATGTCGGCGGCGTCGACGAACACCTGCTGCAGCATCGCGCCGCGCACGAAGTATGCGAAGTCGCCCTTCGGGGACCAGAGGGGAAAGTGGGCGTGGAACTTGTCGGGCGCGACATAGATCTGGCGGCCGGGATCCGGTTCGAATGCGCCCCTGACGAACGTCGGATCGCCGTCCGCGGGCACGTGGTACAGCAGCCGTGAGCCGTCGGCTGACCAGTCGAACTCCGGCTTGCCCTCGAGGTACACCCTCGGCTCACCGCCCAGCGTCGGAATGCCCCAGACGTCTATTCGCGCCTTCGTCTGCCCTTCAGCCTGCCGGCTGACCCACATGGTGACGAACGCGCCGTCCGGCGTGAACGCCAACGTGCGAAGCACCGGGTTGACGAAGGCACCCGCCACCCGCCCCTGCGTCAGATTGTGGAACTGACCGGTACCGATCTGAGTGACCCAGACGTCCATCTGCCCGTCGTGATCGGACGCAAAGGCAACCAGCCTGCCGTCTCGCGAGATCGCCGCCGCCTGCTCCGCCCCGCCGAAGTCCGTGAGCTTCTTGAACTGCGCATTGTCGAGCGGGTTCCGCCAGGCGTCGCGCGTCCGGGCGGCAACCCACCACACGGACCCGAGGGCAAGCACCAGGCCTGCGGCGATGAACAGGACGAGCGTGGATCCCTCCGGTCTTTCCGGGGGCGAGGTCGAGGGAGGCAGCGGCGCGGACGTCGCCGCCGTTGTCAGGAAGCTTCCGGCTGCGCGTCCAGACGTCCAGCTCCGAACGCAACGCATAGACAGAGCCGAGCTTGTCGTGGACGTGGCGATGCACGGGCATCGCTTCGCGTTTCTCCCAGCGCTGCACGGTCGTGACGTCGCGCTGGAGGTACGACGCGATTTCCTTCCAGGACTCGAGGCGGTCCTGGCGCGAGCTCGGATTCGGGAGCGGCCCGGCGGATGCCTGCTCATTCTCCATCGTGGGTACTCGTCTCCAGGTGCGGGCCGGGTCGAGCAGCGGGCCTCGTACAGACGGCAGTCCACGGTAATCGACGGCAGGGGGGGCCGTGCGGTGGATTGCCGCTTGGCTGGTGCCACGAGCAGGCCTCAAGGTGCCCGTGCGGCGTTCGCGGAATCGTAGCAGAACGCCATTCAGGAGGCACGACATGAGACACCGGTGGATCTGGCTAGTTGTCACGACCCTGGCTCTCGGCGGCGCGTATGCGGGCTCCGTGCGGGCCACAGGCGCGACGGGGGGATTCATGAGTAAGACCCTGGCCATGGCGACGTTCGACGACCTGGACGTCAACCTGCACACGATCCCGGCCAACATCTGGCAGCTCAAACTCAACAGTAAAGGGAAAACCGACCTCTACGTGCAGTCCAACACGTGGCCGGCCCTGAGCAGCGCCGGATGGCACACGCACCCTGGTCCGAGCCTGGTGGTCATCACGTCGGGAACCGTTACGGCCTACGAGGGCGACGACCCGACGTGTACGCCTCACATCTACTCCGCGGTGCTGCCGGGCGTACCGAATCACCTCGTCGATCCGGGCGGCGGCCACGTGCACCTGCTGCGGAACGAGGACGCGGACGTCCAGGCGACTGGCGTGACGGTCCAGCTCATTGCGGAAGGAGCCACGCGGCGCATCGATGCCGCAGCGCCCGCTGCCTGCCCGGGCCTGCAGTGAGGCACCGCGCCCCGGTGTCATGACTTCGACCGGCCTGTGGCGGCCGCAGGCCGGTCATTCCCTGACCGGGAATCGCGTCCGCTCGGCTGGCAGCATTCGCCGCGGGATTACGGAATTTGCGGCCGCAGCCTCCCCATCTCGCGTCTCCTCGTCCGAACGGACACCCGAAACTGCGGCAGCCGTGATGGTTACGGGCACCCGGCATTCGTCGCCCCAGGGGCAACGCCTTTGCTGCACAAGATCCAGGGCCTGGACGGCCTTCACGGAGGTGGAGACCGGTGCATGCGAAAAAGGCGGCGACGCCGCCGCAATCGGCTCGCTATCTGCTCTATGCAGACCGGGCACTTCAGAAGATTTCCCTGAGGAGGATATCCGTGCGCCCCAAGAAGCCCCGGAAGCCATCCGCATCGAGCCGGACGAAGAAGCCCGCCGCAGGCGGAACGACTCGATCGCGCACGGAGGCGAAGGGCTCGCGCCCCGCGAAAGCCGCACGCGCGCAGGCCACAGCGGATCGCTGGTGGCTTGCGTTCGGCGTAGTGTGCGTCGTCGGCATCACGGCGCTGATCGGCGTTCCGAGTTACTCCCGGCACGCCGCCAGCGACACCGCGGCGGCATTGGCACCCGAGACGGTGTTGCGAGAGGACGTGGCGACGTCCCCCACGCTCGCGACTACGACGCCTGCGCCCAGACCGTCCGCCCCGAGTGCGGTCACGGCGCGTGCGACGGCAACGGCTGCCTCTAATCGGAGCATTGAACCGGCAAGACCGCGTGCCGCCGAGTCCGCGAGACCCAGCGTCGCCGAACCGCCGAAAGCAGGTCCCCGCCGCGCCCGCGCCGGCCGCCGCTGCCGCACCGGCTTCACCCGTGGAGAATGCGGCGGTGACGACCATCCAGGGCTGCCTTCAGGCTGGCGACGACACGTTCTGGCTGAAGGACACGTCGGGAACCGACACGCCGAAATCGCGAAGCTGGAAGTCCGGGTTTCTGAAGAAGCGCCCGGCGTCCATCGAAATGGTCGACGCGGGAAGCGGACTGAGACTGTCGAGCTACGTCGGCCAGCGGGTCGCCGCAACGGGGACGATGACCGACCGGCGCATGCGGGCGCACTCACTCCATACTGTCGCCGCGTCCTGTGACTGAAGACGACGGTACCGCAGGCGGTTACGCGTGCCGCTGCAGGCCGATGGCGGCGCACAGCCAGGCGATGGTCAGCGATCCGAATGCGACGAAGAGCGGCACGAGGGACTCGGCGAGCCCGACGGCGACCAGCTTGAACGCAACCGGCGTTGCGCTCGTGCCGACCATGTGACTGATGCTGATCAGCCCGGACAGGAAGCCTCCCAGCCCCGCGAAGATGCCGGCCAGCGACAGCGGCCGCATCAGCGCCAGCCGGGCCTCGGTTGGCCGGACCACATAGGCAAGACCCGCCCCCATCGGCAGGACCGCGACGATCAGACTTACGAGCGCGACGACACCCGCCTGAGTCAGAATCTGGATCAACACGCTGTCACCTCCGCGTCCGACACGGGTAGAACGCGGAGACCCCGACGGCGTGACACGGTCACGATCCGCGCCGCTGCGCGTTGGTACGTGTATGGAGCCGGCATCCGACCTGACGCTGATCGCGCGCCTTCGCGACGGAGATGCCGCGGCATTCGATGCCGTGCACGCGCGCTTCAGCACGCCGCTCTTCAATTTCCTGGCGCGGCTGTCCCGGCGGCGGGACGTGGCGGAAGATCTGCTCGAAGAGACGTGGCTGCGGCTGGTGACCCACGCGTCGGCGCTTCAGGCCGACACGCGCCTGGGTGCGTGGCTCTTCACGGTCGCGCGCAACCTCTACGTGAGCTACTGCCGCTCCCGGCTTCTCGAGGATGCCCATGCCAGCGATCTTCTCGGCCTGTGGCCGTCCGGATGCCCTCTGCCATCTCCGTTCGAGCAGATGGCAGCGACCGAAACCGAACGGCGCGTCGAGGCGGCGCTCGCGGCGCTGCCCGTCACGTCCCGCGAGGCGTTGCTCCTCGTCTCGGTTCACGGAATGAGCCCGTCGGAAGCGGCGGGCGTCTGCGGGCTGTCGCCGGAGGCCATGCGCAAACGCCTGAGCCGCGCCCGGGCCCAGATGGCTCGTCACCTCGACGACAGTGCCGTCCCGCGGCTCACGCATCTCCGCGAGGTCAAGACATGAGCAGTCACGACATCGACGATCGCCTCCTGCTCGAACTCGGGCGCCTGCCGCTCTACCAGCCCGATGCGGCCCGGTCCGAGCGGGTCCGTTCGCGCTGCGCCGCGACACTCACCCGGCGTCAGGCGAAGAAAGGCCGGCCGGCCGCTGACAGCCGGCTGCCCCTCGAATCGACGTTTGTGGCCGGACTCTGCCTCGCTTACGTCGTCGGCATGATCCTCGACGTGCTGCAGCTCCGTGGTTCACATTAGCCCGACGAGCGCCCCTCGAACCTCCCTCGCTGATTCCCTTTGGCTTCACGGGACTTCTCTGGTCAAATGTCCCGGCGCGCCGGGCGATCCCCGCCGGGATCCCATGGAGATGAACGTCGATGTCGGGATGGAACCTGGATTCGACCGCAGATGTGGGCTACTTCGACGAGATTACTCTCGGTCCCAACGAGGAAGCTGTCTGGTGGTTCTCGTGGGGCTTCGACGCCCGCCACTGGCAGCGGATGTCATTCGCGCCGGTGCGTGAGGGCCGCGTGACGATCGTCTCCGAGTGGATCGAGCACGACGTCTCGCAGGACAAGTGGGGGCAGCACGAGACCACGACGCTCTGGGTACGGCTCCGGAACGACTATCCCGAGGTCGTGACGATCGCACCGATCGTACTGGTAGCCCCGACGCGTTTCCGCCAGTAGGCGCAAGGAGCGGGTGTGAAGCTGAAGGTACTGATTGCAGACGATGGGCACATCGTGTCGCTGTCGTGGTTGCGCGAGCCCTCGGAGCAGGCTGCCGGCAAGGCGCCGCTGCTGAGCGGTGTCGAGCCGGGCAAGGGGCAACGAGCGGCGATCGTTGACGTGGACCCGGCGCTGCACGGGCTGTCGCTGAGCGAGATCCACCGGCGATTCTCGGTCGCCGAACACGGCCAGGCCGTGCGGCTCGTCGAGCGGCGGACCTGACGCGCAAATCCTCAGGTGTTCATGGAGACTACGACCGCGAAGCCGGCAGACGGCCGGCGACTTCGGCGATGCGCGCGCCAGCAACGGAGCGCGGCCCTGGGGCGGTTCCTCACCGCCGCCCGGGCTACTGGTTGACCCCGCTCGCCAGGAAGCCGCCGTCGACGGCAAGGACCTGCCCGGTCACGAAGGTGGACGCGTCGGACGCGAGAAACACCGCGGCGCCGACCAGCTCCTCGAGCTGCCCGTACCGCCGCATCGGTGTCCGCAGGAGGAACTCCTGTCCACGCGGTCCTTCGAGCATCTTGGCGTTCAATTCGGTCCGGAATACCCCCGGAGCAATGGCATTCACCGTCAGGCCATGCGGCGCCCACTCCACCGCGAGCGCACGCGTCAGGCCGACGACGCCGGCCTTCGATGCCGTATAGGCACTGACCTCGTGGAGGCCTACGAACGACGACAGCGAGGCGATGCCAATCAGGCGTCCGGATCGCCGCGCCATCATGGGCTTCGCGAACACCTGATAGGTGTGGACGGCGCCGGTCAGGTTCGTGTCGAGGATGCGGTGCCAGTCCTCGTCGCTCATGTCGATCGTGGCGACCCGCTTGCTGACGCCGGCGCAGTAGACGACCACGTCCACCTGCCCGAAGGCTTTCAGCACCTCATCGCACGCCGCGCTCACCGACCGGCGATCGAGCACATCCGTCGCAATCCGAAGCGTCCGGCGTTTCTTGGCCTCGATCTCCGCGGCCACTTCCTCGACGAGCTCAACCCGTCGCGCGCTCGCCACGACGTCGGCCCCGGCATCGGCGAGGCCCAGCGCGAGGACCCGTCCAATGCCGCTCGTTCCACCGACAACGACCGCCACACGTCCCTGCAGGCTGAAAAGGTTCTGGTTCATGATTGCTCGTAGCCGATAAACACCGCCCCGTCTTCGACGCTGAGTTCCACCCCGGCTCCCTTCGCTGCTTCCTGAAGGGCCGTATCGAGCATCACGACCGGGTCGGCACTCACGGCGAGCCGCCGCATGAGCCCTTCGCCTTTTCGCGTGCCGACCGAGAGCGAGATTTTCAGGCCGCGCCGCTTGCACTTGACCGGCGTTCCGTCCTCGAGCTTGGCGTTCATGGGTTTCAAGTACGCATCGACGTAGTGCACGCCGATGCCGGACCTGTCGTCGGTATGCTGCGGCAGCTTCGTGATCGCGGCCGCGCTGACGTCGCACAATCGTTGTTTCATGACAGAGCCTTCGCCCCCCGGAACTGATCCATCGCCTCTCGGAATGCGCGAATGTGGTCGGGCGTGCTGCCACAGCAGCCCCCGATGATGCTGGCGCCAGCCTCGAGCAGGGGGACGACCCCGGCCACCATCTGCGCGGGTGTCTCATCGTAGACGACTTTCATGTCCACGAGCTTCGGCTGACCGGCGTTGGGCTGCGCCATGATCGGCCGATCGGTGATCTCGAGGTATCGGAGAACCGCCTGGCGGGCGCGTTCCATGTCCATCCCCGTGCCGCAGTTGAGCGCGACAATGTCGGCGCCGTGGTCCTGCATGAACTCAGCGGCGCGCTCGGGATCGATGCCCATCATGGTCCGGAACGTCGATCCGTCGAGGGTGACGTCGTAGGCCATCGACCCGATCACGCAGGCCGCGCCGGCTTCACGCGCGGCGATCAGGCCGAGCCGCAACTCCTCGAGCGAGGTCTGCGTCTCGATGATGATGGCGTCGGCGCCGGCATCCACGAGCGCCTTCCCCTGCTCGCGGAACGCGTCGAGCACCTGGGTCTCGGTGAACTCGCCGTACGGCTCCATCAGGCCACCGAAGGGACCGATGTCGCCGATCACATAGCCGTCCCGGCCGCCAAACGCCTCGCGCGCGATGGCCACGGCGGCGGCGTTGACCGCCACGACATCATCGGCAATTGAGTGACGATTGAGCATGATGCGGCTGCCGCCAAAGGTGTTCGTGAGGAGGCAGTCGGATCCGGCGTCGACGTATCGCCGCTGAATCGCCAGCACGCGCTCGGGGTGGGTCAGGTTCCACGCTTCGCCCGACTTCCCTTGCTCGAGCCCCGCGATCATCAACTGGGTGCCCATCGCGCCGTCGCCGAGCAGCGGGCGTTCCTTGATCGCGTCGAGCAGCGTCTTCTTCAAGGTGACTCAGACTCCCTACATTCGTGCCAGCGCGTAGTGGATCGTTTCGAGCACCAGTCCCCACTTGTGCTGGCGGCTGTCAGGCTCGCAGTAGCACCCGGCCGGGCTGACCGGCCGTGTCCAGCGCACCACGTCCTCGAGCGGCCGCCCCCGGAGTGGACGCTCCCGGGCGATCGTCGCCATCAGCTCGTCGTGATCGGTGAGGTACCGGCACATGGCCGTATAGCCGTCATCGCCCGGTGCTGGTCCGCACGATTGTTCCAGAATCGGGTAGCCGTCTTCACGCCGCCCCAGCGTCACATGATAGTGAAACTGCAGCGGCCTTCCCATGTTTGTGCACGTCGTCCCTTCGTACCGAAATACCGCGGTGAGGCTGCCGTCGTCCCGGCACTCGATCGTCAGACGTTCGTGGCTCCATCGCTGCAGCGCCTTCAGGCTGACGCTGTAGCTCGCGTCCTCGCTCAGCGGATTGACGTCAGCATCCGCGGCGATTGGCAACTCGGCCGGCGCAGCTCTTCGCGAGCGGCGATACGGCGCCCGGCGATACTGGCAGGGCGCGAACGAGCAGCTTTCGCAGGGGTTCAGCTCCGTCAGCGGACGGACGCGATCGACGTGCCGCGTCACGCCGAAGACAGCCAGCAGCGATTTCTTGGGCCGCAGCATCCCTGAGGGGAGCACTTCCAGCGGCATGGCATCATGCCGCGGGCCACGGATCACGTCCAGCAGGTGCGGCTGCTCGTCGATCGTCCAGTCGGTATATCCGGGGCTGTAGTGGGGCAGGATGGCGGCGCGTTCGGTGTCCGCCCACGCACACAATCGCGCGCCGGTCATCGTGACCAGGTGTTCGACTACCGCCGAACCGAAGACCTCGAGGAAGAAGTACTCGTCCGGCTTGCCGTCACGCCATCGTACCTGCGCCTCCTCTTCGAGCTCCGGCCCGGCACTGACGGCGACGAGGAAGACGCGGTCGGCTCCAGCCGCTGCCAGCGTCGTCGTCAGCCGGCTGCTGGTGAACCTCACGCCATCGACGACGACCGCACCGTCGTGGATGCGAATCCCGTCGACGCCGCGGGCGTAGGTCCATGGACGCCCGTGTTCGGCATACCACTCACGCGCCCAGTCTCCGAGCTCCCGCGCCCGGCCTTCGAGCGTCCAGCCCCGCGGGTAACCGAGCAATCGCGTGTACTCAACCGTCTGCACCGTGACGGCCGGCGAGCTGTCGCTGATTTCGATCACCCGTTAACCCCGGACGGCGACTCCGCGGGCCTGAACTGGCAGCCATCGACGAAGAAATCAAAGAACCCCGGGTGGGTTTCGAGCCGGCAGTGCTCGACTCTTCTCACGAGGGTCTCGAGCTCCTGACGCCGCGCTTGCGACACGAGGGCAATCGTCGCGCCCTCGAGCGCCGCATTCCCCACCTGCACGATCTTCTCGTCCGCGATGTTGGGAATGAGCCCGATGCGCTTCGACGCCGACTTCTTCAGGTGGCGTCCGAAGCCTCCCGCCAGGTAGAACACGGCGACATCGTCGAAGTGGATGCCGTAGTCGCTGAACACCACCTGGAGGCCGGCGACGTTCGCGCCCTTCGCCTGCGCCAGCTCGTTGACGTCCTGCTCAAGAAAATAGATGTCGCGTGCGGCCTCCAGTGTGACGCGCTCGTAACCGTCCTCGAAGCGCCCCAGTGGATTCATGCGGCCGGTCCGGAGCAGCTCGCTCAGCAGGTCGACGAGCCCGGACCCGCAGATACCCTCCGGCCGTCCGCCGCCGATGACGCCAAACCGGAACGTTCCGTCCTCGTTGAGCGCGACATCCTCGATCGCGCCATCCAGTCCCGGCATGCCGCAGGCGATGGCGCCCCCTTCGAACGCCGGACCGGCGGGACACGACGCCGCAAGGATGCGATGACGATTGCCCAGCAGCAGCTCCGTGTTCGTGCCGATGTCCATGATGGCGACGAGCCGATCCTCGTTGGCGAGATTGGTGGCGAGCATGCACGCGGCAGCGTCGGCGCCGACGTGGCCGCTGATGATCGGCAGTCCGTAGACCCGGGCATTCGGATGGATCGGCAGCAGGCTGCGCCGGCCCGTCGTCTTCAGGCTCGTCGTCGCCCGCTTGCCATCGGCCAGTTCGATTTCGGTGATCGATCGGTACGGGTTCTGCCCGATCGTGTAGACGCTCTGGCGGAAGAACAGGTCCCGCATCGTCGAGTTGCCGACGAGCACCAGGTCGTAGATAGTCAGGGGATCGACCGGGAGATCGGCGATCGCGTGGCTCAAGTAGCCGGCGAGCGTGCGCATCAGCAGGCGGCCCGGGTGGCCGGTGTCGTAGTGGATCCGGGACATGATGTCCGATCCGCCAAAGCGCTGCGGGTTCTCGAACGAGGTGTCGGCGACCTGCTCGCCGGTCTCGAGGTCGATCAGCCGGACGACGACCGTGGTGGTGCCGAGGTCTATCGCCAGGCCGTGAATCGGGCCCGTCGAGCGGGCGATTTCCTCGCCGGTCGCCGCGTCCACGATGCGCCCGCCCGCCCGCACGACCGCCGGATCCAGCGTCGTCGTCTTATGGGTGGCCGGAAGATCGAGCGCCTTTCGCTCGATGCGCATCTGGCCCCGGCGCATCGTGTGGCACTCGACGTCGCCGCTGTCGGCGGCGACCTTGCACTGGCACGACAGTCGAAACCGGCTGCGGGCGTCGAGATGCGTCTCGCACGCGGTCGGCGGCGTCAGCAGCTCCATCCCGCGCGTGATCTCGACGACGCATTCCTTGCACTTGCCCTGGGTGACGCAGGAGGTCGGTACGCGGACGCCGGCCTGCCCGGCGGCGGTGAAGAGAGACACTCCCGCCGGCGCCTCGATCCGGTGGCCATTGACCGTGAGCGTGACCGGCATGGTAGGGAGGATTTACCAGCCGGCAGCGGCCTCGAGCTCGCGCTTGACGGCGTGAGCGACCTCCTCGGCAGTGCCTTCGCGCTCCTGGGCGTCGCTCCATCGCCACTGGGCGAGGTAGTCGTCAGTGCTCTGCAGCCCGCGCTGGGCGGCGAGCTGATCGATCCGCTCCATGAACCGCGGATCGAGCGGCACCGTGACGTCGTCGAGATCGTCTTCTGCCTTGATCTGCGAAGGGATCTCCTGCCAGTACAGAATCGTGTAGGTCGCCACGTCAGGATTGCTTCGCCAGCCGCACGAACAGGTCGACGGCCGCCGATGCGTTCTGGCCGTACCCGTCGGCGCCGATCTCGTCGGCGAACATCTGGCTGATTGGCGCGCCGCCGACGGCCATCTTGATGTGCCCCTTGCCCGCCTTGTCGAAGCCGTCGATCACGGTTTTCATGTAGGTCATGGTCGTGGTGAGGAGGGCGCTCATGCCGATGATGACGGGCTGGCACTTCTCTGCGGCAGCCATGAACTTCTCGACGCTCTGATCGACGCCGATGTCGTGCACTTCGAAACCGGCGCCCTCGGCCATCATGCAGACGAGGTTCTTGCCGATGTCGTGCAGGTCGCCGCGCACGGTGCCCATCAGCAGCACGCCCGCGCGCTCCACGGTGCTGTCCTTCGCGCTCAGGAGCGGCTTGAGCACGGCCATGCCAGCCTTCATCGCTCTGGCGGCAATCAGGACCTCGGGCACGTAGAGCACGTTGTGCTTGAAGTCCTCGCCGACGACGCTCATGCCGGCGATCAGGCCGTCGGTGAGCACTTCCTGGACCGGGCGCCCCTCGGCCAGCGCGTCCTTGGTCATCTGCTCGACTTCTTTGGCGTTGCCCTCGTAGAGGTACTGGTTCATCAGGGCGTAATCAGGCATCGTCTCTTACTACCCGGCTGGAATTGAATTCTTCGAGCGCTTCGAGCATCGCCACGATGTTCTCGCGCGGCATGCCGGGCTGAGTCGCCGCCGCCGACCGACAGGATCACCCCTTCGCCGCCCGATCCTTCGAGCACCTCGAGCGTGGCCTCCCTCACTTCTTCCGGCGTGCCGCGAACGCGCGATCTCCAGCGGATTGACATTGCCCATCAGGCACATCCGATCGCCCACGCGCGCTTTGACCTCGCGGATGTCCTTCTGCTTGCCCCAGTTGAGCACGTTGAAGCCGGCGTCCGGCAGGTGGTCGAGGCAGGCATCGACTTCCGCGTCGTTGTGATACAGCTTGACCCAGTCGTCGGGGAACGCGTCGCAGATGCGCTTCAGGTACGGGATGCGCGAATTCCTGGTAGTGCTCTTCGTTGATGAAGCCGACGATGTCGTCGAGGATGAAGATGCCCTCGACCGTGTCGCCCATCACCTTGTGCTGGGCCTTGAGCCAGTCGATGATGACGCGCGTGCACAGGTCGATCAGCTTGTGGCAGCCCTCCGGGTTCTCGACGAGCTCGATCATCAGGTTCGTCGTGCTGCGGACGAAGCCGGCGGTGCAGAGCGGCCCGCGCGAGGTGACCATCGGCAGGATGTAGCCGTGGTCGAGGATCTGCTGCTTGTGCATCCCGATGCGGTGCAGCGTCAGCGCGGCGAACCCGTCGGCCTCGACCTCGTACTCCGGGAACTCGTCGATGTCTTCGAGCCGGTAGAGCGTGTGGTATTCGCTCGGCGTGTTGTCCTGCCAGAACTTGATCTTCGCGCCCAGCACCGACGGCTCGGCGGCCATGCCGTACTCCATCCACCAGGAGGGCACGAAGATGACGTCCGGGAACTCCCGCATGATCTTGAGGTTCGACTCGAACCACAGCTGCGGGTCGAGGTAGTAGTCGAGGTGCTTGATCCCGAGATATCCCGGAATCCACGGGCTGTCGACGATGAGCGCCATTGGCACTTTGTCGAGCTTCTCGCGCCTTGCCGCCCGCTTGAAGATGTCCCACTGTTCCGGTCGCATGAGCCCTCGTGCCGCCGGCTGCGCGGCGCAAAGGCGCCATTATAGTCGCTGCGGCTCAGGTTGCACGCCGGGATCCTCGACCGCCAGACGCCTGCGGGTGGGCCCAGGTGCGGGCCTTCCTCGTATCGAACATGCCCTGGCCAGACTTGCCGTCGTTCTTCTTGGAATGTCAGGCGGTCCCATCGCAGCTCCTGATTCGCCGCTCCGGCGACTGGCTCTCGTTCCGTCTGCCATTGACTCAACCCACGCGATGACTCAATCTTCAGTCGCGTCGTCTCACTCGCGAATCGCTTATGTTCTCCCGATTCCTGCGCCGCACTCACATGTACCTGGGGCTCGCGCTGTTCCCCTGGATGCTGATGTACGCGTTGAGCACGCTGGTGATGAATCATCACGCGATGTTCATTGCGACGTATGGGGCCGGTCCTGTTCCCTTCGTGATCGAACGTGAGACGACCTACGACGGCGTGTTCCCCGAGAGCCCGGACCTGAAGACCGTCTCCTCCCAGATCCTGGCGTCGCTCGGGTTCGACGGCGCTCACAGCGTCTCCCGGCGGAACGACGGCACGATTGTGATTATCCGGAACGATCTGGTCTCGCCCCGGCGGCTCACGTTTACCCCGAGCACGCGCACGCTCCGCATCGAGAAGATGACGTTCCGTCCGAACGCCTTTCTGGAGCGATTCCACCGCAGGCGAGGCTACGCCACGGGATACGGTCTCGATACGGTCTGGGCCGTCGCGGTGGACGCCGCCATCGTCGGAATGCTGTTCTGGACGCTGTCGGGACTCTGGATGTGGTGGGAGATGAAAGTGACGCGGAGGCTCGGGGCAGCAGCGATTGCCGCGGGTGCCGGGCTCTTCGCTCTCTTCCTGCTCACCATCTGAATCGAGCCCGATGACATTTTCGCATGTCAACCGCCGTGTTCATTTGTATCTGGGGCTCTTCCTGCTGCCCTGGCTCTTCATGTACGGCATCTCGTCCGTCCCGTTCGCGCACGCGCCGCTCTTCGAGAAATGGGACGCCGCCAAGAAGGTGCCGCTCTGGATTCCTCGGGCGGAGTATGCCGTCGACATGCATGTGCCGAGCGATGAGCCTGGGCTTCGCGCTCTCGGGGCTGCCCTCCTCGACGTCGCAGGCATCCGTGGGACGAGCTTCGGGACATACCGTCAAACACCGGACCAGCTCAACGTGTACTGGTACTCGTTCTGGTCGTCGACGCAGTTGAAGTACTACATCGACCAGAAGCGCCTGACCGTCGAGGATCGCCGCTTCCGGTGGGACCAGTTCCTGACCGGCATGCACGCGCGCGGCGGGTTCGAGCAGGAAGGGCTCCTCCCGGCAGCCTGGAGCGTCGTGGTCGATCTCGTGTGCATCGGCATCCTGCTGTGGATCGCCTCGGGGCTCTACATGTGGTGGGGCATTCCCGGCCACCGGCGCTGGGGGTGGATGGCGCTTGCCGTTGGAACCGTGTCCTTCGTCTGCTTCACTCTGCGCCTGTAACGGCCAAGCCAGACGCAGGGTCGAATCATCGCGGCCCTGGGCCGGCGCCTCGTCTTGCCGCCTCGACCCAGTCGGCAAGCAGCACCAGACGGGGACGATCGCGCTGCGGGCTCGGACAAGCAGCCGCGTGACTCTCTACTTCGACGCCAGCAGCTCGCGTCCATGGAGCTGCTGGATCGGGCGTGCGTCGCTCGGATAGATCCTGCCAAACGCGTCGGCCTGACCCTGTGAAATCCGCTGGGGTGTCTTCAGCACGAACCAGGTGACGTCCTCGGTGCACGGCGGGGTCGTCAGCGATCCCGTGTACGTGTAGTATCCGCGGTCCTGCGGCAGCAGCCCCGTGGCGTCGACCTGCACATCGTCGAGCTTCTGTTCCGGTCCCTCGTGAGTTGCCAGGTGCTGCCAGAGACTGGCGATCACCGGGTTCGCAGCTCCGGCGTCAAGCAGGACGGCGACGACGGCGAGCGCACCATCGGGGGCCCCGTGCACCAGATGCGCGACCATCGCGAAGCGCTTGCCATTGATTCGCTCCTCGCTCGGATGATGGAAGTGAAACTGCGTCAGCTGGTACCGCTTGCCACCAACGCTGATGAAGCTGCCGGGCGCGTAGTTGACCTGAATCGTGTGACCGTTGTTGACGATGTGGAGCGGCGTGCGCTGATAGGCGAACTGAATCGGCGGCAAATCGGCTGGCTTCGCGCCCCGGATGTCGATCGGGGATTGATGATGGCCTGCTGGCAGGCGCTGAAGTCTTTGTCGAGCGCGCCCCAGTGATCGGGGCCGTCACCGCCGGCGTAGCTCCAATGAGGCCCGGCGTGCTCTTGAGCGACAGGCGCGCCAACGACCAGCGCAACTGCCGCGAACACTGCGCAAATGACCGTGGACCGTCGAGAGCTCGCGATCGTCATGTGTCGTGCTCCTCAGGCCAACGTTAGCATCTCCTGGTCCTTGAATGCCTGCGGCAGAACCGTGGCGGCCGCCCCGTTGAAGCTGGGCTGCCTGGCAGGACATTCCGGATGGCACAGCGTGTTGACGAGCGGCTGCCAGGCCTGAGAGACTCGACCTCCACACGGAGTTGTCCGCGATGCCTGTGAAAAACCTCGGCCTGCGGCGCACAGTGGTGTCCCTGTCGGTGCTCCTTGCGTGGGTGACGCTCCAGGTCCTGGCCGTCGAACCTGGCCTGCCGTCGAAGACCTCGATCCTGAGCGCGACGCTGCGAGCCGTCGGCGCCAAGAACCCCGATCAGGATTTCCGCAATCCCGACAATCTGGCGATCAGGTTCGTCGGCCCTCGCGAGCGCGCGCTCCTGAAGGACTTCCCGATGGAAGCGCTGGATCTCGACTATCCGCAAGCCGTCGAGCGTCTGCCGGCGCAGGACCGCGGATCGGTCACCACGATGTTCCTCAGAACCAAGCACCTCGACGCGGCGCTCGACGACGCGCTGCGAGACGGCACGCATCAGGTGATCATCCTGGGCGCCGGCCTGGACAGTCGCGGGTATCGGTTCCGCGATCGCCTGCACGGCGTGCGGTTCATCGAAGTCGATTACGGCCCGACGCAGGAATACAAGAAGAAGCGGGTGCGGGACATCCTGGGTGCCGTCCCGAAGGAAGTGCGGTTCGTCGCAATGGACTTCACCAAGGACGACCTGCTGACGCAACTCGCGAAGGCCCAGTACTCCGAGCGCGAGCGGAGCCTGTACATCTGGGAGGGCGTCACCATGTATCTGCCGGAGACGGCGGTCGCGACCACGCTGCGCTTCATCCGCGAGCACGGCGCTCCCGGCAGCAAGGTGGTCTTCGACTACACGACGGCCAGCGACCGGCGCATCAACGACGCAACGAGCCGGTTCGCACGGTGGGGAGAGCCATGGCTGTTCGGGTTTCCAGGTGACTCCGCCGCCGGTTTCGTTCGCCAGGCGGGATTGACGCCTGCGACCGACCTCGCCTTCTCCGATCTCGAACGGGCATATGCCCGACGGCGCGATGGCAGTTCTCCGCTCCCGGCGATATCGGACGAGCAGGGGGCCAGGCGAATCTGCATCGCGCAGGTGCCCGAAAGGAATCCGTAGTCCGTCGTTCTCGGACCGAGCACGGTGGCCGGTGCCCGAGGCGACACGGGTGCGTCGGCTATTTCGTCGCCGGCGTCGCGACGTAGCCGTGGAGTTCGTACAGCGGCTCGCCGCGCGGATCCACGCCTACCTGCTTCATATACGCGCCAACGAACTGTCCCTTGTTGTTCATGCCACGTACGTCGGCAAACACGAATTCCTCTGGCAGTACGACGTCGGACATCAGGCCGTCCTCGTATAGGAAGATGCCATTCCATGCGGCCCCGCCGTTGTAACGCATGCCGACGATCTGGCCACCATCGTTCATGTCCGCTAGCGTGACCGCCGGACCTCCCATCCACTCGAGACTCGGCGGGAAGTCCAGTTTGAACTGCCCGTTGTTGTACACGAACCAGTTGTGCTCGAGAGTGGCGTTCGTGGCGGGATCGAACCGGTAGTACTCCCCCACGATTCTTCCGGCTCTATTCGCGCTCCACAGGGCGGTGTACGTGTTGGCCAGTGGGAAGTCCACGGTCTGGAACTTGCCGCCCGACCAGCTGAAGGCATGGATGCGAGAAAGCCCTGATGTGGCGGCTTCGAGGGGGGTGTAGTACTGGCCGACAACCTGACGGTCGCTGCTGATTCCAAACGCGTACGTGTGGTCGGCGCCAGGAAAGTTCAGCAGGACACGTTTCCCGTTGCGGTCCCGCACGAACCCCGAAATCCTCGAGTCGTTCGGTTCCGAGACGCAATACCCAGCTACGTCGAACTTGTCGTTGATCGCAAACGCGGTCGCGTCGGCGAGCGGGATCCCGGCACAGTTGAACGGCACCGTCTCGTATGGCGCGCGCTGCCTCTTCGTTGGATTGGCGACGACTGCCTCTCCGCCCCACGAAGTAGAAACAATGTTCGACACGATGACGCCATCGTCGTTGATGTCCTTGGGAATGGCGACGATACTCGGGCGACCTGGCACCGTGATGTCGACCGTCACGAAGGCGTAGGAGGTGGGGGCCGCGAGCACGATTGTGGGCGCGAGGAAGAGTGTGATGCCGATCGCACCACCAAGAATCCGACGTGTCATGTTCATCTCTCTCTGACTTAGGGCCGACCTCTTAGCAGTTCGTCTACACATCTCACTAACCGCAAGCCCGCCCGGAAATTATCAACGCAGCGAAGGACATGCCTCCATCCAAACCATGGACTTGGTGAACGGGCGACGGATGGCAATCGGCGGGCCAGGCCTTGTAGTCAAAAACTGTCAGTAAGGCACGATCCGATCCGCACAAAGGTTGTGATAAGGCTGACTTCGTTTTGCTAACGGGGTGATCGCAGCACCATCAGCGCCCCGGCATCATTCGCATGCTCCCCCCGCGTGCGAGGGCCTCGGGCCGCGTCGGACTGAGGGCCGGCGACCGCGCGCTCGTGCGTGCGCCGCCCCAACACTCTGTACCCAATGTCGGCTCGCCCGCGCCGGGCGCATGTCGAATCGAGCAGGGCTTCGACGCACATCAGCAGCGAACGACCCGCGCCTGAAGCTCATCCGTGATACTGTTCTGGCTCGCTCGGGCGGTCTGAACAGGGCGACGGGCGTGATCCTCACCTTCCCGCACGTGGTCCGAATCGCTCGAGCCGAAGGGGGTTCGATGAAAAACGTCAAGGCTTGGATGGTCATGATTGGCGCGCTCGCGGCTGCGGCGCCGGCAGCCGCCCAGACGAAGCCGGCAGCGGCGACCGACTTGTACCACGTGCACTTCGCGAAAGCGGCTCCCGGCCAGGCGGCGGCGCTGGCCAAGTCGCTGATGGAGCCGGACAAGTCCTCGGCGATGCCCGAGCACTTCGTCGTGCTCCGCCACCAGGAAGGGGACGACTGGGACTACATGGTCATCCAGCACCTGGGCCCGAAAACGGAGATCAGCGCGGCGACGCCGGCACCTCCTGCCTCGGTGCGAAGTCTCAACGCGTGGCATGACGACACCTTCGTGAGCGGCCCCTCGTGGGCTGAGTTCTCGCGTGCGATGGGGATCGGTGGCGCTGCGCAAGCTGGCGCGCTCTACGTTGTGGGCGTCCATCGCCCTGTGCCCGGCCATCGCGAACAGCTCGAGAAAGCGTTGACTGCAGCCGCACCATCGGGTGCGATTCAGACCGGGGAGATCCTGCTGCAGCACGTGGAAGGCGGCGCCTGGAGTTTCGCGACGATCACCCGCTACAATTCGTGGCAGGACTTCGCCAGCGACCATACGTCCGCGCAATCGGCGGCTGCCGCACCCGGCGGCTGGGCCGACATCCGCGAGCATTCGGCGTTTCACCGGGACACGATCGCCGATCGGATTCATCCCTCCAAGTAATCGAACGGCCGGTGCTCAGAGGTCGGGACTGCTCCCGTCCTCTGAACCGTCATCGTGGCGATGTTCGGGTGAGAGCCCGGTGCGGCCGTCCGCGCCGCGCTCATGCCGCGTCTGGACCGAGCAGGACGTGATCGACAGCCAGTCGGGCATGTCACTTTCACTTCCGTAATCCCGATTACTATTCCTGCACGCGCGGAGCCGCAGAGCCCTCCTTCGAGCGCCTGATGGGTGCCGCTCGGCGGGCGCAATTCTTGTAATCGGAACAGCTCCGTGCCGGTGTCCCGCTTCATCCTGCCGGGCTGCGCCCTGCTTATCGTCCTCGCCTTCGTCACCATGACCAGGGCGGATCCCGACCTCTGGGGACATGTGCGCTTTGGCGGCGACATCATCGACAACGCCACGATTCGCGTACCCGAGACTTACTCGTTCACCTCCGATCGGCCGTGGATCAATCACGAGTGGCTGGCCGAGGTCGTCATGGCCGCCGCATACCGTGCGGCCGGTGCTGCTGGCCTCGTTCTCCTGAAGCTGCTGGCCGTCGCCGTCTCACTCAGCTGCATCTGGCGCATCGCCATCAGCGACGGTGCCGGACTGCGCGCATCCGCGTTGCT
This sequence comes from uncultured Acidobacteriota bacterium, assembly GCA_963797625.1. Classification (GTDB taxonomy): domain Bacteria; phylum Acidobacteriota; class Vicinamibacteria; order Vicinamibacterales; family 2-12-FULL-66-21; genus DATBJJ01. The sequence goes on from CAWCQI010000043.1 coordinate 189,909, forward strand.
CACTGCAGTCGCGCTCTGTGGCATCCTCCCGCGGACACAACAGGTGCGGCCGCAGCTTTTTTCGGTAGTGTGTTTCTCGGTACTCCTGCTCCTCCTCCGCCGCGCCGACAAGCGTCCGGCAGTACTGTGGTTGGCACCAGGGCTCTTCGCGTTCTGGGCCAACTGCCACGGGGGCTGGCTCGTGGGTTGCGCCACATTTGGCTTGTGGTGCACCGCGCGCACGTGGACGGCACGATTCGCGATCCGCGAGAACAGCAGATCACTCATCCTCGTGTGGGGCACGTGGGCCGCGTCCCTCGCCGCTACCCTGATCAATCCGTACGGTTCCGGCCTCTGGCGCTTCCTTGCGGACACCGTTGGGCTGTCGCGGCGCCTGATCCCTGAGTGGGGGATGGTGACGGGTAGCCTGACCACACTGGGGGTATGGGCGATCTTTGCGCTGCTCACGCTCGTTGCTCTCAGGCGCTCCGACCGGCCGCGACTCTCTGCGATGCTCATTCCGGTGTTCTGGGGCGTGGCCGCATTCAAGGTCAGCCGGCTCGACTCGTTCTTCGCCCTCTCGACGGCAGGCTTCCTCGCGCCAGAGCTCGTCCGGCTGATTGAGAGACAACGTCGCGACCAATCTCGGCGACCGGCCTCACGCTCTGCAGCGATTGTCATGGGCGTCGTGTCGGTGGCTACGCTCGTGGCGACGGTCCCGATGCTGAAAGCCAACCTGCTCTGCATCGACGTGCACGCAGCGTCTACTCTTCCCGAGTCGGACGGCATGACGTTCGTGCGCGATCACCGGCTGGCTGGGAGGATGGTCACGTTCTTCGACTGGGGACAGTACGCGATCTGGCACAAGCCGGCCGATCTGCGCGTGTCCATGGATGGCAGACGAGAGACGGTTTATTCAGAGAAGAACGTCGACCTCCATCTCGACATGTATCTCGCACTCGACGATGGGCTCGCATATCTCGATTCGTTGCGGGCCGATTATGTGTGGGTGCCTCGGGAGCTGCCGATTTCGACGACGCTGGCGAAATCCGCGATGTGGACGACGGTGTATCGCAGCGACCGATCGATCATCTTCGCGCGGAGCAGCCTGGTGGTGCCTGGAACACCCGTCCAGGAGGGCGCTGCCGTTCAGTGCCGCTGCTTCCCCGGGCCCTGAGTGGCTCGAGGACATCGCCTGCGATGCTGCAGATGAAGTCGGCGACCCAGTTCAGCTGACCTCGCTTTCATATCACTCGCCTGCTTCCAGTGAGTTCTGTTGGGCGGCTCGCCCGAAACAGATCGGGCGAGCCGGGCCCATTTTCACTGCCCCCGGTGCGCCAGCGAGATCGTCCCTTCGAACGAACCCGAGGTCGTGCCATTTGCGGCGCCGGCAGGAAAGGACAAGCGTTCGACAACGAATTGCCCGGTGGCCCCTGCAAACCACCCTGTGCCTCCCGTAATAGTGTTGGTCTCCACGATGAAGAATACGCCTGGCGTGCCTTGAGCGGGCGTTGAAGGCGCGGGTGGCGCTCGGCCTCGGACACATGGACTATTTCCAGGGGCGCCACGCGGACATGATGCTACGGAACGACGAGGCCCTGGTGTGGAGCCGTGAGGCAGGCGACGCGTGGCTCGTATCGTATGCCCTGTTCGGCCAGGGCCTCGCCAAGTTCGAATGCGGGGCCTTCGAGGAAGCGTCGGCGTTTGCCGTGGCGGCTCGGGATGCAGCCGGCAGTGAAGGCTTCAGCCCCCCTTTGCTGATTCTCGGCAACGTGGCGCTCGTCCACGGCGATCACGACCGAGCACTCGCCTTCTTCGAGGAAGCCATCCAGGGACTTCGCCCCGTCGGCGAGATCTGGGGCCTCGGCATCCTGCTGTCGCTGGCCGCTGGCCTGCGCATCCTCCGCGAAGAGTTCGACGAAGCGCGCGCTTGTGCGTCAGAGGCTTTGTCGATCTACCGCGAGCTCGAAGACCCGCGGGGGATCGCCTGGAGCCTGGACGTATTCGCAGGCCTCATCGCCACCGAAGGTCACGCGGCCGAGGCGGCTCGACTCTGGGGCGCCTCGGACGGTCTGCTCGCAACTGTAGGCGGCACGCTCGTGCCGACCATCGGCTGGATCCGCGATCGATACCTCGAGCCGGCAAAGGCCGCGCTAGGCGAACGCGCATTCGAGGCCGCACGCGCCGAAGGACGCGCGATGCAGCCTGAGCGCGCGATCGCGCTCGCCAGTCGACGCTTCGACCTGATCGTCGGAACCGAGCATCGGCATCGGTCGGCACCACGATGAAGCGTGAGCGGCTCGACTGGCGTTTTGCTTGCAGCGGCATAGCCCGCGCGGCGGACGCGCCCCGTCGAGGCGTCGCCCCCGGGCCGAGCACCCGGACTCCGACGATCGCAGCCCCTCACCTGTTGAAAGTGCAGGTGCCACTGTAATCGACGATGCTGTCGCCAGCCGGCGTCTTCTCTCCGGCCCCTACAGCCACGAGATCGCATCGGATCTTCGGGCCGGCGATCCTGTCCGTCAAGTGCACTTCGCCAGATTCCAGTCCTCCGGTGTTCAGGTCGACCTCGAAACGAAACTTGTCATCATGGAGGAGAACCGGCGACGATCCGAGGACGGTGCCGGAGAACACCTGGTTCCCAGTGTTCACCAGCGTGCCCTTGACGAAGTCAAAGACAGAGGTGGGGTGATACAGGACGCGTCCGTTCAGGTCGCCACTGAGCTCGATGATGTCTGTGCTGCGCTGGACCATTCCTGTGGCGGTTGGCGTCTGCGAGTGAATGATCGCGGTGGTGAAGTAATGCACCGCCCTCCCGGAGACGGCACGGGTTCTGGATTGCTGGTCCTGTGGAACGCGCGCATCGGATGCCATGGCGCACGCAAGGACGGTCGCGACGATAAAGGCTGTTACGATTCGACGCATGGTCACGCTCCTTTCGGTCATGCATCGCACGCTACGCTACGCCCAAGAGGACCGGCAAGCGTCATGGACGGCCGATGCATCGGTGGCCCACTCTGACCCTCTTTGGCCACGTCCTGAGGTAGGAACCTTGGGAGACGCGCCTGGGAACCGCCTCGACTCGTGGAAGGAGATCGCCGCCTATCTCAATCGTGGTGTGCGCACCGTGCGCCGATGGGAGACAGAGGAGGGTCTTCCAGTGCATCGTCACGTGCATCGCGCGCTCGGAAGCGTCTACGCGTACAAGTCGGAGATCGACACGTGGCGGCTCACCCGTCCCGCGCACCCCGGACTGCGGGCCGCCGCCGGCGCCCACGACGGCAGCGCCGGGCCCGAATCTGTGCCATCGATCGCGGTGCTGCCGTTCACGAACCTGAGCATCGATCCGGACACCGCATACTTCGCAGATGGCCTTACCGAGGAAGTGATCGCCGATATGTCAAAGGTGCGGTCTCTTCGCGTCATCTCGCGCACGTCATCGATGATCTTCAAGGACACGAAGAAGGACTTGAAGGCCATCGCCCGTGAGCTTGGCGTTCGCTACGTTCTCCAGGGAAGCGTACGTCGGGCAGGAAGACAGCTGCGAATCAGCGCTCAGCTTATCGATGCGGGCAGAGACGCCCATCTATGGGCCGAGAACTACGACGGCACGCTCGAGGATGTCTTCACGATGCAGGAACGTCTCGCTCGAGTGATCGTTGCAGCCCTCGAGCTCCGACTCAGCGATGACGAACAGCGACGCCTCACGGAACACTCCATCCGCGACCTGCACGCGTACGAATGTTATCTCCGGGCCAGGCACGAAGCGTGGCGCTGGCAGCGCGATGCGATAGATCACGCCATTCAGCTGCTGCACAATGGACTCGCGATTGTCGGCGACAATGTCAGACTCTACGCCGCGCTTGGTCACGCGCACCTCCAGTATCGCGAAGCCGGCATCGACTTCAGCGAGCGTCCGCTCAACGAGGCGGAAGCCTGCGCCCACAGAGTCCTGGCGCTCGACCCCCGGTCCGCAGCGGGATTTCGGCTGCGTGGTTGGATCCAATATTCGCGCGGGCTGATTCAAGACGCGGTGCGAAACCTGAAAACGGCGAAGGAGATCGATCCGCATGATGCAGACACGCTGCTCCTCTTGTGCAACTGCTACCTGATCTCCGGGAAGGTGTCTGCCACGCGTCCGCTGATCGGCCCTCTGTTGACGCTCGACCCACTGACGCCCTTGACGCGCTGCCTGCCGGGGTTCGCCGACGTGTTGGAGGGGAATCTACAGGCGGTCGAACCCTATCGGGAGATGTTCCACATGGATCCGGGCAATCCCATGGCCCGTCTGTTCTATCTGTGGGTCCTCGCTCTCAATCAACGTAGGGACGCCGTCGCCACCGTTGTGGCAGGGTTTTCGCACACCGAGCGCGAAACAGTCCCGGCCCGTGTCGCGCAGTTCCTCACGCATGCCCTTTTCGGCCAGCGGGACGACGCGTTGGCGACTGTGACGCCCGACATTGAAGCGGTAGCGAACGCGAGCGACGTCTTTGCGCGGTTTCTTGCGGAAGGCTACGCGGCGGCCGGTGTGCCCGCGCGCGCGCTGCATTGGCTCGCCATCGCGGTCGATCGTGGCTTTATCAACTACCCGTTCCTGGCTCAATACGACCCTTGGTTCGAGACGCTCCGAACCGATCCACGGTTCGAGCAACTGTTGGAAGCCGTACGTCAACGGTGGCTGCGGTTTGAAGAGTGAGAACGAGCGATCCTCGAGAGCCCTCACCCTCGTCCGACTCGGAGAACCGCCCGTGAATCTGCACGGCGGGCTGCGCGGGCGACTGCGCCAGCAAGCGGGCCGGTTCCCTCACCTTCGCGAGGCTCACGGCAATTCGGTGCCGTCGAGGATCAGTTTCGAGACGCCGATGGGGTCAATCCACATCGGCACGTGACCCCAGTCTGGCTTTTCGATCCACCTGGTATGTTCCGGAAGCCCATTTCGACGCCGCGAACTTCTGGGAGGATCCAGTCGCGAGCGCCGAACGCCACCGTCACTGGAACGGCGATGCCGCCTCCTGAAAAGGGCGAACGCGTATTCTCGAAGGTCTCTTCGAAGGCCGTGGAGTTCCTGAGGTCTTCCAGCGCCCGACGCGCGTCGGTGAGCGGCATCCGCCGGCTTCCAACCGAGAGCGGCACGGCGAGAAAGACTTCTCGTAGCAGAGGCAGCCGTATTGCCGCCTTCATGAGCCAGAGACCATTCCTGGCCATGAACCGCAGACTTCGGAACACGTACCTCACATGGGGGCCGGGGTGATCTCTCCATAACCCGGGCGGTGAAATCGCGACCGCACTCCTCGCAATACCGCGTCTGGCCGCCTCGAGCGCCATGCAGCCTCCGAGTGAGTTACCGGCGATGTCGACGGGCATTGTGAGACCGATCTCGCGGAGTGACTGGTCGAACGCGTCAACGAGGGCCGCAATGGTCGGAGGCGTCCCGTTCGGCAATGGCGGTGTCGAACCGAATCCCGCAATATCGAACGCGATGACGCTGCGGCTCCGGCACAGATGCGGCACCAGCGGGTTCCAGGCGGCGCGCGACATTCCGATCCCGTGGAGAAGCACCAGTGGCCGTCCCGACCCGGTTTTGCTGTAATTCCACACGATTAGATCTCTTCACGCGTGTGACAGGCCAGACGGCACGTGGCCGTTCTCGCTCCCGTTCGGCCGTTTCGCCGGGCGGCGCTGGCTCAGTAGCGGACGGGATCAATGCAGCTTCGTGAGCTGCCGATCGATACGTGCCAGTTTGTCGGGATTGCGAATGACGCGGATTCCCGCAATCGCATCGTTCTCGATCGAGAAGACGAATATCGACTCGAGTCGGCCCGGCGCGCGGACGACCAGCGCGGGCTCTGAATTGACGTCTTCGATGTTGAGCGACAAATCGGCCGCGGTGCCGGCGGTCACAGCGGCGCGGCGAACTCCAACCAGGAACTCGAGCACCTTGTCGCGGCCGAGAAGCGGACGCCGGGCCGCGGTGACTTTGCCGCCGCCGTCGCTCCACAGGCCGACCTCGGTCGACAGCAGCGCGGTCAACTCGGAGCCATCGCCCGCCGACAGCGCTCGCGCGAAGCGCTCTGCCACGGCGCGCCTCGACTGTGGCGTACCTGTCAGTCGTGGCCGCCCCTGCTCCAGCCGCGCCTTCGCGCGGTGCAGCAACTGGCGTGAGTTTTCCGTCGTCGTGCCCAGAATCTCGGCGACCTCCGAGTGTTCGTAGTCGAAGACGTCTTTCAGCAGGAACACTGCTCGCTCTTCAGGCGAGAGCGTCTCGAGCAGGACCAGAAACGCCAGCGTCACCGACTCGGCCCGTTCCAGCAGGGCATCCGGGCTCTGCACCTCGCTCGTGAGAACCGGCTCGGGCAGCCACGGCCCGATGTAATCCTGGCGCGTCGCCTGCGCCGACTTCAGCCGGTCCAGACAGAGACGGGTGACGATCGTCGTCGCGAATGCCTTCGGGGAACGGATGGACGAGCGGTCCGCCCGGCCATAGCGAAGCCACGCATCCTGCAGCACGTCCTCGGCGTCCGACGCGCTTCCGAGCATCCGGTAGGCAATTGAAAACAGCAGGGGGCGATTGGTGTTGAAGATGTCCTGGTCCATCGTTCAGGCCGCCTGCCGGAACATGTGCGCCAGGCCGTCGCGCACGGTCGATACCGCGAACGCCAGCCGAGCTCCGCCCTCGCCCTTACGTTGGACAACGGCATTTTGCTTGAGGTCATGCGGGTCATGTACGGAACGATTAGCCTCGGCAGCCATGCAGGCCTGGAGCGCGTCGCCGATCCAGTGTATTCCGCGATCGCCGTCACAATTATGACGGTGCGATCCTTTCCCGCGCGAGCCGGATCGCCAGACCGGCACCGACGACCTCGCTCGACGCGAGCAGAACCGCCGTCGTTGCGAAGAGCGGTCGCGAGTGCCCTGTGACGTGATCCACTCTGTCCGGGCCGGCTATCACGAAGTGATTGACGAGTCCAAAGACGAACGCCGCGGCCATCGTGATCGCGATGATCCAGCTGCCGAGCCGCTCGGCAGACTTCGTCAGCACGAGGCCGGCGAAGAGACCCGCCAGAATGACGGCGAACACAAAGAGGCTCGAGGGGCCGGACAGGAGAACCTGAGCTTCGTGATGGGCGAGGCCATGGGCAATCGCGATGACGAAATGCCCAATAACAAGCAGGGTTACCCATAGCCTTACGTGAGTGCGGCCTCTGTTCATGTCCAGTTGACGAGCGAGGAGGGCGAAACGTGACAAATCGGTCCGTCGAACGGACGCGGGTCTTCGTTGCGCGTCGGCGGTGAGCGGACTCAGTAGCGCAGCGTGAACTGCGTTCCCCACATTCGCGGTTCGCCTGGCTGCCCCGTGAACGCAGGCAGCGGGACGTTGGTCGTGGAGGTGGGGTACTCCTGGTTGGCCAGGTTCCGCACGAACACCGAAAGCTCCCATCGGCGGTGATGCGGTTCGAAGCCGGCCCGCAGATGGACGAGCGCATACGGAGCTTGTGTCTCGATGCCCGTATTGAATGGCGTGAAGAACACGCGGCTCTGCCCCGACACATCGCAGCGGACGGAAGTAAACCCTGCGCGACCGGTTGCGAACTCATAGGCGGCGGAGCCGTTGCCTGACCATTCGGGCGCGTTGTTCAGCCGATGGCCCGCCGCATCACCTGTCAGACCTCCCAGGCCCACGGCGAGGTAGCGGTCGTAGGTGGCGTCGAGCCAGGACAAGCTGCCCGCGAGCTGCACGCCGCGCCAGGCCGATGCGGCTGCTTCGACTTCAACGCCTGTGATGCCGGCCGACGCGGCGTTACTGATATTCGGCACGCCGGGGCGGAGAAACGACTGGACCTGCAAGTCCTGATAGTCGGTGTAGAACACGGCCGTGTTCACGCGCGCGCGTCCGCCGGCGATCATCCGTTTCACGCCGCCTTCATAACTCCACGCAAACTCTGGATTGACAGCCTCGCCGGGCGTTCCCGGATTGAACCCGCCGCTCTTGAAGCCTCGCGCCGCGGAGAGGTAGGCGAACGTGTCGTCCGACACCTGCATCTGAACGCTGCCCTTCGGAGTCCAGGCCTGGAAGGTGGCGCGACCGTCGAAGGCAGAGGCTGAGCGTGGATCCGCCACGATGTCGGTGCCGAGCAAATATGCGCCACCGGTGGCGTGGAGATCTTTCCGTTCGGTCGTGTACCGGGCTCCCCCAGTCAGCGATACTCGCCTCGACACGTTGAACGTGGCCTGACCGAAGAGCGCTCGCGCGTTGGCGCCGTAGGTTGAGAACGGTCGGAGCTGAATCGCCGGGTATGCGGTGATCCTGACTTCCGCTTCGGCGTCTTCGTCGAACAGGAACGCGCCGCCGATCCACGTGAGCTTCGGCAGCCGCTGCATGACGGTCAGCTCCTCCGAGATCTGGTGCTGCACATCAGGAACATCAGTTGCCTGCAGCTGCAGCTCTGTGCCGTCGCCGTCCCCGAATATTCGTTGGTGCGAAGTCCGATACGCGGTGAGGCTGTTCAGCGTCGTCGTGCTGTTCAAATGAACCGTCAGCTTCGCCGACGCGCCCTTCTGAGTGTTCTGTCCAGATGCCAGATCGCTCGCACGAACCGCCCACAGACTGTCTGGATTGTCGAAGCTGAATCCCGGCTTGGCGAGAATCGGCTTGGCCTCCCTCAACGGGACCCCGTCGAAACGCCCGTAGTCGGCCGAGAGCAGCAGCTCGTTGCGAGGGCCGAGGACGACGCGCACCTGTCCGCGGCCTGCCCAGTTGTCCACACCGCCCAGTGGGTTGTCGGGGTGATCGACGTCCTTCACGAAGCCGTCGCGCGTGTCGCGGATGACAGCAAAATTGGCCATCACCTTGTCCTTGACCAGCGGACCGCTGACGGCGGCTTCGGCGCGGAGCTTGTAATGGCTGCCGGCGGTCAGCCGGGCAATCGCCCTCGAGCGTATTGGTCGGCTGGCGGCTCACGATGTTGATCGTGCCGCCGACCGAGTTGCGCCCGTACAGCGTTCCTTGCGGGCCCCGCAACACCTCGACCCGCTCGACGTTCAGGAAATCCATGAACAGCATCGAGGGTCGTGCGAGATAGACGCCATCGAGGTGAATCGTGGAGCTGGGATCGCTTCCAGGGATCAAGACGTTCGTGCCGATGCCACGGATGCTGACCTGCGCCAGTCCGGCGAAGTGCGAGACGGTCAGCGACGGCACGAACCCCGCCAGGCCTTCCACGGTGTGCACGCCCAGCTGTTGGAGCGTCCTTTCTGGCAGTGCCGTGACTGCAATGGGCGTCGTCTGGATATCGGCGGTGCCCGTTTTCGTGGCGGTCACCGTCACCTTTTCGAGGATCGTCGAGTCGGACAGCACCAAATCCAGCGTGGCCCGGCCGCTATCGATGTCGACCTCGCTGGCCTTCGGTTGAAAGCCGCCGAGCGAAGCCTCGACCGTGTAGCGCCCTGGCGGCAGCGCATCGACCTCGTATCTGCCTTGCCCGTCCGTGAGACTGGTTCGCGGGGTAACCCCAGCGACGCTGGTAACGCTCACTTCGACACCCGGCAAGACGCCGCCCCTCGTGTCCCGGACGACGCCGGTGAGTTGCCCGGTCGGCTGCGACCACGCGGCCGTCACGCCAGATACCAGCAGGCAACTGGCTGTCAGAAAGGTTCGCAACCCCTGGAACACGGGGTCGAGCATACGCGAGATCGTTCGACAGCGCGCATGACGGGACTCCTCGCGGAAACACGGCCGCAACCTCGCGGCTACGGCTCATACATGAATCTGGCAATGGCGTCCCGCAGGTTCCTTGGACGCCTCGCTCGCGCGAGCTTGAGTTCGTAGGCCTTGTCGGCCACGCTCACGGCGATGGCGAGCGAGATCCGGCGAATGTCCCTTAACGGCGGATAGAGACAGCCGCGCTGGAGGTCTGTCTTCTCCACCAACCCGGCGAGCGTTCGGGCCGCGGCGAGGAAGAACTCATCCGGAATGACGCGAGCGCCGCACACGACTGCGCCCAGGCCGATGCCCGGAAACACGTAGGCGTTGTTGCCCTGGCCGGGCTGGAATTCCCGGCCCTCGAACGTCACGGCGCCGAAGGGGCTGCCGCTCGCAAAGACGGCTTGACCGTGGCTCCACATGTAGGCCTGCTCGGCAGTGCACTCCGCCTTCGACGTGGGATTGGAGAGCGCGAACAGGATCGGTCGTTCATTGTGAGCGCACATGCGCTCAACAGCCCGTTGTGTGAACGTGCCCGGCGCGCCGGTGGCGCCGATGAGCACATGCGGCTTGAGGGCGTCGATGGCCTCGACGAAGCCGAGCGGCGCATGCTCGTGCGCGTAGGGCAGGTTGTGCGCCATCAGGTCCGTCCTGCCCTTCACGACCAGGCCGTTGACGTCCACGAACCACAGCCGGCGGCGCGCCTCGTCGAGGCTCAGCCCCTCGTCCACCAGGGCCGACGACATGAGGTCGGCGATGCCGGTCGCTGCGGATCCGGCGCCCAGGAACATGATGCGCATATCCGCGAACTTCAACCTGGTGATCCTCGTGGACGCGTAGACGCCTGCTAGCGCCACGGCGGCGGTGCCCTGGATGTCGTCGTTGAAGCACAGCAGGCGATCGCGGTACTTCTTCAGCAGCGCGTAGGCATTGGGCGTCAGAAAGTCCTCGAACTGGAGAAGGGCGCGCGGGTACTTCTTCTCCACGGCCCGCACGAATTCTTCGACGAGGTCGAAGTACGCCTGGCCTTCCAACCGCTTGTGCGGGTAGCCGATGTAGAGGAAGTCCTCCCGGAGTGCCGCGTTGTTCGTGCCCACGTCGAGCATCACCGGCAGGCAGTGCTTCGGCGGGATGCCCGCGCACGCGGTGTAGAGCGCGAGTTTACCGATGGGAATCCCCATGCCGTTGGCGCCCAGGTCGCCGAGGCCCAGGATCCGCTGCCCATCGGTGACGACGATGACGCGGATATCCTTCTCGGGCCAGTTGTCGAGAATCGTCGCGATGTGGCCGCGGTCGTCTGGCGTGACGAAGAAGCCTTTCGGCTCCCGCGCAATGTGCGAAAACTCCCGGCACGCCTCGCCGACGGTGGGCGTGTAAATCAACGGCATGATCTCGTCGAGGTGATCGATCACGGTGCGGTAAAACACGCGCTCGTTGCGTTCCTGCAGCGAGGACAACGCCATGTACTTGTCGATGTCCCTGGGCAACCGCCGGAGGCTCTCCATCACCCGTGACACGAGCTGCGCCTGGGTGACGACGGCGTGCGGCAGCAACCCTTGCAGCCCCAGGCGCTTCCGCTCGGCACGGGTGAAGGCGATGGACTTGTAGAGCGACTTGTCCCGGAGGATATCGACGGATTTCCTGGGTCGCATCACATGCGCCAGGAAGCTGCGTTCGGGCTGGCCGAAGAGCACGCCCAACACGCGCAGTCAGGTTCTTGTGAACCGCACGTCGCGAGGCTTGCTCGACGAGGACGACCGGCCTTCGCTTGTTGAACCCAATGTGGGCGGAATCATGCCAGACATGGGCATGACGATCAATTGGGGGCCGCAACGATTTCACCTCTCGTGCCTCCACTTCAGCCTTTGTTCACGGTCGATGCGAACACGGCTCGGCGTGCGGAGGCTTCGTTCCAACGTCAACGATCGCTTCGGCTTTCCACTACCTGCCTCCGGGAGGATGGGACACGCCACGGCTGCGTGCCCGAAGCAAAGTCGAGCCTTCCAATCCGTCCAGAAGACGGCGATCCTATGAGTACATGGTGCGGGCGGAGGGGAAGATGCCGGTTCGGCGACGCTGTTTACTGATCGTGGTGTGCACGGCGCTGATCGTGCCTGCGACAGCGTCTCAGCAGGATGCCGTCACGGTGCTGCGGTTCCGCGAGGTCTGGGATGGCGAGCGCGCGATCCCGAACGCGTCGGTTCTGATCAGAGGCCAGCGAATCGCCGCCGTCGGCACGGACATCGCCGTCCCGGCCGGCGCGCGGGAAGTCGATCTCCGGCGCTTGACCGCGCTGCCGGGCCTGATTGATCTGCACACGCACATCACGTATGTCTGGGACCGCGCGCCTGGCACCACGCCACTTCGTCCGGGGAGGCGCCGCACGCCAGAAGAAACGGCCGAGGCGGCCGCTGTCAACGCGAAGCTGACGCTCGAAACGGGCGTCACGACGATTCGGGACCTCGGCGCGCAGGGCGGAGCCGACGTCCTGATGCGCGACCGGGTGGTCTCCGGTGCACTCGCGGGTCCGCGGATGTTCGTGGCGGGTCGCGGCATCTCCGCGGGGCGCGGGGGAGGGCCAGCCACGGATGCTCTACCGTCGGAGGTCGACGCGCGCATCAAGACAGGATCGGACTGGATCAAGGTCTACGCGTCCCGCGGCAGCTTCGACAGCGTGGACACGACTCAGACGCTCGCGTTCGACCAGATCAAGGCGATCGTCGACGCGGCGCACGCCGGCGGACGCAGGGTAGCGGTACACTCCTACGGCGCGCCCGGTGTGAAGGATGCGGTGCGCGCCGGCGCCGATTCGATCGAGCACGGCATCGAGCTCGATGACGAGACCCTGGCGGAGATGGTCAAGCGGCGCACCGTGTGGGTACCCACCATCGATCACAATCGCTACTACGTCGACGCCAGGGAGGAGTACGGCTTTTCACCCGAGGCTGTTCCCGCCCTCGAGCAATACATCGGGAAGAACCTCGAGTCCGCGCGCCGCGCGGTCAAGGCGGGCGTGCGGCTGGGGATGGGCTCTGACGCGGTCTTCACGGGCTTCGGTCAGAACACACGGGAGCTGGCGTGGTTCGTCAAGGCCGGCCTGACGCCCGCGCAGGCGCTCCAGACCGCGACCACCATCGCGGCCGAGCTGCTTGGTCAGGCCGAGTCGCTCGGCACAATCAGAGCTGGCATGCTCGCAGACCTCGTCGCCGTCGAAGGAGATCCGCTGAAGGATATCGACGCCGTCATCAAGGGCGTCCGATGGGTCATGAAGGATGGCGCGGTTGTCATCGACAAGCGAAGCATCGCGGCGCCCTATTGAGTGTTTTCAACGCTATGGACAAGTCACACGCGGAGGTCAGCACGGCTCACGTCCTCACGGCGTGTCTGGCGGTGAGGTTTCCGCACGCACCGATCCAGAACGATGGCGCGCCTCTCTTCGTTACGCCTCGTTGACGATCAGGCCTGCAGGGGATCCTGTGGCTCGTTCGGATAGTTGAAGAAAAGCTGGTTGCCGTCGAGATCCTCGACCACCAGCAGCCTGTAGCCCCAGCGGCCGTCCTTGACCGGAACGCCGCGGGCTTCGAGCTCGGCGCGCAACGCGTCGAGCGCCGCGACCGCGGCCTCGTGCGTCTCCGGCTCGACGTTCAGGGAAATGAACATCAGACCCTTGCCGACCTTCTCCGGCCACTGGTCGGAGAGGATGAGGGCGCAGCTCTGGCGGTCGACCTGGGCGACGCGCGCCCGGCCATCCTCCTCGTAGCGCCAGGGGACCGTGAAGCCGAGCCGGTCCACATAGAAGCGGAGCGAGGCCTCGACGCTCGAGACGTGAAGCACGGGGCGGGCGAACCACTCGGTCATGGCGTCGATGCTACTACGCGTCCCGCGTGCGCGAGACAGAACCTCGCCCCGTTTCGCTCTTATTGGCTGCGAAGCATCCCGGCGGGATCAAGCCGCGTCGCCCGCCGCGTCGGCACATATGCGGCCAGCAGCGATGCTGCGATCAGCAACAGCGCCGCCCCGGCGAGTGTCGGCGGATCAAGCGGATCGACCTCGAACAGCATTCCACGCACCAGCCGCGTCGTAACCAGTGCCCCGATGAGGCCAGCGGCTGCGCCAACACCCGCCAAACGCAACGCCTCGGTCAGCACGAGATTGCGTACGTTGGCGGCGGTGGCGCCCAGAGCAACTCGAATTCCGATCTCCCGGTCGCGTTGACGAACGTACGCCGCGATGACCGCGTAAAGTCCGACGGTCGCCAAGAACAACGCCGCGATCGCGAAGATCCCGACAAGCCACGCATTGAACCGTGGTCGTGCGAGTGGCGTATCCAGGAGGCGGCTGAATGGTGCAACACGGATGACCTGCACGTCAGGATCGACAGCGCGGACGTGCTCCCGCGACAGCGATGCGATCACATTCAGCGATGCTGTACTGCGCACGACGAGCATCCGCGCCGTATTCAAGAATTGCTTCGCCGGAAGGTAGAGCGTCGAGCGCGCCTTCGCCAGCTCGCGGTAGCGGGTCGGCTCGGCGACACCCACCACGGTCCGCCACGGATCCTCTGAATCCGGACCACCCATCTTCAGACGCTTCCCAATCGGATCGTCACCAGGCCACGTGCGCGCGGCGACATCCTCGCTGATGATTGCGACGTTCAACGCGCCTTCTCGATCCGCATCTGTGAACGACCGGCCCCGCAGGATGCGAATCTGGAATGTTTCGAAGTAGTTGGGGTGAATCGATTCGAGGTTGAGCGAGGGATTCGCCGCCGCATCGGTCTGCTGTCTGTCCCGCAGACATAAACCTCGGCACGTCCCACCCGCCGAGGCCCGAGAACGGCGGCACGTTTACAGGCGTTGCCGCCGCGATCACTGGCGTCGACTCGAGCCGCACAACGAGCTCATCGAGAAAACGCGAGTGGTATGCGGGATCCCTGAATTTCGGACTCGGTACGAGATCGATGAACACGAGGCGATCTGCCGACAGCCCCAGGTCGGTCGCCTGGAGTTTCAGCAGACTGCGCGTCAGCAGGCCCGCTCCGGCGACGATCATCACCGCAAGTCCGACCTGTGCGGCCACAAGCGCGCGGCGTCCAAGCACTCCCCCGCTTCCGTGATGTCCGTTGCGCAGTTGCGCCACGAGATCCCGGCGTACGGATGCCAGTCCGGGTACGATGCAGGCCGCCAACGCGGCACAAAAACGCGATTGCCATGGTGAACGCCAGAACTCGGGCGTCAATGCGGATGGCGTCGCCCCTCGGCAGCCCGACAGGAATCAGGGTCAGGAGCGCCTCGAGACTCCACCACGAGGCGACGAACGCTGCCGCACCCGCCGCCATTGCCAGCGTCAGGCTCTCCGCGAACAGCAGGCTCAGGATCCTGCCGCGGGCGGCACCAAGCGCGGCGCGCACTGCCAACTCACGGCTGCGCACTTCGCCTCGCAGCAAGAGGAGGTTCGCCACGTTCGCGGCGGCAATGAGCAGAACGAGCGCAACCGCACCGAAGAGCGCAAGCATGGCCGGCCGGACGTCGCCGACAATGACGTCTTCGAACGAGCGCACGACCGGAACGAGGCCGCGCGGATGATCTGGTCGCGCGTTCGCTTCGAGACGCTTTGCGATGGTGGCGAGTTCGGAGGCTGCCTGATCGATCGACACGCCGGGCCGAAGCCTGGCGATCAGGTCGATCTCATAGTGCGCCGCATCGCCAAAGACGCCGCCCGCGGGCACAGATCGCACCGTTCTCCATACCTCGACGCCGCTCGGGTAGTCGAGCCCTGGCGGCATCACGCCGACGATCGTGAACGCTGTCTCGCCCAGCGTCAGCCGGCGCCCGATCGTGTCTCGCGAACCGCCATACCTGCGCTTCCATAGTCCGTGGCTGATCACGATCACGTTCTCAGCGCCTGCCACGTCATCGGCCATCGTCAATGCGCGTCCGAGGAACGGGTGGATGCCCAGCACCTCGAAGTACGCGCCGGTGACCAGCGCGCCATGAACGTAGCTGGCGGTGCCGTCGGCGCCGTCCTCGACGGCAACCCATGCGACGGCGCCATTCGACGTGACACCCGCGCCACTTTCGAGGAGCTGACTTGCCTCGACGACCGCCTCGACATCGGGACCGCCGAATGGGTAATGAGCGAAATGCGACGAGCGCAACTCCTTCCAAGCCAGAAGCAGCCGGTCCTGATCGCGCACGGGCAACGGGCGCAGGAGCACGCCGTCGATCACGGCGAACATCACGGCCGTCCCAGTGATGCCCAACGCGAGCGTCAAGATGGCAGCGGCTGTGAACGCCTTGGCTCGCCAAAGCCCCCGGCAGGCGGAACGGATATCCTGGTTCAGAGCCTCGAGCATGATCATTACCTACGCGGCGTCAGACGCTCCATGCGCATCTGCCCGGTGGCCGACATTAATGGCCCGCAGTTCAGAGACTCTGGAAAGCCTCCAGCAGCGCCTCGATCTCGGTGTTGCCTGTCTTTCTCGCCCAGGCTGCGGGAGTTGCCCAGGGTTCCGTGCTGGCTTCGATCGGATCCGCCCCGCGCTCGAGCAGCAGCTTCACCATTTCCGGTCGTCCCCAACGGCACGCCCAGCCGAGCGGCGTGCTCTGGAGCAAATCGTCACGAATGTCGAGGCGCGCACCTCGATCGAGCAGCAGTGTCGTATACGCAATTCGGTCGCTAGCCGTCAGCCCGCCTCGCGACGCCGCGACCTCATGGACCAGCGTCGTTCCTCGTCTGCTTCGAACATTCGGATCGCACCGATCCAAGACCAGACGAAATGCTTCAAGGTGACGGGGACGATCGCTCTCTGGGCGCAGGTACAGTCCGTTTTCCAGAATGCCGTGCCATCGTGGATCGTCCGGCGGCCAGTCGGTTGCCCGGAGCGCCAGCATGACGATCTCAGGCGAGGGACACTCGATGGCGCCCCACAGGAGGTCCTGCGCGACGCTCGATTCTGGCCCAGCGATGCCGTCCGGCGTGTGTCCTTCGGCATCTTCGGCGAGGAGCCTTGCAGCATTCTCCACGAGACCAAGTTCCGCGACGGCCACTGCCGGTCAACCGGCCACCGTGGCTCTCGAGAAGCGCGATCATGGGTTCGTCGCGCCTCTTGTACGCCTCGTACGTCGCGGAGCTCGCCGCGTAGACGTTGGTGTTGGGATTGGCGCCATGAGCCAACAGAATCTCAGCCATCGTCACGCTTGGCCGAAATCGCGCACGCACGTAGCGGTTCTCCCCACGTCGGCACGACTTCTTCCAAGCCATCCACCCGCCCGGACTCGTCGGGGTCGAGTCCCAGGTCGAGCAGAAGCGCGAGTATGTCGGGCCGATCGGCCGCGACGGCATGGCTCACGAGGCCGTGGCCGTTGTCGAGCATGCCGTCGGCATGACGCGCACGCAGCCAGGCGGCATCTCCCGTCGCAATGGCGGTGCGTGTCTCGAGCGTCGCTATCATCGCGTCCTGGTCGCCTCGCCGGAAGGCGTCCATGAGTCCCGCGGCCACCGTGGGCGCCAGCGCCCTGAGCGGAGCGCCTGCGGAGCGGCGGCTTTCTTCCTCCTCGATAATCTCGACGACCTCGTCGTAGCCGCGCTCGACGGCGAGCGTGAACGCAGTCGTCGCGCGCGCGATGCGGCCAGATGCCTTTTCGCGCGTCCGCGCCGTGCTGCATCAGGAAGCGAGACGATCTCCGGGCGTCGCCGCAGCACGGCATGGTGAAGCGCCCGATGCTCGTCGTTTTCCGCGACGTCCAGATGCACGAGCTCGGGGCGAGCCGTCACCATCGACCGCACGGTGTCGAGATCGCCGTTGCGCACGGCCTCGACGAGCCGACGAACCGTAACGCCGTCGACAAATGCCTTCAGCTTGGGCCAGCTGTCAAAACCGTGGGCGCGCGCCATGACGAGTTGCGCATCATGGAGGGCGAAGGTCGACAGGTCGGCTTGCCGGTAGTGAGCGTGCACTTCCTTCGTCGCTTCAGGATGTCCGGCGCGAAACGCGTCGAGCAATTCCTTGGCTTGGCGCTTGAGCTGATCGAGGTCTGGACGGTCGCGAAGCGTACGGGTGGGCGGGGCGTTGCGGGGCATGGATGAACTCCTTTTCCGGCTGCGCCAGGCGTCAGCCGATGGCCCGGTGTCCGCTCACTCGGGCAGAAAAGAAGGTCATCTTCGATTCTGGGTCTGCCGGTTCAGGGGGACGCGGTCCTTCCCGCGGACACGGAGGCGCCCTGATACGCCTCGCGCAGCTTAGAACGCTCCGCGTTCTGGTTGCAAGTTGCTTGACAGGAATTGACTCAGCATGACCGCCAGGTTCCTGCAGGAGGAGTGGGATACGCTGTCTGCGTGCGTTCCCGGTTGTGGCCGCTCGTCCGTGCGATGGCGGTCGTGCTCGTCGTCGCCGGTGCGTACGGCCTCGTACGCTTCAAGCGCGCGGAGCTTGTCGACTTCGCCGTGCCACGCACCGCGGCCGTGCGCTTCCTTGCCCACGAGCCGCTCTACAGGCCGGATGATGGCCATTTCCAGTACAAGTATTTGCCGGCGTTTCGCGCAGCTCATGGTGCCCTTCACATGGGTGTCCAAGCCAGTCGGCGAGGTCGTCTGGTTCGCGCTGACGGCCGCCATGGCCGCCGCGTTCGTGCGGCTGTCGCTCATCGCCCTGCCCGATCGGCGACTGTCGTCGAAGGTGCTCGTCTGGCTCACGGTTCTCCTCACCGGCAAGTTCTTCGTCAAGGAGCTGGCCTTCGGACAATTCAATTTGCCGGTCGGGTTGCTGCTGATTGGCGCGGTGATCGCCGCGCAGCACGGCCGCGGGCTCACGGCTGGAGCCGCCATCGCCGCCGGCGTGTTCGTCAAGCCGTATGCGCTCGTGCTGGTGCCGTGGCTGGCCCGAACGTTTGGATGGCGTCCGTTCGTCCCCTTCACGCTGGTCACTGCGGTCGGCCTCCTCCTGCCGGCCGTCACCTACGGCTGGGATGGCAACTTGACGCTGCTGCACGAGTGGTATCGCACCGTCACCGACACCACGGCACCCAATCTTCTCTCTGCCGACAACATCTCGTTCTCCTCGATGTGGGCGAAGTGGATCGGGCCGGGCCCTCTGGCCAGCACCCTTGCGCTCGGTTCGGCCGTGACCGCCATCGCGGCGGGCGGCGCTGTCATGTTGCGGCGCCGACAGGTGGCCGAGCCGAACTATCTGGAGGCGGCGTACTTCTGTGTTCTGATTCCGCTTCTGTCGCCGCAAGGATGGGACTACGTGCTCCTGCTCGGGCTGCCCGGCGTACATGTGTCTCGTCGATCGATGGCGCGATTTGTCGACGGGCTGGCGCGCGGTCGCGCTGACGGGCTTCTTTCTCACCAGTTTCATGATTTTCGACCTGCTGCGGCGCACGCTCTACTTCCGCCTCGTGGAGTTGGCTGCGAGCAGCGTTGGTGCCGTGCTGATTGCCGCATGCCTCATCCGCTTACGCTGGAAGGCGGTCGCCTGAGTGCCACAGCTCCCAGTGCCGGCACACTCGCGCTCGACGCTCGGCTCATCGTCGATGACGAAGACGCGCACCGTGTCCTTCACTGGTGCTGAGCGACAGGATTCGACCGCAAGGAATTGACGCGGGCCATCAAACCCGAGAAGATGCGAACGATGACGGTGACCCTGCGGGCGGATCGAACCGGGAATCGGGCACGGCTCGTGCCGGCCGGCGCCTTCGACCTGGCGCACGCCAGCACCGTCGCCGCGGCCGTGGCCGATGTGCAGCCGCGGCTCGAGGGGTGTCAGGCGATCGAGATCGACCTCTCGGGGCTCGATCGCATCGACGGCTCGGGGGCCGCCCTTCTGGCCACACTCCTCGATCGGCTCGACCCCGACGGCAGCCGGACGCGCGTCGTCGAGGGCGGCAATCCTGAAGCCGCACGGCTGGTCGCGCTCTATCGGGGGCACGCGGCGCGGGACACGCGGGCCGTGGCGGACCGCTCGGCGCTCGGGCACGTCGGCGCGGCTGCGGCTGCAGTCCCCGGTTCGATCGTCGCGGCGTTCGACTTCGTCGGCCAATCGGCCGTCGCCTTCCCGAAGGCCATCGCCGCGCCGCAGTCGGTCGACTGGCGCTCGCTCCCGCGGCTGCTCCAGGAGATTGGCGCCGATGCGCTGCTGGTCACGAGCGCGGCCAACCTGCTCATCGGTGTGATCATCGGCTTCCTCGGCGTCTCGCAGCTCGGTCGCTTCGGCGCCGTGGCATTCGTCCCCGAGCTCGTGGTGGTCGCGCACTTCCGCGAGCTCGGTCCGCTCGTGACCGCGATCGTCGTCGCCGGTCGATCCGGCGCTGGCCTGGCCTCGGAGCTCGCCACGATGCAGGTGTCGGAGGAAATCGATGCCCTGCGTGCCATGGGCTTCGACCCCGTGCGCTGGCTGGTCGTGCCGCGCTGCCTCGCGCTCGTCATCGTCCTTCCCCTCCTCACCTGGATCGGCGACGGCCTGGCACTTGTCGGTGGCCTGGCGGCCACGACGGTGATTACGCACATGACGCCGCGAGCGTACGTGCTGGCGACGGCCGACACAATCACCCTCGGCAACTTGCTGGCAGGACTCGCCAAGAGCCCGTTTCTCGGCCTGGCGATCGGCCTCATCGCCTGCGGTCAAGGGCTTGCCGCGCAGGGAGGCGCCGCCGCGGTCGGCGCGCGGACGACGAGCGCGGTCGTCCTGGCCATCTTCGGCATGATCGTCATCAGCTCGCTCTTCACGCTCCTCTACGAGTTCCTAGGCATATGACCGAGCCGCACCCCAGGCCGCACATCATCGTCGACGACCTCCGCATCGGCTGGGGCTCGCGAGTCCTGATGGAGCATGTCAGCTTCGACATCGCCCGCGGATCGACGTTCGCGATCCTCGGTGGCTCGGGGTGCGGCAAGAGCAGCCTGCTCCGCCACCTCATCGGGCTTGGCCGTCCGCAGGCTGGACGCATCGACATCGATGGCGTCGGTGAACCGCACCTCTACGAAGGGACGCCGCCGTTCGGCGTGCTCTTCCAATCCGGCGCGCTCTTCAGCTCGCTGACACTCGCGGAGAACCTGGCGCTGCCGATGAAGATGTGGACGTCGATTCGCGGTGAGACCAAGCGCGCGTTGTGCCGGGCGAAGCTCGACATCGTCGGTCTCAGTGGCTTCGACAATCACCTGCCTGGTGAGCTCTCCGGCGGCATGAGGAAGCGCGCGGGCATTGCCCGCGCGCTCATGCTCGAGCCCGATCTCCTCTTCTTCGACGAACCGTCCGCCGGACTCGATCCGATCACGGCCGTCGAGCTCGATCAACTGATCATCACCCTCAGCCGCGACCTCGGCATCACGATCGTGATCGTCACCCACGAGCTGCCGAGCATCTTTCTCGTCGCTAACAACTGCATCGTGCTGGATAAGTCGGCGAAAGGTATCGTCGCGCGCGGGGATCCGCGTCGGCTGCGCGACGAGTCGACGGTGCCGTTCGTGCACAGCTTCTTCACTCGAACCTCACCTGATGTACCCGCAAATCACGGAGCGTAACCGATGGCTGTCGAGAAAAGCTACGCGCGGCTTGGCCTGTTCGTCGTGGTCGCCGTCTTGACCGCTCTCGCCACGACGATCTTCTTCGTCCAGCGCGTGAGGAGCCAGGCGGTGATCGGGATGGTGACCTACACCACCGACAACGTCAGCGGCTTGGATGTGTCGAGCCCGGTCCGGTACCGGGGAGTGGCGGTGGGCCAGGTGACCGAAGTGCGGGTCGACCCGCGAGGCGGCACTGCTATCGTCGAAGTGGATTTCGACGTGTTTCTGGATCGCCTCAACACGATCGGCGTGAACGTCAAACGGATCCGCCAGTTCACCGATCTCGGCGGCATGCTTCCGAACCTGCGGGCGCAGGTGGTGGGAAACCCCATCACCGGCGAGGCCTACCTGCTGCTCGACGTGCCAAAGAATCCGCCGCCACCGCTCGCGCTTGGCTTCACGCCCGATCGGCCGTACGTGGCGTCGGTGCCGTCGGTGATCGGCCAG
Source organism: uncultured Acidobacteriota bacterium (assembly GCA_963797625.1). GTDB lineage: Bacteria > Acidobacteriota > Vicinamibacteria > Vicinamibacterales > 2-12-FULL-66-21 > DATBJJ01. The sequence continues at coordinate 211,597 of CAWCQI010000043.1, forward strand.
GTGCAGGATCGCCTCCCGGAGGTCCTGGACACAGCGCAAGCGACACTGCAGACGCTGCGCGACATCGTCGCGCGCGTCCCTGGCAGCCTCGATCGGAGCGATCGGTTCTTCACCAACATCGAGCGGATCTTTCGCGAGAGCGATCTCCAGGCGTTGAGCGCCGACTCGCGCAAGTTCTTCTCGACGACGACCGCACAGATGGAACGGATTACGAACGAGCTCCAAGGATTGGTCGGCACCGAAGGACCGGTCGTGACGTTCGTCGAAGAGGCGCGGACGGCGATGCGGGAGGCGGACCTTCCCGCCGCCACGCGCTCGTCGCGCGAGGCGATGGAGCGCGCCAGCCTCGCCGCCGACGATCTCCGCCGATCGCTGCCGGCGATCCGCCAGTCGCTCGACGAGCTGCGCGACCTCGCGCGGCAGATCCAGGAACAGCCCGAATCGGTGATGTACGGACCGCGACCACCTGCCACGGGGAAGAAACGATGAGGAGAGTGCTTCACGGCGGGCTCGCCACGCTCGCCATCCTGTCAATCGCCGGCTGCCAGCTCACGCTCAAGCGGCCAGATGTGGTCCCCGGCCGGATGATCGAGCCAGAGCTGGTGGAACCGGCGGCACGACCCGGGCGCACCGGTGACGCCATCGCGGTGCGGCTGGTGGAGACGCAGGCGCGGGGACATATCGGCCGGCGCGTGCTGCACCGGGAGGCGGGGGGCGAGCTCACCCAGGATCCGGTGTGGCAGTGGTCCTCCGCCCCCGACCGGTACCTGGACACGGCGCTGCGCGTCGAACTGGCGGCGAATGCCGGCGTGCGTCTCGTGGACTCGGCGGACGCCTCGACGGTTGGCGTGACGCTGCTGGCGTGGCACCTCGAGTCCGCGGGCGCCGGGAATCAGCTCATCGGTGCGGTCGAGGTGCAGGTGACATCGCCCGATCATTCGGTTCGCACGGACGTCGTCCGCGCGGCGGAGCCAGTCTCGGCAACACTGCCCGGCGACCTCGCGGCGGCTGCCGGTCGGCTGCTGCAACGCCTCGCCAGCGAAACGCTCGCTCGCGTGTCGCGCAGTCGTTGATGGCCGCTGGTGGGCTACGACCCGCGGATGATGGCTCCGGTCCAGCCATGGTCCGGCGCGCCACGGACCCGAAGGCGCCCTTCGCCTAGGCTGCCTGACACGTCGGCCACTGACGGCTTCTGGCATGCCCAGTCCCGCCCACACTTACGAAGTCGCGCACGGCCGCACGATCGCCCAGACCGGCCGGTGGTCGCTCGCACCGGTGACGTCGGGCGCGTGCGCCGCTGAGCGAGGTCCCGTCGCACACAGCCCGCGAACGAGCACGTGATCGAAGTCGAAGAAGATGACGGTCGTCGAGCGTGCGAGTCAACCAGAAGAAACCGGCTTTGGCGACCTCGTCCGCAGGCCCACGACCGTTGAGATCACCGGCGATCACGACCGGACCCGGCCATGTGGCCGCATCCGCCAGTACGGCGCGCGCCTGATCGCGCCGGTGCCCTTCGCTCCAGAGCCCATACACGGTCTCGAAGTGAACCGAGTAAGCTCGCAGGTTACCGGCAGGCGTACGCACCGTCGCCGCCACCGCCGCACGCCGAAGCTTTCGAAAACGATGTTCGTGCGGGAGTGGCACTTTGCGCCCATCGTCCAGCGGCCAGGGCGAGAGAACGGCGACGCCGAAGTCGCGTTGCGACGATGGATGCCGTGCCGAGGGGACGTAGATGGAGTTCATGCCGAGGGCGCGCGCCAGCTTCTCCGTGCCGGGCCCGTCCATCTCCTGGAGAAGACAGCACGTCGGCGTCTTTCAGTGGACCCGGCCGTGTCAGCATTTCTGGCATCCGATCCACGTCGCGCCTGACCGCTCGACTTCGATCGTTGGTCTACGAGATGTGACGCGGATCACGCGATGTCGTGGGTCTGCCGACACGAGGAACACGCGAGCGACGCCGCGGCTCGTCGGAAATGAGTGCATCCAGTGACATCCCGCGGCGCAGGCTACGACGCAGCGGCTGACGGATCGAGGTCGGCGATCGGCAATTCTGCATTCCTGCACGTCGCAGAGTCGGCCGCGAGCTAGCGGGAACGCGCCACGAGGTTCCGGCGGAATCGAATCGAAAAGCGGCGGCTTGACACGGTTGGGCTTACTGAGTTATAATGTGAGTAATCGTTTACTTACACAAACCCATCCAGTACGCGAGTAGACTTCAGAACAACGGCCCAAATGCCACGACATCGATTCACCGACACACGCGACCGTATCGAGAGGGCCGCCATCCGCCTGTTCGTCGAAAAGGGCGTGACCGAGACCAGCGTGCGGGATATCGCGCGGGCTGTCGATATCTCTGAGGGCGCGCTCTATCGCCACTTCGTCAGCAAGGAGCAGCTCGTATGGGCCGTCTTCGAACGCCACTACGTAGCGTTCGCGGGCCGGCTCGACGCCCTGGCCCAGGCCGAGACGACGGCGCACGGAAAGTTGGCGGCGATGATTCGCGGCTTCTGTCAGGCGCACGATGAGGACCCGACGCTCTTCCGCTTTCTGCTCTTCGTGCAGCACGGGCAATTGAGCAAGCTCGCGCCGGGGACACCGAACCCGGTCGACGCTGTGCGCACGGTGGTCGAGCGCGGCATCGCGGCGAAAGAGATTCCCGACCAGCCTCCGGATGTCGCCACGGCACTCGTCTTCGGCATCGTGCTGCAGCCGGTCACCTTTGCGGCCTACGGCCGCCTGCCATCAACCATGGGTCCGATGAGCGACCGGCTCGTCACCGCGGCCTGGGCCGCAGTGAAATCTGTCTAAGGGAGACTTGTCATGCGATCGCCCCTCGTCCAGCTCTTGACGGCCCGTCGGTTTGCACCGCTGTTCGTCACGCAGTTCCTCGGCGCCTTCAACGACAACTTGCTGAAGAGCGCGATGGGAATCGTGGTGACGTTCCGGCTGGCCGCGCAGTCGGGCATGGACTCCGCCTCCCTCGTCATGTTGGCCGGGGCGGTCTTCATTGCGCCGTTCTTCCTCTTCTCGGGCGCATCGGGCACGCTGGCTGATCGCGTCGACAAGTCGTATATCGCGCGCATCGTCAAGGTCGCCGAGATCGTCATCATGACTGTGGGCGCCGTGGGCCTCTGGCTCGAGAGCGTGCCGCTCCTTTTCGCGGCACTTTTCTTCCTCGGCACGCATTCGACGGTCTTCGGCCCGATCAAGTACGCCCTGCTTCCGCAGCACCTGCACGAAGACGAACTCGTCGCGGGCAACGCGCTCATCGAGGCGGGCACGTTCCTCGCGATCCTTTTCGGCACGATCCTTGGTGGAAGCGTGGTCCTGCTCGCCCAAGGGGCGCTCGTCGTCGGCGGCTGCGGCGTTGTCTGTGCGCTCCTGGGTTGGATTGCTGCACGTCAGATCCCGCCGGCGCCATCTTCGGCTGCCGACGCGCCTCGCCCGCGCCTGCTGCGCGACACGATCGCCGTCGTCGGTCACGTGACGTCGCGTCCGGCGCTGTTGCTCCCGATCCTCGCGGTGTCCTGGTTCTGGCTGTTTGGCGCGACCGTGGTATCGGGACTGCCGGCGTTTGCCAAAGACGTGCTCTTCGCGAACGAGCAAGTAGTGACGATGATGTTGGCGCTCTTCGCGGTCGGGGTCGGCGTCGGCTCGATCGTGGCCGAGCGGCTGCTGCACGGCGAGGTGAGCGCGCGCTTCGTCCCACTCGCCGCAGCAGCGATGGCGTTTTTCGCCTGGGATCTGCACGCCGCCAGCGCTGGTCGCCCGTCAGTCCCCGAACTGGCGACTGTCTCGGCCTTCCTGGGCTCTCAGGGAAGCTGGCGCATTCTCGTGGACCTCCTCGGCGTCGCGATGGCGGGCGGCCTCTTCACCGTGCCGCTCTACGCGATCCTGCAGCACGAAAGCGAGCCGGCGCATCGCGCGCGCGTGATTGCGGCCAACAACATCATCAATGCGCTCGCCATGGCGATCGCCGCGGTCGGGGCCGCTGCCCTGCTGGCACGAGGTTTGACGATGGGCGAACTATTCGCGCTGTGCGGACTGCTGACCATCCCCGTCGCGCTCGTGGCGGCGTGGATCCTGCGGCGAACGATGGCGAAGAGCCTCGTGCGATTGATCCTCAGAATCCTCTACCGCGTGAGGGTGGAGGGGCTCGAGCACGCGCGTGCGGCGCTCCCGAAGGCGGTGATCGCCGCCAATCACTCGTCGTTTCTCGATGGATTGTTGCTCGGGGCATTCCTGCCTGGCGAGCCGATTTTCGCCGTCGACACACTGATCTCCAAGCAGTGGTGGGCGAAGCCGTTCCTCGCGTTCGTCAACGCGCTGCCGGTCGATCCGACGAATCCGCTCTCCATCCGCGCGATGATCCGAGCGGTGGAAGCCGGCTCGGCCTGCGTCATTTTTCCGGAAGGCCGCATCACGACGACCGGATCGTTGATGAAAGTGTACGAAGGGCCCGCGGTCATCGCCGAGCGCACGAAGGCCGCGCTTCTACCCGTGCGCATCGACGGTGCGGAGTTCACGCCGTTCTCTCGCCTGGCCGGCAAGGTCCGTCGACGCCTGTTTCCGCGGATTCACCTGCGCATCCTGCCGCCGCGCCTGCTGACGGCGCCCGAGGGTGTGACCGGCCGCGTCCGCCGCGTCGCCTTGCGCCGCGCGCTCGGCGACGAGATGGTGCAGTCGATGTTCGCCGCCGCTCGCATCGACACGACGCTCTTCGACGCGCTGCGTCGACGCGCGTCAGCAGCACGGCGGCAGCCACCTCGTGGCCGACGACCTCGAGATGCGTCCGTTGAGCTACCGGGGTCTCATCACGGCCAGCTATGCGCTTGGCGGTGTGTTGGCGCGGCGGACGCGCGCGGGCGAGCGCGTCGGCGTGTTGCTGCCGACGTCGCGCGCGTCGCTCGTCACCTTCTTCGCGCTGCAGGCCGAGCAGCGCGTGCCGGCGATGCTCAACTTCTCGACGGGCGCCGCGTCGGCGATCGCCGCGTGTCGTGGCGCGGAGATCGCGCTCATCGTCACGGCGCGTGCGTTCATCGAGAAGGCAAAGCTCCAGGCGCTCGTGGCGGCGCTCGAGCCGCACGCCACGATCCTCTACCTCGAAGACGTCAAGAAAGAGATTGGCGTCGTGTCGCGAGTCGCCGCGCTGGTGCGCTCGATGCTCGCCAAGCCCAATCACCGGCCGGCCCGCGCGAACGATCCCGCGGTGGTGCTGTTCACGTCGGGCTCAGAGGGCACGCCGAAGGGCGTCGTGCTGAGCCATCGCAATCTCCTCGCGAACCGGTATCAGCTCGCATCGGTCGTCGACATCAGCCCGAAGGACATCGTCTTCAACGCGCTGCCGGTGTTTCACAGCTTTGGGCTCACGGGCGGCCTGCTGATGCCGCTGCTCGCCGGCGCGCGTACGTTCCTCTACCCGTCGCCGCTTCACTACCGGACGGTTCCCGAGCTCGTCTACGGCGTGAACGCCACGATCCTCTTCGGCACCGACACGTTTCTCTCGGGCTACGCGCGTGTGGCCGACAACTACGACTTCTACTCGGTGCGGTACATCTTCGCCGGCGCCGAGCGTGTGAAGCCAGAGACCCGGCGCGTGTGGTTCGAGAAGTTCGGCATTCGGATCCTGGAAGGCTACGGCGCAACCGAGACGTCGCCAGCGCTGGCGGTGAATACACCGATGCACTTCAAGGCAGGCACCGTGGGCCGGCTGCTGCCGGGCATTCAACATCGGCTGGAGCGAGTCGAAGGCATCGACGTGGGCGGCCGGCTCTTCGTCCACGGCCCGAACGTGATGCTTGGATACCTGCGCGCTGAAAAGCCAGGCGTGCTCGAGCCGCCGGCTGACGGTTGGTACGACACCGGCGACATCGTCGAATTCGATGCCGAGGGCTTCGTGACGATCAAGGGCCGCGCGAAACGCTTCGCGAAGGTCGCGGGTGAGATGGTGCCGCTTGGTGCCGTCGAAGATTTCGTTGCGAAGCTCTGGCCCGACGAGCAGCATGCGGTCGTGACCGTGCCCGACCCGAAGCGCGGCGAGCAGCTGGTGCTCGTCACCGAACGCGCCGATGCCAATCGCGCAGCGCTTGCGACCGCGGCGCGCGAGGCCGGACTTCCCGAGATCTTCGTGCCTCGCACGATCGTGCCCGTGCCACAAGTGCCGATCCTCGGCACCGGCAAGATCGACTACGTGACATCAGGTCAGATGGCGGTCGAGCTCGTGCGTGCCTCGTGAGCGGCGAGCCTGGTGATCACGTTCGCCAAGTCGATGCGGCTCTATAACGGCGTGACTTTTGGCAAGGGCGCGCGCTAAGGCCCGGCGTCAACGCCATCAAGTGGGAGGGCGCGCACGTATCGTCGATCCTTCTTCCGCGCCGCGATCTCCCGCACCGTTCGGCCATCCTTCCCCGGGACGTCAGGATTGGCTCCGTGCCGCAGCAGGAGCTTGAACGCCTCGAGATATTCCTTCTTGAGCGCCGTGTGCAGCGGCGTGGTGCCGTCATGCGCCGGGATATTCGGATCCGCGCCGAGCCTGAGCATCTCCTTGACGCAGGTCAGGCGGAGGCGGCCAAGCTGCGGCTTGCCATCGACGCCGCGCTGGACGACGTCGACGGCCATGTGCAGCGGCGTGGCGCCAACGACCTCGTTGAGATCCGCGCCATGTCGCACCAGGTCCGGGATGATGTCCGCATTGCCCCACCAGGCGGCCGCAAACAGCGGCTCCAGGGGCTGCACCTTGCTGCAGGAAGTACCGCGCCAGCCGATTGTTTTGTGCCTTGGCAACGGAATACCACGCGAGCGACACGCTCGCTGCTTCCGCTTCGCCATCGTCCCCGGGTGCGGTGGTGTAGTTCTCTCGCGGATCGAAGCCCTCGCCAACCAGCCACTTCGCGAGACGCAATTGACGGTTCGCAGCCGCCGGATCGTCGCCCGTGAAGCGACCGCAACTGAACTGAAGAAGGTTGACGCCTTTGTCCAGGCGGAGCTCCTTCAGCTCGGGTCGCTTCTGCAAAATTGCTCGCACCTCCTCGAGGTCGTGTTTCTTGAGAGCATTTACGAGCGCGGTCTTGCTCATCGCGGAATGATTTCTGGTTCTTGGTCTCAGTTGAGGAAGTCGGCCACGACAACATTCAGGGTCGCGAGATACCCAGTGGTATCGGAAAACCTAGCCCAAGTATTCTCCCGCGAGTGCGTGTGCGCCGCAAACTCGCTGCATCCGGCGGCACTCTTCTTGCGTCAACGGGCTCATGAATGCGGGATGGACCAGCTTGGTGGCTTCGTTTCTCCGCGGTGCTGTTCGCAACCGGCCTTTTCCTGGCAGCCGCGAAATGGATGGCACTGGATCTTCACGACGTCGCCCAATGGCTGGCGCCCCATCGGCATGCGTGGTACGCGCTGCCGGCGGTCATGCTCGCCTTCGTCTTCCTCGCGCTGCTTCCCGTGATGCTGCTGATTGCCGCGACGGGTATCGCGTTCGGCCCGGTACTCGGGCCCGTGTACGCGATGGCAGGATGCCTGGCCAGCGCGTCGACAGGCTACGCGATCGGCCGGTGGCTGGGGCGAAAGCGCGTCGAACAACTCGGCGGTGAGCGGATTGTCAGGGTCGCCCGTGGACTGAAACGCAACGGCACTCTCGCCGTCTTTCTCGTTCGCAAAGTGCCGGCCCCCTTCACGCTGGTCAACATCGTCGTCGGGGCATCAACCGTCGGTTACCGGGAGTTCATGATCGGCACGCTCCTCGGCATGGGCGCCATGGTCATCGCCCTCGCTGGGTTCGGATACCAACTAACGTTAGCGTTCCGCAGTCCATCCCCGACGACTGTAATCGCCGCAGCGCTGTTCCTTGGCGTGCCGTTGACGCTGGCGTGGCTCATCAACCGCGCATTACGGTCAGCGACGGAGGCGGGATGATTGGGGCGCCGGACCGCGTCGCACGCACCGGAAGCCAGCTCTCGCCCTCGCCCGAAGACACGATCGTCGCACCGGGGAGAAACTGCTGGCGGGTCGAGCGCGCGCGCCGATTTCACTGCATCCAGGATGGCGCCGACTATTTCCGGCTGGTCAGGCGAGGCGCTACTCGACGCCCGCCACACGGTGTTCATTCTGGGCTGGGACATCATGGCCGCGGTCGATCTCCTGCCTGGGGCCGCGCCGTCCGACGCGCCGACCCGGCTCGACGAGTTGCTCGCCTTTGTCGTCCAACGCCGCCCGCATCTTCGTTGCTACCTTCTCATCTGGGACCATGCCGCGCTCTACACGCTCGAACGCGATCCGCTGTCGCGGTGGCGTCTCGGGTGGCGAATGCCTCGACAGATCCGGTTCGGATTCGACGACCGTCATCCCATCGGCGGCTCCCACCATCAGAAAGTCGTGGTGGTGGACGACCAACTGGCATTCTGCGGCGGCATCGATCTGACGGGGCATCGCTGGGACACCTCCGCCCACCGGGTCGATGAGCCTGCGCGCGCGACCCCGCTTGGCGGGCCTTATGGGCCGTATCACGAAATCCAGGCGATGGTAAACGGACCAGTCGCGGCAAGCCTCGGCGTGCTCGCCCGCGACCGCTGGCGCGCGCTCGGCGAGGACAAGCTCCCGCCGGTCGCCAGTTTCCCCGACGACCTGTGGCCGCCCGACGTCACTCCCGATCTCACCGATGTTGATGTCGCCATCGCGCGGACGCTCCCGGACACCGAGATGCAACCGGGGATCCGGGAGTGTGAGGCGCTGTTTCTGGACTCGATTGCCGCGGCGAAGCGGGCGATTTACATCGAGAGCCAGTACTTCACGAATGACACCCTCGGTGCCGCGCTGGCCGCGAGATTGCGCGAGCCTGACGGCCCCGAGATTCTGGTCGTCACGCCGCAGGAATGCCACGGCTGGCTCGAGCGAAAAACGATGGGCGCCTTCCGCGACGCCGTCTTCCGGCAATTGATCGCCGCCGATACCCACCGGCGGCTGCGAATCGTCTACCCGGCGGCGGCGCGCGCGCAGAACGTGCCCATCTTCGTTCACTCGAAGGTGATGATTGTCGACGATGAACTCGTCCGGATAGGGTCGGCCAACTTTTCGCGGCGTTCGATGGGTGTCGACACGGAATGCGATCTGGCGGTGGACGCGGGCGGCGATTCACGCGTGCGGGAAGGAATTCGACGCATCCGCGATCGGCTTCTTGCAGAACATCTCGCTCTGCCCGTGGATGTCGTCGCCCGCGAGATTGAGCGCGCGGGATCCCTGCGCGCGCTCGTCGATTCGCGGGAGTCTGGCGATCACACGTTGGTGCGCGTCGAACTAGAAGCTGCCGACGAGGCGCCACCGCCTGAAGCGCTCCGATCTGCCGCCGATCCGGACGAACCGATAGGGTTCGGTTCATCCGTCGTTCAGCTGGTGCCGCCAGTCGACGCGAGAGCCCGTCGCAATCCTCTTCGCCTCTGGATTCCGCTTGTCGTGCTCACCGTTGCCCTGGCATCGACATCATCGGCGTTCATCAGACGACCGGAATTCCAGGCCATCCAGAACGCTCTTGGCGCCGCTTCGACCATGCCGTCGTGGCTCTGGGTCGGAGCCAGCGGGTTTCTCCTGGCGAACCTCGCCCTCATCCCGCTGGAAGTGGTGGCGATCCTCGCTGGGGTAATGTTCGGCGGCGTTCGCGGCAGCCTCGTCGCCCTGCTCGGATCGCTGATGGCAGCGATCATCGGCTACCTGGTTGGTCGCGCGATTGGACCGGCCGGCGTGACCCGTTGGATGAGCCGGCGATCGTACCGCTCCGCCCGGCAACTCGGCGCGCGAGGTGTCGTCGGCGTGATTGTCCTGCGACTCGCGTCGGTTGCGAGCGCGGGATCGGTTCATCTGTTGTGCGGCGCGGGGCGCGTCCCAGTCGCCGCCTATTTGGCTGGCACACTCATCGGCTTGACGCCGGTCGTGGCTGCACTCAGCGGTCTCGGCGGACTTCTTCGCCAGGCTCTCCTTCATCCGTCCGTGTCCAACGGAGCGATTACCATCGGCGCCGCCCTGCTCCTCATCGGCGCTGCTGCCGGACTCCGAACGTTCCTTCTCATTCGTCAGTTTGCGCCATCTTTCTCCCTTCATCGCGACCGGGCGGAGTTTGGTTGATGCCAGCGGTCCGCCCGCGACTCAGGGTCGCGACCTACAACGTGCACGCGTGCGTCGGGACCGATGGTCGCCACGATCCGGATCGCGTGGCGTCAGTTATCAGCGAGCTGGATGCAGACATCGTCGCACTGCAGGAATTCACCTATCCGGCCAGCGTCGCGCTCGAGACACGCCAGCCCGTCGTGCTCACAACCTTGGATCGCTATGAGTGCGCGCTCGGTCCCACGCGGCAGACCGTGACGCAGTGCTTCGGCAATGCGTTGTTGACGCGGCATCCCATCGTCGACGTGCATCGTATCGACCTGTCGGTCGAACGGCGGGAGCAACGTGGCGCGCTTGCGGCAACGGTGGAGGTCGAAGGGGTGCAGGTGCACGTGCTCGCAGCCCATCTGGGTCTTCGCGTACGCGAGCGGCAGTTCCAGGTGCGGCAGATCCTCGACTATCTCGAGTCGGTGCGCAATACGCTGCTCGTCGTGCTCGGCGACTTCAACGACTGGCTGCCCGGCCGCTCGGTCGTGCACGTGCTCGATCGCCGTCTCGGGCGACCGCCGCGTCCGCGCCTCATTTCCTGTTCATTGGCCAATCGTCCCATTGGATCGGATCTGGATTCATCCGACCGAGGCGTTGCGGCGGATCTTTGCTCACGCGACGCCGACGGCCCGGCTCGCCTCGGATCACCTTCCCGTAGTGGCGGACATCGAGGTCGGCTGATCTTCCCTGGCCGCGACGAACGTCAGACGGTCGGGTCCCGTAGCGCCGCCGGTAGGTCGTGACGAAGTGGCTGAGCGATCCGAAACCGACGGTGAAGCAGGTGTCGGTGACGCTGGCCCCGTCGCGAAGGCGCGCGGCGGCGTGCGCCAGGCGAACGTCGGTGAGAAAACGATGCGGCGGTCGGCCCTCGAGTTCCGCAAAAATCCGCGCGAAGTGAAACACGCTCATCCCCGAGTCGCGCGCGAGGGTCGATAGCGAAAGCGGCTCGGCATAGCGTGCCTCGATCATTTCCTTGGCTCGCTCGACGCGGGCCGCGTACCACGCGAGCCGCTCGGGCCTGAACAAGCGCTGCCGCGACACGTCTGCCGACAGGGACCACAGCAACGCCCCGGCGAGAGCCTCCGCCCGCGCCTCGTCTCCTGGAACGCACGATCGAAGGCCCCGCCCGAGGAACGCGTGGCGGTTCGTGAGCTGGCGCACTGGCAAATCGGTCAGCCTCGCCGACGATCGCGCGCTCTCCACCGTCTCGTCCGCGTACGAGACCGAGAAGCAACAGTCGGAAGGATGATCCTCACCGTGCGAACAGGAGAACTCGAGGCCTGGCGTCATCACGAACAGCGAATCGCTGGCGATCTCATGCCAGGGTCCGGTGGTCCGCAGACGAAACGAGCCCTTCTCCACGAAGTTCACCGAGTGGCCCTTCGCCTCCTCCCGCTCCGGATCATGGTGGACCACGCCGGACGGATGGTCGAAACGCCTGAGGGCAACCGCATTCGTGTGGACCAGCTGAACGAAGCGATTCATTGACAATATGTTCGCACATCCCGGCGCGAGGCGCCTGCCGGTGGCCCCCGGATTTCGCAAGAAACCGCAAGCCACCACGCCTGCTCCCCCGGTAGATTTCGATTCTGGAGGCAATTGTGAAGATGATTCGAACCACGGCGTGCGGGCTCGGGATAGTGCTACTGGCGGCGGTGCCTGCGTCCTATTCGCATTTCGCGGCGACCACGGCGATTGATCAGGAGGTGCTGACCGCGCGGGAGGCGGCCTGGCGGGCGTATTTCGCCGGGGACGTGAAGACGCTCGGCGACCTTCTGCCGGAGGAGTTCATCGGCATTTCGATGGACGACACGCCCTTCGCCGACCGCGCCAAGACGCTCGATGGCGCGCGGGCGTTTCGTGAAAAAGGAGGCCGCCTCGTCCGACTCGCGTTTCCAGACACGCAGGCGCAGCGATTTGGCGATGTCGTCGTGCTCTACGGACGCTACGAAGCGGTCATCCACTCCAATGGCGTGGAACGGACGCTCCGCGGGCGTCTCACGGAGATGTTCGTCCGACGTGACGGGAGGTGGCTGCACCCGGGCTGGCATCTCGATCTGACAGCCAGCCCGGCGCCCCCGCAGTAAGGACTCACCTCTTGGCTTCGGCCTCCTTGGCGCGGAACTTCGCGATGCGCTCGATCAGTTTGACGGGTACGGGCTCGGAGAGCGGGAAGCGGATCGTGCCCTTGCTGATCGTGTACGGCGTCAGCGCGTCCTTGAAAGCGGCGACCAGCCGATCGCTCGACGGATAGATCGAGTAGTGCTGGCTCCAGCCCGCGAAGTAGATCACCGGACGGCCGTGCTGCTTGAACGTCGGGATCCCGTACGAGATCGTCTCCTCAGCGCCAGGCACTGCCTTGCGGATCGTGCTCCTCACACGCGTCAGCCGGGTCTGCACGGCCTTGGGCTGCGACGCGATGTACTTGTCCACGGCCTTCCGATCGCTCTTCGCCATTTTCATTTCGCTACCCTGCCTTCTGATTGTGCCAGCGTCGCGGCGAGCTCGTCGAGCTGGTCCATCGATTCGCGCATGCCGTGCTCCATGCCAGACGCGATGATCATGTCGCGCACTTCCTTCGACGGACAGAGCGAATGCGAGACGACATGCGTCTTGCCGTCACGCTCCTCGAATGTGACCGTGACAACGACCGCGGACATCATCCGCCATCGCGCCGGCGGCGGTCGGCTCGAAATTCTCGGTGTAGACGAGCCGCGAGTACGGTGTGACCTCTCTGTATACGCCCGAGAAAGCGAATTGGCCACCGGCGTTCAGCCTGGCCACGTAGCGGTAGCTGCCGCCAGCACGAACGTCGGCGTCGCACCCCACGAGCGACACGCGACGCGACTTCGGCGCCCACCACCGGCGCACCAGTTCAGGCCTGGTCCAGGCGTCGAAGACGATCCGCGGCGGCCCGTTGAAGGTCCGCTCGATGACAATCTCGCGATCGCCCCTCAGCTCCAACGAAGTCTGATTCATGTGCGCGGCCTCACTTTCGTTTCTTGCGACCATCGGACTTCTCCTTCAGTTTGATCTCCTCGATGAGATCGTCCAGTTCCGCGAAGCGCGCGTCCCACAGCTCGCGGTAGCGCTCGAGCCAGTCGTGCAGCTCGCGGATAGGTTGCGGGCGCAGCTCGTAGAGCCGCTGCTGCGCGCGCGGCTGAACGTCGACGAGCCCGGCCTCTTTCAGCACGCGCAGATGCTTGGAGACCTGCGGTTGGTTGAGGCGCAGGCGGTCGCCGATGTCGGTGACGGGGCGAGGCCCGGACCGCAGCAGCTCGACAATGCGGAAGCGATTGGGCTCCGCAAGCGCGGCGAACGTCTCAATCATGTGGCTGAATATGCCACGCACGGCATATGCCTGTCAAGGCATATACAAGCGGCGACTGGCGCCGCGAATCACACTTGTCCATAAGACTGAGACTTGACCGGAGCGATTCGGGAGTGTGGGTTGCAGGAAGACCGTCTGCCGAGGCCGAGGCGTCTCACTCGTGCCCGGCTCTCAGCCGTGCCGCGACTCCGTAGCGGGTCGCCATCGCCCCAGCGTCGCCGCCGAGACGCGCGAGAGCCATGCCTTGGCGCCCTCGCCCACGATGGCCTGTTCGAGCTCGTCGAACTTCACGTAGGCCACGGGCACGAGGAGCAGCGTCAGGAACAGGCAGAGTGATTGACCGCCGATGATGGTCACCGCGATTGCGGCGCGGCCCGTACCGCCGATGCCGATGCCGAGCGACGTCGGAATCAGGCCGGCGATGATCGCCGTCGTCGTCATCAGAATCGGGCGAAGCCGGGTCCGGCACGACTCCACGATCGCCTCCCGCAGCGGCACTCCCCGCGCGCGGAGCACGTTGGCGTAGTCGACCTGCAGAATCGAGTTCTTCTTGACGATGCCGAGAAGCAGCAGCATGCCGAGGGCGCTCCAGAGATTCAGCGTTCGGCCGGTCACCCAGAGCGTGAACAGCGCGAACGGCACCGCAATCGGCATGACCAGCATGATCACGATCGGCTGCAGAAAGCTCTCGAACTGCGACGCGAGCACCATGTAGACGAAGATCATCGCCAGGCCGATCGCCATGATCATGTTCGCGGTCGTTTCGTCGAGGATTCGCGACTGCCCTTGCAGCTTGAACGACATCGTCGGCGGCATGTTGAGACCGGCGAGCATTTTCCGGACGTCGGCGGCGGCTTCGTCGAGCGCGTGGCCCGGCGCCACGTCGGCAATCAGGTTGACCGTGAACTGCCGGTCCGAGCGCTGCAGCGTGGTCGGTCCGAGGCCCGCGCTCGAGGCGGGCGATGTTGTCGATGCGCACCGGTCCGGTATCCGAGGGAACGGTCAGCCGGCCGATCTCTTCGATATCGCGGCGCTGGCTCTCGAGCACGCGGATCTTGACGGGATACTGCTCCTGCCCTTCCTTGTAGAACGAGATCTGGTCGTCGCCGGAGACGGCGAGCCGAAGCGTGTTGCCGATCGTCGCCATCCGCACGCCGAGGTCGGCGGCCCGCTTTCGGTCGACGGCAACGTGAACCTCGGGATTCGAGATGTTGAGCCCGATCTTGATCTCGGTCAGGCTTGGCACGCTCTGCGCCGCAACGAGCGCTCGTTTCGAGTAATCGGCGATCTGGGCAAGATCCGGCCCGAGGATGTTGGCCGAGATCGCAAACCCGCCGGTGCCTTCGCCGGAGCCGAGCGCCGTCCGCGAGCTGATGCTCGGCCGGTAGCCCGGGTGCGCGGCGAGCCGGCGGCGCATCTCGGTGATGATCTGCGCCTGGGTGTTCTTGCGCTCGTCGATCGGCAGCGCCTGACAGAGGAAATGGATGTGGGTCGGCGAGCTGCCGGTCATGCCCGAGACGGCAACCGACGGCTCGATCTGCGCCACGCCTTCGATGCCTTCAAGTTCCTCGAGCAGCTTGAAGGCGACCTCGGTCGTGCCCTCGAGCGACGTTCCTTCCGGCGCGTCGACGTGCACGGTCCATTCGCCCATGTCCTCGGTCGGCACGAACTCGCGGCCGACCATGCGATTGAGCGGCAAGGTCATCAGGGCGGTGACGACCGAGATTCCGATGATCATCATCGGATGATCGAGCGCCCAATTGACCTTCCGCGTATACCAGCTCGTCGAGCCAGTGGAAGAAGCCGCCTTCCTTTGTTTTCTTGTCGCTCTCCGCGTCCGAGAGCTTCAGAAACCGCGAGCTGAGCATCGGCGTCAGCGTGAAGCTGACGAGCATCGACACCATGATCGCGAACGCAATCGTCCAGCCGAACGGGTTGATGAACCGCTTGGCATAGCCGCTCATGAAGGCGATCGGCAGGAAGATCACGACGAGCGACAGCGTGGTCGCCATCACCGCGAGCGCGACCTCGCGCGTGCCCTCGATCGCCGCCTGGAACGGCGAGCAGCCCTTCTCCTCGATGTAGCGGAAGATATTCTCCAGCACGACGATCGCGTCGTCGATGACGATGCCGACCGCGAGCGTGATGCCGAGGAGCGTCATGTTGTTCAGCGTGAACCCCATGATCCTCATCAGCGTGAACGAGGCGATGATCGACGCCGGAATCGCGACCGCCGAAATCAGGACGGCGCGCAGGTTGCGGATGAAGATCATCACCACGATCGTGGCGAACAGCGCGCCAAAGATCAGGTGCTCTTCGAGCGAGGCGATCGACGCGTAGATGAAACGCGAATCGTCGCGGATGACGGTGATCTTCACCGCCGACGGCAAGGAGCGCTCGATCGTCGCGAGCTTTGCGCGCACGCCTTCGATGACCGCGACCGTGTTCTCGCCCATGGCGCGCCGGATGTCGAGCATCACCGCCGGAGTCTTGCCCAGCCAGACCGCTGAGGTCGGCCGCTGGAACGTGTCCGCGGCGCCGCCGATGTCCGAAATGCGGATCGGCGTGCCGTTCCGGGTCGCGACGACGATGTCGTTGAAGTCCTTCGATGCGTCGACGCGGCCGAGCGTGCGCAGCAGCAGCTGCCCCTTGCCCTGTTCGACCGTGCCGCCGGGGATCTCGACGTTCTCGGCGACGACGGCGTCGCGCACCTCGGTCATCGACAGGCCGTACGAGTTGAGCTTTTCGATGTCGACGATGATGTGGATCTCGCGCGCGCGGCCGCCGGCGAGATTCACTTCGCCGACGCCGTTGACGGTCTGAATGACACGGCGCAATCTGCTTGTCGGTCAGCTCGGTGAGCGTGCGCAGGCTCATCGCGTCCGACGAGACGATCAGCGACATGACCGGATCGGCGTCGGGATCGACCTTGGTGATGACCGGCGGCAGGAGCGTCGGCGGCATGTTCCGCACGGCGCTCGCCACCTTCTCGCGGACATCGTTCGAGGCGTCGTTCAGGTCGCGCTCGAGAACGAAGCGCACGGTGATCTGGCCGCGGCCCTCGGCAATCCGCGCGGTCATCTCCTCGATGCCCGAGACGCCGCTGATCGCTTCCTCCATCGGCTCGACGACCGACGTCGACATCTCGTCCGGGCTCGCGCCTGGCAGCGACAGGACCGACGCTCACCGTCGCCGGGTCGGCTTTCGGGAAACAGGTCCACGCCGAGTCCGCGGAACGAAAACGTCCCGAGCACCACGAGCGACATGACCAGCATCGTGGCGAATACCGGACGGCGGACGCAGAGTTCAGACAGCACGCCGGGGCTCCCTCTTCGGTTACGGCTGCTTGGTCACGACGACCGGGGCGCCGTCGGCCAGCGTGTCGACGTCAGTTACCGCGACCTGCTCGCCGGCTTTGACGCCGTTGACAATTTCGATGCGATCGCCCATGCGCTCGCCGACCGCCAACTCGCGCATCGCCAGCTTGTCGCCGTTAACGACGAAGACGCGGTTGACGCCGTAGCGATACTGAAGCGCCGAGTACGGCAGCGTGAGGACGCTGTCCACCTTCCCGCTCTCGATGTGCACCCGGGCAAACGTGCCAGGCTTCAGCACGGTGTCGGGATTTGGCACCAGCGCTTCGAACGGAAACGCGCGGGTCGAGGCATTGACCGCCGGGCTGATGCGGGAGACCTTCCCGGCGAAGGTCCGGTCGCGATACGCGTCGACCTGCAGCGAGACCGGCCGATCCACGTCAATCCATGGCGCCATCTTCTCGGGAATCTCGGCGATCACTTTCAGCGGCGTGAGCCGCACGACCGCCATGACGGGCATCTGCGCCTTGACGAGCTCGCCCAGGTTCACCAGCCGCTTTTCAACGTAGCCGTCGAACGGCGCCCGAATGTCCGTATCGCGGAGCTCGCGGCCGGCCAGCTTCATGCTCGCTTCGGAGCCCTGAATGCTGGCGCGCAGGTCCTTCGCTTTCTGAAGCGCCGCGTCATAGCCGGCGCGCGCCGATTGAAGAGCCGCTTGCGCATCGTCGAGGGCCTGCCGGGAGATGAGCGTCCGCTTGAACAGCTCGTTGGCCCGGTCGAAGGCCTGCGTCGCCTGGACGAGATCCGCGTTGGCCTTCTGGACGTCGGGAGTCTTCTCGATATCGGGTAATTGCTTGGGATCCGTAGGCGCCATACTGGGCGAGCGTGCGGGCCAGCTCAGCCTGCTGCTGCTCGTAGGTGTACTGCTGCTTTTCCTGATCGAGCTTGATGAGGACCTGTCCGGCCGTCACCCGATCGCCGAGATCGGCCAGGATTCGGCTGACCTTGCCATCGGCTTCCGAAGAGATGGTGACCTGGTCGACCGCGACCAGCGTTCCGACGACGTCAACGGCCCTCGGAATGGAATCCTGCCGGACGATTTCGACCTGAACAGGCTTGGCGGTGCCTTCCCGGCTGCGGGCCTGGGCGGTGTCGGGTTTCGAGCAGCCTGTGGCGGTCAGGGCCAGGGCCGTCAGGGCGGCGGCAAGGGGCGTGTGGCGCATGTCGAATCGTCAAAGTATACGATCGCCGGCCTTGGCCATGCCGCCCCGCGGCTCACCGCGAGATGCCGTCACTCTCCCGCGATCACGCGGTGGGCATGCCAATGCGTCTCTCACGTCCCTAATGCCACCGCACCTGCGGAGAGCGGTAGAAGTTGACGCCCATCGCCGTCCACCGCGGTGCGTGAACGGCGAGCCGCCGGCTGAAATCCTCCCACTTCGCGACTGCGATCGGCGACCAGCCGATTTCAGCGGCGGCCGGCAGGCGCGGGAAAGCCAGGTACTCGAGGTCCTCCATCGTCGCGATCGTCTCGGTCCAGAGCGGCGCTTCGACGCCCAGAATCGCTTCCGGGGGATGCGACGAAAGCATGCTCGACCGGATCCCATTCGTAGGCCGTCCGCACTTCAATCTCCCCCGCCCAGTTCAGTCCGAGCACCGTCGTCTTTGTCGTACTTATGGTCGAGGTAGCTCTTCGACGCGGGCGAGACGATGAACTTCACTCCTTTGGCCGCCGCCACGTGCGACAGCCTCTGGGCGCCAGTGCTGCACGATCGTTGTCGGAAGAAATCGTGCCGGCGCGATGTCGCCCCAGCCGACCATCTGCCGGCCCTGCCCTTCGACGATCGTCTGGACGCGCTCGATGAACGCGATGAACTGCTGCGGCGTGAGCTTCTGTACTTCGTCTCCGCCGACATGGAAATACGGTCCGGCGGTGATGCGCACCGATTTCTTTGACCAGGTCGGCGATGAACTTGTAGGTAATCTCCTTGTTCACGCAGAACGTGCTGAAGCCGACCTCGATGCCGGAATACAACGCGCGGCGCCTTGCCGTCGCAATTCAGTTCCGGATAGGAGGCGAGCGCGGCGTTCGTGTGGCCCGGCATGTCGATCTCGGGCACGATGGTGATGAATCGATCCTGCGCGTACTTCACGATCTCGCCGTATTGCGCCTGCGTGTAGAAGCCACCGGCTCCGCCGCCAACTTGAGTGCTCGCCGCCATGTTTCGTCAGATTGGGCCAGGACTTCACCTCGATTCGCCATCCCTGGTCATCGGACAGGTGCAGATGCAGCCGGTTCAGCTTGTAGAGCGTGATCAGATCGATGTAGTGCTTCACGTCGTCGACGCCGAAGAAGTGCCTGGCCACGTCGAGCATGGCGCCGCGCCAGACAAATCGCGGCCGGTCGACAATGTTGGCGAACGGCACGCTCATGGGCCGCGGCCGCGCCGCATGATACTCGATGGACCACGGCAGCAACTGGCGCAGCGTCTGCACGCCATAGAAGAGACCCGCCGGGTGGTGGGCGGCAATTCTGACCCCATCTGCGGCGATCGTCAGCTCGTAACCCTTCGTCGCCTAGCGACAGCGCTCGAAGCGCGAGTCGCAAGGTGGATGGTCCCTGCCGAAGGCGGCGCCGCCCGCCGTGCGCACGGCGGGCGCCGACTCCAGCGCCGATCCAAGCAGCTTCGCCAGATCGAGTCGCGATCCTCGCACGCGGTCATCGGCATGAGCTCGAAGACCACGGCCGTCGCGGGCGTGACGGCGAAGGTGTTGCCGGGCGAGAGCTCGATAGACGATGGCGCCGGGATGACGCCATGACGCGGCGGCGGCACGGTGTGTTTGGCCACGGGCCCAGTGTGGCGTGCCAGTGGTGCCGGTCCGCGCGCAGGCGGCAGATGTGGCAAGGATCGATACG
This sequence comes from uncultured Acidobacteriota bacterium, assembly GCA_963797625.1. GTDB lineage: Bacteria > Acidobacteriota > Vicinamibacteria > Vicinamibacterales > 2-12-FULL-66-21 > DATBJJ01. The sequence continues at coordinate 231,299 of CAWCQI010000043.1, forward strand.
AGCGCCGGCCGAAGCGATTCGCCTCCAGAAATGAGTGTGGCATGCGTGCTATCCAACCACATCACCCGCAGACGAATCCAGCCCGCTGTCGGCTCGAGTGTTATCTTCAGGCTGCATGGACGTATCTGCGTCGTACGCCTTCGCCGCAACGCCGGGAGCACCGCCTCGAAGATGATGATGGACCGGTTCTTTGGCTGTCTGCAGGCGAAGGCCACTCAAGTCACAGTACCCGGCGGATAGCTCCTGCGGGGTCGCGCCGGCCGGCGCTCCGGCAGTCGATTGAGATGCTCCGCGAGCGCCTCGAGGCTCGCGAGGTTGTGCACGGGCAGGAAGTCGTCCACAAACGGGAGCGCGGCCTTCATCCCTCGCGTCAGCGGCTCGTACTCCGCCGATCCCAGCAGCGGATTGAGCCAAATCAGACGATGGCAGCTCCGCTGCAGACGCGCCATCTCGCGGGAGAGCATCGTCGGCTCGCCGCGATCCCATCCATCGGAAATCAGGAGCACCACCGCCCCGCGTGACAGCACGCGTCTCGCCCACTGAACGTTGAACGTCCTCAGCGCCTCGCCGATCCGCGTCCCCCCGCCCCAGCCGGGCACGGAGTACGGGATGGCCGGCAGGCCATCAGCTGCACGGCGATTCGTGAGCTCACGCGTGATGCGAGTGAGCCGTGCCGCAAACAGGAACCCCTCAACCCGCCGAAACCCACCGGCCACGCTATGCATGAAATGCAGCAGCATGCGGGAATAGCGTTCCATCGATCCGCTCACGTCGCAGATGAGGACCAGCCGGCGGCGCGTCATCGTCCTGCCGCGCGTCGGCAACAACAACGGTTCGCCGCCGTGCCGCATGTTCCGGCGAATCAGGCGGCGCAGGTCGAGCGTTTTTCCGCGGCCGGCCGCCCATCGCCTGGTCAGGCGCATCCCTGGATCCCAACTGAGCGCCGCGATCATTTCCCTCGCGCGCGCGAGCTCCTCTTCAGTGAACTGCTCGAAGTCCTTGACGCGCGACACTTCGAGAGGCGCGCTGCTCAAGGGGTCGACGCGATCTACGCCGGACTCCGCAAGCGTGGCGACCGCGGGATCGTCGATGCCGGATGCGTCGCCAGGCGGAACGCTCACCTTGGGTGTGCCGAACCGCCGTTGCTCTCCGAGGGCGCTGAGATCGTCCATGGACCACCCCTCAGGGGGCGGGCGCCAGAAGACGCGGAAGGCTTCGTCAAAGAGCACCCTGTCCTGTGGCCGGTGAATCATCAGCGACTGCAGCGCGAAGTAGAAGTCCGTTCGGCGTCCGACGTCGACGTGCTCGAGCGCGCGAGTCACGTCCACCATGCGGCCGGCGTGAACGTCTGCGCCAAGCGCATGGAGGAGCCGGCCGAAATGCAGCAGATTGTGAAGGAGAAAGCTCACTTCCCTGCCCGGGCCCGGTTCAGCAGCTCGGAGATCCGCTCCCCGCGTATGGAAACGATGTCGTCCTGGCTCTTGAGGAGGATGCCAAGTGTCAGCTCGATCGTGGCTGGATCCAGTTCCGTGCGATCGAGGGCGACGAGCGCCGCGATCCAGTCGAGCGTTTCCGACACACCGGCGGCCTTGTAGAGATCGGTAGTGCGCAGCTCCTGAACAAACGAGGTCACCTGCTGCGCCAGCCGGGCCGACGCACCGGGCGCCTTGGTGGTGACGATCCGCAGTTCCTTGTCGAAGTCGGGATAGTCGATCCAGAAGTACAGGCATCGCCGCTTCAGGGCGTCGTTGAGCTCGCGCGTCCGATTGGACGTGATGATGACGATGGGGGGAACTGCCGCACGAATCGTCCCGAGCTCGGGGACCGTAATCTGGAAATCGGCCAGCAACTCGAGCAGGAAGCCTTCGAACTCCTCGTCGGCGCGGTCGAGCTCGTCAATCAGCAGAACGGGAGGCAGATCGCCGGACTTCGTCAGCGCCTGAAGCAGGGGGCGCTTGATCAGGAACTCCTCGCCGAAGAGCTCCCACGCGGCCTCTCGACGATCGACCGTCCCGGCAGCCTCCATCAGCCGTATCTCGAGCAACTGGCGTGAATAGTTCCACTCGTAGGCGGCATGATTGAGGTCGAGGCCTTCATAGCACTGAAGTCGAATGAGCTCGGTGCCGAGGCCCGAAGCGAGGACCTTGGCGACGTCGGTCTTGCCGACGCCCGCCTCGCCCTCGAGAAGGAGCGGCCGCTGCAGCTTCAGGGCGAGGTAGATCGACGTCGCCAGCCCGCGGTCCGCGATGTAACGCTGACCCTCGAGCAGGGCCTCGAGCTGTTCGATGGAGGCGACGGTCGCGGGCAGCATTACGCGACGCGTGCCGCAGCCGCGGTCAGCGCCCGCTTGATCCAGACCGGAGCACGCCTCGCCGCACCGGGCAGGGTGAAGAGACGACCTTCGCGCAGCTGGTTGCGACTGAAATTGGCGTCGACGTCAACCGTGCAGCTGCCGCATTGGCTCGTATCGCACCCAACCTTGGTTCCGGTGATGCCGCCAAGATCGCGGATGAAGTGCACGAGCAACAGGCGGGGTTCGACGCCGCGCTGATATCGGCGACCGTTAATCGTGATGCTGACCGGTACTTTCATCGCGCCACCTCACCGAGGAGAATCAGCCGGGCTTACCGCTCGGGCCGCGTGGTCGGAAGGCGCCGGATTATATCCGTAAACGGTAATGGCTGTGTCAGAGTAATCAGGTTTGTACACATCGTCGTCGATGGGGGCCAGGCAGGTCTCATTCTGGAGGATGGCATGAAGTCCGTTACGTTGTTCGTTGTCGCACTGGCAGTCGCCGCCCCGGCCCGGGCGCAGCACTATCACGACCAGAGTTCGCCGCCGCCGGCGCCTCAACGCGGCGGCGGACCACAGACGCCGCCCATCGAGGTGCCCTGGAACGACGCCATTCCGGCCGGAACAGTCGACCATGCCGCCAGGGCACTCAAGGAATCGCCGCGTCATGGCGAGTGGGTGGACATCAAGATGGCGGACGGCACGGCCCTGAAGTCCTGGGTCGTCTATCCGGAAAAATCGACCAAGACCGGCGTGGTGATCGTGATTCACGACATTCGCGGCATGGCCGACATCACGCGCGCCGTGGGAGATCAGCTCGCCCAGGACGGAGAACCAGGCGGGCGCCGGCGGCGCCAATCTGAAGGCCGCACAGGACTCATGGCCGCTGGCGGTGCAGTTCTTCGCGAAGAACCTGAAATGAATCCGTGGTTCGATGGACGATGAGCAGCTAGTCGCCGCCTTCGAGTCCGGCCAGGAACCGCCCGGCGGCTTTCACCATCGCGAGCACGTTCGCGTCGCCTGGTACTACCTGCGTCAACAGGCCCTGCCGGATGCGCTGGTGCGTTTCAGCAACGCGCTTCGCGCCTTCGCAACCGCGCAGGGCAAGCCCGGCCTCTATCACGAGACCATCACCACGGCCTACGTGCTCCTCATCAACGAACGGCTGGACGATCGGGCGCGTGAGTTGTCGTGGAACGACTTCGCGGCGCTCAATCCGGACCTCGTTGCGTGGAAACCGTCGATCCTCGATCGCTATTACCGGCCCGATACGTTGAAGTCCGACAAGGCGCGGCGCACTTTCCTGATGCCGGATCGGATCGCCGCTGATGAGTCGGTACAATCGCGGGATGACCTGTCCCGGGCACAGGCAGCGCCTGCGACGCGTCGCCGCTACCGGCGCCCTCGCGATCCTGACCCTCGCCTTGCCCATTGCCACGCAGCCGGCGGCGCAGCAGCCGGATCGCTATCAGCCGCCGACCGTCCCGCTTCCCCCTTCGGCCGAACGCGCCTTCCGCGCGATGTCTCGTCGCATCGATCCGCTTGCCGCGATGGAGACCGTCCGCTACATGGACCAGTTCTGGCGCATCGCCGGCAACCCCGGGTTCAATAGCTCCATCGATCACGTCCGCGCGCGTCTCCTCGCCGCCGGCTTCGCCGACAAGCCCGAGAAGGATCGACCATTCGTGCGCGTCGATGAGTGGGGCCAGACGCGCGGCTGGGACTATCAGGTGGGAACGCTGGCGTTCGCAGACGATGGCGAGGTGCTGCTGTCGCGTCTCAGGGATCGCGTGTCGCTCTGCATCAACTCCTTCTCGACACCCCAAGGTGGCCTGACTGCGCGGCTGATCGACGTCGGCGACGGGAGCCAGGCCGAACAGTACGAGAACCTCGACGTCAAGGGCGCGGTGGTGCTCGGCGACGCGGACGCCGGCCGGCTGTGGCAGCACGCCGTTAAGGGTCGCGGCGCGGCGGGCGTCATCTCGACCAGGATCGCACCCTATATCCGCCCGTCCGATCCCAAGCTCTTTACCTCACCCGACCAGCACGACGTGTTTCAGTGGGGATCGGTGCCGTACGACGCTGACGCGAAGGCCTTCGGCTTCAAGGCCAGCTGGCGGGCCGCGGCGCGCATGCGCGAACGGCTCAAGAACGGCCCCGTGCAGGTCAAGGTCGAGATCCAGTCGACGTTCTACGATGGTCCGAACCGTTCACTCATCGCGGAGATTCCCGGATCGGTGAAGCCTGACGAGCGGATTGTCGCCGTCGCGCACGTCCAGGAGCCCGGCGCGAACGACAACGCGAGCGGCACCGGCACTCTATGGGTGCTCGCTGCAGGACTGGCGCACGCGGTCCGAACCGGCGCGCTGACCGCGCCAGGCCGGACGCTGACCTTCATCTGGACCGACGAGATCCGCGGCAGCCGTCAGTGGCTGTCCGCATACCCGGAACAGGCGAAGGCGGTGCAGTACATGTTCTCGCTCGACATGACCGGGGAGGACACCGCGAAAACGGGCGGCACGTTTCTCATCGAGAAACAGGCCGATCCGACGGCGGTGTGGTCGCGACCGTCCGACCCACACACCGAGTGGGGTGCTGGCGACGTGAAGGCGAGCACGCTCAAAGGCAGCCTTCTCAACGACCTGCACCTTGCCGTCTGCCTTCGCCAGGCCAAGGAAACCAAGTGGGTCGTCCGAACCAATCCGTACGAGGGCGGAAGCGATCACACGGTTTTCGCTGAGGCTGGTGTTCCGTCGCTCCTCAACTGGCACTTCACCGACCGCTTCTATCACACCAATCTGGACCGGCCGGATAAGACGAGCCCGCTCTCGATTTACAACGTCGGCATGGCCGTCGCGACGAGCATGTGGTTCCTCGCTTCCGCCGACGACCGCGACGCCACGGGCGTCGTCGATCTCCTGTCGGCCTCAGCCGGCGTGCGGCTGGCGCTCGAGCAGAAGCAGGGAACGGCGCTCGTCGCCGCTGCCGGCGACCGGGCGAAGGCCGAGGAAACCGAGGCCGCCGTCGCCGCGGCCTGGCGCACGTGGTACATCGAGGCGCTCGAAAGCGTGCGGCGGCTGCCGGTCAGGGGCTCCTCTCCCACGCTCGACGCGAAAATCGCGCAGGCGCAACAGCGCCTCAAGTTCGAATAGGGGCGGAATAGGCGCCGAATCAGCAATGTGGGCGGACCTGGCGGTTCGCGGTTCGATAGCGGTTGCCACCTTATCGTGGGCGTCCGCCGAGTGGCTGCGGCTGCGACAGCCGTCTGCCGGCGCGATGGCGCGCGCGTTCTGGACGCTGGGCGCGGCGTTGACGGTCGTCCATACGATTGCGGTCTTTCACTACATCCACGACTGGAGTCAGGACGCGGCGTTGGCGCACACGGCGCAGCAGACAGCCGTGTTGACGGGCCTTCGCTGGGGCGGCGGCCTCTACGTCAATTACGCGTTCATCGCGCTCTGGGTTGGCGACGCCGCGCTCTGGTGGCATGACCGTGCGTCGTACGAGCGCAGGTCGGCGCGCGCGCGCGACGCGCTCCTCGCGGTCTTCCTGTTCATGTTCGTGAACGCCGGCGTGGTCTTCGCGCACGGACCGGCCAGGGTCGTGGGAACGATCGCCGTGTCAATCGTGCTGCTGGCGCGGTTCGTGTTCCGTCCGGCCGCGGCTAGATCCTCGGCAGCGTGACTTCCTGCTGCTTCAGATACTTGCCTTTCTTGTCGCCGTACGAGATCTCGCACGGCTCGTCGCTCTGGAAAAAGAGCACCTGCGCGATGCCCTCGTTCGCGTAGATCTTGGCCGGCAGCGGCGTCGTGTTGGAAATCTCCAGCGTGGCGGTGCCTTCCCACTCGGGCTCGAACGGCGTCACGTTGACGATGATCCCGCACCGCGCGTAGGTCGACTTGCCGAGGCAGACCGTGAGCACATCGCGGGGGATGCGGAAGTACTCGATCGTCCGGGCGAGCGCGAACGAGTTCGGCGGGACGATGCAGATGTCGGTCTTCAGGTCGACAAACGACCGCGGGTCGAACTGCTTGGGGTCGATCACCGTGTTGTTGATGTTGGTGAACACCTTGAACTCGTCGGCGACGCGGATGTCGTAGCCGTACGACGACAGGCCGTACGACACGACGCCGCTGCGTACCTGCCGGTCCTCGAACGGCTCGATCATCCCGTGCTCGAGCGCCATCTTCTTGATCCACCGGTCGGCTTTGATCGCCAATGAGCCTCCGTTATCGCCGTAGAAGCGCCAGCAGCAGCGTCAGCAGCACGCTGGCGAGAATCGAGGTCACGATCGGGAAATAGAACGTCGTGTTGCCGCGACGGTAGGTGATGTCACCTGGCAGCCGCCCAATCGGCACACCAAGCATCAACAGCAGCCCGCCGAAGGCAATCAACAAGCCGACGACGACGAGCAGCTTGCCCATCAGGACGCCTGCCCTACCGGTTCAAATCGATTCCCGGAAAGAAGTAGCCAAGCTCGAACGCCGCAGTTTCAGGGGCGTCGGATCCGTGCGTGGCGTTGTTCTCGATCGACGTGCCGAACTCTTTCCGGAGCGTGCCAGCGTCGGCTTTCGCGGGGTCGGTGGCGCCCATGAGCGTCCGCCATTTCACGATCGCGTCAGGCGCCTGCAGGGCGAGGACCACGACCGGCCCCGACGACATGAATTTCGTCAGGCTGCCGAAGAAAGGACGCTCGCGGTGGACCGCGTAGAATCCCTCGGCGTCCTTCTGAGACAGGTGGCGCAACTGCATGGCTCGAATGCCGAAGCCCGCCTTCTCGATGCGCTGGATGATGGCCCCGATGTGGCCTGCCTTCACGGCATCGGGCTTGATGATGGCAAAAGTCGTCTGCATATCCGAACGATTATAGCCACGGATCACACGGAACACACGGACCACGACCAACAGCAACCACGGATAACACGGATACACAGATAACACGGACAGAACGCTACCGGCGCGCCTCGGAAGTCTCGGACGGCTTCAAATACTTCTCGTACCACGCGAGGTAGCGTTCCAGCCGGTCGACGCGGTAGGTCGGCGTCGAGATGCCGTGGCGCTGCCCGGGATAGATGACGAGCTCGCTCGCCACGCCCAGGCTCTTCAGCGCCTGATACATCTGCTCGCTGCCGAGCAGCGGCACGTTGAAGTCCCGCTCACCGCCCAGGAACAGCGTCGGCGTCTTGATCCGATCGGCGTGGAAGAACGGGTACGAGAGCTTCACCCACAAATCCTGACTCTTCCAGGGTGGTCCGAGCTCCTGCTCGTACTGCTGGATGTACTGATCGGTGCCGTACATCGAGATCTGGTTCGAGCTCCCCGCGCCGCTCGTCGCTGCCTTGAAGCGGCCGTCGGTGGCAATCGTGTAGTTCGTGAGGATTCCGCCGTAGCTCCAGCCGCCGATGCCGAGCCGATCGGGATCGACGAACCCGAGCTTCTCGACGTGATCCATCGCCCCGAGGAGATCCAGGACTTCCTTGTTCCCCCAGTCGGCAAAGATCGCCTTCTGGTATGCGTTCCCCCGTCCGTTGCTGCCGCGGTAGTTCACGGCGACGACAACGTAACCGTTGGCGGCGAAGAGTTCGCGCTCGAAGTTGAATGAATGCTCGTCCTGCGAGTTCGGGCCGCCATGAATCCTGAGGAGCGCCGGGTAGCGGCGGCCGGCGGTGAAGGTCGGCGGCTTGACGATCAGGCCGTGGACCTCGGTCTTGTCGCGGCTGATCGACGTGAAGTCCTCGGTCGATCCGAGAAGCACCCCTGACAACCAGCCGTCATTGTGTGCGGTCAGCTTGCGCAGGCGACCATTCTCGAGCGCGTGGATCTCGGCAGGTTCCGCCGCCGTCGTGGCGACCACGGCCAGGCCACCGTCGGGACCTGGCGATGGACTTGAGACGACGCGCCGGCCTTCGGTCAGCCGCTCGACGCGGCCGCCCGTCACCGGCACTCGTCCGATGTACTGCGCGCGATCGTCGACGACCACAAACGTCAGCGTTCGACCATCGGCCGACCACGACGCGCCGCTGACCGGTCGATCCAGGGTGTCGGTGAGAATCCTCGACTGACCGCCGGCGGAAGGAATCACCGCCAGCCGGGCCTGATCGTACGCGGAGTACTTCACCTCGTCGCCGAGCTGATAGGCGATCGACCGCCCATCAGGGCTCCAACTGAGCACCCCGCTCTCCTCGGCGGTCGTCGTCGTCAGCCGCCTGGGCTCCGCGCCGGTACGCGCGTCGATGACGAACACGTCCGCGTTCGGCATCTTGTCGACGTCACCGTCGTCTCGATGGCGACGAATGAATGCGATCTGCCGGCTGTCGGGCGACCAGGCTGGCGAGGTCTCGTTGAACGTGCCTGGCGTCAGGATCTCGGCTTTGGCCTTTCCCGGATCAGCGAGATACGCGGCAATGTCGAAGAGATAGAGGTGGCTGCGCTCGCCGCGGAGGTACCCGCCAGCGTCAGACTTGAAGTAGTAGCGGTCGACGACAATCGGCTTTGGTGTCTTCGCCGCCGCGTCTTTGCTCTTGTCGCTCTTGTCGTCGTCGTCGGGAGCTGATGGATCGGGAACGGCGACGACGAGCGACAGCCGCTGGCCGTCAGGGGACCACGCGTAGTCGGTGACTCCGCCTTTGACGTCGGTCAGCTTGACCGCTTCCCCGCCGGTTCGATTGAGGAGCCAGACCTGAGCGCTGCTGGATCCCTGACGGGACGACACGAAGGACAGGAACCGGCCGTCAGGGCTCCACCGCGGCCGCGATTCGCTGTCGGGCGTCGACGTCAGCTGGATGCGCTCCCGGCCGTCCCAGCTCACCATCCAGACGTCGGTGTCGTTCTTGTCGGTCTCTCGGATCGCCCTGGTGACGGTGTAGGCCACCCACTTGCCGTCGGGCGAGCGCTGCGGATCGCGAACCTCGCGGACGTCGTACAGGTTATCAACCGCCAGCGGGCGCTTGCCTTGCGCCGACGGTAGCGCGGTGACGCCAAGAACGAGCGCAGCCAGAGCCGCGAGGGCGCGCCGGCGGCGTGGACCCATCAGCGCAGGGACTCCATCACCTCGTCGAGGACCGCCTTGCCCGGACGGACTCGCTCGAGCGGCAGGCTGGCGAGCGGCTCGTCGACCAACCCGAGCAGGCTGATGAAATCTTCCTTGTCTGGCTCGACATAGAGCACGCCGGTCGCGAACTCGCCGCGACGCGCCGTCTCGTGGAGGAGTCGCAGCGCCGTCATCTTGTCGGTCGGATCGTAGTCCTCGGCGACCTTCTTCAGGTACAGCTTCGAACCGTCGTGCATCTCGACCGCGCGCGTCGTGCCGGCGTCGTAGTCGACGCTGATATCCTCGAAAAACGGCACGAAACTGACCTCGCCGAGCACTTCGTCGTGATCCTTGGCGTAGGCGTAGCTCTTGGTCGATCCTTCGTGATCGTTGAAGGTGACGCACGGCGACAGGACGTCGATCATGGACGTGCCCTTGTGGCTGAGCGACGCCTTGAGGATCGACAGCAGCTGCTTCTTGTCGCCCGAGAACGACCGCGCGACGAACGACGCGCCGAGCTCGATCGCCAGCGCGCAGGTGTCGATCGGCGGCAGTTCGTTGGCGACGCCGTTCTTGGCTTTCGAACCGAGGTCGGCGGTCGGCGAGAACTGGCCCTTGGTCAAGCCGTAGCAGCCGTTGTCTTCGATGATGTAGACAATCGGCAGGTTCCGCCGCATCAGGTGCACGAACTGTCCGATGCCGATCGCGCCCGTGTCGCCGTCGCCGCTGACGCCGATCGCGATGAGCTTCCGATTCGCCAGCATCGCGCCGGTGCCCACCGAGGGCATCCGGCCGTGCACGGTATTGAAGCCGTGGGCCGCGCCCAGGAAGTAGGCCGGGCTCTTGCTGGAACAGCCAATGCCCGAGAGCTTGATGACCTGCTTCGGATCGATCCCCATCTCGTAGAACGCTTCGATGATGCGTTCGGAGATGGCGTTGTGCCCGCACCCGGCGCAGAGCGTCGTCTTGCTGCCGCGGTAGGGCTGGAGGTCGAGGCCGAGCCGGTTCGTCTTCTTTGGCGCGTCGGGTGTGATCGTAGACATGATGTTCTCTGGTAACGGTGTCGTCAGGCTTTAGGCTTTAGGCTTTGGGCTCTAGCAAACGCTTCAATTCAAATCCCGAGAATCTTGCCTAGAGCCTAAAGCCTAGAGCCGTAGAGCCGCTCTATTCTCCCCGTCCGGCGACCCCTGCCGCCATGATCTCGTGGTGGGGCGAGCCTACCGGCTTGATGCCTTCCTGCCCCAGGATGTCGTCGGTGACGGAGCGCGCGTCAATCGGCAGCCCGCTGAAGTGGAGCACGCTGCGTAGCTTCGCGATGCGCTCGGCTGACAGCTCGAGCCGAAGGAGCGACAGCATCTGCGCGTCGCGGTTCTGCTCGACGACGTAGATGCGACTGTAGCGGTCGATGAACGCGGTCAGCTCGTCGGTGAACGGATACGCGCGCAACCGGAGGTAGCCGGTCTTGATGCCGGCCTCGCCCTCGAGCTGGTCGCGGCTCTCATCGATGGCGAAATGGCTGCTGCCGAAGCCGATGAGCCCGATCTCCGCGCCGGCGACATCCTCGACGACCGGCTTCGGGACGTGCTTGCGCGCCGTCTCGAACTTGCGCGCCAGACGCTCCATGTTCTCCACGTAGTCGTCGGGCCGCTCGCTGTACTGCGCTTTCGCGTTGTGGCCCGAACCGCGGGTGAAAAACGCCGGCATCGATTCGCCGGGAACGGTTCGATACGGGATGCCATCGCCGTCGACGTCCTTGTACCTGCCCCACTCGCCGATCCGCTTGAGCATCTCGGCGTCGAGCCGCTTGCCGCGATCGAGCGGCCGGTCGGGGTACGGAAACGTCGACGACATCCACGTATTCATCCCCAGGTCCAGATCGCTCATCACGAAGACGATCGACTGGAAGCGCTCGGCAAGGTCAAACGCGTCCATCGCCATCGAGTAGCACTCCTCGACGGTCGCCGGCATCAGCATGATTTGCTTCGTGTCGCCGTGCGAGAGCACCGCCGTCGAGAGGAGATCGCCCTGCGCCGTGCGCGTGGGAAGCCCGGTCGAAGGCCCGACGCGCTGGATATCCCACACGACGCCTGGCACTTCCGCGTAGTAGGCAAGCCCGGCGAATTCGCCCATCAGCGAGATGCCGGGACCTGACGTGGACGTCATCGCGCGCGCACCGGCCCAACCGGCACCGAGCACCATGCCGATCGAGGCAATCTCGTCTTCGGCCTGGACGACAGCGTAGGTCGCCTTCCCGGAGTCCGGATCCTTCCGGTACTTCTTCAAGTAGCCGATGAGCGTTTCCGGCAAGCGACGAGGACGGGCGTGATCGGATACCAGGCGACGACCGTCACGCCAGCCATCATGCAGCCCAGGGCTCCGGCGGCATTCCCCTCGACGAGGATCATCCCGGCGGTCTTATCGAGCGGCTCGGCCCAGTACGGATCGCGTTTGGGCAGATGCTGTTCGGCGTAGGCAAAACCGGCCTCGAGCGCCAGCATGTTCAGCTCGATCGCCTTCTGCTTCTTCCCCATCTGGCGCTTGAGCGCGTGCTCCATCTGCGCCAGATCGATATTCAGCAGCTTCGACAGCACCCCGTCGTAAATCATGTTCTTGACGAGCCGACGGAGCTTGGCGTCCTTGCACACCTCCGCGACGATGCGGTCGAACGGCACCGGATAGAAGACGAGGTCGCTTCGCAGCGTGTCGAGCTTCAACGGCTCGTCGTAGAGGACGGCCGCGCCGGGCCCAAGCGACAGGACGTCCTCCCTGGCCGTTTCCGGGTTCATGGCGACCAGGAAATCGACCTCTTTCTTACGGGCGACGTATCCATCCTTGTTCGCGCGGATGGTGTACCAGGTGGGAAGCCCCGCGATGTTCGACGGGAACATGTTCTTGCCCGACACGGGCACACCCATCTGGAAGAGGGAACGTAACAGGACGAGGTTAGCGGTCTGACTACCGGACCCGTTGACCGTGGCCACCTGGATGCTGAAGTCGTTGACGACGCGCGTGGCGACGGAGTGCGAGGCGGTTTCAGGGACCGCGACATCACTCAAGGACATGGAACTCCTTCGAGGCGAGGCGGCTGAACTGTGGAGCGATGCCAGATAATATATGATATCGGAAATTATAGCACCGTATAGCCTTACGCGCGTAACGACTCCTTGACGGCGGCCCCGATGTCGGCCGGGCTCTTCACCACCCGGACCCCGGCGGCCGTCAACGCCGCCATTTTCTCGGCCGCCGTGCCCTTTCCGCCCGCGATGATGGCGCCCGCGTGCCCCATCCGGCGACCCGGAGGGGCCGTCTGGCCGGCAATGAACCCGACCACCGGCTTCTTGAAGTGCTTCCGGATGTACGCGGCGGCCTCTTCCTCGGCCGTCCCGCCAATCTCGCCAATCATGACCACAGCTTCGGTCGCTGAATCCCCGGCGAACAGTCCCAGGGCATCGATAAACGACGTCCCGATCAGCGGGTCGCCACCGATGCCAATGCAGGTCGTCTGGCCGAGGCCGAGCCGCGTGAGCTGATGGATCGCTTCATACGTCAGCGTGCCGCTCTTCGAGACAATCCCGACCCGCCCTTCCTTGCAGATGTGACCCGGGATGATGCCGGCCTTCGCCTGGCCCGCCGTGATCAGCCCTGGACAGTTCGGCCCGATCACGCGGGTCTTCGAGCCCCGGACGACCAGCAATGCGCGCATCATGTCGAGGGTCGGAATCCCCTCGGTAATGCACACCGCGAGCGGCAGCTCCGCGTCGGTCGCCTCGAGGATGGCGTCCGCCGCAAACGGCGGTGGGACGAAGATCACCGTGGCGTTGGCGCCCGTCTCGACGCACGGCATCGGCGACGGTGTTGAACACCGGCCACCCTTCGTGCGTGGTCCCACCCTTCCCGGGCGTCACGCCGCCGACCACCTGCGTGCCGTACGCCGCCGCCTGCTTGGCGTGAAACGTGCCCTCGCGGCCGGTGATGCCCTGGACGATGAGGCGCGTGTTCTTGTCGATGAGTACGCCATATTCGCTCGTCACATGATCGAGTTCGGACTATCGCGATCGAGCTCTGACCCAGAACGACTTGCCCAGCGACAACCTTCGTCGCGGCTTCGTCCATCGTGTCGGCGGTCGTGAAGTTCAGGCCGCTCTCCTTCAGCATCTTCTTGCCGAGCTCGACGTTGGTGCCTTCCATGCGAATCACGATCGGCACGGGCACGCCGAGCTCCTTGACCGCGGCGATGACGCCTTCGGCCAGGACGTCGCAGCGCAGGATGCCGCCGAAAATATTGATCAGCACCGCTTTGACGCTCTTGTCCGACATCAGGATCTTGAAGGCATTGCGAATCTGCTCGGCGTTGGCGCCGCCGCCGACGTCGAGGAAGTTGGCCGGCTCCCCACCTGCCAGCTTGATGATGTCCATCGTTGCCATGGCGAGGCCAGCGCCGTTGACCATGCAGCCAATGGTGCCGTCGAGCTTGATGTAGTTCAGCGAAAACTTCGACGCCTCGACTTCGAGCGGCGCTTCCTCGGCCATGTCGCGCAGCGCCTTGATGTCGGCGTGGCGATAGAGCGCGTTGTCGTCGAAATTCATCTTGGCATCGAGGGCGAGGAGGCTGCCGTCGGCGGTCACGATGAGCGGGTTGATTTCGATGAGCGAGGCGTCGGTCGCGTTGAACGTTTCATAGACCGCGTTCATCAGCTTGCTGGCCTGCGCGACCTGCGGCCCCTCCAGCCCCAGTGCAAACGCCAGCTTGCGGGTCTGGAATGCGGCCAGGCCGACGCCCGGATGGATGAACTCCTTGACGATCCGCTCGGGCGTTTCGTGCGCGACCTTCTCGATATCGACGCCACCGTCCTGGCTCGCCATCAACACCGGCCTCTCAGAGGCGCGGTCGAGGACGATGCCGAGATACAGCTCGCGGGTGATGCTGAGCCCCTGCTCGACGAGCACGCGCTCGACCACCTGGCCGTCCGGGCCGGTCTGGTAGGTGACGAGCTTCATGCCAATCATGTCGGCGGCCGCCTGCTCGGCGGCGTCCGGGCCCTTGACGACCTTGACTCCGCCGCCCTTCCCTCGGCCACCGGCGTGAATCTGGGCTTTGACGACGACCGTTCCGCCACCCAGCCGGACGGCGACGGCCTTCGCCTCGGCTGCGTTGAACACGACTTCACCCTGCGGGACAGGCACGCCGTGCGCCGCAAGAATCGCCTTGGCCTGATATTCGTGGATTTTCATGAGGCTCTATGTGGCGCACCCGGCTTAGTCACCGCGCCGGCGTGGTGACCAGAGTGACGCACTTCGATTACGCGCAATCTTTCAATCATATCTCACTACAACAGGTTCGTCAGCGCCGCTCCCCGCGGTAGAATTTCCCGAAGAGCCTCAATGTCGCGGAACCTGCAGCGGGTGTTTTCTTCCTCAGTCGGAACGAAGCTCCTCATCGGCGCGACCGGACTGCTGCTGGTCGCCTACATGGTGCTGCACCTGGCCGGCAACGTCCTCATCTTCTTCGGCCGGAACATCTTCAACGAATACTCGCACCGGCTCATCTCGAATCCGCTCATTCTCCCAGCAGAGATCGGCCTGCTGCTCGTGTTCCTGGTGCACATCTACAAGGCCGTCACGATGTGGATGGCCAACCGGGCGGCCCGTCCCGTTGCCTATCAGAAGAAAGAGCTCGCCGGCCACACCAGCCGCAAGAGCCTCGCTTCATCAACGATGATCGCGTCGGGCCTCATCGTCCTGGCCTTCGTCGTCATTCACGTGAAGCAGTTCAAGTTCGGCACGTTCTACCTCGCGTCTGGCAGCGATACGATCAGGGATCTCTATCGCACGGAAATCGAAGTCTTTCGCAACCCGCTGTGGGTCGGCTTCTACGTCATCGCGACGCTCATCGTCGGCCTGCACATGCGACATGGCATCTCGAGCGCATTTCAATCGCTCGGACTCGACCATCCGCGCTACACGCGACGCATCGTCGGACTTGGCATCGCGGTGGCTGTCCTCGTCGGAGGGGGGTTGGCCTTGATTCCGATCTGGGCTTTCTTCACCCACTACTAGTCCCGCTCGCGGATCGCGGCGCCCCGGTGGCAAGCACGACGATCTGATTCGGATTTTATGGCACTCGACGCAAAAGTTCCGAGCGGGCCGCTGGCGGACAAGTGGGATCGGCACCGGTTCGAGTCGAAGCTGGTCAATCCGGCCAACCGGCGGAAGTACACGGTCATCATCGTCGGCACGGGTCTGGCCGGCGCGTCGGCGGCTTCCTCGCTCGGCGAGCTGGGCTACAACGTCCTGAGCTTCTGCATCCAGGACAGTCCGCGGCGCGCGCACAGCATCGCGGCGCAGGGCGGCATCAATGCCGCCAAGAACTATCAGAACGACGGCGACAGCATCCAGCGCCTCTTCTACGACACCGTCAAAGGCGGCGACTATCGCTCGCGCGAGGCCAACGTCTACCGGCTGGCGCAGCTGAGCGTGAACATCATCGATCAGTGCGTGGCGCAGGGCGTGCCGTTCGCTCGCGAATACGGCGGGCTGCTCGATAACCGGTCGTTTGGCGGCGCGCAGGTGTCGCGGACCTTCTACGCGCGCGGCCAAACCGGCCAGCAGCTGCTCATCGGCGCGTACCAATCGATGATGCGGCAGGTCGAGCGCGGCACCGTGAAGGCATTCGCCAACCGCGAAATGCTCGACATCGTTGTCGTCAACGGCCAGGCTCGCGGGATTGTCTGCCGCAACCTGACGACCGGCGCGATCGAACGCTACGCCGGGCACGCGGTGCTCCTGTGCACGGGCGGATACGGAACGGCGTACTACCTCTCCACCAACGCCGTGAACTCAAACGTCACGGCGGCATGGCGAGCCCACAAGCGGGGCGCCTTTCTCGCCAACCCGTGCTACACGCAGATTCATCCGACCTGCATCCCGGTGTCGGGCTCTCATCAGTCGAAGTTGACGCTGATGAGCGAGAGCTTGAGGAACGACGGGCGCGTCTGGGTCCCGAAAGCGCCGGGCGACCGCCGCTCCCCCGCTCGAGATCCCTGAGGCGGAGCGGGACTACTACCTCGAGCGCCGCTACCCGAGCTTCGGCAACCTCGTACCTCGGGACGTCGCGTCGCGGAACGCCAAGTCGGTGTGCGACGAGGGCCGCGGCGTCGGCGAGAGCGGCCTCGCGGTTTACCTGGATTTCAGCGACGCGATCAAGCGACTCGGCGCCGACGTCATCCGGGCCCGCTACGGCAACCTCTTCGACATGTACCGGAAGATCACCGACGAAGATCCGTTTGCCGTGCCGATGCGGATTTACCCGGCGATTCATTACACGATGGGCGGGCTCTGGGTGGACTACAACCTGATGAGCACGATTCCCGGGCTCCACGTGCTGGGCGAGGCGAACTTCTCGGACCACGGCGCCAATCGGCTCGGCGCGAGCGCCCTGATGCAGGGGCTGGCGGACGGATACTTCGTCATTCCGAGCACGCTCGCCGCGTACTTGAGCAGCACCTCGTTTCCGGCTGTGACGACCGACCACGACGCGTTCAACGAGGCCGCTGCCTCGGTCCAGTCGCGGCTGAATCAGTTGCTCGCCGTCAAGGGCACGCGGACGCCGCGGCAGCTCCATCGCGACCTTGGCGCGCTTCTCTGGGACGAAGTCGGCATGGCGCGCAACGACGCCGGCCTGCGCCGCGCGCTGGCGCGAATCCCCGAGCTGCGCGAGGAGTTCTGGCAGAACGTGTCGGTCCCGGGCCCGGCCAACAACCTCAACAAGAATCTGGAATATGCCGGGCGCGTCGCCGACTACCTGGAGTTTGCGGAGGTCCTGACGCTCGACGCCCTGCAACGCACCGAATCGTGCGGCGGTCATTTCCGCGAGGAGAGCCAGACGCCCGATGGCGAAGCGCTTCGTGACGACGAGCATTTCTCATACGTCGCGGCGTGGGAGTTCCAGGGAGTCGGCAAACCGCCGACGCTCCACAAGGAGCCGCTGCGGTTCGAGTACGTGAAGCCGTCGCAGCGGAGCTACAAGTGAGCTATCAGCTGTCAGCTGCTCAGCGTATCAGAAGGATCGCCGTTGACTGAAAGATAGGAACTGAAAGCTGAAGCTGAAGCTGAAAGCTGAGAGCTATATGCGCATTCTCCTGAAAGTGTGGCGCCAAGCTGGTCCGCGAGCTGACGGCGAGCTCGTCGACTACGTCGTCGAGCAGGTCTCGCCGGATATGTCCTTCCTCGAGATGCTCGACGTCGTCAACGAGGGCCTGATTGCCGAAGGCAAGGATCCGATCGCCTTCGACTCGGACTGCCGCGAGGGCATCTGCGGGGCCTGTGGGTTCCTGGTGAACGGCGTTCCGCATGGGCCGGACCCGGGCACGACTGTCTGCCAGCTCCATATGCGCCGCTTCAAGGACAACGACCGGCTGGTGCTGGAGCCGTGGCGGGCCAAGGCCTTCCCGCTCATCAAGGATCTCGTCGTCGATCGCGGCGCGTTCGACCGGATCATTCAGGCCGGTGGCTATACGTCAGTCAACGTCGGCGGGGCGCCCGACGGCAACACGATCCTCATTCCCGGCAACGTCGTCGAGCAGGCGATGGATTCGGCGGCCTGCATCGGCTGCGGGGCCTGCGTGGCCGCCTGCAAGAACGCGTCGGCCGCATTGTTCACGTCGGCCAAGATCAGCCACCTGGCGCTTCTGCCTCAGGGGCAGGTCGAACGGGAACGCCGGGTCGTCGCGATGGTCGACCGGCACGACGCCGAGGGATTTGGCAGCTGCTCGAACGAGGGCGAGTGCGAGGCCGTCTGCCCGAAGGAGATCTCGATCACCAACATCGCGCGGATGAATCGCGAATACCTTCGGGCGACGTTGCTGTAGGGCTCAACGCTGAATGCTGGCAAGGCGCGAGCAGCCGCGTTCTTACCTGAGCTTTGAGCTACTTGAGCCCTCTTTCACACCTTGATGACGTCCACCAGTTCCTTGACGGCGCCGGCCGACTTCTTGAGGGCCGCGTCTTCCTCCGCCGTGAGCTTGATCTGAATAATCTGCTCGACGCCCCGCGCACCGAGCTTCACCGGCACGCCGACGAACAGATCCTGGACGCCGTACTCACCCTGGAGGAACACCGAGCACGGCACGATCTTCTTCTTGTCCTTGAGGATGATCTCGACCATCTCCGCCGCCGCCGAGCCAGGCGCATACCACGCGCTCGTGCCGACGAGTTTGGTAATCTCGGCTCCCCCATCGGCGGTCCGCTTGCTGATCGCGTCAATCCGTTCTTTGGACAGGAGCTCGGTGATGGGGATTCCGGCAACCGTCGAATACCGTGGCAGCGGCACCATCGTGTCGCCGTGGCCGCCGAGCACGAACGCGTGGACATTCTCGACCGACACATTGAGCTCCATCGCGATGAATGTCCGCATCCGGGCGGAATCGAGCACGCCGGCCATGCCAATGACTCGTTCGCGCGGGAACTTGCTCAGCCGGTAAACCGCCTGGGCCATGGCGTCGAGCGGATTGGCCACCGGCACAATGATTGTGTTCGGCGAATACTTGACGATCTGCTCGGTCACGGCCTGCATGATCTTGTAGTTGGTGTTCAGGAGGTCGTCCCGGCTCATGCCCGGCTTCCGCGGCATCCCTGACGTGATGACGACGACGTCAGAGCCGGCTGTGGCCTGCCAGCCTTCTTCGTTGGCGCCATAGCCGACGACGCGCGAGTCGGATCCTTCAATCGGACAGGCCTCGAGCATGTCGAGCCCGACGCCCGCGGCCTTCTGGTCCGCGACGTCCACAATCACGACATCGGCCAGTTCCTTATCTGCAATCGCCCGCGCGACGGTGGCGCCAACCGCGCCGGCGCCACCCACTACTGTGACTTTTCTATTCATCTACTTAGCCTCTGGGGAGCAGTCTGCAATGCTGAATGCTGAAGTGCTGAATGCTGAAGTGAATGCTGAATTCAGAATTCACTTCAGCATTCAGCATTCAGCATTCAGAATTGCTACATATTCGCAATCATGGCGTCGGCAAATGCCGACGTCTTGAGCTCGGTGGCGCCTGTCATGAGCCGGGCGAAGTCGTAGGTGACCTGTTTGGCCGCGATGGCGCCGTCCATGCCCTTCACAACCAGATCGGCGGCCTCGTTCCACCCGAGGTGCCGCAGCATCATCTCGCCCGACAGGATGACCGAGCCCGGATTGACCTTGTCCTGGTCGGCGTACTTCGGCGCCGTGCCGTGCGTCGCTTCGAACACGGCGTGACCGGTGACGTAGTTGATGTTGCCGCCGGGAGCGATGCCGATGCCGCCGACCTGCGCGGCGAGCGCGTCCGACAGGTAGTCGCCGTTGAGATTCGGGGTCGCAATGACGTCGAACTCGTCGGGCCGAGTCAGCACCTGCTGCAAGGTGATGTCGGCAATCGCGTCCTTGATGACGATGCCGGCACCGGGCTTGCCGGCGGGGATCTTGCACCATGGTCCGCCGTCGATCTCCTCGGCTCCGAAGAACTTCTTCGCTACGTCGTAGCCCCAGTCACGGAAGGCGCCCTCGGTGAACTTCATGATGTTGCCCTTGTGCACCAGCGTGACGCTCTTGCGCTGGTTGACGATGGCGTAGCTGATGGCACTGTGAATGAGCCGCTCGCTCCCGAGATAGCTGATCGGCTTCAGTCCCACGCCAACCTGCACGCCGACTTCACGGGCAGGCGCCCCAATGGCTTCGAGCCGTGTCTGCCATTCTCTGCCCGGCCTGCGCCGTGCCAAAACGAATCTTCTTGAACTCCTTCGGAAACTCTTTGGCGAAGAAGTCGAGCACCTTCTGCGCTTCAGGCGAGCCCGCGCGCATACTCGATGCCAGCGTAGATGTCTTCCGTGTTCTCGCGGAAGATCACCATGTCCACCTTCTCCGGATGTTTCACCGGCGAAGGCACGCCTTTGTACCAGCGGACAGGGCGGAGGCAGACGAAGAGGTCGAGCATCTGCCGCAGCGCGACGTTCAGCGACCGGATGCCGCCGCCCACCGGGGTCGTGAGCGGTCCCTTGATGCCGACGAGGTAGTGACGAAAGGCCTCGACGGTATCGTCAGGCAGCCAATTGTTGAACTGCTTGAAGCTCTTCTCACCCGCGTAGACCTCGAACCAGGCAATCTTCCTCTTGCCGCCGTAAGCCTTCGCGACCGCGGCGTCGAGGACGCGCACGCTGGCACGCCAAATATCCGGACCGGTGCCGTCACCTTCGATGAACGGGATGATAGGATCGTCAGGAACGACGAGACGGCCGTCTTTCTTCGTGATGGCAGTCCCGGTGGCCGGCGGTTTGAGCATCGAAAAAGTAGGCATGATCGGTTTAGGTCACATCACCAGCGCGACGTCACAGGATCTTCACAGAAACTGTGGAAAACGTTGTTGAAAAGTTCCTCGATCGGGTCGAAAGCGCCCCATGAATCCGCACGTTCCAGCGGTTTGCACCATCGTGGTGCGAGGGAACCCTTTCGCGCGCCAATCCGAACGGCACATTATATCTGAAGGCTCCTTACTATCTTTCTCTCCGACGCTTTCCAACGCTTCTCATGCACATCGTCATCGCCGATCAATTGCCATCTTCCGCAGTCGAACTTCTGTCGTCGGTACCCGGCTGGACCGTCGACGCCAACGCCGGACGTTCACCCGACGTGCTGGCCCCGGCGCTTGCCGAGGCCGACGCGCTGGTCGTCCGCAGCGCCACCAAGGTTGACGAGCGGCTGCTCTCTGCCGCGCCCAAACTTCGGGTGATTGCCCGCGCCGGCACCGGCATCGACAACGTCGATCTGGCGGCGGCCAGCGCCCGCGGCATCCTGGTGATGAACGCGCCAGGAGGAAACAGCGTCAGCGTGGCCGAGCACGCGTTGGCGCTGATGCTGTCGCTCGCCCGCTCGGTCCCGACCGCCGACGCCACGATGAAGCGCGGCGTGTGGGACAAAAAGAAACTGACCGGCGCGGAACTTCGCGGCAAGACCCTCGGGCTCTGCGGGCTCGGACGGATCGGACAGGAAGTCGCGGCTCGAGCGCGCGCCTTCGGCATGGAAACCGTCGCGCACGACCCGTTCATTTCCGAGAACGTCGCCGCCGCGCTCGGCATCAAGCTGCTCAGCCTCGACGGCATGTGCGAAGTCGCCGACTACATCAGCCTCCATCTTCCCGCGACGACAGAAACGCGCCATCTTTTCGACCGGACACGGTTCGCCAAGTGCAAGCGCGGGATGCGGATCGTCAACACCGCTCGCGGCGAGCTCATCGACGAGGTCGCGCTCGCCGACGCCATCGAATCGGGGCACGTGGCGGGCGCGGCGCTCGACGTCTTCGAGGTCGAACCACCCAAGGAGTGGCGACTCGCTCAGCTGCCGCAGGTCGTCGCGACGCCGCACATCGCCGCCTCGACTGCCGAGGCGCAGGAGCTGGTCGGACTGGAAACCGCGGCCGCGGTACGCGACTACCTGACCCAGGGCGTCATTCGCAACGCCGTGAATTTTCCGGCGATTGCCGCAGACGAAATGCTCCGCCTCCAGCCATTCCTCACGCTGGCGGAGCAGTTGGGTGCCCTGGTGGTGCAACTGGCCGAGGGCCGCACCAAAGGGATTAGCGTCCGACTCTACGGTCCGCTGGTCGGATCCAACAGCGGCCTCATCGTGAGCGCGGCGGTCAACGGGTTGCTGCGGCCGCTCCTCTCCTCGGCGGTCACGATCGTCAATGCCCGGGAGGTCGCGACCGAGCGTGGCATCGAGATCGTCGAGTCGCACAGTTCCCGTGCCAGGAACTTCGCCAACATCATCTCGGTCAAGGTCCACACGAGCGAGGGAGAGCGGTGGCTGGAAGGTACGGTCTTCGAACCGGCGCGGCCGCGCCTGACGTTACTCGATGGCATCGAGGTGGAAGCGCCGCTCGAGGGAACGCTTCTCGTCATCAAGAACGCCGACAAGCCGGGCGTCATCGGCCAGATCGGCTCGATCCTCGGCCGCCACTCGGTGAACATCGCCAATTTCGCGCTCGGTCGGGACGAAGCGGGCGCGGTCGGCGTCGTCAAACTCGACGCCACGCCGGATGATGCGGGACTGGCGAGCGCGCTTCCCGAAATCCGCGCCACGGCAGCGGTCAGGGAAGCTCGAGTGGCGCGAGTGTCGTAGAGGCAGAAAGACGGCGACTCGCTTCTCGCGGCTCGCGGCGGATAGTGCCAGACCACGGATCAGTGCGGATCGGTGTATTCCGTGGCTCTGATCGCGCAACGTGTCCGCGGCATTCGCCGAGTGATCCGCGGCTCTAGTCGCGCAACGCGAGCCGGCGAACGCCGCCCGAAACAAGATCGTTCAGCTCGACGGCATCAGCGGCCACCGTGCCGACTCGATAGCGCGCGGCAATGGTCTCGCCTTCCTTGACCAGGAACAATTCTCCGCTGTGCGCCGAGATGATGGCGGTGCGCAGCACGCCCTCCGCCGATGCCGTTTCCGCCACGCCGATGAGTTCAATCGCTGGCTCCAGCGGAGGCGCGGGTAGTGGTGGCGCTGACTCGGCTTCAACGCGGGCGCGGGAGGCGCTGCGCACAGCCGCGGGGCGCTCGGCAAACGCAAAGGGGTTGCGGAACGGCTCCTGCGGCGATGGCGCGGCGGCCATCCGATTCTTCAGCCGCAGCGTTTGTGCCTGGACTTCGGCGGCCAGCGTGGCCGCGTCGTCGGTTTCAACCGGCGGGGACGGCGCGGCGGCCGCATCGGGCTCCTGACGGATCAGGCCGCCGGCTGACGCAAGCCACGCCAGCAACAGCAACGCGCCGCCTGTGTAACCCGCAGCCCGTTTTGCACTCATCACATGCCCTGAGGTGACTGAACGAGGATGGTACCACAGGCTCGGCTTGCTGGCTTCCAGCTTCCGGCTTCCGGCACGCAGGTGGGATCGTGCAATCTAAGACCGCAGCGGGTAGCTGCGCTCTGGAAGCTGGAAGCTGCGTGCAGTTGTGGTAATATTCGCCGTGCCCCCTGTTTCGTCCCCTGGGCCCTCCTCTTCAAGCCTTCGTACCACTATCGTCGTCATTCCGGCGCGCTACCACTCGACGCGGCTGCCCGGCAAAGCGTTAGCCGACATCGGCGGCCGTCCAATGATCGAGCACGTCTATCGTCGCGCATCCGAGGCGAGAACGATCTCGTCGGTGATTGTTGCCACCGACGACGAGCGCATCGTCGACGCCGTGCGCGCGTTTGGCGGCGACGTGCGGATGACCTCAGCCGACCACCGCAGCGGCACCGACCGGCTCGCCGAGATCGCCCGGCAGACGATCGACTGCGATCTCGTCGTCAACGTGCAGGGCGATGAGCCGCTCATCGAGCCGGCCATGATCGACGAGGCCGTCGCGCCGTTCGCCGATGACCCGGCGTTGCGCATGAGCACGCTGCGCCGGCGCCTGGCTGATCCGGCGGACTTCAAGAACCCCAACGTGACAAAGGTGGTCGTCGATCGCGACGGCTACGCGCTCTACTTCTCGCGCGCGCCGATTCCCTATCAGCGCGAGGACAGTCCCGCCGCGCCGGCCTGGCGGCATGTCGGACTCTACGTCTATCGGCGCGAGTGCCTGCTGCTGCTGGCAGGACTCCCGCCGACGGCGCTCGAACAGTCCGAGGCGCTCGAGCAGCTTCGGGCCCTCGAGCACGGCATCAGAATCAAAGCCATCGAAACGCAGTACGACTCCATCGGTGTAGACACGCCGGACGACCTGGAGCGCGTCCGGAGAATCGTCGACAGTTCAAGAAAACAATCAGGAGCGCGCAGACTCACATGGGCGACGTCATCGTGAATCAGGAACCCCGGCCCGCCAGGCCCGTGAAATACATCCTCGTGACCGGCGGCGTCGTATCGTCGCTCGGCAAGGGGCTCGCCGCCGCTTCGATCGGCGCCCTACTCGAGGGACACGGATACAAGGTCGCCCTGCAGAAGTTCGACCCTTACATCAACGTCGACCCAGGGACGATGAGCCCCTACCAGCACGGCGAGGTCTACGTCACCGACGACGGCGCCGAAACGGACCTCGATCTGGGACACTACGAACGCTTCACCAATCAGGTCACGACGCGAAACAACAACTGGACGACCGGCAAGATCTACCTCTCGGTCATTCAGAAGGAGCGGCGCGGCGATTATCTGGGACGGACCGTTCAGGTCATCCCCCACATCACCAACGAGATCAAGGACAGCATCCGGGCCGTCGCGCGCAACGTCGACATCGTCCTCGTCGAGATCGGCGGCACGGTCGGCGACATCGAGAGCCAGCCGTTCCTCGAGGCGATCCGTCAGCTGCGCCAGGACGTCGGCCGGGAAAACACGCTCTACGTCCACTTGACGCTCGTCCCGTTCATCGGTGCCGCCGGCGAGCTCAAAACCAAGCCGACGCAGCACAGCGTGCGGGACTTGCGCGCCATCGGCATCCAGCCCGACATCCTTCTCTGCCGGACCGACCGCTTCCTCGATCAGGACATCAAGCGCAAGATCGCGCTGTTCTGCGACGTCGATGAAGAGGCGGTCATCACGGCCAAGGATGTCTCGAGCATTTATGAGGTGCCGCTCGTGCTTGCGGGCGAAGGCCTCGACCGGATCGTGCTCGACCGGCTCCATCTGCCGCAGACCGAAGCCCGGATGGATGCGTGGGCCGATCTGGTGGATCGCATCCGTCATCCGAACGACGAGATCACCATCCACGTCGTCGGCAAGTACGTCGGCTACGAGGATTCCTACAAGAGCCTCAACGAAGCGCTCTATCACGGCGGCTTCAAGCACCGGCTCCGCGTGAACATCCGATGGATCGAAGCCGAGGCGCTCGAGCAACCTGGCGGTGAGCAGCTGCTCGACGGCGCCCACGGCATCCTCGTGCCCGGCGGCTTCGGGGATCGTGGGACACGCGGGATGATGCGGGCGGCTGAAGTCGCGCGGGAACGGCGCATCCCGTACTTCGGGATTTGCTATGGCTTCCAGTGGGCCGCGGTCGAATACGCCCGGCACGTGGCAGGACTCGAAGCGGCCGACTCCACGGAGTGCAATCCGGACACGCCAATCAAGCTGATTTACAAGCTGCGCGATTTGCTTGGCGTCGACGACCTCGGCGGCACGATGCGGCTCGGCACCTACCCGTGCGAGCTCAAGGCCGGCTCGCGGTCACGCGAGCTCTACGGCGAGGACGTCATTCACGAACGGCACCGCCATCGCTACGAGTTCAACTGCCTGTACGAGAAGGCGCTGACCGAGAACGGACTCGAGATCGTGGGCCGGTCGCTCGACGGCAAGTTCGTCGAGATCGTGGAACTGCCGACGCATCCGTGGTACGTCGCGGTGCAGTTCCACCCCGAGTTCAAATCGAAACCGCTCAAGCCACATCCGCTGTTCGCCGGATTCGTCGAAGCCAGCCACCGGCATGCGCGCGCGGCGCAGACGCAGCGGGCGGCGTCCGTGGTAGGTTAAGGACGCGTGCAGCCGATTCAGTTTGCCGGACTCACGGTGGGCGGCGGTCCGCTGCTGCTCATCGCGGGTCCGTGTGTCATCGAAAGCGAATCCCACGCGATCGACATCGCCGTCGCGATCCGTGATATCGCGCGACGCGCGGGCACTCCGTTTGTCTTCAAGGCCTCGTACGACAAGGCCAACCGCACCTCCGGGCGATCGTTCCGCGGCCCAGGGCTCGAAGAGGGCCTGCGGATCCTCGCGCGCGTGCGCGAGCGAGCCGGCGTCCCCATCCTCACCGACATCCACGAGGCCGCGCACGCGGCGCCGGTCGCCGAGATCGCCGACGTGCTGCAGATTCCGGCGTTCCTGTCGCGTCAGACCGACCTGCTCGAAGCTGCCGCGCGCACCGGCCGCGTGGTCAATCTCAAGAAGGGACAGTTCCTGGCGCCGGCCGACATCCGGCACGCGATCGAGAAAATCACTGCGGCCGGAAACGAACAGGTGATCGTGACCGAGCGCGGGTTCACGTTCGGCTACCACAACCTCGTGGTCGACATGCGCGCCTTTCCGATCATGCGCGCGTTCGGCTACCCGGTCGTCTACGACGTCACGCACAGCCTCCAGCTGCCTGGCGGCGGCGACGGCGTCACGGCTGGTCAGGCGGAGTTCATCGAGCCGCTGGCCTCAGCCGGCGTGGCCGCGGGCGTCGACGGCGTGTTCCTCGAAGTGCACGAGCAGCCCGAGAAAGCCAGGAGCGACGCGCAGAACGCGCTCCGGCTCGACCTGTTGGAGCCGTTGTTAGAGCGGCTGACACGAATCCACGCAATCGATCGCGGGGCGGGTCGGCGGATCCGGCCAAAGCCGGACACTAGGATGAGGACGGGTCCGGCTAAAGCCGGACACTACGAGTGACAACGCTGCGGGCGTAGTGTCCGGCTTGAGCCGGACCAACGACGACAAATGACCACCGACTCCGCGTCAGCACTCGACCTCGCCCGCAAAGTACTCCGCACCGAAGCGGCCGCCATCCTCGGGCTCGTCGATCGCGTCAACGGGCATTTCGAACGCGCAGTCCAGCTCCTGTTCGAGTGCCGGGGCCGCGTCATCGTCACCGGCATGGGCAAGTCGGGCATCATCTGCCGAAAGATTGCCGCAACTCTCTCGAGCACCGGCACGGCGGCCTGGTTCCTTCATCCGGCCGAGGCGACCCACGGCGATCTCGGTGCGATTCGCGATGACGACGTCGTCATCGCGCTCTCGCACAGCGGCGAAACCGAGGAGCTGCTGCGCCTGCTGGAATCAATCCGACGCCTCGGCGCGAGGCTGATCGCGATCACCGGCGATCCTGCATCCACGCTGGCGAAAGCCGCGGACGTGACGCTCGACTGCTCCATCGCCAAGGAAGCCTGTCCGATGAACCTCGTGCCGACGGCCAGCACGACCGCGGCCCTGGCGATGGGCGATGCGCTGGCGATGACGCTGCTCGTGCGCAAGGGGTTCCGCGAGGATCAGTTCGCGTCGCTTCATCCCGGTGGCAAGCTCGGGCGTCGGCTGATGCAGGTGGAAAACGTGATGATCAGCGGTTCGGCTGCGCCCGTCGTGAAGACGACCACACCGATGCCGGAGGTTTTCCATGAGATGTCGAGCAAGCGGCTCGGCATGACCACGGTGACCGACGCCGACGGCCGGCTGGTCGGCGTGTTTACCGACGGCGACCTGCGCCGCCTCATGAGCCGTTCGGCCAACGTCCTCGGCCTCACCGCCGGCGAAGTGATGACGCCGAATCCGATTACGATTCGACGCGAGCTCCTGGCCGTCGAGGCGCTGAAGATCATGGAAACCCACAAGATTACTTCGGTGATCGTCACCGACTCCCGCGGCACCGTCGATGGCGTCGTGCACCTCCACGATCTGTGGCGGCTGCAGATGTTCTAGTGCCACGGATCACACGGACAACACGGATCGGGTTTGGGAGATAGCTTCTAGTCTAGTGGCCGCCTGAACTGATTGTGGCATTGACAACAAACCGATCGGCGTGAACTCGCGGCCGCGACAGCGGAGCGGCCGCTTTTGAACTCGAACAATTAGTCATTTGGACATGTCCGTTCAGGCCAAAGCCTCGCGCGTCCGCCTCCTCCTCTTTGATGTTGACGGCGTTCTCACGACCGGCGAAGTCATCATGCATGCGGACGGCTCCGAATCGAAGGGCTTCCACATCCGCGACGGCGCCGCGATCGTCTGGGCGCAGCGCGCCGGGCTGACGGTCGGGCTCCTGTCGGCACGCTCGTCGGGCGCCACGGCGCACCGCGCCGCGCAGCTCGCCGTTCGGATTGTCGAGCAGGGCGTGAAGAGCAAGATCGCCGCCTACGAGCAGATCATTCGCGACGCCAAGGTCGACGACCGCGATGTGGCCTACATGGGCGACGATCTCCTCGACCTGCAGGTGCTGGCGCGGGTCGGGTTGTCGGCCGCGCCGGCCGACGCGGCACCAGAAGTGCGGGAGCGGGTGGATTGGGTCAGCACTGTCGCCGGTGGCCGAGGCGCAGTGCGCGAGCTCGTCGAGCTGGTACTCCGCGCGCAGCAGCGTTGGGACGACGTGCTGCGACAGCATCTTCCTCAGGCGTAATGGACGGCTACGCCATACTCCTGAGCACGCTCGTCGCGCTGCTGGCCGGCCTGGCGATTGGCAAGGCCTGGGAGCGCTACAAGCTTCGCGACGGCCAATGGATCGATCGGCGGCGCGCGCGCGAATCACCCCACTACATGCTCGGCCTGAATTTCCTGGTGACGAACCAGACCGAGCGGGCGATCGACGAGTTGACACGGGCAGCCGCCACGGCCGGCGACCCTCTCGAAATCCATCTGATACTGGGGAACCTCTACCGCGAGAAAGGCCAGGTCGGCCGAGCGATTCAGGAGCACCAGAACCTCCTGCAGCGGCCCGACCTGCGCAAGCTCGAGCACGCAAACGTGCTGCTCTGCCTGGGGCTCGATTACAAGCGCGGCGGTTTCGTCGATCGCGCGCTCGAAGCCTTCACCGAAGTGCTGCGTCTCGACCCGGAAAACCAGTACGCTCTGTCCAACCTCGAAAAGCTCTACGAAGAGCAGCACCAGTGGGCCGAAGCCCACGCCACCCGGCGCAAACTGGCGCGGCGCGACACCGATACGTCTCAATCCCGCCACCAGGAGATTCTCGCGTTTCTCGAGAACGAGCTCGGCCTCGACGCGTTGAAGCGAATGGACTATGCCGAGGCGGCGCGGCGCTTCGAGGCGGCGATCGAGCTCGATGAGCGCACGGTCCCGGCCTATCTCAATCTGGGCGACGTTCATTTCTACCAAGGTGACACCGCCGCCGCGATCGCCAAGTGGGAACGCCTGA
This sequence comes from uncultured Acidobacteriota bacterium, assembly GCA_963797625.1. GTDB lineage: Bacteria > Acidobacteriota > Vicinamibacteria > Vicinamibacterales > 2-12-FULL-66-21 > DATBJJ01. The sequence goes on from CAWCQI010000043.1 coordinate 260,439, forward strand.
TCGACAAGTCTCCCGAGCGGGCCTACCTGGTGTTCGCGCGCCTCGAAGGCGCGTACCCGAAAATCAACGACCCTGGACGGTTCCCGGCGTTGTGCCGCCGGCTGATCGAAGCCAACCCCCAGGACTGGCGCGCACGGCTGGCGCTGGCCCGCCATTTGTCATCGCGCGACGGCTCACCAGAAGCCCTCGAGATCCTGTTCGAAGCGCTCGTGCACAACCCGCACGCGCTGGCGCTCCATCAGGCCATCTGGCACACGCTCTCGACCCTCGACCTGCCGCCAGCGCTCGTCACGCGCTACGTCGACCTGACGCGCGACGCCGTCTTCTACCTCGACCCGCACATCTGCATCCGCTGCCGCTATCGCAGCACGGAGCTGCTCTGGCAGTGCCCGCAGTGCCACGAGTGGAATACGTTTATCGAGGAGAGGATTGCGCCGGCGAAAGAAAGTTTGAAGTCTGACGTGTGACCGCGATCTCCGCCTGACCTGCGCCTCAACCCTGGACACCTTGCACATCCTCCGCGTGTCCTGTTATACTTTGTGTTGTAAAGTATACGTCGATAGAGAGTCCGAGGCGCTGCGTCGGACGATGAGGACGTGCGATGAGAATCATTCGCGCAGAATTCCTGGGCATGTGCTTTGGCGTACGAGACGCGATCGCCTTGGCGGGCGAGCACGCCGAGGCCGGGCCGCTCACCATCCTCGGCGACCTGGTCCACAATCCGGCCGTTCTCGACGGGTTGCGTGACAAGGGGATCGCTGTCGCGCACGATCTCGGGGAGGTACGGACGGCGACAGTGATGGTGACGGCGCATGGGACCTCGGAGCGCGCGCTGGCAGCCACGCGGGCCCGCGGCCTGACCGTCGTCGAGGCCACGTGCCCGCTCGTACGCGTGGCGCATCGCGCCATCAAGGCGCTCGTCCGCGACGGCTATCACCCGGTCATCATCGGCCAGCGCAACCACGTCGAGGTTCGCGGGCTGACCGACGACCTGGACGCCTTCGACGTCGTGCTGGACGACGACGACATCGCGGGACTCGACCCACATCCCCGAATCGGCGTCGCGGCCCAGACGACGCAGTCGATCGAAAAGGTGCGGCACCTGGTCGAGCTGATACGGCAGTGGTTTCCCCAATCCGACGTCCGCTTCATCGACACGGTCTGTCGACCGACCAAAGACCGTCAGACTGCCGCCCGGGACCTGGCGCGTCAATCGAACATCGTCATTGTCATCGGCGGTGCGAATAGCAACAACACCCGCGAGCTCGCCAGGACGTGTGGCCTCGTGCTGTCCGCGGGTCCATCAGGTCCAGTCCGCAGCCGACCTCCGACTCGCATGGTTCCGGAGTAGGGATGTCGTAGGCATAACGGCTGGCACGTCGACACCTGACGATGTCATCGATCGCGTCGAGCGGCGCATCCGCGAATTGGCGGCCGTCATCGACGAGGAACAGACGACGTGCGACACTGTGGAGGGTAACCGATGATGCCGCTTGCTCCATCGAGACGATGCTGGCTCGTCGTCATCCTGTTCGCCGTCGCGATGGCTTGGGTCGAGGCCGCCAGCGTGGACCACATCCGAGTCGTCGTCGATCGAATCGTCCCGTATCAGCAGAATCCGCTTCCGGTCGGTGGTGTGCTGGGCGCGGTCGAGCTCGTGCGGGAAGCGTCGACGCTCATCATGCTGTTGACGGTCGGTATCCTGGCCGGACGCGCCTGGCACGAGCGGCTGGGCTACAGCGCACTCGCATTCGGCGTGTGGGACATTCTCTACTATGTGTTTCTCAGAGTGATGTCCGGATGGCCGACATCGCTCCTCGACTGGGACGTGCTCTTTCTACTGCCGCTGCCCTGGTGGGGCCCCGTCCTGGCGCCGGTGTCGATCGCACTGCTGATGGTCGTCTGGGGCACCCTCGTCACACAGTCGGGTGATCGAATCGCCGCGCCGTCTTTCCTGTCCGTACCGTGGGCCCTCGGCGCGCTCGGCATCGTGCTCGCGCTTTACGTGTTCATGTCCGACGCGATTCAGTCGCTGCCGCTGGGACACGAGGCGACGAGGCAGGTGCTGCCCACGGCATTCAACTGGCCACTGTTCGGCTGGCGCTCGCCCTCATGGCCGCGCCCGTCGTCGCGCTGGGCTGGCGAGGACGGTTCGGCCCTGGAGTCCCAGCGCGGCCCGTGGGTCGCCTTCACGACGTATCCAATCTGGTCGACTAGGATTGGCCCCAGGAGCGGCTCAGATCGCGGACGAGGCAATCACTGTCGCCGCCGCTTCTTGGGCAACTCGAGCCCGACCTTCACCCTCCAGCCCTCAGCCTCTCGTAGGCGGCCGCGACCGCGCGATCGGTCTCAGCGAACCCGGCATCGGTCCGAATGACCAGGTGCGCCCGCTCAATCTTCTCCTCGATCGGCCACTGTGCGTCGAGGCGGGCGCGGGCCGCGGCTTCGGACAGTCCGTCGCGCGCGGTCAGGCGTCGGAGCTGCTCGGCTGGCGAGCACGCGCAAACGATCACCAACTCGAAGTCGTGCTGGTGGCCGGTTTCGAACAACAGCGGAATGTCGGCGATGGCGATCTGCGTCCCCGCCGGGAGGTTCGCGAACCATTCGCCAATCCGGCGGTAGACCTCTGGATGAATGATCGCCTCGAGGTCGGCTCGAGCCGTGCGGTCGGCGAACACGAGCCGGCCCAGTGCCGGGCGATCGAGGCTGCCGTCAGGGAGGAGGAACTCCGGTCCAAAACGCTCGACCACTCGCGCCAGGCCCGCGGTTCCCGGCGCGACCGCCTCACGAGCCAGGCGGTCGGCGTCAACGACGCGTGCACCTAGCGAGGCAAACCGCGCGAGGCAGTAGGACTTCCCGGTTGCGATGCCGCCGGTCAGGGCCGCGCGGCGCATGGTCACACGGCGACGGTCCTGGCGGCGGCAGCCTTGACGGTGTTTCTGAGGAGCACGGCGATGGTGAGGGGGCCGACACCGCCTGGCACCGGGGTCAGCGCCCCGGCAATCTCGGCGACCTTCGGGTGTACGTCTCCGACGACGACTGATCCCCGTCGCTCGAAATCTGCGAGCCGGTTCGAGCCCGCATCGAAAAGCGCCTGTGCGGTCGCGAGATCCGTGACTCGATTGATACCGACGTCGATCACCGTCGCGCCCGGCTTCACAAACGACGGCGTGACGAAGCCGGCCCGCCCGATCGCCGCCACCAGGATGTCGGCTTCGCGGGCGACGGCGGGAAGATCCGGCGTCTTCGAGTGGCAAATCGTGACCGTGGCGTCGCGCGCGAGGAGCAGCATCGCCATCGGCTTGCCGACAATCTCGCTGCGGCCGATCACGACCGCGCGCGACCGCGCGATCGGGATGCCGTAGTGCTCGAGCATGACGATGACGCCCGACGGCGTGCACGGCACCAGGTGCGGACGGCCCTGGACGAGCCGGCCGACATTGGCCGGATGGAACCCGTCGACGTCCTTGCCGGGGTCGATCGCGTCGAACACGGCTTGCGCCGCGTGCTTCCCCATCGCCTCAGGCAACGGCGCCTGAACGAGGATCCCGTCGTGCGACGTCGCTGGCGTTCAGGCGCGCGACCAGGGCCAGCAGCTCCTCGAGGCGGGCGGTCGCAGGCAGGCGCTGAAGGTCGACCCACAAGCCGGTCTCGGCCCCGGCCTTCACCTTGTTCCGGACGTAGATCTCCGACGACGGGTTGTCGCCGACGAGGACGATGCCGAGTCCGGGAGGCCGGCCCGCCGCCGCGGTGAACGCGCGGACGTCCGGCAGCACTGCGTCTCGGATCGCAGCGGCCACCGCGTGGCCGTCGAGCAGGCGGGCGCTCACGGTGCTCCTACGACTTCTTCACGCCCGAGCACGAAGCCGAGGACCACGGCGACAACGCCGGCCGCGAGAATCGTCAGCCCGAAGGTGTCGGCAATCTGTGGGTTGATGTGGAGCCCGAACCACCGGTTCAGCACCGCGTCGAGCTCGTGCCACTTGGCCAGCTCCTCCGTCGTCACGCCCCATTCCGTCATCACGCCCAGGAGCGTGATGCAGAACCCGTTGAAGGCGAGCATGTAGCCAGCCATCTTCAGGAAGTTCGACAGGTTCTCGAGGCCCGTCCGCGCCGCCGCTTCGGCCTGTGTTGGCGAGCTGGCTGTGCGTCCGGCCGTAGAACCAGTAGATGATCATGCCGAAGTCGAGCCAGACCAGGAAGCGTACCCAGGTCATGACCGTCAGGGCGATCATCAGGTAGGCGCACGACACCACGCCGAGGGTCGGGATGATCGCGCCGCCCGGCACCTTGAACGGCCGTCGCGCATCGGGCCGCTTGTTCCTGAGGATGATGACGGCCATCGACACGACGACAAACGCGAACAGCGTGCCGATGCTGGTCATCTCGCTGAGGATGTCAATCGGCGTGAATCCAGCGACGATGGCGACGATGACGCCCGTAATCATGGTCGTGATGTAGGGCGTGCGGAACTTGGGGTGGACCTTGCTCACTCCTGGAGGCAGGAGCTGGTCGCGGCTCATCGCGAAGAAGATGCGCGGCTGGCTGAGCAGCATCACGAGGAGCACGCTCGTGATGCCGGCGACCGCGCCGGCCGACACGAGTCCGGCGGCCCAGTCCTGGTTAATCACCGCCAGCGCGTAGCCAACCGGCGCATTGAGGAACTGCGCATCGTCCTTGAACTGGACCACTGGGATGATCCCGCTAAGGACGCCAGCGACCGACAGATACAACACCGTGCAGATGACCAGCGAGGCGATGATACCGATCGGTAGATCACGGCTCGGGTTCTTGGCTTCTTCTGCCGTGGTCGAGACCGCGTCGAATCCTATGTAGGCAAAAAAGACAACGGCCGCGGCTGCGGTGACGCCAGCGAACCCGTACGGCATGAACGGGGACCAGTTCTCGGGCTTCACGTAGCCAGCGCCAACGATGATGAAAAAGAGAATGGCCGCAAGCTTGATAGCCACGATCACGGCGTTGAACCGTGCGCTCTCGCGCACGCCGATGACGAGGAGCGCGGTAATCGCAAGCACGATGATGATGGCCGGGAGATTGACGATGGCGCCTTCAACGCCGGCCGCGGGCGCAGCCGACATCCAGACCGGGAGATGGACATCAAAGCCGGCGAGAATCCGTTGGAAGTAGCCGCTCCAGCCGACGGCGACGGTCATCGAGCCGACGGCGTATTCGAGGATGAGGTCCCAGCCGATCATCCACGCGAAGATCTCACCGAGCGTGGCGTAGGCGTAGGTATACGCGCTGCCCGAGATCGGGATCATCGCGGCGAACTCCGCGTAGCAGAGCGCGGCAAAGGCGCAGGCCAGGCCGGCGAAGACGTAGGACAGCACGATGGCGGGTCCCGCCTTGGTTGGCCGCGGCCGTGCCGGTCAGGACGAAGATGCCGGTCCCGATGATCGCGCCGATCCCGAGCAGGGTCAGGTCCATCGACGTCAGCGTGCGTTTGAGCGCCTTGGCGCCGCCCTCCGCGTCTCCGACCAACTGCTCGATCGACTTGGTCTTCAGGAGATTCGAATCCATTCACCCTCCAGGGATGTTCCGTACAACCGTCAGTCAGCGCCCGGCACCGGCGTGAAAACGGCGTCAGTATACCTTGAACGGCGGCGCCGGCAGGCGCTCCACAAAGGCGCGAACGCGCGTCTCGGGATCGCTGCCGGCGAGCAGGTCGGAGATCACGGCGAGCGCCGATGCGCCAGCGGCCACAACGTCGGCCGATCGCTCGAGAGTGATGCCGCCGATGGCGACAATTGGCTTGCCTCGGCCCGCGGCGTACCTGACGAGATCCAGGCCACGCGCCGTGTAACCAGTCGCCTTGGTTGCTGTGGAAAAGACCGGGCCGACGGCGACATAACTCGCGTCGCCAGCCAGCGCTTCGTCGATCTGCCGTCGGTCGTGTGTCGAAAGCCCGACGATCGCGCCCGGACCGACGATGCTTCTCACCGAAGCGATCGGAAGGTCCGTCTGCCCAACATGGACGCCGTCGGCCTGCACCAGCCGCGCGATGTCGGCGCGATCGTTGATGATGACCTTCGCGCCCTGCGCGTGCGCCGCCGCGACGATCCGATCGGCCAGCGCCGTCAGGCTCGCGCTCGAATCGTCCTTGGCGCGAAGCTGCAGCAGCCGGGCGCCGCCGCGCAGACACGCCTCGGCCAGCGCAACCGGGTCATACCCCCGATCGCGGCAGAACGGCGGTATCGATGATGGGGTAGATGATGGCGGGATTCATGGCTCAGGTGGCTCAAGGCAGGGTTCGACAGGCTCAAGGTTCAGCTAGCCTGAGCCTTGAACCCTGAGCCTTGAGCCCGACTTAAACCGCCTCTGCGAGCCTTCCGCCTTCTGGCTTCTTCTCGACGATGTAGCGCTCCATGAACGCGGTGTTCAGCCGTCCGGCCACGAAGTCCGGGTCGCTCAGAATTCGCAGGTGAAGCGGAATCGACGTCTTGATGCCGTCGATGACGGTCATCTCGAGCGTGCGGCGCATGCGCGCGATCGCTTCCTGGCGATCGCGGCCGTGCGCGATGATCTTGGCGATCATCGAGTCGTAGTACGGGGGAATCGTGCAGTCCGAGTGAGCGAAGGTGTCGACGCGGACGCCGGGACCGCCTGGGACGCTGAACGCCTGGATCGTCCCGGGTGAGGGCGCGAACGTATCCGGATCCTCGGCGTTGACCCGGCACTCGATCGCGTGGCCGGTGAAGGTGACGTCGCCCTGCTTGAACGACAACCGCTCGCCCGCCGCAATCCGAATCTGTTCTTTGACGATGTCGACGCCGGTGATGGCCTCGGTGACCGGATGCTCGACCTGGATGCGCGTGTTGACTTCGAGGAAGTAGAAATTGCCCTTGTCGTCGAGCAGGAATTCGAAGGTTCCGGCGTTGGTGTATTGCACGGCCCGCGCGGCATCGACGACCGCGGCGCCCAGCTTGCGCCGCATCTTCTCGGTGACCGCGACCGATGGCCCCTCTTCGAGCAGCTTCTGATGGCGGCGCTGGATCGAGCACTCGCGCTCGCCGAGGTGGACGACGGCGCCGTGGTGATCGCCGAGGACCTGGAACTCGATGTGACGTGGGCGCTCGACGTACTTCTCGATGTAGACGTCGCCGACGCCGAAGGCCGCCTCGGCCTCGCGTTGCGCCGTCTTGAGCGCCTTGCTCAACTCGGAGGGGGCGCGAATCACGCGCATCCCGCGGCCACCGCCGCCGGCCACGGCCTTGATGATCACCGGGTAGCCGAGATCCTTGGCGACCTTCAGGGCCTTCTCTTCGCCATCGACGGGTCCGTCGCTGCCCGGCAGGATCGGAATGCCGGCCTTCTTCATCGCGCGCCGGGCGCGGGCCTTGTCGCCGAGCAAACGGATCACGTTTGGCGCCGGCCCGATGAACTTGATGTGACACGCCTCGCAGACTTCGGCGAGGTAGGCGCTCTCGGAGAGGAAGCCGTAGCCTGGATGAATCGCGTCCGCGCCGGTGATCTCAGCCGCGCTCAGCACGGCTGGAACGTTGAGGTAGCTGTCGGCGCTGCGCGCCGGCCCGATGCAGACATCCTCGTCGGCGAAGCGGACATGGAGCGAGTTCTCGTCGGCCTCGGAATAGACCGCGACCGTCTTGATGCCAAGTTCGCGGCAGGCGCAAATGACCCGCAGCGCAATCTCCCCGCGGTTGGCGATCAGAATTTTCTTGAACATGGGTTAGGTCGTCTTGATCGCAAACAGCCGTTCGCCGTACTGGACCGGCTGCCCGTTCTCGACGTAGGCGCTCGTGAGCTCACCGTCGTACTCCGACGTGATCTCGTTCATCAGCTTCATCGCCTCGATGATGCAGAGGACCTGGTCCTTCTTGACCCGATCCCCCACTTCGACAAACGACGGCGCGCCTGGCTCGGGCGACCGGTAGAACGTGCCGACAATCGGCGATTTCACGACCGCCAGATCCATCTCGGGTTCCTCGAGAGGAACCGATGCCGGCGGGCTCTGGAGTCCGGACACGGCCGGTGGCGGCCCCTGAGGCGCAACGGCGTGCTGGCTGGGCATCTGCATCGGAGCGACCAGGGGCGCGTAGCCCGAGCTGGTCTTGCGGACCCGGAGCTTCAGCCCTTCCCGTTCCAGCTCGAACTCCGACAGGTCATGCTGGCGCATCAGCTCCAGAATCCGCTCGATATCGTCGAACTCCAATCACCCTCCGTTAGCCGTCAGGACCAGGCCACCCTCGTCGGTCACGAGCACATCGTCTTCAATGCGGACGCCGCCGATGCCTTCGACGTAAACACCCGGCTCGATCGTGAACACCATGCCCGGCTGAAGCACCAGATCCGGATGTCCGGCGAGCAACCGCCCGACCCGTGGTTCTTCGTGAACCTCCAACCCGAGCCCGTGCCCCGTGCCATGGCCGAAGGCGTCTCCTAGACCGTATCGGCTCAACACGGATCGCGCTGCGTGGTCGACAGCACTCGCCTTTACTCCCGGTCGCACCGCGTCAATCGCCGTCCGCTGAGCTTCAGCGACGGCAGCGAACAAACGGCGAAAATCAGCGCCTGCATCGCCAAGCTCTACCGTGCGCGTAAGATCCACGCAGTATCCGTCGTAGACCCCGCCAAAGTCCAGCACCACTCCATCCCCGTCGCGAAGCCGACGGTCGCCGGGCCGCGCATGCGGCAGAGCGCTATTCGGTCCCGAGGCCACAATCGTCTCGAAGGCCGGTCGCTCGAACCCATGCCGGCGCAATACCGCGTCGATGTCGGCGGCGACTTCGAGCTCCGAGCGCCCGACACGCGCGAGCGAGGCCGCTTCGGGCGCGGCCAGCGCGAGGCGCCGCCCCGCCTCCCGCAGGGTTCTGATCTCGCCCTCGTCTTTCACGACCCGCTCGGACTCGATGATCCGTTCTGTCGGGACGAGCGCCGGACAGGCGTCCGCGCTCCTCAACGGTGTCGGCGCTGACCCGGCCAGCGCGGCCGCCAGGCGATTGAACCGGCTGACCGGCATGTGCGCCGCCTCGATCCCGATGCGCCTGGCGCCGCACTCGCGCAGGACGTCGGCGAGCGTTTCGTCGTAACTCTGTGCGGGCACGACCACGTTGAAATGCGCGGCGGCTTCCGGATTCGCTGAGAGAAGCGCGCGCGCCACCGTCTGGTACCTGAAGTCCACGATGAGGGCGCACGCCGTAGGCGTGAGCACCACCAGGCCGGCAGTCCCGACAAACCCCGTCAGGTAGCGAATGTTCGGAAGGTGTGAGACGACGAGCGCATCCACGGCGGCAGCACGCATCCGCTGCCGTACGTTGAGAAGTCTGGGGAGAAGGCGGGGAACCAGACGCGGGACGACCGGCGAAACGGTGCGACCGTTCATGCCACCGCCCGCCTAGCGGACAGCCTGAAACGTCACGTCGCGCCTCGCCCGCTCGATTGCGGCCAGAAGCGCTTCGAGCTCGAGGAGCGCAGGGGGTTCGGGATCGACAACCACTGGAACAGACTGTACCGCAATGCGAGCCGGCGCGGAAGGCGGTTCGACCACGGCCGGCGGGTGCTCCTCAAAGGGCGCCTCCGCTGGTGGAAGCGTCGCCTGGTAATGATCGGCGTCGGACACTTCGCCGCGGCGGCGATGGATATCCGCGAGAGCGCGAATCGCCGCGAGGTTTTCCGGAGCGCTGCGCAAGACCTGCTCGAGCTCCGACGACGCCTCGTCGAACTCACCGACTTCAATGAGCGCGCGGCCGAGAGTGACCCGCGCGGAGATGTACGAGGGATGCCGCAGGAGTCCCGCGCGGCAGGCGTCAATCGCCTCGGCAAACATGCCCAGGCGGCGGTATTCCTCGGCGAGCGCCGCGAAGGAGATCGACGCCGGGTCCCGCTGGACCCGGCGCTTCAATTCCTCGAGTCGAGGATTTTCTGTCATCACTGCCACGCTACGGCGCTATCTGCATCGTGATGCTGACCGTCGCCGTCCGGCCGGAGCTGTCGGTCACAAGGAGTGTCACCGTGTAGGTCGCCGCCGTCCCATAGGTCTTGCTGACGACCGGGCTGCCAGTGGTCACCCGCGGCGAGCCGTCGCCAAAGTCCCACGTGTAGCTGGCGATCGTGCTGCCCGGCCGGTGCACGCGAGGCCGACGCGTTGAAGTTGACGCTCTGGCCGACTCTCGGATTGGTCGGCGAGAAGACGAACGCGGCTGTCGGCTGACCGCCGGCCGCCACGGTGATCGACTGCGACGTCGACTGCGGTTCGGCCGTAGGGGTCGACGAGCGTCAGGCGTGACCACATAGGTGCCCGGCAGGCTGAAGGCGTGCGACACGCGTGCGACCCGACGACTGGCCGCCATCGCCGAAGGCCCAGCGGTACTCCGAGATCGTTCCCTTGCTGGTCGACGCGTCGAAGAGCACGGTCTGGCCGTCGACCGGCGTCGGTCGGCGTGATGGTGAACGCCGGCACCAGATCGCCGGGCGGGATCACCTTGCCCTGCGGCACGAGCCGAATCGACGCGGTCCGCTGGGAACTGTTGTTGAAGTCGGTTCCAAACGGCGTAACGACGATGTCGACCAGGAGGAACGTCATCCGGCGCGACCGCTGGCGAGGGCGGCGCCGTATAGACGAGGGTCGCCCTGCCGTCGCTCCCCGTGACGACGTTGCGAGCCGAGAGCGTCCCGAAGTCCACGGGCGTTCCGTTGACTTGGGTCTCGGTGCGCATCGTCAGATTGCGAATCGGCTGCGCGTTTGCGTCGCGGGCCGTCACCGTGATGAAGCTCTGCGAGGCGCCGTCCTGAGGCAGCACGTCAGGCGAGACCGCAATCACGATCGACTGCGCGAACTCGGAGGGCCCCGTCAGCGGCGGCGGGTCCTGATCACTCAGCGTGCAGGCGCCTGCGAGAACGACGATGCCTGCCGCGGCCGCGATACGAGAGATAGGTGCTCGAGTCATATAGTCCTGAGGGAGAGTCTTGGTTCGCGTTTCCTCGTGAGCTCAGCTTGGATCGCCGAAGTCGCCAAACGACACGAGCAGCTGACCGGTCACCGACACATCCCGGCCCGTCTGATCGTGCCCGTAGAACGTGATCTCAGCGATGGTCGAGATGATGACCGCGCGGTTCCGGGCCAGCGCCTGCAGCGGTGACTCCTCTTTGGCGATGTGCCTGACGAGCTCGAACCCGGCGGTGAACTCGCCCGCCCCGACGGTGCCGGTGAACGCCCCGTCGAACCCGTACGGCACGTCGACGCCCGGCGTGTTCCGGCCGTCCGCGCGCGTGTAACGCACGCGATAGCGGGTGATGGTGATGAAGTTGTTGACAGTCGGCGACGTCGGCGAATCGACGCTGCCGGCGTCCTTCATCGCGAGCATGAGCCGGACGCGGCCGAGGTCACTGAAAATCGTCGGGCTGCCGTCGACAATCGTGATGACGTCGGATTGAAGCGTGGCGCCGAAGTTCGACGGCTGCGCGCCGGACGCGGCTTCAAGCGCGCTGATCACCAGGTACGACGAGGCCGTGCCCTCGCGCGTCAGGTCGCCGCAGGAGGCGGAGAACATCGTCAAGGCCAGGAGCGCGATGGGGCCCGCCAACTTCGCGACGTTGCCGCCCCAGACCGCCTTCAGACTGACGCGTTCGTAAGTCACTGGTCCGCGATTCATAACGCCCTAGCTCCTCAAAATACGTGGTGTGATGAAGATCAACAGTTCCCGGCTCTCGTCTTCGACGCGCTCGTTCTTGAAGAGCCAGCCGAGGATCGGAATGCGATGCAGCAGCGGCACCTGACCGTTGCTCGAGGTCTCGGTGCTCACGAAGATGCCGCCGATGACGGTCGTCGCACCGTCGTCAATCTGGACCTGCGTGAGGGCGCGCTGCGTGTTCACCGGCGGGATGCCGTTGACCTGACGGCTGAAATCCGCGGTGCCGTTTTCGATGGTGATTTTCATGATCACCGTGTTGGCCGCGGTAATCTGCGGCGTGACTCTCAGGATGAGCACGGCGTCTTTGAAGGAGACGGTGACCGTCTCGTTGGCGACCACCTGAATCGGGATCTGAATACCTTGCGCAACCTCGGCTTCGATGTTGTTCTGCGTCGTCAAACGCGGCGTCGAGAGCACGCGGCCCTTGCCGGTGCGTTCGAGCGCCGACAGCGCCACGTCGAGGTTGAACGCGCCGTTGACCGAGCCGAGCGCCAGGCCGATCGCCGAGGTCGCATCGGGCACGCCCAGGCGGACGCCGCTGCTCGTCTGCTCGAGCTCGGTCGGCGCGGGGGTCAGTGGTTCCCTGTGTCCCGCCGAGCCGGCCGCCAATCGTCCCCTGATTCGGGAACACGAGGCTCGTCGTGTTGCCGATGTCGGGCATCACCCGGCCGTTCAGTCCCCACTGCACGCCGATCGCCTTCGCGAAGTCTCTGGTCGTTTGAACGATGCGGGCTTCGACTTCGACCTGCGGCTCGGCGCGATCGAGCGTTGCCAGGAGCTGCCGGATCGGCCCGAACTGTTCCGGCAGGTCGGCGATGATGAGCGTGTTGGTGCGGACATCGACCTGCACCTGCCCGTATTTCGACAACCGCAGCGAGCCCTTCAAGAGCGGCGCGATCTCGGCGGCCTTGGCGTAGCTCAGTGGAAAGGTCTCGAATGCGAGGCCGCCCGCCTGGGCCTGCCGCTCGGCCGCGGCCTGGGCCGCGGACTGCCGCGCCTTGTTCTCGTCCTCGAGCGTCTTGATCTTCGAGATCCGGACGATCGTCCCGTCAACTGAGTAGTCGAGCCCGTTGCCGCGCAGGATCACGTCGAGCGCCTGATCCCACGGCACATCCGTCAGCTTGATGTCCACCGAGCCCTGCACGTCGGGATCGATGACCATGTTCAGCCCGCTGACGTCGGCCAGCGTCCGCAGCACCGCGCGCAGGTCGACGCCATCGAGGTCGAGACTCAGCGGATCGCCCGTGTACTGGCGAGGCTGATCGCCGCGGGTCGAGCCCTGGACGGTCGGGGCCGGCCGCGCAGGTGTCTGCGCGGGTGCTTGCGCGGGCGCGGCCTGGGTCCGGGCCTGCGGCGCCGGCGCCTGCCGAAGCTGTGACGGCGGGGCCGTTGGCGGAGCGGCAGCCGCAGCTGGCGCCGCCGTGGCCTGAAGTTGCGGCTGAGCGCCGGCCGGGGTCGACGGGGTGGCCGGCACGGCCGGCCGCGTCGGCGGCGGCGGCGGTGGCGGCGGCGGCGCCGACGTCCGCGCCGGTGTTGTCGCGGCGCTGCTGCGTTCCGGCGCTGGACTCGACGACGTTGGACGTTCCACCGCCGCCAACTTCAACGCCAGCATCGGATCGACCGGCTCGCCCACGGCTTCCGGCTTCGTGATTGCGGCGACGGTGGCCATCACCGTCTGGGGCGCGACCGCTGGTTCCGGCGGGATTGGTGCTGTCGAGGCTTCGGCCGGCGTCAGAAGGACCGTGTTCGCGGGGTTCGCCTGCTCGAACACGACCGCCAGGTCGCGGCCGCTCTCGCCACTTCGCTCAACGCGGTAACTCGCGGATCCCGCGATCTCCATGACGACGCGCGTGACGAGCGGCTGATGACTGTTGACCGCGACGCGGACGCGCGTCACGAGCGGGCTGTCGATCGCGGTCTGCGCCGGCGCTGTCGACGTCACGTTCGGCAAGTCGATCACCAGCCGTCGCGGGCGATCCTTGCTCTCGGTCACGTCACGCGACGCGAGACGGCCGTTGCCCACGAGCGTCACGGTGGTAGCGCCCGGGGTCTTGCTCGACTTGATTCGCTCGAGTGATCGTCGCCGCCTGCGTGCCGGACTCGACGCCCTGGACGCTCTTGACGTCCTTGGCCGGAGGCGCCGCTGGTGGCTGCGCGGCCGCCGGCGTCGTCGAAACCGCGGCCGGCGTCGGCAGCGGCTTCGGTGCGGGCATCACGGCCTTGGTCGGCACCAGCACGGGCATCGACGGCGACGCGGCGCCCTTCAACTCAACCCGGATCGTGTTGCGGGCGCTCCGGACGACGAACTCTGTCGGCTTGGCGAGAGCGACGTGGACGCGCGCCAGCGCGCGGCCGTCGGTCGCCGAGGCCTGCTCCAGCCGGACACCGGCAATCGCGCCTTCCTTCGCGACATCCGCGCGCGCGTCGGACACGCTCACGTTGCGCATGTCGACGACGAGCGAGAGCGGGTCGGGCCGGCTGACCGAATACGCGACCGGCTCGGTCGATTCGATCAGCACCGTGTTGCCTTCGGTGGTGACGCCAACCAACCGCACCGGCGTCGCGGCCGCGCTCAGGACCATCCCTGCCGTCGCGGCCAGTCCGAGAGCCATGCACAGCCGACCGGCCATCCGCTGGAGCGCCACTTTATCCTCGCTGTTCGCGATCATCTTGGTTTTCGACTCTTTCGAAGTCATTAACCCCGCCCCTCGGCCTGACGTACCGGTTTGGGCACCTCCCGCTGCTTGACGAGCGACAGCGGGTCATTCACGTCCTGAGAGAAGACGACCTTCTCCTGGTTGATCGATTTCACGGTGCCGTCGAACAGCTTGTCGCCGACGCGCACGTTGTAGGTCTTGCGGTCCGGAGCCTGGAGCAGCGCGATGAAACCCGCTCGATCTTTGAGCACGCCCTTGACGGTCACCTCGCCGATGAGGAGACCCGGGAGACCCGCCGGCCGCGTCGCGGTGGGATTGCCCTCTTGCCCACGCCCGAGCAGGCTGATGAACGGATCACGCCGGCCTGCCGGCTCGTAGACGTACGCCGGATCGAGGACTGGCAGCGCCTGCTTCTTCTCAGGTTGCGCTGGAGCGGCGGCTGCCGGTGGCGGGGCAGCGGGCTTCGCGGGCTGCTGCCCTCGGGCGATGGCGCCTGTCGAGAAACTGAGGAGGAGGGCGAGCGCGAGGCGCGTAAATGTCATACCGCGCTCACTTCCCCGCCGCCGGCTGTTTGGGTACGACCTTCCCGCCCTTCTTGCTTTCGGCAGCGGCCTCCTGCAGCACGAATGTCGTCGCGACGCACTCCGCGAGGATCGTCGCGTTCGGTTCGACCGGGTTCTTGGCTCGAATCGAGATCTCGCTGACGCTGATGATCCGCGGGAACTTGCTGATGCGATCGAAGAAGAGCCCGAGGTTGTGATAGGTGCCCTCGGCTTGCAACCGATACGGAATCTCCGCGTAGAGCGGCTGTTGAACCACCGCCGTCGGCGTGAATCGCTGGATCGAGAGGTTGGACTGCGTCGCCAGACCCTGGATGCGGCGCAGGATGTCGGCGACGTCCTTTTCCTCGGGGAGGACTTGCCTGAGGTTCTCGAGACGCTGCTCGAGCTGCGCGACCTGCGACTCGAACTCCGGAAGGCGGCGCGCGGTCGCCACGCCTCGCGCGATGTCGCCACGGAGCGACGTCAGCCGCGTTTGGCGGATCTTCACGTCGGCCGACATCTCCGCCACGTAGAAGTGCCAGAAGCCGTAGACGGCTCCGGCGCAGACGACGACGAAGGCGCCGATTTGGCCCCACCAGGGAAGTTTGCTGAGCGACAGTTCCATGGATACCTGTTTTCGCCTATCGTGGCGTCCGGCTGGGCCTTCAACCGACGCTTGCTTTACCTGCCTACCGGTCTTCGCCCGCTTCAGGGTTTCGCGCCGCGTCCCGCCGCCGCTCCGCGACCTGCGCCACGGCCGGTTGGTGCCGGCGGAGGCGGTGGCGGCGCTTCGGGATCGTTCAGCGCGCCCTTGATCGAAAACTTCACGAGATCTCCAGCCGTCTTGTCGGTTTGCACCTGGCTGTCGAGGATTTCCACCGGCCGCTTGAACCACTTCGTCGCCTCGAGGCTGGCGACGAAGTCCGAGACCGACGGCAGCGAGGCAGCAAAGCCGTTGATCGTGAAGTCAGTGCCGACTTGCTTGAGTTCGGTCAGCCACAGTCGATCGGGAAGGCTCCGGCTGATCTCGTCGAGGACGTGGACCGGTGCTGACTGTCCTCGGCGCAGCTGTTCGATGAGGGTCACGCGCTGCGTGAGCTGGGCCTTGCGGGCCTCGAATTTCTGCACCTGTGCCAGGACCGTACGCAGCTTGACGGTCTCGGACTCGGCCGCGGCAATGTCCCGATCGAGTTGAGCCGACTGCTGGCGGAGCGACAGGAACCACCAGCCGATCCCGAGGATCGTGGCAATCAGGATGAGGCTCGCGCCAATCGTGACGCGGTGCGCCGGCGAGATGAAGACCCGGGCCGCTTTCTTCGTTCGCGCACGCTCGACGGCGAGCAGGTTGATGCGAATCATCGGTCACCCGCCCGGCGAAGCGCCAAGCCCACCGCGACCGCAGCCGTGGGCGCCACCTCGGCCACGTTCACCCCGAATTTGCCGGCGTCGAACGCGACCCGCTTGAACGGATCGAAGAGTTCAACCGGGGCCTGGAAGCGCTCGGTCAGCATTTCGACGAACGCTTCCGCTCGCGACGCGCCGCCGCTGACGACGATCCGCGTGATCCGGTCGGAGGCGGCCGACGTCTTGAAGAAATCGAAGGTCTTCTGCACTTCGAGCATCACGTTCTCGGTGACGGCGCGCAGGACCGGCCGCGCGTCGTCGAACGTGACGCCGTCGACGACCCCGCCGCGTTTGAGTTCGTCGGCCTGCTCGAACGGCAGGTTCAGTTCTTTCTGGAGCGCTTCGGTATACGCATTCCCGCCAGTCGAAATGTCGCGGGTGAAAACCGACTGGTCGCCATGCAGGATGTTGATGTTGGTCGCGCTCGCGCCGGCGTTCAGCAGCACGACCACGGCGTCGGGCTCGGTGCCGTAATTGACTTCGTAGGCGTTCTGCAGCGCGAACGCGTCGACGTCGATGACGACCGCCGTGCGGCCCGCCTGACCGATGACGCCGGTGTAGTCGGCGATCTTCTCCTTCTTCGCGGCGACGAGCAGGACCTCCATCGTGCTCTTGCCACCGGTGTCGCCGCGGCCGAGGATCTGGTAATCGAGATTGACGTCCTGGATGTCGAAGGGAATGTACTGTTCGGCCTCCCAGTAGATCGACTCGGCGAGCTCGGCCTCCGTCATCGACGGCAGCGAGATCTTCTTGACGATGACGGCGTTGCCGGAAAGCGACGCGGCGACTTCTTTCGTCGAAACCTTGAGGCCGTCGAACAGCCGCCGGATGGCGTCGCTGACGGCCGTTCCATCGATGATGGCGCCGTCGACGATGCTGTCCGGAGAAATCGACTGACTGCCGAACGCAGCGACCTTGTAGGCTTTGCCGGCCGGCTTCAGCTCGACCGCTTTGACCGCGCTCGAGCCGATGTCGAGGCCGACGAGAGATTTCGATCTACCAAACACCGGGTTGTCCTATCCTGAGAGGTGCCGTCGCGTGGGCACACCTGCAACCGCTACTGGGCTCTGTATCGGCAGGAGCGGGGGGCAAGTTGGGTACCACGGAGGGGTCTCCTACCAAAACCGGCAGTTTTGCGCAGTTTTGGCCGGCTGAGGGCAAAACGGCCGGGCGGACGATCGACAATATTGCAATCGGCTGACGGATTTGTGATCGCAAAAACTGCCGGGCGGGCTTTGGGACACCACTCCCAAAACCGGCGGAAGTCCCCCGGCTTGCCTTGACAACCCCCAGAATCGCCTGTATCCTCTTGGTTTGCCGTCCTTTGAACGAGGCCGACTGCCAGCGTCACGCTCCGGCGGGTTGGCCCAAGATTAGCGACCGCCGCCGCCGCGCAAGACCAAGCGGCGGGTCCGCCGGCGTCTGGGCGACGGCAGAAAGGCCGAAAGGGATCTATGGGTTCGTTTGTCCCCACTGCCGGGACCATCGTCCGACAGTGGCACGTGATTGACGCCGACGGTCAGGTTCTGGGCCGGGTGGCTACCGAAGCAGCTCGCCTGTTGCAGGGCAAGCACAAGGCGGTTTACACCCCCCACATCGACACTGGCGATCATGTCGTCGTCGTCAACGCCGCCCGCGTGCGCATGACCGGGCGCAAGGAAGAGCAGAAACTTTACCGGTACCACAGCGGGTATGAAGGCGGGTTGCGCGAGGAGCGCGCCAAGGAAGTTCGCCAGAAGAACCCGACGCGCCTGGTGGAAGAAGCGGTCCGCGGGATGTTGCCCAAGACGACGCTCGGTGAAGCGATGTGGCGCAAGCTCAAGGTGTACGCCGATGCGAAACATCCGCACCAGGCGCAGCAGCCGCGCAGCTGACGGTGTCGAGCGGTCGCCGGCAAGAAAGCAAAAAAGGACAAGGACAAGTTGACCAAGCGAGAGGTCGCCTAACGTGGCAGCAGGGATTCAGTACTACGGCACGGGCCGCCGCAAGACTTCGACCGCCCGAGTGTTTCTTCGCCCCGGCAGCGGGGGGTTCGTCATCAACCGCAAGCCCATCGAACAGGCCTTCCCCACCGAGGCGCTGCGCACGCAGATCAAGCAGCCGCTCGCGGTCACGGAAACTGCAGACAAGTTCGACGTCCTGGCGACGCTCGCCGGCGGTGGAACCGCCGGGCAGGCGGGCGCGCTCCGCCTCGGCATCGCGCGGGCGCTCGTGGAATACAACGTCGAGCTGCGGCAACGACTCAAGAAGGCCGGGTTCCTGACCCGGGACGCGCGAATCAAGGAACGGAAGAAGTACGGACAGAAGGGCGCGCGTAAGCGCTTCCAGTTCAGCAAGCGATAGTTCAGCTATCAGCTTTCAGCTGTCAGCTGTCAGCAATTCCGCTGAAAGCTGACGGCTGAGGGCTGACAGCCATCAAGGGGAGGAAGCTTGACCGGCATCGCGTTGAAGGATTTGCTCGAAGCAGGAGTCCACTTCGGCCACCAGACCAAGCGCTGGAATCCGAAGATGAAGGCGTTCATCTTCGGCGAGCGGAACGGGATTTACATCATCGACCTGGCCAAGACCGCCAAGCTGTTTCGGGACGCCGAGCAGTTCACGATGAATCTCGCCGCCGAGGGACGCACGATCCTGTTTGTGGGCACCAAGCGGCAGGCGCAGGACGCGGTGGCGGAAGAAGCGCAGCGGTGCGGGATGTTCTTCGTGAACCAGCGCTGGCTCGGCGGGCTGCTGACCAACTTCACGACGATCCAGCGGAGCCTGTCGCGCCTGCGCGACCTCGAGGCGATGGAAACCGACGGCCGCTACGACACGCTCTCGAAGAAGGAGATCGCGCAGATCGAAAAGGAGAAGCGCAAGCTCCAGAAGAACCTCGAAGGCATCCGCAACATGTCCCGGCTGCCAGACGCGCTGTTCGTCGTCGACACCCGCAAGGAGAAGATCGCGGTCGACGAGGCGCGGAAGCTCAAGATTCCGGTGATTGGCGTCGTCGACACCAACTGCGATCCCGACGAAGTCGACTACGTCATCCCCGGCAACGATGACGCGCTCCGCGCGATTCGGCTGTTTGCGTCGCGGATTGCCGATGCGGTGCTCGGCGGCCGTGGCATCCGCGAGTCAGTCCAGGCCGACGACGAATCGGACGCCGACGATCGCGGCCGGCGGGCGCGACCGGGAAGTGCGGTCCGGCCGTCGCGACCCGAACAGGCCACTTCGACAGCCACCGTCTAGGCGGCACGCGCTATCGATTCTCGCGCCGGCCGGGCTCGTCCGCGCCGGCGTTCTTACGTACAAGCCTCCAGCTCCCAGCTACCAGCTTCCAGCCGAGGCACATCAGACGGTGCATCGCTGAAGCCGAAGCTGAAGCTGGAAGCTGGAAGCTGGAAGCTGGAAAGCAGGAGAGGCGATGGAGATTACAGCAGCACAGGTCAAGAAGCTCCGCGATCAGACGGGCGCGGGAATGATGGAGTGCAAGGCCGCGCTCACCGAAGCCAAGGGGAACCTGGACGAAGCCACGACCATCCTCCGCAAGCGCGGTCTGGCGCAGGCGTCGAAGAAGGCCGGCCGTTCCACGAACGAGGGACTGATCGGCAGCTACATTCACATGGGCGGCAAGATCGGCGTGCTCGTCGAAATCAACTGCGAGTCGGACTTCGTCGCGCGCACCGACGACTTCCAGGGCATGGCCCGGGAGATCGCGATGCACATCGCCGCCGCGAACCCGACCTACGTCCGCCGCGAGGAGATCCCCGCCGACGTGCTCGAGCGCGAGCGCGCCATCTACCGCGCGCAGATGGAAGGCCAGAACAAGCCGGCCCAGGTCATCGACAAGATCGTCGAAGGCAAGTTGAACAGCTTCTACGAGCAGGTCTGCCTCATGGACCAGCCGTCCATCCGCGACCCGAAGGTCACGATCGGACAGCTCGTGCAGAGCGCAATCGCCAAACTCGGCGAGAACATCGCCGTCCCACGCTTCGTTCGCTTCAAGCTCGGCGAAGAGGCGTAGGCACGTTCAGATATAATCGCCCCGCCATGTCCGTGCCCGTGTACCACCGCGTCCTGCTCAAGTTGTCTGGCGAAGCCCTGATGGGCGAGCAGCAGTTTGGAATCGATCCGGCGGTCGCCAGCCGAATTGCCACGGACATCGGCGAAATCCAGCAGCTCGGCGTGCAGACCGCGGTCGTGATTGGCGGTGGCAATCTGTTCCGCGGGCTCGCCGCGAGCGCCAAGGGCATGGACCGCGCCACCGCCGACTACATGGGCATGCTCGCGACCGTCATCAACGCGCTGGCGCTCCAGGACGCGCTCGAAAAGCACAACGTCGTGACTCGTGTCGCCACCGCGATCGAGATGCGCGCGGTGGCCGAGCCCTTCATCCGGCGACGCGCCGTCCGCCATCTCGAAAAAGGCCGCGTCGTCGTCTTTGCCGCCGGCACCGGCAACCCGTACTTCACCACTGACACCGCGGCCGCCCTCCGGGCGATGGAGATGAAGGCCGACGTCATCTTGAAGGGCACCAAAGTCGACGGCATCTACACGGCAGACCCGATGATCGACAAGGCGGCGACGAAGTACCAGGAGATTTCCTACCTCAAGGTTCTCGAGCAGGGCCTGAAGGTGATGGACGCCACCGCGATTTCGCTCTGCATGGACAATCGGCTCCCGATCGTCGTCTTCAACCTGCGAACGGCGGGCAATCTGAAGCGCGTGATCATGGGAGAGCCGATCGGGACAACCGTCAGGGTCTGAAGACACAGGTTGGAGAACGTATGGACGCGACCGACATCAAGGGGTTGTTTGCCGAGCTGAAGAAGCGAATGGATGGGCAGATCGAGCACGTGCGTCGCGAGTTCGGCGGTGTCCGGACGGGCCGTGCGTCGGTCACGATTCTCGACACCGTGCACGTCGAAGCCTACGGATCCCAGATGCCGCTCAATCAGGTGGCCTCGCTCTCGATCCCCGAGCCGACAATGATCGTCGCCCAGCCGTTCGACCCGTCGCTGACGGCGGCGATCGAAAAGGCGATTCGCAGCGCCAACCTCGGGTTGAATCCCGCGACCGATGGCAAGGCGATCCGGATTCCGCTGCCCGCGCTGACCGAAGAGCGTCGCAAAGAGCTGTCGAAGCTGGTGCACAAGTACGCCGAAGAGGGACGCAACGGCGTGCGCCAGGCTCGCCGCGATGCCAACGACCGCCTCAAGAAGCTGCTGAAGGAACACAAGATCTCGGAAGACGACGAGCGGCGCGGCCTCGAAGACGTGCAGAAGGTCACCGATCAGCACATCTCGGCGATCGACGACCTGCAGAAGAAGAAGGACACCGAACTGTTGGGTAAGTAGCAATGCTGAGTGCTGAATGCTGAATTCTGAATTGAATTTCTGAATTCACTTCAGCATTCAGCATTCAGCATTCAGCATTGCCCCGATGTCGTTCTTCTCCCATCTCGACTGTTCCGTTCCCTGTGGCGCCGGGCCGTACGACCCGCGCGTCGAACAGCATCTTTGCACGTGCGGCGCTCCCCTGCTCGCGCGCTACAACCTCGACGCTGCGCGCGCCTGGCGGCGCGACTCGCTCGCCGGTCGAGAGCCGACGATGTGGCGGTATCGCGAGCTGATGCCGCTTTTCGACGGCGAAGTACCGGTGACGCTCGGCGAGGGCTGGACACCGCTCATCCACACGAAGCGCCTTGGCGAGTCACTCGGGATGCGAAGCGTCTACGTCAAGGACGAATCGCTCAACCCCACCAACTCCTTCAAGGCCCGCGGACTCTCGGCTGCGGTCACGCGCGCGGCCCATCTCGGCGCCAGGACGCTCTCGGTCCCCTCTGCTGGCAATGCCGCCAACGCCGTTGCCGCATACGGCGCCGCCGCGGGTATCGAAGCCAAGGTCTTCATGCCTAAAGATGTGAAGGCGCCATTCATCCGCGAATGCGAGCTGTATGGAGCCGACGTCACCCTCGTCGACGGGCTGATCACCGACGCCGGCCGGATCGCGGCCGAGCGCGGTCGGCCGCTCGGCTGGTACGACATGTCGACGCTCAAGGAGCCGTACCGAATCGAGGGCAAGAAGACGATGGCCTACGAGGTCGCCGAGCAGCTCGGTTGGTCGCTGCCTGACTGGATCGTCTATCCGACCGGCGGCGGGACCGGCATGGTCGGGATGTGGAAGGCGTTCGAGGAGATGGAACACATCGGCTGGCTCGAACCTGGCCGGCGGCCCAGGATGGTCTCGGTGCAGGCCGAGCATTGTGCGCCGATCGTCCGGGCGTTCGAGCAGGGCGCTGAGCGTTCCGAAATGTGGAAGGACGCACGAACGGTCGCCGACGGGCTCCGCGTGCCCAAGGCGATCGGCGACTTTCTCGTGCTGCGCGCCGTGCGCGAAAGCGGGGGCACGGCGGTGGCTGTCCAGGACGCGGACATGGTGGCAGGCATGCGCGAGCTCGGCCGCCGCGAGGGGATCAGCGCCGCTCCCGAAGGTGGTGCGGCACTCCAGGCGGTCAAGCAGCTGCTCCGCGACGGCGTCGTCAAACCCAGCGACACGGTGGTGATTTTCAATACCGGCGGCGCGCTGAAGTACTTCGATGCGCTGGGCTCGTGACAGACGTTGCGATTCCCCATCCGGAGTGTGGCCGTGTTAGAATCTTGGATTGTATGCAGGCCGTCACGGCGGTCTGGTACGCGTGAGTACAAATAAGAGTGGGCGGCTAGCTCAGCTGGGAGAGCGCCGCGTTCGCAATGCGGAGGTCGCGAGTTCGATCCTCGCGCCGTCCACCAATACTTTCCGTAGGTATTCCGGGCGATTTCTTCGGCCAAAACTTCGAGGGCATCGACCTTCGGCACGTGGGGTGCGTTACCGTCCTGCATCCGGGCCTGTCCTGATGCCATCCGTGTGTCGTCAATCCGCCGCAATCATCCGGCTCCGGACCGCCCGCGTCTCCTTCGGCTTCGGACACGTCCGGATTGCTGGCGTAGTCGTCAGAGTTGCACGATGCGGGCATCCTTCACTCATGGCCTCGAATCTAGCAGGAATCGCATCAGGGCCAGAATCCGATCGTCGGTCGTCTGAGTTGGGGCGCCAGCGATGATGGCCTGCAAACGTCGACATGAGGATGCGGTGGAGAAATCGCGACTTGCTCAAGGTCCGCCGCTGCCTACGCGGCGCCGTTCGAGTCGTGTTGACATGCGATCCCTGCGTGTGATGCGTCGGGGATAACGAGTCGATTGACAAAGCGAATCGTGGTCGTCACTCATTTCGATCTGAGATACGCCAGGAGGATTGCGACGATGACCGGCCGCCGCACTTGAGCTGCCCAGTGTCGGCTGGAGCGCCATTGAACGCATCCTGAGCTCGAACGCGGGCGCCGAGTATCGGTGATCGCTGCGCTCGCAGGACGGTGACGGCGAACTGGCGAGCTACCGCGAAACGGCATCCTCCACGGCGATGACGATCTTAGCCGTGTCGCACTGCGTCATCGCACTGGCCCGCAACCAGAGGTCACCTTGCTCGCGCTTTCAGATGAGCTTCGAGCTCGATTCATCCGTGCGCCGGAGATCGGTGCGCCGGCCTTCTCGATCGAGCGACGCCTAACGTCTCAGCCGCTCACGTTGCAATCTCGACTTGTGCCGCTCCCAGTTGGGTGCATTGCAGAAGGCCATCTGCGTTGTTTTCCGACTTCAGCGGCTAGTACCATCTGATTGTCATTGGCTACCGCCGACTGCCTGGCATGAATACTGAGATCGCGACGATCCGCTTCGGCTTCACGATGTCAGACGATCGAATGCACACGCGTCCCAGAACCAGCGAGCTTGCGGCTGAGCTGGCAGTCCTGCGGAACCGTGACGTTGTTTAGCTCGCCTGTCATCGACGAAGAATGCTGTCAATCAGTCCCGAGCAAGCACTGCGGCTTTCTGTGCAATCGGAGCTGAGCATTCTTGCGGACACGTTTGGAGACGTGCACGGATAACGCGAGCGGTCTCACGTCACGCCGCTCGAATCACTCTCGACCGAAGACAACGGCCGAGTGACGATCACCCATGCTAGGGGTTTTTCCTAGTAGCCGAATCAAATGGGTGGCAGTACCTTACTGCCCTGCATACCCATGGGTCCCTCCTCCGCCGAGAACAGCCTCGTGCTGCGCGACTGTCCACAATGCGGGAAACTGCTCGTGAACAGCGCGCCGCGCCGCGAGATGGACGGGGATGGGAACCCTGAGATCGTCCATGTGTATTTGTGCTTCGCGCACGGGTTCTATACGTTCCGCACCAGCCAGGGCCTGAAAGCCGGACTCTGACGGCTCCGTCCGCATCTGCCATGACGCACCGCCAACAGAACGATGCGAAGGCTGCCACGTAGCCTCAGCGAACGGCGTAAGTCGGTCAGATCGTCTGAGGTGCTATTCATCACCGGGCACCCAGTCGATACCCGAGCCACACTGCCAACAAGCCGCCGATTACCTGAATAGCGACGTTCAGCGCCGCGGAACCTGGCGCGTGCGTCCGCGCGAGCAGGTACGTGTCCAGCCCGAACGTCGAGAAGGTCGTGTACCCACCGAGCAGCCCGACGAAGATGAATTCGCGCCAGTGCACTGGTAGCGTGATGCGGTTGGACGCTAGCAACCCCGCCAGCAGTCCGATCACGAGGCATCCGGAGACATTGACCACAACAGTGCCGCCGGGGAATCGCGTCGTGAGCCAGTGTGTGTGAACGAGGTGATTCGCTGCGTGCCGACACACCGACCCGAGCGCACCCCCCACCGCAATCGCCATCCAAGTCATAATCAGCGCACCTTCCTGACGCGAAAGGCGTGTCCTACCTCGGGACTCACCTGCGCAGATTGTCACCGACCGGCCAATAGATTGCCCACTCGCTGCGACTCCGCGCACGTGATTGTCGTTCGATTACAGGATTTGGATCGATGGTTACGTTCTGGTCACTTCCACGCGCGGCTGCTGCCGGCGTGCGCGCACAGACGCCCTGAAACATTCGGAAAAGTCCCGAACGGGCGCCTGGTACAAAACCGGTTGCATGGTGTGCGGGTTGCAGAGTTGTGCGGGTTCCTGCGATGTCGGCATCAGCTCCGGATCTCTCGTCTTCGATTTCGTCAACCGGCCACATCGATGGCCTGGGGCGAAGGTCTCTGTCCTTCGACCGCGAGACGGGCGAGATGCTGGAGCGCGCCCACGTGCAACCGGAGCTGGCGGCGTTCGAATCGCTCATCCGGGACCGCGTCGCCCGCCTGGCCACTTTCGAGGATGAACGGTTCGCCCGGCCGGACCGAGTGGAGCGCGACGCGGCGACCGGTGAGCTCACGGTCCTCGCGGAGTTCATCACCGGCAGCCGCCTCTCGGACCTTCTCGAGGCGACCGCCGACGCATCGATCGTGCCTGGTGTCGATGTCGCGCTCGGTTACCTGCTCGAGAGCCTCCCGGCGCTCACGTTGCTTCATAACACCGGGCTCACGCACGGGCTCATCGACGCGTCGCGGACGGTCCTCACCCCGGATGGACAGTTCGTCTTCCTCGACCCGTCATTCGGATCTGCGGTCGAGCGTCTCAACCTGTCGCGCCTGCGTCTCTGGCACCGGTTCGGCGTCGCGTCACCCGCCGGCGATGGCGCCGTTCACTTCGATGCTGCCTCCGATATCGCGCAGGTCACGCTTGGCGGCGTAGCGCTCATCCTCGGCCGCAATCTGCGACTGGACGAATACCCTGAAGCCCTGCCATCGCTGCTGATGGAAGTGATCGAGGTCGCGCAGATTCGCGGCAGCAGCGCCTTCGCGACCGGACTGCAGCGGTTCCTCCAACGATCACTCCCGATTCCCGGACGCCGTCCCTACGCCACTGCCGACGAGGCGGTCAACGACGTGCGACAGCTCGTGCGGCGCGA
This sequence comes from uncultured Acidobacteriota bacterium, assembly GCA_963797625.1. GTDB lineage: Bacteria > Acidobacteriota > Vicinamibacteria > Vicinamibacterales > 2-12-FULL-66-21 > DATBJJ01. Next base: position 286,596 of record CAWCQI010000043.1, read on the forward strand.
GATCGGCGTCGATGTCTGCCGGCAGGCCGTCATCGACTTCGCCGCGCAGATGGACGGGGAATTCTCCGGCGATGCCAACGAGAACGAGTCCTCGCACGACGGCCTGTCGGCGCACCGCAACCCGGCTGCCCACAGCCCGCGCGTGCCGGAGCTCGACGAGTTCCTCGACAGCTTCGAGTCTCCAAGCCAGGCTGACGCCGAAGTTGCGTCCCCAGCTGCGGACACGCTTGACGATGAGGCGATCGAAACGGAGCTGTCGTTCGACAGTCTGGAGACGGAGTCCGACGTCGAGCGTCGACGACCGCGAGTCGCGAGGCGGCACGACCGCGAGCCGCTAGGCGAGCGTGGAACGAGCGTGAGGACGAAATTTACGACCTGCCACCGCTCGACGAGGCCATGGCGGACGAGAACATCCTGGCGGCCGCGCCGAGCGCCGTCCACGAGTTCCCCGCCATGGATCCGTCGCCGATCGACGTGCCTGAGGAAACAGTCGTCGAGGACCTGGCCGATGCGCTGACGCCTGTAGAGACCCCTGAGGAGACGCCCGAGGAATCCGTCCTCGAGGAATCAATCCCCAGGAGTCAATCCCCGAGTCAATCGAAGAAGCGCCCGTCGTCGCGGCGGCCGAGCCCGCCGACAAGCCCGCCGACAAGAACGTGGAGTATCCTCCGCTCCCGACCATCGACGAGCCGATCGCGGAAACCGTCGAAGTCGCCACCGCCGCGGTCGAACCATTCGTCGAACCACAGTCGACTGTCGCCGAGCCTTCGGAGATTCCAGCGGCCGAGCCCGAACCGGAGGCCGAACCAGAGAAGGACTCGGCGTCTTCGCGCCGGCGAAAGCGCCAGCAACAGAAATCCGCCCGCGCGCGGAAGGACAAGCTTCGCTCGACGACGAGCGGACAGAAGACGCCGCCACCACCGGCGCCACCGCCCGAGCCTGCTCGCCCTGCGAACCCAAGCGGGTGGCTCGTGTCGCCGCAGCGCGCCGCGCAGTTCGAACCGCCTGTTCCAATTCATCAGCCGGCTCCGCCGCCCCCACCACCGCCGCCGGTGCGCCAGGCGCCGATGCCCGCGGTCCCGTCGTTCGTGCCAACGCCCGTCGGCGCGATGCCTCAACCCGTCTATCCGTCTCAGGTCGTGACGGCCTCGGCCTACGGCACATCATCGGCGCAGTCGCTTGCGACGCCCGGACCACTCGCGCCGCCGCCGATTCAATCCTCACCACAGCCGAGTGGTCAGGTGAAGATAAAGGCCGACACGCCCTCGGGCTTCACGCCGCGTCGATCGGCACATCAGGACATCGCGCCGGTGCACGTGCCTGCCGAGCGCTACGGTACGCTCGGCCTGGGGCACGGCGGCTCGACCGTGGAAGAAGAGCCGCGGTCGTTCCCCTGGAAGCTCGCGGCGATCGCGGTGGCCGTGGCCGGCATCGCGATCTTCGTTGGTCGCACTTACCTGCCCGGACGAACGGCCGTGCCTGGCGAGCCAGGAGCGCAGGTTGAAGCGCCAGCCGCGACGTCACCGAGCACCGCCGCTCCCCGCCTGACGCCGACACACCGATCCCGCCGGGACGAGGGAGACTGGTCATCCAGACGCAACCGCCTGGCGTCAAGGTGCTGCTCGATCGGAAGCCGGTTGGCGAGACGCCGCTCACGCTCGACGTGCCCCCGGGGCGGCACATCCTCACGTTTCAGACCACCGGTGGTGAAATCGTGAAGAGCGTGCGGACCGCCGCCGGGAAGACCGAGACGCTGGACATCCCGGTTTTCTCAGGCTGGGTCGCGGTATTCGCGCCAATCGTGCTGCAAGTGGCGGCAGATGGCCGCAGCATCGGAACCACCGAACAGAGCCGTCTGATGCTGCCGCCGGGCCGACACCAGCTGACGCTCACGAACAAGGAACTCGGCTACAGCGCGGTCGAGCAGGTCGACATCGAGCCCGGCGAGGTCAAGTCGGTCAACGTCAATCCGCGTGGGACCGTGAATCTCAACGCCGTCCCCTGGGCCGAGGTGTGGCTCGACGGACAGAAGCTCGGCGATACGCCCCTCGCGGGCACGGCTGTTCCGCTCGGGCAGCGTGAATTCGTCTTCAAGAATCCGCAGTTCGGCGAGAAGAAGGTCAGCGCAACGATCAAGGCTGGCGCGAACTCACCGGTGACCGTCGACTTTTCAAAGTGACGACGACGATCGTGATCCTCGGCTTCAAGATCGTAATCTTCGGGTCGATGCCCGATGCGCTGATCGCGCAACCCTTTACCCGGATTTCCAACGATTCGAGGCATTTTTCGTCAGGCTACCGCGTGTCCCACTCTGGCACCTTCCTTGCCCACGAGCGATCGCGTCAGTCTTCAACAAGTAAGGTGCGCTATGTGGAATTGGATTCGCTGCTACGTGACCGGTCATGACTACTGCGTGTCGTGCGAACGCGGCTCGATGTTCCTGAAATGCATCGTCTGCGAGCGACGGTCGCAAGGGTGGGAGGTCTCGGCAAAGGCTTCGCACACCCACAGCGCCTGATCGGGCGCGTTGACACTCCGCGCGGCGGCTGGTGACAATTCGTGAGAGTCCCCATGCCAGTCGCGCCGCCGCTCGTTGACGCTATCCCCTTCGACGCCTGCGCCATCTCGCCGCCCTCGGCCGGCCGGCGGTACGGCGCGTGATTTCTCTCCGCCCCATCCCGCTCGGACGCGCCTGGGACCTGATCGACAGCTGCATCCCAGTCATCACGCGCGCGTGCCCGAACCTCGAGACGCTCGAAGTCGCCGGAGACCTCCGGCGAGTCGAGCCGCTCGTGACGTCGCTCGTTCTCGTCGGCCGGACGGAGGATCCTGCCGCCGCGAGCCGAGCGATTGCCCAGAGCGGGCTCCTGTCCTCAACCGCGACGCGAGCTGACGGGCGCATCGCAGGCACGCATCGCGGTATCTCGATCGAAATACTGCTGGCTCGTCCCGCAAGACTACGGCTCGATTCTCTGTCGCGCCACCGGCTCCGACGGACACCTCCTCGAGCTGCATCGCCGCGGTCTCACTGATTCGCCATACTCCAGTGAGGACGCGCTCTATGCCAGCCTCGGCCTCGCGTACATCGCCCCGGAACTTCGGCACGGATCCGGAGAGATCGAAGCGGCAGCGTCAGGCGCTCTTCCCTCGCTGGTCGAGGCGACCGAGATCCGAGGCGACCTCCACATGCACACGACCTATAGCGACGGCCGTGACGCACTCGAGTCGATGGTCGAGGCCTGCCACGCGCTCGGCTACCACTACATGGCAATCACCGATCATTCGTCAGGCGCTGCCGCCTCGCGGACGCTCGCCCGCGACGACATCGGCCATCAGCGCGACGAGATCGCCTCGTTGCGCGAGCGCTTTCCAGAGATGACCATCTTCCACGGCATCGAAGTCGACATCCTCGCGAATGGCCGCCTCGATCTCGAGGACAGCGTCCTCGAATCGTTCGACATCGTCCTGGCGTCGCTCCACGACCACGCGCGGCAGGACGCCGATCGGCTGACGGCGCGCAGCCTCCAGGCCATCCGCCATCCGCTCGTCAACGTGCTCTGCCACCCCGCAAACCGGCTGGTCGGGCATTCCGACGGATACGCGCTGGATTTCGAGGCGCTCTATGCCGCGGCTGCGGAAACCGGAACAGCCCTCGAGGTGGACGGGGCGCCGAGCCACATGGATCTCGAGGGCGAGCGAGCCAGGGCAGCTGCACAGGCCGGCGTGACGCTCTCTATCGACAGCGACTGCCACCGCGTTGAGGCGCTCAGCCGGCAGATGGGCTTCGGCGTCGGCACGGCCCGCCGGGGCTGGGTCGAGGCGCGACACGTCCTCAACACGCGGCCCGTCGCCGCCGTCCGGGAGTTCATTGCCGCCAAGCGTCGAGGCGCCCGGCCCTGACCCGCGCGGCGCCCGGGTGGTAACATGGGCTTGCCGGCCCTGCCCAACTGAAAACCGCATGAATCAGAGGTCACCGCTCGAACATTTCTCAGTTCTCTCTCCCCGGGGTCGAGCCATGGGCTGGCGCCTGCGCGCCATTGCAGCCGCCATCCCGATCGCGTCATTCCTCGGGTTGGGCCTCGGGTTGGGCCTCGCATCGGGCCAGGCGACCCCGACGGCGCAGGAGGTGGCGACGTCGATTCAGCGGAAATACGACACGATCCGGGACTTCTCGGCCGATTTCGTTCATACGCACGAGGGCGGCGTCTTAAAGCGCAAGCGCGTCGAGCGAGGCACGCTGCTCGTCAAGAAACCCGGGAAAATGCGCTGGACCTACCAAGCGCCCGACGAAAAGGTCTTCGTCTCCGACGGCGTCCGCCTCATCCAGTACTTTCCCGACGAGAACCGGGCGGTGGTGAGCGAAGTCCCCGACGACGATCAGGCCGCGGTGTTGTTCCTGGCGGGTCGCGGAAACCTGACCCGGGACTTCAACGTCAGCTTCGGTCAGGGCGGCGACGCCGCCCCTGCATGGACACTCCGTCTCGAACCTCGCAAACCGCAGCCCGAGTACGACTGGCTGGAGATCGCGGCTGCGCGCAATACGCTCGTGCTTCAGTCGCTGACGGTGGCCGAGAAACAGGGCAGCCGCTCGACGTTCGTCTTCTCGAACTTCAAGGAAAACCCCGGACTAGCCGATAAGACGTTCGCGTTCTCCATTCCCCGAGGGGCGGAGGTCTCCAATGCCGGACCGGTCAAGCGCTAGTCGACGGGCGTGCAAATGGGCGCTCGTGGTGTGCCTGGCCGCTGGTGAGCGGCTGTGCGACCGGGGCTGGTCCGGGACTTCGAGCCGGCGAACGAGCGGAAACCGCGAGGAACTACGACCTGGCCGTCGTCGAGTACACGAAGGCACTTCGCGCCAACCCCGACGACGACAACGCGCGTCTGGCGCTCGAGCGCGCGAAACTGCGCGCGTCGCAGGAGCACGCCTTCCGAGCGCGCACGCTCGCCGGCGCCGAGCGCTACGAAGAGGCGCTCGGCGAGTATCAGATCGCGTCGGAGCTGAATCCGAGCGACGCGCTGGTCGACGAAGCGCTGCGCGACGTTCGCCAGAAGCTCCGCACGAAGATCGCCGTCACGCGAAACGGGAAAACCGAGCTCGAATCGCTGATCGAACGCTCACGCGCACGCTTCCGCCTCCAGGCCTCGACCTGCCGGCCGACGCCAAGCTTCCCGACTCGCTCGTCTTCAGCTCGGCCAGCAGCCGCAACGTGTTCAGGTCGATTGCGCAGTTTGCCGGGCTCAACGTCGTCTTCGACCCGGGCTTCCGCGACGAGATCATCAACGCCGACCTGCGCAAGATGACGCTCACCGACGCGCTGACGTCGGTCACCGCCAGCACGCGAACCTTCTACCGGGTCAGCGCGCAGCGCACGATCACCATCATTCCCGACACGGCGGCCAAGCGTCGCGAGTACGAAGAGTCGGTCGTCCAGACCTTGTATCTCAGCAACGCCGATATGAAGGAAGTCATCGATCTGCTGCGCATCGTCGTCGACGTGCGGCAGGTCACCGGCATGACCGCGATCAACGCGGTCGCGCTCCAGGACACACCCGAACACATCGCCGCTGCGGCGCGCCTGATTACGGCGATCGACAAGGCCCGGCCTGAGGTCGTCATCGACGTCGAGCTGCTCGAGGTCGACCGCACACGCTTGCGCGAGTTTGGCTTGCAGATAGCGTCGCCCGGATCGCCAGGGATTTCCGGCGCCATCGACGTGAACCGCGAAGGCCTGACGCTCCAGGATCTCTCGAACCTGACCAGAGCTGACGTCTTCGTGACCGGCGTACCGGGCATCTACTACCGCCTGCTCAAGAGCGACAACAACACGCGCATCCTCGCCAACCCGCAGCTCCGCACGTCTGAAGGCATCGCGGCACAGGCGAAGTTCGGCGAAGAGGTGCCGGTCCCTGTGACCGTCTTTGCTCCGATTGCCAGTGGCGGCATCAACCAGCAGCCCATCACGTCGTTCAACTACCGCAATATCGGCGTCAACATCGACATCACGCCGCGAACGCATCACGACGACGAAGTATCGCTGACGTTGAGGATCGAATTGAGCAGTATCTCCGGCACAGGGTCCGGCGCCACGGCGGGCCTGCCGACGTTTGCCTCACGGCAAATCACGTCGACCATCCGGCTGAAGGACGGCCAGACGAACATGCTGGCGGGCCTGATCCGCGATGAAGAGCGAACCGTCCTCGACGGCGTTCCAGGGCTGAGCGACCTCCCGCTTGTCGGCCGGCTGTTCGCCCGCAACCGCAAGGAGTCGATTCAGACCGACATCATCCTGACGCTGACGCCGCACATCGTCCGCACGCTCGACCTGACTGAAGCGGACCTCCGGCCGTTCCGCCTGGGGCGAGGGCTGAGCGAGGGCGGCGTGACACCAGTCGAGCGTCCCGGTATTCAGCAGCCGCCCCGCGACCCGGCCACAGTGAAGCCGGGTGAGTCAGACGCCCGAAACCCCTGCCGCCCCGGCATTCCCGCAGCCGCTGCAACCGACGCTTCCGGGTCTGACGCAGGTACCGGGCGCGACTGTTCCGGTGACGCCGCCGAAGAAGCCTGGCGGAGATCGGTAAGTCAGGCCACGCGCTCGACGTGCGCGCCGAGCGCGGTGAGACGTTCGACGAGCGCACCGTAGCCCCGCTCCACGGTTTCGAGCGGGCCCACCTGGCTCTCCCCCTCCGCGGCAAGCGCGGCCGCGATGAGGGCCATCCCCGATCGGATGTCCCGGGTGTCGAGCTGACGGCCCTTCAGCTTCGTGATGCCGCTGACGATGATGCGATGGGGATCGCAGAGGAAAAGGTCCGCGCGCATCGCGCTCAACTGCTCGAGGGCGAACAGCCGCAACTCGTACATCCAGTCGTGCACCAGCGTCTCGCCTTCGGCCTGCGTGGCGAGGACCGTGACGAGACTGACCATGTCGCTCGGGAATCCCGGCCACAAGCCCGTCGTGATGCGGCGCGCCGCCGTCAGCGACGAAGGCGCCACGACGAAACGATCGTCGTCCCACGAGCATTCGAGGCCCATCTTCTTGAGCGGCGCACCGACGACCTCGAGGTCGGTCCAGCGGGCGCCGGTCACCTCGATCGCGCCACCCGTGATTGCGGCAACCACTCCCCAACTCCCGGCCTCGATGTAGTCGCCATCGAGCCGGTGCGTCGCACCCTTGAATCGGACGGGGGATTCGACACGAATGGTCGACGTGCCTTCCCCCTCAATCGATACGCCCAGCGCGCGCAGAAACCGGCAAAGCTCGGCGACGTGAGGTTCCGTCGCGGCGTGCCGGATTTCAGTTCGCCCCTTCGCGGCGGCGGCCGCGAGCAACGCCGTTTCGGTGCCGGTCACCGACGCCTCGTCGAGATAGAACGATGCGCCGTTGAGCCCCGATGGGGCTTCGAGCGCGTGGCCCGGCTCGTCGAGCGGCACGGCCCCCATCGCCGCGAGCGCCTGAAGGTGTGTGGAAATCGTCCGTCGCGCGGGAAAATCACCGCCGGGCGGCGCGAGGCGAGCCGAACCCCTGCGCGCGAGCAACGGACCGAGCAGCAGCACCGAACCGCGCAGTCTCCCGACCAGTGCCGGATCGGGACGATCGCTCGTGATCGTGTCGCACCGGACGTGGAGCGTCGAGGTGCCACGGCCGTCAACCGTAGCGCCCAGGCCCCGCAGCAGGTCGATCAGCACTTCCACGTCCCGGATCCGGGGGACGTTCGTCAACACGCATTCCTGATCGGTCAAGAGACACGCGGCGAGCAACGGCAGCGCCGCATTCTTGTTGCCCTCGACCGCGACGCGGCCTTCCAGCCGTCGCCCTCCCTCAATCCTGAGTGTGGCCATGTCGGTTCCCCTGATCGTCGCCTTCGAAGCCCAGATACACGATTTCCTCCCGCAACGTGACGCCGAACCGCGAACGCACGTCGCGTTTGCACTGCTCGACGAGATCCCTGACCTCCGTCGCAGTGGCGCCGCCTTCGTTGACGATGAAGTTCGCGTGGGTCGCCGACACGCGTGCCTGGCCGGAACGCGCATCCTTGAGGCCGGCCCGATCGACGAGCGCGCCGGCCGACCATGGGATCCCGTCCGGCACGACATCGCGTGCGCGATCCGGATTCTGAAAGATGCAGCCGGCGCTTGCCGACTCGAGCGGTTGGGTGCGCTTGCGAAACGCCAGCGACTCGCGCGCCGTCGCGCGCAGGACGTCGGGTTCGCCGTCGGTCACGCGGAAATCGGCAGCGATGACGACCTCGCGCGTCCGGTGCAGACGACTGTAGTCGTAGCCGAACTCCATCTCGGCCACTGGAACGCTCATGACGCTGCCGTCGAGCGTGCCGAGCGTGACCCTTTCGATGAGCTCGCTGATCAGTCGTCCCCGGAAATGGGCGTTTCCATGAATCGCGCCGCCGACGGTGCCCGGCGTACCGGCCCACGCTTCGAGACCGGCGACACCGTGGCTGATCGTCCACCGTACCAGGCCGTTGATGGTCACACCGCCGTCCGCGCGGATGGTGGCGGCGTCGATCCGCGTGACTTCCCCACCATGAACGCGGATCACCAGACCGCGAAGCCCCCGGTCCGCGATGAGCACGTTCGAACCGCCGCCAAGCACCGTGACCGGCAACGCGAAGTGGCGCGCGATCTCGAGCGCCTGACGGATCTCCTCGCCGGTTCGCGCGTGAACCAGCCAGTCCGCCCGTCCACCGACCTTGAAGGTCGTTATCGGTGCGAGCGGCACATCACGCTGAACGCGCGACTCCCCGAACACCTGTCGCAGACGATCGCCGAGAGCGCCTGTCAACGCGGGCTCCCCAAGCCTCGCCGCCGGGCCTTGAGCGCGTCGACGGCCGCTTCGCGCGTGCACGGAACGAACTCGAGCCAGTCGCCGGGGGCGAGCTGCCCCGCGAGCGGAAGATCGGCGCTGATCACGACCCCGATCTTCGGATACCCTCCGGTCGTCTGTCGATCGGCCATCAACAGGATTGGCTGGCCGGATGCCGGTACCTGGATGGAGCCGACTGGGGTCGCGTCGGACAGCATGTCCGCGCGGCCGGCGTGCTCGAGCCGCGGGCCTTCGAGACGATAGCCCATGCGATTCGACGCGGGGGTGATGACATATCGCGACTCGAACAACGTTCGATAGGCGAGCGGCGTGAAGAACCCTTCCTGCGGACCAGCCATAACACGGAGCCTGGCGCCACCGTGTGGCAACGGAAGCGGGACAAGCGACTGCCCGGCAACTCCGGGTGTGACGAGCGTCGTGACCGGCGCGATCGGCAGAACATCTCCTGCTTTCAGTGGACGCCCTCCGAATGCTCCCATGCCGCTAATCAGGCTGGTCGCGCGGCTCCCAAACACGGGGGGCACGTCGATGCCACCTCTGAAGGCGAGCGTCGCCCGAGCCCCGGCTGACCGCGCGCCGAACCTCAGTCGATCGCCAGCACGCAGGGTGAACGGCGCGTGCATGGGCAGTGTCCGGTCGCCCGCGGCCAACGCGAACGTCGCACCCGCAACGGCGCACTCGATTTCAGCCTTCGCTTCGAGCTCCGGCCCCATCAGCGTGACTTCAAGAGCGGCTGCCGATGAGAGATTTCCAACCAGTCGATTGGCGAGCCCGTGTGAGTACGCGTCCATCGGCCCGGCGACTGGAACACCGTTGGCTTGATATCCCCAACGACCAAGGTCCTGGACGGTCGTCAACATCCCCGGGCGGACCACTGCGAGAGAAAGCGTCACGGTCGACCAAACTCGTCTGTCGAGATCGGGCGAAACCGGACGCGGTCGCCGGCCTTGAAGAGAAACGGTTCGGGGCGGGCTGGGATCATAGGGCAGAAGCGCCGTCCGACCAATGAGGTTCCAGCCTCCAGGTGTGACCGCCGGATAGATCCCGGTTTGTCCGCCCGCGATGCCGACCGAGCCTGCCGGCACCGCAGTCCTCGGGGACGCTCGACGCGGCGCGGCAATTCGCGACTCGACCTCGGCCATGTACGCAAAGCCAGGCACGAAGCCGACCATGTAGACGCGATACTCGCGGCCGACGTGCAAATCAATCACGTCAGCCTCGGAGCAACCAGCGAAGGCAGCGACGTCCGCGAGATCGGGTCCCAGATCGCCGCCGTAGCACACCGGGACCTCGACGACTCCTCCGGCGGCCGCGTCCGCGATGTCCACGGACACGGCGCGTGTGAGGATCTCCGCCTCCAGCCACGCCGCATCGACATTGAGCGGATCGAAGTAGACGGTCACCGACGAGTACCCGATCACCACATCGCGGATGATCGTCCCGAGCTCCGATGCCAGCGCGCGCGACAACGCGACGCACCACGCATTCAGCTGCATATCGATGCGCTCGGGAAGTTCCACGACCAGCGCGGCGTCACCGGCCGGCACAATCCTGAACAATTCCATTGTGACCGCTCCGCGCTGTCAGGACGGGCGCTCGAGGGCCGCTAACAGCTTGCGATGAATGTCGTCGAACCCGCCGTTCGACATGATGACGACCAGGTCGCCGTCCCTGGCTTCTCGCGACACGGTGGTGACGATGTCATCGGTGCCGGGGATATAGCGCGCGTCGACGCCCGCGGCCTTGAGGTCTGTGACGAGTTGATCGGCTGACAGGCGCTCGGCATCCGGCAACGTCGATCGGAACACGGCCGGCAGGATGACGCGATCTGCCCCTGACAGGGCCCTGGCAAAGTCCGCCTGGAAGACACGCCGGCAGGAGGTGGCCGAACGCGGCTCGAAGATCGCCCAGATCCGCCGCTTCGGGTACGCCGAACGGACGCCGGCGAGCGTCTCACCGATTGCCGTCGGATGATGCGCAAAATCGTCGTAGACGGCCACGCCGCGCGCCGTCCCTCGATGCTGCAGCCGGCGGCGAACGCCTTTGAAGCGTCTGAGCGACGTCGTCATCGTGTCGGTGCTCAATCCAACCGCCGCGCCGACGGCGATCGCGGCGAGCGCATTGCGCACGTTGTAGGCGCCCAGGAGCGGCACCTCGAAGCTCCCTGCGGGAACTCCGCCTCGTCGGACCCGAAACGACGTCGACGTGCCGCTCACGACCAGATCGTGGGCCTGCCAATCCGACCCGTCCGCCAGGCCGAACGTTTCGACCCGACAGTGTGCGCGCTGTCCGCAAGGCCATCGCGTCGGCGTTGTCGGACCCGAGCAGGAGGAGGCCACGGCGCGGGATGAGATTGACGAACCGCTGGAACGTCAGGCGGATCGCGTCAAGATCCGCGTAGATATCGGCGTGGTCGAACTCGATGTTCCCGACAACGGCGATGTCGGGCAGGTACTTGAGGAACTTCGCGGTCTTGTCAAAGAACGCGCTGTCGTATTCATCGCCCTCGATGACGAACTCGCGGCCGCCGCCGATGCGATAGCTCGTATCGAAGTTCTCGGCGATGCCGCCGACGAGCATACTCGGGTCGGCGCCGCCGTCGGTCAGCAGCCAGCCCGTCAGTGCGGTCGTTGTCGTCTTGCCATGCGTGCCGGTAATGACGACCGATCGAGCGGCCCAGAGGAAATGATCGCGGACGGCTTCTGGCAGCGAACAGTACCGAATCTTCCGATCGAGCACTTCCTCGAGCTCCGGATTGCCACGCGAGATGGCATTCCCCACCACAACCAGATCGAGATCGGCGGTAATGTGTTCGGGCCGATAGCCCTGAAGGAGCGTAATCCCCTGCTGCACGAGAAAATCGCTCATCGGTGGATAGACGTTCTGATCGGAACCTCGGACGTCATAGCCCTTGCTCTTCAGGAGCGCGGCCAGAGTCGCCATCGCTGTGCCGCATACTCCAATCAAGTGGACACGGGTCATGAAACCGCTGCCTCCTCGATCACCAGTCTGGGTTGCGGGCCGGCGATCACCGTGGCGCGCACGCCGAAGGGTAGCGTGAGCGTCGCTCCAGAGGTATGGCCCGAGGGCAGGCCGAAGAGCACCGGGCCTCGAAACTCTTCCATCACGCCGGCGACCATCGAGCGCGCCGTCGGTTGGCTGTCCGGCTCGTCGCACCTCGGCAGCTCGCCGAAGACGACCGCGGATGCGCGCGCGAGGATGCCGCTCAGGCGCAGCTGGGTCAGCATGCGGTCGATCCTGAACGGACGCTCTCCGACTTCGTCGAGAAACAACACGAACCGGTCAGGTGGATCGAAGGCGTACGGCGTGCCAAGGGACGCCGTCAGCTGGGTCAGCGTTCCGCCGAGCAGCATGCCCGTCGCCTCGCCCGGCACGATCGTTTCAACGTTCGGGTGAACGATGTCCCCTGCTGGTTCGGCGCTGCACAGACACCGGATGAACGTATCCCGGTCGTATCCGGCCTCGCCGCGAGCCAGGCGTCCTTCGACCATCGGGCCGTGAAACGAGACGATGCCGCATTTGAGCGTGAGCCAACAGAGGAGCGACGTGTTGTCGCTGTAACCGATGAATGCCTTGGGATGATGGGCGATGGCGTCACGGTCGAGCAAAGGCAGCAACTGAACGCTGCCGTATCCGCCCCTCACCGCAACGAGAGCCGCGATTTCCGGGTCGGCCCAGGCTCGCGAGAACGCTGCGGCCCTGATTTCGGCGGCGCCGGAGACGTACCCCTGTCGAGCGAAGACGCTCTCCTCGAAGACCGGTTCGAAGCCGAGGGTCCGGAGCTCGACGAGGCCGGCCTCGAACTCCTCGCGCTTGAACGGGCTGGCGGGCGACACCACGGCGACCCGGTCGCCGGGCCGCAGCGCGCGAGGCTTGCGCATCAACTAGACGAACCTCGCCATCTCGGCGGCAATCGCCTGATGCTCGTCGCCTCCGAGGGCCGCGCGCAGCGCAGGGCCGGCCAGGGGCCGCGGCCGCGCCGGAGCCAGGAAGCGTTCCTTGACGCGGCGGTGGCGCGCCAGCGCATCCTCGACGCGCTTCAACGGAAGCGTCTCGTCCTCGACCGCGCGGATGACGGCTTCGAGCGCCGCAAACTGCGGCTCCTGTGACGTACCGCACATCAGGACCGCATCGCAGCCGGCCGCGATGGCACCGACCGTCGCGTCAGGCACCCCGTAGCGGGCGCTGATGGCCTTCATCTCGAGGTCGTCACTCAGTACCGAGGCCGCCGTACCCGAGCTGCTGTTTCAGCAGCGTCCCGACGATCCGAGGCGACAGCGTGGCCGGACGCTCGCCGTCCAACGAGGGAATCAGGATGTGCGCGGTCATGATCGACGCGACTCCAGCCTCGATGGCCGCGCGAAACGGCACCAGCTCGACCGCGTCGAGCCGGTCGGGTGGGTGCTCGACGAGCGGCAGCTCGTGGTGTGAGTCGGTGCTCGTGTCCCCGTGCCCCGGAAAGTGCTTGCCGCACGCCGCAATGCCCGCCTGCTGCAGCGTCGTAATGATCCGCTTCCCCAACCGGGCCACATCGTCGGCCCGCTCGGCGAGCGCGCGGTCGCCAATCGCCGGATTCTTCGGGTTCGTCAGGATGTCGAGGACCGGGGTGAAGTCGAGCGAAATCCCGACGGCCTTGAGCTCCGACGCAAGCGCGCGCGCGAACCGCTCGGCCAGAGAGTCGTCGCCACTGCGACCGAGCGTCATCATCGGCGGCCAGATGGTGAACGGCGCCTTGAGCCGCGCCACCCGCCCGCCTTCCTGATCGACGCTCACCCAGAGCGGCAGCTCCCGCGCCAGCGACTGCGCCTCGCGCGCGATTTCGGCGACCTGATCGGGAGCGACGACGTTGCGCGCGAAGAGAATGATGCCGCCGAGATCGAACTCCCGCGCGAGCGACCGGAGATCAGAAGGAATGGAGTCGCCGGCGAACCCGGCGATCGCGAGTTGGCCGACGTGACGACGAATGTCGCGAAGGGACATGTGCTGTTGATTACAACACAGATTACTGATCGAGATGAAGTCTCTCAGACGTGCGGTTCGGCGACAGAGGCGCAGCCTGGAACGTCACTCAATCGCCGAAACACCTGGAGGCCGCGTTCCTCGGCAACGCGTACCATGAGATCCGCGCCTTGTGACGAACCGCCGACGCGAAGGACGGCGTCGCAGTGTTCGAGCAGGCGCTCGGCAATCGGATGAAAGACCTCTTCGAACGGCTCGTCTCCGATCCGCTTCGATCCGGCGAGCGCCACGAGTGGCAGCGCGAGCCACTCGCCAACGACCGGCACGTGCCCGGCGCGAAAGAGCGGCAACGCGTAGGCCTCCATCGCCCGAACATTGGCCGCCATCTTCACCGGGTCATCGCCCGTCCCCGACCGATAGGGACCAGCCACGAGGATCATCAGGCCAGTTCGCTGGTTCATGGCAGGACGCTCAGCGAACGCTGGCGTGCTACCTAGGCATCGGGCGCCTCGACGACCGGATAGGCGGCCAGCAGATGACCAATCGCGCGTGAAATCTCCGAGAGCTCGGTGCGATCGATGTCGAAGTGGAACGTCAACCGATTGCCATCGCCCGGGGAATCGAGCGCTTCACCGGCGACTCGAACCCGCCCGTTGCTGTCGGCGCTGAGCGAGAGCGCGACCTGCCCTTCTATCGTGGCGAATGTCGCCGCGCCGTCGACCGTCCGTTCCAATTCCAGAATCTGGTCCATGAAGGCCTGGAACTCTTCTGACCGCATATCAGCGCTGAACGCCGCCCGGAACCCGCCGGCCGCGAGTTCGACCTCGCAGATGAGGCCGTTCGCGTCCCAATTGTCGAAGAGTCCCGGACTGCTGCGCGCAATTGGCCGTATCAGGACGTGCTGTGCGCCCACATCGCCAATGACGATTTCGGTGCTCGGTGCCACACGCTCCTCCGGGAATCTAGCCTTCGTCGCGGTACGCCGCTTGGGCCGCAGCATACCGCGGCTCTCGCGTCCGCGCCACGCTCGCGCAATCTATGGCTATAATTTCGGGTGCACATCGAGTCCTCCGCGCCAACGCGGATCGATCTGGCGGGCGGAACGCTCGATATCTGGCCCCTCTACCTGTTCCACGAGCGCGCGCAAACCATCAACGTCGCGATCAGCCTTCGGGCGCGGTGTTCGATCCGGTCGCGCGGGACGCGCGGGCTGACGATTGTCTCCGGCGACACCGGGCGGCGAGTCGACGTCACGAACTGGCGCGAGCTTCGCGACAATCATGAGCTCCGGCTGCTCGGCCGGTTGCTGCACTATTTTCAAGCCGATGCGCTCGAGATTCAGACGAGCTCCGACTCCCCGTTCGGCGCCGGCATCGCCGGATCGTCGGCGCTGAACATCGCCGTATGCGGCGCGCTGATGGCCTGGAGCGGCCAGCCCCGCACCGACGCCGAGATCATGCAGATCGCGATGAACGTCGAAGCACAGGCGATCGACGTGCCAACCGGCGTGCAGGACTATCGTCCGGCGCTCTACGGCGGCATCTCGGCGGTCGAACTCGGCGTCGACGGCGTGCGCCGCGTGGCCCTTCCGGTCGAGGCGCCCGAGCTCGAACGCCGCCTCGTCCTGGCCTACACCGGCGCGACACGAAACTCGGGCATCAACAACTGGGAGGTCACCAAGCGGCATATCGACGGCGACGTCGAGGTGCAACGACGATTCGCGCGGATTCGCGACATCGCCGGCGCCATGAGGAGCGCGCTCGAGGAAGGCGCGTGGAGCGAGGTGGGCCGGCAGATTGCGGACGAATGGGAAAACCGCAAGGGCCTCGCGCCCGGCGTGGCGACGCCCGAGATCGAGTCCATCCTCGCCGCGGCGCGGCGCGCCGGCGCATACGGCGGCAAGGTCTGCGGCGCCGGCGGCGGCGGGTGCCTCTTCTGTCTTGGTGAACCCGATCGCATTCCCGACATCCGCGCCGCGATTGCGGCCAACGGCGGCCGCCTCCTCGATTTCACCATCGAGACCGAAGGGCTCCGAGTCGCGACGGAGGTCACGGCGTGAGCCGGGCTCATGAGCCTCGACAACCTCGCCATCGCCCGGGTTTTTGCCGAGATCGGCGACCTGCTCGAAATCAAGGGAGAGAACCCGTTCAAGATTCGCGCCTATCGCAACGCGTCTGAAACGATCGCGCACGCCGCCGAGCGCATCGCCGAGCTCTCGCCTGCCGCGCGGCTGGCGATCCCCGGCATCGGCAAGGATCTCAACGCCAAGATTGTCGAGCTCGTCGACACGGGCACCATCGCCTACCACCGAGATCTCCTCCTGGAGTTTCCGCCAACCGTCCTGGACCTCCTCCGCCTCCAGGGAGTCGGACCGAAGACCGTCGCGATGCTCTATCGCGATCTGGGCGTCCGCACGCTGGACGACCTGGAGCGCGCGGCACGCGAGGGACGGCTCCGCGATCTCAAGGGCATGGGCGCGAAGAAGGAAGCGTTCATCCTGAAAGCCCTCGAAGAGCGGGCGCGCGCCACCGGCCGCCGCCTGATGGCCGAGGCGCACGAGACGGCCGCAGCGCTGCTCGCCGCGTTGCGCGAGCACTCACCAGACGCCGACATCTCGCCGGTCGGCAGCCTGCGGCGCGGGTGCGAGACCTGCGGCGATCTCGACATCCTTGCGGCCGGGGCCCCCCAGACACTGATGGACGCGTTCACGGGGTACAAGCTCGTCGAACGTGTCCTGGCACATGGCGATACCAAATCCAGCGTGCTTCTCTGGGGCGGGTTTCAGGCCGACCTGCGTCTGGTGCCTCGTGAGAGCCTTGGTGCCGCGCTCCAGTACTTCACCGGTTCCAAACCGCACAACATCGCGTTGCGCGATCGCGCCATCAAGCGGGGCTTCAAGCTCAACGAATACGGCCTCTACAGGAATGACGACGGCGGGCTCGTCGCTGGCGCATCGGAGGAAGAGATCTATCGGGCGCTCGGGCTCGAATACATTCCACCTGAGTTGCGCGAGAACCGTGGCGAGATCGAGGCCGCCGAGCGTGCCGCATTGCCACGCCTGCTGACGCTCGCCGATTTGCGCGGCGATCTGCACATGCACACGACCGCCAGCGACGGACGCGCTGACGCCGAAACCATGGCGCTGGCAGCCCGGTCCGCCGGGCTCTCGTATATCGCCATCACGGATCACAGCCAGGCGCTCGCGATGGCCAACGGTCTCGACGAGCGCCGCGCGCTCGAACACGCGCGCCGGATCCGCGAGCTCGATGCCCGGCTCGACGGCATCACCGTCCTCGCCGGCATTGAGTGCGACATCCGCGCCGACGGA
This sequence comes from uncultured Acidobacteriota bacterium, assembly GCA_963797625.1. Classification (GTDB taxonomy): domain Bacteria; phylum Acidobacteriota; class Vicinamibacteria; order Vicinamibacterales; family 2-12-FULL-66-21; genus DATBJJ01. The sequence goes on from CAWCQI010000043.1 coordinate 303,741, forward strand.
ACCATGGATCTCGCCGACGACTGCCTGGCGCAACTCGACATCGTCATCGCCTCGGTCCATTCCGCGTTCTCGCAGGACGAGAGCCAGATGACGGACCGGATCCTGCGCGCGATCGAATGCCCGTATGTCGACGTCCTCGGCCATCCAACCGGCCGTCGAATCCTCAAGCGTGAGGGCTATCGACTGAACTTCGAGCGGGTCATCGACGCCGCGGCGGCCGCCGGCGTCGCCGTCGAAATCAACTGCCAGATCGAACGGCTCGATCTCGACGAACAGCACGCGCGGCTGGCCCGCGACCGGGGGGTCAAATTGATCATCGATTCCGATGCGCATTCGCCGACAGCGCTCGGCCTGCTCCGATGGGGCGCGATCGTCGCCAGGCGCGCCTGGCTCGAGCCGGGGGATGTGCTCAACACGCTGCCGGTCGAGGCGTTTCGGCAATCGTTGCGGCGCCACCAGGGCAAAGCGGAAACGCAGACGCAAGCTATGAAGACCGATCCGCTCGCCGAAATCCGGCGTCTCTATTTCGAGACCAAACCGGCCACGATTCTCCGCGACTTCGACCGCGCCATCGACTTGCTCAAGTCGATTGGCACCGAGGCGGAACGCGAACGCGCCACGGTGTACATGGAAGGTCTGGCCGAGATGCGCAAGGAGTTTTCCCGAAAACGGTCCTGAGCGCCTGCGGCCCGAGCGCGGCGCGGAGTCGCCGCGCAGAGCGAGCTGGGGCCCGAGCTTATGAGCTACACGCCCCTGCTGGTTAGCCGTGCTTTGCCTTCGTCAGGACCCTGTCGGGCACCGAGGCGCAGCGCTTCAGGCACGTTGCGATCGGTCGTGAGCATCTTGATGTCTTTCTCCGTGAGCCGGTGCATCAATTGCATCGAGATCGCGGGCGGGGTTTTCGGATTCTTGGTCACCGCGAGGACGATGCCGTAGTTCTTGAGCCAGCCGCGGTTCGTGCCGATGATGCGCAGGACGTCCTCGGACACATTCCCCATCTTGGCAAAGGCTTCGACCTCGGACTCGGTGAGTTTTGGGCTGGTCAGGACGGCTGTTGCGACAATCCGGTTGGAATCACGAATGAGCTGCGAGCGCTGCTCGCGCGTCCCCTTGGTCGCCAGCTTCAGACGCTCGGCGATCGGCAGCGTCGACACCAGCCTGGAATCTTCCTCTTCCTCCGTCTGTTCGGCCTCTGCATCGCCCGTCGCGTCGCCCGACGCGGCGGCGCCGTCTTCTGAGGCTGGACCTGGCGGCGCGGACGCGTCCGATCGTGGCGCGTCAGCAGGCTCGGCACCGCGGGCGTCAAGAAACGCGCGGAGTTCGGCCGGGGCATCGCCAGTCAGAAAATCAGCCAGGGCCTCGCGCGGCAACCGGTTCATCGTGGCCCTGGCGTGCGCCGCGATCTCCGGATCGGGATCGTCGACGAGCACGATGAGTAGCGCAACCTGCTCTTGTGCCGGCCGTGGCAACAGGCCACGCGCAGCCAGCAGTCGCACGTCTCGCGCGGCCTCGCCCCGGAGGAAAAGATCGACGAGCGGTGATCGGTATCCTGGGTCCATACGGGTGTCAGTCGCTAGCTCAGGCTGAATCGTCAAGTCTTCGCGTTGCGTCACGGCCTGTTGAGCACGAAGGACCCTCTCGGCTTCGGTCGTGAACAGTCCGCGTGCGCCTCGTGCTAACGTGACCTCGCGACAGCACTGACGACGGCTACTGGCGTCCCGGACCTGTTGCGTGAGCTAGCGACGGCGTGGCGCCGAATGCCTGCCGAACCTGACCAACGATCTCGACGAGCTCGCCCGGCTCGGCGCGACCGAATAATCCTATCGCAGCGATGCCGGCAGCGCCCGCCCGGACGACCTCTGGCACCCGTGCCGCCGTGATGCCGCCAATGGCAACGACCGGCAGGCGAACGGCGGCGCAGACTCGCGCGAGCGTCTCGAGCCCAGCGATCGCGTGCCCGGCAGGCTTGCTCCTGGACTCGAACACCGAGCCGAATACGAGGTAGTCGCAGCCTCCCTCGCGCGCCGCCGCGACGGCGTCGGCCTCGCTGTGGACGGAGCGGCCAATCAGAAAGCCGTCAGGGGCCATCGCGCGGACTCTCGCGGCAGACACGGCACGTCCAGGCAGGTGCACGCCGGCGGCGCCGGCCGCCAGGGCAACGTCGAGCCGATCGTTGACGAGCAGGCGAGCGCCGCTTGCGGCGATCGCTTCCCGAAGTTGAACCGCAAGCGACAGGAGCGAGCCGTCCTCGAGTCCTCGCTCGCGAACCTGCACCAGATTCACGCCTGCCCGCGCGGCCGCCGCCGCCGCCGACACGAGGGCCGCGCACGGCTGCCTCCTCGTCAATCAGCGGGACAGCGCAGCTGGAGGCGGTAAGGCGCCATAGAGCCGGCGATCGCTCACCATCATGAGGAGCGGCCATGGAAGCGTCTGGCCCGACGACTGGGATCTAGAGCGGCGTCCCGGGAGACTCATGGCTCGATCGACTTCGGCGCGACAACACGCCCGAGAGCTCGGCGAGGCCGGCGACGACCGTGATCGCTCCGACGCCGGAGACCGCGCCCCTGGCGAATGGGCTCTCGAGCACTTCCTGAAGCGCTGGAATCGAATAGAGGAACAGATTCCTGTCCCAGAAGCCCGACCAGGGCGCCACGATGAGGATCAGGCCCGCCTCGAGGAAGTATGCGGCGAAGAGGATCCGCGTGAGGAACGAGATGTCAGCCTCCGGTCTGCACGCGTGCGAGGCGATCGATGCGGGCAGGCACGTCGCGGTAGTCGCCGGCGTCGGCCTGGAGTTCGAGGAACACCGCCAATGCCCTCGAGGTCTCCCCTGCGCCATCGAGCAGGACGCCGAGATCGTAGAGCAGCGCCCGTCCCTCCTCGGGGCTCGGTGCCGGAGCCTCAGCCGCGCGCTCGAGCCACTCGATCGCCAGCGTCGGCTCGCCGCGCCGGTCGTACACGCGACCGAGCGCGGCCGCTGCCTCAAAACGTTGCCGCGGCGATCGAACGGCCGTCTGCAGCGAGACAATCGCCTCGTCGAGCATGCCAATTTCCAGGTACGTCCGGGCGAGCGTCATGTGCTGCGACGAAAAGTCGGCGTCGGTCTCGGCATCGGTGCGGATTTTGGCAAACGCTTGATTGAGGAGTGCCTCACCTGCTGGCTCCGCGCCCTGACCCTTCGGCCCCCCGGCGCGCTCGTCGTCTTCTCCCGCCGCCGCGTCGAGATCGCCCAGCTCGCCCGTCAAGTCAATCTCGTCGCTCGCTGGCGCCTTCGGGAGCGTCGACGTCGTGGCAGCCGCTGCAACCTGGACCCTGTCGGGGGATTCGGACGTTTCCGGTTGGGCGGGCTCAGCTGTCGGCTCCGGCTCGGGCGACGCGGACTCTTGGGCATCGGCCGCAGGCGCAGCCGGCACTGGCCCATCGAAGAACGGATCGTGGGCCATGAATGGCGCCTGACCGCTCAGCCGCTCCGCGATCAGGGTGTCGGGGTCGGAGACACGAAGCATGACGAGCGCTCGGCGGAAGCGATCGATATGGGCCGGCTCCCATGGCTCGCGGGCAACGAGATCCTCGGCGATGACACGCGCTTCGGCGGCCTGGTTGGCGGCGAGATACGCATCAGTCAGCTGTTCCTGCGCGTCATACATCGTCTGTTCGAGCCCGCCATCGACGCACACCTCAACCAGCTTGAGCAGCGCCGGAATCTGGCCGGGGACGCGAGTGACGAACTCCTGGAGGGTTGTGGCGGCCTCCTGAAACTCCGAGCTCGCGATCGCCCCGTCGACGGCCGCATCGACACACGTGAAAGTCGTCTCCGGACTCGATCCGACAAACGACCAGCCGAGCTCGGCGACGACGCCCCGGCGGCTCGGATCGGCCAGCAGGAGCCGTGTCAGCAGGCCCTTGGCCCGCGCCAGCTCGCCCGACCGCAGCTCGATCTCCGCGAGCGGCAGCAGCAACGTCGGATCGTCGCCGGCGCTGTCTTCGTCGAGGAACTCGCGCGCACCGGCGAGGTCGCCCTGATCGAGCGCGGCTTTTGCCAGTATCGACCGGGCCTCGCGCTCGAGCGGGTTGATGCGCACGAACTCCTTCAGCGCATCGATCGCCTCCGCCGTTCTGCCCTTCTCGAGCAAATCGTCGTGCAGCGTCTTGAAGCGTTTCCCGGCTTCCTCCTCCTCCCCCATTTCCTCGAGCGTCCGTGCGGCGGCGAGCCGCGCGTCGAAGTCCGCCGGGTCAATCGTCCCGAGACGGACAACGATCTCGGCAGCGCCGCGACGATCGCCTTTCGCCCGACGCCGGGCGGCAATCGCGTTCAGGTGGGACTTGGCGTCAGCCAGGAGGCCCTGCCGGGCCGAGATATCGGCCAGTTGAATCTGGGTCGTCTCGTCCTGGGGTTGCAGCTTGAGGATCTTCTTGTAGAGGGCCGCGGCCTTCGGATAGAAGCCCTCGTCGACGAAGTGCTGCGCGATCCTGGTGTATTGCCCGACCGCCTGCTCTGGCTGCCCGGCACGGGCATAGAGTTCGCCGAGCGTATTGGCGGTGCTCCAGTCGCGCGGGAACTCTTCCACCACGCGGACGTATTCGGCGATCGCCGGCTCGAGGCGACCCTGGCGGAGCAGCTTCTCCGCTTTTTTCAGCGTAGCGTCACGGTCGAAGGCCAAGAGGATTCTCCACGGAGCGGAGACTGGGAGGAGCGACGTGACATGTTCGGCAAGGGGTCACGCCATCCTATCAAACAGCGATGGCGGGCGGAACGTCCGACGGTGGACATCGGAGTAGCCGAACCGCGAGACCGCGTCGAGGTGATCCCGCGTCGCGTAGCCCTTGTGGCGATCGAACCCATAGCGGGGATCGCGGGCGTGAAGCTCCAGCATCATCCGATCGCGGGCGACTTTGGCGACGATCGATGCAGCGGCGATGGCCGTGCATCGTGTGTCGCCCTCCTCGACCGCGCGCTGAGCCATCGGCAAGTCCGGGATGCGAAAGGCGTCGACGATCACGAAATCCGGGTACGGCACCAACCCGAGCACCGCGCGCTGCATCGCCCGCAGCGACGCCTGGTGAATGTTGATTCGATCGATTTCTTCGCGGTCGGCCGCCGCGACCGACCAGGACACCGCGGCGCGCGTGATCTTGTCGAACAGCCGCTCACGCTCGAGCGCCGTGACCGTTTTCGAGTCCGAGATCCGCGCCACGTAGCGGTCCGGCGCCAACACCACGGCGGCCGCCACCACGGGCCCGGCGAGACAGCCCCGACCGACTTCGTCGACGCCCGCGACCGCATTGAACCCCATCCGCCGGATGGAATTCTCGAGGGTGCGAAACGCGCGCAGTCTGGTCATGGCTGGACAACCACGCCTGGTCTAGGCCTTCTTCTGCTCCTTCATCCTCGCGGCCTTGCCCTTCAGGTCGCGGAGGAAGTAGAGCTTGGCGCGCCTCACGCGCGCCGAACGCGTCACTTCGATGCGATCGATGATCGGCGAGTGCAACGGGAAGATTCGCTCCACGCCCTGTCCGAAGGACACCTTCCGCACCGTGAAGGTCGCCCGGGCGCCGCCCCGGTGCATGCCAATGACCATGCCCTCGAAGACCTGAATGCGCTCTTTATCGCCCTCGCGCACCTTGACGTGCACCCGCACCGTATCTCCGGGCTTCATCGCCGGGCGCTCCACCATCTGGCCGCGCTCGACGGTCTCTACCGCAGTCATCACTAGCTCCTCTTCTTGGATCGGCGGGGTCCCCTGCACCCCGCCTAGCTCACTTCACTTCGCGGGCCAAAGCGCCCGCTCCGTTCCGTTCGCTCACTCTCACTACCCGAACCTCTGAACCCTGAACCCTGAACCGACTACCCCTCCCCACGAACTTCACGGAGGAGGGCCTGATCGTCGTCATCGAGCGCGGCGGCGGCCAGCATGTCCGGCCGTCGCGCCAGCGTCCGCGCGAGGGCCTCTCGCCGTCGCCAGCGCGCAATCGCCGCATGGTGCCCCGACAGCAACACTGCCGGAACCTCATGCCCCTGGAACACCGCCGGCCGCGTGTACTGCGGGTAGTCCAGCAACCCGCCGACGAATGAATCCCGCGCGACCGACTCCTCGTCACCGACCACGCCCGGCACCAGCCGCGCGACGGCATCCAGCATGACGAGCGCGGGCAACTCGCCGCCCGACAGCACATAGTCGCCGATCGATAGCGATTCGGTGGCCAGATACTGCCGGACCCGCTCGTCAACACCTTCGTAGCGGCCGCACAACATCACCACGTGCTCGAGATCGCTCAACCGCTTCGCGTCCCGATGCGCGAATCGGGCGCCATCGGGGCTCGTCAACACGATCGCCTTGGGATCGCCCCGCTCCGAGCGGATGTGGTCGACGGCCGCGAAAAACGGCTCGGCTTTCATCACCATCCCGGGGCCACCGCCAAACGGCGTGTCGTCGACGACTCGGTGCCGATCGGTCGTGAAATCCCGCAGGTCGAACACGCCGACGTCGAGCAACCCGCGCTCAATCGCGCGCCCGACCACACCCTCTGCGAGCGGCGCCTTCACCATCGCAGGGAAGATGCTGACGATGTCGATTTTCATCATGCACGTCGCGACGGCGATCACCGCACGTTCGCTTCGAGCAACCCCTCCGGTGGATTCACGACGATGACACGCGCCGCCGGGTCGACTCTCACGCAAATGCTGTCGACGAGGGGAATCAACACCTCGCCCCGCTCACTCTCGATGACCAGGTGGCTGCGCTCGATCGGCCCCTGGACGTCGGTCACCCGGCCGACCATCGCATCGCTCAGATCCCGTACTTCGCAGCCGACGAGATCATGCCGGTAGAACGTGCCGTCCGGCAAGGGCGGTATCGTCGACGCTTCCAACCAGCACTCGACGCCGGCCAACGCTTCCGCGTCGTTCATCGTGTCGACGCCTTCGAGCGCCACGACCGGTCGGCCCTGATGAAACCTCGCCGCCGTGATGCGCCGTGGCGTCGGTCGATCGGCCGGTCCCACCAGCAACACCCGTCCCACTCGAAACCGGTCGTCGGCGAAGTCCGTTTCCGGATTCACGATGACCTGCCCGCGGTTGCCGTGCGCGCGGGCGACGCGACCAACCAGAAGCAATTCGCGGGCTGAATCCTCCACGATTGATTACCGCTCGTCAACTGACACGACTCGCTACCGCTCGACTCAACGCTACCGCTCGTCAACTACGACTCGCTACCGCTCGATCAAACTCAACACGACTCGCTACCGCTCGTCGTCGCGAAACTCCAGCGTCGCCTTGATCCCCTCGAGCTCGGCCGTCGCGCCAACCAGCGTCCGCATCGCCTGCGCCGTGCGGCCCTGGCGACCGATCACGCGGCCGAGATCGCCCGGCGCCATGAACAACTCGACGAGCGTCTGCCCCTTGTGCTGCCGCTCGGTAACCCGGACCGCATCGGGATGGTCGGCGAGCGTCTTCGCGACGACCTCGACGACGTCTCGTGCGCGGCTCACGACGCGGGCTGTTCGGCCGCAGCCGCCGCCGGCTCCGCCGGCATGCGCGCCACGAGCGTCCTGACCGAGTCGGAAGGCTGCGCCCCGACCTTGACCCAGTGCTCGAGCCGTTCCCGGTTGAGCACGAGCTTCTCCGGCGTGGTGCGCGGATTGTAATGGCCCAGCACCTCGACGAAGCTGCTGTCACGCGCCGTGCGCGAGTCGGTCACCACGACACGAAAGTACGACCGCTTCTTCGATCCCGTCCGACGCAAACGAATGGCTAACATCAAGCTTCCTCTCAGCTTTCAGCTATCAGCTGTCAGCTATCAGCTGCCAGCTAATGCTGGAAGCGAGAAGCTGAGAGCTGAGAAGCTATCTCATCAACGACTTCATCATCCCGAGTCCGCCCCGCTTCTTGCCCAATCCGGCCATCCCGCCAAGCTGCTTCAGCATCTTCTTCATCTGCACGAACTGCTTCAGCAGCCGGTTCACTTCTTCAACCGACGTTCCGCTGCCGCGGGCGATACGCTTCCGGCGGCTGCCGTTGATCAGCTGATGATTGGCCCGTTCCTTCGGCGTCATCGAGCTGATCATCGCCTCGATGCGACCGAGCTGCCCTTCGTCGAGGCCGTCCCGTCCGGCCATCGCCTGCTTGAGGCCGCCCATCCCGGGCAACATCCCCAGGATCTGCTCGAGCGGTCCCATCTTCTTGATCGTCCGCAGCTGCTCGCGAAAGTCCTCGAGCGTGAAGTCGTTCTTCCGGATCTTCTCCTCGAGGTGTTCGGCATCCTCGAGCGACACTGCCGCTTCGGCCTTCTCGATGAGCGACAGCACGTCGCCCATGCCAAGGACGCGCGACACGACCCGATCGGGGTGAAACGGTTCGAGGTCCTGCAACCGCTCACCGCTGCCCGCAAACGCGATCGGGACCCCGACGACACCGACGACTGACAGTGCCGCGCCGCCGCGCGCGTCGCCGTCCATCTTCGAGAGCACGACGCCGGTGACGCCCATGCGCCGGTTGAACTCGCCGGCGCTCTTGATCGCGTCCTGCCCGGTCATCGCGTCGGCGACGTAAAGCAGGTCGGTCGGCTCGGTCGCGTCCTTGATGGCCTGCAACTCGACCATCAGCTCGTCGTCTATGTGCAGCCGGCCAGCCGTGTCGACGATGACGACGTCGAACCCGCTGTTGCGCGCTTCGGCGAGCGCTCCCGTCGCGCGCCGCACCGGATCGGTGTCGCCCGCCGGATCGTGCACTCGCACGCCGGCCTGTTTCGCGACGACTGACAGCTGCTCGATTGCCGCCGGACGCCGAACGTCGGTCGAAACGAGGATCGGGTGCTTTCCCTGTTTCGCCAGCCACCGCCCCAACTTCCCGGACGTCGTCGTCTTGCCCGACCCCTGCAGGCCCAGCAGAAGGATGACCCGCGGGTGCGCCGACGACGGCGGCAGACCGCCCGTGCTGTCGCCGAAGAGCGCCAGCATTTCGTCGCGCACGATCCGGACGACCTGCTGCGCCGGCGTCAGGCTCTTCAGGACTTCCTGGTCGACCGCCTTATCCCGCACGCGGTCGATGAACGCCTTGACGACCTTGAAGTTGACGTCCGCCTCGAGCAGCGCCATCCGGATCTCCCGGAGCGCGGCTTCAACCGTCTGCTCGGTGAGACGGACCTCACCACGCAGCGATCGGAAGACGCCCTGGAGGCGGTCACTGAGCGAGTCGAACATTGGTTTCAACCAAAGACGGACGAACCCGTTGCGGGCGGTGCATTCAGACGGTCAACAGCCCTCAGGAACGTCCTAACCGTCTCAGGCGCAAACGTTTATCGTAACAGAGCCGCGCCCGATTGACAACTCCTTGGCGCGGGGCAGGGACCTCGGGCTCAGACACCATTCAGTTTGTGCCCGAGTTTCTCCTTTTTCGTTCGCAGGTAGTCTCGGGAGTGCTCGGAAGGCGGGATTTCGAGCGGAATCCACTCGGCCACCGAGAGCTGGTACCCCTCGATACCGACGAGCTTTCGGGGGTTATTCGACAGCAGCCGCATCGAACGAACGCCGAGATCCTTGAGGATCTGGACGCCAATGCCGTAGTCGCGTTGATCGGCCTTGAACCCGAGGCGCTCGTTGGCTTCGACGGTATCAAGGCCCTGGTCCTGGAGCTCGTAGGCGCGGATCTTGTTGGCCAGCCCGATGCCTCGCCCTTCCTGGTTGAGATACAGCAGGATGCCGCGGCCTTCGGCCTCGATTTTCCCGAGCGCCGCCTCGAGCTGCAACCCACAGTCGCAGCGAGCCGAGTGAAACACATCGCCCGTCAGGCACCGCGAATGCACGCGCACCAGCACCTGCTCTCCGTCGCCGACATCGCCCTTGACCATCGCGACGTGGGTCTCGCGATCGATCACGCTCTCGAAGGCGATGACCTTGAACACGCCGTGATCGGTTGGCAGCGCCGCCGAGGCGACGCGCCGCACCAGCGCTTCGGTGCGCAAGCGGTACTGAATCAGATCGGCGATGGTGATCATCAGCAGCTTGTGCCGCCTCGCGAACTTCGTCAGCTCCGGCACGCGCGCCATGGTCCCATCGTCGTTCTGGATCTCGCAGATCACACCGGCGGGATAGAGGCCCGCGATCCTGGCGAGATCGACCGCGGCCTCGGTCTGCCCGGCGCGCACGAGGACGCCGCCGTCGCGCGCCTTGAGGGGGAACGTGTGGCCTGGGCGCGCGAGGTCGGATGGACGGGTCGCGGGATCGATTGCCGCGAGCACCGTCGCGGCGCGGTCGCTCGCGGAGATGCCGGTACTCGTGATGCCCTTCGCCTCGATCGAAATGGTGAACGCCGTGCCAAATCGCGCCGTGTTCTGCGGGACCATCTCAGGAAGATCGAGCTCGCGCAGGCGCTCTTCGGTCATCGGCGTGCAGACGAGGCCGCGGCCGTACTTCGCCATGAAGTTGATGGCGGCCGGCGTGATCTTCTCGGCGGCAATCGTCAGATCGCCCTCGTTCTCGCGGTCCTCGTCGTCGACGACGATGATCATCCGGCCGTCGCGAATCGCCTCGATCGCTTCGCTGATCGGAGCAAAAGGCGATTTTTTTCTGCTGCCGCTGCGCTTCCTGGTAGTCATGACCTTCCTCGAGTTGGCTGCGGCTCGAGCGTTTGGCGCTCGAGCGCGCGCGCCACGTACTTCCCGAGAATATCGCACTCGACGTTGACCGCCTCCCCCGACCGCGCGACATGAAAACGAGTGTGCAGCCACGTGAACGGGATGATTTGAACGTCGAAGCGAGCCCGGAGGTCGTCGAGGGAGGCCACCGTCAGGCTCACGCCGTCGACGGCGACAGACCCCTTCGAGACGATGAGCGGCATCAACGCTGGCGGCACGGCAATCGTCAGGCGGTGCGATTCCCCTTCCTGCACGAGACTCTCGACGGTGCCGACACCATCGACGTGGCCCTGAACGAAGTGACCGCCGAGGCGCGCATCGGCCCTCATCGACCGTTCCAGATTGACGAGGGACTCGGGGCCAAGCCCAGCGAGCGTCGTGACGCTGAGCGTCTCCGGCGAGACGTCAAAGGCAATGCCTTGGTCTCCACACTCGACTGCGGTGAGGCAGACGCCGTTGACGGCGACACTCTCCCCCAGGGTCAGGTCAGTCGTCGTCTCAGGCTTGACGAGCAGGCGCTTCCCTGCGGGCGCGTCGCTCACGTCGACGACCCGTCCGAGCGACTCAATGAGACCCGGTGAACATATCCCTCTGAACCTCTTGAACCCGTTGAACCTCTTGAACTGACAAAGCCTTCAATCCGGACGTCATCGCCAACGGGCCGCGCCGTGAGCTCGGCGAGCGAGGCGAGGCTGCCATCGGGCAGCGCGGCCCAGCGGACGCCGTCGATGCCGATGCCGCGCGGGGACACGAAGAGTTCGATGCGATCGACGAGCCCAGCGGTCCAGAACGCCTCATGCAACACTGGTCCACCCTCGACGATGAGCGACGTAATCTCGCGACGGGCAAGCCGGGCGAGCGCCTCCTCGAGAAACGCGGTTGAGCCGGACACACCCGGAGCTTCAGCCCCCTCGACCAATTCGAGCTGCGCGCCGGCAGCTTCGAGCGCCGACCGTCGGGCGCCCTCTCGCGCTGCCGCCTCCGCACCGCCGACGATGATGATCGGACCCGCGTCGAGCGTCGAAAACAGTCGCGCGGTCGGCGGCGTGCGCAGGCGGCGATCGAACACCACGCGGGTCAGCGGACGTTCGCGATACACGCCACGCGCCGTGAGCAGAGGGTCGTCGACGAGCAGCGTCTCTGAACCAATCGCAATCGCGTCGACTTCCGCGCGCTCCTGATGCACGAGCGCGTTGCCCTCGGTGCCGGTCAGCGCGGTTCGCGCGCCGCGACGGGCGGCCACCATGCCGTCGAGGCTCAGGGCGGCCTTGAGCGTCACAAACGGACGGCCGTCGGTGATGTAGGTGAAAAACGCCCGGTTCAGTCGCCAGGCTTCCTCAGCCATGACGCCGACCAGTGCGTCGACGCCCTGGCTGCGCAAGTGCTCGAGACCACGGCCGCTCACGCGCGGGTTCGGGTCCTCGATCGCTATCACCGCCCGGCGGATGCCAGCTTCGACCACGCGCGGCGCGCACGGCCCCGTTCGGCCGGTATGCGAGCACGGCTCGAGCGTGCAATAGAGGGTCGCGCCGCTGGCACGCGCGCCCGCGTCGGCCAGCGCAACAATCTCTGCGTGCGGGCCGCCGGCCCGCTCATGCGCGCCGCGACCGACGATCACGCCTTCATCGTCGACAACCACGGCGCCGACCATCGGGTTCGGACTGGTACGGCCGCGCCCGCGTTCGGCGAGCGCCAGCGCCCGCGTCATGTGCGCGACGTCGTCGAGATTGCCGTGGCCTACCATTTCTCCTCGAAGAGCGCGTCGACGTACTCCTGGGGCGCGAACGGAATCAGGTCGTCAATGCCCTCGCCGACGCCGACATATCGGATCGGCAGCTTCAGGTCGTTGGCGATGGCGACGGCGATGCCGCCTTTGGCCGTGCCATCGAGCTTGGTGAGCACGATGCCGTTGACGCCGGCGACGGCCATGAACTCGCGCGCCTGCGCGAGGCCGTTCTGCCCGACGGTCGCGTCGAGCACCAGGAGGACCTCGTGCGGCGCGCCTTCGACTTCGCGGGCGGCGATCCGGCGAATCTTGTCGAGCTCGGTCATCAGGTTGACGCGCGTGTGCAACCGCCCCGCGGTATCGACGAGGAGAACATCACGGTCGCGCGCCTTGCCCGCGGCAATGGCGTCGAACACCACCGCCGCCGGGTCGGCGCCCGCTCGCGCGCGGATGAAGTCGACGCCGGCACGCGTCGCCCAGATCTCGAGTTGCTCGACCGCGGCAGCGCGAAACGTATCGGCCGCGCAGATGAGCGGCGTCTGACCGCCATCTTTGATCAACCGAGCCAGCTTTCCGACGGTCGTGGTCTTCCCCGTGCCGTTGACGCCGACAATCAGGACCACATGCGGACGATGGCCGTTGGCCGGCGGCATCTCGGTCGCGCGCAGGATCTGGAGAATCTCAGCCTTGACCAGGTCGCGCAGCGACGAGCCGCGGCGATCGTGCGAGCGCACCGCCTCGACAATCCGATCGGTGGCGGCAACACCGACGTCGGCAGAAATCAGCGCCTCTTCGAGCGCTTCGATGGTTTCGACATCGACCGGCCGGCTCCGCTGCTCAGGCGAGTCCGCCCGACGGACCACCTCCTCGAACCGGTCGACGAACTGCTGCTTGGTTCGCGACAGCGATTGCTTGATGCGATCGAAAAAACCCATGCGGCTATCTGTCCGCCTCCGCTCTCTGCTTGCGTCCCATCAAGACATCGACGGCCTCGGCCGGCGAGCGGCGGCCGTCGAGCACGGCGGCCATTTCGGCCGTGATCGGCAGCTCGATGCCGTGGCGCGCCCCGAGCGCCAGCGCAGCACCCGTCGTGCGCACCCCTTCGGCGATCATGCGCATGCCGGCGAGGATTTCCTGCAACGACTGGCCGCGTCCAAGCTCGAGGCCGACGTGGCGGTTCCGGCTGAGATCGCCAGTCGAGGTCAATACCAGGTCACCAAGACCGCTCAAACCCGCGAGCGTTTCGCGCCGCCCGCCTTCCGCATCGGCGAGCCGGGAAATCTCGGCCAGGCCTCGCGTGATAAGGGCGGCCATGGCGTTGTGCCCCAAGCCGAGCCCTTCGACGACTCCCGCGGCAATGGCGATGACGTTCTTCATCGCCCCGCCAATCTCAACACCCGGCACGTCGTCGCTCACGTAAAGCCGGAGCGCCGGACCGCGAAACCAATCCTGCACGCAGGCAGCCGCCGCAGCGTGACTCGAGGCCGACAAGAGCGCCGTCGGCAGGCCCTGCGCGACCTCCGCCGCGAAGCTGGGACCCGAGAGCACCACGACGGGTTGCGCAGCGGACGCTTCTTCCGCCAGCACCATCGACATGCGTTGAAGAGAATCGGTCTCGAGTCCCTTGGTGGCGCTGACGAGCACGGCGTCTGGCGGCAACGACGGGGCCACGGCGCGAGCCACAGCGCGCAGTCCATGCGAAGGCACGGCAAACACGACCAGCCGGGCATCCTGCAGCGCTGCCTGCGGGCGCGACGACGGCGTGACCCGATCTGGCAGGCGACTCTCGGACAGGTAGCGCGGATTGACGCGGCGTGCAGCCATCTCCGCCACAAGCTCCGGGTCACGCGCCCACAGACGCACGTCGTGCCCGACGCGCGCCAGGTGAATCGCCAGCGCCGTCCCCCAACTGCCCGCCCCGAGTACAGCGATCGTTTCGGCCATCGTTAACGAAGTCTGACGTCTGAACTGTGAAGTCTGACGTTGAAGTTCAAAGTCTGAAGTGTGAAGCGCGAGCTCTGAAGTTTCGAACGTGAACCGCTTGAACCTGTGAACCCTGAACCGTGAACCGTGAACTAGATCTTCCGTTCCGTCCCGTCACTCAGCCGCTGGAGATTAGCCCGGTGCCGAAAGAGAATCAGCGCCGACGTGCCCGCGGCCGAAGCGACCACCGCCACCGGCGCCCCGGTCAGCCACGCCGCCGGCGGTAACGCCAGTGTTGCAGCAACTGAACCCAGCGAAACGTACCGCGTCGCCGCAACGGTGACCAGAAACAGCGTCGTTGCAATCACCGTCGCAATCGGCGTCAGCATTGCGAACACGCCCGCCGCGACGGCGACGCCTTTTCCACCGTGAAAGCGCAACCACACGGGATAAATGTGGCCAACGACGGCCGCGGCGCCGGTCAGCGCCGCGACACCACTCCCGCCCGTCGAGACGTAGGCAACGAGGACGGCGGCGGCGCCCTTCGCAACGTCGAGGACTGTGACCAGAAGAGCACGGCCGACGCCGGTGCTGCGAAGCACGTTGGCCGCGCCCACGTTGCGGCTGCCGACCCGGCGCACGTCGATACCGGCGCGCCGGGCGAGCAGGAATGCGAACGGCACCGACCCGGCGAGGTAGCCGACCAGGATGCTGATGCTGGCCATCAGAATCAATGGTACATCGCAACAGCCCCGGGATGGGTGGGCAGGGGCTCGGTTCGCGACGCGCCCGGCTATCGGCTCTCGGGGCCGCCCTGCAAGATCCGTCGGACCATGTCGAGCCCCATCTGTGCCGCCTGGAACTTGAACATCGTTCGAGACCCGAAGAGCGAAAACGTGCGCGTCGATGTGGCCCCTCCGTCGACTGCGACGGCGATGGCAACTGTGCCAACAGGCTTCTGAGGCGTGCCGCCAGATGGCCCGGCAATACCCGTGATCCCGACGCCAATCGATGAGCCCGTCCGCGCCCGGATCCCTTCGGCAAGAGCCGCCGCGACTGGTTCGCTGACGGCGCCGTGCGCCTCGATCAGTTCTGGAGCGACGTTGACCAGTTCGATCTTCACCGCGTTGCTGTAGGCCACGACTCCGCCGAGCACGTAGGCGGAGCTGCCCGGGACGTCTGTCAGCCGCGACATCATCAGCCCGCCCGTGCATGATTCAGCCGCCGAGATCGTCCGTTTGCCATCGAGCAGGAGTTGGCCGACGATCTCCTCCATCGATCGGCCATCAGGTCCTGAACACGGACGGCCCGAGGGCTCCGAGCATTTGATCCGTGGCCGCGGCCAGCGCTCGTCCCGCCGCCTCGGCATCGGCCGAGCGGGTCACGAAGTGCAGCTCGATCTGCCCTGGCGCCGCGAGAATCGTCGTCTCGATCGGCGGTGAGGAGTGCAGCCACTTCGAGTAGATCGGCTGTGCCAGCTCTTCGACGTGTGACTCTCCTCGTCCGACGGTGAAAAGCGTTCGGCGAAACAACCGCTCCGGACCAACGCGACTGGCGAGCGGTCCAGCGATGAGCGCGTCCGTCATCGGTTGCAGCTCACGCGGCGGTCCTGGAAGAAGGACGACGAGGCGGTGCCCGACCTCCACCATTTGTCCGGGCGCAGTGCCGTTGGGATTGTCGAGAACCACGCCGCCTTGAATGACCAGCGCCTGACGGCGATTCACGTCGGGCATCGTGAAGCCGCGCCGCGCAAACCGCTGGATGAGTCGCTCCACAATCTCCGGATACTCGACGAGCGGCACACCCAGCACATCAGCCAGCGCATCGCGCGTAACATCGTCGTCGGTCGGCCCCAGCCCGCCGGTCATGATCACGAGGTCGACGCGGTCGAGGGCGCGGCGCAGGTGCTCGGCTACTTCACGGCGGTTGTCGCCGACAACGGTCTTCGATCGCAACTCGATGCCGAGTGAGGCGAGCCGCTCGGAAAGGAAGAGCGAGTTCGTGTCGAGGCGCGACGAGCCCAGCAACTCGCTCCCGATCGCAAGGATCTCGGCCGTTCTGAGCGGCAACGGATCGCTCATGCGAGCCATCCCGGAAACAGCAGTATCAGCAGACGCAGCGAGACGTTGGCGTAGACTGCCGCCATCGCGTCGTCGGACATCACTCCCAAGCCGCCGTGCAGCGACTCCAGCCGACGGGCGGGATAGGGTTTGACGACATCGAAAATGCGAAAGAGGATGAATCCCACGAACGCGCCGGTTGCGGTCACGGGAATGAACGCCAGCGTGATGAGCATCCCCACCACTTCGTCGACGACGATGGGGCCGGGATCGATGCCACCGAAGTAGCGCTCGGCGGTCGTGGCCGCCCAGACTCCCGCCGCGAAGAGGCACAGGATGAGCAGCACTTCCGCGGCTGGCGGCACAGGCGACCGCATCAGCCAGACGACGCCGTAGACCAGGAGCCCGACAGCGGATCCTACGGTCCCGGGCGCAATCGGAAAGTAGCCGGAGTAGCCGGCGGTCGCAATGAATACCGCGATGCGAGTCACGCCTTTACGACACGCGTCTCGGCGAGGCGATCGTGCAGCGCGCGTCCTTCGGGGTCGAAGAGAATCGCCGCGAAACCCAGGCCGGCCGGTAGAAGCGACGCCAGGTACGCCGTCGCGCGGAGCACTGAAGCGCCAAGGCTGATCCGCAGCCCCACGTGGTCGGACTCGAGATCGTCGGCTGGGCGATCGGCCACGACCCTGATGCCCGCGAGCATCTTGCCGATGGTCTGTCCGCCTGCGGCGGTAAAGATCGCGAGATACCCGCCGTTGAGCAGCAACAGAAACACGCCGAAGGGCACGGGAGGCAGCGACCAGACGTTGGCGAGCGGCAGGTCTGCGACGCGCAGCGTGAAGTACAGAATCGCCGCGTCGATCGCTCCGAGGATGAGCAAGTCGACAAGGCCGGCGAGCGCGCGTGAAAAGACCGGCGCCGATTCCAACGCCCGAGGCTCGGGTGCGGCCCGCGCGACGTCGGGCGCGGCCGCCGCCTCGATCGGCCTTCCGGTCTCGAGCCGAACGACGCGGTTTGGAGCCGATTCGGGTTCATCTGTCAGAAGCGCCGGCTGCTGCCGCGGCCGCGCAACCGCTGGCTGGCCACGTCGCACAGAAAGCGGCGGTCGTGGGACCGCGGGCGGCGTCACGAGCGGCGCATCGTTTATCCGGGGCCCGGAAAGAGCGGAAGCTCGAAACGCGACGCGACCCTCGGGGCGGTGTCCTCGTCGAGACTGGTCGATTCCCGAGCCGCTGCTGCAGCGGCCGCGGGACCTCGGTCGCTCAATACGAAGTCTTCGAGCGGCCCTGCCGGCTGATCCTGGATTGGCAAGTCGAGCGGTGGCGGCTGAACCGCCAGCACGAGCTCGTAGCCGCAGTTACGGCAGCGCTCGGCACTGCCGAAACTGATGTAATGGCACTTCGGACACCTCATGTCGACGGAGGTGACGATGGAGGGGGTTGCGGCGCCTGCTGCGCACGGGGCGGCGCGCCCGGGGCGCTCGATTGCGCCGATCCGCCTGCGCCGGCCGGGGGCGGCACGGGAGCAATGCGAGCGACCTCCAGCAGCTTGCGCTGAATCTCCGCGCGCAACTCGTCGGCATCGCGCCGCAGCGGATCCGATTCGGCGACGGCGTCCAGCACGCGCAGGGCGTCGCGCAGCCGACCGTCCTCGTATAGCGCGCGGCCCCGCGAGATCAGAGCCTCGGATGGCTTCGGGAGCGGCAGCGGATCCTCTGCCGCCGCTGCCCGCGGCAGCGTGGAGGCGGGACTGAGCGGCAGCCAGTCCGGCCGCGTCAGCGCGATCCAGGCGACGACGCCCGCCGTGGCAAGACCCGCCAGGACGCCGGTCGCGATCCACGCCACTCGCGAAGATCCGCTCCGGTCAGACGTTCCGGGATCCGGAAGCGCGTCGATCTGCGCCGGGACGACCGATCGCGCTGGACGGACACGTGTTGGCTCGAACCGGTTCAGCCGCTCGAGCAGTACCAGCGCCTCTTCGCTCTGCGCACCGCGTTCGACAGCCGAGGTGAGCAGCGTCCGCGCGACTCCCGCATCGCCTCGATCGAACGCGGCGGCGCCGGTCTGCAAGAGCTCGTCCCCCTCGCGCTGCTGCTCTGCAATTGCGCTGCGCGCCCGGTCGATGTAGGCCTTGGCTCGGGCGTGCCCGCGATCCAGAAAGAGAACCCGTGTCCAGACGCTGATGGCGAGCTCGTGCTGGCCGCCGAAATAGTGATCCAGGCCAGCGAGGAGGAGCTCCTCGACGCGAGCGTCGCGTTCGCGCTCCGGCACGTCTCCCGCTTCGGGGAGGTGGTCGATCCGCAGCGGGTCGGTCATCGGAAGTGGTGCAGCAAAAGAAGTTCTCGATGATTATGAGACCGCCGGCGGGGGCACGTCAAACAAAAACCCAGCCGTTGGCACACCAATCGCTGTGCTACAACAGAGGCGCATGCCGATCATCGAATCCATCCCCAACGTGAGCGAAGGCCGACGGCCGGAGGTCATCGACCGCCTGGCTCAGGCCATTCGTGCGACGCCCGGTGTCCGCCTGCTCGACCATTCCGCTGACGCCTCGCACAACCGGTCAGTGTTCACGCTCGCCGGCGACGAGCCCGCGGTCAAAGCCGCAATCCTCGCGCTCTTTGCGGTCGCCGTAGACGCCATCGACCTGCGCACCCATCGTGGCGAGCATCCGCGCGTGGGCGCGGTCGACGTCGTGCCATTCGTTCCGATCGAGGGCGTGACCATGTCGGATTGCGTCCGGATTGCCAAAGACGTCGGTGCCCAGGTGGCCGAACGCTTCCGGGTCCCCGTGTTTCTCTACGAGGAAGCGTCGACCAACCCGGCAAGAAAGAACCTCGAGGATATTCGCCGGGGCGAATTCGAGGGGCTGGCGGCGAAGATGGCGTCGCCAGGCTGGGCGCCGGACTTCGGCCCGGCCTCGCCGCACGAGACCGCCGGCGCCGCGGTCTTCGGCGCGCGGATGCCGCTTATCGCTTACAACATCAACCTCAACACCGATCGACTGGATGTCGCCAAGAAGATTGCCGCCGCGATCCGTCACAGCAGCGGCGGGCTCCGATACGTGAAGGCCATGGGCGTGAAGCTCGACGATCGAAACCTGGCGCAAGTGTCGATGAACTTGACCAACTATGAGAAGACGCCGGTGTTCCGAGTCTTCGAGATGGTGAAGCGTGAAGCCGAACGGTATGGCGTGCTCATCCTCGAAAGCGAGATCGTCGGCCTGGTCCCTGCGGCGGCGCTGGTGCGCTCGGCCGAGTACTACCTGCAGCTCGAACGTTTCAGCGACGAGCAGATACTCGAGAAGAAGCTGGGGGCCGGGTAGAGCTGGGACGGGTGGGCGGAGGGCTCACGCCGGCTCCTCCTCCTCATCCACACGCCGGACCGGTGCGATACCAAACGTTTTCATCTTGCGATAGAGGTTGCTGCGCTCGACGCCGAGGACGTCTGCCGTGCGCGAGATGTTCCCCTGCTGGCCGGCCAGCGCCTTCAGGATGTAGTCGCGCTCGAACGCCTCGCGCGCTTCATGCAGTGGAATCGCCGCCGCGCCGGCGCTGGACTCGACGCTCGTGCCGCCGTCCAGGAACGACAGGTCGGATGCCGCAATCGTGTCGCCCGGCACCATGATCATCAGCCGTTCGAGCACATTCCGCATTTCCCGTACGTTGCCCGGCCACCGGTAGCGCTGCAGCGTGCTCATCGCGAGCGGATCGAGCGTCTTGCGCCGCCGGCCGTACTCGCGCGCCAGATCTGACATGAAGTACTCCGCCAGGCGGGGCACGTCATCGGCACGGTCGCGCAGCGGCGGGACGAAGATGGGAATGACGTTCAGTCGAAAATAGAGGTCCTCTCGAAAGCGCGAGGCGCGGATTTCTGCAGGCAGATCCTTGTTCGTCGCCGCAAGCACGCGGACGTCGACGCGCACGCTCGCGGCACCGCCCAGCGGTTCGACGACCTGTTCCTGCAGCGCTCGCAGCACCTTGGCCTGGGTCTTGAGACTCATGTCGCCGATTTCGTCGAGGAACAGCGTGCCGCCGTCGGCGACCTCGAACTTGCCGCGCCGATCGAGCAGGGCGCCCGTAAACGCGCCCTTGACGTGTCCGAAGAGCTCGCTTTCGATCAGCTCCTCGGGAATGGCCGCGCAGTTGACCTCGATAAACGGCCCGCCCCGTCGGCGGCTCAGCGCGTGGACGGTACGCGCGACGAGCTCCTTGCCGGTGCCGTTCTCCCCATAGATGAGGACGCGTCCGTTGGTCGGCGCCGCCATCGCCACCTGCTCGCGCAGCTGCGCCATGACGTAGCTCTCCCCCACCATCGTCAGGCGGCGGTCGACGTGAGCCCGCAGGGCACGGTTCTCGGCCTCGAGTCGGCTCTGCCGCACGGCGTTGCCGATCACGAGAACCGTCTTCTCGAGCGAGAGCGGCTTCTCGACGAAGTCGAACGCGCCGAGCTTGATCGCCTTGACCGCCGATTCGATATTGCCGTGACCGGAGATCATCACGACCGGGGCGTCGACCCGGCGTTCACGAAGCCGCGCGAGCGTTGCCAGTCCGTCCATCCCGGGAAGCCAGATATCCAGCACGATGACGTCGTACGGGCTTCGCGAGACGCGGTCGAGACACGCTTCGCCGCTGTCGACAGCATCAACGACGTAGCCTTCGTCGCGGAGCACGCCGCTCAGCGCGCTCCGCACGCCGGCTTCATCGTCGACGATGAGAACAGTCGTTTTCATCAGGGCCTGGTGACTTCTGAACAGGAGACCAGGAGAGCAGGAGGCACGCCTTGAAGACCCGACAACTTCTGACCTCCTGATCTCCTGTTATCTCCCGTCACGCAATCAACCCTCACGTGGGGAGCTCAATGGTGAAAACGGTGCCCGTCGGAACATTGTCGGCCACTTCGATGCTGCCGCCGTGCTCGGCGATGACGCGCCGGACAATCGCGAGGCCGAGGCCGCTGCCACGCCCCTTGGTCGAGTAATACGGCATGAACAACTTGTCGCGATCCGCCGCCGAGATGCCCGGACCGTTGTCCGAGACGAGAATCCGCGCCACGCCATTTCCTGCGTCGTGCCGGGTCTCGACGACGATCGCCGGCGGCTCGCCGTTTGGCGCGAAGAGTGGCCGCGCTTCCGCCGAGCGCCTCGACGGCGTTGTCGACGAGGTTGATGATCACGCGGCGCATCTGCTCGAGGTCGACGCGCACCGGCGGCAGCCCTGGCGAGAAGCGCCGCTCGATACGAATCTCACGAAACAGACCGTTGTAGAGGGCCAGCGTGTCGGCGAGGGCCGCATTGAGATCCGCCGGCGCCGCCCGCGGCGCGGGCATGCGAGCGAACTGCGCGAACTCGTCGACGAGCGCCTTGAGCGATTCGACTTCCCCGACGATCGTCGACGTGCACTCCTCGACAAGGGCGCGGGCGGGGGCCGGCGCCGACGTAAACTGCCGGCGCATTCGCTCGGCACACAGCTGAATCGGGGTCAACGGATTCTTGATTTCGTGCGCCAGGCGGCGCGCCACGTCGCGCCACGCCGCAACCCTCTGAGTCCGGATGAGCGGGGTCACGTCGTCGAACACCAGAACCGCGCCGCCAGCGCTGCCGTCGTCGCGCAGGAGCGGCGTCGCGGCCGCAGCAAGATGCAACTCACGGCCGTCGCGCAGCAACGCGATTTCCTGTACCGCCGGCGCCGGATCGCCGCCGCCCCGCGTCTGCTTCAGCAGGATCTCGAGCGGCTTGAGATCCTCGCGCGCGATGACATCCTCGGCCCGGACGCCAATGACGGAGCGGTCGACCTCGAGGAGACGCAGCGCCGCGCCGTTGATCGTTTCAATTTGTCCGGCGGCGCCGAGCGAGACAACGCCCGTAGCAATCCGCTCCAGCACCGTCTCGATGTACTGACGACGCTCGTCGAGTTGCTGGTTCTTGCGTTCGAGATCGAGGCGCGAGTGCTCGAGCTTTTGCTGGCTCGCCGCCAGCTCCCCGGCCATCGTGTTGAACGCCTCGACGAGCGAGCCAAATTCGTCGCGAGTTTCCGGCTCGATCCGGTGATCGAGGTGGCCGGCGCCAATTTCGCGGGCACCGGCGGCAAGCCGCTGCACCGGCCGGGTGATGCGCTTCGCGAGGTACAAGCCGGTCCAGGTCGCGCTGACCATGATCATCAGGGTCATCATGATGAAGAGCGTCAGGTAGACGCCGAGGATCGGCCGACGAAGCGCGTGCAACTGGCTCCGGTTCTGAAAGGCCTCGATGATCTGCCTGGCGTGCGTGGCCGACTCCCCCGAGAGCCGGTCGCTCGCGAGCACCACGCCGACAACCCGCCCCGACGCGTCGCGGACCGCGGCGCCACCTCGCACGAGCTCGCCACCGCCCTCGAGCGGCTCGGGCGCGTACGACTCGGCACCGCCGCTCGCGACGAGCGACGCGAGGTGGTCGGCCGACGCGCGAACGCCGTCGCGCGGCAGACCCGGCGATTCGACCGCGACCAACGGCACGACGTCAGCCCGCTGCCCTGCCTTCGAGCGCGATCGGTACACCTCGACGAGCCCGACTCGTCCCTGCGCGACCTCGGCCTCGATAGCGCGGCGGACGGCGACGAGGTCCCCTGATTCGACCGCCGCGACCGGAAGCTCCCGAGCGATTCGCGCCGCGTGGGCCGTGACGCTCAGTTCGCGTTCGCGGTAATAGTCCTGCGCGACCCGCGTGGCCGCCGCCAGGACATCGTCGATCGGTTGGCTGAACCACTTCTCGGTGCTGCTGCGGATGAGCTCGCTGCCGACGATGAGCACGAGCACGCACGGCACGATCGTCAGGCCCAGGAGGGCCAGCACCAGCTTGGCCCTGAACCTGGAGAACGGCAGCCCACGGCGGCGCTCGACCACGAGCTTCACGATGTTGCGGGCGAGAACGAAGACCAGCGCCACGAGCATCGTCAGATCGGCGGCTGAGAGAGCGTAGAGCACGACCTCGGTCAGGAAGTCCGGATTGAGTTCCGTGGAGCTGTCCGCAAAACGAACCATCGCCACGAGTGCGGCGATGAGGACGAGAATGCCGAGGAGGATGAGGCGAGGGTTGTCGCGGAACGGACGCCGCGCGGCGCGCGCGACGGCGGGCCGGGCCGGCAGCGTCGGGCGAGTCGCCTCGCGGATGGTGGTCATGTGACTGGCAGCACGGGAGGTCGGCCGCCCGCGCGCGAAAGCCTCGACGAAGCTCGAAGAGCGAAGTCGGGCGGGCTACCGGAGAAACGTGAACTTGGCGAACCCGGCAATCCCACCTTCCCACGGCCACACGAAGGAGGCGTTTCTCGGGGTCGTATGGGCGCGCACGCGCAGGTAGTACTCCGAGTTCCCCTCGAGCGCGGCCGTGCTGAAAAGTGGCAGCTTCTCGAACTCGGTGAGCCAGGCGCGGGCCTCTTCTTCACGTTCGAGCGGTTCGGCGCGCTCCATCCGGCCGTCTTCCCGGCGCGTTGCCATGTAGCGCCGGGTGAGGATGTCGTACTCGATGGTCGCCGTGACGGTCGCCATGGCAAGCGTGCGATCCACCCAGAGCGCGGTGCTGCGCTTGAGCTCGACGTCGTAGATGAACGTAATCCGCATCCCGCTGTGCATCGCGGCACGGACGTCCTCCGTGAAGACGTCGTTCATGCGCAGGGTCACGAGGATGCGGCCATCCTTCGCGAGCGGGGTCACTTGCATGGTCTGCGCGGACACGACCGCGACGGTCGCCATGGTAAGCATGACAAGCATGGTAAGCATGACGAGCGATCGTTTGACGGCGGCCATCACTTGGGCTTCACCTTCTGTTCGACCTTCTGCAACTCATCGACTTCGCGCTTGAACTGGCCGACGTCCCGGAACTGGCGATAGACGGACGCAAACCGGACGTAGGCGACCTGGTCGAGCTGCTTGAGCTCCTGCATCAGCCGCGCGCCAATCTCGCCCGTCGTCAGCTCGCGGTCCGGGCGGTCCTGGAGATCGGCTTCGATCCTATCAGCGATTGCCTCGAGCTCCTGCACGCTGACGGGCCGTTTCTCGCACGCCCGGAGCAGCCCGGCAATCAGCTTCTGACGCTGGAACGGCTCGCGATTGCCGTCCTTCTTCACGACACGATACTCGATTTCCTCGATACGCTCACGGCTCGTAAAACGTTTGCTGCAGCCGAGGCATTGCCGCCGCCGCCGGATCACGTCGCCCTCGCGGCTTTCGCGCGAGTCGACCACCTTGTCGCCCAGATGCCCGCAGTACGGACATTTCATCGCACGCGGCCTTGAGCCTGATGGCCTACAGGGGCCGTCGGGACCATGGCCGGTGCCTGCTCCTTGGCGCCGTCCTCCGCCATCTTTCTGGCACCCGTGAGGGTCAGCCCCTCGCGAGCCATGAAATAGATCCCGAGGAGCGTGACCGGGACAAACGAAATCGCATGCAGCACAATCGCGGCGCCCACTGCGCGGTCTGCAGGCGCCCCGAAAAATACCTCGGCGGCAATCTGATAGGCGACGTGAAACCCGCCGACCGCCCCCGGTGTCGGCACCGCGACCCCCACGACCAGCAGTGTCATGACCAGGAACGAAGCCTGGAACGGGAACGTAATATGAAATGCCTGCGAGGTCAGCCAAATCCCGGATGCGATCGCGAGCCACAAGGGCACCGACAGCGCGAGCGCCATGAGCATCCGGCGAGGTTGCCGCATCACCGCCAGCCCTTGCGCGAAGGTTTCGACGAATCGCGCGACGGCATGCGCCAGGCGGGCCGGGAGCACGCGCTCGATACCGAGCGCAATCCGGCCCAGGCGCTCGGGGTGACCCGCCAGCACGAAGAGAAGCGCCGACCCGGCGAGCGCAACCCCGGCCGCAACGAGTCCGCCCAGCTTCACGCGGGCAAACTGCTCCGGATCGCCGGAAACGGCGTTGGGCGCGGCGGTCAGAACGAACCACGCGAAGAGCATCAGTACGGTGATGAGGTCGAGCAGCCGTTCCAGGATGATCGTCGCGAACACCGCCGTCGCGTTCAGGCCCTCGCGACGCGCCAGGAGATAGGGGCGAATCACTTCGCCGGCACGAGCTGGTAACAGGAACGAGCCGGCAAAGCCGATAACGGTGGTCCGGAACGCGACGCTGAAGTGGGTGGAACCGATCGGGGCGAGCAAATACTGCCACCGGAGCGCACGGAGCACGTAGGTCACGCCGGTCGCAGCCAGCGCCAGGAGAAGTGGCCACGGGCTGGCCCGCCTGGTCTCGCCCCAGACACCCGCCACGTCGACGCTGCGAAGGAACACGCCCAGCAACCCGAGGGTCAGCAGGAAGATCAGGGCGTTCCGAACTCGTGGCTGCATGCGCCGGGTTTTAGGCTCAGTCGGGTTTAGAATCCGGGGGTAGCTCCGGGTACCCGATCCAGGCAAGAGTACCACAGGAACGGCTCCAAATCTATGGGAAAACGCGAGTTACTGCTGATCTGCGGGTTCGCAGTCGTCGGAGCGCTCGTTTACTACGCGACCGCCCCCGAAGCCGCCCCCGGTCAGGGCGGCTTCTCAATCGGCCGGTTGATGGAGGAAGTGAGGCGCGAAGTCCGCGGCAATCGCTCGTCGGCCGAGGTGTCGACGACCACCGCCATCCCACTGAAACCGGGCGTCACCGAGCTACGCTTCGAAACCGGCAGCGCGGGCGTCACGATTAGCGGCGAAGACCGGCCGGACGTGCTCTGCGAGCTGAAGGTGTGGTCGAGCGGGTACGACGAAACCGAAGCGAAGAAATACGCCAACGAGACAATGCTGAAAACGACCGAGGCGGGAATCACCCTGGTCCTCAGCATCAAGTATCCCGACCCAGCCACCCAGCGCGCATCCCTCGTCGTTCGAATGCCCAAAGCCATGTCGGTCCGGATTCAGCCGAGCCGCGCCAAGCTCGAGATTTCCGGCGTGGCTTCGGTCGAGCTCGTCGAAGCCCGCGGCCAGGCCAGCGTCACGGGAATCAGCGGACGTGTGGTGGCCACCCACCGTGGCGGTGCCCTGACGATCGAAGGCGTGCCTGCGGTCAAGCTGAGCACGCGGGGAAGCACGGTCTCGCTGAAGGACGTCACCGGCGAAGCCGTGATGCAGTTGCAGGCCGGCGAGTTCAAGAGCCAGTCGATCGTGGGACCGATCGAGGTCGAGTCAAACGGCACGAGGATGGTGTTCGACGACCTCGCCGTCACGCGCCGGCCGATGCGGATCAACGCCATCGGCGGCAGCGTGACGATCACGGGGCTCCGCAGCGAAACGCGGATCGACAGCCGGGACACGCGAATCGACGTGACGATCGACCAGCCGGCGCAGGTCGCGATCTACAACGAGCACGAAGAGGCGATGGATGTGACGCTGCCGGCCGGAGGGGTCCAGCTCGACGCGCTGGCGGTCGACGGGCGTCTGACGGTGCCACCAGGTCTGCCCGAGGTGAGGACGACCGACAACGAGCAGCGTGCCGCCGGCCCGATCGGCGGCGGCGGCCCGACGGTGACGTTGCGCTCGAAGCGCGGAGATATCAACATCAAGAGAAAAGCGGAAACGCACTAGGTTCCCACTTCTCACTTCTACTATCCTCGCTTCCACGTTCGAACGTCGAACCTCGAACTTCCCACTTCAGACTTCAAACTTCAGACTTTCTGTTGTAACGTGCCCCTGTGCTGTCCGCTGCTCCTCTCCTCGAAACATCCCTGGCTGGTCTGACGCTGCACCGTCGCGGCAAAGTGCGCGACGTCTATGAAGTCGGCAACGACCTGCTGATCGTCACAACCGACCGCATCTCGGCGTTCGATTACGTTCTTGGCTCGGGCATCCCCGACAAGGGCAAGGTGCTGACGCAGCTGTCGGCATTCTGGTTCGAGCGGATGGGTGACCTGGTCCCGCATCACCTGATCGCGACCGACGTCGCGCGCTTCCCCGAGGCGCTCCGCAGTCACGCGTCTGTCCTCGAGGGCCGATCGATGCTGGTTCGCCGGACCGAGCCTGTCCCCGTCGAATGCGTGGCACGAGGATACCTGTCGGGGTCCGGGTGGAAGGAGTATCAGCAGACTGGCAGCGTGTGCGGCGTCGCGCTGCCGGCCGGGCTCCGCGAGTCCGACCGGTTACCCGAACCCATCTTCACGCCTGCGACCAAGGCCGAGAGCGGCCACGACATCAACATCAGCGAAGCCGAGGCCGGAAGGCTGGTCGGCGCGCCGTTGATCGCCCGATTGAAAGCCCTGACTCTCGAGATCTATCGCCGTGGCACCGTCCATGCCGAATCGAAGGGCATCATCATCGCGGACACCAAGTTCGAGTTCGGGCTGGTCGGCGCCGGTGACCCGGCCACTGATGTCGTCCTCATCGACGAGGTCCTCACCCCCGATTCGTCCCGCTTCTGGCCGATGGACCGCTACGAGCCGGGCCATGGACAGCCGAGTTTCGACAAGCAGTTCGTGCGCGACTACCTCGAAGAAATCCGCTGGAACAAACAGCCCCCGGTGCCTTCCCTGCCCGACGACGTCGTGCGCCGAACGCGCGACAAATACGTCGAGGCTTACCGGCTCCTGTCGGGCCGCGAATTGCGGTAGCCGTGCGCGAAAAGCTCGAATCGCTCGTGCAGGAAATGCTCGACCGGGGCGTGCGCTACGACGACGCCCGTCAGGAGTTCGAGAAGGTGTTCATCACCCGCGCCTTGCAGCGCTCGAAAGGCAGCGTCGGGGAGGCTGCCGACCTGCTCGGGATTCACCGTAATACGGTGGCCCGGAAGATGGCCGAATACCGGATTCGGAGGAAGACCTAGTCGGTTCAAGGTTCAGGGTTCAGGGTTCAAGGGTTCTCCACTGAACCGTGAACCCTGAACCCTGAACCCGATGAATTAGCACTCCCCCGCCTCGAGTGCTTGACAGCCCCCCGACCCCCTCCTATAGAATTAGCAGTCGCCAGGGCGGAGTGCTAAGCCGCTGTGGCTCCAGGCTTCATTTACACCGTGTTTACCGTTCACCACCCATCTCAACCTCAACCCGGGAGCTAGATAGAAATGGCTACACAGACGAAAGTTCGGATCCGTCCTCTGCACGACCGCGTGATCGTGCAGCGCCTCGAAGAGGGCGAGCAGAAGGTCGGGGGCATCATCATCCCCGATACCGCCAAGGAAAAGCCCCAGCAGGGCAAGGTCATTGCCGTCGGCAAGGGCAAGGCCGAGAAGGACGGAAAGATCACGCCGCTCGACGTCAAGGAAGGCGACACGATTCTCTTCGGCAAGTACTCGGGCCAGGAGATCAAGCTCGATGGTGAGGAGTACCTCATCATGCGCGAGGAAGAGATCCTCGGCGTCATCAACAACTAGTCCGGTTACTGGAGAGAAAGACGATCATGGCAAAGCAGATTATTTACGGTGAGGAATCGCGGCAGGCAATCCTGCGCGGTGTCAATGCCCTCGCCAACGCCGTTAAGGTGACGCTCGGCCCGAAAGGCCGCAACGTCGTGCTCGACAAGAAATTCGGCTCGCCCACCATCACCAAGGACGGCGTGACCGTCGCGAAGGAAATCGACCTGAAGGACCCGCTCGAGAACATGGGCGCGCAGATGGTCCGCGAGGTCGCCAGCAAGACGTCGGACATCGCCGGTGACGGCACGACCACGGCCACCGTGCTCGCGCAGGCCATCTTCCGCGAGGGCGCCAAGAACGTCGTCGCGGGCGCGAACCCGATGGAGCTCAAGCGCGGCATCGAGAAGGCGGTCGAAGTCATCGTCGCCGAGCTGAAGAAGCAGGCCAAGCCGGTCAGCGGCCAGGCGATCGCGCAGGTCGGGACGATCTCGGCCAACAGCGACGAGACGATCGGCCGGATCATCGCGGAAGCGATGGAGAAGGTCGGCAAGGACGGCGTCATCACCGTCGAGGAAGCCAAGAGCATGGAGACCTCGCTCGAGGTCGTCGAAGGCATGCAGTTCGATCGCGGCTACCTGTCGGCGTATTTCGTGACCGACCCGGAGCGCATGGAAGTGGTGATCGAGAACCCGGTCATCCTCATCCACGAGAAGAAGATCAGCTCCATGAAGGACCTGCTGCCGCTGCTCGAGCAGGTGGCGCGCGCCGGCCGACCGCTCCTCATCATCGCCGAGGACGTCGACGGTGAGGCGCTGGCCACGCTCGTGGTCAACAAGCTGCGTGGCACGCTGCAGGCCGCGGCCGTCAAGGCCCCCGGCTTCGGCGATCGCCGCAAGGCCATGCTCGAGGACATCGCCACGCTGACCGGCGGCCGCGCCATCACCGAGGACCTCGGCATCAAGCTCGAGAACATCAAGCTCGAAGATCTCGGCAAGGCCAAGAAGGTCACGATCGACAAGGACAACACGACGATCGTCGAGGGCTCGGGTGCGCAGAGCGCGATCGAAGGTCGCGTCAAGCAGATCCGCACGCAGGTCGAGGAGACCACCTCGGACTACGATCGCGAGAAGCTCCAGGAGCGCCTGGCGAAGCTCGTCGGCGGCGTCGCGGTCATCAAGGTTGGTGCCGCGACCGAAACCGAAATGAAGGAGAAGAAGGCACGCGTCGAGGACGCGATGCACGCAACCAAAGCGGCCGTCGAAGAGGGGATCGTCCCCGGCGGCGGCGTGGCGCTCATCCGCGCCGGCAAGGCGCTCGACGGGCTGAAGCTCGAAGGCGATCAGGCCGTCGGTGCGAGCATCATCCGTAAGGCGATCGAAGAGCCGCTCCGCTGGATCGCGACCAACGCGGGCCAGGAAGGCTCGATCGTCGTCCAGAAGGTCAAGGACGGCAAGGCCGAGGAGGGCTACAACGCCTCCTCCGACAAGTACGAGAACCTGGTGTCGGCCGGCGTCATCGACCCGGTGAAGGTCGTGCGCACGGCGCTCCAGAACTCGTCCTCGATTGCCTCACTGCTGCTGACGACCGAAGCGCTGGTCTCCGAGATTCCCGAGGAGAAGAAGGATGCGCCGATGCCCGGTGGCGGTGGCGGCATGGGGGGGATGTACTAAGTAGTCGACGGTCGGCAGTCGTTAGTCGGCAGTCACAGTCGACAGTCACAGTCGACAGTCACAGTCGACAGTCAGAGTCGGCGGTCACAGTCGACAATCGAAGTTGGAGCCCGCCGGGAGCAATCCCGGCGGGCTTTTTTATTTGAGCTCGGCCAGGAACTTCTGCAGCTCCGCTCCCCAGATCTGCGGCAGCGAGTGCGTGCCGTGGCCTCTCGTCTGATCGGAGATCGGCACCAGCACGAAGCGGCCCTGCTTCACGCGCTTGATGAGATCCTGCATCATCGGCAGTTCCGGCGGGTTGACGAAGTCGTCCGCGGAATTGATGGCCAGCAGCGGTCGCGTGATCTTTTCGAGGTAGGGCTCCGGGTTGTAGTCTTCCGACGCGCGGAAGTAGTAGATCATGTCGTTGGCGTCGCTCGATTTCATGCGCGAGGCAATCTGCGATGCCAGATACTTGTCAGCCGCCTCGGCGGTCGGGAACTGCCGCTGCCATTGCATCGGCACGCTCGTGGCCATCAGCAGGAAGCCGATCGCGCTCGCCATGCCGCGCGGCTGCGTCGTGTAGTTGCCGCCGTTCCATTCCGGATCGGTCACGATGGCATCCACGAGCGCCTTGCGCCACACTCGATTGCGTCCGGCGATCTCCACGGGATTGCTCGCCAACGGTACGAGCCCGTCCGCGAACTCGGGGAACAGGTAGCCCCACATCCACGTGTGCATCGCTCCCATCGACGTGCCGATCACCAGGCGCAGGTGAGAAAGGCCCAGGCCCTGAGTCACCAGCGCGTGCTGCAGCTTCACCATATCGGTGTAGCGATACTTCGGGAACTGCATGCGCAGGCCGTCGCTCGGCTTCGATGACGCGCCGTGTCCGACATTGTCGGGCAGAATGATGAAATAGCGCTCGGCATCGAGCAGCTGGCCCTTGCCGAAGAGCCGACCGGCATAGCCGTCGGTCAGAAAGCCTCGCCCGGTTCCGCCGGTGCCGTGGAGTATCAGCACGGCGTTGCGCACGACGCCGTCGCGCATCCTTCTTCGGACTGCCTATCGTCCGGTAGTGCAGCTTCACTTCCGCGAGGGTCTCACCGCTCTCGAAACGATAATTGCGCACGATGAAATCCGCTTCGACCGGCGCCGGATACGGCTGCGCGACGGCTTCGGACGCCGAGAGCGTCGCGATGAAGACAATCGACAAGAACCTCAGCATTGGCTGAGTATAGCGGCGGGCTGGGAGCTCGGGCGATTCGCCGATTCGATCCGGAGAGCTAGCGAAGTGTGAAGGACATCTCGATCTCGATCAGCACGGGGACAGGCTGGCCGAGCCGGGTGCCGGGGGCGAAGACCCACTTCTTGACGGTGCGTTCGGCCTCCAGGTCGAGACCGAAGGTCGGATCGAGCGATCGGATCACGCGGACCTGACCAACCGAGCCGTTTTCGAGGACGACGGCTTCGAGCCAGACGACGCCCTGGATCTTGGCGCGCATGGCCTCCGCGGTGTAGTTGGGCTTGACCTCTCGGAGCAGCCTTGGCTGCGTGACGCCGTTGCCGGGCCGGTAGGCGCCGCCGCCAAACCCTCCGCCGTAGCCGGGGCCGAGGCCCGAACCATCACCCGGCCCGCTGCCCGACGCCTCGCCCGGTTCCCGCCCCGCCGCCCGTGCCGCTGCCCTGCGAAATCGTCGGCGTGATCATCTGGGTGACAGCCCCCGGCAGTTGTTCGACGCCAGAGGCGACGGCCTGGGCCGGCACAACGATCTGCTGTTCTTGCTTGGGAGGCTCCGGCGCCTCGAGCTTGGGGGTCTTCGCGACGGGCACCGTGATCTTCTGTTTGTCTGGAAGCTCAGCCTTGCGTGGCGGTTCCGGCGTTTTGTTGCCGCCGCCACCGCCCCCGCCGCCCGGCCCAGGCGAGGCGACCCAGACGATGTCTTTGAGGGAGAGGTTCGATTGACCGTCGGGCGCAGGTACCACCGGGAGCGTGAACACGAAGAGGACGAGCGCCGCGAGGATCAGGTGCGACACGAGCGACACGCTGAACGCGTTGCCAATCCGCTTCGTGTTGCTCGGGGCGGTTTCGACAGAACCGGCCAGCAAGCGGGCGTTCGGGCTAGCGCCCTGGTAGACCTCTGGCATGTGTCGTGGACTGACTGTGGAACCTGCAATCATTGTGGCTGACCCGGTCGGGATGCGCAAGGTGCAAGATGGAAGCCCGCGAGAAACCCCCTCAGAATGCGTGAGAATCTCAACGGCACGACGCGCGTTGTCCCCGGCGCCGGACACTTGTCTTACGATCGCCGCACGCGGTCCGTTTCGCTCGACGACCGACGGTTTCGACCTCCGCAACCCCGCCGAGGTGCCCCGGAGGTGAAGAAGAGGTGAAGAAGAGGTGGTAGAATCAAAATGTCCTCAGGCAAGGCGAAGGAGCCACTATGGGTCTCGGGATTCCCGAACTGATTGTCATTCTCTTTCTGGTGATCCTGATCTTTGGCGCCAGCCGACTGCCCGAGATCGGCCGGGGCATCGGGAAGGGCATCCGGAATTTCAAGGAAGCCACGCGGGACGGCCGCGACGACCGCTAATCTCGCCTCTCCTCGGTTCCGGTCGCCGCGCCTCTGAAGTCTGACGCTAGAGCACGATCCGGCTCTCTCCCATCCGCTTCGTTACTCGTTCCCGATCCAGGTACTCCAGCAGAGGAATCGCGTACTTCCGGCTGACGCCGTAGCGTTCCTTGAACGAGGCGACGTCGACTCTGGCAGTCGTCCCTGCGCCCTTGAGGCCACGCACGTCGGCTTTGAGGCGATCGAGCGATGCCGTGTGAAACAGCAGCGTGTCGACCTTGACGAGGACGCGGTTGCGGACCATGAGCGCGACCACGCGGGTGGCGACACCGGGCGCCACTCCAGCGTCAGCCGTCGCAGCGGCCAGATCCGGCGGCGTGAGATTCGCGTCGAGATACACCCGTTCCAGTTCGCGCTGAGCCGTCGCTTCCTCAGGCGACAGCGACACGTGATGGCCTTCGAGCGCGAGCCGATCGCGCGCGACGAGCCGCCCCGCACTGACGAGATCCTCGAGGACGGCTTCGAAGATCGCGACGCTGGCCCGCCGAAAGACTCGCTCCCGTGCCTCCTCCCGAGGCATCCCACCAGCAAGCGGGTT
Source organism: uncultured Acidobacteriota bacterium (assembly GCA_963797625.1). Lineage (GTDB taxonomy): Bacteria > Acidobacteriota > Vicinamibacteria > Vicinamibacterales > 2-12-FULL-66-21 > DATBJJ01. The sequence continues at coordinate 337,205 of CAWCQI010000043.1, forward strand.
GGCCTGATGGTGCGCTTGAAGGAGCGCAATCAGCCGTGCCGCGAGTTCGTCGCGAACGCGAGTCGACACGAGCGTATCGCCAACCAGCGTGGCGACGCCCGAGCTGACCAGGCGTTCTGCGGCGCGCTCTGCTTCCGCGTAGGACAGGCCAGCGCGGCTGACAAGGCTCGACCTCGGCAGCCCGGCCCCCTGTGCCTCTTCGACGAACACGGTCAACGCCGCGTCCGCGCTCGAGGTGTCAATTCGGCGAAACCGCTCGAGCCCCGCGGCGCTGCGCATTCCAGCCCGTGGAGGCCGCGGATCCAGAACCACACCTCCTCCAAGCGTGTCGCGCGGCGAATACGTGCGAAGGATGAATCGATCGCCTCGCGTCACGACGGCCGCGGCCTCGAGGTGAATGCGCGCGTGCAACGGCGATCCCTCCCCCGCCATCGCCACGCGCCCCAGGATCTCGGCTGTGCCTGCGTGGAACCGTACGCGGGCGTTCTGGCGAAGCGGCCGCGCGTCGGGCAGCAACTCCAGCGCGACGTCGAGCCGGCGCGTCGGCTCGAACGCGCCGCGATCGACAAGCGCGTCTCCGCGCGCAATCTCCGCCACGTCGACGCCGCCCAGGTTCACAGCCACCCGGTGTCCGGCCTCGACGGAGGCTTCAGGCCGGCCGTGCACCTGCACGCCGCGGATTTTGGTCTCGAGCCCCTTCGGTAACAGCACCAGCTCCTGCTCGCTCGACAGGCACCCTGACACCAGCGTCCCGGTCACGACGGTGCCGAAGCCCCGCATCGAGAACACGCGATCGATCGGAAGCCGCACGGGTCCAGCCGTGCGCCGCGCCGGCACCGACGCCGCCATCGCCACGAGCGTCTCCTTGAGCACGTCCAGCCCGGCGCCGGTGCGCGCCGAGACCGCGACGACGGGCGCACTGGCGAGAAACGATCCGGCCACGAGTTCAGCTGACCTCGAGCCGCGCGAGCTCCTGCATGTCGGGATCGCTCACATCGCTCTTCGTCAAGACGACGAGACCGGCCGGAACCTGCAGCAGGCGGCAGATATGAAAGTGCTCGCGGGTCTGCGGCATCACCGACTCGTCTGCGGCAACCACCAGCATGACGAGATCGATCCCACCGACACCGGCGAGCATGTTCTTGACGAAACGCTCATGGCCGGGGACGTCGACAAAGGCGAGGTTGCGGAGGTGCGCGAAACCGAGATCGATGGTAATGCCGCGCTCCTGCTCTTCTTTCAGGCGGTCCGGATCTGTCCCGGTCAGCGCCCGGATGAGCGCGCTCTTGCCGTGGTCGATGTGCCCGGCGGTGCCGATGACGATCGAGCGCTCGGACATCAGCGCCGCCGGCGGGCGGCGCGTTCCTTCTTGCCGGGGCGCTGCTTGCCCTTTCGCGCCCGCGCCGGCTTCACGCGCTCCTGTCTTGGGGTTGCCTTGCTGCGGCGCGGGCCTCTGTTTTCTTCCGACTCCCGGACGGCGTCGAGGATCTCCACCAGACCGAGGTCGACCTGCCGACGCTCCATGTCGACCTTCACGACCTGCACCTTGACCTTGTCGCCGAGCCGATAGAGCTTCCCCTTGTTCTCACCGCGCAACATGTGCGCCCGTTCGACGAACCGATAGTAGTCGTCGGCCATCGTCGAGACGTGCACGAGGCCTTCGACGAAGTGCTCGACGAGCTCGATATACAGCCCGAATGCCGTCACGCCCGTGACGTATCCCTCGAACTCGTCCCCGACCTTGTCCGCCATGAAGCGAACCTTCTTCCATTGCACCAGTTCCCGTTCGGCATCGTCGGCGCGGCGCTCGCGCTCTGACGTGTGGCGCGCGATCTCGGGCAGTTCCTCGATGAGCTCGGCCTTGCGATCCTCGCTCATTCCGCCATGGCGCGACTCGCGGAGCGTCCGATGCACGACGAGGTCCGGGTACCTCCGGATCGGCGACGTGAAGTGCGTATAGCTGTCGGCTGCCAGACCGAAGTGACCCAGATTGGACGGGTCGTACCGCGCCTTCTGCATGGTCCGGAGCATCAGGAACGCGATCGGCTTCTCTTCGGGCGTGCCGCGCATCCGCTCGACGAGCTTCTGGAAGTCGCGCGGCGTGACTTTCGAGGACGCCTTGCCGAGGCTGTAGCCGAGCGTCGAGATGAATTCCTCGAATTCCTCGACCTTGAGCGGATCGGGTTCCTCGTGGACGCGAAAGAGCGACGGCACGTCGTGGGCATCGAGGTGCGCGGCGACCGTTTCGTTGGCGAGCAGCATGAACTCTTCGATCAGCCGATGGGCAATGTTTCGTTCGGCGGCGACGATCTCCTCCACCATGCCTTCATCGTCAAGGACGATCTCGGGCTCCTTGAGATCGAAGTCAATCGAGCCGCGCCGGTGACGGCGGCGGTTGAGGATCTCGAAGAGCTCCTTCATCAGCTCGAACTGCGGCACGAGCTCCCGGTAGCGGGCGCTCGTCGTCTCGTCGTGATCGGTGAGGATCGCGTTGACGTCGGTGTAGGTCATGCGGGCGTCGCTGTGAATGACGCCGTCATGGATTTCGTAGCGCAGGACCGAGCCCTTACGGTCGACTTCCATCAGGCAGGATTGCACGAGGCGGTCGACGTGCGGATTCAAACTGCACAGGCCGGTCGACAGATCGGCCGGGAACATGTGGACCGCGCGGTCGGGAAAATACACCGAGGTCGCTCGCTCGTACGCCTCCTCGTCGAGCGCGCCGCCTTCCGGCACGTAGTGCGCCACGTCTGCGATATGCACGCCAAGCCAGAAGTTGCCGTTCGGGAGTTTCTCGATCGTGATCGCGTCGTCGAAGTCGCGGGCGTGCTCGCCGTCGATGGTGACCGTCACCTGGGACCGAAAATCCGTCCGCCCGACGAGGTCGCGTTCGCGGACGTCGCTGCCGAGCCTGCGCGCTTCTGCGATGGCCTCCTCGCCGTGCTCGTCGGGGATCCCGTGCTTGCGGATGATGATTTCGGTGTCGACGCCAGGGGCATCGATGTCGCCAATCACTTCGACGACCTTGCCGACCGGTCCACGCGCGGCCGTCGGCCACCTCGTGATCGCGGCCGAGACCATGTCATTCGACTGCGCGTCCGCGTGATCGCCGGAAGGAATCTGCACGTCCATGATCAGCCGCCGGTCGAACGGCACGACAAAGCCGCCGCCGGATCCGTCCGACTCGAAACGCCCGACGATAGTGGCTGCGCCGCGCTCGAGGATCCGAAGGATCCGTCCCTCCGCGCCGCGGTCGGTGACGCGCTCGACCCGCGCGACGACGCGGTCGCCGTGCATCGCTTGATTCAAATTGCTGCCGGCGACATAGATGTCGCCGGTGACGCCATCAACCGGGCGATCGGGCACGACGAATCCGAAGCCGCGCGGATGGGTCGTGATCCGCCCGACGATCAGATTCATCCGATCCGGCAGGCCGTATCGGTTTCCCCGAGTTTCGACGAGCGCACCCTGGCTGACCAGGTCCTTCAACAGGCGCTTGAGGGTCGGGCGCTCGTCCCGCGGGATCTTCAGGCGCTGCAGGAGCTCTCGCGGCGTCGCCGGATGCTCGACCTTGTCGCGAATCAGCTTGAGCAGCTGTTCGTGGTTCAACATATGTTCAATCCTATCCAACAGTTCGTGCCGGGGTCAGGCCGTGAATCGTGAATTGGGGTCAGGCCGTGAATCGTGAATCCCAGCGTTTCGTGTAAATTTTTCGTGAGTAGAGAAAGACCCAATATGGACGGAAACCGTGCTGGTTCTGGCCCTCCAACTGCCGCAGTTCATGATTCACGGCCTGACCCCGTCGGATTTCTCCAACCGGGGTCCTCGTGCCTGAGTCTACTGACTGTGTGACCGCAACCGAGCCGCGGGAGGCGGATGTGTCGGCTCCCGGGCCGGACAGCGCCTTGGACGCCGACCTCAACTTGGTGCGCCGGGCACAGACCGGCGATACCGACGCCTTCGGGGAGCTCGTCGAGCGCAACCGGAAGGCGGTCTTCCGCGCGGCGGTGGCCGCACTCGGCTCGACGACCGACGCCGACGACGTGGCGCAGGAGGCGTTCGTCATGGCTTACCGGAAGCTCGCAAGCTTCCGCGGCGAAGCAGCGTTTCGGACCTGGCTGCTCGCGATCACGTGGCGCAAGGCGCTCGACCGGCGCAAGAGCGTCGGACGGTGGCTGCGACTGACGGTCACACCGGCGGAGCCCGAGACCGACGCCATCAGCTGGATCGAACACATGCCGTCTGACCGACGATCGCAGGAAGAGGACCTCGCCGGGGCGCAGCTGCAACAGACAATCCGGCGCCTCATCCGAACGCTGCCGCGCAAGCTGCGCGACGCGCTCCTCCTTGCCGGATCCGGCGACTACAACTATTCGCAAATCAGCTTCATCCTCGGCGTGCCCGTCGGCACCGTGAAATGGCGCGTCTCGGAAGCCCGCCGCGTCCTGAAAGAAAAGATGGCGGCGATGGGACATACCTATGGCGGATAGACCACTCGTGGAAACGCAGCTCGACGAGGCGATCGACCGCGCCGTGCGCGAGATGATGAACGTCGAGCCGACTGGCGACCTGCGACAGCGCGTACTCGACGAGATCGCGGGGGCGCCTCAGTGGGTCATGCCGTGGCGCGCACTGGCAGCTGCATCGGCGGCGCTCGCCGCAATAGTGCTGCTCATCGTGAATCTCATCACGCGGCAACCGGCGCCACCCGAGAGTCGCGTGGCCAGCACACGCGCCGTGCCCCCGATTCAACAGACAACGCCGCCGCCGGCGACGAAGCCGTCGACACCAGCAGCCTCACAGGCGCTCCCCCGGGATACGTTGCCGATCGCTCAACGGCCGGGTCGATCGACACCACGCGTCGCGCCGCATACCGCGCAGGAACGACTCGTGGAAGCCGCATCGATTCCTGGACCACTCGCGCTCGAAACCGCGACGACGCCAGCTGAACCGCTTGCGCCAGTTCTTCCCGTCGCCATGACGCTCCTATACACGCCACCGATCAGGACATCAGAAATCGAGATTACTCAGATCACGCTCGAGCCCATCGAGATCGTGCCATTGCCGTCGCGACGGTAGAAGCCACAGGAGAAGACATGATCAGACCAACACTCACAACGATCCTGGTCGCCGGACTCATCGCTGGCACCGCCGACGCGTCGCAGACGCCCGCAGCTCGGCCGACGCAGGCGGCAATCAAACCAACCGGCGAGGGTGACAAGACACCGGCAAAGCCAAGCGCTCCGGAAGGCCTACCGGCGAACATCAGGATCGAGGTGACGATCTCGGATCAGGCGGGCCCCGGCGCAGCGGTGAAACGCTCGGTGAGCATGCTCGTCGCCGACCGGCGTGCCGGCAGCGTTCGCAGCAGCGGCCAGGCTGCCACGACTGCGCGGGACATCGTGTTGAACATCGACGCGGTACCCACGATCATCAAAGACAGCCTGATCCGGCTGGATTTGACCTTGGAGTACGCGCCAAAGCCCAGCAACGAGACCGGCGCGCGCGAGGGGCTCGTGTCGCTGAATCAACGATTATCCGTGCTGGTGGATGCGGGGAAGCCGACGGTAATCTCACAGGCGACTGATCCAACATCGGACCGCAAGATGTCGGTCGAAGTGACAGCGACAGTCGTCAAATAACGCGCACAATCTATTGCGACGACGCGACGCGGATGGCCTCGAGCGCGTCGTTCGCTTTCGAGTTGGCGGCCTGGTCGAGCTTCCCGGCGAGACGCTGCCCTTCCTCGATGTGCTCGAGTGCCGCCGCGATGCTGCCGGCGGCCGCGTTCTTACCGATGTTCTGAAAACGTTCGCGGACGCGTCGCAGCGGCGGCTTCGATTCCTCGAAGTGCCGGCTCGCGTCGCCGAAGTTGACGTTGTAGAGGCTCACCCTGGCTTCGAGCAGGTGCACGCGGGCGTCGGCGATATCGAGCTTGCCTCGCGAATCGTCGAGCGCGTTCTGCAGCGTAAAGCGACCCGAGCCCCCGAGCGCATAGCCAATGCCGAGCGCCACGACGAGCGCCGCGAACCCCGAAAGAACCCACTTGGTTGGAGTCATATCAGGCCACCAGCAGCAGCTGCACATCGCCGACGTTCGTGCCCGTCGGGCCCCAGACGATCAGATCGCCCAGCGGCTGGAAGAAATGATACGCGTCGTGACCAGCCAGCGTCGACTGCCAGTCAACGCCCGCCTGCCGCGCGCGATCGAGCGTCGTCGGATCGGCCAGCGCGCCGGCTGCGTCGGTCGGGCCGTCGACACCGTCGGTGCCGGCGCTCGCCAGCACGGCCGGCCGACCGATCGTTGCGAGGTCCGGCGCCGCGGCCAGGACGAACTCCTGATTGCGGCCGCCCAGCCCGTTGCCTGTGACCGTGACTGTCGTCTCACCCGCCGCCAGGACGCAGAGCCGCGTGCCGGCCGCGACTGACGTCAAGCGCGCGTCGGCGAGAAACGCGCGCGCCGCGTCTCGCGCCTCGCCCGTGATCGCTTTCGGGACGATGCTGACGGAGTAGCCGAGCGCTCGCGCGGCCTCAGCGGCGCCGCCAACTGCGGTCTCGCGATTGCCGACGATTTCATACGACCCCAGCGACAGTCGTTGGTCCTGCGGCTTGATCGTCTCCGGTACCTCGCCACGAACGCCGCGCTCGAAATAGCGACGCACCGTTGCCGGCACGTCGCTCACGTTCTCGACAATCGCCATTGCCTGCGCAAACGTCGTCGGATCGCCGACCGTCGGGCCAGACCCGATGACCGACGGATCATCCGCGACCGGACCGTGGACGTCAGAAATCGCCAGCGTCATCGTTCGTGCCGCGGCCGCGGCCAGTTGGCCGCCTTTGATGCGCGAGAGGTGCTTGCGGACGCAGTTGAGCCCGTCGATCGCTATCCCGGCACGCATCAATGCCCGCGCAGTGGCGATTTTGTCGTCGAGCGTGACGCCGGCAACCGGCGCGACCAGCATCGCCGACGCACCGCCCGACAGCAGGACCACGAGCCAGCCGGCATCTCTGGACTCGCGGGCCAAATCGAGCGCGCGGAGACCGGCCGACACGCTGGCGGCATTCGGATAGGGATGGCTGGCGTCGAAGGGCTCGAGCTGGTGAGGGAGCGATCGAGAGCCTGTCGATGGACCGGCGATGACGCCGCGCCTGATCGCGTCACCCTCGAGATCCGTGAACGCCGAGGCCATCGGCCACGCGCCTTTTCCGGCGGCGACGACGAAAAGGTCGGGTGCTCCGCCGGCGGCGCGCGACACGGCGTGAGAAAACCGAGTTGCGGTAGGCGCGCTGGATCAGTCGCGACGGATCGACGGCGTCGACGGCGGCACGGAGAATCCGCCCGGCGTCCGCGCGTAATTCGGAAAGCGTGGAGGTCAGTGCAACTGCGTCGGGTCAGACCAGCCAGAGAGGCCGGTGACCGCGTTGAACTTGCGCAGCAACCCGGCTATCACCTGCTCGGCGTCGTCTTTGGCGCAGAGCTGTTCGAGCTGGCTGATGACACGCGCAAGCGCCTCGTCGGCGTCGGTGATCGCGCGCTCGGAGAACGACTCACGTTGCGCGGCGAGGCATTGGCGATGTCTGGTGAATTCGGCGCGATAGAAATCGGCGTGCGTGGAGTTCGGTGCGCTCAAAACCCTGGCCTGGCTGACGACGCGTGCCATGCGACTCCTTGCCTGGGACATATGAGGGATAAATTGAGTCTAAACGGGGGCCGGAATCGATGTCAACACGATCGAGGCCTCCGGTCGCGACCCCGGGGTCAGATCTCGATTTTCTCGGCGGGCTCGATCGGGCCACCCAGCGAGAAAATCGAGATCTGACCCCGCGCTAGCGCACCGTGCGGGCGACGATGAGCCCCCCCAGGCACCCGAGCGCCATACCTCCCCCGACAAGCGTCACCAGGACGCCGACCGGCAGAAACGTCAGCGTGGTCAGCCCGAGCCCCTCGAGGGCCAGCTGCCCGTACCAGGCCTTTCCTGTGAGGAAAATTCCCCAGAGGAGCACGATCGCGACGATCGCGCCAACGCCGCCCTGCAGAACGCCCTCGGCGACGAACGGTCCGCGGATGAACGCGAACGGCGCCCCGACGAGCTGCATGATTTCAATTTCGTCACGCCGGGCGTAAGCGGCGAGCCGCACCACGTTGGCGACCGTCAGGGCCGCGGCGACCGCGAGCAACGCCACGATGACGAGTCCGATGGTGCGGACGAACCGGACGGCGGAACCCAGACGGCTCAACCAGCGGCGGTCGTAGCGGACGTCGGCGACGCCGGGCTCCGACCCGAGGCGGGCGGCGAGCTCGTCGACCGCGGCAGACGTCCCGCGCGCCTTTGCGCCGAGACGCACTTCGAGCGACGCCGGCAACGGATTCCGATCGAGCCGTTCAGTGGCGCCCGCCAGATCCGGAAAGTCTTCGCGGAATCGCGCCAGAGCGTCGGTCTTGGACAAGTACTTGCGCTCGGCGGCAACGCCGCTCTGGTCGATCAACGCCTCGAGCGCCTGGACCTGCTCGCGCGTCGCCTCATCCTTGAGATAAATGGACATCTCGGCGGCCTCGCTCCAGCGACCGACGACCCGCTGCAAGTTGTCGTTGACCATCAGGAAGAAGCCGAGCACGAAGAGTCCCGCGGCAATGGTGAGGATCGCGAGCGACGCGGAGCGCCAGCTGCGCAGCAGGCTTTCGGTCGCCTCGTTCAGGAAATATTTCAGCGCGCGCATGGGACCTCGTCCGGCATCGTTGTCAGTTCACCTCAACGATATGCCCATGATCGAGCGTCAGCGCCCGACGGCCGACGCGCCGGATGAGCTCGCGATCGTGCGTCGCGACCAGCACGGTCGTTCCGCGCGCGTTGATCTCGCGAAACAGGTTCATGATCTCGAGCGACAGGTCGGGGTCGAGGTTCCCGGTCGGTTCGTCGGCCAGGATGATCGTCGGATCGTTGACGAGCGCGCGCGCGATCGCGATGCGCTGCTGCTCGCCGCCGGAGAGCTCCATCGGAAACGCGTTCATCCGATGCTGAAGACCGACCCACTTGAGCACCTGAAACGTGCGTCGCTGCTGTTGGGTGACCGGCATGCCCAGCACGTGCGGCACGAAGGCAACGTTCTCGAGGACGGTCTTGGTTGGCAGCAGCTTGAAGTCCTGGAAGACGAACCCGAGCGAGCGGCGATAGGCCTGAACCTCGCTCGCGGTCAGCGACGCCAGGTCGCGACCGTTGACGACGAGTTGCCCGTCGGTCGGCACATCGCGGCGCAGCAGCAGGCGGAGGAGCGTCGACTTCCCCGCGCCGCTCGGCCCGGTCAGGAAGACGAACTCGCCTTTGTCGACGCGCAGCGTGAGATCGCGCAACGCGTAGACGCCACGGCCGTAGAGTTTCGAGAGGTTGAGCGCCTCAATCATCAATTACGATAAATAGAGCATCAATACGATCGGTCGAGAGTCTTTTTCAGAAGGTCCTTCACGACCGCCGGGTTCGCCTTCCCGCCGGTCGCCTTGATTACCTGCCCGACCAGAAACCCGAAGGTCTGGTGCTTGCCCTCGCGGTACTGCGTGACCGCCTTCTCATTCGAGCGAATCACCGCGTCGACGTGCGCTTCGATCGCGGCCACGTCGTCGATGCGCGCCAGCCCCTCCTCAGCCACGATCTGGTCGGCGGCGCGTCCCGAGACGTACATCTTTTCGAATACGTCCTTGGCAATTGGCCCGCTGATAGTGCCCGAGTCGACGAGCCGAATCAAGCCCGCGAGCGCGGCCGGCGTCAACGCGACCGAACCGATCCCGATTCCGAGCTCGTTCATCTTTCGCGTCAGCTCCCCCATCACCCAGTTGCTGGCGGACTTGGCGCTGCCGACGAGCGCCGCGGTCGCCTCGAAATAGTCGGCGAGCGCGGGGGACTGCGTCAGGACGCCGGCATCATACTCGGGCAGCGCGTACTCGGTGACGAATCGCCGGCGCCGCGCCTCGGGAAGCTCCGCAAGCGACAGCCGAATCTCGTCCACCCACGCCGGGTCGACTTCGAGCGGCGGAAGGTCCGGCTCCGGGAAATAGCGGTAGTCGTGCGCTTCCTCCTTGCTCCGCATCGACATCGTCCGCCCTGACGCGACGTCCCAGAGGCGTGTCTCCTGCTCGACGCGGCCGCCGCTCGACACGAGTTCGGTCTGCCGCTCGATCTCGTACTCGAGCGCTTTCTGCACGTAGCGGAACGAGTTCAGGTTCTTCACTTCTGCCTTCGTCCCGAACGCGGTCGTGCCCGCCGGGCGCACCGAGACGTTGGCGTCGCAGCGAAGGCTGCCCTCCTCCATGTTGCCGTCGTTGACGCCGATCGCCACCAGGATCTCTCGCAGCCGGCTGAAGAACTCGCCGGCGTCGGCCGCCGACCGCAGGTCCGGTTCGGTCACGATTTCGAGGAGCGGGACGCCGCTGCGATTGAAATCCAGGTAGGTTCGACGATCGGAGTCGGCAAACCCCTCGTGCAGGGACTTGCCGGCGTCCTCCTCGAGGTGCGCTCGCGTGATCCCCACTCGCCGCTCGACGCCATCGACTTTGTACTCGACACGGCCGCCGGATGCGATCGGCCGCTCGTACTGAGATATCTGATAGCCCTTGGGCAGATCCGGATAGAAGTAATTCTTTCGCGCGAAGATGGACAGGAGATTGACCTGGCAGTTCAGGGCATGCGCGGCCCTGATCGCCAACTCCACGGCCCGGCGGTTCAGCACCGGCAACGCGCCTGGCAGCCCGAGGCACACGGGGCAGACATTGGTGTTCGGCGGCGCCCCGAACCGCGTGCTGCACCCGCAGAAGATCTTGGTTTCAGTGAGCAGCTGCGCGTGGATTTCGAGCCCAATCACGGGCTCGAATAATTTTGAATGCTGAATGCTGAATGCTGAAGTCAAGGTTGAAGGTTGAATGTAGAACTAAATGTCGAAGTCGAGCAAGGGGCAATTCAGCATTCACTTCAGCATTCAGCATTCAGCATTCAGAATTCGCCTCGGCTCACATTGCGGCGGTCGGCTCAATCTCGGTCGACGATCGCCATCAGGGCCTCGACCACCGTGGGATCGAACTGGGTGCCACTGCATCGTTCGATCTCGGCGAGCGCCGCCGCCGGAGACATCGCGTCGCGGAAGACTCGCGCGCGCGTCATCGTGTCGTAGGCGTCGGCGACCGACACGATCCGGGCGCCAATCGAGACCTCGCCTGCCCTGCTGCCTTGCGGATACCCCAACCCGTCGATGCGCTCGTGCGCGTCGCGAACAATCGGGGCAGCGAGCAACAGGTATGGCACGTGCGCGATGAGCTCGTGGCCGATCCGCGGGTGACGGCGGATCAGCCGTTGCTCCTCGAGGGTCAGCGGTGCCGGCTTTCGCAGGACGGCTTCAGGCATCGCCAGCTTTCCCAGATCGTGCAGGAGCGCGCCCCGCTCGACCGTCGTGACATCGGGCTCGCGTAAGGCGAGGGCTCGCGCGAGGGTCGCCGAGAGCGCCGCCACCCGGTAGGCGTGGGCGTACGCGTCCGGATTGGTGGCCGTCATCGTGGCCAGCAGCACGTCGAGGTCATCGTCGGAATCGACAAAGTGGGATGCGATCAGCTCCTCGAGGTGCGCGCGGCGCGCGTGCATCTCGTCCTCGAGCATCTCGCGCCAGCGCCGGGAATCGCAGGCCGATCGGTGCCACTCGACGCCCCGCGACACGGCCTCGCACAAGCGGTCGCGCTCGAACGGCTTGGTCAGATAGTCGACGACACCCTGGCGCACGCTTTCGACCGCCGAGCTCACGTCACTGACACCGGTGGCGATGATGACGGCGGTATCGGGATGCTCGCGGCGCACCTGGTCGGCAAGCCACAAGCCGTCATGGCCTGGCATGTGGAGATCGCAGAGCGCGACCGCAGTCGGCGTGGCCGCCAGCAGCTCGAGCGCCTTGTCGGCTCCCGCGGCCACCGCGACGCTGTAGCCACGCGACTCGAGCCACCGCCGCATCAGATGCCGAACGCCGGGTTCGTCATCGACGATGAGGACCGTGCGCTTGGCCTCCGGTGGCGGCGGAGCCGTGGCGATTCCGGCTCGTCCCGAGCTGACGCGAAAATCCGTCACGCTACGCCTCTAGCATCGCCGAGTGCCGACGGCGCGCAATGGTTCCCGAGAGATCGAGCCGCTCGAGCCGACGGTAGAGCGCGCGGCGGCTCAGGCCGAGCATCTGCGCGGCGGCCTTCTTGTTCCCGCCCGTCCGGACGAGCGCGCGCTGAATATGATCTCGCTCGACGTTGACCAGGAGATCCGTGGCCGGCTTGTCTCCGGCCAGTGAGAAGCTTGCCGGCACGGGACCAGGTGCCGCCATCGCCGGCGCCGGCGGCGGCAGGCAGACGGCCAACTCGCGCTCGGTCACGAACTCGCCGTCGGCAAGAATGCACGCCCGCTCGACGACGTTACGCAGCTCCCGCACGTTCCCGTCCCACGCGGACTCCGTAAGCCGCGCCTCCGCGCCCGGCGTCAGACCCTGCATCGGCTTCTGCAGGCGCTCGCCGACCTCACGTACGAATGCCGCGGTCAGGTAAGGAATGTCCTCGCGGCGATCCCTCAGCGGCGGCAGCTTCACCTCGACGACGCTCAACCGATAAAAGAGGTCGCCGCGGAAGCGGCCAGCGGCCACTTCAGCTCTCAAGTCGCGATTGGTGGCGGCGATGACATGCACATCGACCCGCCGCGCGTCGAGCGCGCCAACCCGGCTGACTTCGCCCAATTCGAGCACGCGCAGGAGCTTGGCCTGCGCCGTCGCTGGCAAACCGCCGATCTCGTCGAGGAACAGCGTTCCACCGTCAGCGAGTTCGAAAAGGCCCGGCTTGTTGTCAGCGGCGCCGAGAAACCCGCCGCGCGCGTGGCCGAACAGCTCGCTCTCAAAGACCGTGTCGTTGACCGCTGAACAGTTGACCGCAATGAAACGCCGGTCCCGCCGTGGGCCGATACTGTGCAGCGCCCGCGCCGCGAGTTCCTTGCCCGTGCCGGTCTCGCCCGTCACGAGCGCCAGGCGGACGTGTGGGGCGAGGCGTCGGATCATTCCGAAGAGATCCTGCATCCGCGGCCCGCGCCCGATCATCCCGCAGAACTCGAGCCGCCGCGCGAGATCGCCTTCGACGGAGAGGACGCTGCGCCGCCGGTCGATCTCGTCGCGCACGCCGGCGAGGAGCTGGTCGAGCCGGCCGAAGTCGAGCGGCTTGCTCAGATAGTCCATCGCCCCGAGCTTGACCGCTTCAACGGCGGTATCGACAGACGCGAACCCGGTCATCAGGACCGCCTGGCAGTGGGCGTCGACGTCGCGAATCGCGCGCAGGATATCGAGCCCCCCGACTTCGGGCATGCGCAGGTCGACCATGACGAGATCGGGACGGCGCGTCTGGATGAGCGCAATCGCCTCTCGGCCGTCAGCACAGGTCGCGACGTCGAAACCCGCGCGCTCTGCAAAGCGCGACACGACGTCGAGAATCCCCTGCTCATCGTCGACAATCACCAGCAATGGTCGTGGATTCGTCATGCTCCCCCCACCCTGTCGAGAATCACCGCTGCCAACGCCGCACGAAGCGCGCGCAAATGAAATGGCGGCACGAGCACGGCGTTCGCCTGCTCGTACCCGAAGTGACCAGCTTCGTCGTCGGCGGCCATCGAGATGACGACGATTGGGACCGGCGTGTCCGGTGTGTGGGCGCCGCGCCACGCCTCGAGATTGGCCGCCAGAATCCTCCGATCGACGAACGCCGCGCGCAGGCCATCGCGCTCGTAGCGCGCCAGCGCCTCGTCGGCGCGGTCAGTCGCCGCAACGCTGTAGCCCCACGCGGTGAGCGCGGCGGAGATGAAGTCCCGGTCGGTCTGATCGACGTGCGCGACGAGGATGCCGCCGTCAGTCCCGAGCGGCGGGTCGATCCGCGCCGGCAGCAGAATCGAGAAGGTGGTCCCCACCTGCACCTTGCTCGAGACGGCAATCTGCCCGCCGTGGTCGCGAACGATGCCGTAGCAGATGCTCAACCCGAGGCCCGTGCCCTCGCCGACTTCCCGGGTCGTGAAAAACGGGTCGAAGATGCGGCTGATGTTCTCGTGGTCGATCCCATGGCCGGTATCGGAGACGAAGAGCTCGACCGCCGCCGCTCTCGAGTCGAGCCTGGCGCCGACCGTCAGTCGCCGCGTCGGCCGTCCACGCATCGCGCGTTCGGCATTCAGGATCAGGTTGAGGAGCGCCTGCTGCAGCTGGCTCCCATCGATGACGACCGGCGGCAGGCCCGGCTCGAATTCGGTGACGAGCTCGACGCTGCTCAGCCGGAACTCGTAGGTCCGCAGCGACAGCACGCGCTGCACGAGCTCGGTGACATCCTGTGGCGCGCGCGCCGCGGTCTGCCGACGGGCAAACGCAAGCAGATTTCGGACGATGCTGGCCGCCCGATTCGACTCCTCGGCGATGCGGCGAAGATCCAGCCCCACTTCCTCGGCAGGTCGGGCCGCGTCACCCGATCGCAGCTCGCTTTCGAGCAGTTGCGCGAACCCGATCACGCTCGTCAGCGGGTTGTTCAGCTCGTGCGCGACGCCGGCCACGAGTTGACCGATCGCCGAGAGCTTTTCGGCCTGGAGCAGTTGCGCCTGCGTGGACTTGAGCCGATCGACGGTCGCCGTCAGCTGGGCGTTCGTCTTCCCCAGCTCGTCGCTCATGTGGCGCAGCCTGCGCGCCGACCGTATTTCCTCGGTGACGTTCTTGGCGACCTGTACGACCGACGCCGCGGGCGAACCCGGGTCGACCGCGGGGAAGGTCGTGACGCTCAGAATCTGCTCGTCGGCGAGCGTGATCTCGGCTCGCTCGGCGCGGGCGAGGGAAATACCGGAGCTGTCGTCTTCTACGCCCGCTTCTTCGCGCGGCGCGGCGTCCGTGAGGGCGCGTCCGATGGCACAGGCCGGGCAGCCGCCTCCGCACAAGCCGACCTCTCCGCATGAAGAGCCACGAATCTCGGTCACGGGCCGGCCGAGGAGCGCGGCTAATGCCGTGTTGCCGCGAAGCAGCCGGCCGTGGCGGTCGAAGACCGCAATCGGATCGCTGATCGCGTCGAACGTGCGCTCCCATTCCTGCTTGCCGCGACGCACCGAATCATGAAGTCGCGCGTTCTGGACCGCGACGACGATCTGCCCGGCGATGATGGCGAGCAGCCGCTCGTCAGCCAGGTCGAAACGGCACGGGCTCGACGCGCCGACGCTCAGCACGCCGAGCAGATCGTCGGCGGCCAGCAGCGGCAGGCTGATCCCGCTGCGCATCATGAATTCCGTGCGACTGACCGAGGACACTCCCGGCGCGAGATCTTCCACGACCACGGCCGTCCGCGTGGCGATCACCTGCTCGCTCGGCCATGATGCCGCGCCGTTCCAGAATCGCTGCACCCGCGCCGGGCCGACCGACGCCGTCATCTCGTAGCGGCCCGTGCGCTCGTCGCGCAATCGAATCGACGCGCCGACCGCGTCGAACGCCCGGACGATGCGCTGGAGCGCTCCGGTCAGCACATCGTCGAGCTCGAGCGACTGGCTGATGCCTTCGGCGATCTCGTTGATGGTTTGAAGCTCCCAGAGCAGACGACGGTTGTGCACCGTCATCCGGTCGACGAGGAGCGAAGCAGGGGTCTGAGGCATAGGCGCAGTCGCGTCGACACCTCTAGAGGCAAGAGGCGCGCCGTAACCGCACACGAGATCAGTCGGCGCGGGAATCGAGTGCGAGTCAATGAATTAGCGGCAGGGGCTGGTGGCGAGACTCCGCGTCCCGGCGCGAGATGTTTCAGACCTGAAATGCGCAGAGTGTTGCAGAGTTGAAACACGCGGGGCATCGACTGGAGGCGATCACGCAGAATGTGTAGCGCCTGGAGAAGTCTGGAGAGGCTATCTCACAAACCCGATCCGTGTTGTCCGTGTAATCCGTGGCGCTAGCCCTCGATCCCGTGTTTTTTCATCAGCCGCCACATCGTCGTGCGACTGACCTGAAGCTCGCGGGCGGCCGCGCCGATCTCGCCGGCGTGCTTCGCGAGCGTCGCGACCACCATCTCGCGTTCGGCCTTCTCGCGGGCGGCCGCGACCGAGCCCTCGAGGGGGGCCGCAGTCGCTGGTTCGGCCAGGAGCTCCTCTGGCAGGTCGCTGATCGTGAGCTCGTCGGACCGTGCGGTCGCCACGGCCCGTTGGATCAGGTGCTCGAGCTGACGGACGTTACCCGGATAGGTGAAAGCCTTGAGGACGTCGAGAGCGTCGGGCGCGCACGACGTCACGCCTGCGCCGGTCCCGTAGCGCGCCAGAAAATGCGCCACGAGCAGCGGCAGGTCATCGCTGCGTTCCCGGAGCGGCGGCAGGTGGACGTGATGCACGTCGAGGCGATAGTACAAGTCGCTCCGGAACTCGCCCGATGCCGTCGCCGCCTTCAGGTCGATGTTGGTCGCAGCGACGAAGCGAACGTCGAGCGTGCGACTCGTGTTCTCTCCAACGCGGCGCACCTCCCCCGACTCGAGCGCGCGGAGCAGCTTCGCCTGCAGGGCCTTCGACAGCGTGCCGATTTCATCGAGAAAGAGCGTGCCGCCCTCGGCGTGCTCGATCAGCCCGGCGCGCGCCCCGGTCGCGCCGGTAAACGCGCCCTTGGCATGACCGAACAGCTCCGCCTCGAGCAGCGACTCCGTCAGCGCGGCGCAGTTCACGGCGACAAACGGCCGTGACGCGCGGGCGCTGCGCGCGTGAATGGCGCGCGCCGCCAGTTCCTTTCCCGTTCCGGTCTCGCCGGTGATGAGGACCGTGCCCGGCGCGGCGGCCGCTCGCTGGATGAGGTCCTTGACTTTCGTCATCGCCCGGCTCTGACCCACGAGCGCGTCGAGCGACGGATCGGGCTGAATCTGTCGCTGGAGCAGGTCGACCTGTCGGGCGAGTTGACGCCGATCGGCGGCCGATCGAACGCGCATCAGCAGCTCATCGCGAAAGAACGGCTTCTGCACGAAGTCCACCGCGCCAAGCTTCATCGCCTCGACCGCGGTGTCGACGGTCCCAAAACCCGTCATGACGATGAACGACGCGTCCACGCGCACATCGCGGAGCTTGCGCAGCACGTCGATTCCCGAGAGTCCCGGCATCCGCATGTCGGACAGGATCACGTCGAAGCCGTCGTCTTTCGCGCGCTCGAATCCTTCTTCGCCAGTTGCCACCGTCTGCACGGTATAGCCCGCGGCGCGCAGCATCCGCGCGGTGCTCTCGCGCACCCCGGGATCGTCGTCGATGAGCAGCACTCGAGCCATGAAATCGCGCTAACTTTATCATCGCGCCTGGCCGATACGATGGTCGTGACTCGTTTCGCTCTCGGTGCGCTGCTCGTCCTGTCGAGCGCCGCCTGCGTGTCGACGCCGATTGCGCCGGCGACGCCAACCCCCGCTGCCGCGCGTCCCAGATTGGTGAAGGTGCAGGTCTCGGAACGCGGCGTCATCGTCGTGCGCGAAGTGCCGCTCGAGGACTACGTGCAAGCCACCGCCATCAGCGAAGTCGCGCCGGCCGCCGGCGACGTCTCGCTCGTCGAGCGAATGCTCGAGGTGCAGACGATCATCAGCCGGACGTACGCGGTCTCCCACCTGGGAAGGCACGCGCAGGAGGGCTTCGACCTCTGCTCGACAACTCACTGCCAGCTCTACGATCCGCAACGCCTCCAGACCTCGAAATGGGCGGCAGCTTCGTCAGAAGCCATCAGGCAGACGAGCGGCACCATCGTGACGTTCGGCAACCAGCCCGTGCAGGCGCTGTTTCACGCGGACTGCGGCGGCTATACCAGCACAGCCGGTTCAGTTTGGGGAGGAAGCGATCGTCCGTACCTCGCCGCGCGGCCGGACGAGGGAACCGCCGCGGACGCACACGCCGCGTGGCAATACGATGTGACGCTGGAGGCGCTGGCCCGGGCGCTCAACGCCGACCCGCGGACGCGACTCGAGCGCCCGCTCGAGACTATCGACGTGGTCGACCGAGACGCCGCTGGCCGGGCCAATCGAATCGCACTCGGGAGTCGTTCCGCCAGACCCGGAACCGCGAACGCGACGCTGGTGATCCGTGGAGATGAATTCCGTCAGGTGCTGAGCCGCGCGTTTGGCCCGCGCGCGATTCGCAGCACGCTCTTCGACGTGCGCCGAACAGGCGCAACGTTTACGTTCTCGGGACGTGGCTACGGCCACGGCGTCGGTCTCTGTCAAGCTGGGGCTCTCGCCCGCCTGCGAGCCGGCGCCACGCCCAGCGATGTCGTGCGGTTACTACTATCCGGGCACGGCGTTGGAAATGGCTCAGGGCTCAAGGCTCAGGGCTCAAGCGGCTCAAGGCTCAGGCAAGAGCGTTGGACCAATTACTCGAAGATCTTGCTTGAGCCCTGAGCCTTGAGCCCTGAGCCCTGAGCCCTGAGCCCTCGCTCAGCTCGTCATCGCATACACGACCATATTGACGCCGAACTTCGTGTTGTCCTCGCGCTGAAATCGTTTGTTGCGCCAGTCGTAATCCCATTCACAGCCGTAGTCCTTGTTGCTGTACAGCACGCCGAGCCTGCGGGCGTGCTCGATGCCGCGCAGATAGTCGTGCACGATCTCGTCGCCCCAGCCGTTCAGTTCGTGTGACGTCGTCGGCGGGCCATCCTCGAAGGTAAAAAAACTGCGGTAGAGCGGGTGGCGCCTGGGAAGCTTCGGCATCGCCCGGTCGGGGAACGTCGCCTTCATCTCCTCCTCGAAGGTCCGGGCGTAAAGCCCGTTGACGTCGTGGTTGCAATCGTCGGAGAAGAGGAGCCCGCCGTACTCGACAAACCGCCGCAGCCGCTCGCGTTCGTCGCTACTGAAGCGAACCAGCTTGTGGCCGGTCATGAAGAGGAACGGGAACGCCATCAATTCCTCTGACGACGCCGCGATGACGACCTCTTCGGGATAGACGGGGATCGTCGTGTACTCGACGACGGAGTTGAGGATGTTGGCGGCGACCTTGGGGTTGTAGTCCCAGTCGCCCGACTCGTACCTGAGGCGCGCGAACACGAACTCGGAGGCCCGGGGACGGCCTTGAGCGGCGACACCGGCCTCGCGGGTCATAGAGCCATTCTAGCTTCCAGCATCTCTCACGGGCCGACCTTTGGCGCCTCGCCCCGACTTTGCGAGCACTCACTTGCTCCGAAGGCTCATTCTAGCCCCGCGACACCGGCCTGGCTCGCCCGCGCCCTGAATCGGGCACCGTGAGAGCTGAGCCTCGGCTGAGTCTGGAGGCTGCGGCCGAGCTGGCGCGAAGCTCGCGCGAGAGCTAGCGGAAGCGGGCCCACTCGCATTGATGAAATGTCCCGTATAATGGACACCAGATTGGAACGCACGGTAAACGGTGGCAGCCGGTAAGCGTAATCAGATGACAGGAGCTCAGGCCGCGGGCCTCCCCACCCGCGAAGCCGACAGCGCGGCGGCGTCTGCAGTCAAGGCGATGCAGGCGGCGGGTCGCCACGCCGAGGCACGCGAGCGCTACGCCGAGCTGGTGGCTCGGCACCAGCGCCGAGCGGCCCGGATTGCGTTTCACTATCTGCGCGATTCGGCGGAGGCCGACGAGGCGGTGCAGGACGCGCTGGTGAAGGCGTATTCGCACCTGTCGTCGTTTCGCGAGGAACTGCCGTTCGAGGTGTGGTTCACGCGCATCCTGATCAACGGGTGCCTGGATCGCATCAAGGCCCGGACGCGGCGTGAGCGCTGGCTCGTGCCGATGCCGGAGTCGCCGCACGGGCAAAGGGACTTTACGGATCGCGTCGCGAGCGGCGGTCCGTCGCCCGAGGATCAAGTCCTCGGGCGCGAGCGCCGGAAGAAGCTCGCAGCGGCGCTGGCGCGCTTACCGGAACGCCAGCGATCGGTGTTCATGCTGAGCCACTACGAAGGCTGTACGTCGCGGGAAGTGAGCGCGTTAACCGGGTTGAACGAGTCGACCGTGCGCGTCCACCTGTTTCGGGCCATTCGACGGTTGCGGACGCTGCTCGCGGAGGATGCGGCGAGCACCGGAGTGGGGGGAGAAAGACATCGTGTCACTTCTTAGTCGAAGCGCGGCGAGCCGTCATCTGAGTGACGACCAGTTCGCGGACCTTTGGAGCGCGGCGGCTGCCAGCGGACAGCCCGTAAACGACGCGCATCTGAGCGGCTGTGCCCAGTGCCGGGCGCGCTACGCCAACTTCACTGCCTGGCTTGACCGCCTTCACGACGATGCCGTCGCGGAAGCCGACGAGGTGTTTCCGCCGGAACGGCTCGCAGTTCAGCAGGCCCAGGTGATGCGCCGCCTGGAAGCACTGGAGCGGCCGGCCCGCGTCATCGCGTTCCCGCGTTTCGCCCGGCCGGTGACGTCGACGCAAGGCCATGTCCAGCGCTGGGTCGCCGCCGCAGCAGCCGCTGGTCTCGTGATCGGCCTCGCCGCCGGTCAATTCTTCGATATCCGCCACGCGTTGAGCCCGATCTCGACGCAGCCGACAACTCAGAGCGCGAGGTTGGCGACGCCGCAACCGCTCAGCCGGGGGTCCGTCGTCCCCGTATCCACCTCGTCGGTGTCCGACGAGACGTTGTTTTTCGGCGGGGATCCGGCGCAGACGACCGAGCGTCTCTCGATGCTCCAATCGATCGACGACATTACCCCCCGCGCGCGCGATCTCGAGCGGCCGCGGTAGCACGTTGGCCACGACGCCCAGCACCAAGCCCCTCATCTTCCGCAAGGGTCTCGACATGAAGGAGGCCGTGGCCGGAGAGCTGGCCGCCGCCTACCACAGTCGCATCGTCGAGGACGTGCGCGCGAACGACTACCAGTACCGCAGCGGGCGGCTGACCGTGCACCTCGCCCGAGAGTTCGGGTTCTGCTATGGCGTAGATCGTGCCGTTGACTACGCCTATCAGGCCCGCCGCCGCTTTCCCGATCAGAACGTCTACCTGACCGGCGAGATCATCCACAATCCGCACGTCAACGATCGGCTCCGGGCCGCCGGCATCCGTTTTCTGAGCGAATCCCCCGATCCCTGGGACCTGCTTGGTCCCAAGGACGTCGTCATCCTGCCGGCGTTCGGCGTCACCGTCGGCGACATGGCGCGCCTCGCCGACCAGGGATGCACGCTCGTCGACACGACCTGCGGATCGGTGCTGAACGTGTGGAAAAACGTCGTGCGCTACGCGCAGGACGGCTATACCGCCGTTATCCACGGCAAGATCAAGCACGAGGAGACTCGGGCGACGGCCTCACAGGCACTGAAATATCCTCAGGGACGTTTTCTGGTCGTGCTCGACCGCGAGGAAGCGCAGGTGGTGTGCGACTACGTTCGCTCGGGGGGACGCAAGGCCGATTTCCTCGCCCGTTTCGGGGATGCCGTGTCGCCCGGCTTTGATCCAGACCGCGACCTCGAGCGTATCGGCTGTGCCAACCAGACGACGATGCTGATGTCGGAGTCGCTCGAAATCGGGGAGATGCTGCGGGCGGCGGTGACCGAGCGGTATGGAGAGGCGGCACTCCCCCATCATTTCCGCGCCTTCGACACGATCTGCAGCGCGACCCAGGAGCGTCAGGACGCGGTGATCGCCCTGCTCGACAATCAGCAGGCCCAGCCGCTCGACCTCATGCTCGTCGTTGGCGGCTACAACAGCAGCAATACCTGCAACCTGGCGCGGATCTGCGCCGAGCGTGTCACGACCTTCCATATCGCCGATCCGGAGTGCCTGGTGTCGGCCGACGAAATCCGGCATCGACCGGTAGGCGCGCCCTCGACGACGGTCAGTCCGGAGCAGGCCTCGCGCGGCTGGCTCCCGGCCTCCGATCCCCTTACCGTTGGCCTCACCGCCGGGGCGTCGACCCCCAACAACATCGTCGGCGAAGTCATCGAACGGCTGGGCCGTTACACGGCGTCGTAGCTGCCACACTTTTGTCTCAGAACCCGCCGCCGGAAAATACGTAAAGCAAGCTAGCTGCCAGCGCAGTTTGTGGTGTATTCTCAGCAGCTTACGGAAGCTCGCCGAGGGACGCACCATGCGCTGCCGCGCTCCTGATCAGTAAACACGCCACTCAAGGGGGTCGTATATGCCTGCGTAGTTTTTCAAGAGAGTGCGATCGCATGTCCAGACACTTTGCATGGGTTTTTCTGGTGGCGTTTCTTGGCTCGACTGGCGCCAACGCTGCGGCCCTCTGCGAGCAGCAGCGCGGCGACGGCCGGAAGCCTGATGCGGCTCAAGAGGAGGGTCCGCCCCGCTGGAAGTGGTGGCTGCACCCCGAGACGCGGAAGGAACTCCGTCTGAGCGATCAGCAGAGCAAGAAGATCAACGAGGTGTGGGAGTCGACGGCTCCCAAACTGCGAGAAAAGTGGCATGAGCTCGAGAGGCTGGAAGATGAGCTCGCGGCCACCATCAAGGCATACTCCGCCGACCAGTCGATCGTCGCCCAGCAGGTCGAGAAGGTCGAGAAGCTGCGCGCCGAGAACAACGCCACGCGCACGGTGATGATTTACCGCATGCAGCCTCCTGTTGAATCCCGAACAGCGCGTGAAAGTCGACGAGATGCGCGCGCGAATGGACGCCGAGCGCAAAGCGGCAGGACGAAGAGCGCAAGCGGCAGGGCCGCGGCGACAAAAACAAAGATTGAGAAAGCACCACGGATCGTCGGCACCCGCTCGGGTACTGCGACCGGCATCCGTTTCATCTGGAGGCAGTTCGTGAGGAAGATCGCATCATCCGTACTCGTTAGCGCCGCGTTGAGCGTCATCTTTGCGGCCCCGGCCACCGCGCAGCAGCGGACGGCGGCCGAAGAGGCCGATCACGTCAAGACACTTATCGAAGAGGCGAAAACCCGTCTGGCGCAGCAGGGTCAAACGCCGTCGCCGGCACAGGCCGGGACGACTACTGGACCGAAGATCGCCCTGACCGCTGACGAAGCGGTGGCCCGCGCCCTCGAACGCAACGTGACGCTGGCGTCCCAGCGCCTGACGCCGCAGACCTTCGATTACTCGCTCGCGGCGACGTATGCCTTCTATCGCCCGAACCTGAACTCTAACGTCAGCACCTCCTCCGCGACAACGCTCGCCCGACAGACCATTGAGGGCGGCGTCAGAACCAACAGCGACACCACCATCTGGAACGCCGGGGTCTCGCAGAACACGAAATGGCAGGGTGGCAGCTACCAAATCAACTGGCAGAACAACCGCATCGCCTCGAACCAGAACAACAACATTTACAACCCCGCCTACTCGGCCGGGTTCCAGGCGGTCTATGTCCAACCGATCCTCGCCAATCGCAAGATCGACCAAACCCGGACCAACCTGCTGACCACTGAGATTCAGCAGGATGTCGCGGAGCTGGATCTCCGGGCAACGACAGCGAGCACCGTCGCGGACGTGCGAAATGCCTACTACGAGCTCGTGTTCGCGATCCTGAACCTGGAGAATCAGCGAGCGTCGCTGGAGCTGTCGTCGAAGCTGGTGCAGGACAATCGCGCGCGCGTTGAAATCGGCACGATGGCGCCGATCGACATCGTGCAGGCGCAGGCCGAGGAAGCGACGCGCCGGCAAAACCTGGTCAACGCCGAAGCGACGCTGCAGAACACTGAGCTGGCGCTCAAGCGCCTGATCGTCAGCGGAACCGATGACCCGTTGTGGACGGCGTCGATCGACGCGACCGATCGTCCCGCCCCGAGCGCGGAAGCGATCGACCTCGAGGCAGCCGTGCGCAATGCTCTGGCGAACCGCACCGACCTGCTGACGGCGAAGAAGAACATCGACTCGGCGAACGTGACGCTCCGGAGCCTGGACAATCAGACGCTGCCGTCGATGAACCTGCAGGGCACTTACCGTCTCGATGGCCGGGGCGGCACGACGACGCCTACGCAGAATGGCCCCCCGCCTCCCCCACCAACTGACTGGTGGAACGCGCTTGGCGGCATCGGCAACTGGGAAGCGCCGACCTGGACGGTGCAGATGCTGTTCTCTTACCCGCTCGGCAAGAGCGCGGCGGAAGCCAACAAGGCTCGACAGCAGATCATCATTCGTCAAAACCAGACGACCATCAAGGCCACCGAGCTGCAGATCGCGACTGAGGTGACGGCGGCGGCGATCGCCATCCGCAGTTCGCTCGAGGCCATTCAGGCGGCGAGGTCGGCAACGGAACTGTCGGTGAAACGTGCCGAGGCGGCGCAGAGCAAGCTGGACGTCGGCATGGCCACCAACTTCGAAGTCGTCCAGGCGCAGCGCGACCTCGCGGACGCGCGCAACCGCGAACTGCGCGAGCACCTGAACTATCGCCGCGCGCTCGTCGACTTCCAGCGCACGCAGATCAGCCCACGGTAGAGAGCCGTCAGCTCTCAGCTGTCAGCTCTCAGCAGAGAGCTGACAACTGAGAGCTGATAGCTGACAGCTAAGAGCTTAGGCATCACATGCGTAGAACAATCGCAATCGTCATCGTCGCCGTCGTCGGCCTCGCCGGCGTGCTGGTCTACAACCGCACCGGGGACGACCCCGGGAGTGGTTCGCCAGGCGCTGGAGGTCGGGGCGGCGGCCGGGGCGCGGGCCGGCCGCCGATGCCGGTGGAATTCGCCACCGTCAAGCGCGCGCCGGTCGCGGAGCAGATTCTGGTGGTCGGCAACCTGATTGGCGCCGCCACGGTCGAAGTCGTGCCGCGCGCCAACGGACGCCTGCAGGTCGTGAACGTCAAGCTCGGCGATCCGGTGCGCCAGGGTCAGGTGATCGCCCGGGTTGAAGACAGCGAGATTCGCGAACAGGTTCGCGGCGCTGAAGCGTCCTACCAGGTCGCGCAAGCGTCGATTCGTCAGCGCGAAGCCGACCTCAAGCTCGCGCAGAACAACCTCGACCGCTCGCGCAGCCTCTTCGAGCGTCAGCTGCTCCCGCAGCAGACCTTCGATGACGTCGACGCGCGGCATCAGGCCGCGGTCGCTCAGCTCGATCTCGCGCGCGCGCAGTTCGAACAGTCCAAGGCGCGACTCGACGAGTTGAAGATCACGCTTGACGAACACGCAGATCGTCGCGCCGGTCGATGGCTTCATCGGCAAGCGGTATCTCGATCAGGGAGCATTTGCGAGCACGAACGCGCCAGTCGCGTCGGTCGTCGACATCCGCACGGTGCGGATGGTCGCGAACATGGTCGAGCGCGACATGCAGTCGGGTGCCGGTGGGCACCGCGGCCAACGTCGAGGTCGACGCGTATCCGGGCGAGACCTTCAAGGGTCGCGTCAGTCGTGTCGCGCCGGTCTTCGACCCGGCTACTCGCACAGCCGAAATCGAAATCGAAGTGCCGAACGTTGGCTACCGGCTGAAGCCCGGCATGTATTCGCGCGTGCAGCTGACGATCAGCACGCGCAGCGACGCGATCACGGTGCCGCGCAATGCGCTGGTCGACCTCGAGGGGAAGAGCGGAGTCTTCGTCGCTGCCGCGGCCGAGAAACCTGAAGGCACACGTGGCGGCGGCGCCGGCGCGCCGGCCCAGGAGGTGATGACCGCGAAGTTCCTGCAGGTCGAGGTCGGCATCCGAGACGGCGAAGCGATCGAGATCACCAAGGGGCTCGAGAACGGCGCGAGGGTCATCACAACGGGCGCCAATGCCCTCAAGGACGGAGACCGGATTGTTGCCGCAAACACGGGCTCCGGGCGTGGTCGCTCTTCGACAGGCTCAGGGCAGGCGCCGTCAGCGGGTTCAGGACAGGCAACGAAGCCTGAGGGGAGCAGCCGATGAGCATTCCGCGTTTGGCAATCGAGCGACCGATCACCATGTTCATGTTGTCGGCCGTCGTGATCCTGATTGGCGGCATGTCGCTGGTGCGGCTCCCGGTCGACCTGATGCCCGACGTCTCGTTCCCGAGCATCACGGTCCGCGTGACCTACGCCGGCGTCGGTCCGCTCGAGATGGAGGAGCTCGTCACCCGGCCGATCGAGCAGGCGCTCAGCGCCGTGGCCGGCCTCGAGCGTCTCGAGTCGACGTCGTCAGGAGGGCTCGGCGCGCGTCACGCTGAACCTGGTGTGGGGCACCGACCTCAACGAGGCGGCCGACGACATCCGCAACCGGCTCGATCGCGTCCGCGGCCGGTTGCCTGAAGAGGCCGACGCCCCGGTCATGTTCAAGTTCGATGCGACCTCCTTCCCGATCATGGGTGTCGGCCTGGAGGGCGACTACGACCGCGTCAAGCTGCGCGAGATCGCCGAACACGACCTGTCCCAGCGGCTGGAGCGCGTGCCCGGCGTCGCCGCGGTCACAGTCGAAGGCGGGCTCCGGCGTCAGATCCACGTCGAGCTCTCCAAGGAAAAGATCCGGGCGCTCGACCTGCCGGTCGACCGCGTCGTCAACCTGCTGCGCACGGAGAACCAGAACATCCCGCTTGGCGAGATCGACGAGGGCGACCGCACGTTCCTCGTCCGCAGCCAAGGCCAGTTTGCCAGCCTCAACGAGATCAGCGACCTCGTCGTGATGACGCGCGCGGGCGTGCCGGTCTACATGCGCGACATCGCGGAGATCAAGGACTCGACCGAGGACTTCCGTTCCTTCACGCGCATCAACGGCAAGCCGGGCGTGCGGCTCCGCATCACCAAGCAGTCGGGGACCAACACGGTTGAAATCGCCACCGCCGTGCGCGCGGAGATCGTCAAGATCAACCGCGAGGTGCCGAGCATCACGATGACGCCCCTCGACGACAGCTCGATCTTCATCAACCGGTCGATCCACGCCGTCCAGGAGCACGCGCTCGTCGGCGGCTTCCTGGTCATGGCGCATCATCTTCCTCTTCCTGCGCAACCTGCGCGCCACGTTCATCGTCTTCACCTCGATCCCGATTTCGGTCATCGGCACGTTCGCCCTGCTCTACTTCAACGGCTACACGCTCAATACGATGACCTTCGGCGGCCTGGCGCTCGGCATCGGCATGATCGTCGACGCCTCGATCGTCGTGCTCGAGAACACGTTCCGGCACATGGAGCACGGCAAGGACCGGATGACCGCGTCGATTGACGCGAGCGAGGAAGTCTGGTCGGCGATTCTCGCGTCGACCCTGACGCACATCGCCGTGTTCGTCCCGCTGCTCTTCCTGACCGGCGTGTCGAGCATCATGTTCAAGCAGCTGTCCGTCGTCGTCATGTTCTCGCTGACGATGTCGCTGTTTGTCGCGGTGACAATCGTGCCGGTGCTCTGCTCGAGGCTGTTGAAGCTGCCGCCGCCGGTGAGCGAACGCCGCGGGCTGGCCGGCCGGCTCTACACGGCCAGCGAGCGGTTCCTCGACGGGATGGACGAAAAGTACAGCCGAATCATCCACGTCGCGCTCAAGCACCGCCCCACGGTCCTCGGCATCGGCACGGCGTGCGTCGTCGCCGCCGTCATGATCTTGCCGACCATCGGCTTCGAGCTGATGCCGCAAACCGACGAAGGCGAAGTGCGGGTGACCGCCGAGCTTCCGGTGGGCACGCGCGCCGAGCTCGCTGAGGGCATCGCCATCCGGCTCGAGGGGCTCGCCAAGGAATACGTGAGCGAGGCCGAAGACGTCATCACGCAGGCCGGTGGCGGCGGCGGCTTCGGCCCTGGCGGCGGCGCCAACCGCGTCAACATGACGCTGCGGCTCGTGACGAAGGACAAGCGGACGCGCTCGAGCGAACAGATCGCGCGCGACCTGAACCGTCAGCTGCCCGGGATTATTCCCGGTGTCATCATCCAGACCCAGGCAACCGGCGGAAACCAGCAGCAGAACCGCCTCTTTGGCGGCGGTGATTCCCGCATCGCGCTCGAGATCCAGGGCGACGATCTGCAGATCTCCCAGCGCGTCGCGCAGGGCGCGAAGGCGATGATGGACCGGGTCCCCGAGGTCCGCAACGCGCGCGTGGGCCGCGACGACGGGAGGCCGGAGCTCGCCATTCAAGTCGATCGGCCCAAGGCGGCGCTGCTCGGACTGTCGGTCACTGGCGTCGCCAACTCGATTCGCACCAGCGTCGGTGGGACGCAGGCGGCGTACTTCCGCGAGGGCGGCAACGAGTACCCGATCATCGTCCGGCTTCGCGAGGAGGATCGCGGCCGGGTCGAAGACATCAGCAACATCTTGTTGAGTACGTCCGAGGGTAAGGTCATCGAGGCGAAGAATCTCATGACCGTCCGGAACCAGGCGGGACCGACCGAGATCCAGCGCAAGAACCAGGAGCGCATCATCCGCGTGACCGCCGAGCCTCAAGCCGCATTGAGCGAGGCCATGGCCGCCGTCAACGCGCGCCTCCCCGAGGTGTCGGTCCCCGAGGACATGCGCGTCAGCTTCGGCGCCGAGGCCGAAGAGCAGGCCCGCGCGTTCTCGCAGCTCCAGATGATGCTGCTCCTCGCGATCCTGCTGGTCTACGCCGTCATGGCGTCGCAGTACGAGTCGCTGCGCGACCCCTTCATCATCATGTTTTCGGTGCCGCTCGCGGCGATCGGCGTCGTGCTTGCGCTCAAATTGACGGGCACGACGTTCAGCCTCCAGGCCTACATCGGCGTGATCATGCTCGCCGGCATCGTCGTCAGCAACGCGATCCTGCTCGTCGATTACACGAACATCCTGCGCCGCCGCGACCACGTGCCGCTGCGTAAAGCCGTCGAGACGGCCGGCCGCACCCGGCTGCGCCCGATTCTGATGACCTCGCTCGCGACGATGCTCGGGCTGGTGCCGATGGCGCTGGGAATCGGCGAAGGCGCCGAGTTGCAGGCGCCGCTGGCGCGCGTCGTCATCGGCGGGCTCCTGGCGTCGACCCTCATCACGCTCGTCTTCGTGCCGACGGTCTACACGATCTTCGAAGAGGGCTTGAAGGGACTGCGCTCGGGTCACGCGGCCGAGCATTCATAAGTCGTTCGCGGATCCCGAAGGTCTGCAGGATTCGACATCATGAAAAAGCTGATCGTTTTTGTGGTCCTCCTCGCGGCGCTCGGCACCGGGGGCTGGGCCTACTACCAGAATCGAACCAGGCCCGAGCCAACGGTCACGACCGTTCCGGTCAGCCGGGGCGAGGTCGTCGAACGGGTCCAGGCGACCGGCACGCTCGAAGCGGTGACCACCGTGACCGTCGGCACCCAGGTGTCTGGCGTGGTGCAGGAGCTCTACGCGGATTTCAATTCGATCGTCCGCAAGGGACAGGTCATCGCGCGGCTGGACCCGTCGATCCTTCAGGTGCAGATCGAGTCGCAGAAGGCCAACGTCGTCCGGGCCGAAGCCGACCTCGAGCGATTGCGCGTCGCGCTCGCGGATGCGCAACAGAAGTACGACCGCGCCAAGGCGATGTTTGCCAAGGAGCTTGTGCCGAAGACCGACTATGAAGCGGCGGAGCTCGCCGTCAAGAGCGCCGACGCGCAGATCAAGTCGTCTGAAGCGAGCCTGACGCAGTCCAAGGCCAGCCTGAATCAGGCGACGGTCAACATGGGTTATACCGTCATCACGTCTCCGATCGACGGCATCGTGATTTCGCGCAACGTGGAACCTGGCCAGACGGTCGCGTCCAGCATGAATGCGCCGACGCTGTTCATCATCGCCGCGGACCTCACGAAGATGCAGGTGGTGGCCAACATCGACGAATCCGACGTCGGCCGGATGCGCCCGGGCCAGGTCGTGTCGTTCCGTGTCGACGCCTACCCGACCGACACGTTCGTCGGCGCGGTCGAGCAGGTCCGTCTGCAGCCAGCCGTCGTCCAGAACGTCGTCGTCTACTCGACCGTGATTGCGGTGCCCAATCCCCAGCTGAAGTTGAAGCCAGGGATGACAGCGACAGTGGGAATCGAGATCGCGCGGCGCAACAACGTCGTACGCGTCCCGACGGCGGCCGTGCGCTTCCGCCCCACCGAGGCCATGTTCACGGTGCTCAACCAGCCGGTCCCACCCGAGGTCACGCGTGGCGGCGGTTTTGGAGGCGGTCGCGGCCGCGAGGGTGGCGGTCGCGGACGAGACGGTGGACCGGGTCAGGGAGGCGCGCCGCAAGGCTCGCCGGCGGCTGGAGCGCCTCAAGGTCAGGGAGCTGCCGCTGGCTCCGTCGAGTGCGCCGGCGGGAACCAATGCGCCAGCAGCAGCCGCGCCAGCACCCGCGGCGCCCCAGGCGCGGGCGACACAACAGGCGACGCAGCCAGGTGGCGGCGGTCGCCCGGACTCGCCCGAGGCTCGCGGCGGCGGTGACCGCATGGCGGGCGGTGGACCCGGCGGAAGCGATGGTGGCCGCGCGTCGGCGGCGGCGAAGGTGGGCGAGGCTCCGGCGGCGGACGAGGCGGTTTCGATCCGAACATGACCCCCGAGGAGCGCCGCAAGCGCATGGAAGAGCGCATGGCGAGCATGACGCCCGAGGAACGGGAACGATTCCAGGCACGGATGAAGGAGCGCGAAGCCCAGGGCGGCGGACGCGGCGGCTTCGGCGGGGGGCCTGGCGGAGGCCAACCCGGTGGGGGCCAGCCTGGTTTCGGCGGCGGACGCGGAAACGCTGGTGGCGGACCTGCTGGCGGACGAAATGCAGACGGCAACAACGCCAACGGTGGGCGAAGCGGCCGGGATCTCGGCCGCGGGATGACCGGCAACGTCACTGCCGGCACGTCGATCACCAGCGGTCACGCGACGATCGATTCGCTCTTCGGACCCTTGCAGATGACCGAGACGCGGGGTCGGGCGTGGCTGTACGAAAACAAGCAGCTCAAGTCCGTCAATCTGCGGCTCGGCGTATCCGACGGAACCTACAGCGAGCTCCTCGACGGCGACCTCAAAGAAGGCCAGGAGGTCGTGGTCAACATGGTGACTGGTCTGGAACCGGTCGCGAGGCCTGGCCAGCAGGGCACCGGCAATCCGCTGATGGGCCCGCAACGCGGCGGCCCAGGCGGGCCCGGCGGCGGCAACCGTGGCGGCGGCGGAGGCAGAGGGTTCTAGTGCCTGTCATTTCCGTTCGCGATCTCGTCAAGACCTACACGGTCGGCGAAGTGGTCGTCCGCGCGCTGCGCGGCGCGAACATGGACGTCGAAGCCGGCGAGTTCGTCGCCGTCACCGGTCCCTCGGGATCGGGCAAGTCGACGTTGATGCACATCCTCGGGTGCCTCGACCGCCCGACGAGCGGCAACTACTTCCTCGACGGCAAGGACGTCTCCCGAATGTCGAAGGACGAACTGGCTGTCGTCCGGAACAAGAAGATCGGGTTCGTCTTCCAGGGCTTCAACCTGCTCTCGCGGACGACCGCGCTCGACAACGTCGAACTGCCCCTCCTCTACAACGGCGGCTCGAAGATGAAGGCATCCGAGCGCCATCGCCGCGCGATGGACGCACTGAAGATCGTCGGGCTCGGCGATCGTTTTCACCATTTTCCGAACCAGCTGTCGGGTGGACAGCAGCAGCGCGTCGCGATCGCCCGTTCGCTCATCAACGAGCCGTCGATCATCCTGGCCGACGAGCCGACCGGGAACCTCGATACCCGCACCAGCATCGAGGTCATGGACATCTTTCAGAAACTGAACCGCGAGCGGGGCATCACGATCATCTTGATCACCCACGAAATGGACATTGCCGAGCACGGCACGCGCCTCATCCGCTTCCGCGACGGCAAGATTCAGATCGACCAGCCGATCACCAAGCGCAGGGATGCAGGCGAAGAGCTTGCGGCGCTGCCACCCCCCGAGGACGTCGACGTGGCGCACATCCCGGCCGATCCTGCTCCGGCCGAGCACGGCGGCGTAGCCTAGAGCCACGGATCACACGGATGGCACGGATGCGCGTTTGTGAGACCGCTTCCAGGAGTTCAGCATGTCGATAATCATGACGCTGCGGATCGCGTTGAAGGCGCTCAACCGCAACAAGATGCGCACCGTGCTGACCATGCTGGGCATGATCATCGGCGTCGCAGCGGTTATCACGATGGTCGCCCTCGGCCGCGGCGCGCAGGCCACGATCGAGGAGCAGGTCAAGTCGGCGGG
Source organism: uncultured Acidobacteriota bacterium (assembly GCA_963797625.1). Lineage (GTDB taxonomy): Bacteria > Acidobacteriota > Vicinamibacteria > Vicinamibacterales > 2-12-FULL-66-21 > DATBJJ01. Next base: position 369,128 of record CAWCQI010000043.1, read on the forward strand.
GACCAACGTCATCAACATCAACGCCGGCAACTTCACGCAGGGCGGCGTCCGGCAGGGTCAGGGCATGTCGAGCTCGCTCACCGCGGAAGACGCCGCCGCACTGCGCCTCGTGCCGGGCATTCAGTACGTCTCGGCGGGCGTCAACTCGCGCGGGCAGATCATCGCCGGCAACCAGAACTGGTCCAGCATGATTCAGGGCGTCGACGTCGACCTGCAACAGATCCGCAGCTGGCCGACGATGTACGGCAGCTTCTTCACGCCGCAGGACGTCAGCAGCGCCGCCAAGGTCGCCGTCCTGGGGAAGGTCGTTTCTGAGACGCTATTCGGACCCGACGTCGATCCGACCGGAGAAATCATCCGGATCCGCAATCAGCCCTTCAAAGTGATCGGCGTCATGTCGCCGAAGGGCCAGGGCGCGTTCGGCCAGGATCAGGACGATACCGTCCTGGCGCCGTATACGACGGTGCAGAAGAAGCTGCAGGGCCAGACGCACATCAACAACATCACGGTCGCGTCCGACACGCCGGACACCGCCTCGGTCGTCCCGGCCATCACCGAGGCGCTGCGGCTTCGTCACAAGCTCGTGGCTGGCGAGCCCGATGACTTCACGGTCCGGACGCAGGAGGAAATCGCCAGCCTGCGGACCGAAACGACGCGGACCATGACCGTCCTCCTCGCCGCCATCGCCGGTGTTTCACTCGTCGTCGGTGGCATCGGGATCATGAACATCATGCTCGTCTCTGTCACGGAACGGACACGAGAGATCGGGCTCCGCATGGCCATCGGCGCCCGCGGCAGGGACGTGTTGCTGCAGTTTCTGGTCGAAGCGATCGTCATCAGCCTCTTCGGCGGGCTCATCGGTATCGGCCTGGGATTTGCCTTGTCGATGGGCATCGAGCGGTTCGCGCAGTGGCCGACGTCGATTCCCGCCGATTGGATTGGGGTGGCCTTCGGTGTCGCGGCGGCGACCGGCGTCTTCTTCGGGTTCTATCCTGCGCGCAAGGCCGCGCGGCTCGACCCGATCGAGGCACTAAGGTTTGAGTAGCTCTCAGCTCTCAGCTCTCAGCTAATGCTGAGCTAATCGGCGACAACCGATGTGCTTGTGGAGTCTTTCAGAACTGATAGCTGAGAGCTGATAGCTGACAGCTGTCTTGCATGCGTGGACGGGAAGTGTATCGGATCGTTCAGTCTCATTCAAAGGAGTCTCATGATGAAGCGGGCACGAATTGGAATCCTCGCGACGGCCGTCCTGGCAGTGGCGACGCTGGCCTTCGCGCAGAAGGCGGACTTCTCTGGTACCTGGGCGCCGGAAGTTGATCCGCGGCGGCGGCCGACGGGTGGCGGCGGTGGCGGACGCGGCATGATGGCCGGGCCGATGACCGTCAAGCAGACAGCTGACACGCTGACTGTCGAGCGGACGGCCGGCGAGAACAAGATCGTCTCGAACTACAAGCTGGACGGCTCCGAGAGCACCAATACCATGCAGGGCCGAGGCGGCGCTGTCGAGGTGAAGTCTGTTGCCAAGTGGGATGGCTCGAAACTGGTGATCACCAGCAAGCGGCCAGGACAGGACGGGGCGATGGTCGAAACCACGGCGACGTGGTCGGTTGCGGGCGGGGTCCTGACAATCGAGAACGCGGGCGGCCGTGGTCCCTCGAAGCAGACCTACAAGAAGACGACGTAGTCAGCAGCTCGCCCGCGGCTCGCGGCTCGCGACGGGAACATCGTAGAAGGCCCGGAGGCTCACGCTTCCGGGCCTTTCTTTTTGCAATCCTCAGCGCGCTTCGTCTCTCAGCAGCTCTCTCAACAGCTCGCCGACGACTTCCCAGTCACCGGGTCCTTCAGATCCGGCGCGATTTCCGCGAGCGGCCCGAGGACAAAGAATCGCGTTCGGAAACGTGGATGCGGCACCTGGAGGCCAGGCTCGTCGATGACGACGTCGCCGAGCAGGATGAGGTCGAGATCGATCGTTCGCGCCGCCCCTGGGTAGGGCCGCTCCCGGCCGAACTCCTGCTCGATCGCCATCAGTTCATCGAGCAGGGCCCGCCCGTCGAGGGTGGTCGTCCCGGTGACGACGGCATTGAGGTATAGAGGCTCGCCTTCGAGTAGTTCCCCGGACGGACCCTCCGGGTCCGTCTCGACGATATCCGAGAGAGCGAGATTGGAGAGGATGCGGGACAAGCGGCGGACGGCAAAGGTCATTGCCGCGCGCCTGTCGCCGAGGTTGCTGCCGAGCGCGATGACTGCCGGACGCTCGCCCGCGGTTACTGCTCGATCCACCGGATGGGCAGCACTCCCCCGCCGGTTCCCGCGCCATCAGCGCGGCGCCCCAGGAGGTCGGCACGACCGGCCACGGCCTGCTCGAAGAAGCGCTTGTGCTCGAGCGTCTCCCCGAGGATCACATTGAGCATCGTGCGATGCCGCGCATGGCTGAGCGCGGCGACTCGCGGACGCCATTTGTCGACGAACGCCTGTGCTCCATCGCGATCCTGCGCGATGAGCGCGGTCTCGGCGGCAAGGCCCTTTCCTGAGAGTTGGATCACCGGTTCCGCCACGTCCTCGGCTGGGTCAGCGCCGCCGGCGTCGACGATCGCGTCTCGCACCCAACTGACGTGCATCTCTTCGCGCGCGATGACGTACTGGTAGGTGTTGTTGAACGCGTAGTCGCTGACGTGCCGGGCCGCGGCGACGTGCCGCCACAGCATCGCCATCTTGTCGCGATGGAACTCGCGCAGAAAATCGAGCAGCTCTGTGGCTTTCACGTGCTTTGTTTTTCCTTGCAGGTGATGCAGACGCGGGTCCACGGAATCGCGTTGAGGCGCGCCGGAGCAATCGGCTCGCCGCAGTCGCGACACACGCCGAACGTGCCCTTTTCCATGCGGTAGAGCGCTTCTTCGATCGCCTGAAGAATCTTGGCGTCGGTCTGCTTCAGTTTCAGCTGGATGTGGACTTCGTTGTTGCCGCTCGCCTGGTCGGCCAGGTCGCCCTGACGCGAATTGGTTTCCGCTGACGTGGTCAGCGGCTTGACACCGCCGCCCTGCGCCAGAATCTCGCCGCGCTTCCTGAGAAGCGCATCCTTGTATTCAAAAACGGGGACTGATCCATGGTTCCTCTCCACAGGCACCTTTTTGCCTCCCCCGGCAAAACTCAATCTTAGCAGATTTTGGCCGCCGGCTGGAGTTGCGCCGCTCTCGCGACCGGGAGATCCACACACGGGACGCGGATCTCGCGGATCACTCGACGCGTAGGCACGAAACCGGATGGAGTGGGATGTTCGCAAGCTGTGTCGACTGGAGATCGGTCGCGTCGCCGGCCGGACGGCCGGCGAGTGGCATCGGGAGAGCGGCGCAACTCAAGGCACCCAGAAACCCACCAGGTGCTTTGAGTTGCGCCACTCTCCCGATGCCGCCCGCGCGAGGCGCGGCGCGACCGGTCCGTGGGTTACGCCCCGCATGTACCGTGTTGCACGATCTGCGCGATCGCGGCCGCTGCTGATCCGCGCGATCCGCGTCCCGTGATGACCTGCGTTATCCGCGACCCGTGCTGACCTGCGTGAACCGCGTTTAAAGGTCGTAGAGCGATGCCGCCCGCCGTTTGAGTCCACGATCGCGGGCGAGGATGTCGAGATGGAGTGACGTCCAGTCGGCGAGCAGGACACTTTCGTTCCCCTCGCCGTCATAGGTTTTGAGATAGCCGCCGCACGCCTCACAGTAGTCGATTCGCAGTCCGCCCTCCCCTTCGACTGCCATGGCCATGAGGCGATGTTCATCCTGTCCGTCGCAGAAAGGGCAGCCAGTTCGCTTGAACTGCCAGCGCGTGCCGCAACAGCCGCACGAGAGCAGACGCTTGCGCCCGGGGTCGGCGCCGACCAGCTGGGCCATAGCAGGCAGCGATCCACACGTCGGGCAATACCTGCGAAGCCACCGATCCTCGTCACGCCAACCGTCGAACGCGTCCACCACGGGACGCAGAAACCGCGCCATCGCCGTCCACGCCACATGAAGGACGTCGTCACCGACATCCTGGTCAAGAGCACGGGCAAGCAACCGCGACGAGCTGGCCAAGGACATCGAGCGCGACTTCTACATGGGTGCGCATCAGGCCAAAGAGTACGGCATCATCGACGAGATTTTCGAGCACAAGAAGAAAGGTCGGAAAAATCCTGAAGCCCTGCGTCGAGGGGCTGGGGCTTATCAGCCCATAATCGTAGGGTCTTCGCGCAGCCAGGGGCGCGGCGTGCACCTGGCGCGTGCTGCGCTGCGCCCAGGTGCGTGACGCTGGCGTCTGCAATAACGGCTGGTCCGACCGACAGGGCCGCATATGTGTCAGGCTCGGCCGAACCTTGCGACGCGTCGCGCGGGCGCCTTACAATTTCAAGAATTCTGAAAATTCTCGATAATCCCAACATCTGGCAGGCGAGAGAGCAGACAGTGGAGCGAAGGCGAGACGAATCGAACGGCAACCTGTGCTGCTCCTTCTGCGGCAAATCGCAGAAGGAGGTGAAAAAGCTCATCGCCGGGCCCGACCGTCTACATCTGCGACGAGTGCATCGCGCTCTGCAACGACATCATCGCGGAAGAGGTCGAGAAGGACGAGCCGCACGGCGGCTCCGACCCGATCCCGAAGCCGGCGGAGATCAAGGCGATCCTCGACGAGTACGTGGTCGGCCAGGAGCGCGCGAAGAAGATCCTCGCGGTCGCCGTCCACAACCACTACAAGCGCATCGACTCGCAAGGTCGCGGCGGACGACGTCGAGCTCGGCAAGAGCAACATCCTGCTGCTCGGCCCGACCGGTAGCGGCAAGACGCTGCTCGCGCAGACGCTGGCCAAGATCCTCAAGGTGCCGTTCGCCATCGCCGACGCGACCACGCTGACCGAAGCCGGCTACGTCGGCGAGGACGTCGAGAACATCATCGTCCAGCTCTGCAGAACGCCGACCACGACGTCGAGCGCGCGCAGCGCGGCATCGTCTACATCGACGAGATCGACAAGATCAGCCGCAAGAGCGACAACCCCTCCATCACGCGCGACGTGTCGGGTGAGGGCGTGCAGCAGGCGCTGCTCAAGATCATCGAGGGCACGATCGCCAACGTGCCGCCCAAGGGCGGGCGCAAGCACCCGCAGCAGGACTTCCTGCAGGTCGACACCACCAACATCCTGTTCATCTGCGGCGGCGCCTTCGTCGGGCTCGACCAGATCATCCAGCGCCGCATCGGTCAGAGCGCGGCTCGGCTTCGGCGCCGACATCAAGAGCAAGAACGAGTTCAAGCTGGGCGAGCTGCTGCGCGCAGGTGCAGCCCGAGGACCTGCTCAAGTTCGGCCTCATCCCCGAGTTCATCGGCCGCTTGCCGGTGGTCGCCACGCTGCACGAGCTGAACGAAGAGGCGCTGATCGACATCCTGACCAAGCCCAAGAACAGCCTGGTCAAGCAGTTCCAGAAGCTGTTCGAGATGGACGGCGTGAAGCTCAAGTTCACCAAGGGCGCGCTCGCAGGCCGTCGCGCAAGAAGGCGCTCGATGCGCGAAAGCGGCGCCCGCGGCCTGCGCGCCATCCTCGAAGAGGCGATGCTCGACATCATGTACGACGTGCCCTCGCAAGCAGGGCATCAAGGAAGTCGTCGTCAACGAAGACGTCATCATCAAGCGGCGAGGCGCCGCTCATCGTCTACCACAAGGAAGCGGGCGTCGGCTGAAGTCGCCGGCGCGTGAAGCTCCCGAATGTTCTTCAAACAACGACAGCGGCAAGCCGCGAAGCGACCGCCCGCGCGCACGCTGCCGGCGCTGCCGCTGCGCGACATCATCGTGTTCCCGCACATGGTGTCGCAGCTGTTCGTCGGGCGCGAGAAGAGCATCGCCGCGCTCGACGAGGCGATGGCGCGCGACAAGGAGATCTTCCTCGCCGCGCAGAAGAACGCCAAGACGAACGATCCGACGCCCGACGACATCTACGCCGTCGGCACGGTCGGCACGATCGTGCAGCTGCTTCGGCTGGCCGACGGCACGGTCAAGGTGCTGGTCGAGGGCCGGCAGCGCGCGCGCAGTCAAGCGCTACGTCGAGACGCGCGACTACTTCCTGGTCGAGGTCGAGGAGATCCCGACGAGAACGACCGACGACGTCGAGGTCGAGGCGCTGATGCGCAGCGTGCAGAGCACGTTCGAGGTGTACGTCAAGCTCAACAAGAAGGTGCAGCCCGAAGTCCTGATGAGCGTGCAGAGCATCGACGACGCCGTCGAAGCTCAGCGACACCATCGCCGCCAACCTGCCGACCATCAAGCTCGCCGATCGCCAGGGCCTGCTCGAGATGGCGGACGCCGAAGCAGCGGCTCGAGCGCCTGTACGAGCTGATGCAGGCCGAGATCGAGATCCTCCAGGTCGAAAAGAAGATCCGCTCCCGCGTCAAGAAGCAGATGGAGAAGACGCAGAAGGAGTACTACCTCAACGAGCAGATGCAGGCCATCCAGAAGGAGCTGGGTGGCGGCGAGCGCGACGAGTTCAAGAACGAGATCCAGGAGATCGAAGAGAAGCTCAAGACGCAAGAAGCTGAGCGAAGAGGCGCAGCGCCAAGGTCAAGAAGGAGCTGAAGAAGCTCAAGATGATGCACCCGACCAGCGCGGAAGCGACGGTCGTGCGCAACTACATCGACTGGATCCTGAGCCTGCCCTGGTACGACAAGACCGAAGAGCGCTTCGACATCGTCGAGGCCGAGCAAGATCCTCGACGAGGATCACTACGGCCTGAAGAAGTGCAAAGAGCGCATCGTCGAGTACCTGGCGGTGCAGGCGCTGACCAAGAAGCTCAAGGGGCCGATCCTGTGCTTCGTCGGGCCGCCCGGCGTGGGCAAGACGAGCATCGCGCAAGCAGCATCGCGCGCGCCACGGGCCGCAAGTTCGTGCGCCTGTCGCTCGGCGGCGTGCGCGACGAGGCCGAGATTCGCGGCCACCAGCAATACAT
>CAWCQI010000044.1:0-129016 GCA_963797625.1 uncultured Acidobacteriota bacterium
TGGCTGCGACTGGGCGGTGCCGTGACTTGACACTGCGCCGCGGCCGGCGTCAGGCACGCGGCGACGGTGATGGCCGTGCGAAGCCATGGCCAGCGCTTCATGACCGTTAGAAATACCCCTTCACCCGAAACAAGAGTTGTCGCGGGATCGGCCATGTGGTCTGCTGGCCGAAGTTGGGGCTGGAAAAGATCCGCGACGCGAGGCTGCCGTCGCTCGTTTGCTGCAGTGTGTTACGCAACTCGACCCCCAACTCCAGCCGGCGCGGGCCACTGCGGAAGAGGTTCTTCGACACTCGGAGAAACAGCCATTGCTCGTTCGGCAGCCGATACGAGCCCGGCACGTCGAAGTTGATATTGCGCCGCCCCTGCGGCAGGACCACCTGAATCTGAGGCGCGTACGGAAGCCCGGACATGAGCGCGACATTCCCCGACACCTGGAGGTCGATCTTCGGAACCTCGTACGAGCCGCTGGCATTCAGCACATGCGGCCGGTCATTGGGGCTCAGGCGACCAGTCAAATTGACGTAGTCATTCGGGTCTTGCCCGACGGTGGTGGCAAAGACGGACGACCCTGTCGGTTGAAGGCCCTCGGTCTTCGAATAGGTGTAATTGAGGTTCAGCATCCACCGATTCGCCAGACGCCGATATGCGCTCAGTACCAACCCGTCGTATCGACTGAAGAAGCCCGGGCCATTCGTCCGCAAGAATCTCCGTGCGCTGGGGGCGTTCATCAGCGGGTACACCGTGACCGGGCCGGCGGGAGACGTCACCGTCTGGGTTCCGTAGATGCCGCCGATATCCCGCCAACCGATCTGATCTTTCGAGGTCTTGTGCACGTAGGTGACGCTGACGCCCATGTGTCGTGCAATCTCGCGATCGACGCCGATCGAATACTGATTGGTGTACGGTGCATCAATATTCGCGTCGACGGCGAGATTCGCTTTCGAATCCGTGACCGAAATGATGGTCGTGTAGTCCCCGGTGACCGGATCGAAGCGCGCGAGCGTGACCGGCGTGATCCCGGGATGCACACCGGTGAAATCGTTGAGGAACACCGGGCGGTAATAGCGTCCGACTGTCGCGCGCAGCACTGTTCTGCTGTCGCTCGTCAGGCGCACGTTGATCCCCATCCGCGGCGACACTTTGTTCCACGAGAACATTTCGCCGAGCCCCGGAATCGTCGCGCCGGTTTTACCGAAGGACTGGTTACAGTGGCAGAGCCCATCCGTCCCGCTGTACGCCGCAGGGTCCACGACCGGTGCGGCCGGACTGATGGCGACCATCCTGTCGAATCGAACGCCCGGCGTCATCGTGAGCCGCCCCATGGTCAGTTCATCCTCAGCCCACACGCCCTGTGACCTGGATTCCGCCGCGTACACGAGGGGAGACTGATACTGCGCCTGGTCGGGCGCACCCTTGACGTCCAGATACAGGACCCCGCCCGGCCACAGATTCTGACCTCTATCGAGGTTGCGCGCGATCTGTGCGCCAAACCGAATATTGTGGGTCATGCGGCTGCCAGACACGAAGTGATTCACTTTCACATTCACCTCGTCGCGGATCGGTTGATAGGCCTGCGATGGTCCCGCGGTGTAGTTGCTCCGGCTGACGCCCGTGAAGGTGTCCAGGTGTCCGGGCGTCTGCAGACTTTCGGCATCGGCATTCAAATTGGGTCCCAGTCCGTTGTACCCGTACGGAATCGACTGGTGGAAGAAGCGCGCCGTGAGCACGGTGGACGGCCTGAGCGTCGTCGTCAACTCCGAGCCGAAATAGCGCATGTCCCCCGTGTACCGAGCGCTCGCCTCGAGCGGCGTAGTAGCGGTCGGAAAATCGGGGGTCTGCCAATTCCACCATTCGTAGTAGAGGCTCTGCTGGAACTGCATCTTGTCGTTAATCTTCCACGTCACCTTCGCCATGTTCCGCACTTCGCTCTTGATCCACTGCTGGTCTTCGGGTCGGTCCGGCTGGCCGGGATACCGAATGGCCGGGCCGCTGTTGGTCTGGCCTCCGTAGAACCATAGTCGGCTTTTGACGATGGGCCCACCGATGTGAGCGGCAAAGTCGCGAGTACTTGTACAGCTTGAATCCCGTGTCGCCCAAGGGACAATTGCATGGCCGCGTGACGGGAACGCTCGTCAGGCTTGAGGGCGCCCAGTAAATCGAACCATCCCCTCGATAGACGTTCGTCCCCGCCTTGCTCACGTAGTTCATCACGCCGCCCTGCGCTTGTTGGTACTCCACCGACGCGCCGAGCGACACGAGATTGATTTCCTCGGCCGCGTCCATGTCGTAAAAGCGCCCAGGCCAATCCGTTCGAGGGGTGATTGGTCAACATGCCGTCGACCATGTAGGACGAGTCCGTTGAGTTGGAGCCCATGATCACGGGATTCGTTCCGCTGTTGTAGTTGCCTAGCGCCACGCCGGGAAACGTCCCCAGATAGGCGGTGACTCCCTGTCTCGCGGTCGGTAGCGCCTCGACGGCTTCTCGTCCGAGACTTCCCGCCACCCCTGTCTGCCGCGAATCAAGCACCGTCGTCGCACCACTCACCGTAATGGTTTCCGCGAGCGTTGACACACCGAGCGTGATGTTGCGCTCGATGGTGCCGCCCACCGTGACCCATAGATTCTTCTCAACGTATCTGGCAAAGCCGGGCAGCGACACCTCCATCTCGTAAACCCCCGGTGGGAGCGTGCTGAACCGATAGGTCCCATGCGCATCCGTGACGCTCGTCACGGCACCGCCCGGCAGCGCCGACGATGTGACGGTGATCGTGACGTCGGGCAATACGGCGCGAGAGTCGTCGCTTACCACGCCAGTGATGGTACCGGTCACGACTTGCGCGTCGAGCGAACGCGCGCAGCAACACATTCCGACGACAACGGCCGAAATCAGCCACTGTCTCGCAGGCCGCCTCGCACATCGACTGCGCTGAAGAGTGCTCCCACTCAACTCCCGCGCGCACGCAGTGATTGTCCCGCTGCCACGTGATGTTGTCGACGACCTGGAAAGTGTGTTGCAGACGATCGAACGGCGAACGAGACCGCAGCGCGATGACGGCCGGCAGAGATATGCGCCCCACTTCATAACGAACAACCTCAGGGGGATACCGTTATACGCCACATGCTAGCGTCCCGCCAGTGGACTCGGCGGCCCGGCTGGTCGCACAGCTGTTGGACCGTCGGGAATGACGACGGTCCTAGTCGGGGTGTTTCCTAACCGTCGGGATGGCGGCGATTCTAGGGTTTTGCAGCCATCAAAAGTAACAGCGGTATGTAACAGCGGTATGAACGATTCGTGTTCGAGCCACGAGATGTCGTGGCGTCAGAGGCCCCACTGCTCGACTTCTCCCTAGAAAATCGGCAAGGGTCCCAGGTATTCAGTACGGCGTAGCACTTGGCGTGCCTGTCCGCTGGAGCGGGAGAGCTCCCCCAAGGGGAATGACATCTCGTCAGTATTCGCGGAGAGCGATCACCGGATCGACCCTGGCAGCACGACGAGCCGGAAGCCAGCTCGCAAGGAGCGCCGCGGCGATGAGAATGACGGCCGCGCCGACGAGGCTGGGAACGTCGAGCGCGCTGACGCCGTAGAGCTGGTGGCGCAGCGCCCGTCCAACCCATATTGAAAGCGCAAGCCCGCACGCGACGCCGGCGAGCGTCAGCGCCAGGCCTTCCCGCACCACGAGCGATCGAACCTCCGTCGTCCTGGCACCGAGCGCGAGGCGCACACCGATCTCCCGAGTCCTGCGGCCGACGACGAAGGCCATCGTCGCGTAGAGACCGGCGGTGGCGAGCAGGAGCGCGACAAGGGCCAACGTCAGCCCAATCGTCATCGCCAGCCGTTCGTCGGCAATGTTGCGCTCGACTTGATCGAGAAGCGTGTGGGCGCGAATCACCGGTACGGCGGGATTGACCGCAGCGACCACCCGTCGCAACTCGGCAAGACGCGTCGACGGCTCTCCAGTCACGCGCACATGGAGAACGCCAGCGTCCGAGGGCCACTGCGCCAGCGGCACGTAGAACGTTGGGGTCGACGGCTCCCGCACCATCCTGTAGTGCGCGTCGGGCACCACGCCGATGACCTCGACGTTGAAGGGCGCGCGAGAGTCGAAGCGCACGAACCGGCCGGCCGCCTTGCCGTCGGGCCAGAATCGCCGCGCCATTGCCTCGTTGACGATGATTCGCTCGGGCTGGCCGTCGTGGTCCCGCTCGTCGAAGGTTCGCCCTTCACGCGCCGACAGCCCCAACGTCCGAAAATAGCCTGGTGAGACACGGACGAAGTTCAGTTCCATGTCTTCGTCGGGCGCTGGCGTGTAACCGGCGATCCCGACGGTGGTTCGTGATCCGCCAAAGTCCAAAGGCATCACATGCGCGACACCGGCGCTCTGCACGCCAGGCAGCGCTTCGACGGCGGCGACGGCTTCGTCAAAGTAGGCGCCCGCCGCAAGGCGTGAGAGCCGGCCCATCTCTGGCGATACCTGAAGCACGGCGACACCGCGTGGATCGAAGCCGAGATCGGCGTGGCGCAGTCGATCGAGCGTTCGAACCAGAAGTGAGGCTCCAGTCAGGAGGGCCATCGAGAGCGCGACCTGCGCCACTACGACCGCTCGCTGTGCCGGACGTCGCCGGCCGGTTTCGCTTCGACCGTCTGCCAGGCCTTCAGCGGATTGCCGTCGAAGAATTTGCCAGCTCGACAGCAGACCGATGACGAGCGCCGCTGCGCACGAAAGCAGCGCCGCCACCACGATGACGCGGCCATCGAATGGAATCGACAGCGCGACCGGGCGGCCATAGAGCGCAATGAGCGACGCGGCTTGATCCTTGAGGAGCACGGCGAGCCAGACAGCCGCCAGGCCCGCGGCACCAGCCATGAGGCCGCCGTCGATGAGCGCGAGCCTGACGAGTTGGGATCGGCGCGCGCCCAGTGCCGAACGCACCGCGAGCTCACGCCGACGCGCCTCGGTCCGTGAGAGCTGAAGATTGGCAACATTGAGACACGCCACGAGCAGAACCAGCGCGCCGGCGACGAGGAGCAGCGCCATCGGCGAGGCGAGCTGCCCCGACAGCAGTGAGTCGCCGCGCGCTCCGGGCTGCAGCACCACCGGCTCCACCGGCCGGCCGCTTGATTCACGGATGCGGCGCAGGATCGCATCGAGTTCCTGCCGCGCTGACTCGGCGGTCGCGTCAGCGCGAAGACGACCGATAACGGTCAGCCACGATGTGGTGGGACGCCCCAGAAGATCTCCGCCCGCGAGACCAGGCGAATGCGCCAGGGGTACCCAGAAATCCGCGTTCCGTCCGACCTGCATGCCCGAGAACTTCGCCGCGGTTACGCCGACCACGGTGAACGGCTGGCCATTGAGCACGACTGTCTGGCCCGAAAGGGCGGCCGCGCCAAATCGATCGCGCCACAGCGCCTCCGACACGACGACCGCCGGGGGAGCACCCGCCATGTCATCGGCGTCGCTCAACCCGCGTCCAGTTCGGAGTGGAACTCCAAGCGCCACAAAGAAATTGCCCGACACCACCTCGCCCTCGACGGATGTCGCACCGTCGGACCCAGCCATCGACGACCCGACCTGGCTGTAGGCCACCAGACTATCGACGAGGGTCGCACGGCGGCGGAGCTCCTCATAGTCGGGATACGAGAAGTTGTGCATGAATCGCGATTCGCGCTGCAGCAGGAGAAGGACGAGGCGCCCCGGGTCCTGGAGCGGGAGCGGCCGCACGAGCGCCGCATCGGCCAGCGTGAGCAGCAGGATGTTCAAACCCAGTCCAGCCGCGAGCGACACGAGCGCGACAATCGACACGAGCGGCTGGCGCTTCAGCAGACGAGCCGCGAACCGCAGATCGGTGACGAAGCCATTGAGCATACGGGCTCCATTCTGGGGAAAGCGTCGGTCGCGCCGCGCGGATCCCGAAGGCGGCGACCGAGGTTGTGCGGCGCGGAACGGCACGCCTCGGCCCAGATCCAGCGGCGAGCCGAAGAAACATTCACGGCAGCGCGGTGGTTGAACTCTTCGATCACATCGCCGATCACGGCTTCACGCTCGTGGCAGCTGAGCGAACGTTCGAACAGCCACAGCGCGATGCGCGGTGGATCGATCATCCCCGGCCCCGCTGCACACCGAGTTCGATCCCTGCCCACATGCGCGTCAGCGCGTCGCGCGATCGCGCCAGGGCCGCGATGCCGGCTGGCCGCAGGCGGAAATAACGCTTCGCGCGGCCGCCCCGCTGCGGCGTTGGATCCGCCAGCCGCGAATTGACATAACCCTTTCGTTCCAGCCGATCGAGCGCCGTGTAGAGCGCGCCAATCGCAATCGTTCGGCCGGTGCGCTCCTCGATTTCCCGTCGGATCGTCGATCCGTACGCCTCGGCATCCAGACGCACGACCGCGAGGAGTACCAGCTGTTCGAACTCGCCCAACGCCTCAGTGCGACTCATTTCAACTGCATCGTAGAGGAAATCGACACCCGATGCAAGAGCCTGGACAAAAAAGGGGGCCTTTCGGCCCCCTCGAATCAAACGCTGGCGTTCGGGTATCGACCCCGAACATTTCGAGTCACTCTACAAGCTGTCTCATAAACAGCGCGAACGAGCGGAAGCGAGTGAGCCACGCGAGCGGAGCGGGGCGTCGGGTCCCCGCGAGCGAGCGTGTAAGGGGGTTCCCGATCTGTGCTGATCCGTGTAATCCGTGAGCTCAGAACGTCAACCGCGCTCCCAGGAAGAAGCGGCGCGGATCGAGGAAGCGAATCGGCTGCCCGAAAGCGGTCCCGCCGGCGCCAGCCACGAGGTCCTGATCGCGGATCGAGTCCTGGTTGTCGAGGACGTTGAAGATGTCGACAAAGAACTCGGTCCCGACGCGATCGAACATCTTCTTGTACTGCGCGCGAAGGTCGAGCTGGGCCCAGGCCGGGTTCTGGAGCGATCCGATCGCGTCGGAGGTCACCCAGAAATCGTTGACGCCCGCGTACACGTACGGGACGTCGACCTGGATGGGCAGATTCCGCTGCGACGCCAGCGCGGTCCGGCTGGCAATCGTTCCCGAGTTGTAGCGGAAGGCCGCGCCGAGCTCGATCCCGATCGGCCAGATGTACGAACCCGCGGCCTTGAAGACGTGCGGGATGACGCCCGGCTGCTTCTGGTACGTGTCGGGCGCGAGCGGATCCAGATAGAGCACGTCGCCCTGGAAGTCCGCGTTCGAATCCGAGTTGGTGTTGCCCTTGGCCCAGTTGTAGGTGTAGGAGCCAAGCAGCTGCCAGTTGTTGCTGTAGCGCTTCCGGAAGATCACGTCGACGCCCTGATAGTCGCGCTTGCCGCCGTTGAGCGTCGCGATCACGAAGTTGGATCCGGGATTCTCGGCGTAGCCGAAATAGTCGAGCCCCAGCCACAACGACTGCGGGTCGTCGATCGGACCAGCGTAGTCGGTCGTGCCGTTGACGGAGGTGGCGAAGAGCGCCAGATCGTAGTCCTCGAGGATGTCGCGCGTCCGGCGGTAGGTGTACGCCGTCTCGAGGCTCATGTTCCGCCCGAGATCGACCTGATAGCCCGCCGTCACATCGTCGGTGTAGGGCGTCTTGGTCGACGGGGCAAAGAAGGCGTCCTGCTGCACGAGCCCGCCGCGGGTGCGATAGGTGACCCAGTCGTTGTTGATGAAGACCTGCTCCTCACGAACGAAGCCGCTCAACGTGCCGGCAAAATTGGTCATGTTGTTGCGGATCGGATCGTAGTAGCGGCCGTAGTAGCCGTACAGCTTCTGCTTGCCGTCGCCGCGGACGTCGTAGGCCGCGCTCAGGCGTGGCGCGACCGCCCAGTCGAAGGTGAAGATCTCTTCGCCGGTGCTGGCGAAGTGCTTCCACTGCTCGGCGCGAAGCCCGACGTTGAACGTCATGCGGTTGTAGATGAACTGATCCTGCACGAAGAAGCTGAGGCCGTCGGACCGCGTTTCCTGGGATCCCCGCTGCGACATGAACGTCCGGTCGTAGTTGACCTTGCCGTCGGGGTTCCCGACAGTGCTGTTGAACGTCAGCCGCGGCCCCATTTCGGCGGACGTGATCGTGCCGTCGCCGTTGGCATCGAACTGGGCGTAGGACTGCGCGCGGTTCGGCGATTGATTGATCGTGTTGATGAGCCCGTTGAAGTCGCTCGAATTGTTGACGTTGAAGTCGCGGCCGCTGAAAGAGCCGGTGGCCAGCTCGCCCGCCGACAAGCCGATGAGCCCGTTCTGCAGCGACGTGACCGTCTGATCGTCGACGTAGATGAGGTCGCGGAAGTTGTCGTTGCGCGACCACTCGAGGCCGCCCTTGAGCGTGTGCCGGTTCCAGTTGTACGTCAGCGACCCGCGCACACCCTTGGTGTCGCGCTGATCGATGATGTCCTGGCCGAACCCGCCAAGCTGCTCGTCGGTCAGCGTGCGGACGTCGGTCGATCGATAGATGACCGTGTTCGACACGTCGCGGATCGCCGAGAGGTCGGTGACCTCACCGTTGTGCACGTTGTAGGCCGCCTCAATCAGCATCGGACCCTGGAGCCGCAGGTAGTTCAGGCTGTAGTTGTCTCCGCCCTGCACCCGCGCGCGGTCGCGCGCGTTGGTGAGGTCGCGGTCGCGGCGGCCGCTGATGTCGGTCGGATCGTTGAGGAACGTGAAGCTCACCGTGTCGTTGCGGGTGGCCGTCCACGTGCCCTTGGCGTAGCCCTGATCCTGCTCGTTCTTGACGGTGCGGAGGAATTGTCGGTGTCGAGGCTGGTCACATCGTCTTCGCGCTCGAGCTTTCGGTAGCTCCCGAAGAACCAGGCGCGATCGCGGACGATCGGCCCGCCGAGCGTGCCGGCGGCGTCGTAGGTCGAGAACGTCTGCAGTTCGGAGTTCTTGTTCTCGGCAACCAGGGCGTCGTTCTGGAAGAAGTAGTTGGCCGAGCCGTGGAAGAGGTTGCTGCCCGACTTCGTGATCACGGTCGAGAGCAGCCCCGGCGTGCCGATGTACTCGGCCGGAATGCCGCCGGTGAGGACTTTCTGTTCCTGGATGATCTCGGTGTTCAGGTTCGAACCAAACGTGCCGGTGACCGGATCGGTCACGTTGATGCCGTTGAAGTAATAGAAGTTGTCGCTCGAGACGCCGAGATTGCCGCCGATGTCGCTGTAATTGATCCCCGACTTCGACGCCGGGTTACCGGGCTGCTGCGGGTCGTCGGGCAACACCCCTGGCACGAGCTGCAAGTAGCTCTGGTACGAGCGGCCGGTCGGCAGCGATTCTGTCAGCTCCAAGGTAATGTCCTGCCCCGTCGTCGCGCTCCGCGCGTCGACGATCGGCGACTCGGCCGTCACCTGCACCTGCTCGGTCACTCCGCCGACGGCGAGCGGAACGCGGACAGTCGCCGTGAGCCCCGATCGGACGAGGACGTTCTCGTTGCGCGCCGATCTGAACCCCGTCAACTCTGTGGTCACGATGTAGTGGGCCGACGGGGCGAGGCCGACGAGGAGCGCCCGTCCCGCTGCGTCGGACACGCCCTCGCGTTTGGTCACGGTGTCGGTCGCGCTGGCAACAACCGTCGCGCCGGGAATCGGCAGCCCGGATGCGTCCTGCACGAGTACTTCGATCGTCCCCGTCTCCGTGACCTGCGCCACCGCGGGCTGGGCCGCCGCCAGCAGCGCGAGCACAGCCACAACCGACGGCCAGAATCGTCTGATGGTGTTCACTGGAGTGCCTCCAAAGTGATGACGTTCGTCCCTAAACGATCAGCATCGATGAGTTCAGACGTGCCTGCGATGTGAGGGATCGACAGCACTGCTGATGTGACGAAGCGACAGTTATCGACAACCGGACGCACGTTTGCTGCCAGTCGCAGACCATCGCATGAATTGGCCGCATTCGCACATCAGATGTCATTCGTCACTCCGCGACTACCGCTAGTCACTCCATTCGTCCCAAGCGAGCGAGCAGGATCCAAGAGCGACGCGGTCGTCGATCCAGCGCGTTGAAGCATCGCGCGCGCTCTCCCGATGGGATATGCGGCGTTGTTGCCGAGGCTGTTCTAGGTAGAGAATGCGAAGGATGAGAAACCTCTTGGTGCTGTGCCTGGCGATCGCGCTCGCTCCGGTTGCCCACATCGGCGGCCAGAAACCGTCGCGAGACAGCTGGCCACAGTGGCGTGGGCCGTCCAGAACAGGCGCGCTCACGCTCGACGAGGCGCCGAGGACGTGGCCGGCAGAGTTGAAGAAAGGATGGAGCGTCGAGGTCGGCGAGGGCTACTCGTCGCCGATCGCCGGCGACGGCCGGATCTTCGTTCACGCACGCCGCGATCCCGATGAAGTCGTCTCAGCGATCGACCTCGCGACGGGGTCGGTCGCGTGGCAGCAAAAGTACACCGCCCCGATGGAGAAGAACCCGTACGCCAAGCAGATGGCGAAAGGCCCGTATTCGACGCCACTTCTCTCTGAGGGCCGCCTCTACACGTTTGGCACGACGGCAATCCTCTCAGCATGGAACGCCTCGACCGGCGCTCTCATCTGGCGAAAGGACTTCTCCTCGCGCATCGATACTTCGAAGCTCTTCTGCGGTACGGCGATGTCACCGCTCCGGACAGCGAAGGGCATCATCGTGCATGTCGGCGACGATCGGGGCGGCTCGATTCTCGCGCTCGATCCGGTGACCGGGAAGGAAAACTGGATCACCGAGGTTCGCGGCCCTGGCTACGCTTCTCCGATTGAAGTGACGCTGGCCGGCGTGCCGCAGGTCGTCACCATGACGACACGATCGGTCATCGGCGTCGAGACCGCCAGCGGCGCCCTGCTCTGGGAGTTTCCGTTCGACGACGAGTGGAACGAGAACATCGTGACGCCGATGGCGACGGCGACCGGGATTATCGTCTCGGGGGTGCGTCAGGGCACACGGCGGCTGACCGTGACAAAGTCGGCGAGCGCCTGGGCCGCCACCGAGTCCTGGCACACGCCGGAGGTCGCGATGTACATGAGCTCCCCCGTCATGGCAC
The DNA here is from genome assembly GCA_963797625.1 of uncultured Acidobacteriota bacterium. GTDB lineage: Bacteria > Acidobacteriota > Vicinamibacteria > Vicinamibacterales > 2-12-FULL-66-21 > DATBJJ01. Next base: position 10,985 of record CAWCQI010000044.1, read on the forward strand.
GCGGGACGCTCTTTGCTCATTCCTCGAAGCGCAAAGGACAGTTCGTCGCGCAAGATCCCGAGACCGGCAAGATTCTGTGGGCGACCGAAGGTCGCAACGCAGCCAGCGCCTCTGTCGTGGCCGCCGGCGATCATCTCGTCTTCCTGACTACCGAGTCGCAGCTCATCGTCTCGCCCATCGATCCGGTGGCGTTCCACGAGGTACGCCGCTACACCGTCGCCTCAAGCTCGACCTACGCTCAGCCGATCATCCTGCGGGACCGCGTCATCGTGCGCGACGCGTCGAACCTGACGGTCTGGACGCTCGAGTGAAGGCAGTCGGGTACGCCGCGGCACTAGTCTTATCCGAGGGGCTTCGCCCTCGGACCCCCTACACGCTCCTCGCGCGCCCTCGCCGGCGCGCTCCGGTCGCGTGGCTCGCTCGCCTTGCTCGCTCGCAGTTGGAAACGAGCGGCAGTTTATGAGACAGCTTCTAGTCGTGCTGATCGTCGCGGTCGGCGCCCCTCACGCCTCGGAAGAGAAGCGCGCTGCGAGCGTTCGCGTGCTCCGTCTCTTCATTGGCAACAGCCTGACGGCGGCAAACGGCCTACCGGAAATGGTCGAGGCGCTCTCACGCGCCAAGGGTGCCTCGACCGTCGACGCGACGGCTATCACGACCAACAACTTCAGCCTGGAAGATCACTGGAACCAGGGCCCCGCGCGAGCGACCCTCGCGAAGGGCGGGTGGTCGGTGGTCGTCCTCCAGCAGGGGCCATCGGCGCTGCCAGAATCACGCGTGCTGCTCCGCGACTACGCAAAGCGGTTCGCCGCCGACGCCGCCCATGTCGGCGCGCGCACCGCCTTGTACATGGTCTGGCCCTCGAAGGCACGCGATCGCGACTTCGACGCCGTCAGCGAGTCGTACGCGCTGGCGGCGCAGGACGTCGCGGGCACATTGCTACCAGCCGGAGACGCATGGCGGGAGGCGTGGCGACGCGATCCCTCGCTGACACTCTACGCAGACGACGGGTTTCACCCGAGCGGGCTGGGCTCGTACCTTGCCGCGTTGACGATTTGGAGAGGACTCTCGGGTCAATCGGCGATCGGACTGCCCGGCCCACGTGGAGTGCCGGCGGCCACACTCAAACTGTTGCAGGAGGTTGCGGACCACACCATCGTCACGCCATCACGATAAAAGGTATCTCACAAGCCCTATCCGTGTTTTCCGTGTAATCCGTGGCTTTAGAACCTATCTCATAAATCGCCAGGGCGGTTTGAGCAGTGCGAGCGAGCGCCGCGAGCGAGCCACGCGACCGGAGCGCGCCGGCGAAGCGGCGCGCGAGAGAGCGTGTCGGGGAGTCCGAGGGGCAAAGCCCCTCGGGAAAGACTTGACAATTTCGTGAATTCGGGCGATCTGGCAGGGCATGCCCACCAACGTCGACTCCGACAATGGCGCGTTGGAACCAGCCATCGCGCTCGAAGAACTGGTCGCCGCCGCAGAGAATGGAAGCGACGACGATCTCAAGGCGCTACTCCTCTCGCGGCATCCCGCTGATGTCGCTGAACTCATCAACGTCCTCGATCGACCGGAGCTCAGAACCAAAACGTTCCGCGCGGTTCGGTCCGACGACGGTCCTCGTGTCCTCAGGTTGGTCTCGTCTGACGCCCGCAAGGAGATCGTCCAGGCGTTGCCGGTCGAACACGTGCGGCAGATCGTGGAGGAGCTTGATTCCGACGACGCCGCCGATCTGCTGGGTTCAGTCCCAAAAGAACGCGCGCAGGCGATTCTGGAGGGACTGCCCGGGGCGCTGTCGGCGCGGATCCAGCAACTGCTCCGCTATCCCGCCGACACTGCGGGCGGCTTGATGCAGTCGGAGTACGCGGCGGTGCTCGAAGGAGCAACGGTTGAAGAGGCGGTCGAGATCGTTCGCAGCCTCGCGGAGGCGGTCCGCGACATTCACAACGTGTTCGTGGTCGATCATCGCTTCCATCTCCTTGGCGTCCTTCCCCTTTCCCGGCTGATCCTGGCGCGAGCCGGGGAGACGGTAGACGCGGTGATGGAACGCGAGGTGATCTCCGTCACAGTCGACACGGATCAGGAGGAAGTCGCGCAGCTCTTCAGGAAGTACGACCTCGTATCAATACCCGTGACGGATCCGCGGGGCGCTCTCCTCGGCCGCATCACGGTCGATGACGTGGTCGACGTGCTGCAGCAAGAGGCCAGCGAGGATCTATCGAAGCTGTCAGGCCTCGGGGAAAACGAGCCAATCTTCGACACACCGGCGCGGACGATCCGGCGTCGGCTGCCGTGGCTGGGGCTCAACCTGGTGACGACCAGCCTCAGCGCCAGCGTGATCGGGCTCTTCGAGGGCACGATTCACACGATGGCGCTGGCCGCCGCGTTGATGACGATCGTCGCCGCGCAGGGAGGCAACGCCGGCGTTCAGACGCTCACCGTCATGGTTCGCGGCCTCGCCCTGGGGCAGGTCAGCGCGGCGCACGCGCGCGCCATCCTGCTCAAGGAGCTGGCGGTCGCATGTGGCAATGGAATCGTGCTGGGACTGGCCGCGGGGTTGTCCGTTTACCTGCTGCACGGGCAAGGACTTCTGGCCGTCGTCCTGGGAGCGGCGCTGCTCGTGAACTATCTCGTGGCCGCCCTGGTCGCGAGCCTGATTCCGCTGGCCATGCGCTGGATGCGCGCCGATCCAGCCGTCGCATCGAGCGTGTTCGTGACCGCCTGCACGGATCTATGTGGGTTCTTTGCTTTCCTTGGACTGCTGACGATCGGCATCCGCTACTTCGCCTGAAAGGCGCGGATGGCGTCGTCGCGGGTCTCGTGAATCTCGAAAATCTTGTGCATCCGCACCAGCTCGAACAGCGCTCGCACGGGCTTCGACATCCCACAGAGCTTCAGATCTCCGCCGTTCGCATTCAGTTGCCGCAACGAGGACAGGATGGCGCCAAGGCCCGAACTATCGACGAAGCGCAGCTCGGCCAGGTCGAAGATCACCCTTCGACACGGCTCGAGGAGCGGCGCCATGTCTCGCTTGAACTCCTTGGCATTGCTGGCGTCGAGCTGTTCGCCGGGCAGGACCACGACTGTCACTTCACCGATCTTCTCCGGCGTCAGGTTCATGAACGCTCCCCTTCAGGCGGTCGCCCGCATTTTTCGTCAAAGTAATGCAGTTTCTCCCACGCTCATCACGGTCGTAGCGCACGTCGTCGACGGACTGCCGCGATGATGTAGACGCCAAAACCGCCGTCTTCGCTGCCATCGAACGACGGAACCTCCACCGCGTTGGGGTCGAAGGCGTCCCCGAGATGATGTAACCGAAAGGTGATCCGGTCGGCAAATGCCCTCGCCTGCAACTGGATCTGCTGATCTGTGCGCCCATGGTAGGCATGGCGCATGACGTTGCTCGCAGCTTCAGTGATCGCGAGCTCGAGCTGGCTCACGCGTTCCTCGTCGATTGCGGCGCCGGGGACCGTCTGGCAGAAGTCTCGAACGAACGCGCGCGCGCGCGCCAACTCGCGGAGGTCGCTCGAAATCTCCAGCTCCTGGTGAGCGAGCGGGATCTCTCGCTCTTCAATCCGGACCGCGACGCACGTCAGGTCGTCGCCGAAAGTTTCCGAGTTGGAAAAGGCGACCGCCGCCTTGCGGATCTCGTCGATCAGGGCCTCGGGCTCGAGCCGCCCGTGTTCCCGGACGCACTCCGAAAGACGCTCGACACCAAAGAGCTCCCCCGAACCGTTGCGCGTTTCGGTCAGTCCGTCGGAATAGAACAGCAGCACGTCGCCCGGATGCCACAGGCACTGAGACCTGGTCGTAGATCTCCTGTTCGCGGACCCCCAACGGCAGGTTCTCTCCCTGCAGCATGCGGCACGTGCCGGTGCTGGCAGTGAAGAGAATCGTCGCCGGGTGTCCGCAGTCGACGAAATCCAGCCGATGGTGTTCGAGGTCGAAGCGCGCGTAGCACAGCGTCACGAAGCTCTCGAGCTCGATGAGCTGGCGGGCAACCTCCGAGTGCGCCAGGGTCACAATCGCTTTGGGTTCGGGGAGGGATCCGGGCGGTGACAGCGAAAGCAGGCGGCTGAGCGCCTGAAGAAAGTGGCTCTTGGTTGCCGCGCCCATCAGTGCCGCGGGAATCCCCTTGCCCATGACGTCTCCGACGATGACGTCGAGGCATGTGTCGCGGTGCTTGAAGAAATCGTAGAAGTCGCCGTCGATGCGCTGCGACGGAATGGTGAGGGCCGCGACGCGGATGCCCGGCAGATCGCGAGGCGGCTGGTCGAGCAGGAGCGTCTGCTGGATCCGGAAGCCGATCTCGACCTCCTGCTCACGCGCCCGGGCCAGCTCCTCTTCGGCGCGCTTCCGATCGGTGATGTCTTCTGAGATTCCGACCAGATACTTCGGTGTCCCGTCGGCGCCACGAACCGGGACCTTGATCGTGTGAAGGAAACGAAGGCCTCGGTGGGCGGTCTGGATCGCTTCTTCCGGGATGTCCACCATGCGACCGCCGGTCAGGACGGCGCGGTCCTTGGCTTCGAAGAATCTCGCCTGCTGCTCGGGGAAGAAATCGTAGTCGCTCTTCCCGATCGCGGCGGCGCGATCGATCCCCAATCCCTCTTCCTCTGCCCGGTTCCAGCGGACGAACCGCAAGTCCTGGGCATCCTTGACGAAGAGCATGACTGGCAGGTTCTCGAGGACCGAATCGAGGAAACTTCGTGCATCCTCGAGTTCAGCCGTGCGTTTGGCGAGCGCCTCTTCGGTGCGCTGATGCTCGGCCAGTTCCTGCTCCCGCTGCGAAATGCTGGGGGCGGTCTGCTCTTTCAGATCGTTCAGCTCGTCAGCCGGTGGATCGGCACCGCCCACCATCTGGGCCAGCCTTCGCCGAACCGCCTCCCGCCAGGATCTGGGCACCGCGCGCAAATCCTATACCGCTTTTCATTTGTCCGTAGTGTCCGCCTTTAGGCGGACCCGCGAAAGTCCGGCTAACCGCCTCCGCCAAGGCTACGGCGAGTCTCGCCGAAGCGCTTCGCGCGAAGGCGGAAGCCGGACACTACGGGCGACAAGGCCGATGGACGTCGTCAGGGGTGCGCGGGCGCAGGAATTCGCCGGCCCTCGATGACTGAGCCACCGCCGGCATCCTGAGCGGACCACAACACGATCCAGTAGCCCTCGCCCGCGGCGACGACCGGATAGCTGACGCCGTCGCCGTCGAAGAATCGCGGCGCCTCGACTGCGCCGTCCGTGACCGGCCTGAACACGATGCGCCGGCGCTCGCTGGTCCGCTCATCCCAGACGACAGCGGTGTTCGTATGGTGGTCGGCGGCGATCTGCGGGTGCGCCGGGTCGGCATCTCCCGCGTCGAGCCGCACGCGCGGCGCAAAGCTGTCGCCCTTCAGCGTCGAGTAGAAGATGCCTTTGCGCGGCGTGTCACCAGCGACGAGCGTCGGCCACGCGATGTGGATTCCATCATGCCCATCCGCCGCCATCGCCGGCCCGTCGTCGGGGCACGCGTCGATCTTCCAGCCATCCTCGCTGACTCGAATGGGAGGGCCGAAGGTGGCGCCGTTGTCTGTCGAGCGCGCGACGGCAATATCGCGCAGGCTGCCGGGATAGATGTGGCGCCAGGCCGCGTAGACCTTCTCGCCGGAGGCGACGACGGCCGTCTTGCAGCAGAAACAGACATTGGCCTGAATCAAGTGTTCGACCGGCCGAGCTGTCGCCCTTCCACGACGCATGGAAAATGTCCTGACGCGGGCCTCCGGCGGGGCGCATTGGCTTGGACGCGCCCTTGCCGTGCGCGTGTGCCATCGGCGCGGCGTTACGCCCGTCGAGCCACACCACCTGGACGCCGCCGTCGTACCCGAGCGTGGCGGCGTGCCAGCCGCGGGCGCCGGTCAACGACGCACCCGCGACGGTGACGGCCGGCGAGAACGTCCGGCCACCATCCTTCGAGCCCGCGTAGCGAATCACGGTCTGGCCCTCGTGCTTCGCCGGCCAGACGACGTGCACGGCATTGCGGTAGCCAACCATCACGCGGGCGGCCTGCTCTCCGGAAGCGCGGGCGTCACCCTCGATGTCGTTGACGCGTGCCGGCGCAGAAAACGTCACGCCCCCATCCGTGCTGACGCTGATATAGACGTCTGACGTGTCGTCGGTGGACGCCGTCCACACTGCAGCGACGGTCTGACCGAAGGCGGCCACCGACGCCGACGCATTCGAGCGACCGGCGACAGAAAGGGCGATACGCGATGGCTCGACCTCAGTGGTGCTCGCCGCAGGTGGAGCCGGCGAACGCTCTCCGCCACACGCCGACGCCAATATCGCAGTCAGGACGAGCGGCCACGCCAGTCGGCATCCCATGGTCTGCTTTGGCTCTCGCCTCAAAACTTCACGCGCAACGCAAACTGCCATGTTCTGGGATCTCCAACCGCGGTGATTTGGTTGAACGTCGGCGACGGATTACTCGGATACGCGCCTGGACCGAAGTTCGTGTTTCGCGTGATGTTGTTGGTCCGGTTCGTGAGGTTGAATACTTCTGCCAGGCCTTCCAGCCGGACACGCCCGGCAATCGGAAACGACCGGCTGACGCGCAGGCTCATGCTGAAGAAGTCGCTGCCGATGCCGGCGTTCCGCGGGATGAACTCGCCATCGACGATCGGACGCCCGGGTGTGCCCTGAACGGTCGTCACGCCGGACGTGATGTTGAACGGCAGCGCCGAGTACGCCTGCAGCATGCTGCTCAATTGAAACCCGTGGCTGACGAGCTCCCACGCGTCGCGGGCCGGCGCCATCGAGGTGTTGACACCGCCCGTGAACACAAACCGATGGCGCTGGTCATCGTCGGATCGACCCCAGTCCTTCGAGAGGTCGAACGGATCGATGGGAGAACTGAAGAAGTTCTCGCCAACGTTGTTCATCGACTTCGAAAACGTGTAGCTGACGCGGTAATAGCCCCATTGACCCGGCCGCTGCTGGAGCGACACATGGAGACCGTGATAGTTGGAAGCGGCAACCGGGGAATACTGATTGTTGTTGGCGTAGTTGGGGTTTGGCCGGCACCCATTGTTCGTTCCCGAGGCCACGCACGAGGGCACGTTCTGGTTCACGGCCATGATCAGGTCCCGCCCGCGCACGTACTGATATCCGACGCTGACCGTATTTCGATCCCCGAGCTGGCGCTCGATTTCGACGCTGGCCTGCTGCGAGTACGCGTTCTTCATGTCCGCCTGCATCGTCGTCAGGTTGACGAGCGTGACCGTCGGCACGACGCGCGGCGAGGATGTTTGGGAAGACAGGCGCGCCGGCCTGCGTCGGCGACAGGCTGACGCCAATCTGACGCAGGTTGGCCAGATCGGTCGTATTCCCCGCCGAGAGGAGCGCGTTGGCGACGGCTCGAAGGGGCACGCGATCGTAGAAGAGGCCCGCGGCACCGCGGATGATAGTGTTCTGCGACGCGAACGGCGTCCACGCAAACCCGAGACGCGGCGACACGTTGTTGGTGTCGGTGTCGATCGTCTCGAGGAACTGCAGATCGTAGCGCAGGCCCAGGTTGAGGGTCAGTGATGTCGTCGCCCGCCATTCGTCCTGAGCGTAGATGCCGATGTTCGCGTTGTTCTGCAGCACCGTCGTCTCGCCAAATGTCTGCGTGAAGCCGGCGTTGTTGTAGGTGCCGGCAAGAAAGTTCGTCAGCGACGAGAACGTGTACGCACCGCGAATCGAACGCGGATATGTGATCTTGTCGTCGTTGTACAAGAAGTCCACGCCGACCCTGAGCGCGTGCGCCCCGGCTTGATGCGAAAGATTGTTGACGACCTGATACATCTTGTTCAGCCGGCCAGTCGGGCTGCCTGATGACGTGCCGAACGACGCCACGCCGGCGATGCTCACAGCGGGGCCGATGGGATCGGTCGGAGGCGCCAGAAGATCGCTATGGGCAAACTGCGCACGGGTCTCATTGACCGTGCTCGGAGACAGGGTCAACGTGTTACTGAACGCCAGCGTCTGATCCTGGTTGTCCAGGCCGGCAGAGGCCGACGGGGCATTGAGCGCGCCGGCACCACGAGAGTTGCTGGACGTGACGTCATACAGGCTGTAGCGCACGCTGAAGTGATCGTTGGCTCTGAACTGGTGATCGATCTTGCCGAGCACGTTCACGCTATGAACCGGGTTGGGATAGACGCCCGTCGAAACCCGCGACCCTGGATAACCGACGGCCGCGAGCCTCGCGTTGACGATCGCGGCGTTGGCGTCGCTGATCGTCGTCAGCCCGGTCTGATCCAGCAGGCGCTGCTCGGCGTTGGCGAAGAAGAACGAGCGGTCTCTGGCGATCGGCCCGCCCAGACTTCCGCCGTACTGCTTCTGGGACATCGGCAGCTTGGTCCCGGACAGCGCGTTCCGCCCGTTGAAGGCATCGTCGCGGAAGTAGCCATAGAGATCGCCGCGTGACGCATTCGTGCCGCTCTTGGTCACGACGTTGACGTAGCCGCCGAGCGCGCGACCGAGCTCGGCCTGCCCTCCCGAGGTCACCACCTGAAACTGATCGACGGCATCGACACCGTAGGGCATGCCGGTGAGGCCCGCGGCATCGTCGTTGGCCGACAGGCCGTCGACGATGAAGTTGTTCGAAAAGTTTCGCTGACTGCCCACCGAGAGACCGACGCCGGGAACTGCCGACGTCTCGGCAAAGAGCTGCGTGCCGCCGACGTTCGTGGGCGAAACGCCAGGCACGAGGAGCGCGATGTCGAGGAAGTTACGCCCGTTGAGCGGCAGGCTGGCGACTTCGGCCTGCGAAACCGTTCCGGCGATCTGACTGCGCGCGGATTCGAGCACTGTGGCGGTGCCGGCGACGGTGACGCTCTCCGCCACGCTTCGAGCCTCAACGCGATCGGGAGATCGAACGCCGAACCGACCGTGAGGTTCAACCGTCGCGTCGCGTCCGAGAATCCCTGGCTGCGGACGACGATTTCGTACGGTCCGAGCCTCAGATAGGGAAACCGGAAGCGTCCTTCGGCGTCGGTAATCGCGGTGCGCGCGATGTTGGTTTCGGTCTGACGCGCGGAAACCTGCGCGCCGGCGACCACGGCACCTTGCGGGTCAGTGACGCGTCCGCTGACGCTCGCGTAGTTGACGGTCTCCTGTGCCGGAGCGCTGGTCGGCGCCCCACACAACCCTACGACGACGAGTAGTTGGATCAATGGCCAGCGCTTCGCGCCTGGCCGACAAGCGACTCGTGAAAAATACATGGACTCCTCCCTGACGGGAACGGACTTCGAGCGCGAATGATCGAGGTCGGTTCAGGCGCGAGGGGGAGGGCCGAGAGGAACGGACGAGACGAGCGCGACGGCCGGCAGATCTGTGGCCGGCGCGGACTCAGAACCTGCAGGTCGCGCCAACTCGACAAGCGTCGGAACGACGCCGCCGGTCGACAGCAACATCAGGACGTCGTGCAGATCGACGAGAGGCTGGACGGCGCAATCAGGATCAGCCGACTTCTTCTGCTGGCCGGCCCGGGAGCGCATCGGACACACTTTCCCGGGATGCGAGCCCTCAGGGCAGCACTCATGGGCGCTCGCGCGACTGCCGGACGCGGTCAACGGCTTCTGACAGCAGAGCGCTGCCGGAACGAGGACCTGCATGACCACGTGGCACAACACCACGGCCAGGCCCAGCGACGCGAGATGCCGTCGGACGGAAGCCATCGACTCGGTGAAATTATACTGCAGACGTCAGCATCGAGGGCTGACCTCCACGGGGCCCATTTCCGCCATGACTCTCAGGATTCCGGTGATTTACGGCTCGGTGCGCTCTGGCCGGCAGGGTATCAAAATCGCCCGGTTCGTCGAGCGACAGCTCCGCGGGCGTGGACACGAGGTGACGCTCGTCGATCCTCTTCGAGGAGCAGCTGCCGCTTCTCGAACGCAGATTCAAGGATTACCAGCCCGGAACGGCTCCGGCTGCCCTCGAACGCCTCGCGGAGCTCTATCGTCAGGCCGACGCGTTTGTCATCGTCAGCGGCGAATACAACCATAGCGTTCCGCCCGCGCTCACCAACCTCCTCGACCACTTCCTCGAGGAATACTTCTTCCGCCCGTCGGGGATCGTGAGCTATTCGAGCGGCGCCTACGCCGGAGTTCGCGCCACGGTCCAGCTTCGAGAGATGCTGTGCACTCTCGGCATGCCCAGTATTCCGGCGACGTTCCCGGTGCCAAAAGTCCAGACTGCCGCTAACGACGACGGATCAGCCACCGATCCGGCGCTCGAGCAACGGTTCGGGCGATTCGCGGCGGAGCTGGAGTGGTACGCCGAGGCGCTCAAGGCACAACGCGCGAAAGGGCTCCCGACCTAGCTTGGATGAGTCGGTTGCCGCACGACTCGTCCGTTGTAGGTAAAATCTGACCCATGATTCATGTAATCGCCGTGGCGCGCGCTACGAGATTCGCCGCTCGGCTCCATTCTGTCCGTGTTCCTCGGGCTCTCGGCTCCAGTGCTGGCTCAAACTACCAAAAAACCGGCACCGCCCGCACCAGCAAAACCGACCCCGGCCGCTCCAGCGCAATCCGCGGGCCTCCCGATCCCGCGAAAGCCCTGGACGGGCGACTACGACGCCATGGTCAAGCGGCGACTTATCCGTGTGCTGGTTCCGCACTCGAAGACGATGTATTTCGTCGAGATGGGACAGCCACGAGGGATCGCATACGAAGCGCTGAAAGCCTTCGAGGACCAAATCAACAAGAAGCGCGGCAATCTGAAGGTCAACGTCGTGTTCTTTCCAACGACTCGTGACCAGATGGGAAAGGCTCTCTTGGGAGGGCTGGGTGACATCGTCGTTGCGGGCGTGACGGTCACGGCCGAACGAGAGAAGTTCGTGGACTTCACGATTCCGACCACGACAAAGCCGATCAACGAGATTGTGGTGACGGGACCGCAGTCACCTCAACTGACGTCCATCGACGATCTCGCAGGCAAAGAGGTCTTCGTGCGCAAGACGTCCAGCTACTGGACGCATCTCGAGCACCTCAACGCCCGATTCAAGAAGGAAGGGAAAGCTGCTATCACCTTGCGCGCTGCGCCAGAGGACCTCGAAGACGAGGACCTTCTCGAGATGTTGAACGCGGGCCTCTTCGGCATTGCCGTCGTCGACGACTACAAGTTGGAGCTGTGGTCGAAAATCTATCCGAAGATCAAGTCCCGGCCGGATCTTGCCGTGAGCACCGGCGGCGAACTCGCCTGGGCGATCCGGCCGAACAGCCCGCAGCTCAAAGCGGCGCTCGACGCGTTCCTGAAGACGCATCGCCAGGGGACGACGTTCGGCAATACGCTGCTGAAACGCTACATCGGCAACCCGCAATTCGTCGCCGAGGCGCGGTCGCCGGAGGAGATGAAGAAGTTCCAGGCCGTCGTCGACTTGTTCCGCAAGTACGCCGGACAATACAACGTCGACTTCCTGCTCATGCTGGCGCAGGGCTATCAGGAGTCGCGACTCGATCAGCAGGTGAAGAGCCCAGTGGGCGCCATCGGTGTCATGCAGATCATGCCGGCAACTGGCAAGGAGCTCGCGGTCGGCGACGTCAAACAGCTCGATCCGAACATCCACGCCGGCGTGAAATACATGCGCTTCATGATCGATCGGTACTACAAGGACGAGCCGATGGACGCCCTGAACAAGGGGCTGTTCACGTTTGCCTCGTACAACGCCGGCCCGGCCAGGATTCGTCAGCTTCGACAGGAAGCGGCGAAGCGCGGCCTCAACCCGAACGTCTGGTTCAACAACGTCGAGATCGTCGCGTCGGAGAAGATTGGGGCAGAAACCGTGACTTACGTCGCGAACATCTACAAGTACTACGTCGCGTACACGTTGGTGGTCGAGGACATGGAGCGGGAGAAGAAAAAGTAGGCGCTGCCGCGGCCTCAGCGACTTGCGGGCATCGTCCAATTCAGCAGCACGCCGAATCTGTCCTGTGGCTGAGCCCTGCAGTTGATGAGGAAGCGCTGACCGTCATCGGTGTCATACACGTAGTCCCAGGGAGTGCCGTCCATGGGGCCGGCAACCGCCGTCTGAGGGCACGCGCGAAAGAGCAGTTCCGGCACAGATACACCTCCGGTTCGGTTCAGATCGCTCGTGCGCGCCGCATAAACTCCGACGTCGTTCTGGTTCCCCGACACGTAGAACAATTCCTGCCCATCGGAACGCCACACCGGATCCTCGCCTCCGTTTTTCGAGACCTGGAGCCTCCCCTCTGTGGCGGGCGCGCCGGAAAAACGGCGCACATAGACTTCAACACGACCCGTTTCATCGGACATGTAGGCGATCCATTTGCCATCTGGGGAGAAACGGCCCCCTCCTTCGCGGAACGACGTTGCGAGAAACGCGAACGGCTTGCTGTCTCCCGACGCCGACGCGATCCAGATATCTTGTCCGCCGAACGAAATCCACTTGCCATCCCGCGACCAGTCATAGGCACCGCTCTCGGCCTCGGTCCGTAGGGGAAGCTCGTCCCGCCCGGGGTCCATCGACTTCTTGATGAAGAGGTATCCGCCGGCGCCGGATTTGGCTCCAGCGCGATCCGACGTGAACACCATCTGTTTGCTATCCGGCGACCAGGCGGGGAACCAGTCGTTCGCCGCGTCCGTCGTCAGCCGGGCGGTGATCCCCCGGCTGATTTCGGTATACCAGATATCACGATTGCCATTCTGCGGGTCGGCGCGATTGAAGGCGATGAGGGCGCCATTTGGCGAGATGCGCGGCTGATGGTAGCTGTCGGGGCCGCCAACCGTTCCCGTCGCTTCACCTTTCCGGTTGAACCACGTCAGCAGGTTGTCATTGCCCCCGTGGACGGGAGACGATCAGGCTCCCGTCGAGCGAGGCCTCGAACTGGGCCCATACGCTCGCCGCGCGGTAGCCGACATGCTCGAGGACAGGGACGGGTTCGCCGAGAAGAACAACATGTTCGGTGTCGAACCGCTGGGCGAAGAGCCCTCCGTCGCGATAGTACAGCAGCGCTCCGGCCGATCCCTTCGCGCGGGGGGAGATAGGCGGCGTTCGATTGAAGTGGTATCACTCGCTGTGTGCGACCGGAATCGAGCGATCCCATGAACAGGGCATTGTGCTCGCGCTGCTCGCAGCGGTTCGTGAACAGAAACCGTCGGCCGTCCGGCAGGAAGAACGGGCCGCGGTGTGAGTTTTCAGTGAGCGAGCGATCCAGCTTGGTGAGCTCGGTCGGCGTTCCACCTGATTCGTGGACACGAAGCAATGCTTGGCGGTTCGCGGGTCGAAAGATGATGTCGCCGCGCGCGCCCCACGCGGCGTCCTGAAAGCCGGCGACTGTCGCGATCGTCTGCGGCGGCCCGCCTGACGGGCTGACCTTCTTGAGCTTTCCGTCTGCGAAGAACGCGATCCAGCGACCGTCCGGCGACCAGATTGGATCGATAGCACTCTCGGTTCCCGGGAGCGAGCGGCTCTCGCCGGAATCGAGCGAGTGGATCCACAGCAGCCGGCGATCCGGTCCGGTCGCCCGCACGAACGCAAGATGCCGGCCGTCCGGCGACGGCATCGGCAGCTCCGGTCCTACGCTATCGAGCGACATATCGAAGCGAATCACGCGTTCGGATGCCGTTGCCGGTCCGCTGTCGCGCAGGCGCGTCAAGAACCACGTCAGCGCGGCGGCTCCAATGACGGCGACAAGCGCGATTCCGATCGCCAGCCGACGTCGACGTCGCGCGCGGTCGGCTTCCTTCGTGCCGGTCACCACCGGTACCGTGACCACCTCTTCGAGCCCGATTCGTACGTCACCCATGTCCCGCATGCGGTGGCGAGAATCTTTCTGAAGGCAGCGGTTGAGCAAGCGCCGCAGAATCGCGGGGAGATCAGGCGGCAGCGCGCTCCAGTCGGGCTCGCGTTCCAGAATCGCCGCGAGCGTGTCGGTCGGCGTCGCGCGCGCGAACGCGACGCGTCCTGCCAGCATCTCGTAAAGCACGCACCCAAACGCCCAGATGTCGGTTCGCTTATCGACGGCCTGGCCGCGCGCCTGCTCAGGACTCATATACGCTGCCGTTCCGACGATGAGGCCCTCGCGCGTGCCGTCGGCTGTGAAAGTGGGCGCGCTCGTCGACGCCGGCTCGGCTGTCTGCAACGGCGGGCGTCAGCTTGGCGAGCCCGAAGTCGAGCACTTTCACCACACCGTCGGGCGTGATCATGATGTTCGACGGTTTGAGGTCGCGGTGGACGATGCCCTTTTCGTGGGCACTGTCGAGCGCGTCGGCGATCTGCCGCGCGAGCGCCAGTGCGTCGTCCACTGAAAGACCACCCGAGCGCCGGCGCTCTGCGGACTGCTGGATTCGCTGCGCCAGCGTGTCGCCCTCGACCAGCTCCAACGCCAGCGTGCGCACGGTTCCCTGCAGCCCTGAATCGGCTGGGGGCTCGATGTCCTCGATTCCGTAAATCGCGGCAATATGCGGATTGTTGAGCGCGGCGAGCGCGCGGGCCTCGCGTTCGAAGCGCGCGAGGCGATCGGGATCGGCCGTGAACTCCCGCGGCAGGACCTTGAGCGCGACGTCACGCCCCAGCCGCGTGTCGCGCGCCCGATAGACCTCGCCCATGCCGCCGGCACCAAGCGGTGTGACGACCTGGTAGACGCCCAGGCGACAGCCGACGAGCGAGGCGGCCTGCGGATCGCTCGGCATGATTTGCATTGGCGCCGTCGACCATTGAGGAGCATGAGCGGAGCATGCTGCGCATGCTGATGGTCGGCCTCGGCCGCGCGGAGCCGAACTCATTCTATCCCCGCTTCAACCGGCGCACGTTCAAGGTGCTGAAGCGAGCGTGGCTGGAGCGAGCAACGCGAGAGGCCCTCCTATCGCGCACGCAGGCGCAACGGAGCGGTCGCGACCGTGAGCTTTGGCGGAGGTGGAAGCGCGCCGGCGATAGCGGCCCGCGCGAGCGAGCGTGTAGGGGAGTCCGAGGGGCGAAGCCCCTCGGATGAGACTAGAGCTCGACCCGGCGCAGCCGAAGCGCATTGGCAATGACGGAGACAGAGCTGAAGGTCATCGCCGCGCTCGCCCAGATCGGGCTGATGAGGAGACCCGTGAACGGGTACAGCACTCCCGCCGCGACCGGCACCCCGACGGCGTTATAGACAAACGCCAAAAACAGATTCTGACGGATGTTCCGCATCGTCGCGCGGCTCAGCCGTCGTGCCCTGACGATTCCCATCAGATCGCCGCCGACGAGCGTGATGCCAGCGCTCTCAATCGCGACGTCGGTGCCGGTGGCCATGGCGATTCCGACCGAGGCTTCAGCGAGCGCCGGAGCGTCGTTGATGCCATCGCCGGCCATGACGACCTGCCGCCCTTCGCTCTGCAGTCGCCGGATCACCTCGCGCTTCTCTTCTGGCTGGACTTCCGCAATGACCTCGTCGATGCCGACGGCGGTCGCCACCGCCTCCGCCGTCGCGCGGAGGTCGCCAGTCAGCATCACGATGCGCAGGCCGTCGGCATGGAGACGCCGAATCGCCTCAATCGTGGAGGGCTTGATCGGATCGTCGACCGACAGTGCACCAGCGAGCCGACCATCGACGGCAACGAGTATGGCCGAGTGCGCGGCCGTCCGGACGGCGGCCGTCGCCGCCTCGAGTTCGCCAGCGTCGAGGCCATTGGCCTTCAAGAGCTTCGCGCTCCCGACCAGGACCGCTCGTCCTTCGATGCTTCCGGATACGCCTAACCCGGTCCGCGATTGAAACCCTGAGACCGCCGATCGCTTCAGGCCACGGGCACGCGCGGCTTCGACAACGGCCGCGGCCAACGGATGCTCGCTCGCCTGCTCGAGCCCGGCGGCGAATTTCAGCACATCGAGATCGGAAAACGGAGCGAAGGCGACTCACGTTGGTGACCCGAGGTCGGCCTTCGGTCAGCGTGCCGGTCTTGTCGACAACGAGTGTGTCGACCTTTTCCAGTCGCTCGAGCGCCTCGGCGTTGCGGATGAGTACTCCAGCCGACGCGCCTCGGCCAGTCCCGACCATGATGGCCATCGGCGTGGCGAGCCCGAGCGCGCATGGACACGCGATGATCAGGACCGCGATGGCGCTCAACAGCGCGAACGCCAACCGCGGCTCCGGCCCCCACACGTACCAGCCGACGAATGCCGCGAGCGACACCACCACGACCGCCGGCACGAACCAGGCCGATACTGCGTCGGCCAGCCGCTGAATCGGTGCTCTCGTGCGCTGCGCCTCGCCGACCATCCGGACAATCTGGGCGAGCACGGTCTCGCTGCCGACGCGCTCGGCTCGCATCACGAAGCTGCCAGTGCCGTTCAGCGTCGCGCCGGTCACGCGCGCCCCTGGTTCCTTGGGCACGGGAACGGGCTCTCCCGTGAGCATCGACTCGTCGACTGTGCTGCGGCCCTCAACGACAATCCCATCGGCCGGAATCTTCTCTCCCGGCCGCACGCGCAGCCGATCGCCGATGCGGATGTGCGCGACCGGCTCATCGGTCTCCTGGCCACCGCGAATGATGCGCGCCGTTTGCGGCGCCTGATCGAGGAGCTGTCGCAACGCGGCACTCGTGCGCCCGCGGGCGCGCAACTCGAGCACCTGACCGAGGATCACCAGCACGGTGACGACGACGGCGGTGTCGAAGTAGGTTTCGACCGGGCCACCGTGCATGCGCAGCGCGGCCGGAAAGAGCTGCGGCGCGATCGTGCCGACGGCACTGTAGAGCCACGCCGCGCCGATGCCGAGCGCGATGAGCGTAAACATGTTCGGCTGTCGGGTCTTGATCGATGCCCACCCGCGCTCGAAAAACGGCCAGCCGGCCCAAAACACGACCGGCGTCGAACAGACGAGGCCGATCCAGTTGATGAGAGTCATCGCGAGAAATCGATGGCCGTCGCGCTGACGCATGAACGGTTGCGTGCCAGCTGCGAAACAGGCCGACCATCTCCCCCATCGTCAACACGAACACCGGCGCGCCAATCGCCGCGGCAATCCACAGCCGGCGTGTCATGTCCACGAGCTCGGGATTGGGCCCGTCGTCGAGCGAGACGGTCATCGGCTCGAGCGCCATGCCGCATTTCGGGCAGGCCCCCGGCCCGTGCTGCACGATCTCCGGATGCATGGGACACGTGTACAGCGCATCCGTTGCCACGGCGGCGGGCGACTCGCCGCGCGGTTTCAGGAACGACTCCGGATCGGCCTTGAAGCGGTTCAGACACGACGGATTGCAGAAGTAGTAGGTCGTCCCCCGATACTCGTACGACCCCGCGGCCGTCGCAGGCTGAACGGTCATGCCGCAGACGGGATCAATCGTCATTTCATCTCTCCCGCCAGATCGTCGAGGATCGGACAGTCAGGGCGGCGATCGCCATGGCAGTGTTCAACGAGCTGGTGCAGCGTGCGCCGCATCGCCTGGAGCTCCTCGATTTTCTGATCGAGCTCGCTGATGTGGTGCTGGGCGACACGCCGGACGTCCGCGCTGGCGCGGCGTCGATTGCGCCAGAGGCCGAGGAGCTGCGCGATCTGCTTCATCGAGAACCCGAGATCGCGGGCGCGACGGATGAACCGCAGCGTGTGAATGTCGTTCGCGTCGTAAATTCGATAGCCGGCGTCGGTGCGGCGGGCCTCGGAGACCAGGCCGATCGATTCGTAATGACGGATCATCTTCGCCGACACGCCCGATTGCTGAGCCGCCTGCCCGATGTTCATGCCTCCAAGCTTTAACCTTCCAATGATTGGAAAGTCAAGGCCGACAACGTTTGGGCTCGCGAACACAACTGCCGTAGCATCGGCGGCATGAGCACAACGCCATTGACACCAGTCCTCACCGCCGACCTGCCGGCACCAGTCGGCCCCTACTCCCCCGGCATCATCGTCGGCAACCTCGTGTTCGTGTCCGGCCAGGCGGGACGCGATCCTCTTACCGGCCACCTGGCCGACGACGTCGAGGCGCAGACCGAGCAGGCGTTGCGAAACGTCTCGGCAATACTCGACCGAGCGGGATCGAGCCTCAATCTCGTCGTCCGATGCGGAGTCTTCCTCGTCGACATGACCGAGTTCCAGAAAATGAACGGCGTCTACGCGCGCATGTTCGGCGAGCACCGTCCTGCGCGAACGACCGTGGAGGTCTCGGGACTGCCCGGCGCCGGGCTTCGTGTGGAGATTGATGCGGTGGGAGTGCTGAAGCAGGGGTGATGTTGGCTCGGGCTCGGGCTCAGGGCTCAGGGCTCAGGGCTCAGGCAAAGCATTCTGATCTCAGTGAGCGGCGAAGACTGTGCTTGAGCCTTGAGCCTTGAGCCTTGAGCCCGCGGTGAAACCGCGGGCTCCGTCTCCACACCCCCAAACTCTGTACAATCGCTCTCATGGCGGAAGTCGCGCTCGTCACTGGGGCGTCTGGGGGCATTGGCGAGGATCTGGCGCGCCTCATCGCGGCCGGTGGGCGCGACGTCGTGCTGCTCGCGCGCGGCGCGGCCAAGCTTCAGACGCTCGCCGATGAGCTGTCCAACGCGCACAAGATCTCGGCGACCGTGCTATCGATGGATCTGTCGTCGCCAGGCGCCGCCGAAGACGTGACGCGTGTGCTCGCCGAGCGCAGGATCACCGTCGACATGCTGGTCAACAACGCCGGCTTTGGCACACACGGGGCGTTCGCGCGCGACGATCCGCAGGAACAGCTGCGGATGCTCCAGGTCAACGTGATCGCGCTGACGACGCTGACGAGGTTGCTGTTGCCGGGGATGATCGAGCGTCGGCGCGGCCGGATTCTGAACGTGGCCTCGACGGCCGCCTTCCAGCCAGGACCGCTGATGGCCGTCTACTATGCGTCGAAGAGTTACGTCCTGTCGCTGTCGCTGGCGTTGAGCGAAGAAACCGCCGGCACCGGGGTCACCGTCACATGCCTCTGCCCAGGCCCCACACGCACGGGGTTCCAGGACCGGGCGCAGATGAATCAGTCGCGCTTGTTTCGATTCGCTAGCGTCATGCGCTCGGCCGATGTCGCCCGCGTTGGCTACGACGCGATGATCGCCGGGAAGGCGCTGGCGATTCCCGGCGTCGCGAACAAGATCGGCGCGCAGAGCGTGCGGTTCGTCCCCAGGCGCGTGGCGGCTCGAATCGCCGGGGCGATGAACGCTGACCGTTGATGCCGCGATTCAAGCTGGTCATCGAGTACGCCGGGACGCGCTACAGCGGCTGGCAGATCCAGAAGAACGCCCGCACCGTGCAAGGCGAGATCGACCGCGCGATTCGGGAGGTCGCAGGACGCCGCGAATTCGAGCTCTACGGCTCTGGCCGGACCGACGCCGGCGTCCACGCGCTCGCGCAAGTCGCGCACCTCGAGCTCTACACCGGACTGGCGCCCGAGCCGCTCAGGCGCCGCCTCAACGACGAACTGCCGGCGGACATTCACATCCTGACGATCGACAAGGCGCCGCACCGCTTCCACGCGCGACACGACGCCGTGTCGCGCAGCTATCTCTACCAGATCTCGCGCCGCCGGACCGCATTCGCGAAGCCGTTCGTCTGGTGGATCCGCGAGCCGCTCGATCTCGGCGCGATGCGACGCGCGGCCGCGGCGTTTGCCGGCCGTCAGGACTTCGCGGCCTTCTCAGACGACGATCCTGACGAGAAATCAACCGTTGTCGTCCTCGAGCGCGTCGAACTGGTCGAGGCCGGCGCGCTCGTGCTCGTGCGCGTGCAGGGCTCGCACTTTCTCTGGAAGATGGTGCGCCGAATCGTGGGCGTGCTGGCCGCAGTCGGGCGAGGCGAAATGACGCCCGAGGACGCCGCGCAGTATCTCAATCCTCGCGATGGGGCCTCATCAGGCGTTACTCCCGCATCGCTCACTGCACCGGCTGCGGGACTGTTTCTGGAAAAGGTGCTGTACGCCGGCGACGGTGGGCCCGGCCCGATTCGACCGGTGATCGCGCTGGACTGACGACTCGTCTTCTGTCTCCTGTCTTCTGTCTCCTGTCTCCTACCGTACGATCCGCAGCCCCGTCGGCGGCGTGGGCGGCGTGCCGCGGCCCCAGCCGAGCTCGACGACTTCGAAGTCGTCGGCGCGCAGCGAGTGAAAGGCCGGGTTGAGGATGTCGTTGTTCCAACGGGCGTCCATGGTACCGGTGATGTACATGTCCGAGCCGTTGTCGGCGAGGATCAACCCGTACCGTTTCATGGCCCGGAAGATCTTCTGGATCTCCGGCGGGTAGCCCGAGATGTCACGCGAGGCTTTCATCCGCATCCGCGTGCCCATCGGCGGTGCGTTGACCGTCGATCCCGCACGATGCGATGCCGGCCAGACGTAATCGTTCGTCGCGCGCGTCGAGAAGCGGAAGGCGTGCGTGATCTCTCCGGCCCCGTAGACTTCGTCGTATCGCACCAGCCCAGGGAGAATCGCCAGGCCGGCGGCATCCGCCGAGGTCCACGTCTCTGGACGGCGGGCGTTGGTGCTGAGATCGAAGATTGCGCCGGATCCAGCCTCCCATCGGCCCGCGGAACCATTCCACCGCGTCGCGAAGATTTCATACAGCAACCAGCGATCGCGATCGACGATCAGCAAGTGGCGGTCGCCTGACGTCCCGCCACCGGGGACATCACCCTCGATGAAGTGCGGCTGGGTCTTGGCTTCCTCAGGGATCGGATATCCGGAAAGACCCGGCACACCCGTGTCGCTCTCGTCGTCGTACTCAAAGGTGACCGGGACACGCGCTTGATCGCCAGCCACGACCACGTACGGGATGCCGTACGGCGGCGGGCCAAAGTCGGGATGAAGCTGACGCGTCGTCCCAATCCACGAGACGAACTGCGCCGAGCGCGAATCAACTGGCGCGGCACTGACGTCCTGATTCCACCAGTTGCTCGCCGGGAACAGCTGCCGGCCGGTCAACGGCTCGAGCAGGACCGGCGGTGCAGCAGCCGACACGACGGCCACAGCGATGGCGGAAACGACGGCGGCAAGCGCTGGACGCAGCGGCACGTCCTCTGAGGCCTTCACGCCGCGTGCCGCGGCTGGCGACGAGTCCTAACACATTCTGTTTCAGCACTTTACAGTGTCTAATGCGCAGTCATGTGGGATACGGCTCAGTGTCCGATCCTGTCGTAGACCCGCGCATCTCTGTAATTGCTTCGCGGTCGGGCGGGAATGGACCGCTCGGTCGGCAGTGCCGTGGCCCGATCTGCTGAGGGTCCCCCAGGTCGCGATCGCTCGCGCCGGATCGCGAGATCGGCGTCCATGGATCCGCAGCGGCGTCGACGCGAACCTTGCGCTCGAGTGCGCCAACGGATCTCGACCGTGCTCAAGCTTCATCGCGCTCGCGCGAGGCTTCATCGCGCTCGCGCGAGGCTTCATCGCGCTTCGCGCGAGCGGCGAGCCGATTGCAGCGATCGCCACACTTACAAAACGGACATCGAGCAGCGATTCAGACGGAAACAGGCGCGCGGGCGTCTGAACGGTGACGGCGAACCAACTCGGTTCGCAAGATTCTCCAGTTCGCCCGTTCTCTGTACTAGCGAGGCTCCGCCTCAGACCGACAAGTGGCTCCGCCTCGCTAGGTGGCATTGCTTGATCACGGTCTTGACCCCGCGACACTGTGACTCATTTGTGCATAGTTCTGAGGGGTCAAGACCTCTGCGCCGGCGTTTGTACGCCGGAACCCTGGGAGGGGCTGATGTCGATGCATGCGCGAATGTTCATCGGAACTCTCGTGATCGCCGCCGCTACCCTGCCGACCGTCGCGCGAGCGCAGGACGCGGCGCGGACGGATGGCTGGGTGGTGCTGGCGCTCGACGATTACCGCGCGCTCAGGTCGCGCGCGTTTCCCGCGACGCCAGACCCGCTACCGCCACCAGTCGATGCCACCCTCACGCGGGTCGACTACGACCTGCGCGTCAACGGCGATACCGTCACGGGCGACGCGCGCTTGACGATCGACGTGCTGAAGCAGGGATGGGTCAGCATCCAGATGCCGGCGGGCCTGCTGGTTCGAGGCGCGCAGCTCGAAGGGCGCCCGACCGCCCTCGTCGACGGCAACCCGCCACGTGTGCTGGTCTCGCGACCCGGACGCTCGGTGCTCGCGCTGGAGATCGTCGTCCCGATCGAAGCCGCGAGCGGCATCGAGTCGATGACGCTGCCGGCCTCGGCATCGGCGCTCTCCGCGGTGACGCTGATCGTGCCGCGCACCGGCATGGACCTGTCGGTCAGCGGCGGCTTTGTGGCGGAGCAGACCGAGGCCAACGCCGAAAACCGCTGGACGGTGTACGGATCGCCGGGACGGCCGCTCAAGTTCTCCTGGAAGCGCAAGATCGACGATCGGCGATCGACGCTACCGCTCCGTGCGAAGGCGCGAATCACCGAGCTCGTCGCGCTCGGCGAGGATGCGTCGCAGATCACCGTCAGCATCAACGTCGAAGTCGTGCAGGGTCTGGCGCGGGACGTCGTTCTGGCGATACCTGAGGGCGTGTCGGTGAACCAGGTCTCGGGCACGACCGTCGCCGACTGGAAGCACGAATCGGGGTCCCTCACAGTCTCATTTCTCGAGCCGATTGCCACGACGACCTCGCTCGTCGTGTCTGCCGAAGTTCGCGCGCCGCGAGAAGGGACCATCGCGATTCCGATCGTCAGGATGCCAGCGGCAGAGCGCGAAACAGGTGGCATCGCCGTCGATGTCATCGGCGCGGGTGAGATTACCGATCGCCAGCCGCGCGGCGTGGATCCGGCCGATCCCGCCGATCTCGGCGACATCCTCGAAGGGCGTGGCTCGCCGTCGATGGTCGCGTTCGGCTTCAAGCCGCTGGCCGGAAACGCCGTCCGGGGGTTGACGGTCAACGTCTCGCGATACACCCCGCAGGCGGTCCTCGTCGCCAACGTCGAAGAGGCTCGTTACGAGGCGCTCGTCACCGAGGATGGCAAGCTGCTCGTGCGCGCGCGGTTCGCCGTCCGTAACAATCAGCGGGCGTTTCTCGCGCTCAAGCTGCCCGCGCAGTCCGTGCTGTGGAGCGCCGCGCTCGCTGGCCGGCCGGTGCGACCAGGCGTCAGCGCCGACGGCGGTTACCTCCTGCCGCTCGTCAAGGGACGCGCGGGCGAGGCCGCGCCGACGTTTGCCGTCGAGCTCGTCTATCTGCAGCGGACGCCCGCCTGGAGCGAAAAGGGTGAGGCGCGAGTCGAGCTGCCCGCCGTCGATCTCCCGGTCTCCCGGACTGGATTGGTCGTCAACTACTCGCCACGTTTTCGTGTCGAACCGCTGCCCGGGGCGTTTCGCGCGGCGCCTGCCCAGCAGCCCTGGAGTGCAGCGCTTCGCGACAACGAGTCCGGCGCCGTGCGGACTGGATCGGACACGCCGGCACCGCCTCAGGCGGCTGGCGATCGTGACGCCGCGAGCGCCAAGGCCCTGGTCGAACGCTTTCGCAAAGACAGCGGAAGGACCGCGGTGGGGACGATACCGGTCCACGTGACGGTACCCGTGATCGGACCGTCGTTTTTCGTCGCAGCCGAGCTGACGGCTGAATCACAACCGGCGACGCTCGAGATTCAATACAAGCGCGTGAGCGAGAGGTGAGCCATGACAAGACAACACAGGGTGCTAAAGGTGCAAAGGGTGCCACAGGTGCCAGGCATGACACCTCTGCCGACTCTCGCCGTCGTTCTCGCTGCGTGCGTTTTGCTTCCGGCCGCGACGCTGCTCGCGCAGGAGCGCGGTCCCGCCGGCACGGTGACGCTGTCGCGCACCGACTACGATCGGCTGCTCGACCTCGCCAGCCGGCAACCGCGTCCGCCTGACTCGGCGCCGCTACCCGCGGCGCTGACGCGCGCCGACATCCGCGCGCGCGTCGACGCGGGTGCCGTTCGCGCCACGATGACCGTGAACGGTGAAGTGTTCCAAACCGGAAGCGTGAAGGTCCCGCTCATCAGCAACGCGACGCTGCTCGACGCGCGCTCCACCGATCGTCCGCTGCCACTTGTCGCCGAGGGTAACGCCCACGTCGCCGTCGTCACGGGCCCGGCGTCGTTCTCCGCCACTCTCGAGTGGGGCACATCAATCACCGCGAGCCCCGGCCGGGGCTCGTTCGTCCTGCCGGTGCCGCCGGCCGGGAGCGTCACGGCGACGTTCGACGTGCCGGGCGAACAATCAGATCTCCGTGTCACGCCCGGTCTGGTACTGCGGCGGACATCGGCCGCAGGCCGCACGACCGTCGAAGCGACACTCGATCCCGGATCGTCGACGCAGGTCTGGTGGTCGTCGCGAGACACCGGACCGGCGGCGCCTCCCCGCGACGCGCGGCTGCTGTCCGACGTCAAGACCCTCGTCACCATCGGCGACGCCGACCTGCGCCTCCTCTCGCTCGTCGACGTCACCGTCGTCCAGGGCGAACCCACCGAATTCGAGGTACGGATTCCCGCCGGCTACGAGCTCGCCGGCGTCACCGGCAGTTCGCTCGATCGCAGCGAACAGCAAGGGCAGCGCCTGGTCCTCGTCGTCTCGGCGCCATCGAGACGACGGCACCAGTTTCTGATCAATCTCGAGCGTCCGAGCGCAGGCGGATCCTTCAAGCTCGAGACCGGCTTCCCGACGGTGCCCGCCGCGCAGCGTGAAACCGGCGAAATCGCCGTCGAGGGATTGGGCACGCTCGAGATTTCCGCTGTGGATCCGCCCGGACTCCGCCGGATGGACGTGCGGGAAGTCGACCAGGCGCTGACCTCGGTCGCGCGGCAGTCGCTGCTCTCGGCATATCGCTATCAACGCTCGGCGACGGGCGTGCCTGCGCTCGCGCTCGACGTCACCCGCTTCCCTGACGCCGCCGTCCTGGCCGCGATCGCCGAGCGCGCGGTCGCGACGACACTCGTCACGAGCGAAGGGCGGGCGCTGACGGAAGTCTCGCTCTGGCTTCGCAACCGCGCCCAGCCGTTCATGAAAGTATCCCTGCCGCCAGGAGCGTCGATGCTGTCGGTCGACGTCGCGGGATCTCCAGCGAAGCCGGCCGAAGGCGCCGACGGCATGCGGGTGCCGCTGCTGCGCCCCGGCTTCCGGCCCGACGGGCCTTACTCGGTGTCGTTCGTCTATCTTCACGCCGGACGCGCGTTCGCGAAGAAGGGCGAGATGCAGATGACGCTGCCACGAATGGACGTGCCGGTCAGCGTCGTCGAATGGGAACTCTTCCTGCCAGAACAGTATCGGGCGGATCGATTCGCCGGAACGGCGATCGCCGCCTACCTCGTCGACGAGCGGACTGTCAGTCCCCGCACCATCGGCGATACCGGTCGAAGGCTTCTCGATGGGAGGCGTCGTGTCCGGCCAAATCGTTGGACGCGTGCTGGACGCACAGGGCGGCGTCGTGCCTGGAGCAACGATCGTCGCAGAAGTCTCGGGGCAACGCCGAACCGTCGTCACGGGAGCGGATGGCCAATACGTCATCTCAAACCTCCCGTCCGGCCCCTTGTCAGTCACCAGTCAGCTTCCCGGATTCAAGACCGCGCAGCGCTCGCTCGTTTACGATCAGCGGCCGCGACAGATCGATTTTCAGATGGCTCTTGGAGGCGTGGAGGAGACCGTCACGGTGCAGGCCGAGGCGCCGCTCATCGACATGCGAAGCGCGGAAATCAGCCAGACCTACATTCCATTCGGCGGGTTGAACAACAGCAACGCCCGAACGCGCGACGAAGTCTCGCGGCGGCAGCTCGAGCAACGGGCGCAGGAGCCGTCGGTGAACGTGCAGAGCCTCCAGCGGCGCGCCGCCGGCGTGCTGCCGGTCCGCATCGACGTGCCCCGTGCCGGCACGTCGCACCGGTTCCTCAAGCCGCTCGTCGTCGACGAAGAAACGGTGGTGCAGTTCAGATACAAGAGACGCTGATCGTTACTGGACCGGGCTTCTCGGGCACCAGGGTCACGACCGTATAGCGGTCGGCGGGAAAATACTTCTTGAAGGTCTCGTGAAGCACCGCCGGCGTCACTGCGTCAATCCGCTGCAGGCGGCTGAGAATGAGGAGCGGATCGCGGTCGAGCAACTTCGCCGATTGCAGTCGGCCAAGCCAGTAGCCATTCTGCTTGACCGACGTCTCGTGCGTCAGTCGGGCCGTTTCCTTGGCGCGATTCGTCAGATCCTCGTTGGGGCCAGCGCTCTGCAGTCGTGACACTTCCTGTTGCACGCGGGCGATCATCTTGTCGACGTTGTCGGGTGAAGCGCTGAACGAGATGTCGATGTGGCCGCCGCCGCGCTGCGGCGTCTGTTGAGACAGGCCCACCGAGACGCTGTAGGTTTCGCCCAGCTCCTCGCGCAGGATGTCGCGCAGCGCGATCTCGAGCACTTCGGTGACTGCCTCGACCCTGGTCTGCTCGTTCTCCTCGATCGGCGGATCGGCAAAATAGCTGACAACGGTCTGGCTCTTCGGTTCCTTGCCCTTTTCGACCCGCGCCCGCTCGATGGTCGGCGGGAATGAGATGCCGACATCCTTGAACCGGCTCGTCGCCGTCTTGGTCGACGGCAGCGAGCCGACGTAGCGCGTGATGAGCGGGAGCACCTCGTCCACCTTGAACGCGCCAACCATGAAGAAGCTGAAGTCGGCGGCGTTCGAAAACCGTTCGCGATAGAACGACACCATCGCCGCGCGATCGAGCGTGCCGATCCGCTCGGTGGTCAGCGGACGTGAGGTGTAGTGGCCCATCGTCAGGACCTGCCCGAGGCGATCGCCAAAGACGGCGGTCGGGCTGCTCAGTCGATTGACCACCGCGGCGTCCAGCTGGCGCTTGATCAGCGCGAACGCCTCGGCGTCGTCGCCCGGCGCGGTGAACTTGATGTTGAGCAGCTGAAGCGCCGTCTCGATGTTGGCGGGCGTGCTCGAGCCCTGGATGCCGTGCGAGGAAAGCGAGATATAGGGCGACGCCGAGGCGATTTTGCCCGCCGTCAGCTTCGGCAGATCGATGGCCCGATGGCCGCCCGCACCGGACAACTCGACTTGTCCCGTCGCCAGCTGCGCCTCGACGTATTTCTCGGGCGGCGCGAGCGAGCTCCCGCCCGAGGCGGCAAGAGCGAAGAGGACCTGGTCGTTCTTGAAGTCGGTGGGCTTGAGCCAGGCCTCAACGCCATTCGACAGCCGCACGACGGTGACGCCGAGCTCCGGGATTTCGCGCCTGCCAATGACCGTGCCCGGATCTGGCAGGTGCGCGAGCAGAACGGCGCTGCTGGCGGTATCGGCCCAGGGAGTAACCGCCATCGCGTCGGCTGATGCAATCGCCGCGGTGAGCTGCTCAGGGGACGGCGCGGTGACGCCGGCCTTCTGGGGCGCGACCCCGAGGATCACCCGGCTCGTATCCGCAAACATGGCTTTGGCCGCGGTCGCGACGTCGGCCGCGGTAATCGTCGGCACCAGCGCCTGCACGAGCTTGTGCTCGTATTCGATTCCGGGTGTCGGTTCACCTTGCAGGAAGTGGTTCACGTATTCCTGCACGTACGATCCGCTCTCGGTCTTGTCTCGCTCCGCGTAGGCGCGGTCGTAACTCGCGAGCATCCATTTGCGCGCGCGATCGAGCTCGCCGGCGCCGAAACCGTACTGCTCGACACGATTGGCTTCCACCTCGAGCGCCGTCAGTCCCCGTTCAATTCGGCCGTCCTGGACGCTCGCCGCCAGCGTAAAAGAACTGACGGTCGGCGTCAGCGCGCCGCCGTAGGCGCCGGCGCCCAGGAACGGAGCGTCCGCCTTCCTCGCAATCTCGTCGAACCGCTCGTTCAACATCTCGTCGACGAGCGAGCTCGTCAGGTTCCGGCGATAGTCGCTCACCGTGTCGTGCGACTCGCGCGCGCGCTTCCGGAGGATGGAGACCGAGGATTGCGTGGCCTCCGGATCGGTGGCCATCTTGACCAGCACTTCAGACTTCAGAGGCATCGGGTAATCGCGGGCCGGCGGCGGAGACGCGGGCTTTGCGAGCGGCCCGAATTCCTTCTTGATCATCGCCTCGAGCGCGACTCGGATCCATATCTCCCACGGCCACGACGGCCATCCGGTCGGGACGGTACCACTTGGTGTAGAAGGCTTTCAGCTCTGACGCGGGAAACGACTTCAAGACCTCCGGCTTCCCGATCGGCAGACGGTCGGCGTACTTCGACCCCGCAAACAGCACCGGGATCTGCTGGTCGCGCAGTCGCGAGCCGGCGCCAAGGCCGCCACGCCATTCCTCGATCACAACGCCTCGTTCCTTATCGATCTCCTTTGGATCGAGCGTCATGCCGCCGGCAAAATCGGCCAGCGCCTGTACTCCCTTCTCGACGATGCCGGCACGATCGGTGGGCAGTTGAAACATGTAAATCGTGTCGTCGAACCCCGTCTGCGCATTGACGTGCGGCCCCAGCCTCGCGCCGGTTGACTCGAACGTGGCAATCAGTTCGCCAGGCTTGAAGTGGGTCGTGCCGTTGAAGCCCATGTGCTCGAGAAAATGTGCGAGGCCCTGCTGCGCGTCGGTCTCGTCGACCGAGCCGGCTTTAACGGCGAGCTGCAGCATCACGCGCTTTTCCGGCCGGGCGTTCTTCCTGACGTAGTAGCGCAAGCCGTTCGGAAGCGTGCCGGTGGTGACGGCAGAATCGAGCGGGATGACGGACGTCGGAGAGAAGCTTTGCGGAAGGGGAATCGCCGGCGCCTGCGCCTTGCCAAATCCCGGAGCCCCGACGGCAAGCACGAGCGCGGTCACGACCGCGCGGAAGGTTCTGATCGACATGAAGAAACTCTACCCCAGTGGCAACACACGCGGATCCCGGATCTGTCAGACGCACCGGACGCGGGGCGAAACCACAGGATCGCGGGACGCGGATCGCGCGTCCCGTGAACCCAGAAAAATCCGTGATCCAGTCCTGAAATCCGCGGACGGCAACCGTCAGCACAGCTCTTGTAATATGACGCCAACTCGTTGACCGGCGCGGCCGCCTTCTTGGCCCGAACTTCGCACGACCATCGAGCTTCCCTTCGCAGGCCCCCGGGTGTTTCGCTTCATTACAAAAAGGAGCGGCGGCATGGCGTTCCGGACCCGTCTCGGCCTCATCCTCGGCATTGCGGTGATGGTGGCTCTTTCGAGCTCGCTGACGGCGCGACAGCAGCTTCCCCAGCGGCTTCGACCGGCTCGCCCGGACTTCGACGTCCGGGCACAGCGCTGGCCTGCCATCGGCTCTCCGCGGGCACGGGCCGAACTGCGGCGCACCGCCGCCGCGCGCAACCGGCGCGGCTCTCGACTGAACCCCCATACGGGCGCCCTGCGGGTGCTCGAGCGCGCCCGGCTGGACGGCCGCCCGTGGCGCCCTGCCGGCCGCCCTGCGAAACCAGTTGGTTCAGGCCATCGATCGGCTCGGCCTCGACGACGGGGACCTGGAGTCGGTGAGGGTCTTGCGCGACTACGTCAGCGGATCGACCGGACTGCGCCACGTCACGTTTGCGCAATCCTTCGACGGAATCCCGGTCTTCGGCGGCACCGTGACCGTCCATATCGACTCGACCGGCGAGATAGTGCGGGTCACCTCCACGGCCGCTCGCGGGGACGGCCGCCAGCGCAATCGGCGTTTGACAGCGACGGACGCAGCGACGATCGCGTCGAGCGATGTGAACCCCGAGGGCGCGCCGTTTCTTCGCGACGTGACGGCGTCGCTCGTCTGGTTCGCGATCGACGGCGGCCTGCGGCTCGCGTGGCATGTCGAGCTCGAGCCCGAGGGGCTGCCGCAGTTCTACGATGTCCTCATTGACGCCGAGACCGGCGAGCTGCTCTTGCGCCGCAATCGCGTCCTCGACGCGAACGGCAGCGGCAGGGTCATGCAATCGACGGCGACTCTGGCACTCGACCCGCGGCGGCCCGATCAGATGCCGGCCGGAACGGCCGCCTGCCCGCCACCGCTCAACCACGAGCTCCGCGATCTCACCGTGCCCTTCCGGGATCCATCGACCGTTCTCGGCGACAGCGGCCGGCTCTCGGGAAACAACGTCCACATCCATCGCGGCAACGACGCAGACCGAAGGCGCGCTCGGCACGTTCGACGGATCGCGTTGGCTCTTCGACTTCCCCTTCAACTCTGCCGGCTCGGCCGAAACGGCATTGTTCTTCGCGCTGAACTTCGCGCACGATTTCTTCTACGACCTCGGCTTCGACGAGGCCGCCGGCAACTTTCAGGTCAGCAACTTCGGGCGCGGGGGAGCTCGGCGGCGATCCGATCCGGGCGATCGCGCGCGCCGCCGGCCGCAACAACGCGACGTTCCAACCCGCCCCTGACGGCTCGAGCCCGGTGATCAGCATGTTCCTGTGGGACGGCTCCAACTGCTGGTCCGAGGACGTCGACGGCGACGGCTTGCTCGATATCGACGGCGACTTCGATACCGATATCGTTTTGCATGAGTTCCATCACGGCGTCAGCCACCGCCTGAATACCTCGTTCAATGGCGCCGAGGCGGGCGCGATTGGCGAAGGTGGCAGCGACTTCTTCGCCTACTCGATCAACGGCGACACGAACCTCGCCGAATACTCACGCCGGGCGGCCTGCGGACGGTCAACGGCAAGGGCTACAACGACTGGACGTGCCTGCTCGGCCTCTTCTGCGAAGAGCACGACAACGGCGAGATCTGGGCGAATGTGCTGTGGGATCTGCGCGAGCGGTTCCGACACGATCTCGTCCGCGGCAGCGAGGCCGCCGCCATCAACGAAGTACATCAGATCTATGTCGATGGGCTGAAGCTGTCGCCGCCCTCGCCGACGATGCTCGACCTGAGGGACGCGATGATGGAGGCGGACGCCATCCGCAATCCCGGGACGCCGGAAGGTCCCAACTTCTGCGCGCTGTGGGAAACGTTCGCGGGGCGCGGGATGGGCCTCAACGCCTCCGACACGGCCGCCAATGGCTTCAATCAGGTCATCGCCAACTTTTCGGTGCCGCCCGGGTGCAACGCCCCGCCCTCGCCCCCGGCAGTCACGCTGGCGGTCACGAGCGCCACGGCCACTGAGGCCGGGCCGACCAACGGCATCTTCACCATCACTCGTGCCGAGGTCTCCGACGCGGCCCTCGTCGTCAACGTCACGACATCTGGAACGGCGGTGCGCGGCACCGACTACGTCACGATCCCTGCCGCCGTCACGATTCCGCCAGGCGCGGCTTCCGTCGACGTGCCGGTGATTCCGATCGACGATACGAACCTCGAGGGCAACGAGACGGTGGGCCTCACGATCCGCAGTGGATCAGGCTACGTCATCGGGGGCACGCCGTCGGGAACCGTCACCATCATCAGCGACGATGTCGCGCCTGACCTGACCGTCAGCACCCTGACGGTGCCGTCGATGGCCGGGGCGGGCCTGACGATGACGGTCACCGACACGACGCGGAATCAGGGCACTGGACCCGTCGGCGCGTCGACAACGTCCTACTACCTGTCGGCCAACGCGACGCTCGACGCGGGCGATACGTTCATGGGCTCGCGCGACGTGCCAGGACTGACGCCGGGCACGACCGACATGAGCTCTGACGGTCCTGACCGTTCCGTCCAACGCCGCCACGGGCACGCTCTGGGTGATCGCCAAGGCCGACGGCCCCAACGCGTTCAGCGAGCCGAACGAAGTCAACAACATGCGCTATGCCTCGGTTCGCATCGGCCCTGACCTCGCCGTTGCGACGCTGACGGTCCCCGCTGTCGCCGGTCCAGGCTCGACGATCAACGTCAGCGAGACGACCAAGAATCAGGGCGCCGGTCACTCGGCTGCATCGTCCACCCGGTTCTATCTGTCGGATAACCTCACCTTCGACGCAGCCGACGAGTCGCTCGGCACGCGCAGTGTCGGCGCGCTCGCCCCAGGCGATTCGTCAGTCGGCACCACCACTGTCACAATCCCCACCAACGTCTCGAGCGGCACGTTCTACGTGATCGCCGTGGCCGATGACGGCAATGCGGTCCCGGAATCAAACGAGACCAACAACAACCGCTCGACGACGCGTGCGCATCGGCGCCGATCTCTATGTGCTGGGGAGTAGCTCGCCGCCACGAGGCGCTTCCGGCGGAACGATCACCGTGACCGACACCACCAAGAACACCGGCGGAGGCGCCGCAGAAGCCTCAACCACCGCCTTCTACCTGTCGACGAACACGACGTTCGATGCTGGCGACACGCGGTTCGGTTCCCGGTCAGTCGGTCCGCTCGACGGCGGGACGCAGAGCATCGGCTCGACGTCGGTGGTCCTGCCCGTCGTCACGCCTGGCACCTACTACATCATTGCCAATGCCGACGATGGCGCGGATGTCGAGGAGACCCAGGAGAACAACAACGTCCGGTTCACGTCGATCCAGATCGGGCCGGACCTCGTGTCATCCGTGACCGCACCGATAACTGCCGTCGCCGGCGCCACGATCACGGTCAACGACACCATCAGGAACTACGGCGCCGATACGGCGGGGGCATCGACGACGAGGTTCTACCTCTCATTGAACACCACGCTCGATGCCGCAGACATCACGCTCGACGAGGAGAGGTCGGTGCCGGCAATCGCCGCGAACGGATTGAACGCCGGTGCGACGAGCGTCACGCTGCCCGCCGGCCTCACCGGCCGCTACTACCTGCTGGTCGCGGCGGACGGGTTCGCGGCGGTGCCCGAGTCGAACGAGCTGAATAACATGGTGGCGCGCTCCATCACCATCAATCCGTGAACGGCGCGCCCCGTTGCTTCGGCGCGGCCCGGCGGGATACGCTTGGCGCTCACCTTCTCGAACGGAGGATGTCCCAGGCATGAATCCCATTACCGGACTGCTCGCCGCGCTTGGCGCGTTGACAGTCGTCTACCTTGCGGGTTGGGCCACGGCCGTCTCGCGAGCCGTACAGGGCCAGCGTGGCAGCTCCGATGCGACGGACGCGCGGTTTCCGAATGCTCTTCAAATTGCCCTCGGCTTCTTCACAAACTTCTTCGATGCCCTGGGCATCGGCTCGTTCGCCACGACCACTGCCGTCTTTCGGCTGCGCAAGATGGTGCCAGACCGCATCATCCCGGGCACTCTCAACGTCGGGCACACGCTGCCAACGGTCGTGCAGGCCTTCATCTTCACCGCGATCATTCCGGTCGATGTCCTCACGTTGTTTTTGATGATTGCCGCAGCCGTGCTCGGCGCGTGGCTCGGCGCAGGTATTGTCGCCGGGTGGTCCAAGCGAAAAGTGCAGATCGGGATGGGGGTGGCGTTGCTTGCCGCAGCAACGTTCATGCTGATGCGTCAGCTGAGTCTGTTCCCAGCCGGCAGCGAAGAGATCGGCGTTCGTGGGGTCAAGCTCGTGCTGGCGACCGGCGGCAATTTCATGCTGGGTGCGCTGATGACGCTGGGAATCGGCCTGTACGCCCCGTGCATGATCCTCGTCAGCCTGCTCGGCATGAGCGAAAGGACTGCATTCCCCGTCATGATGGGCTCGTGTGCGTTTCTGATGCCGGTCGGCAGCCTCCGGTTCATTCGCGAACAGGCCTACAGCCTTCGCAACGCGCTCGGGCTGGCCATCGGCGGCGTCGCCGGCTCCTACGTTGCCGCGAAATTTTTTGAATCGCTGAACATTCGGACCGTGCGATGGCTGGTGATCGTCGTTGTCCTCTACACCGCCATCACGATGCTGATGTCCGCCTCGGCAGAACGGAAGGCCGGGGAATCAGAGGACTAAATACGGTTCAGAGGTTCAGGGTTCGAGGTTCAGGGTTCAGGCTTCAGGGTTCAGACGTGCAGCGAGACTTCGAACCGAGCTTGAACCCTGAACCTCGAACCGTGAACCCTGAACCATTCCTTACACAAAGACGCCCCTGAGAGTGGGCGTGAACCCAGGGAAGACCAGATCGAGGTTCGTGTTTCCGAGGCGCCGGAGCACGAGCTCGGAGAGGATGTCCCGATAGTCGATCGTGACCTGGAGGTCCTGGTTCTGGTAGAGCTGACCCGCCGCCAGGCCTGGCCAGATTGACATGACGCGGCCGCCACGGACCGCGCCACCCATGACGAACATCACGTTGCCGTGCCCGTGGTCGGTGCCCTGGCTCGCGTTCTCGCGGGCGACGCGGCCGAACTCGGAGACCGCGATGACGGTCACGTTGCCCATTCGGTTCGCGCCGTTCATGTCGGCGTGGAACGCGGCGAGCGCCTGCGCGAGCTGCGCCCATCGTGACCGACATGCCGCCGTTGATTGGTCCCTGCGCGCTGTGCGTGTCCCACCCGCCGAGATCAATCTGCACCGCCTCGACGCCCATGTCGGCGCGAATCAGCGCGGCCGTCGAGCGAAGCGCCGCGCCAAAGCTTCCACCGGGATAGACCGCGCCGCCAGCCGGCACGTACCCGTTGATGTTGAGGGCGCTCAGCGTGTTGATGGTCCGCTGCGTGTTGAGCGCGGCGGTCCGGAGGGGGTCCCGCTCGGGCTGGTAGGCGTTGCCGAGCCAGGCGAGGCGCTGGGTTCGGCGTGCTCGAGTTGCCAGACAAGCCGAAATTCGCGGGATCGGGGATCGGCAGCGTATCAGGTGCGCCGACGAGCGTCTGAGGCAAGCCGAAGGCGAATCCGAGGCCCCGCAGAGCGGCGTCGACCCTCATTGGCGGCGCGGCTGGCGAGATGCCGTCCGAGCCAGCCGGTCACGACGTTGAGGTCACCGGGTTTGCCGATCTCCATGAAAAACTGCGCGT
Source organism: uncultured Acidobacteriota bacterium (assembly GCA_963797625.1). Taxonomy (GTDB): domain Bacteria; phylum Acidobacteriota; class Vicinamibacteria; order Vicinamibacterales; family 2-12-FULL-66-21; genus DATBJJ01. Next base: position 45,590 of record CAWCQI010000044.1, read on the forward strand.
CGAAGTGCGACCGCGACGGATCGGTCGAGCCAGTTGCGTGGACGACCAACAGCTGCCCGGACTGATACGCCGGCAGAAGCGGTGCCATGGCTGGTGGAAGCCCGAAGAACCCATAGGTCGAGCGCCGAGTCGCTAGCGTTCGGCCGGGATGGCAAGCGTTGGCCTGAGTGCGAAATACGACGCTTCGCCCCACGGCGCCACCAGGCTCAACCCGTCAGCGCCGCCGCGCAGGAAGATCGAGACGAGGATGTCGCGATCGCTCGCCGTCTGCGCGTAGGTGACGCGCGGCAGCCACGCCGGGACGCTCAGCGCAACCGCCGTGGCGGTCGTCCGCGAGACGAACTCGCGGCGCGAGAGCTGCCGGTACTCGTCGCACGCCTGGCAGTCGTCGTTCGATAGTATTCCTGGACATGACAATTGCGCTCCTCGTGTCAAACGGCTGAAAGCCACCGCGCCGTTGGCGTCAGTGCCACTGAAAGCCCGGCGATGCCAGCGCCAGGCCGAATGCGTCGCGAATCTGGGTCGACGACGGCACGGTCGCCGACCCGCTTGGGCGCAGATACGTGATGAGCGCGGCCTTGTCGGCAGCCGGCATCTCGCCGGCAAAGAGAAGCGCGTCGATGCGATCGGCAATCAGCGTCGCGGCTGTTCGCCCCGGCGAGTAGCGCCGTCGTGTCGACTGCGGCGCCGCTGACACTGTTGTTCGCCAGCTGGAACGCGAAGTTCCAGCGCGGGAGCGGCAGGCCTGCCCCAGTACTCGAACTCCTGCGGATAACCGTCCGGCGGTCCCCAGCGAACGGCGTGTGGCCGGTGCCAGCCGAGATAGGTGTGGCGCACCGTATTCGAGCGACGTGATGTTCGCGTTCATGACCCGCAGCGCCGAGACGATGAAGTGGAACGGACGCTTGAAGAGCGGCGGCGACCAGAGCACGTTGTCGTAGTGCAGGATCCGCCGCACGATCGACTTGATGTCTCCGCCGCGTGCGCGTGAACTCGCCGGCGATGTCCGCGACCAGCGCCGGCGACGGCTCGTAGTTGAGCAGCCAGCGCAGGAGCTTCCGTCGAGACGAAGCGGGCGCAGCTCGGATGCTCGGCTGAGGATGTTGCAGGACGTTCAGGCCGTCGTTGAAGCCGCCGCCGGCCGCAATCGGCACGCCGAGGACGAGCTTGCTGTTGTTGTCGTGGCGGTTCGGGTCGTAGAAAAACGTTCCGGCGCGCGAGGTCGCCGGTGTTGAAGAACGTCCGCCAGCCGGTGAAGCAGCGCGCCACTTCGACGACGTCCTGCTGCGTGTATCCGCCGTCGACGCCGAGCGTGTGGAGCTCCATGAGCTCGCGCGCGTAGTTCTGATTCGGCACCCGCCCGGGGCGACCGTCGCTCTGCGTGTTGTTGAGATACGTGAGCATCGCCGGGCTCGACGCGCTGGCGTTGAGCATGCCGGCGAACGTGCCGAGCGCATTGCGCCGGTAGACGTCACGCACCTCGAGCGTCTTGAGAATTCCGACCGACGTGATGTTGGTGTTGAAGTGGTCGGTCCAGAACTCGACCATGCGCTCGAACAGCTGGCGGTTCGAGTAGATCGCCCGGATGATCGTCGCTTCGGTCGAGCTCACGGATGACGACCGCCGAATCCTGCACGCGTAAAGCGAGAGCGGCGCGAGATTGATGGTGATGAGCGGCTGGAGCCGCGCTTCGCACTCGGGATCTCCCATCGACTCGGGGTTGAGCTGCCACTCGAGATAGCCGTAGTAGCCGAGCGAGTGCATCCAGGCCACGTCCTCGGTGGTGACGCCGACGGTCACGCGCCGCAGCAGCCGCATCTCGCCGCTCGGCACGGTCGTCGGATTCGAGCGCTTCGGCGTCGCGGACCTGCGCCTCGGCTCGCGCGGCGGCGCCGAACGCCGCCAGCGCCGAGCAGCGCGCGCCGCGACAACGCCTGCCGGCGCGTGACGGTCGATCCCTCGCGACTGTCCGCGGGATCTCTCTTCTACGGTTTTCGTGGACGACGCCATGGCTCCCTCTCCTTCACGATACCAGTTCTGAACGCGGAAGAACCGGCTCCCAACGCCTGACGCTCTGACCGGCGCCGTCGCGTGACGACCCAGTGGATGGTATGCAGGCCGTTCGAGAGCGTCGTCGTATCGAGCATGAAGAACCCGATCGCCCCGCTCCCGTTGCTGGTGTTGCGGAAGCCCGGGAAGAGCGTCGGCGATGTCCGACGCGACGTTGTTGTAGACCGGATGACCGCTGAAGACACCGTCGATGTACACGTCGATGGTGCTGCCGTCGATCGGAATGATCCTCGGCTGCGGCGTCAGCGCCCAGCCGAAGTTGACGATCGTACCAGAGACGGTCTCCCCCTGCCCGGGCGTGTCGATGGTGCCGAAGGGCTTGGCCGACGCGGCGTTGGCGGCAACGATGCGCCGCGTGCCGAGGTTGTGTCGGCAGCCCGGCATAGTCGGTCGCGATAGACATGGAGGTCGAACGTGCCGTTGCCCTGGTTCGGCAGCATGTTCGTGAGCACCATGAAGCCCCAGCCGGCGTTGTCGTTGTCGACGGCGTCGACGGGTAGAGCGCCTGGACGTCAGGCCGCGCGCCGCGGATGAAGACGGCGCGGCCGACGAAGATCAAGCCCGGCTCTCGCCGGCAACAGGCGAGCGGAACACGTCCACGCGCGCGACGCCCGCATCGTCGAGCGCCCAGCCGGTCACCGCTACTTCTCCGGCGACGGTGACGCCGTTCGCTGGCGTGTCGATCGCTCCAAAGGGCGCGGCGGGCCGCGCAGCGTGACGGCGACCGTGGCCGTCGCGTTGAACGTGCCGCAGACCGAGCTGTGCGAGTAAACAACGATCGACCACGGCGCCTGCCGGCAGCACCGACGGCAGCGCGCAGGCTGAACCCCGACGGCGGTGAACTGCGCACCGTGAAGCGCTCCCACGTCCGGGCGGGACAGGCCGTAGGTCGCCGCGCCGAGAAACACCGGGTTGCCCGCCGAGGGATAGGCCCAGACGTGCACGGCGTCCACGCCGGTGCCGCTCGTCGCGTCGCCATCGACCGCCCAGCCTCTGTACCTCGAGGGGTTGCGCCGCGGCGCCCGCCACCGGCGATTCGAGCGTCACGAGCGGCCCTGGCGAGCACGCGGAGGATCGCGCCGCTCGTCGCGCTCTGCGCATCGGGATTGACGATGCGTGATCGTCTTGAGCCCGCTGCTGCACCGACGGTCGAGATGTTGACCGTCGCGGTGGTCGGACTCGTCCGCGTCACGCTGTTGACGGTGACGCCGGGAATGCTCGCGCCGATCCGGCAGAGATAGCCGGCGCCAGGATCGAAGAAAGCCGTGCCGCCACTCGACGTGGCGGTGACCATGCAGGTCGATCGACGCGACCCCGATGGCGACTGACCGACGGGTTGACGCTGACCGGAGTGGGCAGCGCCAGGACCGACAGTACGCGCCGACTTGCAGCGCGTAGGAATTGATCGGCGTCGGTGAACTGCTGAAGCGTCCAGATCGTCGAGCCATCGCAGCCGTCGACGACCGTCGAAGAGACGCCGCCCCAGCGCCGGCCGCGAGTCGGCGAGCCCGGCGTCCCCTGGCGGGTTGTACGCGGCTGCGCGACGCCGGTATAGAGCTGCGCGGCGCCGAAGCGTGCCGGCGCGCGTCGGATGAGAAGCGCTCGGCGACGCCGGCATTGACGAACTCGCTGCGTGCCGGCGGCGCTGAAACCGATGATCGAACGGCCGGTCGTGGAGGTCGCTATCGATGGAACCCAGTAGTTACGCTGATCGAAGCTGCCGGCGCCGGCGCTCGAGAACAGCGTCCCCGTCTGCATCACCGCAGGCGTCGTCGTCAGCGAGGCGATCTCGTACCATCGCACGCCGTCGCGGTTGGCGGAACCGCTTGCCTGGCCCGTGTGAGTGACGCCTATCGTGTGCGCCGTCCAGAGCCGGCCGTTCACGAGACTTGCGGAAGTCAATCGATCGTCGCCGCCGTCGAGCTGACCGTTCGCGCCACCGAGGTTCCCGAGGTGCCGCACGGTGATTGGTGGGGCGGTCGCGGTCACGGCAATGGGGACGTTGGCGGAAATGGTCGGCGTGCCGCCCGGATTCGACACACGGCGAAGCATCAGATTGCCAAATGACGCGTTGTCGACGCCGATGAAGAAGCCGGTCCCGATGCTCGCGTCCTCGATATCGACGCCCATGGGGCGCAAACGGACCAGCGCCGGTCGACGTACCGGTGAGGTTGTGGAACGCGGTCACCGCGATTGTGGCGAAGTCGATGACCGACGTCTTGCGAACGACGAATCCGGAGGTGCCCATGTAGACCCCTCCCGGATCGCAGAACTGCACGACGCCGATATAGAGCGCATACGGGTCGAGCCCGAATGTCGGCGAGTCCACGGCGCACGTGGCGGCGCCAGGAAACCCGGTGTTGTCGAACGCGAAAAAGCTCCAGAGCGTGCCCGCGGTGATCGTCGAAGCGTTGCTCGAGGCGATCACGATGCGCCCCGGGACCGCGTCGGTCGCGGCGATGATGAACCAGCGGCCCGCGAGCCGGTCGTACTTGACCTTCGGACCGAACGTGTTCGCACCGGCGCGCACGGAAGTGAAGAAGGCGTTGGTCGTGAGGTTCAGCACTTGATCGGCCGTCGCCGTCGCCTTCGAAAAGCTGCGGATGCGCCCGTTGGCCGCGAGGATGAACTGGGCCGGGCCGGCCGCGCCGCTCGGATCCGGCGGAAGCGATCCGGTCTGCGCCGAAGTTGGCGCCGACGAAGCTTTGCAGCAGCGTCGCTGGCTCGCTGGCGGTGAGTTCATTCAGCAACGGCGGCCTGCGCTTCTGCCTCGCCGCCGTCGCCGGGAGATGCCCGGGAACGGTGGTCTCGGCACGACACGTCGCCGGTGGACGACATCGTCGCCGCCAGCCGACACGGCCTCACGCGCCTGGAGGGTCATGAGCTGATCGCTCGTGGCATAGCCGATGACGGCCGCGGACTGCTCCCTGCGATTGAGCCAGGATGGCCGGACCGTGTGCCGGCCCCTGTCAGGATGGCGACGGCGACCGCGGAGGCGCAACCAAACGCCGCGCGTCCCAACGTCGAGCGGTCACGGCGAGGCCGACCCTGATTACGAAAATGCAACATGAAATTGGCTCGCGACAAGCGCCGCCCGACAGGGGCGGCGGCCCGCCTCCTGCAGAGCCCGTACCGGCTTCGTGTGCGCGCAAACGGCTGGAAACTGGGCCGAAAACGCGCACGCGACTGCGCCAAATCGCCGGCCAGTTCTGTGCCCGAACGTGCAAGTCTGTCAGATTTGCGTGACCACGCCTTGGTCCGGCCTTGGCGACCTCCACGTCCGCAATGACAATTCCGATACCTTCCCCGTTAGAATGCACCCCATAAACAGGGCTTCTTCGTGCAAGAGGAACAGCCATGCGCACCAGCCGTGTGACCGTGATCGCTCTTCTCGTCGTCGCGACGCTCTGCCCGGCGCTGCCGGTTCTGCCCAGGGCACCGTCGCCGACTACCAGCGCGCGATGGGGATGCGCGAGAAGTATCAGGAGCTCGCGCCGAACGTCCCCGAGGCCGCGACATGGATCGAAAAGTCGGCGCGCTTCTGGTATCGCCGGTCGGTCAAAGGAGGAAATGAGTTCGTGCTGGTGGACGCCGACACGCTGCAGAAGCGCCCGGCATTCGATCACGAGAAGCTCGCGGCCGCCTTGACGACGGCGCTGGCGCCAGAGAAGGCCTTTACCGGCGTCACGCTGCCGTTCACGACGTTCACCTTCGTCGACGGCGATCGGGCCATCGAGGTGACGGCAAACGGGACGACCTGGCGGTGCGCGCTCGACGACTACCGGTGTTCAAATGACCCGCCGGCGGGGCGCGGCGGCCGGGGAGGCCGTGGCGGACGGGCGGCGGCGGGCTCGCCGGACCCGTGCGCGCGGAAATCGACGTCAATGCCGTCGCGCCGAAGAAGTCGCCAGATGGCAAGCTCGAGGCCCTCGTCAACAACTACAACGTGGCTATCCGCGAAACCGGGAAGACGGCAACTACGCTCCTCAGCATCGACGGATCGGAAGGCGGCTACTACGATCCCAATTCGATCGTCTGGTCACCGGACTCGACGAAGATCGCCGCCTACAAGATCAAGCCGGGTTATCGCCGCTACGTGCACTACGTCCAGTCGTCGCCCGAAGATCAGCTGCAGCCGAAACACTCGACGCTCCAGTACGCCAAGCCGGGCGACGTCCTCGACGTGGAAAAGCCAGTGCTCTTTCACGTCGACACCAGAAAGCAAATCGTGGTCGACGACGGGCTCTTTCCCAACGCCTACGACAACCTGGCGCTCGACTGGCGCAAGGACAGTCGTGCTGTGACGTTCGAGTACAACCAGCGTGGCCACCAGGTGTACCGCGTCATCGAGATCGATGCGCTGACCGGAAAGACGCGAGCGATCATCAGTGAGGAACCACAGACGTTCTTCGCATACTCGGGCAAGAAGTACCGCTTCGACATCGCCGACGGGAAGGAAGTCGTCTGGATGTCGGAGCGCGATGGATGGAACCATCTGTATCTCTACGACGGCGCCACTGGCGCGGTGAAGCGGCAAATCACCAAGGGCGAGTGGATCGTCCGCAGCGTGATCGCGGTCGACGAGGAGAAGCGGCAAATCTGGTTCAGCGCGAGCGGGATGTATCCGGGCAAGGATCCCTATTTCGTCCACTACTATCGCATTGGCCTCGACGGGTCGGGGCTGACGCCGCTCACGACGGTGGATGCCAACCACGTCGTGACGTTTTCGACCGACCGTGCCTACTACGTCGACACCTACTCGCGAGTCGACCTGGCGACCGTGTCGGAGTTGCGACGCGGCGCAGACGCGACGCTCGTCGGCCAGATCGAAGCCGTCGACATCACTGCACTGAGAAAGGCCGGCTGGAAACCGCCCGAGGTGTTCGTCGCGAAGGGCCGTGACGGCAAGACCGACATCTGGGGCGTCATCTATCGGCCGACGACCTTCGACGCGACCAGAAAGTACCCCGTGATCGAGAACATCTATGCCGGGCCGCAGGGATCGTTCGTGCCAAAGTCGTTCGCCGCTTTCAACGGCATGCAGGCCACTGCCGAGCTCGGCTTCATCGTCGTGCAGATTGACGGCATGGGCACCAGCAACCGATCGAAGGCGTTCCACGACGTGGCGTGGAAGAACCTCGGCGATGCCGGCTTCCCCGATCGCATCCTCTGGCATAAGGCGGTCGCCGCGAAGTACCCGTACTACGACATCTCGCGGGTCGGTCTCTACGGCACGTCCGCCGGCGGCCAGAACTCGCTCGGCGGACTGCTCTTCCACCCGGAGTTCTACGACGTCGCCGTCTCGTCGGCCGGCTGCCACGACAATCGGATGGACAAGATCTGGTGGAACGAGCAGTGGATGGGGTGGCCGATTGGCCCCGAATACGCGGCGTCGTCCAATGTCGACCACGCCCACAAGCTCGAGGGCAAGGTGCTCCTCGTCGTCGGCGAGATGGACAACAACGTCGACCCCGCGTCCACGTTCCAGGTCGTCAACCAGTTGATCAAGCACGGGAAGAACTTCGACCTGCTCGTCATCCCCGGCGCCGGCCACACCTCTGGCGGCGCGTATGGCGATCACAAACGCTACGACTACTTCGTGCAGCACCTGTTGGGCGTAAGGCCGCCGGAGTGGAAGGATCTGGAAGCGAAGACCAAGACGACGCCGACGGCATCAGCCGCGCGATGATTGTGCCGCCGGGCTGACAGTCGTAGACGCGAAGGAGTTGCTTGAAAAGCTTCTCACCGCAGAGTGCGCCGAGCTCGCGGAGAAAGACCGACATCGCTCTGCGTACCTCGGCGCACTCCGCGGTGAAAGGCTTTTCGTCGCTGACAAGAATCCCGCCAATGGTCCGGCTAAGGCCGGATCACGTGACGGGTCGAGCCGCGCGGATTTACAAACGGCGCCCGCGCGCGCTCGCGTCGATGAGGATCTTCAACCGTTTCTGTCTGGTCGCCTCCTGTTTCGCGCTGACGACGTACCAGATGAGCATTTTTCGATAGGAGGGCGGCTGAGCCTGAAAGAACGCCCAGGCCTTCTTGTTGCTCGTCATCTGACTCAGATAGGGCTCATCGAACTCCGTGCGGCGCTGCTCGTACGAATAGATGCCGGACTTGTACTCGCGTCTCGCCTCGAACGCCTTCAGCCCCGGTGGCTGCATCCGTTTCTCGTCGACCAGCACCTTGACCCGCTGGATATTGACGGCGCTCCACGTGCTCCCGCTCTTTCGCGGCGTGAAGCGATTCGTGTAGCTCTCATCGTCGATGCTCTTGCGAATACCGTCGATCCAGCCCACACAGAGTGCCTCGTCGACCGATTCAGCCCACGTCACGGTCGGCTTTCCCGAACTGACCTTGTAGTAGCCCACCCAGAGTTCTTTCTCGGTGGCATGGTGCTTCTTGAACCACTGTCGGAGTTCGGCCGGCGTGCGAAAGAAGCGAGGTTTCAAGTCAGGCACAATCGCTTCAGCCGCTCAGGCAACCACGCGCAAGGCGCTCGAAGCCATCCACGGCTCCGTGCAATTCATCGAGCGTGACGAACTCCCCGTCGGTGTGCGCCACGAGAATGGACCCGGGGCCGAAGAGGAGCGGTGTGCCCCAACGGTCGAGGAGCGGCACGTCGGTCGTGAACGGGAAGACATGGGTCTCGAAACCAGTGACGGTGTGCATTCGAATTGGGCGCACCCTGAGCACCTCCGAGATCTGGACGCGCGGCTTCAGAGCACCGAGAACCGTCAGGATGTCGTCGGCAGACCCGATCGTCCGGAACATCACCTCAGCCGATGCGTGGGCGGGAATCACGTTCGGCGCGACGCCACCCTCGATCAAGCCAATGCTATAGAACGTTGAACCGAGGTCCGGGTCAACGGGAAGCGGCAACGCGCGCAGCTCGACGAGCGCGTCAACGAGCTTGTCGATGGCGGACTCGCCCTGCTCGGGAGCGCAAGAATGCGCCGCCCGACCCCGCGCCTCGAGCCTCACGCGCAGGTTACCGCGCGTCGCTGTGGCGAGGCGACTGTCGGTCGGCTCGCCGTTGATGAGAAACCGGCATTGGTTGGGGAGTGTATTGGCCGCGACCGCGCCGTCGCTGCCGCGCTCCTCGCCGACGACGAACAACAGCCCGACGCGCCGTTCTCCGCTCGCCCGCAAGCGCTCGGCCGCCGCGACCTGCGCCGCCAGGATTCCCTTGGCATCGCAGGCGCCACGTCCGATCAGGCGGCCATTCTCGACCCGACTCGGGAAGAACGGCGGGACGCAGTCGAAGTGCGTCGAGAAAACGACGACCGGATCGTCGATGGTTGCGAGGATGTTGGCGCAGCCGCGCGCGATTTTCTGCTCGAGCACGTTGTAGCCGAGCGCGGCGAGCCGCGCCGCGAGCCAGTGGCCGGCCTCGGCCTCGCGGCCTGTCGTCGAGTCGATGTCGATGAGCGATCGCGCGAAGGCGAGGGTCTCTAGCGAATCCATTGCTCGAGCGCCGTGCGCGCGTCGGTGCGCTCGTCGCGGTACTTCACGATGATTGGCGTCGCGACCGAAAGCCCCCACTCGCGTCCCTTGCCGGAGGTGACCGGGCGGGACCCTGGCACGACGACAGCGCCTTCGGGGACGACGAGCGGCTGGCCCGGCGACGGCTCGATAATCCGCTCGTTCGGCAGGTCGTAGATCGGTGTCGAACGGGTCAGGATGACGCCCGACGCCAGCACCGCCCGGCGCTTCACGATCGCGCCCTCGTAGACGCCGCAATTCCCGCCCACGAGCACGTCGTCTTCGATGATGACCGGGAGGGCGCCCACCGGCTCGAGCACGCCGCCAATCTGCGCGGCCGCGCTGAGGTGCACGCGGCTGCCAATCTGCGCGCACGAGCCGACGAGCGCATGCGAATCGACGAGCGTGCCCTCGCCGACCCAGGCGCCGATGTTGATGTACATCGGCGGCATGCAGATCACGCCGCGCCCGAGGTAGGCGCCGTCTCGCACGGTCGATCCGCCAGGGACCACGCGAACCGCGCTCTGAGGATCCAGGCGTTTCAGCGGCAGCGTGTCCTTGTCGAAGAACGGCCAGCGTCCATGATCGGAGGACATGTCGGCGATGTCGCCGAACTTGAAGCCGAGCAGGATGCCCTGCTTGACCCAGGTATTGACGCGCCACCCCGCCGGCGCCGACGGATCGGGTTCGGCGGCCCGCACCTCCCCTGCCGACAGTTGCGCGCGAAGGCGCGCGAACGCCTCCCGCGCCGCCTGACGATCAGTGGCCGGACCCGCGGCGCTCAACGCCTCGACTTCCGCCGCCAGCGTCATGAACGGCCGCCCACGAGCGCGTCGGTCTTCAGCTCTGCGAGGACTTGACGAATCTTCGCCCGCGACGCCTCGCGCGGTGGCACCATCGGCAGCCGGTAATTCTCTTCGAGCAGCCCAAGGGCGGCCATCGCGCTCTTGACCGGAATCGGATTGGACTCGATGAAATTCACCATCATCAGCGGCAGCAGCTGCGCGTGGATCTGCCGCGCGGCCGCGAAATCGCCTCGCTCCGCCTGCTCGACCATGCGCGCCATCTCGCCAGGCACCTCGTTGCCAGCCACCGAGATCAGGCCGCGGCCGCCAACCGCCATCAGCGGTAGCGTCAGCGCATCGTCTCCCGAAAGGACGAGAAAGTCCTTCGGCACGGCGCCACAGACTTCGACCATCTGGCTGATGTTCCCCGACGCCTCCTTGACGGCGACGATGCCGGGAACAGCGCTGAGACGGACGAGCGTGGCGACATCGACGTTGCACCCTGTCCGCCCGGGGACGTTGTACACGACGATCGGCAGGCCCACCTCGCCCGCAATCGCACTGTAGTGCTGGAAGAGGCCTTCAGGTGTGGGCTTGTTGTAGTACGGCGTGACCGAGAGGATGCCCTCGGCGCCGACCTGCTTCATCCTTTTCGCCGAATGGATGACTTCCCGGGTGTCGTAGCCGCCGGCGCCTGCGAGCACAGGGACGCGTCCGGCGGCCTCCTCGACGACGAGCTGCACGACGCGGACCCGTTCGTCTTCGCTGAGCGTCGGGCTCTCGCCTGTCGTCCCGCACGGCACGAGAAAGTGGATACCCGCATCAATCTGCCGGCGCGCGAGGCGTCTCACCCCGGCGTCGTCGACCGCGCCGTCACGTGTGAACGGCGTGACCAGGGCCGTTCCGCATCCCGTCCAAGGCGTTCGCATCATTCGTCTTTCCTCAAATCCCTGGTTACCGCACATCACGCCTGACCAGCCCCGGCTGTCTCCCTCAGGCGCGACCTCCGAGATCATCGTGCGAACTGGTTCCGACTACAACCCCAAAACGTCACGCATCGTAAACCATCCGCGGCGACCGTTGACCCATTTCGCCGCTTCGAGGGCGCCACGCGCGAACCCGGAGCGGTCGCGGGCCGTGTGCGTCAGCGTAATCGTCTCCGCCGGGCCGTCGAACCCGACGGTGTGCGTGCCGGGAATCGAACCGGCGCGCGTCGACGCCACGTCGATCGGCAGTCCGTAGCCAGCCGACTCCATCGCGGCGCGAATCGCGATGGCCGTGCCGGATGGCGCGTCGCGTTTGGCGCGATGATGAAGCTCATGAATCCAGGCGCCAAATTCCGGACGGTCGGCGAGCCTTGCCGCCGCGTCCGCGACGAGTGCCACGAAGAGATTGACACCGAGCGCGAAATTCGGCGCGAAGACGACACCGATGGGCTGTGCCGCGAGCTCGCGCCTGAGCGCCTCTTCCTCGTCCTGCCAGCCGGTCGTGCCGATCACCAGGTGCGTCCCGCGAGCGGCAAGCCGCCGCGCATTGGCCGGCACCGCCGACGCAATCGAGAAATCGATGGCGACGTCGGCCGTCGGCCATTCGTCGGGACGGTCGACATTGTCGATGTCGACTCGGCCGACGATATCCACCCCTGCCTCCGGAGCCAGCGACTCGACGAGACGGCCCATGCGGCCGTACCCCATCAGCAGGACGCGCAAGCCGCTCACCGCGCGGCCTCGACAGGAGCCGCGGTTGCCGACGCAGCGAACCAGGCGTTGTGGAGGCGCGACATCGCCATCGGGAGGTCACTGTCGCGGATCACGACCGTGACGTTTCGCCGCGACGCCGCCTGCGACACCATGCGCAACGGCACACCGTCGAGCCCGGCCAGCATCCGGATCGCGAATGCCGGATCGACGCGCAGGTTCTCGCCGACGGCGCAGAGCAGCGCCATCTGCGGCTCGATTGTCACTTCGGCGAATTCCCTGAGCGCTCGGGCAATCTCCTGAAGGCGCCGATCGTCGTCGATCGTGACCGAGACGCTGACTTCCGACGTCGTGACGACGTCGACGGCAGTGCGGCAGCGTTCGAACACCTCGAAGAGGCGACGGAGGAAGCCGTGCGCCATGAGCATGCGCGTCGAGGTGACCTCGACCACGGTGATGTTGCGCTTGCACGCCAGCGCCACGATCGGACGGTCGTTGAGCGGTGGCCTCGCGGTGATCAGCGTTCCCGGGGCCTCAGGGCGCCGGCTATTGAGGATGCGGACGGGAATGTCGGTCGACACCGCCGGCAGGATTGTGCTCGGGTGCAACACCTTCGCGCCGAAGTACGCGAGCTCTGACGCCTCGCCGAACGACAAGTGCGCGACGACGCGGGGGTCGCGGACGACCCTGGGGTCGGCAGTGAGCATGCCGTCGACGTCGGTCCAGATCTGGATCTCTGCGACGCCAAGGCCGGCGCCGATGATCGCCGCCGAATAGTCCGATCCGCCGCGCCCGAGCGTCGTCGCCACACCGTCGCGAGTGGCTCCGACATACCCGCCGATGACAGGCACGAGACCGGCCGCGATGTGCGGCGCAACCTCGCGCTTGAGCGCCTCGCCCGTCTCGACGGTCAAGGGCGCGGCCGCCGTGTAGTGATCGTCGGTGACGATTGCCTGACGCGCGTCGACCCAGGCGGTCTCTGATTCCGGCGGCCTGAAGCGCCCCTGCGACAACCCGGCTGCTGAGGAGCTCGCCCGCAGCGGCGATGCCATCACACGACCGGGGGGAGGCTTCGCGAAGGATGGCGAGGGCCGTCAGCATCGCGCGCAGCTCTTCGATCTGCTGCTCGACCTCGGCGGACACCGCGTCCCGATCGGGCGGCGGCACCAGCGCTTCGATCGCCGCCAGATGGCGCCGGCGGATCTCGTCGACGCCGCTCGAGATTGTCGCGCGCTCGCCGCGCGACGCGTCAGCCGTCATCCGCAGCAGCTGATCGGTGACCTTGGACATCGCCGACACCACCACCACCGGCGGCGCGCCAGATCGAGCGGCCTGGGCCGAGACGATTGCGATCAACCGACGGATGGCGTCGGCATCCGCCACCGACGTCCCGCCGAACTTCATCACCACGCTTTTCATCGACACGCTGTCCATTCCTGTCAAAGAGTTAACGACGAAACCGTCGGAGTCCGTCACCCGACTCAGTCCAGCATCCCTTCGGCGACCATCATTTCGGCGTTCAAGATCGCCGCCCCGGCGGCACCTCGGACGGTGTTGTGGCCGAGCGCGACGAGCTTGGTCCCGAGAATGGAGCACGGCCGCAACCGGCCGGCCGTAACTGTCATCCCATTGCCTCGCTCGACGTCGAGCCGCGGCTGCGGCCGATCCGGGGCATCCAGATAGAGGATGGGCGCCGGAGGAGCGCTCGGCAGCTCGAGCTCCTGCGGCCGGCCGCGAAAACCTTCGAGCGCGATCCGCACATCTTCGAGCGTGGGACGCTGCTCGAACTCGATCGAGATCGACTCGGTATGCCCGTCGACGACCGGCACGCGCGTGGTCGTCGCGCTGACCACCATCGGATGCGGCGTGACCCCGTCGCGGTCGAGCGTGCCGAGAATCTTCTGCGTTTCACTTTCCATCTTCTCTTCTTCGCCGGAGATGGCCGGAATCACGTTGCCGAGGATATCGAGCGACGCCACGCCCGGATAGCCCGCGCCCGACACCGCCTGAAGCGTCGTGACCATCACTCGCGACAGGCCGAAGGTGCGCAACGCCGCCAGCACGACCGACAGCACGACCGTCGAGCAGTTCGGATTGGTGACGATCGCGCCGCTCCACCCGCGCTCGCGCCGCTGACGCGCGATGAGCGCGAGATGATCGGGATTGACCTCGGGAATCACCAGCGGCACGTCAGCGAACATGCGATAGCTCCGGGCGTTGCTGACGACGATGTGACCTGCGGCGGCAAACGCCGGCTCGATATCCTTGGCAGCAGCGGCGTCGAGCGCCGAGAACAGAATCTTCGGTGCGCGGCCGGGCGTGCACGTGTCGACGTTCATGCCCAGAATCTCAGCCGGTGGAGGCGTCGAGAGCCGCCATTTCATCGCCTCGCTGTAGGCGCGTCCCTCCGACCGCTCGCTGGCCCCGAGCCATGCCGTCTTGAACCACGGATGTCCCGTCAGCAGCCGCACGAACTGCTGACCGACCATGCCCGTCGCGCCGAGAATCCCGACCTCGAACTGCCGGCTACCGCCGATGTCTACTGCACTCATTGCTCATGCCCCTGCTGATTTAGACCCCAAAACGAAAAAACCCGCCGGCCCTGTGGTGAGGCCGGCGGGTTCATAGGTTCGTTCGTGTTCTGTTCAGATCACGCGCGCACTCAGACCAGCGGCCTCCCGAGTCGCTTGACTCGCTTTCGGCCGATGGTTTTCGTCGCCCGCTGCAACATAGCCGAGGAGTATAGCCTCAGGTCAGCGCTTGCGTCAATAATGGGCGCCAACCCATGAAAACGATCCTGATTCTGTCGCTGTCACTCCTCGTCTTTTCCCAGCCTTTCCATTGGACGGCGCGTAACGACTGGTGTCGAGGCGAGATTGCGGGGCGTGAGCGCGGTGAGCGATCGAGTCGCCTGGGCCAGTGGGACGAATGGCACGGTCCTGAGGACCACCGACGGCGGGGCGAGCTGGCACAGACTGACCATCCCCGGATCGGAGAAGCTCGATTTTCGGGACATCGACGCCGTCGATGAACGCACGGCCTACGCGCTCAGCATCGGCCCAGGTGAGCTTTCGCGGATCTACAAGACCACTGACGCAGGGCTGACCTGGACGGAGCAGTTCGTCAACCGCGACCCGAAGGCGTTCTACGACGCGATGGCGTTCTGGGACGCGCAGCGCGGCGTGGCCGTCAGCGACTCGGTCGACGGGCAGTTCGTCGTCCTGACCACGCGCGATGGCGGCGCGTCATGGACGCGAGTGCCATCGTCGGCGCTTCCAGCAGCGCTGCCTAACGAAGGCTTCTTCGCGGCGAGCGGCACGAACGTCACGGTCGCCGCGCCCAACCACGTCTGGCTCGGCACCGGCGCCGCGAGCGAAGCGCGCGTGCTGCATTCGAGCGACGGCGGCCGCACGTGGGCCGTGTCGAAGACCCCGCTCGCGGCCGGACCGTCGGCCGGAATCTTCTCGATCGCCTTCAGCGATCAACGACACGGCATCGTCGTCGGTGGCGATTACAAGGCGGAGTCCGCGGTCAGCGACAACGCCGCCATCACGAGCGATGGTGGAGCGACGTGGACACCGGTGATGGGACTGATCGGGATTCCGATCGGTGGCCGCCTATCAGCCCGGCGATGCGGCGACGATTGTCGCCGTCGGTCCATCCGGGACCGACGTGTCAAAGGATGGCGGCAAGACCTGGAGCGCGATTCCCGGGCCCGGCTTTCACGCTTTCAGTTTCGCGCGGAAGGGCCGTGTTGGATTTGGGGTTGGGGAGAAGGGATCCGCAGGGCGCCTCAATCGCTGAAAACAAGCCGTCGACGATTCAATCGCGCTATATCCTGGTCGGCTCAGCGCTCCGGCGCCCGATCAATCTGCACGGGGCGACCGTTCTGGATCTTGGTAATTCGCTCGCCGACTCGCGCGACGTCGGCAACGGTCGTGTGGAGGCCGACGTCGATTGAAAAGCGGCGGACTTCGCCGGGCTTCAGCTTCGGCACGCGTCCGGCCTCGCGCTCGATTCTCCGGGTATAGGGAAACCCTGTGCCGGGCTCGAGCCCGGTCACGTAGCCCTCCTCGAGCGCTGTCAGATTCTTCCACAGTGTGAAGTAGGGAAGCTCGGTCACGGCAAAGCCCATCGACACGCCGCGATCGCCGGCGGCATTTCGCAGCATCACCAGACTTCGGCCGTCGCCGTCGGCGCTCGGGCGCAGGTTGTAGACCTGCTCGACGAACCCGACGGTCGGCGCCCCGTACTCGTTGTAGGCCGAAACATCCTTCGCCGCATGGGCGTTGAACGGCGTCACCTGCCGGAGGGGCGCGACGAAGCGCGAGCCTGCGCCAAGAAGTGGTGGCCCGTAGTTGGCGTGGTAGATCACCTGGAACTCCTGATCGTAGGCGCCGCGATTCGCCAGCGTGTCTTCGATCCGGAAGGTCGTGCCGCCCGGCTCGGTGGACACCTCCGTCCAGAGCTCCAGCTTCGGGCCGTAGAACGCCCGCTCGTCGACCCGGCCGCGAACACGGATGCGGGGGCGTGGGTCGCGGTCGATGATCACCTCCACCTCGGACGCGGGAATGTTCGCGATCTTTCCGTGCAGTGTGAGGTCCATCTCCGCCTGCTCGCCGAGGTTGTTCACGAACATGTCGCGGCCCGGATGGCCCGCCCATTCCAATCCGCACCGCGCGAGCCACTCGTTGAACCCTTCGAGCCAACCCAGCCCGCCGCGCGCGGTGAGGTTCACGTACTTCGGATGAACGACTTCGCGCACAGGTGAGTCCCAGCCGAGGCGCAGGTCGCCCATGACGACGCGCAGGACGCCCATGCCGCGCGTCGGAACGAGCGTCAGCGTCAACCGTCCGTTGTCGATGTGAACGAGATCGACGCCGTCCTGCCGGCCGCCGTGCAGGCGCTGCTTGCGGACCGACCAGGGAACCTGCGAGGCGATGCCCGCGTCTCGCGCGGTGATCTGCCAATCTCCGATATCGATGTTCTGGTCGACGCTCGTCAGGAGGTGTCGCGGGTTCTGGCCGCCGGGCGCGCTGCTCGACGTGAGAAGCAACGCCGTGACGATGACGAGAACGGGACGCCGGCGAGGGACCGCGACCATCGAATGCTCACCGCGCGAACATCGCGGCTGTGGCGAGCGTCGCCACCGATCCGTCGTGATCGTCACGGTCAGTGACTCAGTGCGTAGAGCAGCACGTTGATCCCGACCGCGTAACCGTCAGGCGAGAAGAGATAGAAGAAACGCGGATCCTCCGCCTCGCGCTCCCACGCGTCGGCGATGTCGGTGTTGTGCGTCATCAGGACCATCACCCGGCCACGCGCATCGACGATCGCGCGCAGGTTGACGTGCTCGCTGTCGGGGCCGCGCTCCGACGTCTCGCCGCCTGAGCGTCGCCAGTGGTTGATCGACGGAATCTGCGGAATCTTGTTGAACTCGAACATCATCCGGAAGATCGGATGGTCCGGCGTGAGATCGACAATGGCGTACTCGCGTTCGGGAAGCACGCGGGCGATCTGGGCCTCCCAGTTCTCCCAGGCGGGCGTGCCCCAGAAGTCGTCGGACCAGAGAAAGCCTCCTTTGAGCAGGTAGGCTCGCAGGCCCTGCACCTCGGCTGGCGTGAACAGGGCCGTGCCGGCGTCTTCGATCGTGACGAACGGACAGTCAAAGAGCTCGGGAGAATCGGCGCTGACGACGACATGGTTCGGCTCGCCGTCTGGATCCTGGCTGACGCGGGTCTTGGTCAGCTCAGCCAGGCGAATCATGAAGTTCGCATCGGCGGCCGGGTAGTCCGTCCACCATCCCTGCCCACCGTATTCGCTGCGATCGCTCGTGTAGTACAACCGGCAGAAATTGAACGAGCCGTCGAAGCTCCTGCTGGTCGCAAACTTCGGCGCCACCCGCTGAAATCTGCGCTGGAATTGAAAGTAGTCCTGCGCAGACACACCGGCAGCCAGCGTCAGGGCGACGAGGCCGGCGGTGATGACGCGGCGTGTTGACACGAGTCCATCCCCGGATGTCCCTATTCCTTCTTCGCGGGCGGCTTGACGCCGTCCGGCGCCTTGGCAGCATCCGGCGCTTTTGACAGCGAACGGTAGTACTGCTCCACGCTCTTGCGGAACTTCTCGGGTACTTCGTCGGAACCTGAGAGCAGCAACTGACCGTCGGTGCCCTCGAGCTTGCGGCGGAGGTCGTACTCGACGCGCTTGGCGCTGTCGGTCACCTGCGCCTGCAGTCGCGCGAGCTCCTCGACATCCTTATAGACCCGCTCGTCGTTCAGCTGCCGGAGGTTCCGGAGCATAGCGTCGATCTCTTTCGGGTCGACTTTGGCGCCCTGGAGCATGCGCCGCAGCTGTTCAGCCTCGCGCGTCCAACGCTGCACCTCGCTGCGGAACTGACGGACATCCTCGGCATTCATGCCAGTGCTGCCGTCGGGCCGCCGATCGCCAAAGCCGCCGCCATTGAACGGCGCCTGGCCGAACGTCAGACCCTGACCGTCCCGACCCGTGGTCGGGTTGCCGCTCTGGTTCTGACCGCCCTGTTGACCCTGGCCCCCTTGCTGGCCTTGCTGACCCTGCTGGCCTTGCTGGCCCTGCTGGCCTTGCTGACCTTGCTGGCCTTGCTGGCCCTGCTGGCCTTGCTGACCCTGCTGGCCTTGCTGACCCTGCTGGCCCTGCTGACCTTGCTGGCCCTGCTGACCTTGCTGGCCCTGCTGACCTTGCTGGCCCTGCTGACCTTGCTGGCCCGCTCGCTCACGCATCCGCTGGTCGAGCGATTCCATCCCACGCGCGAGTTCACGCGCTTTGTCCAGCGCGCTGGCGGTCGCATCCGGCTTGGTGCGTCCGAGCGACGCGGCCGCGTCGGCGATCTTCTTCTGCATCTCGGCGACGTTGCTGCCGATCTCCTGCTCGAAGTTCGACGCGTCGTTGCCCTGAACGCCGGAACGGATCATCGACCGCGAATAGCGGATCTTGTCGCGGAGGCGATTCTCGCGCATTGACGCCGACGCCTCTTGGAGCTTGCGGGACGCGTCGCGCTCGGTCTTGGCGAGCTCGCCGGCCGTGCGATCGACCTGCTTCTCGAGCTCGGCGACCTTGGACTCGAGCTCGTTCTTGCGCTCGCTGAGCTGCTGAACGCGCTCCTGCCGCGACTCACCAGCGGCGTCGAGGCCCTTGACGCCTTCGGCGATCTGCTGCTGTTCGCGCGCGATCTCTCCGGCCTGCCGCAGGGCATCCTGCACGTCGCGCTCGGCGCGGCCCGACTGCGACTGCTGCAGCCGCTTCTGAGCTTCCTGCAAGCGGTCGAGCGCGGCGGCGGCTTGTGCCGTGCCCGACTGCCCGTTCGCGGAGGCCTGCCGCATCTGGTCGGCCGCCTGACGAAGCTGCCGCGCAGCATCGCCAAGTTCGGGCCGGTTCTCCTCGCGTGAGAGCTGCTCGAGACGTCGCGCGGCCTCTTCGACCTGTTCGGCGAGCGATCGCTGCTGATCTCCGCCGCTGCCACCCTGCTGGCCGGCCTGCGCCCGGCGCCTCTGCCGCTCGGCTTCCTGCTCCTGGCGCCGTGCCAGCTCCTTCAACTTCTCGAGCAGCTCGTCGAGCTTCTGGTCCGACTGCTGCTGTTGGGCACGCTGCGCCGTCTCGGTACTGATTGGCCATCTTGTCGAGCTCGAGCTCGAAGAGGTCAGCCAGGTCTTCGGCCATCGCGCTTTGCCCACCACCGCCTCCGCCACCCTGCTGGCGGCCCATCTGCACCTGGGTCTCGTACTCCTCTTCGGCTTTCTGGAGGACTTGCAGCGCCTTCTGTTCGGGTTCGAGCGCGCCCTGGGGATCGGCCTTCTGCAGCTTCGCCTCTGCGTTCTTCATCTCCGCCACAGCCTGCGGGAGAAGATCGGCGATCTTCTTGAACGATGGATCCTGCTGAACGAGACGACTGTTCATCCTCGTGAGAAGATTGTCGACCTGATCGCGCAGCTTCGCCTGCGACAACGCCAGCACGACCGAGTTCTCGCGCAGCTTGTCGGCCGTCATCGTCTTGCGATCGCGATTGACGTTGAAGGTTGCCGCGATGATCTGGCGCTGCTGCTGCGAGAGCGCGCCGACCTGTCCGCCGCCCCCTCCGCCGCCGCCGGCGCCCGCATCCGACTCGGCGCGGCGGAATTCCTTCCGTAGCGGACGGATCTGCAGGAAGTAGATGTCGCTCGACTGCCGCTTGCCGCCGCTGGCGTCGTTATCGGCGGCACGCGCGTAGTACGAGACGAAGTCGCCCGGCTTCACGTCGAGCTCCTCGAGATAAAACGTGTGCCCGGCCGTCACTTCAGCGAGGCGGCTCTTGCCGTCGAAGAGGCGGATCGACTTTTCCGCAGCGCCATTGACCGAGTAGACGAGCTCGAGGTCGCGGACACCAAAATCGTCTTCAGCGCGCGCCTCGACGAATACTTCCTCGATCGGCGACGCATTGGTATCGCGGCCCGGCTTGGCAATCGACACCGACGGCCCCTGATCGGTCAGGACATCGATGGTGTACTGCGGGGAGGCGGAGACACGCTCGCCCGACGGCGCGTCGAGCTCGAACCGGTAGAACCCATCCTTGTCGGCCTTGAAGGTGGCCGTCAGCGTTCCGTCAGCAGCGACGGCGAGCGGCACCTTCAGCTCATCGTTGATGAGAATCTGCCCACCGCGCGCCGCCATCGTCGGCGTCGCCTTGACGCGAACTTCAGTGCCTTTGAGGACGGCAAGGTCGCCGCCGTCCTCGATTCTTGCGAGGCGCGAGGCCGGTGTAGGCCGGGAAGTGCAACTCGAGCTCGAGCCGCTGCACGTACGGCAGGTCGACGACTTTCAACGTGTAGGTCGCCGACTTCACGCCCTCCGCTTCGACGAAGTAGTCGATCGGCCCGGCAAGATCGAACAGCATGCCCTCGTACTTGTTCGCCTCGTTGCTGTTTTCGCTGCGCACGAGCGGAAGCCGCTCGAACGGCGCGTCGGGCGCCTTGCGGACCATCAGCGACGCTTGATCGGCGTCGAAACCAGCGAGGGTCGCGGTGATCGTCTGGTCGACGCCACGCGGGACGCTCGCGTTGCCCGGGCTCACATCGATGCGATACGGCGCAGCGGCCTCGACGCTGTTGGACAGGACGAAGATCGCGGACAGACCGTGCCTGAGGAAGCGTGGGCCGAGCGTGAAGAGCGCAAGCGCGGCGACGGCAATCACGCCGATGGTCACCGCATGCCGGCGAAGCGGCTGGCGCTCGACGTTGCGTCCCCAATCGATCGCCTGGCACTTGGCGATGGCCGACTCGACGAGACGCTGGACGAGCAGCCGTGAATGCGGTGAACTCTCGGATGCGGCGAGGCGGCTGGCCTCGATCGCGCTGATGATCTCGGCCTGCAGCGACGGCTCGTGCTCTTCGAGATACAACGCGACCTGTTCGTCGGAGACGCGCCAGAGCAGCGGACGCACGATGAACCAGCCAAGCAGGCTGGCGAAAGCAATCGCAATCAGGACGCGGAAGGTAATGATCGAGGCCGGGCTGAATCGCCACGACTCGAGACCCCAGGCGGACAGCGCCAGCGCCGCGGCGCCGAGGCCGAGCACGCCGACGGCCCCTCGCAGCATCAGCTTGTAGCGCCAGCGTCGCCGGATCTGATGGATCGCCCCCACCAGGTCCGTGGGGTTCTTCGACGGCCGTTCTTCAATGATCCCCATAGGCGTTCAGCTCCTGAGATCAGCTTACACCGTCAGCCGGTTGGCCACGATAGTTTCGACGCCGAGCAGCAGCAGCCCGGCAAACAGCAAGTACCACCAGACGCGCTGGACCGATTCCTGGGCATCGTCGGTCGGAGGCGCCGTCGGCCCGGCGGCCTCGCCACCCGCCCGCCCGAGCGCGGCGGCGACGATTTCCTGAGGATCAATCGGGCTCAGGTCCGATTCAGCCAGGTCGACATTACTCGCCACGACCACCGGCTGATCTGCATCTCGTCCCTGCGCTCGAAACTCGTAAAACCCTTGTTCGGCCAGCTCGAGCACCTCGGGACCGTCGCCGTCGAGCGAGATCCGCGCGCCCGACGGCGTCAGCGCGACGCGGGAAATGTCGGAACCCTTGGCCGGCGCCTGGAGCCCGGGGTCGACGACGTCGCCGACCGTGCGCCACGGCCTCGGCTCGCGATACGCGCCGAGGTAGCGGACGACGCGATGGACGAAGGGGACGAAGACCGGCTTCAGGGCGAGATCGGTCCACGTCGTGTCGAGCGTCGACGTCCACATCAATACCCTGCCGGTCCCGGTACGGCGTTCGATGAGCGCCGGCTGCCCATCGTCGAACCGTGCCAGCGTCGAGGCGCTGGGACCGGGGACGACGCTGCGATAGCCATAGAATCGCGCCGACGCAAAGTCGCCGGTCCGCGGCCCACGAAACACTTCGAACAGGGGATGGCCGTACTCGAGCGCGCCGAGCCGTGCGGCCGCACCCCGCGACCGATCGACGACCGCGCCTGGCACGCCCGGAAGAATGTCGGCGGGCGACGGCCAGGCCGCCCGTTCGCCTGCGACGATGAACAACCCCCCGCCGCGCTGAACGAACGCGGTGAGCCGTTCGGCAGTCGTCTGCGCAATCGGCGCGTCGTTGAGGATGACGACCGAGGTCGCGGCGAGCTCCTCGGTCGTGAGCGAATCAGCCGGGCGGACCTTGACCTCGATGCGGGGCGACTCGCTCACGGCGACGGCCCGGGTCAGATAGAGGCTCGTGTTTCGCGCGGACCCGGACCGCTCGCCGATGATCACCTCGACCGGGTCCTCAGGCGATACGACGAAATGGAACACGTTGTCGCGCGCCAACGCGTCGTCGGGCAGCCGCACTGTCGCGCGCACGTTGCGGTCGGCGACGGTCACGGGATCGAAGGTGGCCGACGCCGAGCCGTGGGCCGCGATGTTGACGCGCTTCGACTGGATCGCCCGGCCGCCAACCTCGAGCGCGACTTCCACGTTCGAGACCGCGATATCGCTGTGATTGACCGCGCCGGTCGTGACCGTGATGCGCTGCTGTTTCTCGAACTCCGATAGCTGCAGCGAGACCGGGGCAATCGCGAGGTTCGTCTTCGCTGAGTCGGTGATCGGCTCCGGCTTGAGGACCGCCCCGTCGGGCAGGCGCACGCCTTCCCCGCCCTGCCAGCCACCGCGTTGAAAATCGCTGATCAGAATCGCTTCGCGCCGCGGAATCGCTGACTCGCTCAAGATGCTGCCGGCCAGCTTCAACGCGGGACCGTATCGTGTGGCGCCGGCGCTTGGCTGCAGGCCGCTGACGGCGGCCAGCAGACGTCCGCGATCGGCGGCCGATCGCAGGACGACCTCGGTATTCGAACTGAACAGCACGATCGAGGCGCGGTCGGCTGGTGTCAGACCATTGATCGTCTGCTCGGCTCTGGCCAACGCCTGCGACCACTTCGTCCCGTAGCCCATGCTGTAGGAACGGTCGAGCAGGATGACGACCTCGCGCGCGCCCGACGCGCCCGCCGCAATTTCGCTCCGCCGGAGGAAGGGCCTGGCAAATGCCAGGACGATCAGCGCGAGCGCAGCGAGGCGCATGAAAAGCAGGAACCAGTGCCGAATCCGGCGCCGGCGCACCGACTGATACGGAATCCGCCGCAAGAACATCAGCGACGGAAACTGCACGACGTTCTTCCGCTCCTTCTGAATCAGGTGCAGGATCACCGGAATCGCGAGACCGGCGAGGCCGACGAGAAAGAGTGGCGTGAGGAAGGACATCGGCCTAGCGGACCCTGGACAGACGCTCGCGCGTCGAGAGGTAACTGAACAACGCGTGATCGAGTGGCGTCGAGGTGTTCAACAGTGTGTAGTCGATGCGGTTGGCCGCAAACCTGTCCCTGAGAGCGTCGACGTGCGCCTGTACCAGCGCCTTGTACTGATCGGCCAGGGCATCCGGGACGATGGGAATCTGCTCACCGCTCTCCAGGTCTTCAAACGCCGACGGGTCGCGGAACGAGAAATCGAGCTCCGCCGGATCGAGCAGGTGAAACACGGCAAGGTCGTTGCCGCGGGAGCGCAGCGGCCCAATCGCTTCCAGCACCGCGTCCGGTTCCTCGTAGAGATCCGAGATCAGCACGAGCAGGCCGCGGCGGCCGAAGTGCTCGGCCATCTTGTGGAGCGGCGCGCGAAGGCTGCCGGCGCGCGACGGCGTCAGGCGATCGAGCACGTGAAGCACGACGTCCATGTGCTTGGCCGATGGCGGCACGAACTCGACGATGTCGCTGTCGAACGCGATGAACCCGACCCGATCGCGCTGCCGATGCACGAGGTACGTGAGGCAGCCGGCCAGCATTCGTCCGTAGTCGAGCTTGGTCAGCCCGTGGCTGCCGAAGCCCATCGACTTCGACACGTCCAGCAGCACTGAAAAGTTCGAGTTCGAATCGGCCTCGTACTCCTTTATGTAATAGCGGTCGGTGCGCGCGTACAACCGCCAGTCCACGCGGCGGATGTCGTCGCCGGGCACATAGCCCCGGTGCTCGGCGAAATCGACGGAGGCACCGAAGTAGGGTGAACGGTGAATCCCGTTGATGAAGCCGTCGACGACCGCGCGCGCGACCAATTCGAGATTCCCGATGCGCGCGAGCACAACGGGATCCACGAACCGGGCGCCGGGGATGGCTGATTGATCCATGCAATTACGAATGCTGACTGCTGAATGCTGAAGTGAATTCTGAACTTGAACCTGAACCGTGAACCCTGAACCGTGAACCCTGAACCAGCGCAGTCCTTTACATTCCCGATCGCGGCACCGGCACGGCCTCGAGCAGGCGATCGACCAGCGTGTCGCTGGTGATGCCTTCCGACTGCGCGTGGAAGTTCGTCAGCACGCGGTGGCGCATGACCGGATGCGCGAGCGCGCGGATATCCTCGAAATTGACGTGATAGCGGCCGCTGGTGATGGCCCGCGCTTTCGCGCCGAGGACGAGGTACTGCGCAGCGCGGACGCTGGCGCCAAACGCCGCCCACTTCTTGATCTGATCGGGAGCGGTCGGCGACTTCGGGCGGCTGGCCCGGACGAGGCTGAGCGCGTAGCGCATCACCGGCTCGGCGACCGGCACACGCCGCACCAGCCGCTGGAACGCGATCAGATCCGCGCCGCTGACCGGCCGCTCGAACTTCGGATCGAGAATCGCCGTCGTCGTCCGCACGACTTCGAACTCCTCGTCTTCCGGCGGGTGATCGATGACGATGTGGAACATGAAGCGATCGAGCTGCGCTTCGGGAAGCGGGTAGGTGCCTTCGAGCTCAATCGGATTCTGCGTCGCGAACACGTAGAACGGTTCCTCGAGCTGATAGGTTCGGCCCTGGATGGTGACGCGGTGTTCCTGCATGGCCTCGAGCAGCGCCGACTGGGTCTTGGGCGGCGTCCGGTTGATTTCGTCGGCGAGGACGATGTTGGCGAAGATCGGCCCCGGGGCGAAGACCATCTGCCGACGGCCAGTCGTCGAGTCTTCCTGGATGATGTCGGTGCCGGTGATGTCTGACGGCATCAGGTCCGGCGTGAACTGGATGCGCGCGAACTTCAGCTCGAGGACGCGCGCCAGCGTGTGAATCAACAGCGTCTTGGCCAATCCCGGGACGCCGACGACGAGGCTGTTCCCGCCGACGAAGAGCGACAGCAGCACCAGCTGGACGGTGTCACCCTGGCCGATGATCAGCTTCTGCAGCTCCGCGATGATCTGATCGCGGCCATGCTTCATCCGATCGGCCAACGCGACGTCATCAGGGGACTCGATATCTACGACTGCCTGCGCCACACGCTCCACGGGGCCTCTCTTTCAGCTATCAGCTATCAGCTTTCAGCTATCCAGGCTCAATCTACGTTCAGGCTACAGCCTGCCGACTGAGCTGGACTCTGCCTGAGCCGCTGAAGCCTGACAGCTGGAACGCTTCAATGAATCAATCCATACACGAAGTAGTTCACGCCAAACTTGTACGCCTCGTTCGAGAGATCGACCGGCATCATCCCGGTATCTGAGAACTCCCAGAACTCGCCGAGATCCTGGTTGTGCCCGGCGATCGCCATCAGCCGCTTTTTCGGATCATTGTCCTCGAAGATCCCGAAGTAGGTTTCTTTCCCGTAATAGCCGAAATTGAAATTCCTGATCTCGAAAAACGAGTTGAAGATGGTCTCGGTCGGCGCGAGTTCCACCCAGCGCGCCTCGGGCAGCACCCGCTTCATCTGCTCCTCGAGGTTGTACCAGTGGTTGTCGCGGAAATCATCGAAGATGATGAAGCCGCCCTTCTTCAAGTAGACCCTGAGCCCGGTCGCCTCTTCGTCGGACATGGTCCAATACCCAGGTTCCGACACATAGGCGATCGGATAGTCGAAGAGGTCCGGATCGTCGAGCGTGAACACATTCGAGCCGTCGACGAGCGGGTTGGCGACGGTCAACTCCTTCAAGATCCGCATCAGGTGGGTGTCGGCGGTCGGATAGTCGTGCGCCCACGGCGGCTCGCCCCGGCTCCCTCGCGCCTGCGCGAATCCGCCTCCAAAGCCAGAGTTGTAGCGAATCCGCACGAATACCAGCCGGCCGTCGTACTCGACATTCCCGGGGAATGCTTGCCTCGCCGAAGCCCCGAACTGTTTCCCTGGGGCGAAGGCGGGCCGCGCCGAAGCACCGCTCTGCGTCGTCCGGCGCGAAGGCGGGCCGCGCGAGGAAGGCGGAGGCGTAGTCGCCCGCGAGCACTGCTGCGCCTGCAGTGGCGAGAACGAACGCGATCGCCAGCACCCGCTTCATTGTTTTTTTCCAGCTCCCGAATCTGCCGGGTCTTGAGCGCCAGCTCGGTCGCCATCTTTTCGAGCTCGCTCGCGTAACGCTCGGCCGGCATGCTGCCTTTCAGCAGCTTCAGCGCTTCGATCCGCCGCTCGAGCTCGCGCCTCTCCAGGTACAACGCGCGGACTTTCGGGTCAGCCGGCAGCGGATCGGTGTCTGACGCGCTGCCAAGCGACAACACCGCCGCGACCTTCCCCTGCTTGCCGTCGGCGGCCGGATCCGGGATGCCTTCGCCGCCGCTGTCGCTCAGCAAGGCGTGCTCGGTCGACATGATGCCTTCGCGCTTGTAGGCCGTCTCGACTTCGCGCTTCGCGTAATTGAACGCCTCGAGCACTGAAATCCGCCGATTCCTGTCCGCGTCGGCGTCGGTGCCCGCGAGCGCGTCGACAAAGTAGCCGCCAAAGAGCGTCGCGAAGCGCTCGGCGCCGGTGCGCGTCGCCGTCACGATCGTCCGGCCGGGCCCAGCCAACGCTTCGATGAAAGGCCCGCTGGCGCTGGCAGTGTTCACGAACACGACATGACGCGACCGCAACTTCTTCAGGAGCGGCTCGAACTCTGCTGGCGTCAGGTCAGGCCCTGGCAGGTTGAACTTCGCGACGCGGCCATCGAAGGTCCCATGCCCAATCAGCACGATGAAGACGACGTCGTCTTCGCCGGCGGCGGCGAGCTTGCCGAACGCCTTGACCACCTCGTCCCGTGTCGACTTGCCGGTCATCCGTTTCGCGTCGACTTCGGGCTTCTCCGACAGATAGATGACGTCTTCGACCCCGAGCTTCGTGGAGGCATCGACCAGCGTGCCCCCCCATCGTTCGAAGAGCTCCGCATGTTCAGGCTCGCCCGCCAACCCGACGATGACCGCCAGGTGCGTCGCCTGCGCGTAGCCCGGCGCGGCGATTGCCAGGAACGCCGGCAGCAGCGCAGCGGACAACGAGCGAGAGAGACTCACGCCATCCCCACCGCTCGGCGGTAGCCCCACTCGGCGCAGGTCAACCCGACGAGCAGAAGCAGCACGATCGGCATGTGCCACAAATCGCGCTCCTCGACCGTCGTCACGCCCCGGCCGGTGTACTTCAGGTCTTCGCCGAGCGTTCCCATCGTCTCGGTCGTGTAGAAGCGGCCGCCGGTCTCGTCGGCGATCCGCTTGAGGCGCGCGGCGTGCATCGTCGCATCGAAGTACTCGGCATCGCCCGGCGCCGCTCGCACGAATGTCTGACCCGCGCCGAGGGCCTTTCCTTCCCGGGAGGCCTCGACTTTCGCGGCATACATGCCCGGCGCGCCCGACACGAACGTCCCGCGATACTGGCCGTTCCGCTCGCCGGTCCATTGCATCGGCACGTCGATGACGACGCCGCCCGGCCCGGTGACTTTGCCGAGTACCTGCGCGTCGTTGATCTCGACGAACGTGTCGTCGACGACATCGGCGCTGATGACGACCTGTTCTCCAGCTTCAACCCGCTCGGCCGACGTATGCACTTCGACCGTACCGGGAACGCCGTCGACGAGCCAGCGCAGCAGCTGGCGCCAGTAGTTCTCGTGGGTCATGTCCTCGAGGGGAATACTCGCGTGCATCTGCCAGCGCCACGAGTCGAGGACCGTGAACGCCAGCGCCTTGCCGCGCCCGTAGCGCTGGAAGGCGAGCACCGGCTGCGTGGCGCGCTTCTCATCGGTCCCGGTGAGGAGCACTGTCGCGCCCGGCTTGAGCACCCTTGATCGTATTGACGCTGATGAGGGTCGGCAGATCGTTCCAGCGGTTGAGCGATGCCGCCTCGGTCGGCGCGATCTGGGCAAGCGCGTGTCCCTCGCCGGCGCGCGTCGGCCGCACCTTGACGCGCGACACCGACCACGCGTCGAGAGAGCGGGTCACGCGATCGAGCTGCACCGGCAGCGCGTCCGCGACGGGCGTGCCCGCGTAGCCGCCTTCCGAGAACGACCTCGCTCCACCGAGCATCAGCAGCCCGCCGCCGCGCCGCTCCACGAACTCCGCAATCATGCGCAGCTGATCGCCGGTGAACGCGCCGGCCTCGATGCTGCCGAGAATCAGGCCGCGGTAGGCGAAGAGTTCGTCACGAGTCTTGGGGAAGGCGTCCGCCAGCTGCTCCTTCGTGTCGAGCAGGAGCCGGTAGTACTTGTTGTCCGCCGTTCGCAGCAGCGTCACGACCTGGAGGTTCTTGTCGTCGTCGACTGCCCGGTGCAGGAACTTCAACTCCGGGCGCGGCTCGCCCTCGAAGTACAGGATCTTCTCAGTGCGATCGTAGACGTCGACCAGCGATTCGCGCTGGTTGTTCTGCGTCACGAGCTCGCCCGGCCTCGGCGCGATCCGGAAGCGAAATACGCGCGGACCCGGGTCGGACGCCGTGAAGCGGACGCGCACGGCCGCCGGCTCGCCGTCGATCGGGAGCTTCACCTCCTGCGACCCGACGATCCGGCCTTCGTCCTCGACGTCGAGGGTGACGGTCTCGCCGGCGTATCCCGTCTGGGTGACGAGCGCGTCGACCATGAGCGACGTGCCCTTCAAGGCCGACGATGGCGTCGACACCCTGTCGATCTGCACGTCCTTGGTCAGTGATTCCCGACCGAGCCCTACCGTGAACACCGGAACGTCGGCGGCCTTCATCGCCAGCAGCGCGTCCGTGAGCTCGGCATCGGTCGTGTCGGCGCCGTCGGTCACGACGACCAGGCCCGCGAGCGGAAGACCTGCCAACTCCTGGCGCGCACCGTCGAGCGCCGCCCCGATCCTCGTCTGGGCGCCCCCGAAAGACAGCTCGTTCGGCGACGCCAGGCGCTGCGCGGTCGACGAAAACCTGAAGCTGCGAATCACGAACCGGCTCGACAGCGTTTTGAGGACATCGGCGTCGGGAGCGGCAAAATGTTGTTTGGCGAACGCGCTCCGCGCCTGGCCGTTGACGTCGGCAATCTGCATGCTCCGCGAGTCGTCCACGAGCACGCCCAGGAAATTCTGCTGTGGGACGGCCGCCTTCACGACGAGCACCGGCCGGAAGAGGCAGAAGAGGACGAGGAGAAGGGTCGCGAGCCGGATGGCGGCCAGGGCTGCGCGATGCCGCGAGGGCCCCTCGCTGCGCGTTCGTCGATATGTCAGAAACGTAATCGCGATGGCGGCGACCACCACGGCAGCGGCGACGTAGGCGCCTGTCGTCGGAACGAAGCGGAACTCGCCCTGCTGAAAAACGACCGGCCGGTAATTGAACAGCAGCCGAAAGATCGCATCGAGCACGCCTGTTCCCCCGTCCCGAAATCGAGCTAATTCGCGCCAGGCGTGGATTGTATAACCGCCCGTGACCTAAACCCGACCGCTAAACCGACTTGGCCCAATCGGCCCAAGGTGCCTGCGCCTTCCTTACTAATACCATCTATGACGACGGAGGGGGGCTGGTAGCTTCACCACCGTGACGAAAAGTGGGCGGAAGGCGCGGGCGCGGCGGCCTACCTCGGCAACGGCAGAACCTGGAACGATTGCGACTCGCCGATGGGCGTGACGACATCGCCCACGAGGCGTCCAAGCGTGGCCCGATAACGCCCCGGCGCAACCGGCGCGCCCTGCGGCGTCGCGCCACGTCCGGTAAACGCCGGAGGTTCGTCCTGCGCGTCACCATCCTCTGCCTGAGCGACTGCACCGCCGCGACCGCCGCCGCGCCCACCGGCGGGCGGTTCGCCGCGAAGATTCCACGCGGTCCGCTGTAGCCCAGGCTCTCTCGCGAGGTCGAGCCTCCTGACCGGGCGACCGGCGTCGTCGACGATCGACAGCACGAGTTTCGCGTCGGCTGGCGGCGCCTGACCGACGTGATAGGTGAAGAGCGCGCCATATGCCGGGTTGGGCGTCGACTCGTTCCCCCATGCGGCGCCGTACTGACTGAGCTCGCTGAAGAGGTACGCGTCGCGCAGCGGGAACAGCCGCGCGTCGTCGAGCAGCGCCTGCGCCGTCACGCCGCGCAGCGCCGAAT
This sequence comes from uncultured Acidobacteriota bacterium, assembly GCA_963797625.1. GTDB lineage: Bacteria > Acidobacteriota > Vicinamibacteria > Vicinamibacterales > 2-12-FULL-66-21 > DATBJJ01. Next base: position 76,397 of record CAWCQI010000044.1, read on the forward strand.
AGTCGTCGAGGATGTACGCCCCGCGGCCGAAGGTGCCGACGACGAGATCGTTCTCGCGGCGCTGAATCTGCAGGTCGCGCGCCTGTGCCGTCGGGATCCCGCCTTTGAGCTGCGTCCATTTCGCGCCGCCGTCGACCGTGAACCAGACGCCGAACTCCATGCCGGCGAAGAGCAGATCGCCGTTGATGTGATCCTGCACAATCGACCAGGCTCCCGATCGCTGGGGCAGATTGCTGGCGATCGACGTCCAGGTGCGGCCGCGGTCACTACTCTTGTAGACGTAGGGTTTGAAATCGCCGCGCTGATAGTTATTGAACGTGGCGTACACGGTGTTCGCGTCGCGCATCGAGGCGCACACGTCGGTCACGGCCGTGTGCTCGGGCAGTCCAGGAAACGTTTCGGCTTTCCGCCACGTCTTCCCGCCATCTTCGGTCACCTGGACGACGCCATCGAACGTGCCGACGTAAATCAGATCTGCGAGCAGCGGCGACTCGTCGAGCGTCGTGATCGTGCTGAGCACCGTCGTCGCCTGGTTGAACGCGACCGAGTCACGCGGCCACACCTTGCCCATGATCGGGATTTCCGCCGGATCGAGGTTGCGCGTCAGGTCGCCGCTCGATCGCGACCCAGCTGTCACCACGATCGTCGCTGCGATACACACGGTCGCCGGCGACATAGATGCGGCGTGCCGAGTGTGGGCTGATGACGATGGGCGAGTCCCAGTGCCAGCGCCCGAGCGCCGCGACCACCCCGGCCCTGGCCTGGGCCAGCCGCACCGCCCTGCCCTGAGCCTGCCGCAGGGGCGCCCACGTCCGGCCTGAGGAGTCTCTGACGCGCCGCCGGCAGCCGGTGATGTCGGTGTGGGCGCCGGAGGCGTCAGAGACTGGTTCAGCCGCTGTCGCAGGTTGACCCGCTCGCCAGTGCGCAGGTCCAGCCGGCCGAAGTTGCCCTCCTGCGACTCGGAGTAAACGATGTTTGCATCGTCGGGGTCGCTGGCCGTGTAGAAGCCGTCGCCGCCGCTGACAGCGTACCAGTCGCTCGTGCGAATGCCGGCGCGGCCGTTGAGCGTCCGCGACGGTCCGCAGATCGAACCGTTGTCCTGCATGCCGCCGCAGACGTTGTAGAACGGTCTGGCGTTGTCGGTGCTGACGCGATAGAACTGCGAGAGCGGCAGATTGGTGAAGTGCCGCCAGGTCTTCATCCCGTCGTAGGTCTGGTACAGGCCGCCATCGTTGCCGATGAGGAGATGGTTCTTGTCGGTCGGATCGAAGACGATCTCGTGATGGTCGACGTGGACGTTCATCGGCACCGACGACCACATCCGGCCGCCGTCGGTGCTGCGCCACATCAACGTCTGCGGTGACCAGATCGTCTCGGGATCGTGTCCGTCGACGAAGATCTCGTTGTAGTACCCAGGGTCGCCGCCGCGGTAGCAGTCGTCGGCCGGAGCCGCGCCACGGCCACCGCCCTGCGGAGCGGCCGCCGACGGCCCCTCGGCGGCCGGTGGCGTTGCAGGCGCCGCTGCCACGTTTCCGATCGGTCCGCACGGCGCGGGAGGTGTCGGGGGTGTCGCCCCCTCGCGTCCACCACCGGCTCCGGCGCCGCGGCCCCCGCCGGGTGCACTGCGACCGATGCGCGTCCAGCTCGCGCCGCCGTCATCGGATTTGAAGAAACCGCCCTGCCCGCGCTGCGCGGTCACGAGCGCATACACGGTTTGCGTGTTCTTCCAGTTGATGCCGATGCCGATCCGGCCGATGTCGACGGTCGGCAGACCCTTGGAGAGCTTGGTCCACTTCCCGCCGCCATCCGTCGTCTTGTAGAGGCCGCTCTCGGGCCCGCCACCGATGAGCTGTCCGACCGCCCGGCGCCGCTGGTACGCCGCGGCATAGAGGACGTTCGGGTTCTTGGGATCCATCGCGACGTCGGTCACGCCGGTGTCGGGGCTGATCGTCAACACCGCGCGCCACGTCTTGCCACCGTCGATGGTCTTGTAGAGACCGCGGTCGCCGCCGGCGTTCCAAAGCGGCCCAATCGCGCTGACGTAGACGACGTTCGAGTCGCGCGGATCGATCAGGATGTTCTGAATGTGCTCGGAGTTCTCGAGACCCATGCGCGTCCATGTGGCTCCGGCGTCGGTCGATTTGTAGATGCCGTCGCCGAAACCGACGCTGCGCTGGTTGTTGTTCTCGCCGGTGCCAAGCCACACCACATTCGAGTTCCTGGGATCGACCACGACGGCGCCGAGTGAGTAGGAACCGTAGTTCTCGAAGATTGGCGTCCAGGTGTTGCCGCGGTTCTCCGTCTTCCACAGGTTGCCGGCGCTGACCGCCACGTACCAGACGTTCGAGTTCTTCGGATCGACCGCGATGTCGGAGATGCGGCCGGTCGTCAGGCTCGGGCCAATCGTCCTGAACTCGAGGTTCCTGAACGTTTCGGGCGTCATCCGATCAGCGCCGCCCTGGGAGAAACCCGTCACCGTCATGCTGACCATGACGATCATGCCAATCCACGTCGCACCCCGATCTCATTCCTCCTCCTGAGCTGCCCGAAAACGCTGGCGATATCAGCGGCTGTGGTGCGTGGCGTAGTGCTGCCGCAGCAGATCCTTGCCGTAGTCGTTGCCGTTCGGAGTCCTGACGACCGAGTGCACATGAATCCGGCCCGGCACCTTTGGACCGGGCAGCGCCACCGGCGTCTGGTGATCGAACTCGATCAGGATCACCGGGCTGTGGATCCGGTAATAGAAGACAGCGTCCGACGAGGTGCCGCCGATCCACGCAAAGTAGGTCTCGTCGAGATGCTTCTCGACTTCCTGCATCCGCACCTTCGCGTGCCCTGCTGACATGTTGCCGACGTACTCGGCGATGACGTCGAGCAACTGCTTCTTCTGCGCAGCGCTGAGGCCAGACACGCGCACCCCGGCATAGTCGAGCACCAGATTGTCGCGGAACGCCTGCGCCAGCGAGTTGTTGGCGGTCTTCTCCGATTGGAGCGTCGCCTGTTTCTGCTGATCCGCGCTCAGCGCGTTCATGAACGCCAGGGCCTTGTCCTGCTCGTCCTGGAGCACGACCGTACCGGCGTATTTGCCCGCCTCGGCGCGAATCGGCTCGGATCCCATGAAGGTCGGCGTCATCACGACCTGGTCGCGGAGGACGAAGTAATTGATGATCAGATGATGGCCGTCGAGCTGCCAGCCCCACGGATCGGTTGCGGACGGCTCACCCATGACGGTCAGGTTGTAGAGCCCCTCGCCGTATTCCTCGAACCGCTTCGTCATCTCGGCGATGGTCTCGTTGAGGCGCATGATGTTGCGCGACTTCTCCAAGCCCTTCGCGCTCAAGCCGGCCTTGAGGAGGCCGAAGGCCTGCTCGCGCTGCTCCTCGGACATCTCCTTGAAGCTGACGCCCTGTCGCGTGTAGCGGTGGACGTTGTTCCACTTGCGCCATTCGAGGTCGTCAACCGGGAACGTGGTCTTCGCCCGCTGCTCGGGCGTGAGCGACGCGAGGAACGCGATGGCGCCCTTCCGAACCGGTTCGGTCGACACTCCCGTCGAGCGAATGGGGAACAGGCCCGGTGTCACGGAGCCATTCGACGTGACGCCCTTGAAGGGTTCGTCGAGCGGGTCGGGTTTCTGCGTCGGTCCCTGCGCTGCCACTGCCGCGACAATCGGGACGGCCGACAGCCCAGAGCGCGAGTCCGGAGGACAGAGCGGATATGCATGCGACAGCCTACCGTACCCTGCACTTCTCGAACGTGGGTCCGGCTTCAGCCGGACTCGTGACGGTCCGCCTAAAGGCGGACACTACGCGTTTGTGCGACAAGCCTACCGTGCCGGTCGCGAGTGACATAATCATCGCGCACATGTCGCGGTTACGCCACCAGACGCGAGCGATCGCCGGCCTCTGTCTGCTGCTGGCGATCGTCCACACCTGGCCACTCGTCACTGCCCCGGGCACGCTCACCCGCAACGACAACGCCGACGCGGAGCTCAACGAGTGGATTCTGGCGTGGGTGGCGCACCAGCTGCCACGCGCGCCGTCGCGGCTGTTCGACGGGAACATCTTTTATCCCGAGCGGGACTCGCTGGCGTTCTCCGAACCGTTGATCGTCCCGGCGTTGATGGGCGCGCCGTTGCACTGGCTCGGCGCCTCTCCTGTCCTGGTCTTCAACGTCGTGCTGATCCTCGGGTTCGCGCTGACCGCCTGGGCGGGGTACGCGCTGGCTTACGAATGGACCGGAGACCGAGCCGCCGGGATGCTCGCCGGATCCGTGTTCGCCTTCAACACCCACACGCTGACTCGCCTCGCCCACGTGCAAGGCATCCACGCCTGGGGCTTGCCGCTGACCCTTCTCGCTGCCGACCGGATCATCGTGCACCAGCGATGGCGCGACGCGGTGTGGCTGGCGGTGTGGATGACGGCCATGGCCTACACGTCCGGATACCTCATCGTCTTCGGCGCGATCATGGTCGCGGTCGTCCTGGTCACGCGTGTCGCCGACTGGTGGCCACGGGCCGGGCGCGTCGTGACGCTCTACGCGTTCGCGACCGTCCTGTCCGGACTGGCGGTCCTGCCTGTTTATCTACCCTACCGCCGCGTCGCGCGCGAGTTGGGAATGTTGCGACCCATCGAGGCCGTCACCGATTTCTCGGCGACGTGGACCGGCTATCTCGCCGCCGCAGGCACCATTCATTTCTCCACGTGGAGCGCGAGGTTCTGGGACAACCCTGTCGACGCATTCTTTCCCGGCTTCGTCGTCATCATTCTGGCGGCGGCCGCGCTCTATTGGGGACTCCGGCCAGCGCGCGGCGGATCCGCAGAAGCATCGTCGACACAGGAGACTCGCCTTCGCCGCCGCCGGATCGTCATGCTCGTGGCCATCGGCACAGTGGGCGTCCTGCTGTCGCTCGGGACCCGCACACCGGTCTACGGCTGGCTGTACCACGTATTCCCGCCGATGCAGGGCCTGCGCGCTGCCGCCAGGTTTGGCAATCTCTTCCTGCTGGCGATGGCGGGACTGGCCGCGTTCGGCCTTGCCGCGCTCTATCCGCGACTGCCTGCGCGGCGGGCGGCGCTGGTCGTCGTCGCGCTCGTTATCGTCGCGAACATCGAGTCGCTGCGCGCGCCGTTTCACTACACGCGCTTCGAGGGCATCCCACCGATCTACTCGCTGCTCGCGCGCGAGCCCGGCCGCGTCGTGCTGGTGGAAGTCCCGTTCTACCCGCCTCAGGGCGTCTTCGAGAACGGCGGCTACGTGCTCAATTCCACCGCGCACTGGCGCAAGCTGATGAACGGATACAGCGGTTATATCCCCGAGTCGTACCGGCGCAACGCGGCGCTGTTCTGGTACTTTCCCGAGCCGCATGCGATCGAGGCGATGCGCCGCGCCGGCGCGACGCACGTGATGGTCCATCCCGAGGGATTCGGCGCCGAGGCCGAGGAGATGTGGCGGACCGTCGCCGCCAGCCCGCATCTCGAACGGATCGCGATGACGCCTGGCGGGCCGGCGCTCTATCGGTTGCGGTGAGGAGACGTCGGCCGCAGGCGACGAGCAACCAGTCACGATCAGGCGGCACGACGCTCGACTCTGTGCGATGCTGCGGTCTCATGTGCCTGAATCAGCGGCCTCCGCTCCGCACTTAATATATACGGCAATGACGTCTACCGCCGCTGCGGTCGCCAAGGTTCTTGCCGATGCCGGCATCGAACGCGTGTTCGGACTGCCGGGCGGCGAAGTGCTCGTCCTGATCGACGAGCTTCGACGCGCCGGCGTCGACTTCGTGCTGATGCGGCACGAGTCGAACGCGGGCATCGCCGCGGCGGTGTACGGCAAGCTGCGGGGCCAACCCGGCGTGGTGTTGACGACGCTGGGGCCGGGAGCCGCGAACCTGATGTTGCCGCTGTGCAGCGCGTATCTGGATCAGGAGCCGCTGCTCGCAATCTCGGCGCAGATTCCCGACGGGTTTCCGGCCAGCCATACCCACCAGCTGCTGCCGCTGCACGACGCTTATCGGCCGGTGGCGCGGTACGTGGACAAGATCACCGGCAGCAACGTGTTCGATGTGGTGCCGCGCGCGCTCGGGCAGTGCATGGAGCGGCCGTTCGGCGCGTCGTACCTGACGCTGTCGGCTCGCGAGGCGCTCGTGGCTTCGGTCGGGGGTCAGGGTTCAGGGCTCGGCGTTCAGAGTTCGAGAACACAGAACACTGAGCAGGCTTCTCGAGACGCACGTGAGCAGGCGAGTGCGCTCGCCGCCGCGCTCGCGGGCGCCAAGCAGCCGCTGGTGGTGATTGGCCTCAGCATCGACCCGGCGAACGCCCCGCGGATTCGACGGTGGGTGACCGAGTGGGATCTGCCGGTCGCCGTCACGCCGAAAGTGAAAGGCATCGTTGACGAAACTGCGCCGAACTTCGTCGGCGTCGCCGGCGGGATGGCGGCCGACGGCGTCATGTGCGACGCGATTGCCGCCGCCGACCTCGTCGTCGGCTTCGGCCTCGATCCGGTCGAGATCGACAAGACGTGGCACGCCGAGCGGCCGATTCACTGGGTGCTCGAAACGCCGAATGCGGGCGGCATCGTGCCGCCGGGCGTTACGCTCGTCGACCACGCCGCGATCCTCGACGCGCTCGCCGGGCAGCGGCCGCCCGCAAGTTGGGCAGGGCCGTTCAAGCCGTTTCAGGAGCAGCGGTTGATGATGCTGAACGACCGCTCCGGATCATCGGGCACGATGTGGCCGGGCGACATTGTCCGGGCGCTGGCCGAGGTGATGCCGCCCGAGACGATCGTGACGACCGACGTCGGCTCACACAAGTACCTCTTCGGCCAGTACTGGCCGAGCCGGCAGCCGGAGACCTTCTGGATGTCGAACGGGTTGTCTGGGATGGCGTACGGGCTGAGCGCCGCGATTGGCGCCAAGCTGGCGCGCCCCGATGCGCCGGTGCTGGCGGCAGTCGGCGACGGCGGCTTCTCGATGAACGCGCAGGAGCTCGAGACTGCCGAGCGCGTCGGCGCGCCGTTCATCACCGTCGTGCTCGAGGACGGCAGCTACTCGCTGATCAAGATTTCGCAGGCGGGCAAAAAGCTCGAACGCTACCGCACCGAGTTCCACCCGATCGACACCGTGAAGATGGCGGAAGCGTGCGGCGTCGCCGGCCTGCGCACTACCAGCCCCGACGAACTCGCGTCCGCCGCGAAGCACGCCGTCGAGCGCCGCCGCAGCCTCGTCATCGCCGTTCCCGTGAACGACGGGGATTATCCGCGCCTATTCTGAGCACAGAGGCACACAGGAACACGGCCATCCGGACAGCACACTGATCCGTGTGACCTGTGTCATCCGTGGCCTACTCTCCCGTGGCGCCGAAACCACCTCTCGAGCCGGCGCGCAGCTCCCCGACTTCTTCCCAGGCGACTCGTGGTGACGGCAGCAGGATGCCCTGGGCGATGCGGTCGCCTTTCGCCACGCGCACCGGCAGGCTCGTAAAGTTGAGCGCCGGAATCTTCACCTCATCCGAGGGACCGCAATAGTCGGAGTCGACGACGCCGACACCGTTGGCGATCATCAGCCCGCGCTTGAGCGGCGTGCTGCTGCGCGCGAAGACTGCCAGGAACATGCCTTCGGGCACCTCGATGACCAACCCCGTGGCCACGAGCCGGACCTCACCCGGCGCGATCACCGCGTCCTCGGCAGCAGCCAGATCGAACGCCGCCGAGCCATCCGTACCGTAGCGCGGCAGTTCGACGGACGCATCGAGGCGGCGGATTCTCACGGACGCAGACGGCACGTGCTCGGCGTCCGCCTGGCTCTGCAGGGTCGACGGTTTCATCGGACTGATTTTGGGTAGTGGGCAACATGCGAACGGCCTCGATCGCTTCGGTCGACTGGAGTTGAAAGGCGGACTTATTATGGCTTAAGTCAAATGGTGACGAAGCGCCTTCACGCGTGGTCGTTCGCCCGAATCGTCGTCTTTGCCGTGATCGGTCTCGTCGCAACTGAAGCGATGACCGCCCAAGGACGTCCACGGGCGCGCGATCTCGGGATCAAGCCAGGACTCGGGAGTCCTGGGCCGCTCAACGCCATTACCGACGTGGCCGGCGTGCGGGTCGGGCACACGACCCTCATCGCCGGCGACACCGTGCGCACCGGCGTCACGGCGATCGTTCCACACGGCGGCAACCTGTTTCGCGAGAAAGTGCCGGGCGCCGTGTTTGTCGGCAACGCCTTCGGCAAGTTGGCCGGTTCGACGCAAGTGCAGGAGCTCGGCACGATCGAATCGCCAATCGTGCTCACCAACACACTTGGCGTCGGCGTTGCGGTCGACGCCGTCGTCAGGTGGACGCTCGCGCAACCCGGCAACGAGAACGTCCGGTCCGTCAACGCGCTGGTAGGCGAAACCAACGACGGCGGCCTGAACGACATCCGCGGCCTTCACGTCACCCGCGACCACGTCACCTCGGCGATTGCCTCCGCGCGCGAGGGCGCCGTCGACGAGGGCGCGATCGGCGCGGGCACGGGAACCGTCGCGTTCGGTTGGAAGGGCGGCATCGGCACCGCGTCGAGACGCGTCGCGGCAGCAGAACGACACGTGGACCGTCGGCGTGCTGGTGCAGTCGAACTACGGCGGCCGCCTGACGATTGGCGGCGTGCCGGTCTGGCGCGAGCTGACGCCCGGGACCGTCGCTGCCGCGAACCCGGCCGCGAACCCCGAACCTTGAACCCAGAACTCCGAACGAAGAACCCCGAACCTCGAACCGACGCCGACGGCTCCTGCATGATCGTCGTCGCGACCGACGCGCCGCTCGACGCCCGCGAACCTCGAACGCCTCGCGGCACGCGCCATTTTCGCGCTGGCGCGAACCGGGTCGACCTTCTCGAACGGCAGCGGCGACTACGCGGTCGCCTTTTCCACGCATCCTTCCCTTCGGCTGACGGCGACTGATGGCCCGCAACCGCGGACGGTCCTCCCGACCGACGGCGTGTCGGCGCTCTTCGAAGCCGTCATGGACGCGACCGAAGAGGCGGTTTACAACTCCTTGCTCAAGGCCACCGACACCACCGGCAGCGGCCGTACGGTTCAGGCGATTCCGATCGCCGCCCTGACGGCGCTCCTCGAGAAGTACTCACGATGAAGACGGTGCTGGCGGCCGCGATCGCACTCGTCCTCTCCGTTGTCACCGGAGCGCAGGAAGGACGATTCCGGACGAGCGTCGAAACCGTGTCGATCTACGCGACCGTCAGCGATGCCGACGGCCGGCTCGTCCCGGATCTCGTCAAGGAGGACTTCACCGTCCTCGACAACGGCGCCCCGCGCGACATCACGCTGTTCTCGAACGAGACGCAACCGATTACCGTCGTCGTCATGCTCGACATGAGCGGAAGCATGTTCAGCCGTTTCGTCCGGCTGCGGACGTCGACGATCTCGTTTGTCGATGCCCTGCAACCGCGCGACCGCGCGCAAATCGGGACATTCGGCGAGGAGATCGCGATCAGCCCGCATCTGACCGGCGACAAGCAGCTGCTCAAGCGCGTGCTGAACACCGAGCTGTGGCCGAATGGGGCGACGCCAATCTGGAACGCGCTCGACCAGGCGATGACGGCTCTCTCGTCGGAGTCCGGAAGACGCGTGGTGATGACGATCACCGATGGTCGCGAGTTGTGCAACTATCGGCACTGCGTGAAGGCCGGCGCGGTCGAGCGGCGCGCGGTTCGCGAGGGCTTCATGCTGTACGCGATCGGCATGGACGGCACCGGCCTCGACGAAGAGATCATGTCGATCGCCGAGGAAACCGGCGGCGGCCATTTCGCGCTGCCTGAAGGCGCGGACCTGACGTCGACCTTCGTGCGCGTCACGGAGGAACTACGGCGCCAGTATTTGATCGGCTTCAGCCCGGCCGTGCTCGACGGCAAACTCCACCGCGTCGAAGTCCGCGTCGGGCGGACAGGCATGAAGGTCCGGGCCCGGCGCAACTACCTCGCCGGACGCTCATGATGCTCCCCTCACCATTGCAGCGCGACCGGCATAGTCGCCGACGATCGTCGGGAGCCGTTCTGGGTGTAGCGCTGACCGCGCTGATTGGCGGCGCGCTGGCTGCGGCCGCGCGGCAAGCTCCGCTCGTGTTGATCGACGTCGGCGTCGAGGATCCAGATGGACGAACGATCGCGGGACTCACCCGCGACGACTTCGAGATCGTCAGCCGGCGACGCCGTGCGGCCGCTCGAGTTCTTCGCGGCCGGCAAAGAACAGCCGCTGTCGCTCGTCGTGCTCGTCGACGTCAGCATCAGCATGGAATCCAGGGTCAAGCGGAGTGCCATACGTGAAGAGGTCGAAAGACGGCTCCCGCTGCTGCTCGCGCCCCACGATCGAGTGCAAGCCGGCGCGTTCGCGCGGCAGATCTCGATCAGCCCGCCGTTTGCCGGCAACTCGAAAGCCTTCCTGACCGCCGTCCGCAAGACGCTCGACCCGCGCGATGAGGAGACTCTCGGCCCCTCACGACTCTGGGATGCGCTGGACGAAGCGATCAAGGCGCTGGCTCACGTCGGAGGGCCGGCGCGCCGTGCTGGTCGTGACCGATGGACAGGCGACCGGGAACAGGGATGGTCCCCAGGAAGTCGCCCCGAGGGCGGTTGCCGCCGGCGTCGCCGTCAGCGTGGTCGGTTTAGACTGGGAACGGACGATCCGGCAGGACGCCGAAACGGGTGTCCGAGTCCGGCCGGGCGTCGCCCTTGAATGGATCGCAGGTGCAACCGGCGGACGGTACCTACGGGATCAGCTGATTCCAGCCGAGCCCGGACCCGTCCTCGAACGCCTGCTCGCCGACCTCCACGAACGCTACACGCTCGGCTTCACGCCGCCCGTCGCCGACGGCAAGATGCACGATCTCGACGTCCGCGTCCGCAAATCCGGTGTGAAGCTTCGTGCGCGCCGCTCGTATCTCGCGCCGCCGAACCCCGAACCGTGAACCTCCCGAACCTCTTGAACCTCCTGAACCTTGAACCTCTTGAACCTCCTGAACCCCTTGAACCTCCTGAACCTATTTGATCGGCGTCGGCGCCGTGAGCGTCAAACTGTGTTTCGCCAGCGCGCTGCCGAGCGTGGCGGCGCGGGTAAAGAGCACGTTGGCGTCAGCGATCGCCTTGGGCAGCTGTGCCTTTGAATCGGTATAGGCGCGCATCGACGCTTCGGTGGGCCACATTCCACCCATCAACGCAGTCTTGGCCTGGGCAAGCCGCGCGACCAGGCTGTCAGCGGCCCCGCCGCCTCGACCGCCTCCTCTCCCGCCGAACAGCGGCATCGCCAGCTTCGGCGCGAGCTCGGCGACGTCCTTCTGAAGCGTGTCGACTGAGGCCTTGAGGTCGGCCGGCAGGTCCGACTTGCTGGCCGCTTCCTTTGAGAGTTCGGTGAGTCGAGTATTGAGCGGGGCGATGCCGGCAGCCACCTCGTTGGCGCGACGCTGCAGCTCGTGCAACTCCATCGCCATGTCGAACAGCTTCTTGCGTTCGGCCTCGGTCAGAACGACCTCAGGGTCGGCCATCACCTTGAGCGGCCGGCTCTCGAGTGTCTTGCCGTCGACGACGAGCGACACGTTGTAGGTGCCGGCGAGGACATACGGACCCGGGTTGCCCGCCGCGGCGCCGAATCCGCCGCGACCGCCAGCCGCGCCCGCGCCGCCACAGCCGGCGCCGAACGGACTCTGAGCCTGCGTTCCACCCGGGCCACCCTGACGTCCGGCCGGCGCACCAGCCGGAGCACCAGCTTGTCCAGCGGCCTGCGCGCCACCCTGACCACGTCCAGCCGCCCCGACAGCGGGCAGGGGCTGCACGCGGAGATCCCAGCAGGCGGACTGGATGCCAGCACGATTGACGCTCGCCAGCGCGTTGCCCGAAATCTCGCGAATCTCACGCCCGGCGGCGTCCGCGATCTTGAGCTGCAAGCTCGTCACGGGCTTTTTCTGGAACCACGAGATCACGGCGGCCTGCGGCGGGTTCTCGCCGAGGAATGTCTGATTGCCCCAGAACTCGTAGTTCTTGTCGCGCACCGGCCGCCGGTACATGGCGTAGGTCGGCGGCGTGAACAACTTCGCATCCGCCGCCACCGTCTGCGCGGCCGCAAACTCCTGGATCGGCTCGAGGTGATCGAGAATCCAGAGCGCTCGGCCGTGCGTCGCCAGGATCATCGAGTTGTCGCGCGGGTGCAGTGTGATCTCGTCGATCCGGACGTTCGGCAGGTTTGCCTTCAATCGCTGCCAGCTCTTGCCTCGATCGAGCGTCAGAAAGAGTCCGGTGTCGGTCCCGAGATACAGCACGTCGGGATTGCGCACATCCTCGGTCAACGTCCGCGCGACTTCCCCCTTGAGGTTCGACGACACGGCGCGGAATGTCTGACCGAAGTCGGTGCTGACGAAGATCCACGTCTCGAAGTCGTTGAGGCGATGACCGTCGAACGTCACGTAGACCGTGCCCTCGTCGAATCGCGACGGCACGACCTCCGACACGAACGTTCCCTTCGGCACGCCCGGCACACGGTCGACGATCTGTGTCCAGTTCTTGCCGCCATCGCGCGTCACGGCCAGGCTGCCGTCGTCAGTGCCCGCGTAGAGGAGGCCGGCGCGTTTGGGCGATTCCGCCAGCGAGACGATCGCCGGCCAGGCCTGTATGCCGTCGTGCCGCGAGAACTTGATGTCGCTGCCCTTCACGCCCATCGTCTCGAGCGTGTCGCGATCCTGTCCGGTCGTCAGGTCGGCGCTGATCGCCACCCACGAGAGACCGCGATCGGGCGATCGGAAGACCTTGTTGGCAGCCGCGTAAACGACCTTCGGATCGTGCGGCGAGAGGAGGAGCGGCGTGTCCCAATGCCAGCGCAGCGCCGGCTCGCCCGGACCGGGCTGCGGCCTCACATTCATCGTCTCGCCAGTCACGCGATCGACGCGGACGATGTTGCCGTCCTGGGATTCGCTGAAGGCGACGCGGAAGTCGGTCGGATCTTGAAGGACGTGGAAACCGTCTCCACCCTGGAGCGTGCTCCACGCATAGTTTGGAATCCCGACGGCGCCGCGGACTTCGCTCGGACCGCACCAGTTGTAGTTGTCCTGCATCCCGCCGCAGACGTTGAACGGGATCGCCATGTCATAGCTGACGTGGTAGAAGAGGCCCACCGGCAGGTTCGGCAGGAACGCCCACGTCTTGGCGCGGTCGTACGACACGGCGAGACCGCCGTCGTTGCCAATCAGCACGTGCAGCGGATTGTTCGGATTGATCCAGATGGCATGCACGTCGTCGTGAATCGGTTCGGCGACGTCGGTCGCGATGGTCTTGCCACCATCGAGCGTCTGGTGGAGGCCGACACCACCCAGGTAGACGACCTCGGCGTCGCTCGGGTCGATGTCGATCTGGCTGAAGTACATCGGCCGCGGGTTGGCGTTGCTCACCTTCCTCCACGTCGCTCCCGCATCATCTGAGCGATACATGCCAGTCGGTGAATCGTTGACCGCGCCACCGGCCGCGCCACGACCACCGCCGGGCGCTTCCTGCGGCGCCGCGGGCGCGCCGCCGGGTCCCTCTTCACCGGCCGGCCCCGCTCCCCTGCCGCCTCGCCCGCCCGTCGGCGGCGTCGGACCTTCGATGAGCGCGTACAGGATGTTCGGCCGCTTGCGGTATACGTCGATGGCGATCCGGCCGAGTTCGCCGTCGAGCACGCCACCCTTCAGCTTCGTCCAGGTCTCGCCGCCGTCGGTCGACTTGAAGATGCCGCTGCCGGCCCCGCCGCCGTTGAAGCAGCATTGAGTCCGCCGGCGTTGGTACATCGTCGCGTAGAGGATCTGACTGTTCGACGGATCCATCGCCACCTCGTTGGCGCCGGTGTCGTCGTCGACCTTCAGCGTCTGTTTCCACGTCTTTCCGCCGTCGACGGTCTTGTAGATGCCGCGCTCGCTTCCGGGTCCCCACAGGCTTCCGGTGACGGCGACAAAGACGATGTTGTTGTCCCTGGGATCGATAACGATCCGATTGATCGCTTTGGCGGCGCGGAGTCCCATGTGCGTGAACGTCTTGCCGCCGTCGGTCGACTTGTAGACGCCGTCTCCCCACGACACGCTCTGGCGGTTGCTCGATTCGCCGCTGCCGACCCAGAGAAGATCGGGGTTCGACTGCGAGATGGTGACGTCGCCGATCGAGAGCGGACCCTGATCCTGGAAGATCGCCTCGAAAGTGGTGCCGTTGTTCGATGTTTTCCACACGCCGCCGTGCGCGGTGGCGACGTAGTACAACGCGGGATTGGTTTCGTAGACCGCGAGGTCGGTGATGCGTCCCGACATCGATGCGGGACCAATCGGCCGGAAGTGCAGCGTATCGAATGGCTGGCCGGCAGGCGGTGCGGCGGCGTCCTGCTCGGATCGGCCCACGAGCGGTCGTCCGGTGAACATGATGGCTGCGGCGAGCGCCACGCCAATCAATCGATACAGCTTCATCGTCAGCGGCCTCCAGGGAATTGGATGGCCGCGATTATAGCCACGGTGGACACGGAACACACGGATGGCTTGTTTGAAGCCACGGAGGACACGGAACGCACGGAACGGATACGTGTTTTATAGCCACGGAGGACACGGAACACACGGAACGCGTGTTTACGGAGGACACGGAACACACCGATCGCGTGTTCTAGTCACGGAACACACGGCTCGCGTATTTCACAAAGACCTCTCCCAGCGTCGTGTGACCCGTGACGTCGCCTGCCGTGTTATCCGTGTGTTCCGTGTTGGCCGTGGCTTTACTCGGGGCCGCCCTGCAACAACGGCTCGCAGGTTTCAAACCGCGGGCCCTTGTCGTCACACACGGCGAAGCGCTGACCGCGCGGACCGGGGAACATCGTCACGCCCGCGTATTCGCCCTTGGCGTTCAGCATGTAGAAGTTGATGTTGAAGTTCGGCTCGCCGCGCGCGTTCTGCAGACGCTTCTCGATCGTGTTGGCCTTGATCCGGCGCAGCGCTTCCATGCCGGCGTCCTTCGGGCTCTTGCCGCGGCGCATTTCCTCGACGATGAGAAACGACGCGAGGCTGAAGAGGTTCGCCTCGCCGCGGCCGGTCGAGCCCGCGGCGCCGACCTCGCCGTCGACGTAGAGTCCCGCGCCCAGAATCGGCGAGTCGCCGACACGGCCGGGAATCTTCCACGCCAGCCCGCTCGTCGTCGTGACGCCGCAAATCTCGCCCTTGGCGTTGATGCCGTTGCAGTTGATCGTGCCGTAGAAGTGGTTGGGATCGACCCAGCCTTCGTCCATCATCTCGCGCTCGACCCGGCGCAACGCCGCCTCGCGTTTCGCGGGATCGAGGTAGCGGGCTGGATCGGTGCGCCGCTTCCACTCGAGCCACGCGGCGCGCGAACGATCAGTATTGAGATCGTCTTCGATCTTGAACCCCAGGTTGCGGGCAAACCGCTGCGCGTCGCGGCCGACCAGCAGGTGATGGTCGGTATCGCTCATGACTTTCTGCGCGACGAGCGACGGCGTGCGAACGCCCTCGATGCAGGCCACGGCGCCGGCGCGCTTCTTCGGACCGTGCATGCACGAGGCGTCGAGCTGGACGACGCCCTCGGCGTTCGGAAGACCGCCGTAGCCGACGCTCGTGTCCTCGGGATCGAGCTCGCACAGGTTGACGCCGGCGATGACCGCATCGAGGACGTCCTTGCCTTCCGTGATCATGCCGAAAGCGATCTCGACGCCTGTCTTCGTGCCGCCGTTCTTGTATTGGTGGCCGTTTGCCGATGCGACGACCACGGGTCTCACGCCGCTGCGGACCACCGCGGGCGCTTGTGCCGACGTGCGAGTATGCGCGGCGGCGGCGAGTCCCGCGCCTGCGCTGGTGACGACGAATTCGCGGCGGTTCACTTTACGTGGCATCGAGTGGCCTCAGTGATGTGCCCATCAGTCAGCATTACTCAACGCTCGCGGGCCCCACCCCCGCTCGCTCTGCGCCGCGACTTCGCAGCTGCTCATCGTGGCCTTCGATCATCGCGGTCATCGTGATGAAATCGTCGTGACCGGATCGATTGAAGGGTCACTGAATCATGTTCCACTTGCGGATCGTTTCTTCCACCAGCTTGCCCATCTTCTCGTTGACGAGATCGAAGTAGCGCTTGGCCTTGACCGGATCGAACTTCGGGAAACCCTGCCCTTCCTTGTAGAGGCCGATGCTTGACGGTGCCGGATAGGCGCTCCACGTCCCGGGAGCGGCGTTGGCGGTCGTCATGTTCGGACCGGTGTAGCGTTCCTTGTGGACGAGCGCCGGATCGATGGCGAGCATGAATGCATTCTCGTTCTCGCCGGCATGGCCGCCGTCCTCGCCAAACACCTCGAGGGTGATATCGGAACAATAACTCCACCAATTGACGACGAGCGTGCGGACGCCGGCTTCGCGCCCGACTTCGACACCGAGCGCGTTCAGGACAGCGGTCTGCGGCCCGCCGTGGCCGTTGATCATGATGATGTTCTTGAAGTGATTCTTCGCGAGGCCCAGGAGCACCGTTTTGACGTAGGGGCGATAGACCTCTTCGGGCACGGTGAAGGCGCCCGGATAGGCATCCATCGAGCCGGTGATGCCGTACGGGATCACCGGTGCAATCAGCGCGTTGGTCCGCGACGCGATCGCGCGGGCGATCGCCACCGGAGCAATGATGTCGGCGCCGTTCGCGGTGACGCCGTGGGGCTCGAGCGTGCCGAGCGGCACGAGCACGGTGTCGACCCGTTTGGGCACGACCTCGCGGAACTCCATCCAGTTGATGCGCTCGAGCTCGCGAGTGGTCGGCGCCTGCGCAGCCGCGGCGCTCGCGATCATCAAACACGCTAGCGTGGCAGAAACCAGCCGACACGTCATGGTTCGCTCCAGGGACGGCGGTAGTGTAGCGTGATATCGTTTAAGGCGGCTCAGGGCTCAGGGACTCAAGACGGCTCAGGGCTCAAGGCTCAAGGCTCAGGCAAACCTTGAGCTCACAGTCGATAGATTAGGATCGACAGGCTCTTGTCCTGAGCCATGAGCCTTGAGCCATGAGCCGCCTCAACCCCAACGTGACCCGACAGATCTCCATCGACACTATCCGCGAGGCGTCAGCACACGTCTACGAGGCGGCCACTCGCACGCCGCTCGTGCCTCTCCTGACGGAGCCCGGCCGGCCACAGGTTTTCCTCAAGCTCGAGACGCTGCAGCCCATCGGCTCGTTCAAGATTCGCGGCGCCTACAACGCCGTCCGCCAGTTGACGCCCGCCGAACTCGCCGGCGGTGTCTGGACGGTCAGCGCTGGCAACGCCGCACAGGGCGTCGCGTTCGCGGCGCGAAAAGTCGGCGCCCGCAGCAGCGTGATGGTCATGGACACCGCTCCAGACACGAAGCTGCGCGCCATCGAGCGGCTCGGCGCCACGATCGTCCAGGCTCCGTTCGACGAGTGCTGGCGCACGGTCGAGGAGCACCGGTCCGAGCGGATGGCCGGACATTTCGTCCACCCGTTCGACGACGATCGCTTCATCAGCGGCAATGGGACAATCGGCCTCGAGATCCTCGAGGACCTGCCTGACGTCGATGCCGTCATCGCACCGCTCGGCGGCGGCGGCCTTCTGGCGGGTGTGGCGTGCGTCCTTCACAGCGAACGCCCGGACGCAAAGGTCTACGCCGCGGAACCGGAGACTGCGGCGCCGCTGGCGACATCGTTCGCCGCCGGCCGCGCCAGCACGTTCGACGCGTGGCGCGCCTCGTTCGTGGACGGCGCCGGCGGCCGCTCCGTCCTCGGATCGATGTGGCCCCTCCTCGAGGCATGGGTGTCCGAATCGCTCGTCGTCTCGCTCGACGACGCCGCGCGGGCGATGCGGCTGGTCGCCGATCGCATCCACGTCATCGCCGAAGGCGCGGCGGCATGCGCCATCGCCGCCGCGGTCTCGCCCGCAATGGCTGCGCGCGGCCACCAGAAAATCGTCGCCGTCGTCTCTGGCGGCAACATCGACCTCAAGAGGTTCGCCGAGCTCGTCGGCGCCTGCGGGGACAATCGTCCCCATCCTTGATCCCCGAGCCCAAATCCCTCATCCTTGTGAGCCGTGCTTTTTTGAACTTCGTGAACCCCTGAACCTCTTGAACCTTTGAACCGCCTGAACCCCTTGAACCTCGAGAGAGTGACGTCCACGTGAGCGAGTCTCAGCCGCCTCCTGTACCCTGATCGCCTGAAACGTCTGCCAGAGCTCGCCAACGATCTATGGTGGACCTGGAACACCAAAGCCAGGGAAGTCTTTCGCAAACTGGACTACCCGCTCTGGCGGCAGACCGCGCACAACCCTGTCCTCATGCTCCGGCTCATCTCGGCCGAGCTCCTCGAGCAACGAGCAAAGGACGAACAGGTTCCTCCAGCTCTACGACACCGCCATCGTGGCGCTCGACACTGCGCGCGCGGCCTTCGATACGTGGTGGCATCGTAACCATGGCGCGACCGGCGCGATTGCCTACTTCTCGGCCGAATTCGCGCTCCACCAGTCGCTGCCGATTTACGCCGGCGGCCTCGGTGTGCTCGCCGGCGATCACTGCAAGGAAGCGAGCGACCTCGGGATTCCGCTCATCGGCATCGGCTTCATGTATCCGCAGGGCTACTTCCACCAGACGGTGTCGCCGGAAGGGTGGCAGCAGGAAGTCTACGTTCGCATGAACTGGACCAACGCGCCGGTTGAACCGGCCATCGGCACCGACGGCCGTCCGTGCGTCATCGCCGTGCCGCTCGGGAATCGCACGGTGCTCGTGTCGGTGTGGCAGGTGCTGCTCGGCCGCGTGCGGCTGTTTCTCCTCGACACCGATCTCGAGGAGAACGCGCCGTGGGACCGTGAACTGTCGGCGCGCCTCTACGGCGGCGATCGCGAGACGCGCATTCAGCAGGAGATCATCCTCGGCATCGGCGGCGTTCGCGCCCTCAAAGCGATGGGCGTTCAGCCGGCGGCCTGGCACCTCAATGAAGGCCACGCGGCGTTTGTCGTGCTGCAGCGCATCCGTGATCTGATCGAGAACGGCGCGTCGTTCGAGTCTGCGCTCGAAGCGGTCCGGAGCACGACGATTTTCACGACGCACACGCCCGTCCCGGCAGGCCACGACGCGTTCCCCTTCAGCCTCGTCGAAACACACCTCGCGGGCGCCTGGGGCACGCTCGGCGCGTATCGCGAAGCGTTCCTGGCGCTCGGCCATTACGACAACGGCAGCGGGCCGCTTTTCAACATGACCGCGCTCGCCCTCCGGACCGCCAACTTCGTCAACGGCGTCAGCCAGCTCCACGGTCAGGTCACGCGCGACATGTGGGCCCCGATCTGGCCCGGCCTCGACAACGCACACCGGCCGGTGCGCGCGATTACGAACGGGATCCACGTTCCCACCTGGCTGTCCCTGGAAATGGCGGCACTCCTCGACGAGTTCCTGCCAGGAGACTGGCGCGACCGCGTCGACGACCCGGCGCTCTGGGACGCCGTGATGCGCATTCCCGACGAGCGGCTATGGGAGACTCGGCAGGCCCTCCGCACCTACCTCTTCGCGTTCCTGCGAGAGCGCGCGCGACAGCGGTGGAAGGAAGAGCACGTCAGCGCGGCGCGCGTGGTTGCCGCCGGAACGCTGCTCGACCCGAGCGCGCTGACCATCGGCTTCGCCCGGCGGTTCACCGGTTACAAGCGCTCGGAGCTCATCTTCCACAACCCCGAACGGCTGGTCAGCATCCTGACCGCGGCGCGCCGGCCCGTCCAGCTCGTCTTCGCCGGCAAGGCGCACCCGGCCGACGAGACCGGCAAGCACAATATCCAGAAGGTCTACCGGCGCGCGATCGATTCGATGTTCGCCGGGCGGATCGCGTTCGTCGACGACTACGACCTCCACGTCGCCCACTTCCTGGTGCAGGGATGCGACGTCTGGCTGAACAATCCGCGCAAGCCGCTCGAGGCCTCCGGCACGAGCGGCATGAAGGCGTCGATTAACGGCGTGCCGCACCTGAGCATCGGCGACGGCTGGTGGGCCGAGGGCTATTCGGGGCAGAACGGCTGGCTCATCGACGGACACTCCCAGGGTGGCGATCCCGACGCGACCGATGCGGCCGACGCCGACGCGCTCTACCAGCTCCTCGAGCGCGAGATCGTGCCGACCTTCTACGACCGCGACGCCCAGGGCATCCCGCGCCGCTGGTGCGCCATCGTTCGTCAGGCCATCCTGTCGGTCACGCCGAGGTTCTCGGCGCGACGCATGGTCAAGGAATACGCCGAGCGGATGTACGCGCCAGCCATCACCGCCGGCGCCGCGTCGTCGGGTGTCCCTCCAGCGATAATGCGCTAGGATCGACGCATGTCTCGCAAGGCCATGACCCAGTCACGTTGCGCCCTCTGCGGCGGGAAGGACGTCTCCGAGCCCCGCGGCGAGGAGCGCTACTGCCGCGACTGCTGGGACAAGAAGATTGCGGTCGAAGAAATCGTCGCGCGCGAGTTCGCGCTGAAGCGCTACATCCGCGCCCACAGCGCCGAGAAATACCTCATCTACCACTCCACGCTCAAGCGGCCGTGCGGCCAGCTGATCGTCGTCGACGACGGCTACGATCTGTTCCTGACGATGGTGCTCTATCCGAGCTTCGGCTGGGACGAGGCCGCCTACCACCTCGAAGGCGATCCCGAGGGCCGCACGTTTGCGGAAATCCTCGTGGATGTCGTGGCCGCGGAAGTCATCGAGCCCTGGGGTGGCGGCAAGTGGCACCTCGAAGTCTTCCGCTCGTCGAACCCCGAGCCCGAGGACTGGAACGGGGAGATGTGACCTGCGCCCTCGGAACGGGGATCAGGGATCAGAATAGCCCTTCACCACTCAATCGAAAGGTTGTGTGAAGCGGATCCTGTCGGGGCGCTCCCCGCTGCCTGATCCAGCTGATCCCTGATCCCTGATCCCTGATCCCCGGTTATACTTGGCCGTACAAATCTGTCCAGCTTCTAGCTCAGGGCTGAAAAACTCATAGCTGAGAGCTGATAGCTATCCAGGAGGCTGCCATGAACCGCCGCTTCGCGTTGATAGCCGCCGTGTGTCTCGTCGCCGGATCGACTCCGTCCACTCTCCAGGCCCAGGCCAAACCGGCCGCGCAGGCGTCGGCGCCGGCGCCGGCTGCGCCACCGGCACCGGCAAAATGGGTCCCGCCGATGAAGGGCGAGGTGACGGTTGACTTTCTCCAGGGCACCCCGGCCCGAGTGAAGGGCGAAGTCCTGACCAAGATGAAGGTTCGCAACACCTCGAAGGGATCAATCGCGCTGCTGTCGGTCGAGGAGATCTGGTACAACAGCAAGCGTGAGATCGCCTCGAACGGGATCTACCGCCACAAGCAGCTCCTGCCCCCTGGCGAAATCATCGAGTTCACGATCGCCTCACCAGAGAAGCCGGATCTGCAGCAGGACATGCTGATGTTCAAGCACGCCAACGGGACGGTCAAGCCGAACCGGGTGAAGAAGCTCCCCTGATCGCAGTCCAATCCGTTGACGGCCCGCGGCCCGCTCGGCCGCGCGCGTAGAATCGTGGCATGTCAGATCTTCGATATCCGATCGGCGCCTTCGCCTACGACTCGAGCCCCACTTCCGACAAGCGGGCCGGATGGATTCGTCAGATCGCCGAGGCCCCGTCGCAGATGCGGGCCGCGGTCAGCGGCCTGAGCGAGCATCAGTTCGAAACGCCGTACCGGCCGGGCGGCTGGACCGTCCGGCAGGTGCTTCACCACGTCCCCGACAGCCACCTCAACGCCTACTGCCGGTACAAGTTCGCGCTGACCGAAGACAACCCGACAATCAAACCCTACGACGAGGCCGCGTGGGCCAACGTCGCCGATACGGCCCGCACGCGGCCGGAGGTCTCGCTGGCGTTGCTCGACGCGCTCCACGAACGGTGGGTGGTGCTGCTGGAGTCGATGTCAGCGGCCGACTTCGGGCGGCCGCTCCAGCATCCCGAGCGCGGGCCGATCACGCTCGACTGGATGCTGCAGCTCTACGCGTGGCATGGACGCCACCACGCAGCGCACGTGACGGCTCTCAGAACCCGGGAGGGGTGGTAAGCAGCATTCAGAATTGCCTCCCGACATAAGGAAGCTTCCACATCCGGCCCTTGAACGCGTTGACCAGGCACAGCGCCCAGACGCCGACCCACGCCAACGCGGTAATCGCCGCCATCCAGAGCATCGTCCAGAACGCGGCCGGCGACACGAGCAGCAGGACGAACGCCAGGAACAGGAAAGAGACGGCCGCCAACGCGAGGCCGCCGAGGCCAACCACTGACTGCCAGGCATGGAACCGAACGAATTGGCTTGCAGGCTCGACCGCGAGGAGCAGCGCCCCTGAGAGTGGCCCCGCCAGATAGGCGAGGCTTCCCGCCACGTGCGGCCGCAATCCGGTAAACGACGACACTTCCTCGAGCGCGGCCGGCGGTGCACCTGCTTCAGTTTTTGCCGACGCAGCAGTTGGCGCAGACGCCGGCGTCGCGTGGGCCCTTGGCGGAGCCTTGAAGATCATCGTCTGCTGACCGGTGGGATCGGGCGGGCTGAACCGGATTTTCCCGTCGTCGCGCGGCAGCGTCGCGATGTGGAAGGGAGAGACGATGATCTGCGCGGCGACGCGCGCGGGATCGGGCACCTGCTCGTCGACGAGCACCACGAGCTCTGAGCCGCCATCGGCCAGGCGCTCGTGGCGTGTGCCGGTGACCGTGATCGAGAACCCGGCCGAGGGTCGCTCGCCGGCGAAAACGGCCGCGACCATGCGTGAGTCGAAGTCGACGGCCGGCACTGCAGCGGCAGGACCGGCATGCGCGGCCCAGACCGCGCTGAATGACTGGCGATCGCGAATCAGGAACCGGCGTGGCTCGACGAGCCGGCTGTCCTCACCACGCGCCAGTGTCTCGACGTCGTGCATCAGCGTACGGTGAACTCCACCTCGCGCGAGGCGCTCGCGTTCTTGGAGAGGAGCGACTGCGCCTCGACACGGAGGACGTAGCGGCCAGGCGCGACGCCTTTGAGAGGAATCGTCGCGACGTGGCCGTAGGTGCCGTTGGCACCCTTCAGCTCTTCGCTCTTGCGCTCGTCCGTCGACGTGAAGACGACGTTCCCGTCGTCGGCGGTCACGGTCGTGCGAATTTCGACGCGGTGCGGCGTCGCGACCTTGTTGTCGTAGACGTCGACGGCGATCGCCAACTCGTCGCCGGAGGGAAACTCGCGGACTGCGGTCGGCGAGCCCGGCAGGATCTCCTTGAAGTCGCGGTCGGGATTCGCGGTCGGGATGCGGCTCGACGAGGCGGAGGTGAGCAGCAGGCCACCCATCGAGAGGTCCGCCTTGCTGAAGTCTGGCACATCGAGGTCGTACATCACCGACCCGATGGCGCCGCCGTTGCCTTCGCGGGCGCCGATCCGCAACTGGTAGGTCCCGGGCGGCAACTCCAGCCGGCGTGTCAGCCGGATGCCGTTTTTCTGCACGTTCGCATAGGTTTCCGGACGCAGCCTGAGCTGCGCGGTGTCCTTCGCGCCGTCCTTGATCTTGCCCTCCTCGTTCATCGCCACAATTGCCAACTCGATGTCGTTGGCAAAGAGCACGCCATCCTGTGGAGGCTTCAGCGACTTTCCGTCAACTTCCTTGAACTTGAGCGCCTGTCCGCCGACTTCGGCGACGACGAGCACCGAGGCGTTGGGCCGGGTCGCCCATCATCGGCGCAGCAAAGGCGCTGATTGAGAGTCCGGTGACGGGCACGGGGCTGTCGAGGACCTCGCGCATCGCGACCGACGCGGCAATTCCAGGTGGCGTGGCGGTTCCTGCGGGCGGCCGGCCTCTCGGGGCGGTGTAACCCTTTCGCGCGCGCACCTCCAGCCCGGGCTGCTTGACCTTGACGGTCAGGTTTCGAAACCGTCCGTCACGCTTGCTGTCGTCCGAGTAGTAGCCGAGCACGTAATAGCTGCTGTTGTCCTGGATGATCCGGGCGAAACTCTTCGAGAAATCGTTGGAGTTGAGCGCCGCGAAGCCGCCGGTTTCGTCCGCAAGCATGCGCAGGCTGTCCTGCTGAGATCTGCAGCTCGCGCTGCAGCGACCCCACGCCGAGGTTGAGCGACGGGTCGTTCGGAAGCGATCCGATCTCGGCCGCGTCCTCGAACCCTGCCAACCCGCGAGGATCGATGGCATAGAAGACGACGTTGGCGCGCGTCGCGGCAGCAATCGCATCCTGGCTGTATTGCAAGACGTCAGTGGCATAGCTGTTGGCGAACGTATCGTAGACGTCGTAATCGACCCCCTCGCTGAACAAGACGACCGCCTTGCGTCGGCCGCGCATGCCGCCCATGTAGTTGGCGAGGTTCTGCAGCACCGAATACGTCGTCCGCGCCCTGTAGGCGCGGTACGCATCGTTCGGGTCGCGCGGACGGCCGGTCGCGCCGGTGCCGAGCGTCCGGTAGTATTCGTCGATGCGATCGAGCGTCGCCGATCGCTCCTTCTGCCCCATGAAATTGTTCACCGCGCGAAGCAGCCGCTGGCGGCTGCCGGTGAACTCCTGGCTGGTCGACTTCGCGCCGGAGGTCTGGACGATCGCGGCCACATCGTTTGCGCCCATGTAGCGCTCGATGAACTGGCTGGCCGCCAGCTTTGACGCGCGCGCTTCTCGAAAAGGCCGGTGAACTGATCGTCGAGCACCAGCACGAACACCCTGCCGTCGAACTCCTTCTTGTTGTTGCGGACGTCGGATTCAATCGGCTTGGTCTTGAAGAGCGGCGGATCGAACTTCTCGACCGGGATGTCGACGAGCGACGCGATCGAGACGCGCTGAGGCTTCCCCTGTTCGGAGACGATGAAGTCGTCTTTGGTCAGCGTGCGGACAAAGTTGCCCTGGCTGTCGGTGACGATGGCGTCGATCTCGACGTAGTTCACCTCGACCTTGAACGTGACCGGCGGCTGTTCGGCCGGCGGCTTGGGAGGTGGGGGTTGCTGCGCCCCCATCGGGAAGACAGTCGCCAGGCTGGCGACGAGGGTCAGGGCGATGAGGCGACGCGTATTGGTTCGCATAATGTCCAAGAACGCCTTCAAGGCAGGGCTTCTTCATTATAGGACTCCGGAGGCCGCGCGTGGGTTGTCAGGGTCGGCCGCCGGGGGGCGGTATACTCGATAGATGGCGCTGCCGATCGAGCGAGTTCAGCGGGCTCTCCGGGACGAGAAGCTCGACGGCTGGCTGCTCTACGATTTTCAGGGTTTCAACCCGATTGCGTCGCGGCTCGTCGGATTGTCGGGATCCGGGAAGATGGCCACGCGGCGGTGGTACTACTTCGTGCCGGCCCAAGGCGCGCCGCGCGGGCTGGTGCACGCCATCGAGAGCCACAACCTCGATGACCTGCCCGGCGAGAAACACGTGTACGCTGGACGAGAGCAACTGGCGGCAGGCCTCCGCGACCTGCTGAAGGGTGTCAAGCGGGTGGCGATGGAGTACTCGCCGGGCAACGCCATCCCTTACGTCTCGCGCGTCGACGCCGGGACGATCGAAGCGGTCAGGCAGTGCGGGCCGGCCGTCGTCTCATCGGGAGATCTCGCGCAGCGTTTCGAGGCGGTCTGGACCGACGCCGCGCTGGCTACACACCTCGCGGCCGCTGAGCGGCTGTATCGCATCAAGGATCGCGCCTTCGAGATGATCCGTCAGCGAATGGCGTCAGGCTCGACACTCACCGAAATAGAGGTACTGGAGGCGATGGTCGAGTGGTTTCGCGAGGAGGGCCTGGTGGCCGACACCGCGCCGAACGTGTCGGCGCAGGAGAACGCCGGCAACCCGCACTATCAGGCCACTCGCGCCGCCCACCGGAAGATTGGTCCCAACGAAGGCGTTCTGATCGATCTCTGGGGTAAGCTGCCAGAAGCGGGTGCGGTCTTCGCCGACATCACCTGGATCGGCTTTACCGGGACCACGCCGCCGGCCGAGTTCTCGGCGGCGTTTGCCGCCGCGCGCGACGGGCGCGACGCGGCCGTGGCGCTGGTGCAGTCGGCCGTGCGGGATGGCCGGGACATCCGTGGATACGAAGTCGACCGCGCCTGCCGGGACGTGATCGATCGCGCTGGATTCGGAGCGCAGTTCATCCACCGGACCGGACACAGCCTCGGCGAGAACGTCCACGGCAACGGCGTGCACATGGACGACTACGAGACCCACGACGACCGGCGGCTGCTGCCGGGAACCGGCTTCACGATTGAACCCGGTGTCTACACGGACCGATATGGCGTCAGGACCGAGATCAACATGTTCGTCGGCGAGCACGAGGCCCGCGTGACCGGGCCTCTTCAAAAGGAAATCGTCCCGCTCTGAATCTGCGGAAGACCTGGTCGATAGTCCGAGGAGTAAGAAGATGCCCACTCGCAAGACCACTTTGTTCTACGTCGTTCTCATCGCGGTCGCGTCGGCGGCCGTTGGAATGGTCATCGCGTCGCAGTGGGGTCTGCCCCAGAGCTCGTCGGCGCAGACAGTGGCCGTGCCCGCGGCGAACTCGGCCCCGCTCAGCGGGCCGATCGACGCGACCACGTTCCGCAATATCGCCAAGAACCAGGCCCCGGTCGTCGTCAACATCCGCACGCAGGCGCGCATGCGAGGACGCGAGCTCACGGAATTCGATGGCAGCGACGAGCTGTTCCGGCGTTTCTTCGGTCAGGGACAGCCACAGGGACGTGGACGGGGGCGTCCGCCGAGCGTGCCAGAGGAGAGGATTGGAGCGGGCACAGGCTTCGTCATCGACAAAGCCGGGTTCATCCTCACCAACAACCACGTGGTCGAGGACGCCGACGAGATCCAGGTGGGACTCTACGGCATGAACATGGCGAATCCCAACGAGCATCTCTACGCCGCCAAGGTCGTCGGACGGGATGCGCTCACCGACAGCGCGCTCATTCAGCTGACCGAGATGCCGGCTGCGCCGCTGCAGGAAGCCAAGTTCGGTGACTCCGATCAGATGCAGCCCGGTGACTGGGTCATGGCGATTGGCAACCCGTTCAACCTGAGCCATACCGTCACTGTTGGCGTGGTATCAGCACTCGGGCGACCGGTTGGCGGCGTGAGTGGCCGGCCCCAGAACATGATTCAGACCGACGCAGCAATCAATCCGGGGAACTCCGGCGGGCCGCTCCTGAACGTTCGCGGCGAAGTCGTCGGCATGAACACGGCGATCTATACCGACCAGCGCTCGGCAAACATCGGGATCGGGTTTGCCACTCCGATCAACAGCATTCGGGCGATCCTGCCGCAGCTCAGGTCGGGGCGTGTCACGCGCGGCGTGATCGGCGTCGGTGTGCGGCCGTATCCGCTGACCAAGGAGGATGCGCAGGCGTTCGGCTTGCCAAATACGAACGGCGCGGTGCTCTCGACCGTCAACGAGGGACAGCCTGCCGACAAGGCCGGACTCCTGCCGGGTGACGTCATCACCGAGTTCAACGGCAAGCCGGTCACCGACAACGAAGCGCTCGTGGCGCTGGTCGTTTCCACCAAGCCCGGTACCACCGTGCCGCTGACGGTTTACCGGGCCAAGCAGCGAAAGTCGATCAACATCACTATTGGCGAACTCGACCTCGAGGCCGAGCAGGGCCAGACCGCCCGCCCGGATGTCGACACCGAGCCGACGTCGACGGGGTTCGGCATGACGATCGAGCCGGTCACACCGGACATCGCCCGCGAGCTCAAGCTGCCCTCCGGGCAAAGTGGTGTGCTCGTGAGCGACGTGAGCCGCGGGAGCCCCGCCAGCAACGCCGGCGTCGCGCCGGGCGACATCATTCTCTCGGTGAATCGAAACCCGGTGAGCAGCGTCAGCCAGGTGACGCGGGAGCTCGAAAGCGCCCCGCAGGGCTCGACCGTATTCCTCGTCGTCTGGCGCGTCGGCCGCGCCGGCGGTCAGGAGACGTTCCTGACGTTGAGAAAGAGATAAGACAGTCGGCAGTCGGCAGTCGATAGTCGGCAGTCACAGTCGACAGTCACAGTCGGCAGTCGGGTCGACAGTCAAATTCGCGGGCCGCTGGCGGAAGAGCCGCCAGCGGCCTTCTTTTTTTGAATCATGGTGTGGCCGGGATCAATGTCGGTATAATCCGGCGCGCCCGGGAGGCACATCACATGTCCACGACGTCCACGACCCCGCTCGAACGCGAGATCAAGCTGCGGTTCGGATCGGTCGACGAGGCCCGCGCGGCGATCCTCGCGTGCGGAGCGACACCGCTACTCGGCCGCCGGCTCCAGGAGGACTCACTCCTCGACAGCGACGACGAGGCACTGCGGCGGAGGCGGTGCGTGTTGCGGGTGAGGACCGAGAACGGCAAGAGTCGATTGACGTTCAAGGGCCCGGTTCAGCCTGGCGTGATGAAAATCCGCGAAGAGCTGGAAACGGTGATTGGCGATGGCGAAATTCTGCTGCGCGTGCTGAAGGAGCTCGGACTGCACGTCTGGTTCAGGTACGAGAAATACCGCGAGGAGTTCGCCCACGAAGACGTGATCGTCGCCGTCGACGAGACACCGGTCGGCATCTTTGTCGAAATCGAGGGCAGCGAATCCGGGATCGCCGCGATGGCTGGCGCGCTTGGCCAGAAGGAGTGCGACTACATCAAAGACTCCTACCGGGGCCTGTTTCTCCAGCACCGCGAGGCGTTCGGCATCGCCGGTCCCGACATGGTGTTCGACGAGTCGGATGCCGGAAGCTGACGAGCGGGCACCGCGCGCGCTCCTGCTGACCGCGGGGCTCGGCACCCGGCTGCGCCCGCTGACCTACGTTCGTGCCAAAGCCGCGGTACCAATCAACGGCGAGGCCCTCGTCCGGCGCGTGATTCGCGGCCTCGCGGCCGCCGGCATCGCCGAGCTCGTGCTCAATCTTCATCACCGCCCGGCGTCGATCGCGGCGCTCGTCGGCGACGGCAGCGATCTGGGCGTCTCAGTCCGCTACTCCTGGGAACAGCCAGTGCTCGGCTCAGCCGGCGGCCCCAGACGAGCGCTCCCCCTTCTGGTCGACTCAGACGACGAGACCTTCCTCATCGTCAACGGCGACACGCTCACCGACGTGGACATCTGGGCACTCGTTGCACGCCACCGACAATCCGAGGCGCTCGTCACGATGGCGCTGATTCCAAACCCGCGCCCCGAGCCACTACGGAGGCGTCGTTGTCTCAGCGGACGGGTTTGTCACGGGGTTTACGCGCGCTCAGGGGCAACCCACGTGGCATTTCATCGGTGTGCAGGTCGCGAGCGGGCGCGCATTCGCACGCCTCGAGGACGGCATCCCGACAGAGTCCGTGAATACGCTGTACCCACGTCTCATCGCCGAGCGCCCAGGCAGCGTGGCCGCCTACCTCACCGAGGCGTCGTTCCTCGATATCGGGACGCCGCGCGACTGCCTGGATACGTCGCTCGCGCTCGCGGCGACAGAGGGCGCGCGGTTCGCAGGGTCGCGTGTGTCGATCGACGATTCGGCGGTGCTCGTCCGCAGCATGGTGTGGGATGATGTCAGGGTCGGCAGGCGAGCTCATCTGCACGAGTGCATCGTCGGGGACGGCGCGAACATTCCCGACGACGCGCGCTACGAGCGATGCGCGATCGTCGCCGCCGCTGGCCGGACACCCGTGGACGACGAGCGCCTCGACGGGGACTTGCTCGTCCGCCCATTCTCCTGAATCTAGTCGTGTCCGGCTTTCACCGGACTCGAGGTTCGCCTGAAGCCGGACACTACGGGGTTTGAGATGACCTCTAGAGAAGCTGAGTCTCGAACATGAGCAACCAGGTTGCCGACGCCGCCGGCCAACGCGAGCGAATCGATGCGTATCTCGAGCGGAGCGATCTCGCCCGGCAGTCGCCGCGCGTCGTGCCGCTCACCGGCGACGCCTCCGACCGGCGCTACTACCGGGTGCTGCTCCCCGACGCCCCGTCGATCGTGCTGTCGCTCTACGCTGCGCCGTTCGACCTCGACACGTTGTCGTTTGCCAACGTCGCGCGGCTGCTCGAGCAGATGCCGGTGCCAATTCCGACGGTGCTTGGGCATGCCGGCGACCTCGGGGTACTCGCCCTCGAAGACCTCGGCGACGTCACGCTTCAGGCTCACCTCGGCGCCGTGACACCAGCCGAGCACGCCGCCCGGTATCGACAGGCCGTCGCTCTGATCGCGACGCTGCAGCGTCGTGGCGCCGAGCTCGAGAGCCCTGCCTATCTCCCGTACGGGATCGCATTCGACGTCGAGAAGCTGACGTGGGAGATGGACTTCTTCACGAAGCACTTCATCGAAGCGTATCGCGGCGTCGTAATCGGGCCAGCCGCACGCGAGGAGTTGCACCAGGCCTTCGAACCACTGATTGCCGAGCTGACCGCCGAGCGACGCGTGCTCTGCCACCGCGACTATCACAGCCGCAATCTGATGCTGCATCACGACCGGCTCTACATCATCGACTTCCAGGATGCGCGAATGGGGCCGGATACCTACGACCTCGTCTCGCTCCTTCGCGACTCGTACGTCGACCTGCCGGAGCGCACGGTCGACGAGCTCATCGCCTACTTCCTGGCGCTCAAGGGTGAGACGGGCAGCGAAGCGGCGTTCCGCCAACGTTTCGACGCGATGGCGCTCCAGCGCAACCTGAAGGCGCTCGGCACCTTCGGCTACCAGACCACCGCCCGGCGCAATCCGGTGTACATCCAGTACATTCCGCGGACGCTTCGCTACGTCCGCGACAACCTCGATCACCTGCCGCGATTCGGTCGGCTGCGGGAGCTGCTGGCCGCGTACGTGGAGGAATTTCGGTAGAGTCGCGCTGGCTCGACAGCGGACTCCTGTGTCTCTCGCTCCCTCTTCAGGGGGCACTCAGCCCGCGTGGTACAATACGAGGTTCACCAAGGACCAGCGAGCCGTTCCATGCGCTTCGGGATTTCGACGCACCTCTATCACGATCGCCGGCTCGAACGCGCGCATCTCGCGCAGATCGCGGGGGCGGGGTTCGAGACGATCGAGCTCTTCGCGACGCGAAGCCACTTCGACTACCGCGACGGCGCGGCAGTCACGGACCTGAGCGGCTGGCTCACCGAGACCGGGCTGACGCTCAACAGCGTCCATGCGCCGATCACGGACGTCTTTGGCGGCCCGGGACCGAGGACGACGTACTCGAACGCGGTCGGCGCGAACGACCGGCGCGAGGCCGCTGTTCGCGAAACCGAAGCAGCGCTGGGAATCGCCAGGACGATTCCGTTCGACATCCTGGTACTGCACCTCGGTACGCCGACCGGCATGAAACACCCGGACGACAATCACCGCGGCGCGGCGCTGCGGAGCCTCGATGAAATTTGCCGGGCCGCCGAGCCGCTCGGCGTTCGCGTCGCGATCGAAGTCATCCCGAACCGGCTCTCCGACCCGGCGTCGCTCGTCGCGATCCTCGACGACGAGCTCGACGGCCAGGCGACCGGCATCTGTCTCGACTTCGGGCACGCGCACCTGCTCGGCGACGTCGCCGACGCCGTCGAGACGGTCGCGGAACATATCATCGCAACGCATGTTCACGACAACCACGGCCGCGAGGACGAGCATCTCGTGCCGTACCGCGGATCGATTCCCTGGGATCAGGCGCTCGTGACGATGCAGAAGATTGGCTACGAGGGCACGTATCTCCTGGAGCTGGCCGGATCCGGCGCGGCAGACGGCGTACTCGAGGAAGCGCGGCGCGCGCGAGAACGGTTCGAGCGCACGCTGGCTCACGCATGATGGTCTACATCGAAGACATTGCCGGCCACGCCGGCCAGACGGTGACGCTGAAGGGCTGGCTGCACAATCGCCGCTCGAGCGGAAAGATTCACTTCCTGACGCTGCGCGACGGCACCGGGTTCCTCCAGTGCGTCATGTCGAAAGCAGCCGTCGGCGAGGAGGCCTTCGCGCGCGCCGACCACCTGTCGCAGGAAAGCGCAATGGCCGTCACCGGGACGGCGCGAGCCGACGCGCGAGCGCCAGGAGGGTTCGAGCTCGACGTCAGCGGGCTCGAGGTCATCGCCGAAGCGCAGAACTATCCGATCACCCCGAAGGAACACGGCGTCGATTACCTGATGGACCGCCGCCACCTGTGGCTCCGCGCGCCGCGCCAGCAGGCGATCCTGCGCATCCGTCACGAAGTGATCAATGCGGTTCGCGACTTCTTCAACGACCGCGGTTTCATCCTCGCCGATACGCCGATCTTCACGCCGGCCGCGTGCGAGGGGACGACGACCCTCTTCCCGGTCCAGTACTTCGACGACGAAACCGCGTACCTGACGCAGAGCGGCCAGCTCTATAACGAGGCCAACGCGATGGCGCTCGGCCGCACCTACTGTTTCGGCCCGACGTTTCGCGCCGAGAAATCGAAGACACGGCGCCACCTGACCGAGTTCTGGATGGTCGAGCCCGAAGTCGCGTACGCGACGCTCGACGACGTGATCGATCTCGCCGAAGCGCTCGTCGTCTCGGTCGTCGGCCGGGTCCTCGAACGCCGCCAGCGCGAGCTGAAGGTGCTCGAACGCGACACGAGCAAGCTCGAGAACGTGCGGGCACCGTTCCCACGCCTGTCCTACGACCAGGCCGCCGAGATCCTGAAGAAGAAGGGCCTGCCGTTCGAGTGGGGCGGCGATTTCGGCGCTCCGGATGAAACGGCGCTCTCCGAGGAATTCGACCGCCCCATCTGCGTGCACCGCTATCCGTCGGCCGTCAAGGCGTTCTACATGAAGCCGGATCCCGAGAGACCCGAGCTCGCGCTCTGCGTCGACGTGCTGGCGCCCGAAGGGTACGGTGAGATCATCGGCGGCGGTCAGCGTCTGGACGACTACGAGCTGCTGATCCAGCGAATCAAGGAGCACAATCTGCCGCAGGAGGCGTTCGAGTGGTACCTCGATCTCCGCCGCTACGGCAGCGTTCCCCATGGCGGCTTCGGCATGGGCATCGAGCGCGTGGTCACGTGGATCTGCGGCATCGACCACCTGCGCGAGGCAATTCCGTATCCCCGGATGTTGTACCGGATTTACCCGTAGGCTCAGGGCTCAGGGCTCAAGCAAGAGCTCTCAGATTCTAGCCGCGCGACTGTGAGCAGAATGCTCTTGCCTGAGCCTTGAGCCTTGAGCCCAAAGCCTATGAAGATCGGTTTCCTCAGCCTCGGCTGCCCCAAGAATCTCGTCGACGGCGAGGTCATGTTGGGCATGGCCCGCGACGCCGGCCACGAGATCACGACCGACGCCGCGAGCGCCGAGGTGCTGGTCGTCAACACCTGCGCGTTCATCGACTCCGCCAAGCAGGAGTCGATCGACGCGATTCTGGAGATGGCCGCCCAGAAGCGCGACGGGCACTGCTCGCGGCTCGTCGTTACGGGCTGCCTTGCCGAGCGTTATCGCGACGAATTGCGGCGTGAGATTCCCGAGATCGACGCGGTGCTGGGCACTGGTGAGGTGCCGCAGATTCTTGACGCTATCGGTGTTCGGGGCTCGGGGCTCGGGGCTCGGGATCGATCGTTGAGAGTCAGGGCTCCGGTGCCAGTCCCCTCAAGTTGTTTCTGAAAGCACCGATGGCCGAACCGCGAGCCCCGAGTCCCGAACCCCGGACCGCCAGCACCGCGATCGCGAGCCCCGAGCCCCGCGTCCCCGACTACCTCTACGACGCCGACACGCCACGCTACCTCACGACGCCGAAGCACTTTGCCTACGTCAAGGTCGCCGAGGGTTGCGACTACACGTGCGCGTTCTGCATCATCCCGACACTGCGTGGCTCGTACCGCAGCCGGTCGGCCGACTCGATCGTCCGCGAGGCGCGCGCGCTCGCCGAGCGGGGCGTTCGCGAGTTGCTGCTCATCTCCCAGGACACCACGTTTTTCGGCATCGATCGGGGTGAGCGTGGCGCGCTCGGACGGCTCCTCCGCGAGCTGAACGAAATCGACGGGCTGGTCTGGATCCGGCTGCTCTATCTCTATCCGACGACCATCACCGACGATGTGCTCGCGGCGATGGCCGAGTGCGACAAGGTGTGCCGATACATCGACCTTCCGCTCCAGCACGCCTCGGCAGAGGTCCTCAAACGCATGAGGCGCCCAGGCAACCGGCGGACCTACGACACGCTGCTCGCGCGTATCCGCGCCCGAGTACCGGACGTAACGCTCCGGACGACATTGATTGTCGGGTTCCCGGGCGAGACGGAGGCGGATTTTGCCGAGCTGGAGAGCTTCGTCGCCGACACCGGCTTCGACCACCTCGGGGTCTTCACCTACTCGCACGAGGAGGGCACGAGGGCGTTCGGCCTCGACGACGACGTGCCGGCTGCCGAGAAGAAGCGGCGGCGACATGCGCTGATGGCTCGTCAGAAAAAGATCGTGGCGCGGGCACACCGGACTCGAATCGGAAGCGAAGCGGCGGTCATCATCGACGGCCCGTCGTCGGAGCACGAGATGGTGCTGCAGGGACGACTCGAAGGGCAGGCTCCCGATATCGATTCGGTGGTCTACCTGACCGACTGTGACCCGACGGCCTTCGAAGCCGGGACACTCATCCAGGCCAGGCTGGTGGCCTCGCGCGGCTACGACCTGGTCGCGGCGCCTCTTCCATAACACGCCCGGAGTGGCTGCGCCAACCGGTCGGTTGGCGGGTCGGATTGGGCGCAGACAACACCGGCTGTGCTCCTGATCGCGCCACGGAGCGCTGTGTTATATTGATGGGTGGCAGCTTCGAGTAAGTCAGTACCCGAGTGGGCCTGTGCCCACTCTTTGTTGTTTTTGGGGGCTGTTTTTCGACACGCATGCCGTCGGAACGGTTGACGACGATCCGTGCCACTGCGGCGAGAATCGCGGGCTCGTACGGCCTCGAGGTCTTCGACGTGCAGTTGCGCCGTGAGTCGATCGGGACGGTGTTGCGGGTGGTTATCGACCGGCCGGATCGGGGCGTACCGGAACGGCCGGAGGACGCGGTCGGCATCGAGGAGTGCCAGCGCGTCAGTCAAGACCTGAGCGCGGTTCTCGACGTCGAAGAAGAGGAGCTGGGCGAAGCGGCGCTGGGGCAGCATTACACCCTGGAGGTTTCGTCACCCGGGCTGGATCGCGCGCTGCGGCACGTGGCCGACTACCGTCGCTTCACCGGACGGCTTGCCAAGATCGTGACGTCGGCGCCGCTCAACGGGCAATCGGCCTTCTCCGGACGTATCGTCGGCATCGAACGCAGTGGCGACGAGGACGTGGTGGTCCTCGAAGAGGGCCGCAAGACACATCGTGTGCCGGCTGCCAGCATCAAGCGCGGGCATCTGGCGGTGGAGTTCTAGTAAAGCGTTCAGCGATCAGCTGTCAGCTATCAGCGCGGCTGAGAGCTGAGAACTGAAGGCTGAGAGCTGATAGCTGATAGCTTGGATTTCTATGGCAACCACGACCAATCCGCTGCTCCAGCAGATCGACGCGATCGCCAAGGAAAAGGGCGTCGAGCCGGAGATCATCATCAGTGCGGTGCAGGACGCGCTCGAAGCGGCGGCGCGGAAGCGTTACAAGAGCGAGGCGCTGCGCGCCCGGTTCAACCAGGACACGGGTCAGCTCGAACTGTACGCCGTCAAGAAAATCGTGACCGAGGTCACCGACGCGTCGACGCAGATCTCGCTCGAGGAAGCGCAGCAGCTCTACGGCGAGGAAGCGGAAGTCGACATGGAGATCGAGTTCCCGCGTCCGACCGAGGATCTGGGCCGTATCGCCGCGCAGACCGCCAAGCAGGTGATCTTTCAAAAGGTCCGCGAGGCGGAGCGCGAAAACGTCTACGCCGAATACAGCCAGCGGGTCGGCGAAGTCGTCAGCGGCATGGTCAAGCGGTTCGAGAACGGCGACATCATCATCGAGCTCGGCCGCGTCGAAGCGCAGCTCCCGCGCAAGGAACAGTCGCGGGCGGAGAACTATACGGCCGGCGACCGGGTCCGGGCGGTCATCCGCGGCGTCAATCGCAGCGCCAAGGGCCCGCAAATCGTTTTGTCGAGGACCGATCCGGCGCTCCTCATCAAGCTGTTCGAACAGGAAGTGCCGGAGATCTACGACGGCACCGTGATGATTCGCGGCGCAGTCCGCGAGGCGGGCGATCGGGCGAAAGTGGCGGTCTATTCGCGCGAGCGTGACGTCGACCCGGTCGGCGCCTGCGTCGGCATGAAGGGCACCCGCGTGCAGTCGATCATCCGCGAGCTGCGCGGCGAAAAAATCGACATCGTCGAGTGGTCCGAGGATGCGATTCTGTTTGTCACCAACGCCATCAGCCCGGCAAAAGTCCAGCGGGTCTCGATTGTCGACGACGCCGAGCGGGTGATGGAAGTGATCGTCGAAGACAAGCAGCTGTCGCTGGCGATCGGCAAGAAGGGCCAGAACGTGCGGCTCGCCGCCAAGCTGACCGGCTGGAAGATCGACATCAAGAGCGAAGAAGAGAAGCGGCGCGAGGTCGAAGCGCAGCTCGGCGCGCTCGAGATTGGCGAGCCTGGAGCAGAGGGCGCGGAGAGCGGCGCGGAAGAGGAGAGCGGCCCCGAAGTCGAGAAAGAAGCCGAGGCCAGCGCCGACGTCGCCGTCGGCCCCGCCGACGTGATGGTGGAAGCGGACGCGCCGGCCGCCGAAGCGGCGATTGCCGAGGACGGGACGACGCGGCCCGCGAGCGAGACCGGCACCACTGCGCCAGCCGAGTCTGAAGAAACCGGCAAGTAGCAATAAGAGAGGTAAATGGCGACAGTTCGGATTTACAAGGTCGCGGAGCTCCTCAATACGTCGAGCCAGGAAGTGATGGCGCTGCTCAAGCGCGATCACGGAATCGACGTGAAGAGTGCCTCGAGCACGATCGAGGAAGTCGTCGCGCGCCAGTTCGTCGAGCGGCTCGCCCGCCAGCGCAACATCACCGTGCCGTCGAGCGCCTCGTTCGCCGACGCGCCGGCAGCCGTGCGTGGCAAGAAGCCCGCGGGCAAGGCTCCCGAGCCGCAGCGCCCAGCGACGCCGGCATTGCCGCCGCCGCGACTGGTGAAGACGGCCAAGCCCGCGGCGCCGCCACCCGATCTCGAAGCCGAAGCGGCGACCCCGAGCACGGCGAGCGCGCCTGCCGACATCCCGGATGTCGCAGCCGTGCACGAAGTCACAGAACATTTCGCGATTCCCGAGCCCGTCGCCGCCGTCGAGACGCCGGTCGCCGAGGCCCCTGTCGAAACTGAAGAACCGGTGGTCGCTGCCCGCGTGCCTGAACCAGTCCTCGAAGAACCTGTTGAAACCGCTCCAGCTCCTCCGCGCGAGACGCCCGCGCCGTCACGGCCGGTGATGCCGCCGTCGACCGGACGGGTCGTCCCGCCGACGCTGCGCCTTCGCGTTGAAGACCCGAAAACTGGCCAGGCGCCGCCCGCGCCGCCTCGCCGTCCGGTGCTCGTGCGCCCGCCAGCGGCCGCGGCTCCAGCCGCCTCGCAGGCTCCGACCGGCAATTTGAGTCGGCCGGCGGCCGGCGCGCGCCCGGCGCCGCCGACGGGTCCGGGCGTCAGCTGCCCGCCCGCCGCAGCGTCCCGGCATGTTGCCGCCGAGACAGGCGCCGATGGGCGGCCCCCGGCCGCTCCCGTCTCAACCCGTCCGGCCCGCGCAACCGCCGCGACCCGGATCGACCCCAGGGTATCGTCCGCCGCCTCCACGTTTTGGTGGCGGCCGTCCCGGTGGCGGTCAGCGCCGTGACCACACGCCGCGTGTCAACGTGCCGGCAGCGGCGCCCGCGGCGCCGCCCCCTGTCACGCGGACGATCACGCTGGCCGAAGGGATGACGGTCGCCGATCTCGCCACCAAGCTCGACGTCAAGGCGAAGGACGTGCTGCGCAAGCTGATGGACCGGCGGATGATGATGACGATCAACAGCACGCTCGACGACGAGACGGCGTCGATGATCGCCCGCGAATTCGGCGCCGACGTCAAGATGCAGACCTTCGAAGAGGAGATGCTGCAAGTCGAAGCCGAGGATGTCAGTCCCGAGGACGTCGTCGCACGCGCGCCGGTCGTCACGGTCATGGGCCACGTCGACCACGGCAAGACGACGCTGCTCGACGCCATCCGTTCGGCGCGCGTCGCCGAGCGCGAGGCCGGAGGCATCACGCAGCACATCGGCGCCTACGCGGTCCAGGTCAACGATCGCAACGTCGTCTTCCTCGACACACCCGGCCACGAAGCGTTCACGATGATGCGCGCGCGCGGCGCGCGCGTCACCGACGTCGTCATCCTGGTGGTGGCCGCCGACGACGGCGTGATGCCGCAGACCAAGGAGGCGATCGACCACGCCAAAGCGGCGGGTGTTCCCATCCTTGTCGCGATCAACAAGATCGACAAGCCCGACGCCAACGCGGAACGGGTCAAGAAGGAGCTCGCCGACCTTGGTCTCGTCCCCGAACAGTGGGGCGGACAGACGGTCATGGTCGAAGTCTCGGCCAAGAAGAAGCAGAACCTCGACGCGCTGCTCGAGATGATCCTGCTCGTCACCGAGATGAGCGAGCTCAAGGCGAATCCCAAGCGCAGCGCATCGGGCACGGTGCTCGAGGCCAAGCTCGACAAGGGCCGCGGCCCGGTGGCGACGATCCTCGTGCAGGACGGCACGCTCAACGTCGGCGACACGCTCATCGCCGGAACCATCGTCGGCCGCGTTCGCGCGCTCATCGACGACCGCGGCCGGCAGCAGAAGCTGGCCGGACCGGCGACGCCGGTCGAAGTCCTCGGTCTCGGCGGGCTGCCGCAGCCGGGCGACGCGTTCCAGGCGCTCGCCGACGCGACCAAGGCGCGGCAGATCGCGCTCTTCCGGCAGACACAGGCCAAAGAAAAAGCCCTCGGCGGGAAGGGATCACGGCTCACGCTCGAGTCCCTGCAGCAGCAGATCGCCGAAGGCGGCATGAAGGAACTGCCGGTGATCGTCAAGGCCGACGTGCAAGGCTCGGCCGAAGTGCTGGGCGACACGCTGACCAAACTGACCGACGAGAAGGTCAAGATCCGCATCATCCACAGCGGCGTCGGCGCGATCAACGAATCGGACGTGCTGCTCGCCTCGGCGTCGAACGCGATCGTCATCGGCTTCAACGTGCGGCCGGACCGCAACGCCTCGGACGTCGCCGACCGCGAGAAGGTCGACATCCGCCTGCACTCGGTCATCTACAACGTCGTCGACGAGATGAAGAAGGCGATGGCCGGCCTCCTCGACCCGACGTTCAAGGAAGTCCGGATGGGCGCTGCGGCCGTGCGCGAGATCTTCAAGGTGCCGAAGTTCGGCACCATCGCCGGGTGCATGGTCACCGAAGGACGCATCACGCGCTCCGGCGACACCCAGGCGCGCCTCCTGCGCGACAACGTCGTCATCTACGAGGGCAAGATCGGCTCGCTGCGCCGCTTCAAAGACGACGTGTCCGAGGTGAAGTCGGGGTTCGAGTGCGGTATCGGATTCGAAAAGTTCAACGACCTCAAGGTCGGCGATGTCATCGAGGCGTTCGCGGTCGAGAAGGTCAAGAAAACGGCGGTTTGAAGGCATTACAGCATTCATCAGACGATGTCTTCCCAGCGTCCGATCCGGGTTGGCGAGCAGATTCGAGAGGACCTGACCGAGCTCCTGGCCCGTGCCGTCCACGACCCGGGCATCGGCTTCCTGACGATTACTCGCGTCGAGGTCACCTCGGACCTTCAGAACGCACGGGCCTACTACACGACGCTCGGCGACGAGAAGGCGCGAGCCGAGACCCGCCGCGCGCTTGGACGGGCGACGCCATTCCTGCGGCGCCAGCTCGGCAGCCGTCTGCGGCTGCGCCGGATTCCGGAGCTGCAGTTCTTCTACGACGAGAATGTGGAGCGGCTCGACCGGGTCGAGCGGATTCTTCAGGACCTCAAGGTTGAGCGGGTCGAGCGGGCCGGGCGTGAAGCGGACTCGCCAGACGCCCAGGATATTCCTCCTAATGAGCAAGACGACGAGCGTTAACCCGGATACCGCCGCGGGCACCGACGTGGTGGCGGAAATCTGTGAAGCCATTCTCCGCCGCCGGCGGTTCCTGCTGACGTCGCACGCGCGTCCCGACGGTGACTCGATCGGATCACAACTGGCGATGGCCTACGCGCTCGAGGCGCTCGGCAAGCAGGTCCGGCTGGTCAATGCCGATGCCGCTCCCGATCACTATCGCGAGTTCCCCGGCGTCGATCGCATCGAGATCTCCGACCGGAGCGACGTCGAGGCCGATGCGCTGATCGTGATGGAATGCAGCGATCTCAGCCGGACTGGCGTCGCCGGCCTCGAGGATCACTTCATCATCAACATCGACCATCACGCCGGCAACCGCATGTATGGCGCGGTCAACTGGTTCGACGAGTCGGCCGCGGCGTGCGGCGAGATGGTCTTCGACGTAATCAGGGCGCTCGGGGTCCCGCTCAGCCGCGACATCGCGACCCACATCTACCTCGCGATCCTGACCGACACGGGCTCGTTCCACCATTCGAACATCACCCCGCGAACCTTCGACATCTGCCGCCAGGCCGTCGAGGCCGGCGTCAACCCGGCCGCGATGGCGCGGCGGGTCTTCGACAGCAACAGCTTCGGCAAGCTGAAGCTCATCGGCGCCCTGCTCGACACGATGGAGCTCGTCGACGATGGGCGGCTGGCGGTGCTTTGCCTCGACGACCGGATGCTCGACGCGTGCGGCTGCACGCACAACGACACCGAGGGCGTCATCAACCTGCCGCTGACGGCGCGCGAGATTCAGGCCGTGGTGTTCTTCAAGATCGGATCGACGAGCGAGGTCCGCGTCAGCATGCGGTCGAAGTACGACGTCGACGTCCGCGCCGTTGCCAACGTCTACGGCGGCGGGGGCCACAAGAATGCCTCAGGCTTCACCGTCCCCGGGACGCTGGCCGAGGTACGGCCACAGATCATCGAACGGCTCGTCGCTGCCATCGCCCAGGGCCTCAAGAGTCGCCCATAGCAATGCTGAATTCTGAGTGCTGAATGCTGAAGTGAATTTGGAATTGCCAACTTCGACATTAAGTTCGAAATTGGCAAGTCTCTGGTACTTCAGCATTCACTTCAGCATTCAGCACTCAGCATTCAGCATTACGTGAACGGCGTTCTCGTCATCGACAAACCCGCCGGCCCGACCTCGCACGACGTCGTCGCGGTCGTGCGTCGAGCAATCGGCCTGACGCGCGTCGGCCATACTGGAACCCTCGATCCGCTCGCGACCGGTGTGCTCCCGCTCGTCATCGGCAGCGCCACCAGGCTCGCGTCGTTCATGAGCGGCGCCGACAAGGAGTACGTCGCGAGGATTCGGATCGGGGCGGCGACTGAGACCTACGACGCCGAAAGTGCCGCCAGTAGCGTCGGCGGCCGAGGCGAGATGCCCAAGCGCACGCCGCGGTCTCCGCCCTGACAGAGGCGGCGGTGGCCGAGGCGGTGTCGACCTTCGCCGGACGATACCTGCAGACCCCACCTCCCTACTCCGCCAAGAAAGTTGGCGGCACGCCGGCCTACAAGCTCGCTCGCCAGGGGAAGCCCGTCGACGTCAAGCCCGTCGAGGTCAGCGTCACGGAGATCGAGCTGCGCAGTTACGCTGACGGCCTCGCCGAAGTGCGACTCGTGTGCTCGAGCGGCTTCTACGTCCGGTCGCTGGCCCACGACCTCGGACAGCGTCTCGGGTGCGGCGCGCATCTCGAAGGGCTGCAACGGACGCGCGCCGGCGCGTTCCGCCTCGAAGAGGCACGTGCCGCTCGGGGATTTGGTTGCCGAAGGACGCTGCAGTCGCGCGCCGGACACTGATTCCGATGAGTGGGCTTCTGACCCATCTGTCCGCGGTCGTCCTCACCGAGACGGGCGCCGAACGGGCGCGCCACGGCGCCCAGTTGAGGCCCCAGGACGTCACGCAGTCGACCCTGCCGTCCGAACGCGTGGTGGGTGGCCCGGTGAGGCTTCTGGACGGCGATGGATCGCTTGTCGGGCTGGCCGACGCCAAACCCGACGGGCTTTTGCATCCTGTGGTCGTTTTGGTGTAAGATGTTGAGTCGCTTGGAATTGTAAATTCCTCAATGTAGGGCATACGGCGGTTTGGTGCGGCGGACCTCGAGGGTCCGTTGGCGTCTGGGCCGCGCGTGGAGGTTTCGACGTGGCTTTGAGCAAGGACCGCAAGACCGACATCATCGGCTCGTACAAGACCCACACTGCAGACACCGGATCACCCGAAGTTCAGGTAGCGCTCCTCAGCGAGCGAATCAATTACCTGACCGAACATTTCAAGACCCACGCCAAGGATCACCATTCGCGTCGTGGCCTGCTGAAGCTGGTCGGCCAGCGCCGCCGCCTTCTCGATTACCTCAAGGGGAAGGACACGGACCGCTACTCGGATCTGATCAAGCGTCTGGGCATCCGGAAGTAGGAGAGAGAAGTGAGGAGCTAGGAGCTAGCTCCGCCTTCGACTTTCTGTCTTCTGGCTCCTAGCTTCTAGCTCCTGGTCCCAAGCTACCGACCAAAGACAGGCTTTACACGAAAGACACACAATGCATACCCGCAATATCTCGGTCGGTCGGCACACCTTGTCGATCGAAACCGGCCGCCTCGCGAAACAGGCCGACGGCGCGGTCATCGTGCGCTCCGGCGACACCATGGTGCTCGTCACGGCCTGCGCTGCGCCCAACCCGCGCGAAGGCATCGATTTCCTGCCGCTGACGGTTGACTACCGCGAATACACCTACGCCTCGGGACG
Source organism: uncultured Acidobacteriota bacterium (assembly GCA_963797625.1). Classification (GTDB taxonomy): domain Bacteria; phylum Acidobacteriota; class Vicinamibacteria; order Vicinamibacterales; family 2-12-FULL-66-21; genus DATBJJ01. The sequence continues at coordinate 119,082 of CAWCQI010000044.1, forward strand.
GATTCCGGGTGGCTTCTTCAAGCGCGAAGGCAAAGCGACCGAGAAGGAAGTCCTGACGAGCCGGTTCATCGACCGGCCGATCCGGCCACTCTTCCCGGCCGGCTGGCGGCACGAGACGCAGATCATCGCGTTTGTCATCTCCGCCGATACCGATCACGACAGCGACGTCCTCGCGATCACCGGCGCGTCGGCGGCGCTCGCGCTCTCGAGCATCCCCTTCACCCGGACGATTGCCGGCGTGCGCATGGGCCTCGTCGACGGCGAGTACCTCGTCAACCCGACCTTCGAGCAGCGCCGCAAGAGCAGCCTCGATCTCATCGTCGCCGGCAGCAAGGACGCGATCGTGATGGTGGAAGCGGGCGCGAAGGAAGTGAGCGAGGACGAGATCCTCAAGGCCCTCGATCTGGCGCACGCGGCGATCAAGGAGATCATCGCGGGCATCGACTCGCTGGCGAAAGAGGCGGGCAAGGCCAAGCGCGAAGTCGTCACGAAGGAAATTGCCGCCGACGTCTATCGCGAGATCGAGAGCAAGGCCTACGGGCCGTTGAGCCAGGCGATGCTCATCAAGGACAAGCTCGAGAACTACGGCAAGGTCGACCAGGTGCTGGCCGAGCTTCTCGCGAGCATTCCCGAGGACGATGCCGAGAAGCGCAGCGCCGCCAAGGCCGTCTTCAAGGAGTTGAAGGAAAAAGTGATGAAGGACGAGGCGCTCGAACGCGGGCGCCGGCTCGACGGCCGCAAGTTCGACGAGATTCGTCCGATCACCATCGAGGCAGGCATCCTGCCGCGGACGCACGGGTCGACGGTGTTCACGCGCGGCGAGACGCAGGCGCTCGTGACGGTCACGCTCGGTACTGCCGAGGACCAGCAGAAGATCGAGATGGTCGACGGCGAGACATGGAAGCGCTTCATGCTCCACTACAACTTCCCGCCCTTCTCGGTCGGCGAAGTGCAGTTCCTGCGCGGTCCAGGACGGCGCGAAATCGGTCACGGCGCCCTGGCCGAACGCGCCCTCGCCCCGATGATCCCCACTGAAGAGAAATTCCCCTACACCATCCGCGTCGTCTCCGACATCCTCGAATCGAACGGGTCCTCGTCGATGGCGTCGGTGTGCGGCGGATCGATCGCCATGATGGATGCGGGCGTACCGCTGAAGGCACCGGTGGCGGGCGTCGCCATGGGCCTGATCATGGACGAGGCGAGCGGCAAGCACGCCATCCTGAGCGATATCGCTGGCGCCGAGGACCACTACGGCGACATGGACTTCAAGGTGGCAGGGTCGGCCGACGGCATCACGGCGCTCCAGATGGACATCAAGGTGTCGGGCATCACGCACGACATCATGAAGAAGGCGCTCGAACAGGCGCGTCAGGGGCGCCTCTACATCCTCGACAAGATGCGGCAGGCGATCGAGACCAATCGATCGGATGTGTCCGCCTACGCGCCGCGGATCGTGACGATTCGCATCCCCGTCGACAAGATCCGCGACGTGATCGGACCGGGCGGCAAGATGATCCGGAGCATCATCGAGCGCACCGGCGTCAAGATCGATGTCGAAGACGACGGCCGCGTGAATGTCGCGTCAGCCGACGAAGCGTCGGCACAAAAGGCCATCGGCATCATCCAGGAACTGACGGCCACCCCGGAACTGAACAAGACCTACATGGGGAAGGTGCAGCGCATCACCGACTTCGGCGCCTTCGTCGAAATCATGCCGGGGCTCGATGGTCTCCTCCACGTCTCGGAAATCGCGCATTACCGCGTGAAGGACGTCCGGGACGAGCTCAAAGAGGGCGATCAGGTGATGGTGAAGGTCATCAACATCGACCCGTCTGGAAAGATCCGGCTCAGCCGTAAGGCCCTGCTCCAGCCGCCCGCTCCCGAGGAGGCTCAGGGGCGGAAGGCCTGAGGCCGCCGCCTCACCTCCGGCTCCGCGTGGCAGGCCGTAACGCGGCCGGTCGAAGCGCCGAAAAGGGTAGATAGGCGAAGGCGGGGCAACCAAACCGCCCTTTGCCGCGTCTTTAAAAGAGGGGCTTTGCCTCTCTTCACTTACTGAAGCTTCGCCTCTAACTTACTGAGGGCTATGCCCTTTCTAATTACTGAGGTCTTCGCCTCAGGGGGGATCATGACTCGAAGGCCGGGAAAGGTCGTATCGGCGCTGGCCGTCGTGGTCGTCGGCGCTGCCGCCTTCTGGGCCAGGGGAACTGCCAGCAGCCGGGGTCAGGTCCGCGAAGTCGTCATCACCGGGGACCAGTTCGCCTTCTCCCCCACTCGCATCGAGGTCCAGAAAGACGACCTCGTCCAGGTCAAGTTCACGGCCAAGGATGTCGCCCACAGTTTCACGATCGACGTCCCCTACCGCATTTCCAAGCGCGCTGGCGCCGGGCCAGTCAGTCGTCTTCGAGTTTCGCGCCGACGAGGCCGGCCGGTTTCCCTTCTACTGCAACCTCACGCAGGATGAGCGCTGCAAGCAGATGAAGGGCGAGCTGGTGGTCCGCTAGTCCGACACCCGGCGCGCTCAGAAGCTCAAATTCCTCAAGTAGGTATAGCTGGCCGTCAGGTCGTCGAGCGGCGATTTCGGATTGTCGGTACTCGACGATGTAGTGCTTGATGCCGGCCTTCTCCGCCTGGCCGAGGATCCGCTTCCAGTCGACCGAGCCGGCTCCGACGCTGGTCATCTGCCCGGTGAATTTCGTGCCCTGCCCGAGCGCTCCTGCGTAGGCGCTCGCGTCCTTGCCGTCCTTCAACCAATCCTTGACGTGAATGAGCGGAAAACGCCCGGGATAGCGATTGAAGTACGCGACCGGATCCTGTTCGGCCGCGACCGTCCAGCAGATGTCCAACTCCATCTTGACGGCGGCAGGATCGGTATTCTCCAGCAGATAGTCGTACGGCATCTTGCCGCCGAGATCGGCGGACGGAACGAACTCGAAGCTGTGCTGGTGGTAGGCGAACTGGATCCCGGCCTTCTGTGTCTCCTTGCCGACCTTGTTGAAGAGGTCGGCGGCACGCTTCCAGATGTCGGGCTGCTTGCGCTCGGCCTCGCCGACATAGGGAACGATGAGGTACTGCTGGCCGAGGGCCTTCGCAGTCGCGATCGCCTCAGGCAGCTTGTTCTCCACCGTCCCCCAATCCACATGCGACGCCGGCGTCGTCAAACCGTTCTTGTCGAGCAGGGCCTTCACGTCGGCCGGCGCCAGCCCGAAGAGTCCGGCAAACTCGACTTCCTTGAACCCGATCGCGGCAATCTTCTGCAGCGTTCCGGCGAAGTCCTGCTTGAGCAGGTCCCGCACCGAATAGAGCTGGAGCCCTAACGGACCGAGTTTGCGCTGGGCGGTCACCGATGTCGGAACCGCGCTCGCCGCGGCGGCGGCAATGGAAGCTTGAAGAAAAGTGCGTCGGGTCATGGAGCGGTATCGTAGCGCCCCGGCCTGCTGGATATCAAACAACGTCCGGAACGCTAGTCCGGCCGGCAGCGTTGCCTGTTCCACGCGCAGGGCGTCCTGGTCGGGAAGGCGGCGTTTCCGTCGAGTATGTGCGGGGCCCGTGTGACCCTGCGTTCTGACGTCCAGCACCAACTATAGGCCTCCTGGCTACTGCGGTGGCGAGTTGCTGACTGGATGGCTTGGGCACTTTGTTGACAGCGCCTCTGCGGTCGAGCATCCTAGAGAGGTGGTGAGGCTCGTCCAGCGTCTCGCGGCTCTCGCGCTCACGTTCGGCCTGATGGCCGGGAACGCCGCGATCTGCGCCGGGTGGATGCCAACCCCTGAAGCGCGCATGGCCTGCTGCGCTGACGGCGGCGAATGCCCGATGCACAAGGGCGATTCGCACCGCTCCGGGTCAGAGCGCGTTCTCACGCAGGCCCAGGCCGACAGTTGCTGCGCGTCATCAGAGGGCCAGAATTCCAACCAGTCCAACCCCTCGTTTGTGACCGCCATCACTGCGGCGGTGCTCGGCGTCGGGGTTGTCCTGCCCGCCAACGTCCCTGCTCTCGTTCTGAGTGACGCATGGCGTACGTCGGCGCCGATACCCATCGCGCCAGTGCCCAAGCACGTCCTCCTCTCGGTCTTCCTCGTTTAGCCATTCGCAGTCGTCGTGTGTCTGCTCGGACTCCGCGTCCGGGCGCGTAGGTTCGCGCGTGTACGCGCGCGGCATGACGAGTGTCGTGGCTCCCGCCTTCGCTCATGAGCGGCGGGCTTCGGCGAGGCAAGCATGATCAATCGACTCATTGACGTTGCACTGAAGAACCGGTTCATCGTCGTCGTCCTGTACCTCGGCCTCGCAGGCTGGGGATGGTGGGCGCTGACGTCCACGCCGATCGACGCGATTCCCGATCTCTCCGACAACCAGGTCATCGTCTTCACGGACTGGCCCGGGCACAGCCCGCAGGAGGTCGAGGACCAGGTGACGTACCCGCTCACCACGAACCTCCAGGGGCTCGCCGGTGTACGGGTGGTCCGGTCGCAATCCGCGTTCGGCTTCTCGATGATTTACGTCGTCTTCGAGGACAACGTGGAGCTGTACTTCGCGCGGACTCGCGTCCTCGAACGCATGAGCCTCGTCACGAAGAGCCTGCCCACGGGCGTCACGCCGACGCTCGGACCAGACGCGACCGGCGTCGGCCACGTGTTCTGGTACACGGTCGAGAGCCCGACGCATTCACTCCGTGAGCTCCGCACGCTGCAGGACTGGTTCATCCGCTATCAGCTCAATGCCGTGCCGGGCGTCGCGGAGGTGGCCTCCGTCGGTGGCCATGTCCAGCAGTACCAGGTGGACGTCGATCCGAATCGCCTCAGGACCTACAACCTGCCCTTCAGCGCGGTGGTGTCGGCCGTCCGCGCCAGCAACCTGAATGTCGGCGGCAACGTGCTCGAGTCGAACGGCGCCTGGCTGATCGTGCGCGGCGTCGGGTTGATCGCGTCCGTCGACGACGTCAAGCGGATCGTCGTCGGCGGCTCGAACGGCGTCCCGATCTACGTCGAGCAGGTGGCGAACGTCCAGATCGGCAACGCGTTCCGGGTCGCCTCGCTCGTGAAGGGGACGCAGGAAGCCGTCGGCGGCGTCGTCGTCGCGCGAACCGGCGTCAACACGAAGGACGTCATCGACGCCGTCAAGGCGCGCATCGCGCAGATTGCGCCAGGCCTCCCGCAGGGCGTCACGATCGTGCCGTTCTACGACCGCTCGGACTTGATCGAGCAGGCGGTCGGCACGTTGCGGACGGCGCTGATCGAGGAGATCGCGCTCGTGACGCTGGCGCACGTCATCTTCCTGATGCACTTCCGATCGATTCTGATCGTCACGCTTCCGTTGCCGCTCGCCGTCCTGATGTCGTTCCTGGGCATGTACTACGCCGGGATCTCCTCCAACATCATGAGCCTCGCCGGCATCGCCATCGCGATTGGCGTGCTCGTCGATGCCGGCATCGTGGTCACGGAGAACGCGTTCCGATTCGTCGAGCAGCGCGGGGTCGACGCCAGCGATCGCGGCCGCAGTCTGGGAGACCGTTCGGGACTCCACGCGATTGGTCGGGCGGCCCGTGTTCTTCTCGATGGCGATCATCCTGCTCGCCTTCATTCCGGTGTTCGCGCTGACCGGTCAGGAAGGCAAGCTCTTTCACCCGCTGGCCTTCACCAAGACGTTTGCGGTGCTCGCGGCGACGGTCATCGCCGTCACGCTCGTCCCGGTGCTCTGCACGTTGCTGCTCGGGGGGAAGTTCCATCCGGAAGAGGCCAACCCCGTCATGCGTGTGCTTCGCGCAGTCTACCGGCCGGTGCTGCAGAGCGCGCTCGCGCATCGGGCACTCACGATCACGGCCGCCGCGGTCCTCTTCGTCGGAGCGCTGGTCCTGGCGCGTGGGATCGGGAGCGAGTTCATGCCGCCGCTCAACGAGGGCGACCTGATGTTCATGCCCATCGCCGATCCCAGCATCTCGCTCGAGGAGAACACCAAGATCGCGGCGCGCCAGAACGCCGCCTTGATGAAGTTTCCGGAAGTCGCCTACGTCGTCGCCAAGGTCGCACGGGCCGACACGTCAACCGATCCGGCACCGCTCAACATGACCGAGACCATCGTCCACCTGAAGCCGAAGCAGGAGTGGCGGTCGGGCATGACGCTCGATGGGCTGCGCGCAGAGATGGGGCGAGCCGTGCAACTTCCGGGCGTCTCCAACATCTGGACGATGCCCATCATCAACCGCATCGACATGTTGACGACGGGCATCCGCTCGGAAGTGGGCGTGAAGATCTTCGGCACCGACCTGACCGTGCTCGAGGAATTGGCGCGGAAGGTCGCTGACACCGTGCGCCGGGTGCCGGGCGCGAGCAACGTCTACCCCGAACAGGTCACCAGTGGTCAGTACCTCAACATCGAGGTCGACCGCGGCGCCGCCGCGCGCTACGGCATCGGCGTCGGAGACATCCAGCAGGTGATCGAGACCGCCATTGGGGAAACCACCCTGACGACGACCATCGAGGGCCGTCAGCGTTTTCCCGTCCGGGTTCGGTATGCCCCTGAGTACCGCGCGGATCCTCAGGCGCTCGGTCAAGTCCTCGTGGCCTCGTCCAATGGCGCGCAGATCCCGCTCAGCCAGGTCGCTCGGATCGAGCACGCCCGTGGTCCCGCGATGATTTCCTCGGAGAACGGCCTGCTGCTCGCGACGGTGCTCCTGAACGTGCAGGGCCGCGACGTCGGGGGCTTCGTTGAGGAAGCCCGCGCGACCGTCGCACGGGACGTCGCGTTGCCAGCGGGGTACTACGTCGGCTGGAGCGGCCGGTGGGAGAACCAGGAACGTGCACGAGCCAGGCTGCAGATCGTCCTGCCGATCGTGTTGCTCGTGATCTTCGTGCTCCTGTACTTCACGTATCACTCGGCGCTCGAAGCCGCTCACGTGCTCCTGGCCGTGCCCTTCGCCTTGACGGGCGGCGTCTACCTCCTGTGGCTGCTTGGCTACAACTTCTCCGTCGCGGTGTGGGTCGGCTTCATCGCGCTGTTCGGCACCGCCGTGCAGACCGGTGTCGTCATGGTGATCTATCTCGAGGAAGCGGTCGAGCGGAAGCGACACGAGCTCGGCGGAACGCTGACGCGGGCCGGACTCAGGGATGCCGTGATGGAGGGCGCATTGCTTCGTCTACGGCCGAAGGTGATGACGGTCTCCACCGTCATCGCAGGACTCCTCCCGATCATGTGGAGCACGCGCGCCGGCGCCGAGGTGATGAAGCCGCTCGCGACGCCGGTGCTCGGCGGCATGGTGTCGTCGCTGCTCCATGTGCTGATCGTCACGCCGGTGATCTTCTTCTGGATTCGTGAGCGGCGCCTGGGGCTTCAGCGCGAGCCACTGCCGCGAGACGAGCACGTACGCGGCAGTCCCCGGCGTCTGGCAATGGCTGCGGGAGTCGTTGCCCTCGTTGCGGTGATCTCGTTCGTGGTGTGGCGGACTCGACCAGGCGGCAGCGAGCCCACGGCTCAGAGTGCCGGGGCGGTCGTGCAAACGATCCGCGCAGGCGACCTCGATATCGCGCTGCTGTCGCCGACCGGCACCCTGCGGCAAGGACGCAATAGCTTCACGTTCGAGTTCAGGCGCACGGGCACAACGACGTTGGTCGACGTCGGCACCGTGCGCGCGAGCGCCAACATGCCGATGCCCGGCATGGTCATGTCTGGTGGTCTCCAGGTGACGCCGACCGGCGTGCCCGGCCGGTACGCCGCGACCGCGGAGTTCGGCATGGCCGGCGCCTGGCAGATGGCGATCGAGTGGAACGGGCCGGCGGGCCAAGGGTCGGTGAATTTCCAGGGAGGCGTGCAATGACCACGCGAATCGCGTTGAGCGTCCTCATTGCGACGCTGCTGACCGGTGTGTCCACCTCGGCTCAATCACCCGGTGGCCAGGCGCCGCTTGCTGGCCGATTCGTGGATCCTGCGAACGGGCTGTCGCTTGAACAGGCCATTGCGCGTGCCATCGAGCAGGAGCCCTCACTCCGGGCGGCGCGCAGTCAGGTGGAGGTGGCGCAAGGCACGAAGATCCAAGCGTCGCTCAGACCAAATCCGTCCGTCTCGTTCGAGCGGCGCGAGGAACCGGGCGGCACGGACAACCTGACGACGGTCGGGGTCGAGTGGCCGCTCGATCTGTTCCGGAGAGAGTGGGCGCATCGCCGTCGCTGACCGCGAGGTCGCGGCCGCGCAGCTCGTCTGTCGCGGATCGCGAGCGGCTGCTGGCGGCCGATGTCCGCACGCGATACGGCGACGTCCTGGCGACGATTCGAGATCTCGCGCTCTTCGACGAGATCGTGGCAGCGACACAGAACCAGTTCGACCTGCTCCGGTCTCGCGTCGAACAGGGAGCCTCACCACCGCTCGAGCGCGACCTGTTGGATGTCGAGCTCCGGCGGGTGCAGGCCGAGCGCTTGCTCCAGGCGGGCCGGACCGAGACCGCCGTGTTCGAGTTGAAACGCGTGCTCGGCATGAAGGCGGATGCCACGCTCACCGTGCGTGACACGTTCGAAGCTCTCGTCCAACGCGAGTCGGCCGTGGCGCCACAGGTCCGGGACATGTCGACGACAGTCGAACAGCGGGCTGACGTTCGAGAAGCGGCGGCCCGCATCGAAACGGCCGTGGCGAAGATCGACCGCGCCGAGTCAGAAGGCCGCTTCGACGTCAGCCTCTTCGGAAACTACATGCGCATGGACGCCGGATTCCCGCAGCGTGGGTTCGCGCCGGACGGTGGGCTCGAGCGCGTGCGGGGGCAGTTCAACTACTGGTCCGCCGGCGCGATGTTCACGATTCCCGTGCTGAACCGGAATCAGGGAGATGTGGCCGTGGCGCGCGCAGAGCGGACGGGCGCGGCCGCCGCCTACGATGCCGCGCGGCTCGCCGCGGAGGCCGAACTGGCGTCCGCTCGCGCACGGGACGAGCGTGCGAGGGAGGCCGTGAAGATCTATGGCGCCGGCGCACAGGCACTGGCGCGCCAGAACCTGACCGTGGTCGGTCAGAGTTACGAGCTCGGGCGGGTGACCGTCTTCGAGGTCCTGGCCGAACGGCGGCGATACCTGGATGTGGAACGCGCCTATACCGAGGCCTTGCGTGCGGCGTACGAGGCACGAACAGCGCTCAACCGGGCGCTTGGAGAGGGACGATGACGAGCGACACACGCGTGACGATGCACAAGGGCGCCGCGGCGCTGGTCGCCATCGCTCTGCTGGCAGCCGGAGCCGGGGCCACGTACCTGTTGATGCGAAGCGATGCCGGGGCCGGCGGACACGTTGCAGACATGCCGTCTCCCGCAGGCGCGCAGCCGTCTCCCGCTGCGTCCGCTGCCACGAGCAACGCGCCGCTACCTGACGTCGTCGTTCCACTCAGTCAGGATGCGGTGGAACGCGCGGGGATCGTCGTGGCGCCGGTCACGAGTGGAACGTCAGCGACGGAGATTCGTCTGCCCGGTGTCGTCGAGCCGAACGCCTATCGCCAGGTCGTGGTGACGCCGCTCGTCGCCGGGCGCGTGACGAAGGTCGGGCCGGCGCTCGGCGACCGCGTTCGTCGGGGCCAAACCCTGGCCGAGATCTACAGCCCGGCGCTCGCCGAAGCACAGACGCGATACGTCTCGGCACAGGCGATGCTCGACGCGCATGACCGCGAGTTGCAGCGGACCCAGAAGCTCGTCGAGATCGGGGCCGCGAGCCGCCAGGAGCTGGAGAAGATTCACGCCGAGCACGCGGCGCAGACAGCGGCTGTCCAGAGTGCGCGCTCGCAGCTCGAGTTGCTCGGCGTCTCGGCGTCGGCACTCGAGAATATGGCTCCTGGCCACAACGTGAGCGCCACCACCAACGTCCCTGCGCCGATTGACGGCGTCGTGACGGAGCGCGGAGCGAATGTTGGGCTCAACGTGGACACAGCCACGAAGCTGTTCACCGTGGTCGATCTCTCAACGGTCTGGGTCGTGGCGG
>CAWCQI010000045.1:0-30722 GCA_963797625.1 uncultured Acidobacteriota bacterium
GATGTCGTGCTGGACTGCGCCCCGTCGCGATCGGTCACGGATGGCTTGACCGGTTCGTGCGCGAGAAACGCCGTACGCTCGCTCTCCGGACGCTGCCGCGCCGCGTGATACAGCGTCTCGATCCGCCGCCAGCGCTCAGGTTCCAGAATCCGACTCCAGCGATGCTCACGTGCATCGCGCCGATTCAGCGCCTTGCCGCGCCCGGCGCCACCTCGACACTAACGCGGATCTGACCCTCAGCTCAGACGAATCTCTCGCATCAGCTGGCGGCTTCGACGACGACGCGTGCCGCTATCGCTAATGAGAGCGGCTTAGTGCTTGGTCGGCGCGTCGGCAAACGCGAGGCTCACCAGCGCGCCACGGTCGACGACAAGATGAAAAGCTCGCAGGGCAAACATCTCGGAAATCAACTTCAATTGCGTGGCTTTTTGCCTGGGCGTAAACGGGTTGTCCGATTCAATGATGAGGCGGGCAAGCTGCCCGGTCAGGAACTCGAAATCGCCGTCGGTGGCCCCTGCTGCGGTGAGGTGCGTGCGAAGCCTGTGATAAAGGCTTGGGCCGTTCGTGGCGTCAAGGAGTGGCGCTTCTTCAAATTCCTCACAGAGCACATCGAGTAATCGCGATTGATGGTCGTCGAGATCCTCGGCGTCGAGCGTGATCAAGCGTTGCCGTCCTCAATCGCCAGCGACGCAGATCGTCGAGCCGCAGCAAGACCGTGCATCGTGCCCTACTCGGTCGAGAAGGACGACCCGCAGCCACACGTCGACGTGGCGTTGGGGTTCTTGATCGTGAACCCGCCGCCCGTAATCGTGTCGACAAAGTCGACCTCGGCGTTCTTCAGATACTGGATACTGATCGGGTCCACGAACAACTTCACGCCGTGGGACTCGAAGACCTGATCGCCCGCGCCCTGCCCGTTCTCGTCGATCATCAGGCCGTACTGGAACCCCGAGCAGCCGCCGCCCTGCACGAACACCCGCAAACCGCCGCCCGCCTTCTGTTCTTCGATCAGCAGTTCGGTGATTTTCGCCGCCGCCGTTTCGGAAACGTTAATCATGATCCGAGTATCTCCGTTCGTGGCAACGGCTGCGGCCCTGTACCGGGCGCATATGTTTTCTGCAGCTTCGCTTCGATCGCCGCGCGCCCGACCGCCGGCGCCGCCGCAAGCCGCGCGCGCAGCTTGTCGCGCTTCTCTTTGCGGTGCCGACGTCGATTGATTTCCACGGGGTGCAAACTGGCACTCATGATGATGACACTCCTTCTCAACGATCGTGGTGACGGTTAATGCGAAGCCGACGGACTGCGGACGAACACGCCCCGCAGGCGCCGCTCGAGAAAGCCCGCTTCAACGAGGTTCTGCAGCAAGACTCGGCACACCTGCCTGTCGAGGCCTGCCATCTGCGCGGCGTCGGCGGTGGTGAGCTTTGCGCCAGGGTCCATGAACAGAGTCCGGACACGCACGAGCGCTTCTTTGACACGTCGCGTCTGGAGTGGCTGCGTCATGTGTGGCTCGTCACAGCTTCGGGCGATCTGGGCATTCGGTGAACGAGACGCCGTGAAAACCCGTGGTGGACCGTTGCGGAGATTTCATCGCGCATCACCACGTCGCCGTCGTGCCGGTGATTTGATGAAGGCTGATGCGAGACGGCCTCTAGCGCAGGCGAGAATCAGGCAGCAGATTCAGGAAAGCCGTACCCCGACTGTACTCTATTCCCCACGCGATAGCCACAATGGGGGGGGCAGACTGCTCCTCAACGATCTATTCTCTCCCCGCACGGGAGCTGACCGTGGAAGCCCGAAGCGGCGATCGGCGCGACCCGATGATTCCACGACGGACTCAGCATCGCGGCGTATTCATCGCGGCCGGGCTGTACAACATCGGCTGGGGCCTCTGGGGCGTCGCCGATCCGCAGTGGTTCTTCCGATTCACCGGGATGCCGCTCTTGAACTATCCTGCCATCTTCGCGTGCCTGGGGATGGTCATCGGGCTCTACGGTGTCCTCTATCTCGAGATTGCGCGGCGCCCGGAACGCGGGTGGCTCCCCGCGGCTGTCGGGCTCACGCGGAAAAGTGCTCGGCCCGATCGGGATGATCGCGCTGATTCTCAACGGCACGTGGCCGCCATCGGCGATCGTGTTATGTATCACGAATGATTTTGTGTGGTGGATCCCCTTCGGGCTGTATTTACGCGACGCGTGGCCGTTCTTTCGGGCAGATGTCATGCCGTCGCCAGACGCCCGACCTGAAGGTCGGGCCTACGACACGCGGCCATGAGTTCCACTGACGCGATTGCGGCGCTTCTCGAACAACGTCATCAGGCGTGGGCGGCGCGCGATGTATCCCGGTTCGCGGCGCTCTTTGCCGAGGACTGCACGGTCGAAACCCAGATCGCTGGCACGATCAAAGGACGCGCGGCCGTTGCGGCCAAGGAGTCGGAACTTTTCGCGATGTTCCCGGATGTGGCGACGGAGATCGAAGAGACGACCATCATGGGCAATCGCGCGTTCGTGACGGGCACGGTCTCTGGCACGGATGAAGGCGGCGCCTTCGCGCCGCCCGGCACGCACGTGCGGTTTCCGATGGTGCTGATGTGCACGGTCGCCGACGGGAAGATTGTCTCTGAGCGCCGGATCTGGGATTTTCGCGGGTTCCTCCTCGATCGGGTAGAGGGCGATCTCAAGACGGCCGCGAAGATCCAGCAGATGCTCCTCCCGCAGGGCCGCTTCACGCGCCCCGGGTTCGAGATGGCTGCGGCGTCACTGCCGTGCAAGGCGATCGGCGGAGACTTCTTCGACTACTTCGATTTGCCTGACCACACGTTTGCGCTCACGCTCGGAGACATCGCGGGCAAGGGACCGCCGTCGGCGCTCCTGAGCGCATCGCTTCAGGCGATTCTTGCGGTCTGTCCGAAAGACGGCGGCCCCGCGGCGACGCTCGCGCTCGCCAACCAGTCCATGCTGCGCCGGCCGGTTCCCGCGCGGTATGCGACGGTGTTCTACGCGTCGATCACACCTGACGGACGGCTGACCTATTCGAACGCCGGACATCTGCCACCGCTCCTGATCGGTCGATCGGGCCGGCGCTGGCTGGATCGGGGCGGCATGGTGGTCGGCCTCTTCGAACTGGCGGCGTTCGAAGAGGAAACGGTGCAGCTGCAGGAAGGCGATCGGCTGATCGTCTTCAGTGACGGCGTGACCGAGGCCGTCAACACCAAGGGCGAGGAGTTCGGCGACGAGCGGCTCGCCGCGTGCGTTGAAGACCTGGGGCATCTCTCCCCAGCCGATCAAGTCGCTCGGATCATGGATGCGGTGCAGACGTTCGCAACGGGGGCCCGCCAGGCCGATGACATCACCGCGCTCGTGCTGTCGTATTCACCCAAGGAACACAAGGTCTGATCACGCTGCCGAGGGTGACGGCGCGAGCACGGCCATCACCAGCAGCCGCGCCCCGCTCGAATTGCGCACGCCGTGCGGTACACCGTCGGGCGCAACGAGCACGTCGCCCGCGTGCATCGGCACATCGTTCCCGTCCAGAAGGAAGAGACCATCGCCCTCGATGACGTAATACATCTTGTCCATGCCGGCGTGTGCATGCAGTGCATGTGACTGCCCCGGCTCGAAGGCGTTCAGGCCGACCATCAGTCGCGGCGACTCGAACAGCGTGCTCTTGCCCATCTTGTCGGCGCGCCACTCGGCGCGCTCGGTCGGCTTGATCACCGCAGCATGGTTCATGATGGCTGCCAGTGTAACGTGGTGACCCCTAGCCACTCGGAATCGAGAATGATTGGAGTGACAGCCTGGCACCCGCTACGAGCGGGTACCAGGCATGTGCCGACTACTCGGTGCGTTCTCTGGTCGAGTACCGGTTCAGCAGCGCGAGGAGCTTGGCCGCGGCTTCGGGCGCGCGCACACCAGTCGTCACGATGTCGCGGTTCTCCAGCCGCTTGCCATACAGGATGGCGTTGTCATCCAGGTCCTGGCGGAGGGTGGCCCCTTCCAGAGCGATGCCGGCAAACAAGCCTTGCGCGCGCGACCACGACAGAATCTCCGCGCGCATCTGCGCATCCGTTTGAGCCGTCACCGTGCGGCCCACCGGGCCTGCCGCCACCGAGCCTTCCCCGCCTAGCGTGAACCTGCTGGACAGCAGCTTGTCCGCTCCCCGTTCACTCATGACCAGCAGGATCAGGTCCGTCGACGTCGCGCCGATTTGAAAGCCCACGCTCCCGCCCTCGATGCGGACCGAACCGGGCGCCGACCAACCGGCTCCGCTCTTGTTACGACACGACAGATAACCCTTCCCGTATTTCCCGCCGACGCCAAACGCCGCGGTCTTGACGTCCGGAGCGATCACGATGCAATGCGCCTTCGCGAGCAAATCCTCGGGGATGCCCTTGTCCGGCGCGTCCATGACCTCTGAAAGCACCACCGCCGCATCGTTCAGTCGCTTTGCCAGCTCGTCGTCCGCCGCCAACAGCGGCGAGAACGCCACCGTCGTCGCCACCACCGTCGCAATTGCCAATCTCACTGTGCACCTGCCTGTTGCCAGTCTCCAACGTTTGATCCTTCACGTGCGACGTCTGTAGAAGAATCCTCCGCCGCCGCCGAGCACCAGCACCACGAGGACGATGACGAGCAATGTAGTCGTGTCCATTTGTTTACTCCCGGATGGTTCGCGAGTTATCCGCCACTCGACTCAGTATGCGGCGAACATCGACGGGCGTCTGTGCGGTTGAGGACTGTGCAGTTGAGAACACCCGTACGTCGGCCAATTCGCCACGATTATCCGTGCGCGACCATGTCAACGGCAGTGCAACGCCTGCTGCCACGCGGCGGAGAAACGGAGCGCGACCGTGGACGACACGTTGAAATTCGTGAAGCTCTGGTTGTCGTTCGCCGGCGGCGTGCTGGTCGTCGCCGTTCTGTACTGGGCCCAGGCCGTCCTCGTGCCGTTCGCGCTCGCCATCCTGCTCACGTTCGTCCTGGCGCCGCCGGTCACCTGGCTTCAACGATGGGTCGGTCGGGTCCCGGCCGTGCTGGTCGTCGTCACGCTGGTGTTCGCGGCGCTCGGTCTCGCCGGCTGGGGTCTGACCCGGCAGATGGACTATCTGGTCGAAGACCTCCCCGGCTATCGCGCCAACATCCGAACGAAGATTGCCGACGTGCGCCTTGCGGGCAGGGGAAGCGCGGTCGAGAAGCTGCAGGAAACGCTGGAAGGGATCAAAAAGGACCTGGGAACGGAGGCCCCGAAAGGAACCGTCTCGCGGCCAGTCGTGGTGACGTCCAACCCGGCGACGGGATTTTCGGCCTTCGCGTGGCTCGGGCCTCTCGTCGGGCCGCTGAGCACGGCGGGGCTCGTCGCGGCGATGGTCATCTTCATGCTGCTCGAACGCCGCGATCTGCGGGATCGCTTGATCGGGCTGATCGGGCACGGACAGCTCGCCACGACCACGAAGGCAATCGACGAGGCCGGCAGTCGCGTCAGCCGCCAGCTGTTGATGCAGTCCCTCGTGAGCCTGCTGTACGGCATCGCGGTCTTCGTCGGACTGTACTTCCTCCACGTCCCGTACCCATTGGTCTGGGCGACGCTGGGTGCGGCGTTTCGATTCATCCCGTACGTCGGTCCCGTGCTCGCGGCCGGCGCGCCGATCCTCGTCAGTCTCGCGGCGCTGGAGGGGTGGACGGGTCCATTGATCGTCCTCGCCTTGTTCGTCGTCCTCGAGCTGTTCACGAATCTCGTGCTCGAAACGGTGCTGTATGCCGGCGCGGTCGGCGTGTCGCAGGTGGTGCTGCTCGTGTCGGTCGCGTTCTGGACGTGGCTCTGGGGGCCGCTCGGGTTGCTGATGGCCTCGCCGCTGACCGTGTGCCTCGTCGTGCTCGGCAAGCACGTGCCCGGCCTCGCGTTCGTCGGGTTGCTGATGGACGACACGCCAGCGCTCGCACCGGAGTACGGCTTCTATCAGCGCCTGGTGGCTCGCGACCAGAGCGAAGCGGCCGAACTGATCGACAGCCACATCAAGACCGCGCCGCCCGCATCGGTCTACGACGCGCTCCTGCTGCCGGCACTCAGTTATGCCGAGCGCGACCGTTTAGAGCACCGGCTCTCTTCGGAAGAAGAAACGGCAGTGATCGAGGCGACCCGGGAGTTGATCGCGGACGCGGCCGAGACCATCCGCCGCCACGCGGAGACGGCGCCACCCGCCGCCGCCGAGCCCTCTCTCTTGGGGCCGCGCGAGCCGCTGCGCGTCCTGGGCTACGCGGTCAACGGGGCCGCCGATGAAGTGGCGCTCGCGATGCTGGCGCATCTGCTCGACGATCTGCCGATCGCCATGGAGATCACCGGTACGCGCATGCAGGCGGTGGAGCTGGTGGCGCTGGTGCGAGACCGAAAGTTCGCTGTCGTGTGCTTCGCTGATCTCCCACCCAGCTCGTCGTCGAAGACACGCTATCTGGTGAGGAGACTTCGCTCGGCGCTGCCCGAGTTGCGGATCGCGGTGGGACGATGGGGACCGCCGGCGCTGGCGGACGAGACGCCCGCAGACGCTCCTGGACGCAGGCGCCAATCACGTCGCCTCGCTGTTGACCGAGAGTCGCAATTACCTCGGCGGCCTCCTGGAGTTGCCGCGTCTTCCGGTCCTGGACACCGCAACTGCTGTCAGCCACACGGCGTCACCCCTTCTCATCGGTCGTGGGTCGGCTTGAATCGAATCCGCACGCCCGGCGGCTAGACTAGAAGCCATCTCACAAACCAGCTGGCCTGCGTCGCGAGCGAGCGCGCGAGCGAGCCACCCACCTCGCAGCGTTGAACACCGCCGCTGCTATGGTGGGCAGGCGCGAACGGCCTGTCCACCGAGCTTTAGCGAAGGTGGAGCGCGCCGGCGCCGCGGCGCGCGAGAGAGCGTGTCGGGGAGTCCGAGGGGCGAAGCCCCTCGGATAAGACTAGTCGCTGAGGCGGATCGATTGCGCCACGCGCTGGAACGGTCGCTGGTAGGCCTGATACTCGTCCTGCGGCGCGACGGCGATGCAGTAAAAGAGATTGCCGTCGCGGAGCAGGGTCGTGAAGACCGTGACCGATTCTCCCCGGCCGGTCACTTCCGAGACGTTGGTGAGTGTGGCCACGAGCCCCTTGCGATCGGACAGCGTCGTGTTCTTGAGGCCACCCGTCGCGCGCAGCGAGGGGTTCGACTGCGCCAGACCGTCAATGAATTCCTGGGTGGCTTCCTGAAGCGAGTGAATCTCGTTGCGAGTGAAGCCAAGCTCCACGCCATGGGTAAAGACCGTGTGGCCCTGCACCTGGCCGTAGGCGCCGTCGGGCACGAACTTCACCGAGGAGCTCGTCGCCACCTCGCGCCAGTTGTCGGGCACGCTGATGCGAAACAGATTCCCCTCCGTATAGCTCTTGTACCGCGATGACGGGGGCGCCACGCGAGTGCCGATGTTGCGCGCGTCGGGCGCCGGTTGTCCCGTCTGAGTCGGTTTCTGCTTGGCCTGGCGGGTGGCCTGTTCGGTCGTCGGCGCCGGCGACATGCTCCGCAGTCGATCCTGCACGCGCGCGAATTCGCGGGAGTCGCCGGCCTGCACCTTCGATTCGCAGATGCGAGGCTTCCTCCTTGATGTAGGCCTCGCGGTTCCCGGGATTCGGATGGTCGCTCAGGAACTGCGGACCCCCGCCGCCGCCCTGTTTCTCGATCGTCTGGAACATGTGCATCAGATCGAGCGGATTGTATCCGGCGCGCGCCATCAGCTGAACGCCCAGCAGGTCGGCCTGCTTCTCGTACTCGCGACTGTAACGAAGAAAGTAGGTGCCCAACCCGAACTGCGTGCCCTGCGCGACCACCTGTCCGACGTTGCCGCCAATGATGGCCCCCGCAATCGCGCCGGCAATGGCGCCAATCGCAAAGGGCTGCTCTTTGGTCGCCCCGGCGGTTCCGTGTCGCAGAATCACGTGGCTCAGCTCGTGCGCCATGACGCCGGCGACCTCGCCCTCGACCGCGGCGGCCTGAATCATGCCGCGGTTGATGTACATGGGCCCGCCCGGCAGCGCAAACGCATTGATCTCGCGCACGTTGATGACTTTGAAGGAGTATCGGAACTCGCGATGCTGCAGCTCGGCCGGCATCACCTCCACCAGGCGCCGGCCGATTCGATCCACGAAGGACTCGATGCCGTCATCTCGAAGAAGCGGCAACTGCTGCTCGACTTCCTTCGCCGCCTGCTGGCCAAGTTCCACATCCTGTGCCGGCGTGTACTTGTTATTCGGCGGTGTGACATGCGTCTGCGCGACGGCCCACGAGGCAGTCGCGCAGAGGAAAACGGCGACGACCTTTATCAGACGGCCAGTGGAAACTTGTCGGTTAGCCATGTCACCAGGCTCCTTGAGGCTGCAGGACCTCAGCCGAATCCACTTTAGGCGGCCACCTGATCGTCGGATGTCCCCGTTTGCACTGTCCGAAACGGTACAGCTCGCCCCTGTGCTCGGCTGTTAGTCTCGAAAGCGATCGTCGGGCACCAGCTCAGCTCCTGGCGCGAGCCAGACATCATCCCAGACATCCATCGAGGTCACGTGACGAAATCTAGGACGCCAGCCAGCCAGATGGTCTGCAAATACTGTGGTCTTGGAGCGCCACTGTCCCACGCGAGCGTGCGCGAGTGCATCGACGCGCTTCAGCGTGAGGAAGAGCGGCTGAAGGAACGTCTGCGCCTTCGGCCCGTGGACGCCGCTGCTGTTTCCGAACGCGCGCCCGATCGGGACAACGCCGGCGCCATGTCGCCTCGGATCGGTCTCGTTAGGTAGAGGCGAAACCGCGAAGGAGGGTCACTTCAACGCTTCGCCTCGGTGGCCAGCACGGCTTCGATCGTCTTCGCCGCCTCGCCCGCGCGCGAGTTCGCGCTCTGATCGAGCTTGCCGGCCATGCGCTGGGCGTCGTCGATGCCCGCCAGCGCTGTCTGCAGTTGGCTGACGGCGTCGTCGCGGCCGAGGCTGTGCAACCGATCGCCCGCGCGGCCGAGCAGACCCCGAGCGTTTTCCAGATGACTGCTGGCCTCGCCGAAGTTGATGCTGTAGATCGCCACACGAGCATCGAGGACGGCGGCCCGCGCGGCGAGCAGCTCGCCCCGCAGCTCGGAGGCCTGCAGCGCGCGAGCCACCTCCGATCGGTCCGACCGGCCCCAGAGCCACCCGGCGAGAAGCGCGACCGCCAACCCGGCGGCTATTCCAAGAACCAGTTTCGCTTGCGTCATGACGGCAGAGGGTAAGGGGAGGACTGGCCCCGGCGCAATGAATGACGCCTGATCAGGCGGTTGGATGCGCGGCCATCTCCTGGGGGGAGCATGCCGGCTCGAGCTCCGAAATGAGCTCGTGCTGACGCGCGACGCGTTCGGCCGCGGGCGCCAACTCGAACGAAAAGGACAGCGGCCCGAATCGATTCATCGATGCGCCGGGGTCGTTCAGATGGCGAGCCAGGCTCTCTCGGATATCTTCGCCTTCACCGACGAAGACCCATCGCCTCGGGGTGTAGATCGTATACACACCAGATGCGCTCGGAGCTCTCTCGCGAACCGCTTCGAACGTGAACATGTACGATTCGCTGTCCTGCATTCTTGGCTTCGGGCTCATGGCGAGATCCTCTGGAACGCCTGCGGCATTCTCGCTGAGCAGGCGCGCAAGGTGATCCGGGTCGACCGGTTTGACGAGGTGATAGTCGAAACCATCCTCCGGCGACGTCGAGTCGCCTCGGAAGCCATGGCCGGTCAGGGCCACCAGCAGCATGTGACGACCGTCTGGATCCTTCCGGATCCGTTTGGCGACCTGATAGCCATCCATTCCAGGAAGACTGATGTCAACGATGCCAACGTCTGGACGGACTGCGCTCAGCAACTCGAGGCCGCGGACACCATCGGCCGCGGCAAAGACCACGTGGCCGGCGAGCTCGAGCATCATGCGCAACATCTCGCGAGCATCCCCGCTGTCATCGATGAGCAGCACGCGTCTGGGCCGCGCGCGACGCTCCCGCAGGACTGACATCACAGGGGACTGGTTCGGAGAAGGAATCTGCTTCAGTCGAACCGTAAACCGGCTTCCATGCCCTTCGCCCTCGCTCGACGCCTCAACTCTGCCCCCGTGCAGCTCGACGAGACGACGGACGAGCGACAGGCCAATTCCGAGGCCGCCGTCCGCGCGATCGAGTGTTCGTTCCGCCTGCACGTACAGATTGAAGATGAACGGCAGCAGTCTCTGCGAGATGCCGACTCCCGTGTCCTCGACGCTGAACACCGCGTCGCTGCCATCGGCGCGCAGGACGACCTGAATCCGGCCGCCCGGCGGCGTGTACTTGAACGCGTTCGTCAGGAGGTTCGTCACGACCTGCTCGAGCCGCACCGTATCTCCGTCGATCCAGACCGGCTCCGTGCTGATCTCGATGTGTCGATCGGCCCGTTCGGCGCCGGTGAAACTGGCCACGGCGCGCCGTACCGCGACGGCCATGTCGAGCGGCTGTCGATTCAGCCGAATCTTTCCTGACACCACGCGCTCCACATCGAGCAGTTCGTCGATCAGAAACGAGATGTGGCTGACTTGTCTGCGCGATCACCGCTTCGGCGTCAGTCGACGACTTGCCCTCGGCGGGGCTCGCCGCGAGCACGCGGGCGGCGTTGGTGATCGCGCCGAGCGGATTGCGCAGTTCGTGCGCGAGCATCACCAGGAACTCGTCTTTCGTGCGGCTGTCATGCTCGGCACGGTCGCGGTCGTGGTTGGCCTCGAGGAGCTCGCGCAAATCTGTGACGATCAGATTCAGCCGATCGCCATTGGTCGAGACGGTCGTGGAGAGCGACAGGCTCACCTCGAAGGCGCTCGACGCGGAGCCGATCAGACGGCAGCGCTGCCTCCCGCGGCCAGTCGTCAGCAGGGTCTCAAATGCCGCCCGGTCGGAGGCGTCGACGAATCTGGCCACGCGGCTGCCAACCACCGACTCGAGCGGCTCCCCCACGAGAGCCGAGAAGCGGGCGTTTGCGTACAGGATGTCGCCGCGCCCGGTGAGGACGACGGCGCCTTCCTGCATCTGTTCAACGAGCGTGCGGTACGGCTCCTCGGCGCTGTGCACCGTGTACACCTGATTGCCGTCGGGGCCCTCGACGACCAGGGCATCAATCTCGCCCTGACGGATCGCCCGCAGCATGTCCTCGGCTTCGGCCAGGCGCGCGCGCAGCGTCTCGGCAGTCTCGTGATCGTCGGCTGAACTGGTGATCATCGCCTTACTCCGTGCACTCACGAGAGGGAACGAGATCGAGTCCCAGCAACACGCGCTGGCGGTTCGACATGTCGCCGATGATCCGCCGCATCGGCAACGGCAGCTTCTTGATCAGGGTCGGTGCCGCGATGATCTGCTCACCCTTGATGAGGACCGGCTGCTGGTAGATGTCGACGACCTCGAGATCGTAGCGCCCCTCGAGATACTCGTCGCAGATCGTCCGCAGGTTCCTGACCGCGCGCGCCGATCGAGCGGTCATGCCGGTGACGTACAGTCGAAGGACGTACCGCACGGCGGTCGGTGTTCGGCCGGCCTGCTCGAATGTCGCGCGGAGCTTGCGCGGGTTCAGTGACATGGCGCTGTCATTGGCGGACGCGGAGATCCAGGCCGACGAGCACGCGCTCCGTGTTCGAGAGATCGCCGATGATCTTCTTGATCGGCTCCGGCAGCCGTCGCACGAGCGTGGGCAGGGCCAGGATCTGGTCTCCGCGTGCGAGCTGCGGGTTCTCCAGGAGATCGATGATCTCGATCTCATAGCGGCCCTGCAGGTGTTCCTCGCAGATCTGCTTCAGATTGGTGAACGCCAGGGCCGACTTCGGCGTCTGTCCCGCGACGTAGAGCCGTAACTGGTACGCCTCCCCGGCGGACGCTGGCGTGGTGACCCGGTCCTCAGACAACGGCATGGCGATCCCGTCCCTCCAGCGAACGATGTGCGACGCGATCCGGTGGTCCGCCAGGCTCACCGGCCGCGTCGAGCAGTTTCAATCCGCGATCCGTCAAGACGAACTCACGTAGCTCGTTCGAGTGCGCCATGCCGCGGGACTTGAGCACGTACAGCCCGCGGCGGTGCCGGCCGGAGACCTCGTCGTTCGCCAGCACGATCCACGTGTCCATCAGCGACGAGATGGCCGTCTCGGTGCGCTCGATGTCGGTCTGCCCTGGCATGAGACTCGTCAACATGGCCGTGATGTTCTCGGTCTTCAGATGATCGATCATGCGCGTCAGCATCGCCTGCACGTCGGCGTAGGTCCCCACCGTCATCAGATTCGTCACCGGGTCGATGACCGTCACGGTCGGCCTGAAATTCGCCACGACGTTGTGCATGCTGACGAGATGGGTCTCGAGCCCGTAACGCGACGGCCGGTCCGCATGGAACTGCAGCAGTCCGCTCGCCACCCACGGCTCGAGGTCGATGCCGATGGAGCGCATGTTCCGGAGGAGCTGCCGCGGCGACTCCTCGAAGAGAAAGCACAGGCAGCGTTCGCCCCGGCGGCACGCCGCGTCGAGAAAATGGGCGGCCAGACTCGTCTTCCCGGTGCCGGCGGTGCCGGAGACGAGGATGGTGCTGCCGCGGTAGTACCCCTTGCCGCTGAGCATCTCGTCGAGACGTGGGACGCCCGACGGAATACGCTCCAGCGGAGCTTCGTGCTCGAGGGCCAGGGAGGAGACCGGCAGCACGCTGATGCCATCGGCATCGATGAGGAACGGATACTCGTTCGTCCCGTGGTGTGAGCCGCGGTACTTGACCACACGCAGGCGGCGCGTCGAGACCTGATCGTGGACGCGGTGGTCGAGCAGGATGACCGCATCCGAGACGTACTCCTCGAGTCCCTGCCGTGTCAGGGCGCCGTCTCCACGTTCGCCGGTGATCACGGCAGTCACGCCCTGGTCTTTCAGCCAACGGAACAGCCGTCGCAGTTCGGAGCGGAGGATGACGTCGTTCTTCAAGCCGCCAAACAGCGATTCGATGGTGTCGAGGACGACCCGCCTGGCTCCCACCGTCCGAATCGCGTGATCGAGCCTGACGAACAGCCCTTCCAGGTCGTACTCGCCCGTTTCCTCGATCTCGCTGCGTTCCACGCGCACGTAGTCGATCGCGAGCTTCTTCGCCTCGATCAACTCCGGCAAGTCGAAACCGAGCGACGCGACGTCGCTGGCAATCTCCTCCTCGTTTTCCTCGAACGTCATGAGCACGCCGGGCTCGTCGAAATGCAGGGCGCCCTGCACCAGAAAGGTGAGGGCGAGCATGGTCTTGCCGGATCCAGGACCGCCGCAGACGAGCGTCGGCCGTCCCTTCGGCAACCCGCCGCGCGTGATTTCGTCGAGGCCACGGATTCCGGTAGGGGTTTTTGCCAACTCGCGACCGTTCGGCGAATGGCTCGGCCGGCGAGTGGCACTTTCGGGTTCGTCCATACGACCGATTCCTTTGTCCGGGCAGGACTCTGATGTGGGCTCGACGGGTCACTGTGACACCTCATCGGCATCGAGACTGTTAAATATTGGACAGCCTGGTCATTCCCAACACCACTGCCGAGTCGGCTCGGCGTGAGATAATCGTCGCCCCGTCATGACACCCAAACGATCCGTGGAACCGAAGAATCGGGGCCCATTCGATGTGGAGGCGTATCTCAAATCGACAGCCCCCGCACAAACAATTGCGCGGTATCGACAGGGAGCAATCGTCTTCGCACAAGGCGATCCCGCCAATGACATCCGGTACCTCCAGAAAGGCGCCATCAAGGTCTCGGTGCTCTCGCGCATCGGCAAAGAGGCGGTCGTCGCGATGTTGGCGCCCGGCGACTTTTTCGGCGAGGGCGCCCTCGCTGGTCAATCGGTCCGCATCGAGACGGCGGCGGCGATGACGCCGAGCAGCGTGCTGATCATCAAGAAAGAGGCGATGACCCGGTTGCTCCACGCGGAGCCCACGTTCGCGGACCGCTTCCTCTCTCACATGCTGGCTCGCAACATCCGCATCGAAGCGGATCTCGTCGATCAGCTGTTCAATTCCAGCGAAAAGCGCCTCGCCCGGACGCTGCTGCTGCTGGCGCGCTACGGCCAGGGCAATCCCCAGCGAACGCTGCCAAAGATCTCTCAGGAGACGCTCGCGGAAATGATCGGTGCGACCCGGACGCGCGTGAACTTCTTCATGACCAAGTTCAGGAAGCTCGGGTTCATCGAGTACAACGGCGGACTCAAGGTCAACGCCTCCCTGCTCAGCATCGTCCTGCACGACTGATCTCTCTCGCACGAACGGGTCGATGTCGCTTTAAGAACATCTGACCTGCAGCTGTTACCTGTAGCCTGTAGGCTGACGCGCGAGCTGAAGGCGTCCACCAAGAACCGAGGACAGCCGTCAGGAGGCGGAACGGTTCAGGCGGCTGGCGGAAGAAAAGCGCGACACAAGACCACGAGTTGAAGGAATGCGCTTAAGCACCATATACGAGTGTTGAACATGAACAACTCCATGCGCGAATCGGTCGGAATGACCAGCGACGTCACTGAGGACGTCATCGAGCGCCGGCGGCCGGACGACGCCATGCGTTGGAATGAAGAACGCTATCGGACGCTGTTCGACCTGGGTCCGGTGGCCGTCTATTCCTGCGACGCCGCCGGTGTGATTCAGGAATACAACCGCCGCGCGGTGGAGTTGTGGGGCCGCGAGCCAGCAGTAGGAGATACCGACAAGCGGTTTTGCGGCTCGTTCAAGTTGTTCCGGCCGGATGGCCGTTTCATGCCGCACGAGCAATGTCCCATGGCCGAAGTCGTCGCCGGGACACTCTCGGAAGCGCGCGACGCGGAAGTGCTCATCGAGCGGCCCGACGGCTCTCGGATCACCGTCGTCGTGAATATCCGTCCACTGAAGAACGAGCGCGGACGACATCATCGGCGCCATCAATTGCTTCTACGACGTCACCGCGCGCAAACAGACCGAAGAGGCGCTGCGCGATTCGGACCGCCGCAAGAGCGAGTTCCTGGCGATGCTCGCCCACGAGCTCAGGAATCCGCTCGCACCCATCCGCCACTCTCTTGAAGTCTTGCGTCGATCCCAGAAGGTCGAATCCTCGACGACGCTCGGTCAGGAGCCTGGACGGACGCAACCCGCTCCCGGCCACTCGGCCGACGCCGCGATGGATGTCCTGGACCGGCAGGTCGGACAAATGGTGCGGCTGGTCGATGACCTGCTCGACGCCGGGCGCATCAGCCGCGGGAAGATGGTCCTTCGGAAGGAGCGCGTCGAATTGTCGTCGGTCGTGCACCACGCCGTGGATGCCGTCCGTCCGCTCTGCGAAAGCGCGGATCAGGAACTGACGGTGACATTGCCGCAGGATCCGGTGTACCTGAACGCCGATCCAACTCGCCTGGCGCAGATTGTCGGCAACCTGCTGAACAACGCCAGCAAGTTCACCGACCGAGGCGGTCGGATCTGGCTGACAGTGGAGCGTGCGGAGGAATCCGGATCCGGTGACGGCGAACCTGGACTTCCGCCGGAAGTCCTCATTCGCGTGCGCGACACCGGCCTCGGGATCGCCACCGATCAGCTGTCACGCATCTTCGACATGTTCACGCAAGTGGATACGGCTCTGGAGCGGTCGGTGACTGGCCTGGGCATCGGCCTGACGCTGGTGAAGACATTGGCACAGATGCACGGCGGCAGTGTGGACGTCAGGAGTGCGGGAGTCGGTCAGGGCAGTGAATTCATCGTACGGCTGCCGATCAAGGTGGAAACGGCGACCCTGCCGCCGTCGGCCATGACTCGGGAGCCGGCAGTGACCACATCGCCGCTCCGTATTTTGATTGTCGATGACAACCGGGACGCGGCGGGAATGCTGGCCATGCTGCTGCAGTTCAGCGGACATGACACGCACACGGCCCGCGACGGCGTCGAAGCTGTGGAAGCAGCGAGGGAACTGCAGCCGGACGTCATCTTGCTGGACATTGGCTTGCCGCGCCTCAACGGATACGAGGCAGCTCGCAAGATTCGTGAACAGCAAAGGCAACCGGGCCGCCCATTTCTGGTGGCGCTGACCGGGTGGGGGCAGGACGAGGATCGGCGCCGCTCCGAGGAAGCCGGCTTTGATGCGCATCTGGTGAAGCCGGTGGACGAGACCGCGCTCGGCAACCTGCTCGCTGACCTCGGCGCAAGGAAACGAGAGAGCTTACTGAACGCTCGCTGAATACGACTCGGCGCTGAATTCTGCCGGCGACTCCGCACCGGGCTGGGCCACGAGCGCCCCCGGGAAAGATGTTCCAGAGGATGGAGCGGTCGCACGAAATTCGCGGAACTCGACCCCACACTCGTGCGCTGCCAGGAAATTCATGAAGCGCCGATAGTCGCGGCTCGCGATGCCAAACAATTTGAGCAGCGATTTGTAGCGGCCCCGCGACTCCTGCAAGCCGCGACGAACCAGCTCGCGCAGGTCATTGCGGGTGATGTCGCGGGCGAGAAACATCGGATAGACGTACTCCCAGAACGACGCACCCCGCGTGACGAGCGCGTCGTAGAGGTCGTCGGCGACCTGCCGGCGACGATCGTTCGCCGGCGCCATCAGGCCGGGTGCGCTGCGCATCGATACCGGGAGATCCTCGATCCCGACGGTGCCGGTCGTTGTCAGCCAGAGCAGCTGTTCAACGACGTTGATCAGCTCGCGAACGTTGCCGGGCCAACGGTATCGCTGGAACGCGCTGAGCGCGTCATCGGTGAAGTTCAGCCGCCGCTCGCCACGATCGAAAAAGTGCGTCATCAGCGCGCGAACGTCTTCGGGTCGCTCACGAAGCGGCGGCACGTGGAGGTGGATGACGCGCAGCCGGTACAGAAGGTCCTCGCGGAACTGGCCGGCGGCAACGAGGTCATTCAGGTTGCGGTTGGTCGCAGCGATGACGCGAACGTCAACGCGCGCCTCCGATTGATCCGAGCCGACGGCCTGAATCTCGCCGTTCTCGAGAAAGCGAAGGAGGAGGGCCTGCATCCGCAAGCTCATCTCGCCGACTTCGTCGAGAAACAGGATGCCGCGATGCGCGAGCTGGAGCTTGCCGCGCTTGTCGCGGTAGGCGCCCGTGAAACTGCCCTTGACGTGTCCGAAGAGCTCCGATTCAAGGAGCGACTCGGTCACGCCGGCGCAATTCACGGCCACGAACGGCGCAAGCTTGCGAGGTGAGTGGCTGTGGATGTAGCGCGCGACCACATCCTTACCCACTCCGCTTTCACCCGTGATCAAGACTTTGGCGGAACTCCCGGCGGCTCGCTCGGCGAGCAAGAGCAGTTGCGTCATAGCGCGGCTGGCGACAATCACGTGACACGTCCTCGAATCCGTAATCCGCTGACAGAATCGTTAATGACATATATTGTCCTATTAAGTCAGCTTACGATGACCGTTATATTACTACTAAGAACGTTATTTGTCTATATTGACGCTTACTTTCACTGAACAGCTCAGCTTTGGTGTCCTCTACGTCGCACGGTAAAGAGCTGAGCGATTACGGGTAATCGACTCGATTCCGCCGAAAAAGGTCCCCGAATGGGAGCTGAACTGGGTGTTCAGCAGACCAGCACGCTACAGGAAGGTCTGTAAACCGTTGCAAAATTGGGTGTTCATTGCTTCCCTGACTGGCGCCGACGATCGAGTCCGCACCGCACGCGACCGCGAGGATGCAGACCGCCAGGACGCTTCACGACTGCGCCCGGCGAGCGCGTGACTCGTGACGAGCGCGACGATGCCGACTCACGGCTGGATCGAGGAAGCCGCCTGGACGGCGGGCGCCTTGTATATGCCTTGACAAGCATATGCTTTGTTGGGTATATCAAGAGCGTGGAATCTGTGTTCGAAATCATTGCGGAGCCGAACCGCCGCGCGATCTTGAGCCTCCTGGTCTCGTCCCAACAGTCGGTGGGAGAGATCGAGCGTCAGCTTCGTATGCCGCAGCCGCTCGTGTCGAAGCACCTGCGGGTGCTGCGCGAGGCCGGTTTCGTGGAATCCACGGTGGACGCACAGCGCCGTCTCTACCGGCTGAAGCCAGAACCGCTTCAGGAGGTGGATGCCTGGCTGGCTCCGTTCCGTCGGTTCTGGTCCGCTCACCTGGATGCGCTCGAACGCCACCTCGACCGCATGGATCAATCAACACGAACGAAAAAGAAGACAAGGAGAAGGAGATGATCGCTCGCGAGCAGTACACACCGGGTCCGGCCAGCGGGGCGCGGGTACAAAAGGACGGAGAGAACTGGACGCTCATTCTCGTCAGAGAACTGCGCCACTCGCCGGAAAAAGTCTGGCAGGCGCTCACCGACCCGGCGCATCTGCGCGAGTGGGCGCCCTTCGACGCCGATGGGAGCCTGGGTACGGTTGGACGCACGGTGAAGCTCACCACGGTGGGAGCCCCCACGCCACATGTTTCCGAAACCACAGTGACGCGAGCCGATGCCCCCGAGCTGCTTGAGTACACCTGGGGTGGCTTCGATATGCGCTGGGAACTCGAAGCCTTTGGTGGCGGCACGCGCCTGACGCTGTGGACCAACATCGATCGCCGCTTCATCTCGATGGGTGCTGCCGGGTGGCACATTTGCTTCGATGTTCTGGATCACCTTCTCAGCGGAACGCCCATCGGCCGCATCGTTGGTCCCGAGGCGATGCAGTTCGGTGGCTGGCAGCGACTGAACGCCGAGTACGCACAGCAATTCGGCGTCGAGCCCCCCGGTTAGCTCGGTACACTTCTTCTGGCTCCGCGTGCAGGCCACGCGGAGCCTAGGATGGCAACATGAAAAAGTCAGGCGCGAGCCAGGGCCAGTCGGCATCCGAGCTCATCTCGAAACGCATCGCCGAACTCGGGGACTGGCGCGGCGAAACCCTCGGCAGAATGCGCGCGCTCATCAAGAAAGCAGACCCGGCGATCGTCGAGGAGTGGAAGTGGGTCAAACCAACCAAACCCGGCACCCCGGTTTGGTCCCACGACGGCATCATCTGCACCGGCGAATCCTATAAGAATGTCGTCAAGCTGACCTTCGCCAAGGGCGCGTCTCTGAAAGATCCGGCCCGTCTGTTCAACTCGAGCCTCGACGGAAACGTACGCCGCGCGATCGACATCCACGAAGGAGAAGAAGTTGACGAGTCCGCGTTCAAAGCGCTCGTTCGCCAAGCGGTCGCCCTCAACAGTTCTGGCAAGTCGAAACCTTCGAAGTAAGGGGACACAGGCGGCAGTGTCTTTACGCTCCCAGGGTTTGTCGAGACAACTCGCTCCGACATCGTCTTGCCGATCGCGCAGGCTATCATTGGCGCGGAGACATCGATGCACGCCACGACCAGCCGTTCTTACACGTCGGATGAAGCGCTGGCGCGTCTCGTCGCCGGCAACGAGCGGTTCGTCCGCGGCGAGGCGCGCTTTCCCACGGTGCAGAAAGAAATCCTCGCTCAACTGGCCTCGGGCCAGAGTCCGTACGCGACGATTCTCGGGTGCAGCGATTCGCGCGTCCCACCAGAGTTGGTCTTCGACGCCGGCTTCGGCGATCTGTTCATCGTGCGGGTTGCGGGCAACGTGATCTCGCCGGAGATCATGGGGACGCTCCAGTACGCGGGTTCACACCTGCGCACGCCGCTCTTCGTCGTCCTGGGCCACGAAGGCTGCGGCGCCGTTGACGCGGCGCTGGCGGTCAAGCTGCACGGCACACCGATGCTCAGAGGCATTACGCTGCTCGTGGACAATATCCTTCCGGGACTTCGCGAACTGCCGTCCGGGTTGACGCCCGGCGATCAGCGCCGCGCCGCGGTAGAAGCCAACGTCCGCTGGTCGATGCAGCAGATCCTTGAAACCCCCGAGGCCAAAGCCCGCCAGGCGGAAGGCGTGGTCAAGCTGGTCGGCGCGGTCTACGAGCTCGAGAGCGGGCGGGTCCGGTTCCTGGCCTGACGCTTCGCGTCAGAATCAGCGTCCCGCCAGCTCACGCCATCCCGCCAGCCGCATACTCCGGCGAGATCCCTCTTCATAAACATCGGTGTCTAATACGGCCATGGATCGATTCCGCCAGGATCTGAGTTCGGCGCTTCGAAACGTCCGCAAGTACCCCGTCGCCTGCGCCGTCGCGATCCTTTCGCTGGCTGGAGGCCTCGGCGCAATGACGGCGACGCTGACCGTTCGGAACGTGCTGTTCCGGAATCCGCCGCCGTTGTACCCGGACCCCGGGCAGCTTTCCCTCGTCCGGGTCGGGACGCCTCAGCAGCCCGTCCGGCAGCTGGGCAGCCCTGTACCGACCGCGCTGTTCAGGATCTGGCACGAGGGTCAGATCGGCGGCGCGATCGGCGCTTCGACCGCGCCGCGGACGCGCGAGGTGCGGGCCGGAGAACAAACGGTCCAACGGCCCGTCCGCTCGGTCACGCCGGAATTCTTCTCGGTGATCGGCGTCCCGCCGGTCGTTGGCCGCGTGACTCAGGAAACGGATTCCGGCAACGCGCCAGCGGTCTTGAGTTATCGCGTCTGGCAGGTGCTGTACGAAGGGCGCGCCGATATCGTCGGCCAGCCGCTGTGGATCGACAACCAGCCATATTCGGTCGTGGCGGTCATGCCCGACCGCTTCTGGTTTTCGTCGATGGACTCGCCGATCTGGACGCCGCTGGCGCTGAGCGCCCTGCACGCCAACGAACCGCTTGAAACGATCGTGCGACGCGACGATGGCGTGTCTCCGGCTGCCCTCGCCGCCCGCCTGCAGGCTGGCCTGAACGAGTACGCGCGCGCGCTGTCCGACAGCGATCGGCTGTTCAACCTGCGCGTATCCGGAATCGAGGGCACGCCGGTCGCGATGGGTATGGCGTTCGTGCTGCCGTACCTCATCGCCGTCTGCGTGCTGCTGACGCTTGCTGATCGCGTGCGCCAACGTCGCGATTCTGATGATCGCGCAGTGGACGGGACGCGAGCAGGAGATCGCGATCCGCTCGTCGCTCGGCGCGAGCCGCGGCCGGATCGTGCGTGCGCTCCTGACCGAATCGGTGCTGATCGCCAGCTGCGGCGGCGCGCTCGGCATCGCCGTCACGTACGCCCTGCGCGGATTGATCGTCCAGCGCGCGGGGCCGCTCGTGGCCTTTTTCGATCTGACGATCCCCTGGAGCGTTCTGATGCAGGGCATTCTGCTGACGCTCATGACCGGAGTGATTGCAGGGATGGCGCCGGCGCTGAACGAAACGCGCCGGCTGCACCTGAATCCGCTGAACACGCTTCGAACCTCCGAGCGCGTGCGGCAGCGCTGGCGGCACGCACTCGTTGTCTTCGAAATCACGGTGACCGTCGCCCTGCTCGTCGTCGCCATGATGGGCGTGGACAACTATCGCCGGACGATCGATCCCGACCTCGGATTCGCCAGACATCCGCTGATGACGGCAACCGTTCAGCACCTGGATGGCGTGGCGACGCCGCAGGTGCTGGACGCTTTGAGGCAGGTTCCCGGCGTCGCCAGCGTGGCGGCGTCGACCATGGCGCCGTTCGCGGCCAATGGCGTCGCGACACGCGTCTCCGGCGACGCTGCGGGCTCGAACGCGTTCAACGCACAACTGGGCCTGATCAGTCCGGAGTTCTTCGACACGCTGGGCGTGACGATGCGGCAGGGACGCGCGTTCACAGCCCAGGACACGCCGCAAACGCGAACGGCGATCGTGAACGAAACGCTCGCCTCGCGCTTGAGCTTGTCCGGCGGCAACCCGATCGGTGCGAGCGTCTGGAGTGAGGCGACTGCCTACGAGATCGTCGGCGTCGTGACCGACTACGCGAACGACTCGGTGGACAAGCGAACCGAGCGGCCGAGGATTTACCTTCCTGCGCCCGTGGCAGCGTCGAGCGATCTTCAGCGCGTCATCGTTCTGATCCGCGCGGCCGGCGAGCCTGGGCCGCTCGTCGAGGTCGTGCGCCGGACGATTCCGAAGGCGGTACCCGGGCACAGCCTGGTCAACGCCAACACCATCGATCAGATCAACCGAGTCGGCAGTCAGGAAATGCTCGTCGGATTCGCGCCGCTCGTGCCGCTGATCACGATCGGGATGCTGCTGACCGCGGCAGGCGTCTATGGAGTGCTTGCGTTCGCGATTACGCGCCGTTCGAAGGAGTTTGCCGTCCGTATCGCCGTCGGTGCCAGCGCGGCGGATCTGGTCCAACTCGTCGCGGCCCAGAGCTCGAAGCTCGTCGCGATCGGCCTCGTCCTCGGCCTCGGCCTGATGTGGGGCTTGCGGCAGCTGGTGCGGTCGGCAGGCGCCGCCGGCAGCTTCTTCGATCCGCAGTGGCGCGCATTCGTGGTTCCGATGCTGATCCTCGTCGTGATCGGAATTGTCGCGACCTGGCTCCCCTCACGCCGCGCCATGCGCATCGATCCGGCGCAGCTGCTGCGGTCGAGTTGACCTTCCCCGCTACCGGCTCTGGTTGCTCCGCGTGCGCGAAAAGCGGAGACTTTCGAGGAGGCTGAAGGACATGCTTCCGGCGCTGGCGCGCATGTCGGTCGGCATTCTGGTCGCGATCGTCGCCGCCATTCTGGCATTTGCGCCGACGATTGGCGGCATCAGTACGTGGAAGGTCGTTCTCGGGGTGATCGGATTGACGCTCTTCGTGATGGCAGGATTTGATCGGAAGCGCTGATTGCCGGCCTCTTTGTCTTTTGACAGCCGCGCCCGCGTGGTGGCAGGATGCGCGGCATGAAGAAACAGCTGACGTTCCTCGTCCTTGCGCTTTTGTCGTCCGCGCCGGCGCTCGCGCAGCTCGTCGAGCCGAATCAGATCGGCCTGCGGATGGGGCACGTGCATCTTGCCGTCACGGATGTCGACGCCCACAAACAGTTCTGGATTGGCGTCATGGGCGGAACGCTCGTCAGGAACGGACCGCTGGAGCTGATTCAGTTTCCCGGCGTCTACATCATGCTTCGGAAGGTTGACGCTGCGCTCGAGCCGCCAGCCGGAGCGATCGTCAACCACTTCGGCTTCATCGTGAAAGACTTTCCCGCGGAGCTCGCCAAGTGGAAGGCGGCGAACATCAAGATCGACCCGACGGAGAATCCGAACGAGGTCTATCTGAATGCGCCCGACGGCATCCGGCTCGAGGTCTACGGCGAACCTGCCCTGCCCACCCCGGTGAGCATGAACCACATTCACTACAACGCCCCGGACATTCCCGGCATCAAGACGTGGTACACGAAGGCGTTCGGCGCGAACCCGGGCCGACGACCGTGCATCGCCTGCCTTTCGCGACCCGCGATGATCGAAGCCGGCGATCTCCCTGGGGTGAACCTGTCGTTTTCAGGGACCCGGACGCCGGTCGTTGCGACGAAGGGACGCTCGCTGGATCACATCGGCTTCGACGTGATCAACCTCGAGGAGGTCGTGAAGGGGCTCGAATCCAGGGGGATCAAGATCGACGCCCCGATCAGACAGGTGCCCAACACGAAGGTGAAGGTGGCCTTTCTCAGCGACCCGTGGGGGACCTACATCGAGCTCACCGAAGGACTGGCACCGTAAGGCAACATGAAGGCTGTCAGAGTCATCGTCCGCGTGCTGTTCGGCGCATTCTTCGTCGTCGCGGGCGTCACTCACTTCACGAACCGCGATTTCTTCACGTCAATCGTGCCACCCTACCTGCCGTGGCCGGAGCTGCTGGTTTATGTCAGCGGCGTCGCGGAGATCGCACTCGGTGTGCTGTTGATGGTTCCGGCGACGACGCGGATCGCCGCGTGGGGACTGATTGCGCTGTTGATCGCCGTGTTCCCCGCCAACATCCACATGGCCATGAACCCTCAGCTCTATCCGGATACTCCACTCGCTGCACTGTTGATCCGGTTGCCACTGCAGGGCCTGCTGATCGCGGTCGCGTTTTGGTTCACGCGCGGAGCCGGCATCGCCGCGAAATCGCAGGCGCTCGAGGTTCAGTGAAGGGAGAACAGCATGACCTCTCGACTCGCCGCACTGCTATTGGTTGTCACCCTGTTTGCGCTGTGGCCGGCGGCGTCCGCGACGGCGCAGACTGCGACAAACCCGGCGCGCCAAGAACACCCGACGGCAAGCCCGACCTCCAAGGGTTCTGGGACTTCCGGACCCTGACGCCCCTCGAGCGTCCGGCCGGCGTCGGCGACAAGGCCGTCCTCACTGAGGAGGAGGCGCGTGCGCTGCAGGCGCAGAACGCCGATCGCCGATCGCGCGCGGCGGCGTCGGCCGAGGTGCGCACCACTGCGCGCGAGGCGGGCGGCGGCGCGCGGGCGGTCGGCGGCTACAACGACTTCTGGCTCGATTTTGGCGACTCCGTCGTTCAGGACCGGCGCACGTCACTCATCGTCGATCCGCCCGACGGACGCCTCCCGGCGCGCAAGGCCGGCGTCGCGTACCAGGCGGGCTCTCTCCAGGAGGATCTGCCGCCGCAGCACCCGATCCGCGTGCTGAGCACCGGCGCAAGCCCCGACAACCCCGAGGACCGCGGGCTTGCCGAGCGCTGCCTGGTCGGATTCAACAGCGGTCCACCGATGTTGCCCAGCGGCTACAACAACCACATGCAGCTGGTGCAGACCGCGGACTACGTACTCATCCTGAACGAGATGAACCACGACGCCCGCATCATCCCGCTCGACCGGCGCTCCACGCCGCCGGCCGGCTTGCGCCAGTGGGCCGGGATGTCGCGCGGGCGTTGGGAGGGCGACACGCTCGTCGTGACCACGACCAATTTCACCGACCACACGGCGAGCTTCGCCGCGGGTGTCACGACGGCGATTGGGACAGGCGCAACGCTCACCCTGACGGAACGCTTTCGACGCGTCGACGCCAACACGCTGCTGTACGAGTTCACCGTGAACGATCCGGTGACGTTCACGCGCCCGTTCACGGCGTCGGTTCCCATGCAGAAGTCGGATCAGCCGGTCTTCGAGTACGCCTGTCACGAAGGTAATTACGGCCTGATGAGCATCATGCGAGGCGCACGCATGCTGGAGGCAGAACAGACCAAGACGAAGTGATGACGCTTGGAGCTGCCGGGATTGAAAAAAGATATCTGGGCGCACTGACGGCCGGCCCGGTAAAGAATCTGCCGCTTGGCGGTCGAGTCAGTCACTCCAGCGCTAGAATCACGGTCGAGTCTTGAGTCTCTCACCAGGCACGCGGCTCGGTCCTTACGAGATTCAGTCAGCGCTGGGCGCCGGCGGAATGGGTGAGGTGTATAAGGCTCGTGATCCGCGGCTTGGCCGGGACGTCGCGATCAAGATCCTGCCACCGTCGTTCGCCTCGGATTCCGATCGCCTTGCCCGTTTCGAGCGTGAAGCCCGTGCCGCGGCGTCATTGAATCATCCCAACATCCTGGCCGTCTTCGATGTCGGGCGCGATGGATCGCCGTACATTGTCTCGGAGTTGCTGTATGGCGAGACGCTCCGCGACCGATTGAGCGCGGGCACCATCACGGTAGCGAAAGCCGTGAGCGAAGCCGTTCAGATTGCGCATGGCCTGGCAGCGGCTCATGAGAAGGGCATCGTTCATCGAGATCTGAAGCCCGAAAACATCTTCGTCACGACGACCGGTGTCATGAAGATCCTGGACTTCGGCCTGGCAAAACTGGCGGAGGGCGAGCCGACAGTTTCCGGCACGAGTCATTCGCCAACGACTCCGGCGGTGACCGTCGCGGGTATCGCGCTCGGCACGCCAGGGTACATGGCGCCCGAGCAGATCCTCGGCCAACCTCCCGATCAACGGTCGGACATCTTCGCGTTCGGCGCGATCCTTTATGAAATGTTAGCCGGTCGACGCGCTTTTCAGGCGGGCACGAG
This sequence comes from uncultured Acidobacteriota bacterium, assembly GCA_963797625.1. GTDB lineage: Bacteria > Acidobacteriota > Vicinamibacteria > Vicinamibacterales > 2-12-FULL-66-21 > DATBJJ01. Next base: position 25,773 of record CAWCQI010000045.1, read on the forward strand.
CGCGGAGCTATTAGTCGCAGTCTTGAAGGATCAGCCGCCAGACGTGCTTGTCGTCGACTCGCGCATTCCGACCGCTCTCGGGCGAATCGTGGCCCGATGCCTCGAGAAAACTCCGAGCGAGCGGTTCCAGACCGCCCGCGATCTCGCATTTGCGCTGGAGACAGTCTCAATCGAGTCCACTCCTTTGGCGGCCGCGGCACGCGCGGCAGACCGCCACGCCGCTGGTGACCGCAGTCGCACCTCGTGGATGTTCGCGGGTGTTTCGCTGGCGATAGCCGGCCTGATTGCAGTCGCTGTCTTCTCCTACTTTCGACGCGCATCCGATCGGGTCGTCACCCGCCTTGACGTGGTGACGCCGCCGACGTCGGACCCCTTCTCGTTTGCGATTTCACCAGACGGCCGGTCTCTCGTGTTCACGGCGACATCCGACAACCGGCCGACGTTATGGCTCCGCTCGCTCAATGAGGCGTCGTCGCGTCCGCTGTCTGGCACCGTCGGCGGAACTTCTCCCTTCTGGGCTCCGGACAATCGTTCGATTGCTTTCTTCGCCGATGGCAAACTCAAGCGCCTGGATCTCGATGGCGGCGTTCCTCAGGTGATTGCCGACGCACCAGACGCGCGTGGAGGAACGTGGGGTACCGGAGGCACGATCCTCTTCACACCATCGTTTGGCGGAGGGATCGTTCGTGTGCCGGCAGCGGGTGGAACCGTTGAACCTGTTCTGACGCCGGAAGCGCCACGCTACGGCAGCTATCGCTACCCGCAATGGCTACCCGACGGCACGCATTTCACCTTTTTCGCGAACACTGGCAGCGAGCCGTCGGCGATTTTTCTTGATCCCTGGACAAAACCGCACCGCAATTGCTCGTCAAATCGGACACCGCGGGTGCGTTTGCAGCGCCGGACTACCTGCTGCGCGTCAACCAGGGCGTGCTCGAAGCGCGTCGGCTGGATGTTGCGCGTGGCCTGGTCAGCGAACCGGTGGCGGTCGCGCAGCCGGTCGGCGCTGACCCAACCGTGTTTCGAGGCGCGTTTGCGGTCTCGTCGACAGTGCTCGCCCATCGGTTGACCACTGCGGCGCGGCGGCAGCTGATCTGGCTGATCGCGCCGGTCAAAGGTTGGGGGTGGTCGGCGAGCCGAACGAGGACAACCAGCTCCACCCCGCGATCGCTCCGGACGGCGTGCGTGTGGCGATCCAACGAACATCGACTGGCGTGCCGCATACCTTTCTGCTCGATGGCAAGGCACAAGAGACCGCTGTTCGCGTGATCAATGACCCGTCGCCTGAAGGCCGGGCAGTGTGGTCCCCAGACGGGCGCGCTCTTGCCGTTATCCAGGGCCGGCAAGGTATCGGGCTGACGATCGCATCGCTCGACACCGGAGTCGATCGAAGCCTTTTCACGTCGCCGCAAGCCGTATCTCCCGTGGACTGGTCCGCCGATGGCCAAACGATTCTGCTACGGCCGTGTCGACGCCAAAAGCGGTTGGGATCTCTGGGCGGTTTCTGCTGTGGGCGATCCAAAACCGTTCGCGGTCGTTGAGGCACCCGCTGATCAGGCACAGGGCACGTTTTCGCCGAACCAGCGCTGGGTGGCGTACAGACTCGAACGAATCCGGCCGGCATGAGGTGTACGTGCAGCCGTTTCGGCGCACGGGCGGCAAGGTGCCCGTCTCCGCTGGCGGTGGTATGTTTCCGCGCTGGCGGGCCGATGGCCGCGAGCTGTTTTATGTGGCGCCGGATGGAACCATGATGGCGGTGCCGCTCAGCGAATCCGCGAGCGGCGACACACTGAACAACGGGACTCCTGTCGCCCTGTTTCGGGAGCGAATCGTCGGCGGCGGAGCGCCTCTGCCGGGCGGCACCTATCAATATTCAGCGGCGCGGGACGGTCAGCGGTTCCTCGTGAACGTGACCACCGAGGACGCCACCGCCTCGCCGATCACCATCGTGCTCAATTGGACTGCACTCGTCCCGTGACCTCCGCGTGGTTTCCTTCGCCAACGCTCACCTGCGTTCCAGCGACGCGTGGCGGACCTGAAAAGTCCGCACGACGATGCGTGCGACGCGCCGGACGCCTTCGCAGAAGTCGATCGACAAGGCCCCAGAGCAGCAGCAGCGGCATCATGATCGCCGCGGCGTAGATGGCGATCGTCGTCCTGCCGGGCCCGGTCAGCATCATGCCGATCTGGTTGCGGAACGGATCGTCGTTGACGAGATAGGTCCAGGTCGACGAGGGTCCCCTGATCCCGAGCGCCTCCAGGTCGACCCGGCCGTCGCTGGACGCGCAGACGGTCCAGCACGTCGAGGACGGCCGCGTCGATCGTCGATCTCCAGGCGGCGGAACGCGAGCGTGATCTCGGTCGTGAAACGCGTCAGCGGATCCTGACCGCCGAGGCCGACGAGGTGAATGCCCTCGCGCAGATCGGCGGCGAGCGCCAGGTGATCGCGCCAGGCTCGATCGATCTGGAACAGCATCACCGCCCGCTCGGCAGAGCGGACGGCGTCCTCGCCGACCTCGTCGACCAGCGCGCGCCAGCGGGCCGAGCGCTCGCCAGACCTCCGGCACCTCGTCACCCGTGCAGGATGGCCTGGCGCGCGGCCATCACCTCCCGGCGCTGTCCCTCGACGACCGACGCGTAGCGCCACAGCGTCTTCCGAATCTCGAAGTTCTGCCCCTCGATGATGCGCTGCGCGCGGGCGATCTCGGCGCGCAGCACCGGATGGTCGATCGGCTCGTCGCGCCGGCCGGTCACGACGCGGCCCGCGATGAGCGCCTCGATGCCGTAGCGCACCAGCAGATCGTCCTCGAGGCTCACGAAGAAGCGCGACTCGCCCGGATCGCCCTGCCGTCCGGCGCGGCCGCGGAGCTGAAGATCCACGCGGCGGCTCTCGTGGCGATTCGTGCCGATCACGTAGAGGCCGCCGAGCGCCGCGACCTGCTCGCGTTCGGCCTCGTCCTCGCCGCCGAGGCGGATGTCGGTGCCGCGGCCGGCCATGTTCGTGGAGATGGTGACGGCCCCGCGCGCCCCGGCGCGCGCGATGACGAGCGCTTCCATCGCATCGTTCTTCGCGTTCAGGACCTGGCACGCCACGCCGGCGCCGCGAAGCCGCTCTGCGAGCCGCTCCGACTCTTCGACGGTGAGCGTGCCGACGAGCACGGGCCGTCCCGACGCATGCGCGCGCTGGATCTCCTCGACGACGGCGCGCTCCTTGGCGTCCCGATGCGTGAAGACGACGTCCGGCTGATCGACGCGGATCATCGGCCGGTGCGTCGGCACGACGACCACGTCGAGGCCGTACAGCTCTCGCAGTTCCTCCGCGGCGGTCTGCGCCGTGCCGGTCATGCCGCACAGACGCGGATAGCCGTGCAGGAAATGCTGCAAGCGTAATCGAGCCCAGGATCTGGCCGTCGGGCTGCCGCTCGAGGCCTTCCTTCGCCTCGAGCGCCGCCTGCAGCCCGTCGGGCCAATGGCGATCGGCGACGACCCGGCCGGTGAACTCGTCGACGACCCCGATGCGGCCGTCGCGCACGATGTAGTCGACGTCGCGCCGCAGCAGCACCTGCGCGTGCAGCGCGCAATTGAGCTCGGTCAGCAGACGATAGTTCTGCCGCGTCGTGGAGGCTGCCCAACGCCGAGCGCGCGCTCGACCTGCTCGACGCCGGCCTCGGTCAGCTCGACGTCACGGCCGTACTCGTCGCAGTCGAAGTGCACGCCCGGCGTCAGCGACGCCGACGAGCGCGGCCAGCCGCGGCGCGGATGAGGTCTCGCGGCCGACGCTGCCGGCGATGACCAGCGGCACGCGCGCTTCGTCGATGAGGAGCGAGTCGGCTTCGTCCACGAGCGCGAAGTGGAACGGCCGGTGAACGAGCTCGCTGCGGATCCGAGTCGCCAGCAGATCGCGCAGATGATCGAATCCCGCCTCCTTGGCGGTCACGTAGGTGACGTCGGCGAGGTAGGCGCGGCGCCGTTCATCGGGCGTCATGCCCTGCTGAACGAAGCCGACCGAGAGCCCGAGCATCGCGTACACGGGCCCCATCCACTCGGCGTCCCGGCGCGCCAGGTAGTCGTTGAACGTCAGGACGTGCACGCCCTGGCCGGTGAGGGCGTGCAGCGACGCCGGCATGACCGCGGCGAGCGTCTTTCCCTCGCCGGTCTGCATTTCGACGATGTGGCCGGCGTCGAGCGCGAGCGCGGCGAGCACCTGGACGTCGAACGGCCGCAGGCCGAGGACGCGACGCGAGGCCTCGCGGACGAGCGCGAAGTACTCGGCGCGAATCGACTCCAGATGACCGATCGGCCCGCTGGCGGAGGTCGCGAGCGCGTGCCTCGAGCTCACGGTCGCCGCGTTTCTTCGATCGTCGATGCCGAGGCGATTGATCTCGGCCAGCGGCTGGTCGTAGGCGCGCACGTCGAAGTTGACCGGCGAGCCTCGAAGACGAGCGAGGCGCTGACGCAATCCGATGTTGTTCCGGAGCCGATGATGCCGGTCGGCGGATATCTGCATGATTCCCTCCTGTCACACGCCGTTCGCGCCGGTCGACAGACCCGGCGGACCGAGCCGCAGACGCGGCAAGGCTCAGGCGAGAGCGAGCGTGACAGGAGGCGCGCGGAAGAGAGCGAGCGAAAGGAGCGCGAGCGGCTGGCTCGTGGCACTGCGTCGCCGCGCGGCGAACGACCACGATGGCCGCGGCCGGGACGACCAGCCAGAGCGGTGTGAGAATGACGTCCGGAAGGGCCGACGAGACCGCCGGCACGACCGTCGCGAACACCACGACGGCGAGACCAAGAACGACCAGCGATCGGCGCGCCCGTAGTCTGCGCATGATATCGGCCAGCTATTTTAGCGCGTTCTTAGATTCGCTGCGCCACGTGGAGAACGCGCGTTTCCTTTTCCTGCGTCATGAAGAACGGTTCAACGTGCGCTGACAGCACAGAACTGCCCCAGGA